>NZ_JAIMIB010000049.1 GCF_019966515.1 Roseovarius aestuarii | reverse complement strand
CGCCGATTTTGAATGGGACGCCCGGAACAACCAATATATCTGTCCGGAAGGCGAGGCGCTCAAGCAGTTCCGGCGGAGCTACTCAGACCCGAACCGTGGCCCGACTGGCAAAGGTGTCGTCAAGTATCAGGCGTTGAAGCTGACCTGCCAGGCCTGCCCCTCGAAGTCAAAATGCTGCCCGAATGCCGATGCCCGCAAGATTACCCGCGAAGAACATGAAGACGCCCACCAGGTCGCCCGCGACATTGCCAAGACCAGACAATACGACATCTCGATGAAGCTTCGGAAGAAGGTCGAGATGCTCTTCGCCCACCTCAAACGTATCTTAGGTTTGGGGCGGCTCCGATTACGTGGCCCATGCGGCGCAAATGACGAATTCCTGCTCGCTGCCACCGCCCAGAACCTCCGGAAATTGGCTAAGATCTTTCCTGCACCGCAGAAACCGGGAACCGCCTGATCAGAAAGGCGCTCGCGCTCTGTTCAGCTAACTACTTTCTGCGCTCGCAACACGTTGTTTTTCCACAGAATCGGCTCGTTCCTGTCATTCTCTGCAAAAATGTTGGATGACTGGTAAGGGCTGGCGGCGACCGTCATTTCGTCACCAGCCCCACCATGGCCTTTAAACCGCACTACCGCCCGAACCTATCCGTCAACTGACCGATGATGCTGAGGATGCGTTCGGCGTGTTTGATATCGTCGCGGATGATCTCGCGGATGCCTTCGCTTTCTTCGGCAGCCAGATCGTCCTGCAACACCGCGAGGTCGGCCTCCCACTCCTCCCGCTTTGCCAGCCACATATCGAGCTCGGCTTTCTCTTCCTTGGTCCAGGGTCCCTCAACCCGCGCCTCGCCGGTGTTTAGATCGATCTTGACGTGATCGGGATGTGGCACTGGATCCGATAGGTCAGTGATGCCAAGCCGTTTGCGCCGCTCCAGTTCCTCGTCCCACTCGATCTTGTAATCCATCGCCGTTGAGAGCCACTCATCGGCCAGCTGCTTGTTCTGCCGCTCAGTGGTTGAGAGCATCTCGGCAAAGAGCCGCTGCGCCCGATGCTGGCCTTTGGCGGCATTCACCGCCAGCGATCGCATGACAGCCTGTGCCATCGGGATCGTGACGTTACGCGCGCTATCCCGTACAGTGATGTCACGATATGCCTCCTGCAGGATAATGCTCTTCAGGCGCTCTTCGTTGAGCTTGGGTAGCCTGTTCTTCGCCCCTTTGGGTCGACCCCTTGGATTACCAGACACGCCGGGTTTGAACCGAGTTGTGGCCGGAGGTTTGCCGTAGCCGACCTCATACGCGACGCCCGGCCTTTGTACCGGCAGCTTGTTCTTCTCCCTACTCATTCAGCCGCCCCCAACACTTGCGCCGCAGGTCCCTACCAGCCGCAGACCAGCTGTTTCGCCTCATCCTTCGCATAGGCTTCCCATCGCGTGAGGATGCGATCACAGTAGATCGGATCAAGCTCGCAGAGATATCCACAGCGGCCGCTCTTTTCCGCCGTGATCAGCGTCGAGCCGGACCCGCCGAAGATATCCAGAACGACGTCGCCCCGCGCGAAGACATCTCGGATCGCATCCGCGATCATCTGAACCGGTTTGACCGTCGGATGCAGCGCCAGCTCTTCCATCCGCCCCGCATGCCGGCTGTTTACGCCGCGGTATTCCCAGACATTGGTGCGATAGCGCCCGTGCTGCCCCAGCTCGAACGTGTTGATATGCGGCGCGTCGCCTTTCTTGAAGGCAAAGATCAGCTCGTGGCGCGAGCGATAGAACGTGCCCATACCACCATTGTCCTTGGCCCAGACTATCAGGTTCTTGAGCTCGGCATAAACCCCCTGCCCCGCTTTCAGCATCTCGGACATGTGCCGCCAGTCCATGCAGAGGAAGTTGATCAACCATCCACGCTGTGATCGGCGAGATTGCGGAAGGCGCGCTCCAAGAAGCCGGTGAACTCGCCCGCGCTCATCTCGCCGGAGGCCATGGCAAACTCGCGGTGTTGGATCTTACCCGAGTTCCCGACATGGCCGTCGATTGGCACGTTGTAGGGCGGATCGCTGAACACCATCCGGGCAACTGCTCCGTCCATCAGATCAGACACAACATCCGCGTCCAGCGCGTCGCCACAGATCAGCCGGTGCGGACCTAACTGCCAGACATCGCCCAACTGCACGCGGGCGGGGGCCTCATATGGCAGGATATCCTCTTCCGGATTGCCCGGCTCTTCGGGCGCCACCGCCTCCAGCACACCATCGATCTCAGGAATGGAGAACCCGGTGATCGAGACATCAAAGTCGAGATCCGCGGACATCAGCGCGCCGAGCTCCGCCGCCAGCAGATCCTCGTTCCAGCCCGCATTCAGCGCCAGTTTGTTGTCGGCCAGCACATAGGCTCGTTTCTCATCCGCACTCATGTGATCCAGCCTGAGGCACGGCACCTCCCTCATTCCGAGTTCGTTCGCCGCGGCAACCCTGCCGTGCCCCGCCAAAATGGTCCGGCGTTCATCAATCAGCACCGGATTGGTAAACCCAAACGCCTCAATGCTCTCTGCAATCTGCCGGATCTGTTTTTTCGAATGGGTCCGCGCGTTGCGCGCCCAGGGGGTGAGATCGCCAATGGCGATCCAATCTAAATTCTTTCGGGTCATTTCGACCTCCTTGATCCCGCTCGCCGGTGGAATCACTCCATCGGCCTCTTGTGTTCGATATATCTTACGACTGGCATCTTGTAAAACAAAGGTGTATGCCGTCGTCAGACACATCATACAAGGAGGCATTCATGCATATTGGAGAGCGTCTGCACAGCTTGCGCCAGAAGAGCGGGCAATCCTTGCAGGCGGTGGCGGATGCAGTCGGAATATCCAAGGCGCATATCTGGGAGATGGAGAAAGGGCACAGCCAAAATCCATCCTTTGATCTTGTCCGGAAACTGGCCAAGCATTTTGGGGTCAGCATCGATGCTTTGGTGGGCGAGGACGACGAACCCGACGCCGACACCTTGCAGATCGAACGCATCCACCGCGGCCTGGAAGACCTTTCCCGGCGAGACCGCGCTATTGTCGAAGACACAATCCGTGCAATGAAGACGCGGACTGGAAGCCAAGGCTAGAAATTGCAACTCTCCCGAATTGATCTGGCTGACCTGCATGTACCTACAGCGATCGCTCGGGCAATATTCGCACAACTTGAAACAATCGATGCACCCGTACCAGTGGGTCAAATTGCGCGCGCGTTGGACATCGCTGATATCAAGACGCAAGTGTTTGATGGTTTTGAGGGCATGCTTCTCACAGACACGGTCCGGAGTGCCGGGTCGATCCTAGCTAACACTCGATATGGCGATCAACGAGCCAGGTTTACGATTGCGCACGAGCTGGGGCATTTCCTGATGGAGCGGCACAAGTTGTCCGGCGACAGAGGATTCACCTGCAAGGCACAGGATATGCGCGAGACGCGCGCTGGCCAACGCCAATACCGACAGGAGTCAGAGGCGAACGCGTTCGCCATCAATTTGCTTGCACCGTTCAAACTGTTCGATCCGTTGCTTTCCCAGGATCCTGATCTGAAAGATGCTCAGCGGCTGCGCGATCATCTAAACGTCAGCCTGGAGGCAACAATCCGACGCATGATCGATCGCAGGGAAGAATGCCTGACGGCGGTTTGGTCGCGAAATGGTCAAGTTCGGTATTCTGTCAAAAGCAGTAGGTTTCCGTGGATCACCTGCAAGCGTGGCGAACGGCTGCCCCACCTCAGCCTGGCCGGTAAAATTGTAGCCAATGGCGCCAAAGGATTTAGTAGCGTCACGGAAACCAACCCGCTTGCCTGGTTGAGCCGGTCAGATGTCGAGTTGTTTGAACAAACACGTGTGGCCAATAACGGCCACGCTGTCACATTGCTTTTGGCGGATCTGGCAGATGCCGACGACGATGAAGACGATAGCGGCAGCTTGAAAGAACTGAACGCCGGGTTTTCGATAAGCGCCAGCGCCTTCCCTGTTACCGCATGGGCTTTCCCTGTTAATCCCTGAAAAATTCACTGTTTGGTCGAATTAATTTCCTGTTATCAAAAGAACAGGGAATTGGTCCGTAAACGCCTGTTATTACGTCGATATTCAGGGGCAAAATCATCAAAATCAGTCGGTTTCAGGCTAAATTCGCAGAATTTCCCTGTAAATTCCCTGTTTCCAGGGAAATTGCGCAGAGACTGGATAGCTTGAGACTGCGCGCACTACCAAACCCACCTGACTCTTCTTATCCTTCAAGGGCTTGGCGCCAGGTTCGCCAAATCTTGAGGGCGGCTTCGCCAATCTTCTGTTTCACTTTTTGCTTTTCGGGCAAACGGGTTACGGCTGCGTCAGCAGCGTTCCGGCGGCCGACAGCCTCAATAGAACTGCATTATGTGGTTGGTTTTAAGTTGAGGTAATCCGAGGAACGATAATAACTCGCCATCAAAGCCGATATGGTACCGGGAACAGGGCACCCTGCCCGACGTCATCCTGTCTCACCGCTCTGTGGCCCACAGATTCATTTGAGCTGTTTATTTAGAATTGGAAGATGTCGGTTGTGATATCTGTGGGGGTGATGGAGTGTATCTCGACGATGCTTTGCCCGGCGACC
>NZ_JAIMIB010000048.1 GCF_019966515.1 Roseovarius aestuarii | reverse complement strand
GACCTGTTGTTTCTAGAGGATGCCGATGGCGAATTGGTTTGTCTTACTGGAGCGTGATGCAGACCCGCTCGCACTGATTAAACTGATCGCTGGCGGGTTCAGATATCGGCCCTTCGCGTGTCCAGATTGATGCGCTCATCTTCAAATGTCAGCTTTCGGAAACGCACCGCGGCAAGCGCCATTGTTCTGAACGTCCGTTTTAGGGCCGGAATGTGCCCTAATATTAGTTCGTCTAGTTGCAGAGAATGTCCAACTCCTGCGAGGACAGTTCATCAGAGACTAACCGGAACGTCCCTTGAGAAACTGCGTTAGACAAAACATCGGCAAGTCTTGCACACCAACTGTTAATGGAGATTTTAAAAATTGCCTTGAGCACATTCGTCCTTTAGTTCAGCAGGTGTCAACAGAAGCTCGGGTAATTCTGCAAAAAGCCTTTTGTCATTAGTCGCTTGCAAGGCTTTCGATATTTTTTGTTTAAGGAGTGGCGAGGCACCTACCCAAAGCGCGCGCATCGCATGTTCACGCAGAAAGGATCTTTCGGGATCGTCTTTTTCGATGATCGGAGCAAACTCCTGTTCTGCTACCGATCTGTCGATCCGCGCCAACGCATAGACCAGGCTTACCTCAACCGGGAACAGCCCTTCTTTCAGCAGGTCCTGGGAAAGTCCGATCAGTTTCTTGCAACCCAGCAGTCCAAGCAGATGCACGCCGCGAGCCTTGCGTTCAAGGTCAAGATTTGAGCCGGGGCCAACTGCGGCCAACAATTCTTCGCATCCTTCCTCGCCATAGAAACGGGCTTCGGCCAGGACGCCGGCATCGCCTTCAGGTGCATCCAGAAGAGCCAGGATACCGCCGCCAGATGGTCGAAAGGGCGGATGTTCAGTGCCAGTATCTTTTTCTTGCTGCATGGTCTTCTCTCCGTTCACATACGCGGGGCCCGCCGGCTCGCTGGCGGCGAAACCGCTCCTGACAAGTAGGCTGCGCGATTTCTGCAGATTGCGGCCTGGGGCTGGTCGAGTTTCAGGGAGCCAAGCAATGTTCCGTGACCGTACATGATGTTTTCGTCAAAAGCGACGTGACCGAGGCCAAGCACGTGTCCGAACTCATGCGCTAGGGTTATCAGGCTGTGTTTCCATTGCGTGTCAGGATTCTCGGAGCGATCTCGCAAGTCAGCGATTGTCGCGATCGGGATGTGACCGGCCCGCGCGGGATAATACGGACGTGCAAAGCCCCAGGCACCATTGATCCGGCGTGCAAAATAAAGGTTGATCACACCCTCGCGGCCCACCGGCCTGAGCAGTGAATTCACTATCGCCGTATCAGGGCTCAGGTGTTGGGCCATAGCCGACGAGATCGGCGTATCGGTTTTCTCAACCAGTTCAAACCGGATTCCGGTATCGGCCCATAGGTCATTGACGGTACTTCCGTCCGTGCCATCCACTTCGGGGGCCGCCGTGAACATGGCATCTATTTCCTGCCAACTGCGCTGCGTGCCGCGGCTATGGTCAATGACAGGTGGGTTTTCGCCGATGGTGCCGCGCACCACGAAGCCAGGCCTCGGCTCGCCGGAAATGATATCGTCCTCGTCGGGAAATCCTGCCTCGATCCGAATGTCGGGGTAGTTTCGGCCGAACAGCCGGTGGGCGACGACAGGCACGACATACTCCGGTTGCGGTGTTTGCATCTAAACCTCCTCAGGGTGCCGGTCGTGGGCTGCCAACACTCAGAACTGCTGGGGTTGTCGAGACATGAAACCGTCGCGTCGCCAAGCTGTCGAGTGAAAAAGTGTCGTCCCAAAGGTTGTTGTCGAAACGAATGATTGCCTCTGGTTCATCAGTGGGATCAACAAGAATGGTGCCGGCTCGAACGAGATCTCCGTCAGCGGAGGTAGAGAACCCAGTATTGCGCACAAAGAGGGCACCTAAGTTGTTATTGCCAAGGCTGGCACCACCTCCGAAATCAGCAGAAGCCCTGACGATAATCGGATTTACATGGTGACCTCCGAACGATGGTCCACTTGGCGCAACGAAACGGTTGTTTTGAATGACCGGCACACCTGGATAGTTCTCATCGAATTGGACAGTCAGAAGGTATCGGACAAGACCTTCTGGTTCGATTGAATTGTCAATCACGCGCACGGGGCCGCTGATATCAAACTGGTAGTGGTGCGATAGCGTGTTGTTTTCTATCACCACATTCCCATACGCAAAAATATAAAGGGGGTCGGCTATGTTGTTCGGGCCGAAAACCGCAGGAGCCGTAGGGTTGTCGCCCTTGATGGTCAGAATGGGGCTGCGATGTGCATCGGCCCGATCGCCGATTGTACAGTCCTGGACACGAACATTACCGTTGACGTCAAATCGCTGTGCGCCGCGGGCGTTAACCGTATCAACCGTCAACCCTGCGCTGTCACTGCAAGAAAGCGCGGCAGCGAAAAGGTCGGTGCGGGTAATCATACCCGAACACTGGTGTAGCCCCAGACCTGTACGTGAAGCGTTCCGGCAGGCGCAATCGAGGACCACGATTTCAATGCCTTCGCCTACTATCTGTTGTTGAAAAGCGATGTCATAGTTTCCGCGGCTGTCAGGTGGTGGGGCTGCCGCGGTGTTGAGGTCGACAATAACGTCCTCGATAACGCTGCCGTCGTTTTGCACAAAAATACCCCGCATGCCGCGGCAGCTATACATCGGCGCGGGGTTCGCGATTAACGTCAATCCCCGGACATTACGCCCGGCATAGATTGCTTCACCGCCCCAATAGGTGACGGCAGGTGGCCCGGCAGCTGTTCTCGTCTCACCGGTAAATCTGATCGTTACGTTTGCACTGCCCGTTCCCACCAGATCATAGCTTGGCGGAACCATGATCGGAAAGCGTTCGTCAGGCGGGGCATAGGTGCCGCTGCGCGCAAATATCGTTCCGATGAAGCTACCCGGGGGCAGCCCCGATGCCAGTTCTACTGCGGCAGCACGCTCTGCTGCGCGGGCAAGGCTTCGATAAGGCGCCGCCGGGCGACCACGACCAAGTGCATTGTCGTCAATACCGGTGCGCGGATTTACATAAATGTCCATAATTAACTCTCGTCTAATAGTTGCATTTTACACATTTGCGCTTTGCAATCAATTTTTGGTCAGCAACTAACACGTGAGTGGCGAGCTCTTACCGCCGTCACCGTACCGGAAAATATAAATTGGCGTTTAGTTCCCACTGAACAGATTTTGGCCTTCACCCAAAAACCGAATCCTTAAGCGAAAGGCTGGGTTGTTCGCGATCAGTGAATTCGTAGCCGTCGAGATTTTGCGCTTGCGGCGAATGTCCGCAATGCGGACTGCGACCGTAGCATCACAACGTGGCCTTGGATGTCGGCTCTGGGCCGTCTTCAACGCTCAGATGAACCGCGTGCTGCCAGGTGCTGCACTGGCTTCGTTCGCGGCGTTGGGTCCTACTTTGGCTGAAACGGCCAAACAAATGGACGACTGTTCCCGAAGAAATAGCATCCGGTCTTGATAATATCCCTAACTAGGGATAGACAGCTCACATGAAACACGAGAACCATACAAGGGTAAACCAGACATTGGTTTTGGCGCTGTTACGCAGCCAGCAATTGTTCGTGCGCGCCATGGGGCCGGTGTTCCGCTCGGCGGGCCTGACCGCGCCGCAATGGGACGCTCTGGAAACCCTCAGCAGCAAAGGCGCTTTGTCGATCAATGATCTGATGCGGCTGACGCTGTCCACCTCCGGCAATCTGGATGTTGTGGTCAAGAACCTGATCCAAGCTGGCTGGGCGGAGAAGACGGTGGATGAACACGACAAACGGGCGCGGGTGCTGCGCCTGACCGAGGCCGGGCGGCAAAAAGTGGCGGAATTCTTGCCAGCACATAACCGGGCTCTTGACCAGATATTCTGTGATCTCGACGCATTAGAAAAACGCGACACGATCAGCACCCTCAACAAGCTACGTAAGAAGCTGCCTCAACCACAGAAAGACGGAAAATGACAAATCAAACCTTCTTGACCGCGCATGGCGTGATCTACATGTTTTTCGCCCTGGCGCTGTTCTTCGCGCCGGCCATTCTCTGGCCCAACTACGGTCTGCAGTTGAACGACCATTACGCGGTGTTCCTGTCCCAGCATAATTCGATCTTTCTGGGCGGCATCGGGATCATCAGTTTAATGTTTCGGGATGTATCTGATGGCAGCGATGCTACGCGGAAAATCTTGATCGGTCTGATCTGCACCAACGCACTTGGCGTAATAATTACGCTCTACGCCTGTCTGACCGGTATATTCACTGGGTTCGGTTGGTCCGATCCGATCTTCTTTGCCCTGCTTGCCGTGCTGAGCTTTGTCCAGCTTGGCAAAAACCGCTGACCTTCGAAAACTCACATCATCCGGTCAAAGGAGAAACTGACTATGAGCACGCTGAAAATCTGGGATTTGCATATGACCTATGATGGTCCGATCACGGATGAATTTCTGGAAGGAACTCGGCAACTTGCCGATAGCATAGCCGAAGAGCCCGGTATCATCTGGAAAATCTGGACGGTTGAAGACGGCACCAATCACTATGGGTCCACATACCTGTTCCGCAACCGTGACTACCTTGAGACCTACAAAGCGATGCATCTTAAGCGTCTTGAGGCAATTGGGATCACCGTGACCGCCGATCACATCTTCGACATCATGGAAGACGTCAGCGCCATCAACAACGCGCCGCTCGCAAGCTGACTGGCGACACTGGCATCGGCACAGGGGATGCGAATGTCCGAACTTGTCTTGCATAGCGTGACTTCGCATGAGTGTTGATCCCGCGGCCGCAGCGAATGTCTTGTGTGGATGTCTCCTGCATAGCAAGACTTTTTTGAGTTGAAGTGTGCTGTTTGTCAGATGCGGTCTTGTGT
>NZ_JAIMIB010000047.1 GCF_019966515.1 Roseovarius aestuarii | reverse complement strand
TGGCCGTTATGCAAGTATTGCGGAAGCGTTCGTGACACTCGATCAAATTTCGGCGAATGGGCCATTCCAATCGGCCCGTTCCCGTCATTCGCGACGTTCCCATTTTTCGCTGCCAGCTTCCCGAAAGCCGACCTTGGTGCACTGCGCAGCATCTTGGTCTCACAAACTGACAATCTGCGAACAAAACAGACCAAAAGTTCACGCGGTCCAGTATCTGCCTTCGCGCGGACTGTTATTATCGTTGGCGCGTTTTCGTTGCCGTGATGCCGAAATGTTTCTTAAATGCCCGCGCGAACGTCTCTGGACTTTCGAAACCACAAAGAACTCCGATCTCGTTGATGCGGAGGCTTGAATTGAGCAGCATGTTTTTGGCCTGCGACAGGCGCAGGTACCGGTAATATCCGGACGGGGTATGTTTGAGGTGCCGCTTGAACAGCCGTGCCAAGGTCCATTCGGGCAGGGCAACTTTCTCTGCGATAATGCGTATTGCCAGCGGGTTCTGAAGATTTGCCAGCATCAGATCAACTGCACGGCCCAGGTTTCGGTCAATTCGCATTAGCGATGTTTCCGCCAGCATCTTTTGCTGCGGTCCAGAATATTCCGTTGGGCGATATGTCAGAATTTCCGCGACTCGCAGCGACAGATCGCGGCCACTAAAACGCTCGATCAGCCCCAATGTCATGTCGAACGTGGCGACGCCGCCCGCGCTGGAGCAGCGGTTTTTCGACACGTCAAACATTCGATCGGCGAACATCTGATCCGAATATGTTTCGCGGTAGCCCTGCAAAGCCTCGAAATGAACGGCTGCGGGCGTTTTGTTCAGCAATCCGGCCTCGGCGAAAATCATGGCGCCGGTATCGACACATCCCATCAGCGCGCCTGTTCTGGCCTTCGCCCTCAGCCAACTCAGCAGCGGCTTGGCAAGGGCGGCTTCCGGCGCGTAGGACGAAACCAATATGACGATATCGCTTTTTGCGTCGTCTAGCGGGATCGTCGCCAACTCAAACCCGCTGGAACTTGTCATGACCCCGCCTTTCGCCGACAGGATGCGCCACCTCCATATAGGCTGCGTGGCTTCTCTGTTGGCCACTCTCAGAGGTTCCGTGACCAGGGTAACGGAGAGGATCGGGAAGTTTTCGGTCAGTACGATGTCGACCTGAAGCATGAGGCATCTCACTTTGCTGAATAGCGTCAAGTAATTGCCAAATTCTGTCAACTTAAGAACTTGGTTCTGCGCTAACGTCTCAGGCGGAGGACAGAAAATGCTCGAGTTGCCTGGAACACCTGATTTCGACGTCTGGCCCGTTACACATGAGGTCCGGAACGTCAAAGCCGCAGCAGATGTTTTGTCGGTAGTCTGGGCTGATGGTCGTACAAGCGCGCATCACGCCTTGCTTTTGCGCGAGAACAGCCCTGACCCGGTGACCACGCATCCAAAGGCACGGGAAATGGCGATTTCACCGACTGATATTCCGCAGGATGTGGGGATCACATCGGCCGACATTCTGGAAACCGGTGCCGTCAGGGTTCAATTTTCCGATGGGCTGGATACAAGTTTTCATCCCGGCTGGCTGCGCGGAACCGCCTGGTTTGAAGCGCCGAAACCGGAACCGCTGTTTCTCTGGACATCGGCAGAACAGCCCGAACCGCCCACGTTCGACGGGCCGGACGCTTTGGATCATCCTGAGAGGTTCTTGCATTGGCTGGAGGCGCTGCGTGATTTCGGCGTGGCGCGCCTGCGGGGGCTACCCCAACAGGATGGGTTGCTCGAAGAGATTGTCACCCGGATCGGCCCAGTTCGCGAAAGCAACTTTGGCCGACAGTACGTGCTGGAAATCAAGGATGATCCCGACAGTCAGGCCTATACATCAGGCAGTCTGCTTCAGCATGTTGACCTGCCAACACGCGAGCTGCCATTTGGCCTGCAGTTTCTTTACACCCGTGACAACACGACGACCGGGGGTGAAGGGATTTATGTCGACGCCTACTGCATCGCCGAGGATATGCGCCAGGAAGAACCTGACCATTTCCACTCGTTGATTACCGACATCTGGGAGTATAACAATCGCGCCAGGACGTCTGACTACAGGGGCAGCGGGCCGGTTGTGGAAACAGATGCAAACGGCGCAATCACAGGTATCCGTTACAACACCTTTTTGCGAGCACCTCTCAAGGCTCCGCCAGAGGTACAGGCGCGCGCCTACAAGGCATACCGCGCCTTCTGCGCGCGTGCGCAGGACCCGGCCTATCAGATGGTATTTCGTTATGAACCCGGCGACCTGCTGGCCTTTGACAACCGCCGGGTTCTGCATGGTCGCGCCGGATATGAAGCCAAAGGCGGATCACGTTTCATCGAAGGTATCTATTGTGATCGCGATGATCTGCATTCGCGTATTCGCACGATCAAAAGGCAACTACGCGCTTGAGGGCGCGTCATAGTGAAAGGAAAGCGTATGCCGGCAACACCTATCAAGACCAAAGCAAAATGCTCCGCCGCAGAGTGGACGGCGCGTGTCGAGCTGGCAGCCTCGTTCCGCATCATCGCCCAGTACGGCATGTCGGATTTGGCAAACGGGGCGATATGTGCGCGTGTGCCGAATCAACCCGACCACTACCTCGTGCATCCGTACGGCATGTTCTGGGAGGAAGCCCGTGCGTCCGACATGGTCAAGATTGATGCCGCCGGTCAGCCGGTTGACCCGGATGCACCGTGGTTGAACGATGGCGTGCAGAACCTCTGTCAATGGATTTTGGGATCGCGATCTGATGCCAATTTTTTCGTGCATGGCCATGAAGAAGAGGTCATGGCGGTGGGGTCGATTGAAGACGGAATTCTTCCGTTGAACCAACCCGCTGTTTATCTGGGAAATATCACCGGCTACATCGAATATGAATTCGAGGAAGATGACGCTTTCGGCCAGCATTTCGTCAAACAATTGGGGGCAAACCAAATCCTCATCAGTCGCAATCACGGGTATTATGCCTTGGGCGATACGGCTGCGGCGGCATTTTTCCGCGCGTATTTCCTGCGTCAGACCTGTTCGACCCAGATCAAGACCTTGTCCATGGGGCGCGAACCGCATTTGATCGACCCTCAAAAAGTGGCCCGGTACCAGGACCAGATGGCGGCATCGGATCACTACAACTACAATGGAAAAACCGAATGGCCCGGGCTTTTACGGATGTTGGACCGGCAAGGGTCGGATCATGCGACCTAGAACCGTCGAAGGCGGGATGAAATGAAGCGCTTCGAGACCTTGGATCAAATCATTGACAGCGGCTTTTGCATTGGCTGTGGCCTGTGCAAAGCCCTTGCGCCGGACGCTGCGATCGAAATGCGAATGAACACCGACGGACATCTGCGTCCCGTTCCAACGCGGGCGATTGATCAGAGCGAGGAACAAGCCATTCTTGATCTGTGTCCCGGCATCAATGTTACCGGGCCGTTTTCGACCGATGCCGCGCCGGGTTTTGATGCCGTTTGGGGGGAGTGCCGCCGGGTAGCTAAGGGCTATGCGACTGACAGGGATCTAAGGTTCGCGGCGTCTTCAGGCGGTATTATGACAGCGATCAACATCCATTTGCTGAATACCAGACAGGTCGAGTTTGTCTTACAGGCCATTCCAGATCCTGAAAATCCATATGGGAGTATTCCAGCGATCTGCCGCACCAAGGAAGACCTGATGAAGGCTAACGGGTCGCGCTATGCCAGTGCCGCAACATTATCCACCATTCTGGATGTCCTTGATCTGGGCGAGCCGTTTGCCGTGTCCCTCAAGCCATGCGACGTTGCCGGCATCAGAAATCTTCAGCGCAGGGACGCACGTGCACGCGATCTTGTTCGGTTCACACAAGCGATGTTCTGTGGAACCGTCCCCAGTGTATCAGCCCTGGAGGGGTTTTATGCGCGCCGGGACATGGATTTCCAAAAAGACAGGCCGACGAGTTTTCGTTGGCGCGGCAATGGCTGCCCGGGCCCGACCATAGCAACGATGCCTGACGGGCGAATTCTAGAGGCGACCTATAACGAGCTTTGGGATGACAACCCCTGGACCACTCAGTTCCGCTGCAAGCTTTGTCCCGATGCAATCGGTCTGCAAGCCGACATTGCTGTCGGTGACAATTGGTTTGAGGGCGTACCCAAAGGCGAAGGCGAGGGTTGGAATGCGTTGACCGCTCATACCCAGATTGGCCTCGAAGTTCTGAATTCCTGTGAAGCGGCCGATGAAATTAAGCTAATTGATTCTGACATTGAGCATTTGAACAACGTGCAGCCCCATCATGTCAAAATGCGGGAAGAGATGAAATCACGGTTGAGCGCATGCAACGACAGCGGTCTGGCTGCCCCCAATTTCAGCGAACTGAATTTGGATCGTTGCTCAGATCGGCTATCGCCGGACGCGCAAGAAAAGGTTCGCAAAGGCACAGCTGCACGAATTGATCAAATCAGTCGCTCTTGAAGGTCGCGGCATCGAGTCACTTGGGCTCTTTGGCGCCGTCGGAGCAAGTGCAGCATTCGGAAGTCAGACGCGATTCACTCGAATGAGGCCGGCCCAAACCCGACATTCGACCATTCTGAAAATCAACTCTCCAATTTCCCAAGAACCGATCTTGGTGCTTAGCGCAGCATTTTGGGTATTTGAGCGGCTATTTCTTGCGACTTAACTGCGCCCACAGTTTCCTTGTGCGCATATTATTTCGAGCAATATAGATCAACGGAGCGGCGGCAATTGTGGTCAAACCGGCGAACACAAAAGACAGAATCGTTTTGAGTGCACGTAAGGACTTGGAATCGTCGTTGCGGCGCGCGTGCCAAAAGTAAAGTGTCATCGCTAGAAAAACGACCACGGGTACAGCAAGCAACATCTAAGTGGCTCCCGAATTCGACCAATATCTGTCTGGGAGCTGGATCCTAAACCTCGAAGGAGGCAGTATTAAGGCCGCTAGAGTATCCGATCTGGGTGGGAAGGGCACCCTGCGCTATCATTTCTCCCCGGCCCAAACCGGACCTTGACCGACCGGTCAAGATGTTGCGGTCGCAGCCCGCATAGCGGACGTTGGCCGAGGACGGCGACAAATTGGTGCACCGATGTCGGCAACGCGGGACTGTCCGTCATCAGAGGTTTTGGGCTTTAGGGCGGTCTGAGCCGGTAGAGCATCTGACCCATCTGGTTGGTTTGATTATGCGGCGGACTTGCTGTGAAGCAAGCGCCG
>NZ_JAIMIB010000046.1 GCF_019966515.1 Roseovarius aestuarii | reverse complement strand
TAAACATGCGCCCACCAGTACCTGAAACCTTATTAGAGAAACCTCAAATCAGTGGTACGGAAACAGGGGGCTAGACAGGTTTCGGCCTCTTTCTTGTCTGCGTCGTTGTTAGCTTCGTAATTTGATAAATTCACTGCGCATGAGACACTTTGTAGCATGAGACTTGTTCTTTCTCTGTGTTCGAAATTCAGTGAGCGCTACCTTATCCTTAGAATTTCCCGTTTTCGTTTTTCCATTCGCTGCGAGGCGCGATTGCCTCAATCGTATCCCAATGCTCAACGATCTTGTTATCAGAGACACGGAATAAATCGTAGAAACTAGAATGGATACCGCCCCGGGACCCTTCACCCATACAAAGTACGAAATTCCCTTCAGCGAGCGCCTGATGAACCTTTTGGTATTGGATACGAAACGCGCCGTTTTCGGAGGCTTCGAGATATGAGCGGTATGCAGCGACTCCGTCGGCAAGGTCAGGATTGTGCTGAATCAACCCATCGTCGACATAAATATCAAGAAGCCCGATTTGCCGTCCAACCAGAACCCGTTCCGCAAATTCGCGCACCAAATCGCGATTGGCGTCGGTCTTATTGAGATCGGTAATCTCCGTCGCACCATCCAGCATGCCTCGACCTGAAGCGTTCGGACCCATCATGGGTTGAATGTTGTCCCAGTGCTCGACAGCTTTTCCGCCTTCAAACCGGAAAACTTCGAACGCGACCCTCAGGCTTGAGAAATCATACTCGTTATGCGCAAACGCGTAATCGCCATCCTCGAAAACACGTATGAAAGTGATACGCGGATTGGTCTTTGATAGTCGCGCGAACAGTGCCACGAGCCCGTCGCTGCCTTCATGCGTTTGGGGATTGTGTTGGATATATTTTGCCTCGTTAACGACATCCGCAGCGGCTGCATCCCCGGTTTCGATACCCTTGAGGAGTTTTTGGATCAGGTCCCTTTTTGACGCCACGCGATTTGACTCCGCTTGGTAAAACGTATGCGAATAAGCGGACCATCAGTTAGCAGGCATTCGACACGGAGTCATCGATTACGGAATTGGGTTAGTTTCGAGACGGCCCTTTGCGGACACTCGACATCTCCAGGATTCAACTACCAGCTTCCCGAAAGCCGCCGTTCGTTCGGGGCGCAGCATTTTGGATTCTTGAACTGCTGCACTGCGAGGTGAATTTGCGGCGACCGCTCCCTTGGCCACTTTATAAGCATCCTATCATCAAGTTTCCCATTCGAAGTTGCTTGCTTATGGCGATGCAACACCGTCAGTGCTAACAACCCAATTATGGCACAATCACTTGATCGCCTCGTCGAACGTCAAATCCAGAAAGCTCTCGCCGAGGGAAAACTGCGGGGACTGGAGGGTGAAGGCCTGCCGCTTCCCGACCGATCAGGCGAGGCGTATACTGATATGGCGACTGCCGTTGCTGTCCGCATCATGGCCGAGGCGGGGACATTGCCTGAGGAGTTCGAGATCAAGAAACTGCTGGACGCCGCAAAGAAGAATTACAGAGACGCAGAAAACTCCGAAGCGAAGCGTGTGGCAATGGCTTTAATCGCCGACTTACAGCAGCGTTATAACATCGCTGTCGAAGCTCGCCGGCGATTCATGTCGCCATAGTAGTGACGTCTTCACCGCGGGGTGCACATCGATCATTCATACACTCCGCAGCATCATGCATTTTGTGTACGGAGATTTCATTCGCTGTTATCGGACTTAGTGAGGAGGCAATCTGCCCTACCATTTCGTCCATCAGGAAAAATTGATTTTTTACTCCTCTCTTCAAATAGCGATGGATGCGGATCCCAATGTTATGTCTACTCATCTTGCCTCGGCTGTTATCACCGTTAAGCTCCCACCAAAAATGAAAAAAGGAAAGAGGCATGGCGGCACCCAGGGCAAGTGAGCGCATCGAATATATTGTGGAAGGAGGCCACCGGCTTTCCGGAAGCATAACTCCGTCAGGCAACAAGAATGCAGCCCTGCCGATTATCGCGGCAGCACTATTGAGCGAACATCCCATCAAGTTGTCCAATGTTCCAAGGATTCGGGATGTTGAGGCGTTGGTTGAACTCATTGCATCTGTTGGTGCTGAAACGGAATGGACCGGGGCAAATGAGCTCCGCATTCACGCACGGGACGTACGGCCAGCAGATCTTGATCCCGATCTGTGCGGCCGAATTCGTGCATCCATTCTGTTGGCCGGACCGATGCTGGCGCGTTGTGGCGAGGTCACCCTGCCTCCCCCAGGCGGTGATGTCATCGGTCGGCGCCGACTAGATACGCACTTCCTGGCATTGCAGCGGTTGGGCGCCGAGATATCGGTCAATGGTTCGTATTCGTTTCGCGCAAGCCAGCTGGTCGGTGCCGATGTTTTCATGGATGAACCCTCGGTCACCGCAACCGAAAATGCACTCAGCGCTGCGGTGGCAGCAAAAGGAGTTACGGTTCTGGGAAATTGCGCCTCTGAACCCCATGTTCAGGATCTGGCAGGTTTCCTGATTGCAATGGGCGCAGAGATCGAGGGCATTGGCACAAACTGCATGACGGTACATGGCGGTCGCGATCTGAAATCCGCGGAGCATAGGATTGGAACCGACTATGTTGAAGTTGGGTCGCTGATTGGTCTTGCCGCAGTTACCAATTCCGAATTGCGGATCACCAATGCCGGCGTTGAGCATCTTCGCTCCACTCTCATGGGTTTCGATAAACTTGGTGTGCGATGTCGTATTGAGGGCGACGATCTCATCGTGGCGCAAGGGCAGGAAAAGAAAGTGGTGCCCGATTTTGGTGGGCACGTCCCTAAGATCGAAGACCAGCCCTGGCCTGCCTTTCCCGCCGACACAATGTCGATCGCGATTGTGACGGCCACTCAATGCGAGGGCATGGTTCTGATGTTCGAGAAGATGTACGAGTCCCGAATGTTCTTCGTGGACAAGCTGATCGCAATGGGTGCCCGGATAGTCCTCTGTGATCCGCACCGCGCGGTTATTTCCGGCCCAACCATGTTGCGCGCGTCACGACTGGAAAGCCCAGACATACGGGCAGGTATGGCGATGTTGATCGCAGCAATGGGGGCCGAAGGCACGTCGATTATCAACAATGCCCAACAAATTGAACGCGGGTATGAGCGAATTGATGAGAGGCTCAATGCTTTGGGCGCCAAGATTTCCAGGACGCCCGCGCGCACCTAAAGAAGTCAAGATAACACTTCGCCAAACAAGCACCAAAGATACGATGCGATAATCAGTATCGTTTCTATTGGCCTAACGTTATGGATTGCGGGGAAAGGTCATATTCAAAGTCAACTTGCCGCGTGACCCGCCCAAACGCTTCCATGGGTTCGCCGACTTTGCCTTTGAAACCGGTCGCCGCATACAAGCCGCACGCGTCACGGTGCTGCTCAAATGTTGAAACGCGGATAGTTTCGAATTCCTTCTGACAAGCATGCTCGATTACCTGATTCAGCATCCGCTTTCCGACACCGTGTCCGCGATAAGCTTCGGTCAGAAAGAACAAGCGAACCCTGCCCGATACTTCGTCCTCGGGGCTGAAGAAAATACACCCCACACGGCATCCCTTATCATCAGCGATTATGAAATGGCTTCTGCCGTCCATCACCTGCTGCTCCAGATGATCAAGCGCGCTGATGATTACATCCTTAAAACTGCGATCAAACCCCTCAACATTTCTGTAGTGCCGTAGGTTTGCAGATATCACCCAGTCTCTGTCCTCAGTTCGATATTTTCGGAAATCTACCATACACGCCCTGAGATTGCAGAATTACAGTGTTTTCATCAAATCCAGACATTGACGGTGCTGCAAAGTATATTCGACAGGAGCCCGGAGTCGAATTGCGGGTACCGGATCATGACAGCCATCTGATTGAAATCGTCAGTCAAGTCTTTTGGAATATGAAGGAGTCGACGTTTAGACCAACACGCTCGCCTGAACCTAGAGTCTCAGCTTTAGCCCTGAGTAAGGAAAGGCCGGCTTCAAACTCACTATCTTCAAGTTGAGAAACGAAAGAATCCGCCCGTAATGCAATCTTCTCCGCGAATTTCTCCCAATTTGGAGATATCTCACTATACACTGTTTGATGCGCAGTCAGTACGAAACCTGCGGTTTTGAATTCATTGATCAACTCTAATCGCGAATAAAGTTGCTCCTGAATGATCGACCCTATGCTCGGGAAAATATCTAGATATGGGTACGAGGAAACTTCGTCTGCGACGGTGTTTCTGATGCAAACTCTTCCGTTGTCACGAAGGATTCTTGCGCATTCAATTGCTGTGCCCCTTAGACTGGTAAGATGGTGAAGAACCATCGATAAATATACCAGGTCTGTTGAACCGTCGTCTAAAGGTATGGCTTCGCCAGATGCATGTTCAAATGAGGTTTTGCCGGACGTGGACTTGCTACGCGCCTGATGTAACATCTTCTTGGATGGATCTACTCCAACGACAGTTGCCTCAAACGCCTCTGCAAGCACCGATGTGTACCGACCTGTCCCACATCCCAAATCAACTATGCTTGCGATATCCTCAGCGGGTATATTTTTGACAAAAAACTCTAGCTGTTTGAATTTCGAAGCAACGCTGATTTCGCGGCCTGCATCATAGCTATCAGGTACATTCGTTTTATCATAATCCATACCTGATACTTACAGCCTGACCTACCATTCCGTCCACGGTTCTTTGCGGACCTTGACGACCCGTTTCAAATGCTGCTTTGCGGCCTGCGGCCTTTCGTTCTAGGTGCAGCATTTGGCTACAAAAGCTCTGCCTCCTGATCTGGAACTGTCGGCAGGACAAAGATTGGAGGTACGGTAAATATGGTAATGAGAGCCATTGTGTAAATTGCAGTCTCGATCCCAAACTCATCAGCGATAAGGCCTAAGACGACAGGACCCGCGGCGGCTGCAAAAGTACCAGAGGCATAAAGCAGAGCATAGCCGCGTGCCATTCTACGGGGGTGGATCAAGTCTGCGGCGAATGCATAAGTAATCGATGTGGAACCCTGAGCGACGGCCCCGAGCGGTAGCAACAGCGAAAGCGCCAGCCAGTTCGGTGCAATGATTACGCAAATCAGGCCTAGTGCGGTTAATACTTGGATCAAGGTGAAAGCCGGTCGTACACCCATCCGATCAGCAAGATATCCGCATCCGGTTTTGCCAAAGACCCCACCAGCAAGAAGGATTACCGTGCCTCCGGTCGCGATAGACAGGGGTAGTCCTTTGGCTAGCAAAAGAAACGCCATGAACACCAAAACACTTGTCTGAACCAAGGTATCGATACAGGTCACAACCAATAGTGCGCCGAAAGAACGCCAATTTAGAATTCCCCAACCCGCCGCTGCTACCTGTTCACCATTGTTGCTTTCTGCGGCCTCTTCTTTGTTCCATTGCTGTCGGATTGGGCGCGAAACTGCGGTGATAGCAATTGCAGCAACAATT
Organism: Roseovarius aestuarii; assembly: GCF_019966515.1. GTDB lineage: Bacteria > Pseudomonadota > Alphaproteobacteria > Rhodobacterales > Rhodobacteraceae > Roseovarius > Roseovarius aestuarii. The sequence continues at coordinate 672 of NZ_JAIMIB010000046.1, read as the reverse complement.
GCCATTACCCCATAGCCGAAACTGATTTCGTACCAAGCCAACCCGGCACCAGCTGCAAGGCTAAATCCGCCAGTGAAAACAAGCTTTCCCACATCGCCCGCAGCATTGTAGAGTCCAAGAGAACTTCCGCGTTTTTTTGTTGGGCAATTGTTAATGATGAGGGACGATGACGGTGCGTGATGAAGCGCCGTGCCAGTTCCGATAATCAACAAAAAGGTTGCGATTATTGGCGCACTGGTCGCGGCGGAAAGCAAAATATAGCCTGTGCCTGATAGTGCCAGTCCCACAACAATCAATCGAAGTTCTCCGATCTGTTCGGACAACCATCCCGAACACATCTCGAGCACAGCTTGAGAAACGCTCTTCAAGCCCTTAAGCAGACCAACCTGCGCATATGAAAATCCCAAAGCTTCAGCCAGTACCGGCAGCAGGACATAGATCGTCGCTATTAGGCCATCCTGCACAACATGCGTTGTGCAGCTGACAGAAAGGGCTGTTCGGCGACGTGAAACGGTGGTTTGCATGGGCAGCCCCTAGCACGCAATGACCGCAGTGTTCAAATGGGCTTGGAACTAACTTACATTGAGCAATAGAGGACGGCCCTTTGCCGACATTCGAGCGTTCAAAGATTCCGACCCTCCAAGCGCCCTGAAGCGGTCGTTTATGCGCCGC
>NZ_JAIMIB010000045.1 GCF_019966515.1 Roseovarius aestuarii | reverse complement strand
CGCCGGTGCAGCGAACGACCGATTCGACGAGCGCACTGCAGCAACTCAGTTGGTCGATGGACGGCGGCTCTGGGCCGCGAGCCCACATGACTAAAGTGCGTCTATGAAACTCGAGGCTACCAGCATCTGCCTAATCTTTGTACACTAGTCGCGTGCAACGGGGAATTATGCGCCCCTGGAATGCTTTTACTGTCGATGACCGGCCAAACTACGAAAGACCTGAAATGACGACCGGGAAAAACGCGAAATTCACGACCGGCAGCATTATGCGTCACGTCTCGGTTTCATCATTTACGGCAAGCATTGGCCTGATGGCGATCTACGCGGTCGATCTGATCGATCTGATATTCATTTCAATGCTCGGGTATGAGGAAATGGCCGCCGCGGCGGGCTATGCCAGCGCTCTCATGTTCTTTACCAGCGCAATCAATATTGGCCTGTCGGTCGCGGCTGGCGTTTTGGTGTCGCGCTCAATCGGCGAGGATGATGAGCTGGAGGCCCGTGAATATGCCACAAGCACGGCAATGCTCGTTATGGTGACGGGAATTGCCATACCCCTCATTCTATTGATTAATGTTGAGTTTTTCGTGGGCCTTCTCGGTGCCACGGGACAGGTGGCTGAACTGGCGGCAACCTATCTTTGGATTGTCGTGCCATTCACCTGGGTGTCGGGCCTGTCCATGGTCACTGTCGCGTCGCTGCGATGCTACGGTGAGCACCGGCTGGCGATGTACCCGGCCCTGTTCGGGGCGCTGACCAATGCGGTGCTTGACCCGATCTTCATCTTCGCCTTGGGGCTGGGCCTGCCAGGCGCGGCCTGGGCAACGGTGGCGGCGCGGTTCGTAACGCTGGGCCTGGCCCTTTATCCGGCGTTGCGCAGGCACAATGCGTTTGTCCCGCCAAGTTTGCGCTTGCTCTGGCGTGACCTCCAGACGGTAACACATTTCGCCAGTCGGGCCGTGCTGGCCAATGTCGCCACGCCGATTGGCACCGCGATCGTGACCCGCGAAATGTCGAAATTCGGGCCAGAGGCGGTGGCCGGCATGGCCGTGATCGGGCGGATGACGCCGGTCGCCTTTTCGGTCATCTGGGCGTTGTCGGGTGCCATCGGGCCGATCATCGGACAGAATTTCGGTGCCGGCCATGTCGATCGGGTCAAACGCGCGTATCTCGATGCAATCAAATTTGTCGCGATCTATGTGCTCTGTATCACCATGATATTGCTGGCCTTGCGTGGCCCGATTGCTGATCTCTTCAATGCCCAGAACCTGACGCGGGACCTGATTTACCTCTATTGCTTCCCCGTGGCGCTGTCCGCGTTCTTCAGTGGCTCGGTCTTTGTGGCAAGTGCGGCATTCAACACCTTGGGCCGCCCGTCTTATTCGACGTGGTTGAGTTGGGGTCAGCACACCCTGGGCACGTGGCCGTTTGTCGTCGCTGGTGGGATCTTGATGGGGGCGCAGGGGGTTTTGATCGGACAGGCGCTTGGAAGCGTCATCTTTGCATCAATCGCGATATGGTTGGGCTGGCGGCTGATAAAGAACCCCCCGCAGGAAAACATGCGGCATCGCAGCCATAGCGCCCTCTTCGGCCATGGTAGCCTCATTGCCCATACCCTCCATAAGCATGCGGGAGACAAATGATCCTGACCGAGAGACCAATACGGTGCAGCCTACAAAAACTGTACATTTTCACATGGAAGCGGCAACAAGACCTTAGCGTTTGACCAAATCCTTGATCCGGGTTTGGATCGACAGGCGCATTAGGAGAATAAGCCAATGGATTTCATCACCACACACCATATCATCGAGGCCGTTGGCTGGCTCGCTGTTCTGTTCAAGTTGGCGACTTTCTCCATGAATTCGATGATCTGGCTGCGGGTCCTCGTGATATTGTCGTCGGTCTGCTTTATCATCTATAGCGCTTTGTTTCAGATCTGGCCGCTTCTGGCGATTGAAATCACCTTGCTCTCCATCAACGCCTATCGCCTCTACGAACTCGTAGCACTTCGCAGATTGGTGACGCATATGACGGACGAGTCGGAAGCTGATTTCTCAGCCGCTATGGCTTATGGCAAAAAACGTGTCATCCAGTCCGGCGATGTCCTTTTCGAAAAGGGCGATCCGGTTGACAGCCTTTATTATCTGGCCGAGGGCCTTGTCGAAATCGAGGGTCAGAATGTAACTGTACCTGCAGGAAATCTTTTTGGCGAGATGGCGTTCTTCAACAGCAGTGCCGCGCGCATGGCGACGGTTCGGTGCGTGGAGGATACGGTTGTTTACGAACTCAACGAGAAACGCTTTACGCGCTTGCAGTATGAAGACCCCCAATTCGCCATGGCCGTGATGCGCCTGGTCACCAAGCGGCTTGTGGCGAACGCTGCGCAAACGCAGGGGGCTTGACCCGAATAAAGTCAGGTGGAGTCCAATCCCTTTTCAAGAACTTTTCGCTTTGCCATGGTGTAGTGAACGAGGCAGGACTTGCATAACTGTACAAGCGCCGATTTCTGGCAGCGCGCCAACCGGTCGAAGATACAGTATTTCTCAGCTGATTGGCAGGCAACACGTTGGTCAGAAGATTCAGACCTTTGCCTTCACCATGCCAGGACCGATCTAGCCGTCAGCGCCACAACCCGGCACGTCCTGAGGACCAGAGAAAGGCCCAAGTGTGTTTTCACGGCGAGAGACCTGGGTCACGCGGCTGTAGAGCTCAACAATCAATTCTTTGCCGTCTGAGGTTTGCTCTAAATGCTCAAGGGCCGGGCCAATCAGTGGCTCGACTTGTTGATGGAAAAAGCTCGGAAACTGCTCAACCAGATCCATGGGAGAGCTAAATCCAAGCTCACGTGCAAAGCCGGTTTCCAGGAATTCGTGATAAAGTCCACTTACCTTGCTGAGATAGTAGGGATCAGCAATTTGACCAATCAAATCCGCGGCCCGCACCAGCGCGGGTTCGGTCTCATAGCAAGCATAAGCCGGGTCATCCGGCACGGGAAAGCGAGTGTATTCAATAGCCTGTGCGATACGCTCCGGGTCAATGAAATCGCTACCCGCAAAGCGGTGGCGGGCATAAATCTTGGCCCGGTCAACATGGTACGGGGCAAGGTAGGCATCTGTGGACCCGCGCGGCGGGCAAACCCGCTCTCCTGCGTCGTTGATAACCACCTCATTGGACGTGTCGCCATCACAAACGCCACGCCTAAAACCGATGTCATGGATCAAAAGTGCTAAGATGTAATGCAACCAATCCTCTGGGTGCACGATGCTTGTTTTATGCTTCCCCAGGATGATCTGCTGGCCGACCAGCGTGACCATCATCGTATGCTCTGAATTGTGATATGGTGCGTCGGAAGCACTAATATGTTCGAGTGTCTCGCGTGCCGTGTGATTCAAGAAATCTGCGTACTGCGTCTTTTGTTCCGGAAAAGCTTGCAGGTAAGTTTCAGAAAGATGGTCGCCAAAAGCAGCAGCTAACACTTCGGCGGGATTGAACATTATTGCATTCCCAACATCGCTGAAAGGCTCCAAGGCAGCTTAGGCATAAGTTGAGGTCTTATCAACCAACCCAGGAGTTCAATGGCTCCACTTTTCTTTTATGTGAACACATGTGACTGCATCGCTCGCACCATGCTGCAAGGGTGGCTTATAAGACAAAACACTCATTTTAGGTTTTCAAGAACTGTGACGCTGCCGTGTATCCACCAGAGGCTCCGTCGACGAAATGAACATGATTGTCCTCCATTATGGAGGGGACAATACAAGTCAGCATGGCCTCGGATTGGGTATGTAAGCCAAATTGGATAATGCCATCTTTCGCACCTTGTTCAAGCAAAGAGCGCAGATCTGCTTCGGTAGCGCTGTCGCAATCCAGGGTCATTTTGAGCCCGTCCTCAAATTTTCGAAAATCAGCATTTTCGCCAACCATGCGACGATATCTGCGGGCATCAAAGCCGCCAACTTTCAGACCGGTCTTGATGAGTGCCCAAGCAAGAAAACTCTGGAACAACGCCTTTCGACGCGCTCTGCCAAATGAACCTTGCCCGCGCTGTGCGTGCGCCTCGAGCGTGGCACCGATTGGTGGCCATGAAACACCTGGGACTTCTTTTCCGAAGGGATGGCCGTTTGCCTCCAGGAGACTTATTCGGTCAAGCACGCGTGAAACGAATTCGGTGAACTGGGTCCAGGGTACATCGTTTTGTGGCATCACGATCATCGACAAAATGACGCCGTTCTTACTGGGCATGTGGCTCCATCGACATGACAATCCCGTCAAATCTGGCGTCGCCCCCTGGGGTGCCTCCGGAACGGCATGTTTGCCAGCTTTCATCTGCATTTCTGCCCAGTTGAGCCCACCTCCGAAAAACATTGCATAGTCCACGCCTTCTGAGGCCTGGAACCGGGCGACCTTCACATTAAATCCCGCTGAGCGAATTTCTGACATGGGCACCATGCCGACACGCAGGTCCATCTCAAACTCCTCATGTGCCCAGAGCTTAACCGCAGCCAACGCATGACTGGCACGATCCTTCCAGGATGCAGGGACTGCGAAACTTGCTCCATCGCCGCCAAATATATACGGGAATGAGACGCCGCTATGGGTGTTGATTTGGGCGGAAATGACGGCGGCACCGACCATGTTGACCGTTTTGTAGTTTCCATTTCTGACAGCTTCGGTCGATCCTATGACATCGGACGTTCCGATCCACCAGTCATCTGGCAAAGGTGAATAGTTTCCGGCGACGGACATGTCGGCGAAATCGGAGTATCTGGGTAAACTGTCGTAAAAAGATAAATCGGTGTCTGCATTGCCCATGCTGCAACATAGCCATGATGGTGCGCGGCGCCCAGAGCATTTGCCTGCACTGTCCGTCCAAATTCAATGAGACTACCCGACAGGCGTGAACAACTCTATTGGATCAGCCAGACCACGTATTTCGTGGGACCCACACGGGGAAAACAGATCAGGAGCGGCATTTGCGACAGCGGCAGTGGCCAAAATTTGGTGACCAACTGCTTTGGTTAGTCCTTCAATCCGGCTTGCAATATTGACCGCTCCACCAAGCACCGTGAAATCCAGTCTGCCGGGGCTTCCGATGTTACCATAACTGACCTGCCCGACATTGATCCCCACACCGAAGTCCAAAGACGGCTGGCCAGCCTCGTTTCGATTGACGTTGAGAGCAGCAAGACCAGCTAGGGCATCTTGTGCAGCACGCGCAGCGTTTCCACACTGTTTGCCGCGATCAGCACGATCTGAAATCGGAAAAATCGACAGAATTCCATCGCCCATGAACTTAAGAACGTCGCCGCCATTTTCCTCGACGGACTGGACAACCAAGTCAAAGTACCCGTTCAACGCTTCAAAAACACGTTCTTCGGTTGAGTTGTCTGACATCGCGGTAAAGCCGCGCAAGTCCGAGAACATGACAACGGCCTCTATAGTTGTGCGTTCCCCGCGTTTGATGGTGCCGTTCCAAACGGCTTCGGACGGCCCGTCCCCAAGATACGTGCGCAAGAGGCCTTTGGATGATTTGCGCATGGTAACGGGTTCAAGAGCACAGGACAGAGCAGGCAATGTAGCTTCGATCATCTCGAGATGCTGCGGCAAGAACCCATCCTGAGCCCGCGTCACAAACGTACAGCCGTGTAGCGATCCATCGCCGTAGCTGAGCAAGGTGGCGTAATAGTCTGTGCCGCCAAGCTCGGCAAACTCAAGATACGAGATGTGGTCAGTTTCGGCGTCAAGCTGGCGCAAACTTTTGTGCAGGGGCTTTCTGTGTTGCAGGATGTACTCGAAAGAACTGCCCACGTAGCTGTCCGTCAGCATCGTTTCATGAGTTACGTCGTAGCTTTCGGTTCCCTCAGGTGTCCAGACAACACCCCAGGCAATAAGCAAGGGATTGGCAAAACGCTGACCAATATTGACGCGCCAAAGCGGCACACCGGCTTCAATCAGTGACGCGCAAAAATGCGATACGACTTTGACAGGGTCGCCCGAGCAACGACCCTCTTTAATCATCCAGTCGGTGAGCTTGGCCAAGTGTTCCATGTTGTCAAAATAGGCGCTGAAGTAAGTTACGCATAGAAATTAGTTTTGATGAAATGATCCGAACGGTTCTCTTCGCGCTCGCTGCTGTTGCAATTCCAAGAAACAGTGTCGGATGTTCTCAAACCGATCGAAAAGGAAGGCGCTTTTTGTCCAGCGAAACTAGCAACCAACCTCGCACTTTATGGTAAATTGGCTGCCTTGAGCCCGACCCTTAGGTCTGCACAGTTCGTGGCCATGCCTAATCCAGCGTGAAGAGCTCCTGACGGTCTCGGACACCGCGAAGGCGATATTGGCCAAGTGACACCAAAGCAGGA
>NZ_JAIMIB010000044.1 GCF_019966515.1 Roseovarius aestuarii | reverse complement strand
CATGACCTGTTCACCACTGATCGTGAGCGCGCCATGTCCTTTTATCAGTCTCTCGCCGCTTGGGAGTATGTGACCGAACACGCAACCGACTTCGCGTGGGGCGGCGGCACGCAAGACTATGTTCTTGCGCTTAAGGAAGGTGAGGCCGGAGCAGGCATCGTCACCCCGCCCCCAGACATGTCCACAGGATGGGTGGCCTATGTCGAGGTGAACGATGTGGACGCAACTGCGGTTCTGACTGAGACGTTGGCCGGGGAGGTGTTGCGGCCGCCCTTCGATGTTCCGGGCGTCGGGCGCAACGCGCTTTTGCGAGATCCAAACGGTGCAACTATCGGTGTGGCAATGTCGCGTCACAACTTTCCGGTGCCGAGGCGGCAATTTGGTAATGAGGTCTACCTGTCTGCTGATCGGTCATTTCCGCGTGATTTCTATGCGCGCCTGTTTGATTGGGAGTTTAGCAAGCCGCAAGTCGACGAAAATCATTCGCGGAACAAGATTGCAGTGCAGGGCCAAATCGTCGCCGCAACTTGGGATGACTCACCTTTGGATAATCTAGCGTCCCGCTGGTTGCCTACGATCAAAGTTATCGACCCACTAGGATCTCTGAGAAGCGTACCGGACTTGGGTGGAGTGAAACTGGGCCAAATGAGCGATGCTCACGTTCCCCAAGACCTGTTGTTTCTAGAGGATGCCGATGGCGAATTGGTTTGTCTTACTGGAGCGTGATGCAGACCCGCTCGCACTGACTAAACTGATCGCTGGCGGGTTCAGATATCCCTCAAAATGTGCCCGCTACACTCCAAATCAAATTTGATGCAACAGCAATTTAGGCTTGGGATAGCTCAGACTTATTGTTGAATTATCCGAATGTTATCTCGAACTAAAATCTCAGATAATTGTGAGATAAACCGTGTTTAGATCGGAGTTAGGTCTTAGATGTTATTTCTTTGCCGGAGTTCAGCCAGTTCTTGCTCTAGTTCCTCAAGCGAGGGGCCATCGAGGTCATCGCTGGGACGGCTGGTCCGTGGTTTCGGCTCTGGGCCATAGGAGGTTGGAAAGCTTGCCTGGGTATTCCTCGCAGAGTGTCCCCAAGTATCTGGGAAACGTTTCTTGAGAATATGGATCAAAACCTGTGTATTCGCAGGCCCGCCCAACGCGGCCTTCCATGCAGCCTGGGTCCAATAGGACGTGAGGTGTGTCCAGGCCAGTTGAGAAGCACGGTCAAATTCTTGGTATCGATTGGCCCAGTTATACATTGTCGACAGAGAAATATCGATCCTTGAACACCATTGTTCGGGAAACTCTCCAAGCTTCGCCCGCCTAATTATCAGTTGGCAATACTCGGGCTTGTACTTCAGAGCATTGGTGCTTCTGGGATCGAGCGACAACGGTACGATGTTTGATCGCTTGCGACTGTGTTTCATGGTTATTGGCCTCTTTTTATCAAGTATGCTCAATTATTGTGTGAGATTGGCGGCGCCCTTTTTGGCATAGAGATTCATTTCTTCTTTTGTGACCAATCCAGCACGCAGCAAGCAATCTGCTCCACCATGCCGAATCCAATACTCCCCAACGGCTTCACGATTTCGAATTCGATTGGCGTTTATTTTTAGCGCATCCAACCTATTCCTTGCGGGCACCCTTGGCTCCGATTTCTTGATCAGTGAAACACAACTCGCGTAAATTTCGCCTTCGGATGGCCAACTGCGCGTTATGTTTCTCTTGCCAATGTCAGCCTCCAACCGCGCCCACCAGGTTTCAAACGCCGTGGGTTCTCTAGGAGCAAACTTCTCAATGATTTTGAGAAACGCAGCTAACTCATCTTCTATTGCTTGATCATCTCCTCGCATAAACGAGGGAACACTTCTTCTATAGAGGAATCTCCGCAAACGAGACATTATATCAATGGGCAGGGATGTCATTGAATTGATCCGCCATGTTGCAGACGATCCCAAATCTCTGGCTTTACGATTTCGGGACGTTTCTCATTTAGTATGGCTTCGATATAGGGAATCGGATCGACTGCGCCCTTATCTTTGCATGCCTCAATCGACGCCAGAACTTCAAGATCTGAATGGGTTTTTCGGAGCTTGCCAATAAAGGACCGCGCTCTTTGTTCGTCGATGCCTTTGGAAACGAGATATGTCACTCCGGTGTCAAACAATACGCTCTTTGAATGTCGCGAAGCGTTGCCGGCCGAAGCGTCAGCTTCGGATTGTTTCTGGATTCTGGGTTCTGGATTCTGGGGCTTAACCCCCAGGTTAACCTCCCTGGTTAAGCGACTGTCCTTTTTTTCTTCAATTTCAATATCTTTCTCCAACTTTGGATTGCCACCTTTGATCCCATTTTTACGAGCTTTAACTACTTTTTCCTGCATTCGAACGAGTTTTCGAGAGTAGATCACGCTCGACCGTTTTTTCGAGAACACCTTACTTTTCTCTAGTTCGGACAAGAGGCTTTGTAATTCCTCGACAGGAATTCCAACAATGGAACTTAACTGTGCATCTGTCGGTACACTTTCAGCTATCAGCAAGTGACCATAGGGCTTTGCGTCGTGCATTATGCAAACCATATCTATCCAAAGGCCGCGGGCCGCTGACGAACACATTCTAAGTCCAGGGTCCGCCAGCCAGTCGGATGTATAGAATTTCAACCAAGGGTATTTTTTCATTTCTGACATCCCCGCGAAGTATTGGTCTGTTGGGAGGTGTTGGATACGACATGCGACTCAAGCCAGTCTTCGAATGCGCCGCGTTGGTAACGCACCATTCTCGCACTAAGGCGAACCATCGGCGGACCGCGACCATTCAAGGCAGCAAGTTCCAACCAGCGTCGGCTTATCCCCTTGTATTCGCGCGCGATATCATCGCGGGACAGAAGTTCTTGCCGCCGCGCCGCTTCACTTGTGGCCCGTAGTTCATCTAGTGCATTCGATGGATCCATATTTCCGCCCTTAGCAAGATGCTCCACTTGGTTGCGGAACATTTCTGCACCTCGCGTAAAGGAGCGTCGAATTCTCGGCGATAAGGGTGAATAAAATAACCTAGCCCTTGGAATTCACCCTTATCTCAGTTTGCTTACCTGCCACCGGGTGAGTTATTGCGGCGAAATCTCTTTCGCACGTTCTTGAATGCCTCTCTTACTTGATATTCAGTGAAATTCTCCTTCAGAACACTGTTCACAAATAGCCGGAAGATCTTCGACTTAGGGCCGATTGGTATGCCCCATTTGGAGTATTCTTTCACGCCAGAGGCAGCATTTTCTATTAAGGCCGCAGATCTTTTAGCTGGCTTTGAGTTTGCCCCTGAAAGTGATTGCTCAACAAACTTTTCTAATCCGAACAATTCGGGAGATTGACCAGTTTGATCAGGCTCGAACGTTGTCATTTCCCTGAGCCTGACGGCTAGATTGCTCACAGATGCAGCAACGTTGTGAAACTCTGTTCCAAGATTGATCTTGCCATCCGCATGCATCTGCGACAGCGCATCCATGGCCTTTCTATCTTCAGGATCAATGATTGAGTTTCCTAAAGGTTGGAAACGCTCCGCAAGCCTACAGATCGCATCCATCGGTTTGAGCATTTCATTCCGCAGCTTCGTGACATCTGCCTTTCTCGCACCACCTGAGTGCCAGCACAGTTCCTCTGAATATTCCATTGTACAAAAATAGATCTCTTTTCGCTCACTATCCAAGAACTGCTTATCAACGGCGGCCTCAATCTCTCTCCATGGCAATTCGCTGTGACTGTCATAAAGATAATGAATTCGTCCTTCGACTAGTTGGCGAGTTGGAGTCCTAGCCATTTCCATCGGCCTTCATCGCTTCGGCAATCTCCGAACCGATCGATTCTACTGCCGATCGCAACGGATCATCGGAGAGATGAGCGTACCGTGCTGTAGTCGCAGTTTCGCGGTGGCCAAGGAGTGCACCAATAATCGGTAACGACATGCCTGCCCGAGCTCCGAAGCTTGCGAATGAATGGCGCAAATCGTGCAGGCGCACATCTGCAAGATCTGCCTCTCTCCGAATTGCTTCCCAAGGCGTTTTGATGTTCACGAGGTGGCTACCAGGTTTGCCACCGACAATGACAAAAGGATTTCCCTCTACCCGCAGGAGTTCTGAAAGGATATGCAAAGCTGCCGGCGGAAGGAAGATATCTTTCTCTCCCGTCTTGCTATCAGCCAATTCCAGACAAGCCCGTTCGAAATTTACCTCGTTCCAACGCAAGGACAGGATTTCTCCGTGACGTGCTCCTGTAAAGACGAGCAAACGAATCATTGCTACGGCATAGGGTGAGATCAGCCGGTCGAGTTGACCCTGTTCTGCTTTTCGCAGGGCGTCTCCCAATCTTGCCAGCTCGGCCTCCGACAAGTATCGTTTTCGCTTCTTCTCAGCGTAGCGCTTGATGCCCACTACCGGATGTTCGCTGCGTTTGATCCATTCGAGCTCATCTGCGGCATAGTTGAACACTTTCGATAGTAACGATAGAGTTCGATTAGCTTCATAGGGTTTGCCTTCTAAACTTGAATGCAGTGCTTTGACCTCCTGCCTGGAAACCGCATTTACCTGCTTCTTGCCGAGTAATGGATTAAGCCGTTTCTCAATCATGCGGACGTCATTTCGCACGCTGGATTGCTTTTTATGCCTCTTGGCATGATCATTTAAATATCGCTCAAACAGTTCAGCCATCGTGGGAGTATCCCTTTGGGCTTGGCGATCGCCCATTGGGTCACCACCCTGACGGACAATTGCAGTCCAGTCCTTAGCGATGTTTCGTGCCTGATCTGCCGTTAAGGATCCAAAATCGCCAATTCGAGGTTCGCGTATTTTCGCACCTCTGCCACCACCGACCCGATACCGAAAAAAGAAGGCCTTACGACCATTGGGATACACCCTCAGCGAAAAACCAGGGATGTCACTGTCGCGGATTGGATACTGCTTATCTTCCGGCGAAAGACCATCAATGGTCCGCTTGGTGAGTTTTATTTTCATGTTAGAGTACAGCTTTCACATAGCTTTCACACAATGCGAAATTAAACGAAACCATGAGATAGTTAAACAATGGATATTTGTTTAAATTCAATATATTGCTGAAACAACAGGTATGTAGATGAAATCAAAAGAAACAAGAACCTTGAGACTTCTAATCAGCAGGTTGAGGGTTCGAGTCCTTCCGGGATCGCCAATAAATTCAATTAGTTATATGAGTCCAATACGCGCCAACTATGCCTCAAATTTCTTTCTGGGGGACATATAGGGGACAATTGGTGTGGTTTCGGTGTTCCGGCTTACCTGGTAGCGACGGGATAGATTGATACCATTGCTCCGGGTTACAAATTGTCTGCAATGCGGACTTTGCTGCCGTTAGTGTGATCGAAATATAGTGCTTGTCATCTCATGCAGTTTACTTTGGATAGATCCTAAACTTGCTCTGGTCATCGCCTCGAAATAGTATCAATAAAATCTGCAATCTTGGCATTATCATCGTGGCTACAGAAGCTTCGAGGCGGTTCATTATGTCCTGCAACAAACCACGATCTATCTGACTCGCGATAATAGAAATCCATCACGTGGAGAATTTCCATCCTGTAACTTTCTTTCACACGCGCGGCGAAGGCGTTAAATGAAATCGCAAGCTCGATTCCATTTTCTTCGTATGTTCCGTAAAATGGATCGCAAAGACGGACATTCGTTAGATTTTCTTGCTCTGCCCGCGACAATTTCAACAGGGTCTCAAAGCGGTTAGAAGACAAGTACCGCTTCTTGTCTTTGACTGAACAATTGTTAACTTCGCAAAACAATTTAACGAGGTGCTCGGGGATGTCGGGAAAATCGCAAGTTAATTTTCCTTTTTCCCCTTGGCAGGAAACCGAATAGTAAGTGTCAGAGAATTTTTCATTTAAGCTGAATAGCCGATTTTCCTGTTTTGGGTCGAAACTGAAGTACAGCGAAGCCAATACGAAACACGCAATCAAACAGATAATGGAAATCGCCAGTTTCATGTACCAACCTATCGTTGTGAGCGATAACTTTGTTTGCATTGGAGCCAAAATGCAATTCTCCAATAGGTGCTATATACGTTAAATCATCTTGAAATGTTGTGTCCGCTATGGGCTCATAACGGTCATCTGACGGTTTTGCTCGGGCATGTCAGCAAGATTCTAAGCGTTAAAGTCGGATCTGCGGACAAAGCTGCCGTTGAAACAGCTCAGATGGCCAAGTACGCGATAACGGCTCCAACCAAGACAACCCTAATCGCTATGCTGAAAGCGGAATAGCTCAGTCGCACACGTTGTTCCGAAATTGGGACATTCATATGATCCGTAGGATGTGCCCAAGGGTTGAAACCAAATTGATAGCTATCAGTCTTGGTCGCGAGTTTTAGCACCTCCACAGGGATGAACCATTGCTTAGTTTTAAATAGAGTTGCTGAGGTGATCTCGTCGAAGGGAAGTACCCATGAGTCACAGGCAATTTGATCCTCATAGACTTTGAATGAAGCTCTTTTCGCGCCAACCCATTTAGCAGAGTACTTAGGCCCGCCATCAACACCTTTTATAGCCTTACAGACGCAGCGGTATTTGAGTTCGGATGATGCCATTTCCGATATTCCTTGTTAGGTATCGCGATAGCGTTGAAAGCATGAGGGCTCTACTAGCCCCAAAATATTAGGCTAAGAATGTGAGAAAATTTAGGCGGGTTGCTGGCGTCTTCAGGCGTCAAAGATTACGGTAACTTTGGGCTCAGAGCGGTCATCTGACGATTTCGGTCAGTCAATTGAGGGCTAAATGGCAGCAATGCGCACTTTCCTGTCATTTATCGCGGTGCCTTAAATACCTGCTTCGTCAAGGTGTAGTATCGGTTGGGCTTAAACGCTTGATGGGCACCGGTTCTTCATGCAGGTTTCCACAAAAAGTATGAGGTACATCGAGATGAAGACTATTCAGAGTGTTTTTGCACTAATTTGTGCGATGCTGCTGGTCACCACTGTCTGACGTCAGCGCTCATGGGACATTTTGAGGCGATTTGATAAGGGAGGGTTTCTGGCTCATCGTAACCACCAAG
>NZ_JAIMIB010000043.1 GCF_019966515.1 Roseovarius aestuarii | reverse complement strand
CGGCGCTTGCTTCACAGCAAGTCCGCCGCATAATCAAACCAACCAGATGGGTCAGATGCTCTACCGGCTCAGACCGCACTAAAGCCCAAAACCTCTGATGACGGACACTTCGGTTATGCCGTCAGCAAAGGCGTCCTGCGCGGCGTCTGAAGACATGCTGTTCAGCGGCAGCACTGCGACGCCAAGTTTACTAGAAGTCTGCGTCACCGACCTTGGCTTTTCAGTTTGCACGGAGCTCTCCAGCAACACTCGGTACGCGCGCACAGGCTCGGTAATGTTCTTGACCGTTTGCGGACCCATGTCCTCGAACGAGAGGTCCAGCTTTGCACGCACCTCGTCATGCACATTTCCCGAAAGACAAATTCCGCCAGGATCGGCCAGCGCTTCGAGACGGGCGGCGACATTGACTCCGTTCCCAAATATATCGCCGTCCTCGACCATCACGTCGCCAAGGTTGATGCCGATGCGAAAGTGCAAGTCTTCTTCGCCAACCCTGATTTGCCAGGCCGCTGCGCAACTGACCGCGTCAACCACGCTGGCAAACTCAACTAGGATTCCGTCGCCCATTAACTTGAACACCCGGCCACGATGGCTGGCGATCAGGGGTTCGATCCGCTCCTTACGCAGCTTGTTCAATCGCGCAAGCGTGCGTGCCTCGTCTGCACCCATCAAACGACTGTAGCTCACCACGTAGGCGGCCAGTATTGCTGCGAGTCGTCGCTCCAAGCACGCTCTCCTTTTTTTGCCAATAACTATGGGCAGAAGATGACGAAGGCCATCGTGATTTTGCCACGAACCATTCGGCGGCAATGGCTCAAAGCCAACATTCGCCACTCCATTCGTGCCGTATGATATTCTCAACCGTCAACGTCGGGTTGTCGTTGTGGGAGGCGTGGCGGATCGGAGGATCAGATATGGACATACCAAACCTACCTGCCATTCGCGCGCTCAGGCCAGCTTGGAACAAGGGACGCATCGTCGGTCAGAAACGTCCGCTTAAACCCAAGCACGTATGGGCAATCAGAGTCCGACTTGAGCTGGCAGAGAACCATCGAGACCTCGCCCTGTTCAATTTGGCCATCGACAGCAAGTTACCGGGATGCGATCTCGTCAAGATGAAAGTCGTCGATGTCATGGCAACCGGCCAGATCAAAGAACGTGCTTCCGTCCTTCAGAGCAAAACCAACAAGCCTGTTCGTTTCGAAATCATGGAAGGAACACGGGCGTCGCTTGAACGCTGGATGGAAGACCCCCTTATGGTCGGATCCGAGTATCTTTGGCCAGGTCGATTTCACGAGAGACTTCACATATCGACACGGCAATATGCCCGGATTGTCAGAGATTGGGTGACGTCCATCGGCCTCGAGGCAACGGCATACGGCACGCATTCAATGCGCCGCACCAAGGTCACCCAGATTTACAAGAAAACAGGAAATCTTAGAGCGGTTCAGCTGTTGTTAGGACACACCAAGATGGACAGTACCGTCCAGTATTTGGGCGTCGAATTGGAAGATGCGCTGGCCATCGCAGAAGCCATCGAAATCTAAAGAGCTGGGCCGCTCGATAAGGGCGGCCCGGAGGAGACATTCATCGGGTCAATTGTCGCCGCGATGCAGCTTTCTCATAGCAGCCGTTCAAGCATTGCGCAGCATTTTCGATAACTGCTAGACTGAATAGCGGCTACTTTACGATCACGGCGTAAAGTACCTTGAGCGGGAAGCCGGCTTGGGCTGCGGCATCGCAAAACGAGGCGAGCACATCCAAAACCGGGCATATCGGCGTGGGGTCGCCTGTGCCGTATCGGCATCTGTATACTGGACAGGATCACATCTGACGCAGGCGGACCCTATGCTCTTTTCCAGACGTACCATGATGATCAGATGCTTCTGCGCCGTCGCGGTGCTGGGCGCCTCGGCTCCCGTCCGCGCGGCGGGCCTCGATCCAGGCACTACAAGGGTCATCCCTAAAACCGGAGAGCACATCCCGGTCATCGGCCTTGGCAGCTGGATCACATTCAATGTCGGCGAAGATCCGAAGCTTCTGACGGAATGCGCGCAAGTTATAGCGGCCTTCGCTGAAGAAGGGGGTGGCATGATCGATTCCTCGCCCATGTATGGATCCTCGCAAAGTACGATTGGTCACGGGCTTGCGCAGCTTGGCGATCGGTCTGACATCTTTACGGCCGAAAAGGTCTGGACGTCGTCACCCGGAGACGGACCGGGTCAGATCGCAGAAACCCGGCGCGAATGGGGTGTGCCCGGTTTCGATCTCCTTCAGGTTCACAACCTGCGAGCGTGGGAAGGTAATCTCGACACGCTTTTCGAAATGAAGGAAGAAGGCAAGCTGCGCCATGTCGGCATCACCACTTCGCACGGCCGGCGCCATGACCTGCTGGAGCGCATCATGCGGGAACAGCCGATCGATTTCGTGCAACTGACCTACAACGTGCTAGACCGCGCGCCGGAAGACCGGCTGTTACCACTGGCGCAAGAGCGCGGCGTCGCTGTGATCGTCAACCGTCCCTATCAGCGCGGCGCCCTGATCGAGCGCTACCGTGGCGCGCAACTCCCGGGCTGGGCGGTGGAAATCGGTGCGGAGACCTGGCCGCAGGTCCTGCTGAAGTTCATCATCTCGCACCCGGCGGTGACGGTCGCGATCCCGGCCACGCGACAGATCGCGCATCTGCGCGAGAACAAGGCGGCGAGCCGGGGCTTGCTTCCCGACGCGAAACTGCGTCGCCGCATGGCGTGGGACCTTGCTCAAATCTGATGATCGACTGGCTGAACTATTCGCTGCGCGACTTCCTGATGTTCGGATCAGAGGTCTACTGGCGCCTGTTTGCGTTGCACAACCAGGCTCACTGGCCGCTTCCGGTCGTAGCCATTGCGCTCGGCCTCGCAATCCTCCTGCTGATGGCGGCTCCGAACGGTCCGCGCCGCCGTCTCACCGGGCTTTTGATGGCCTTGAGCTGGGTCGGCGCGGCGCATTTCCTCGCGACGCGCTACGCTCCGATCAACTGGCCGATGGCCTATGCAGCCTGGGCGTTCGCGGCGGAGGCGGTGATGATTGCCCCCTTGACGATGTATGGTGCACCGGCACAGGCGCGCCCGGCGACCAGGCTGGCGGGCGGCATCGGACTTGCAGTTTTCGCTTATGTATTGCTTCTGCATCCGTTTGTTGGGCTCCTCTTCGGCCGGCCGCTTTCACAAGCCGAACTCTTCGGCCTTGCGCCCGACCCGACCGCACTCGCCAGCCTCGGCCTCGTCCTGCTGATCGGGCGCAGCCGGTGGCGAGTGGCACTCTCCGTCATACCGGTTGTGTGGTGCGTGGTGAGCGCCGCGACGCTATTCGCTCTCGGCGAGCCACAGGGCTTGATGTTGGTCTTCGTTCTCGGGCTTTGGGGCGCAGGAATGGTGTCGGGCGCTACCCGTGCAACGTGGCGCGGACAACGATAGCTTTAGCCGTTTCGGTCCGTCCCCGAAGTACGCAGCAATCGCAGCTTTGGGCTCAGGAAACGGTCATCTGACGTCTTCGCCTAGGCCGCGATGATCTCTTGTGTCTTGTATCGCGTGAGAGCAGATAACACGGGTCTTTTTCCAATCCATCTCAAGCGAATGATGCACCAAGTGGACATGAGATCGGCCGGCAGTCATGCGATCGGTCGGACAATTGCTGATTGATATCGCCACCTGGAAGCCAGCTGAGGTATAAGAAGCTTCAAATACACCCGGCGCATGTAAGTCGAGTCCACCTCGGAACATAATAATAACACTGAAATATTCACTTCACGGAAAGAACCCAAGATGCTGCTTGATACACCTGTTTGCGACTTTGGATGGAAAGGTCCGGACTTCACATTGATGGACGCTCGCGGCAAATCATTTACGATGAGCGAGCGCCTCAGTGACAAGGGGTTGCTGGTTGCGTTCATCTGCAATCATTGCCCGTATGTGCAGGCCATCGGCCAAAGGTTCGCCGAAGATACTGACGCTTTGATGTCTCAAGGGATTAACGTGCTTGCCGTGATGTCCAATGACTACCGGATGGTACCAGGTGATGGTCCAGAATTCATGCTAAAGTTTGCGGCAAAATTCGGTTGGTCATTTCCATATCTTGTCGATGAAGATCAGAGTGTCGGCAAGGCGTATGGAGCTGTTTGTACACCGGATTTTTTTGGTTTCAACAAGGATGGCGAATTGCAATACCGTGGCCGCTTGGACGACGCCGGTATGGGCGATCCAAACAACCGAAATCACGAGTTGGTAAGTGCCATGATCGAGATTGCGCGGACCGGCAAAGGCCCTCAACAGCAAATGCCGTCAATGGGTTGTTCCATAAAATGGCGTTAATCCGGCACCGCCTGTGCGGGAAGAGAACAGCAGGGCCAATCGCTTGATCTGTTTGCGAAGCACGCGCTGCCCCGCCTGATCAAAGCCTACCAGATGGAATGTGTCTTTCCCGATATCGATGCCAATCGACATCAGCTCATCAAAGTCTGTCTTCGCCATGCTACTTCTCCGGTTTGCAGAAATAGGCAGACCCTAACCTGCTGGGTGTAGCAGCCGGTACATCCCATTACCAGATATTCAGCGCTGCTCGATTTTAACCTGCCAATTAACCGGAAACGGACGTTCGTGCAAAGTGCAGCATTTTGGAATGATTGACGACGCAACCGCAGACAACGCAAAAAATCTTCGAGTTCAAGTTAACCACGGTATTCAGGAGATCGATTGCAGCGGATTTTTGTTAACAAGATCTTTGCGTCCCATTTTACCGAGGGCAGAGAGAAAGTTCCTTTACTCTTCAATCGTTCAAATTTTCCCTAAATAAGTCAGCGCGATTTCGTGGTCTAAACCGTTCCTAATCGCTTGGGTGCCATAGGAGTATGGAAATATTCAGGCGCTGTTCGTGATACCTGCTCAGATATTCAATCAAATCAACGATAAGTGCACCGAAGGATTGGCACTCGCTTTAGCGTCGAAGGACGATGGAGCGGTTATGGAGTTTCAGTGGTGTAACAAAGCCTTCACCACGATCACCGGGTACGAAGCGGAAGACGCACTGGGCCAACGAGGAACCATTTTGATTGGTCCGGATTTGGAACAGGGCGTTCACCTTTACATCATTGAAAAACTCATGAACTGGGAGAACTTTTCAACCAAGGCACTCAATAATCGCAAGAACGGCGAAGTCTATTTGCAGCGCATGAGCTGGACACACCTTTCCGACCCCGAGACGGGAAATCACTGGTGGCTCTGCTCGATCCTCGAACTGGAAGAGGAACGCACGGCGCCAGTTGAACCTGTGACGAAAGACCCCTCGATGACGGACAGGGAAAGCTATGCGAGGGTCGTCGAAAAAGTTCACCGCCTAGAGAAAGAAAATACGCGTCTCCACAAACTCGCACAGTCGGTGGCCAAGGACGCGAACGAAGATGCTTTGACCGGCCTTTCAAACCGTCGGCATTTCGAGGTCGAGTTGAAGACCTGGATTGGGAACCTGAAGAAGCACGGAACGGAATTTGCGGTACTCTACATTGATTTGGACCGATTCAAATTCGTGAATGACACGCTTGGTCATGATGCCGGAGATCGGCTGTTAGTTTCTGTCGCCAACATGTTGCGACAGATGACCGATAAATCTGATCTGGTCGCACGCCTTGGCGGTGACGAATTTGTCATTTTGAAGCCGCTAGGGAACAGCGCTCTCAAAGTCAGCGGTCTGGCCGACGAGATTGTTCATACTATGCAGGCACCATTCACGTTTGACGGTAAATCTACGTCCTGTAGCGTAAGTGTCGGCATGGCAATCGCCAAAGCGAATATGGAAAACCCGGAACAAGTCGTCGTAGATGCCGATATGGCGCTCTACCACGCGAAGGAGCAAGGCAAAGGGCGATGGTCGTTCTTTACTGACCAAATGCATGCGAAGTCCGTTGCGACCATGCAACTGGCATCGGACCTGCTGCTGGCATGCGAAAGACAGGAGTTCATTCCGTATTTTCAACCCTTGATTGATGCGCAGACCGGTAGAATTGCTTGCGCCGAGATGCTGGTGAGGTGGTCCCATCCAACCGAAGGCATTCTGGCTCCGGCCGCATTTCTGGACACCGCTGCGCAGATTGGGATTCTCAAGCGGATTGATGAAATCATCTTTGCAAGCCTGCATGGAGCCCTGGCCCGTCTTGACGAAGCGCGTGTTGATCTTCCACGTGTTGCGGTGAACGTCTCTGCCGGCCGGTTGGCAGACCCAACCTTCATACATGACATCAAAAGCTCGGGCATCAAGCCAGAAAGGTTGACGGTCGAAATTCTTGAATCGGTTTACCTCGATCGCATGGGTGACGTGGTTCGGTGGACCATAGATGAGCTAGATGAGTTGGGAGTAACGATAGCCTTGGACGATTTCGGAACAGGCCACGCGTCAGTGCAGGGGTTGCTGGAAATCAGGCCTGCGATCCTCAAGATCGACCGTCACTTCATTCAACCCCTTGCGGCGGACCCGAGCACGAGACCGTTGGCTGCATCCATCATCGGCATCGGCAAAAGCCTTGGCATGCGCGTGGTCGCGGAAGGGGTCGAATCCGAAGAGCATGCGCGGCTTGTGAGTGAGATGGGCTGCGATTATCTGCAGGGCTTCCATTTCGGCAGGCCGATGAGCGAGGACGACCTGCGCGACAGGTTGACAGAGACAGGTGGGATGTTTTGGCCCGATGCTCTATCGGACGTCGATAACAACGTGGTGCGTGGCACAGGAAAGGCGGTTTGACGGTGTTGCGTAGAAAGAACGCCTGGTGACACCAGCAACTATGGCCACAGATATGGGGGCCGTCTTGTCAGGGGGCCTTATCCAGTCAAATGGGTGTGCGTCTCGCAGGCGGGTGGCGGCAAATCGCGATACCTGCATCAACTGTCCTAAGCAGCAGCCGTCGCAGCGAGTTCAATCGCGCGGGCAAGCGCTTTGTCGGGGCAGTAAGTTGGGCTGTTGGCGGCGCAAACCTGATTGCGGCCGGGTCCAACCTCATAAACACAGGACACGAACGCACCGTCCCCTACTTCGGACGCGCACGGGATCCATCTCCCGCCTGGGCCTTCGATGGCGTTTCCGATACGCACATTCACGGAACCTGGCGGCGTGCAGGACACCTGAACCGACTTATCAAACAGCTTGGTAAGACTCATGGAAGACCTCTCTCGCTCGTCGATAATTCAGGCCGGATTAGACCAAAGTGTGGCTGTACTAGAGGGTCTGCCCACGTATTGTCGCATTCTCAGCAAGCCGGAGGCCAGGATGGATCATGAAACCAAGCTTGCATGACCTTACCCTCTCAATACATCTCGATAAATAACTTGAAATCAAATAGTTGGCGAAGATGTGGGTGAAAGGTGAGGCTTTCTCAATTTTAGGTGTTTTCCCTAATTTTGTCACTTTCGCCGAGGTGGTCCGTATGGACATCAATGTCTGCACGAGTAATGCTTCGGAGTCCCATCGTGTCGAGTCAATGTAGAATTCGACCCAATTCACCAGGCCATGTGCCGACGTATCCGCAGTCCTTACCTGATAAGGACGGGAAATGGGTAGATTTGCCAAGAGATCTGACCATGGCAACCTCACAGGGGTCAGCCAATCCGACCGTCTGATGGCACCGATTAAGACCAAAAATTCGATTTGAAATCCGTCAGATCGCAAAAAGTTAATAACACATCGTTAACCATTTGATGGGAGGTTGCATGCCATACCGGAAAAGAGGGCGCGTTGGATGGGGATGTCTCCGTTTAGACTGTTTAAATTGACAACACACCTGTCCGGTATCCTCCGCGATCTCGAGGAGGGTGGCATTCATATTGAGGTTGGCGACGACTTTGCCAAATACCGCTCCTACCGGTGCCAGCAGATTGATCGCGGCCCGATCTATCCGATATTTGATGTGGCAAGTTCGTACATAGACCGTACCAACGGCTTCTGGATTTGCGGGTTCAACTCAAGCGGTGAGTTGATCCACACGCAGGCGGTACGTCTTCTCGACCTGTCGGGCATTTCGCTGGCAAGGCACCTAAATATCCACCGCCACAAATACATTACCCCAGATTCCACACCCGACCCGGATCTTACGTATTATTCGGGTCCGGAGGCGCTTGACACGATCACCGGTCAGGTCTGCTATCAGGGAGAGTTCTGGCTTCGTGCCCACGGCCTTGGCGGACCACGCAGCCAAGGGGCAACGTCACTACTGTCGCGCGTCCTGTTCGAGATCATGGTCGGAACCTGGGATCCGTCATTTGTTTTTGCGCTCGTACCCAAACAATTAGCCGCGAAAGGCGCCCACCTTCGCTATGGATACTGTCACTGTGAACCCGGCCGTTGGCTGGGCCCTAACCAACAAGTGACCGAGGAAGATTATTTGATCTGGATGGGGGCCAATGACATGGCGAATGCACTTACGCAAGCGCCCCAAAGCCTCCAGCGCGCGGCCAGCGTTTCGACGGTTCAATCCACGACCGCTTCCGACGATGCTAAGGGGCGTTTGAACGCAAAAGCGAATGTCTGACCGGCGGTATGCGTAAATGACGCACCCTACGTCGGAAATCGATAGAGCTGGACCAGTGACCG
>NZ_JAIMIB010000042.1 GCF_019966515.1 Roseovarius aestuarii | reverse complement strand
GCTATACGAGTGTCGTGAAGAGGCCCATGTGGCTCTCGGAAGCTTTGCAGCACCCTTTTGAATCGAGGTTGGTAGGGCCGTGCAAGATAGAGCGGTTGCGTCGGGGGAGTTAATGCACGAGTTTGGAAAGCCATCGCCCAAGGAGTTAACGACATGATGATCTATGGCTTGAGCACCTGCTCGATTTGTCAGAAGGCCCGCAAGGAATTAGAAGCCAACGGCAAAGATGTTGTTTTCCGCGATATCCGAGCGGAGCCATTGAACGAAACTGAATTGGCTGAACTGATTGCCGAGTTTGGTGAGCGATTGGTGGATCGAAAATCAAGTGACTATCGAGGGCTCAACGACTGGCTGAAAGCGTCAGAAGCGGAAGCTCAAATCTCAGCCAAACCCAAGGTAATGGCTCGCCCAGTGATACGTGACCAAAAAAAACTATATCTCGGCTGGGATGAGACGGTTCAAAAGGCTTTACTCGCAGGTTGATTGCTCAAAGATTTAGGCGCCCTTCATCGAGATTAAACAGAGTTGTTGCGACGTCGGTGAAAATCAACAATGCGAAAGCGGCCGCAGCATTGGGTTCGACATAAAGTGTCTAACAGGCTGACACTGGTGTGAAAGCGATAATGAACATGAGCCAGGCACAATAAATCAGCGCAGTTTTCGAATTTTCAGCTTGTCTAGTTTTGCTCTGGTCTTGATCGATTCCTCTGAACGCATAAGAGCCTTGGCAATAGCCTTTAGCCCCATCCCCTTTGTTGCAAGCAAATGCAGCTTCTCAATTTCCTCACCAGTCCAAGCTTGGCGGTGGCGTTCGTAACGTTCTGCCATTGGTCTCGATTACCTAATCATTGTGTCTCCGCCTCATAAAGCATGGTCGCGTTATGGGCGCTAGAGTAGTGGCAATATAGATCAAGGAAGACACTGTCGATCGAACCGGCGCTGAGAGCAATACGTCAGCCAGCTTTGCCTGAACTTCAGCCAGCCTGACGAGGCCCTGCACCTGTTCAATCTCTTCTCTCAGATACTCGTATTCATCCATGGTCAGGGGCATGTGAAATTCTCCAAGCGGTGTAACGATAATTTCATATTTTTGCGGTTAGTTGACGGCACTCCAACTGCGCACGGTTGGAAGAAAGAAGTCCCGCTTTTCCAATGGGCGGGGCTTCTTTCAAACTCCCTCGAAATACTCCTTCCTGATGAATGTGACCTCGACACCTTGCGCCTCAATGGCAGCCATGTTCGCAGACACATACGCAGGCTTCGTCCCCAACGCCTTACGTGATCTGGGCCAGGCTAGTTTCGCCCAACTACCGCCTAATTCAACTACTACAATCGCAAGATATGAAGATTGTAGAGACGACTTCGAACCATCTAGTTCTAGAGGACCGGCCAAGGTTTCTAGCAGGTTTCGTGTGGTTTTTGGGCGTGGCTTGCATTTGGTCGTCTCTTAGCGGGCAGACATCCGGCATGGCGGAGACAGTTCTTGTCACTTCGTTGGGTTTCGGGATGCTGTGGATCGCACACCAGTTCTTCCCGTACCAAAGACTGACCTTCAACAAAAAGACCGGAATCTTCACTCGCGTTGTAGCGCGTCTCAACGGGCGCAAAATCACTTCGCATGCGCTTTCAAACATTGAGCGCGCCGCTATCGAAGCGCAATGGAGTGAAGGCACAAGGATGGAGCGGCTTGCTCTCGTGATTAACGGCGAAAAACATCCGCTAGAATTTGGCTTTTACGGTACATCGCGAGGTGGGCTTGTGAAGAAAATCAACACTTGGCTGGCTGAAGCGTGACCTCCTCCATAATACCGACTGATAATATCAGATGTCCGCTTTGAGCCCATAGTTACAGATGCTGCACTACTCATTAATGGCAGAAATGCGAGCGTAATGCGAATTACCCTTTCCGCTTTAAGCAGCCCCTCCCGAACCCCATAATGCTGCGTTATTCATGAAGGACAGCTTTCCGTGAACTGCAGTCATTGGTGTGGTTTGCAGCATTCGATAGTTTTGGGCTCAAGCGGTCGCCGGATGCAACGCAGCATCAAAACGGTCCAAAAGGATTCCCCAATCGTTGACGGCCCATACCAGACATTCAGCTCATCCCAAAATCTGCTTGCTCGCTTCCCGGAAACCGACATTGGTCGATGGCGCAGCATTTTGAATTCGTGAGTGACCGAGTCGCAGACGAAGGGTGAATTCGCTGCGTCTGCGCAAATGGTTGCTTTGCGATGCCTTATATTCGTCATGGTGTGTCTCGTTTCATAATTTGCCGTGCCCAATGCGTTTGTGATCCACGTCAGCCGTGCCTCACCGCTTGTAGGAACGCCTAGGGGGCTTGGATTAGCTCAATATAGTAGCCGTCAGGGTCTTTGATGAATGCGATGGTTTCGTGTTCGCCGGTTTCATCCGGTGCCGCTTTCATCGGGCCCGGGTTTCGGGTGATTTCGACGCCCAGCCCGGCCAGATGGAGGCAGGTCTGGTGTATGTCGAGAACCTCCAGTGCGATGTGTCCATATCCGGTGCCGTGCGAATAGCTGTGCTCGCCCCAGTTACAGGTCAGCTCAA
Source organism: Roseovarius aestuarii (assembly GCF_019966515.1). Taxonomy (GTDB): domain Bacteria; phylum Pseudomonadota; class Alphaproteobacteria; order Rhodobacterales; family Rhodobacteraceae; genus Roseovarius; species Roseovarius aestuarii. The sequence goes on along the minus strand of NZ_JAIMIB010000042.1, from coordinate 6,633 downwards.
TCATTGCGTTGCTGCCGGGATAACCGACAAAGACCAGCGTAAATTCAGCAGCTGTAAAAGTCTCTCGACGCAATTCCTGCATACCGAGTGCATCGCAATAGAAGCGCAGGGACCGATCGAGGTCTCGGACACGGACCATAGAATAAAGAATGGCGTGCGGTGTGTTTGGGGACGTTGACTGAGTGTTCATAATGATGCGCCTGAAGGGTCCAAAGGACGGGGGACAGACACCGCCTGTCCCCGGTAATTAATTTTAGCGGCAGATTTCACCCTGGTAGCGGACCAGCCCAACAAGGTTGTCGTCGTCGCGCAAATCGACAAGGCCATAGCTGTTGAACTGGCCTGAGTAGCCCTTCATCGTGCCGCGTGTGACGTCTGGCTGAATATCGTAGGTGATTTCGATCATGAAGCGCCCCGGCTTGCCCGGCACGGCGGTTAGAATGCCAAGGTCCTTGGTTTGGAACGCCCCGCCATCGTCACGGCCAAAGTAGTGTTCCATGTCCATCTCAAGGCCCGTTTCAGTCTCGCGGGTGGCAGTGATCTTACCAGCCGCATTTTGAACACCGCCGGTCAAAACCGCTGAGATGATTGTGGGCTGACCTTCGCCTTCGCCAAAGAAGTTAGGGATGGCGACACCGCCCATTTCAAAGCAGTCGGCAGCCATTGCAGCAGTTGACGACATCGCAAGGGCCATGATGGCGCCAGAAAGAGAGTTCAGTTTCATGTCATTTCCGTTCAGTTGAAGAGGTTAAAGGTAGTAGGGAGAGTTGAGGCCGCGGCTTGCGGCCTCGGTCACACGGGCATCGAAGACGCGCGTATAAAAGGCCGCGTTCATCGTGGCTGTCGTTTTCGGGAATTCATTGATGGCAAAGTCCAACGCATTTTCGACAGTGTCGAAGGCGTCCAAGCCACCCAGCGTGTTTGTATTGTGTCCGCTTAGCCAGATCTTGGACAACAGTCCCTTTTGCCTGCGCAAGACCGGATTTCGGTCCTGCCATGGTGCGTTTTCAAAGGGAACAGCGACCTGCACTTCGGTGTAAACAAATGCGCGTGGCTCGGTTGTGACCTGCCCGCCAAAATGGGGCGCATCCATAGCCGCGCTGGCCTCTTCGGTTGCCTGATTATCAAAGACCCGCGTTGTTTGCGCCACGCCAAAGTCACGGGCCAGAGCAGGGAAAAAATCCGTGCAGTAAAGCAGAGCATCATCGACGCTCGCAAACCCGTAAAGCCCGCCGACAGAATGGTTGCCCAGCCCGGAAAACCACGTTTTGTCAACAAACCCGGGTTGGGCCGCGATGGCAGCATTCAGCTTTTCCCAAGGGACATCCGTGAAGGGCACGGACGCTTGCAATTCTGTGTAAACGAAGGCGTTGGCAGGCATAGTTTGGTGTTCCTTTTGATTGGATTGCGCAGTTGCAGCTGACCTGTGAACAGTCAGCCCTATTGCCGCGATGGGAATGGCGGCCAGCCCTACGGTAACTTTGCGCCGTGACATTGGCGCAGTTCCACCGGGCGCGTGCCGGGGCACACGTGAAGCCATGTCGTCTTCTCCTTAAGATTGGGGCCACCTACCTTGGTGGTTGTCTTGGGGTGGGTATCGAAATATAACGATCCCTATATATCGCTATTCTGATTGGCGCTCGCCGTCAATCAAATAATATAGTGATCGTTATTTTTGCGGTAAAGGATTGACTTGACTTGAAAAAATCAGAATCAACCAAGATGAAACTGCTAGAGGCGTCGGGCCGGGCGTTTCGAAAAGAGGGCTATTCAGGGATCGGGGTCGACTCAATAGCGAAAGACGCCAGTGTCACGTCTGGCGCATTCTATGCCCATCTGAAATCCAAGAACGATGCCTTCCGGGCAGCACTTGTCGCCGGTCTGGAAGACGTCCTTGCAGCATTGCCCGAGTATCGCAAGAAGCATGGCGCTCAGTGGCCAGCAGCCTTTGCAGACTATTATCTTGGAAAGGGTCACCGGATCGACCTAGAGGGCGGTTGCGCAATGACCAGTCTGACGCCGGACGTGATCAGGGCAGATCCAGCTGTGCAAACCGAATACGCGGAACTGATGAGCCGCATCATCAAAAAGATTGCAGACCACCTGCCGCAGGCGGAGTCAGCGGCTGAACGCGAGGCAATTGCATGGGCGTTCCTGTCGACACTGATAGGCGGGCTTACCCTCTCGCGGGCCGTGGGATCAGGTCCCGCCGCTGACCAGATCGCGCGCTCCAGCAAGGCGGCGGCACTCGACGCCATCGGCTATTCTGCAGGCTAGGAGCGTCAGGCAACAAAGCTGCCGCGGTGCGACTTGCAATACGGGATCAGGATGTCCCGAAAAGCACTTAATTCTCGCGATGGCCATATATCGGGGTGTCCCACCACCCAGATATCTGCATAGTGTTGTGGCGGCAGTAGCGGCACTTGCACCAGACCTGCCGCTGCGCGTCCAAGAAACATCGGCATCCGAGCGACACCCAACCCAGCCTGAGCCGCGCCAAAAATGGCCACCATATCATCAAGCCGCAGATGGACCCGATAGCGGGGAAAGTCAGTTGCAATCCCCTTCGGCGCGTCGGGATAGAAGGAATAGATACCCCATCATGCCTGCCATTCGTACTCCCTGCAGCATCCGACACAAAGGGCTCTGAGCCGACCTTAGAGAAAGTACAACATCCACACGAATTGGGATCGTCTGGGCGGTGTGGACGGGCTCGAACTGCATTCAACCATCGAAGATAGTGCCGATTGTCGGAAGCGTATTCCGTTCGCGCCAAGTGCTGCACGCATAGCGGCTATGGTTTGCTTTTTCTGAAATGATGCACAACTCTTGGCATGAGGGAGGAGACATACAACAAGAAGAAAGAACCTGGATCATGAACACCGAACCAAAATTCACAACGCCGTCTCAGGCTGAGGTCGACCGGATCATTGCAAAAGCACATCGGCTGCGCGGCGAATACATGACGAAATTGATGCACAAGGGTGTTTCAGCAATGGTCAGCGTCTTTACCCGACATCGTAGACCCGCCGACGCCGCCACCTGATTTCTGCTTTCGGCAATGATATCAAGGAACAAAGAAGCAGAACCACGATGCTGGTTCGTTTGCACTCAGAACTCCGTGCGAGCCAGGCGATATCACAGCACGGTTCAGCCATAGGTTTCGACGGCTTCTGCAATAAAAAGTTGGCTGAGTAATGCTATGCGATCGCGGGTGCAATTCTGCAATTAGGAACCTGGATATCTTGGGGTGTCCATTTCAAAAAACCTGCTGATACGTAAAACCCCCGCTGCCATTGAGCAACGGGGGTTCTGTTTTTGCAGCGTCGAGGAATGAATTACATCACCCTTCGCGCTCCAATTTCTTGCGTGCCAGCTTTCGGGCACGGCGAATAGCTTCAGCTTTCTGGCGCGCGTTTTTCTCGGACGGCTTCTCGAAATGTTGCTTGAGCTTCATTTCACGGAAAACGCCTTCCTTCTGGAGCTTTTTCTTCAGAACCCGGAGAGCTTGATCGACGTTGTTGTCGCGAACACTAACCTGCATGTGGTTTTCACCACCTCTCTAGTTTGAAGTTGCAATGATTTGCAGGAGTTCGCCGAATAGCAATCCTGTCCTATCTTGTAAAGAAAATCAGTTGCGAGCTGAGCCGAAGGCAATCGTCATGCGCACAACATCTGCCATCCTGGCAGGATGGTATTAATGTTGGTTCCTGACCCATAAGAGACTTTGATCGGCCTCCTTCAAGCAAAGGAGTAGCTCTGGCATTGTCGACATTCGTTGAACGGCTGGCATAGCGGACCACTGACCGAATTTCAGTTCGGAAACTCCTTGTTAATCGCGATATGGGAAAAGCGCTCATGCTACAGGTATGGAAAATCGAAGTCCCCACGGAAGCCAATGATATCCCCTCGGTTCACGGCTGGGCGCTAGCGCATTCGGCGGACGAAGCGAAATCGCTTTCTGGCTTTGAGAATGCAATCATCCAACAAAAGCCAGAGCATCTTTGGATCGCGCGAGAGCGTGTCATATGGGAACAGCGGGCCGCCGTATCGCGTTGATAAGCTGGGGGCATCGCGGCCCAAATCCGACATTCGCCTTTTCGAGTTTCGACCCTCTCAAATTCCGCAAAGCGGACCTTAGCCGGTGCTGCAGCATTTTGGTCTGGCAAACGGAAAATCTGCGGCCCAAACGAGTATAACTGCACTTGCTTCGATGTCCGTTGTTGACCGTGAAGAAACGCCTCCGGGATGCATGACGGCATTGCATTCTTGTCGCTTGTGTTCAGCTCAATTCCACATATCTAAGCAAAGATATCAGACTTAACGATCTTACGAACTGGAGATTCACCAATGAAAAAGATCGATGTAAAACAAGACTACAAACGGTCAAAGTTTCTGATTATTGCGATGTTGGCGCAGATTATCGTGGTGTGGATTATCATGGGTATCTATTTGGCCTGGTTGAACTGACCGCCAAGGCGTGCACAGGGCTGCGCCGATTCGCTTCCCTAGTATCAAGATGGCGTTAAACTGGGGGCGTGACACCTCGAACTGATATATTGGCGGCGGATAGTATTCACTGATCGGCGTTTTAATGAACTTTAGTTTGAAGACGGTGCCGGGGATTTTTCGAGCGATACGGTCACTTGGTCTCCGTTGATTATTACATCGTACATCTGCAAGTTGCTCAGAGACTTACAAGCACTTGCGCCAGATTTTGGCTCAAATCGAAGATTATGCCACGGACAGGTTACTTCCCCATTGGTCACTGTGCCCAGTGAAAGATCACTTCCTCCGTGAGGGCACTTGCGGTCAAAAGCGATGACTTTTGACTGGCCAATTCGCGCGACGCACACGTCATCAGTTATTGCATACAAAGAATCCTCGGCAAGGTCAGACAGCCTGAAAGAACGCTTTCCCGCTCGAAGCTTATTCACTTTAGCCGACACGTTTGATTGTTTTTTAGCTGCCACACGGGCGCGCCTCCCAAGTCTTTCTCCGATCCACCCAAATCTAGTGCCGACATAGCTCCAGGCTAAATCTGCCGGAAGTCGCGCGAACATTTTGAAGGGACCTGATGCTAGCGCCGAATGAACATAGTGATGATAATGACCATTAGAAAAATTCGGCTTCTCGGTCACAACTCTGAAGCTGATTGCATGTCGCGTTTCATCAATCCTGTTCAACACAGAAGAGTGCAAATGATCGCCCTGAAACACGATTGCATCACCTGCTTGAAGCTCCGGTATCAGTGGTTCGCCAGGATTTTCATCATGCGCTATCGATGCCCCTTCATGTTTGATATCTTGATCAAACGCTTCAGGAAACACAATCAGACCATTACCTTCCTTGATTGGTGCGACTGCAGCCCAGATATTAATCAAATTATCCGGACAGCCCACCCAGCTATCCCGATGGTTGGGGTGTGCAGAGAGTTTGCCGCCACCTCGCGCACCAGAAAACTTCCTTAGAGTTTCTTGGTCTGCAGCAAGGATATCATACGGGACGTGAAAGCGAATGTTTGGGGTGCGTTCATAATAGTAGGAGTTTTGAATACCCAACAAATTACGCGCTACTTGAGAAATCCACTTGTTCGCATTGCCTTGGCCAATTTCGTAAGCGCGGTCAGTAATTTTTGCTATTTGAGCCAGGCTAGCGTGCTTGTGAATAAATTGAATTCCTTCATCTGCTAGTTTTCTTGCAGTTTCTTGGCCGGTTACGTGGGTAATGGCATCGATGGTCGAGGCCTCAATTTCTTCAAACAGACCTAATCTTTGAAGACATGCACGAATGACAAAAACTTCTCCGTTTTGTGTCCTTTGGGCTATATCGCTGGGAATTCGTGCATCTTTGGAAATATCAACGTACGTGGCAGCCATTATTAGACCTTCCTAGTTTACACAAAATAACGCTTAATCTCACTACATTGTTGAATCGCACTTCTGTTTTTTCGTTGATGCAGATCAAATAACTATCGTCACAGAGACAAGAGGTCATTGTATCCCGTGCAAGCCCTGCTTCTCGGGTATCTCCTTTTTGGGGATCGACTTGCACTGCAACAGCTTTGCGACGTCGCCGCGATCCTGTCGGGGCTGTTACTGTCCACATTCGCTATCGAAAAATCGAACCCCAAAAGAAGCACAATTTGAATGACCGTTTCACCTTACAAAGCCCTCTTCACGCAGTTTTCTCTGGGCCATCTGGCCCTGAAGAACCGCATTATCAGCACCAGCCACGCCCCAGCCTACGCCGAGAATGGCATACCCGGCACGCGCTATCAGCTTTACCACGAAGAAAAGGCAAAAGGCGGGCTGTCAATGACCATGTTTGGCGGGGCATCTTCCGGTTCCAAGGATTCGCCGGCATCGTTTGGGCAATTGGATGTATCGAACGACCGCATCATCACACTTGGTCTCCATTGATCATTACATCGTACATCTGCAAGTTGGCCATCCAACCTCAACTCGCCACGGGTGGAGCGGATTATGTCGCGGTATCTGACAGGGACGGTGGGGGCTGCGCTTCAGGGGGACTAGGGAGCTTCTATATCCGCGTGTGTCTTAGCCCCTTAGAACTGTGCCACTATTTGTGTGTCACAGGAGGGATGGGAGATGGCTCGGAAGCGGTATTCGG
>NZ_JAIMIB010000041.1 GCF_019966515.1 Roseovarius aestuarii | reverse complement strand
ACGGCCTGCGCTTCGCCATCCGCGAAGGCGGCCGCACCGTCGGCGCCGGCGTCGTCGCTAAAATCATCGAATAATCCTTGTCAGAGCACGACAAAACGGAAAGGGCGCTCTCCGAGGCGCCCTTTTGCTTTTCTATGTCATAATCAGCACATAGAATTGACCTGGTGCCTCGGAATTGTTTGGCGCTCCAATTCGGGAGACTCGGGCCCAATGACCGTTTATTTGCCTATCATTGCGGAGATATTTGTCGGGCTGCTCGTGCCTGCGGTGCTGACCTGTTGGATCGTGCGCAGGCGAAATGAAGAGTTCAAATTGCTGTCCTCAAATTCCCTGCGGGCGGCTGGTTTGTTCGTTGTCTTTCTCGTAATATTCTTCGTTCCCGGTCTCATGGTCGGCATGTTGGTGTCGTGTAGACTTCATCCCGGGCAGGACTGCGAGCATTATCATGACCCTTGCCTGCGTGAAGCGTGGGCGAAGCAGACTTCACACAACTGTCCCGGTCATATCTAGTGTTATCAATACGAGAAAGCTTCCCATAGCCTAGCTCGATACGGTGCATGGCTGCGTATCAGAAAATGCGCATCATATGAGATCCTGTAGATCCTTGCCCCCAAAAGGAGGTAATCCGCGCCAAACCGGCCAAAAATCGCGAGGGCGGCCCTCGATGGGGGCGGCGGCGTTTTCTAAGGTCATCACATGATCCCGGCCCGCCGAGCATTCAAGATATACGCTTACAAGGGCGTTCTATTTCGTTTGCGGTCCGATTTTCGAATCATTCCTTCATCAAATTCAAATGTCGCGAAACGGCGCTTGATTCCGGCGCCAAGGTGTCATAATCCCTGCCGTGGCCATAGGGGTATAGCTCAGCTGGTAGAGCGACGGTCTCCAAAACCGTAGGTCGCGGGTTCGAGCCCTGCTGCCCCTGCCATAAATAAGGCAAAAACAACATATTACAGCGAAGCTTGACGGATGGCATTCGTCAAAATTCCGTTACACATAGCTTACACAAATTCACACACAGATAAGTGGGGGGCAGTATCGTGGCCAAACATTCGATTCTGGGCGGAAAAGTCCACGTGTAACAGCGCGAAAACAGCCCAAACTGGCAATGTTCGACTTTCCTGGCGGGCAAAAAATCGAGGTATTTCAACTAAGACCGATAGCTTGGCCCACGCCAAAGAGTTTGCAGAAGATTGGTATCTTGGGTTGAGGGGCAAATTGTGGGATGGCGATGCTGCCGTCGTATTTCACGCTGATGCCCTCACGTCAGATGTTAAACTTGACGCCCTGCGCAAGTGGCAGTTCGGCCGAGTAGTTGATCGTGTTCGTCTGGCGGCGCATATACCCTTTCCATGCGTCAGACCCACTTTCACGTCCGTCCCCGGTTTCCTTCTCTCCACCGAAAGCGCCACCGATTTCTGCGCCCGAAGGCCCGATATTGACATTGGCGATGCCGCAATCCGATCCAGCAGCAGACAGGAACTGCTCTGCCTCACGCATGTTCAGCGTGAAGATACACGATGACAAGCCCTGCGGGACACCGTTTTGAAGTGCCATTGCCTCATCAAAGTCGCTGTATCCCATGACGTACAGGATCGGAGCAAAGATCTCGGTTCTGACAATGTCGGTTTGACCGGGCATTTCGACAATTGCGGGATTTACATAACAACCACCCTCAATACCCTGAGCAACGCCACCACCATGCACCGTACCGCCCTCGGCCTTCGCTGATTCCAGCATTGCCTGCATGCGGTCGCTTGTGCCCTGATCGATCAGCGGTCCAATCAGTATGCCATCTGCGCGGGGGTCACCGATGACCAGTTGAATAAGCCCATCTGGTGCGTTGCCGAAGCGGGCCAAAGCGCGCTCCATGATTTTCATGGTTACTAGCGCCGAAAGCGGTGTCTTTTCGGATAGCATCCAGATCACCGGGTTGCCGCAGACGAGCGCAAGTGCTGTGTTCCAGGCCCAGACGGCAACTGGAAAGTTGAAGGCTGTGATGACACCGCAAGGCCCCATCGGATAGCCAGGTTTCCATCATTCGGTGTCCGGAACGTTCAGACGCGATGGTCAGGCCATAAAGCTGGCGCGACAATCCGACGGCAAAGTCGCAGGTGTCGATCATTTCCTGCACTTCACCCAGGCCTTCGGAACGATTTTTCCGGCCTCAAGAGTCGCAACGGCGCCAAGTTCATCTTTGGCGGCCCGCAATTCCTCGCCCAAGAGACGGATGAGCTCTCCCCGGCGTGGCGCCGAAACGGTACGCCATGCCTTGAATGCCGATTGCGCGTCGGCAATGATCTCCGGCATTGCGCTTGCAGGCGTTTCAGCAACATGTGCCACGGTGGCACCATCAATGGGAGAGCGCACGAGCAAGGTTCTACTCGTGAGTTCTGCGTTATCCAACCCGGCTGCTTTCAATACGTCCAGATGTGTCATGTCAGCGCCCTTTCGAAACAAGGGCTCGTTGGTCTTCACGGCCCATAGAGATGAGAATGGGGTCAGTGTCCTGGCGGGATTGAAAGTCGGACTTTGAACTCATGCCTTGCCAATTGACGGTGATCAGAGATTGCGCAACGGCCCCGCCGAGGGTTGTCCCCGGACCAACGACGATAAAAATGTCGGGCGCGAATTCCCGTGCGGCCACAGATACTGCGCGTGTAAAATCGTAGGGCGCGGTCACCTGGCGACCAAAAGTGTAGTCCCGAAGCGCCGCAGGATCGGACGCATGCGGCCACCAGATTTGACCGCGCCCATCGACCAAGGGAATTCCAGGCTGCCGGAGGAGTTCCACCGGAAAATGTCCGAGCGCTGCCTCGGACACTGCCGCAACAAGTGGCGAATGGAACCCGGCGTGGCCAGGAAGACGCATTGGAAAGCGGGCGCTTTGAGGAACCTCGGACGCGAAAGCCGACAGCCCAGATTCGTTACCTGCCAGCACCAGCATCCCGCCGAGATCAATGGACACGCTCAGGGCGTGGTTTGGCCGTGATCCGATCTCGGTGACTTTTGCCAGAAGAGTAATTTTGTCATCTGCGTTGAATTTCCAGTCGGCATCCATGTGCGGATAGATCAGCTGACCGCCCTCGCCGTTCTCGTGCATCATGCGACCCATCGTGGTTGTGATCGCAAAGCCGTCTTCGGGGCTGACGGCACCGCCGCAGGCGAGAGTTGTGTACCACCCCATAGAATTCCCGGTGACCGCAACGATCTCGACCTCGCTGGACAGGCTGAGAAAATCACCAAAACCAGCGGCAAAGATCAAGCCAGAGACGTTGTCACCGCGTCCGTGTTTCGCATTGGAAAATCTGCCTGCGCCATCAAGCGCGCTCAGAGTCTCCTGATTCTCGCTCTCGCGATAGGCATCAAAACGCGCCAGCATATCCGCATCCGGAAAGTGTCGCGCCAAAGTTCCAAGTTCGGCCTTGTTATAAGTGCCGCGCCCGGGGCAAATCAGGACCGCCGTCTTCATCCCAAAAGCTCCTTTGCGGCGGCAACAATACTTTCGCGCGAGGGCATGGTCGCGCCATAGGCCGGCCCGGTCGCGATAAAACTATCCTCTGCTGCAAGGCGTGTCGCAGAAAGGCCGGCTTCGGCCATCGCTGTCATCAATGCCTCGGACACACCGCCGGTGCGGCGTGTTTCATCGACGATGAGTATGCGCTTACAGGGGCGCACGCATTCCAGCATCGTTTCAATTGGAAGCGGGTTGAGCCACCGCAGGTCAACAATTCGAACACCGTCGCCCAGCTCGCTGCGGGCCTGATGCGAAAGGTAAGTTCCGTTTCCGAACGAAACAATTGCAAGATCGGCGCCTTCCCCTGACTGACCAACCTCACCGAACGGAATATGCGTTCCATGCGGCGGATAATGGTGCATCCAGCCAGCGTCTCCCGGCTTGTGCAAGTCACGCATGGGATAAAGTGCGATAGGTTCGAGAAAGACAACCAATCGCTGTTCTTCACGCGCAAGCCGCACACATTCACGAAGCATTTGCGCTGCGTCCGCCCCGTTGGAAGGACACGCCAGAATCAATCCCGGAATATCGCGCAGAACGGCAACAGAGTTGTCGTTATGAAAATGCCCGCCGAAACCTTTTTGGTATCCCAGTCCCGCAATACGTACGACCATCGGGTTGGTGTATTGACCCCGCGAAAAGAACGGTAAGGTCGCAGCCTCGCCCCGGAGCTGATCCTCTGCGTTGTGCAAATAGGCCAGAAACTGGATTTCGGGCATCGGCAAAAACCCGTTGTGGGCCATTCCGATACCCAGGCCGAGAATGGACTGTTCATCCAGCAGGGTGTCTATCACACGATCTGGCCCGAACCGCGTCGCCAGTTTTTGTGTGACGCCATAGACGCCTCCCTTTCGCCCGACATCCTCGCCCATAAGGACGACCTCACGGTGCTCCAGCATCAGATCGTGAAGGGTCCAGTTGATCAGCCGGTTCATTGGTTGCTTCTCTTGCTGTGCCTCGATTTCACTACCAAAGAGAGACCGCCGATCGGCGTTGCTCGGGCCGTTGGAAGCAGCGCAGGAGCGTTTGGGTGGTAGGATGCTGCTCATCACATCCTGCGCCGTTTTCAGACGCGGTCGCTTTATGACCTCCGCTGCGGTCCGGGAAACGCGCGCGCGGGTTTCGTCATAGATCTTCACGGCGTCCTTACGGGTAAGTGCATCCGATGCTGCCAGCAAAGCGGCCGAAACGATCAGCGGATCCTGATCCTCCTGCGCCTCAACTTCTGCCTTTGGAAGATAAGTCGTCGCGACATCGGCGCCCGCATGTCCGTAAAGCCGGACAGTGCTCATATGCAGGAATGCGGGTTTGCGCCGAGTGCGAACATAGTCGGCCGCTGCGCGGGCTGAAGCATAGGTGTCGTATATGTCTCGTCCATCGCAGGCGAAATACTTCAGCGCAGGGCGATTGCTGAATGTGGACGCGATCCAGTTGGCGGGTGTTTTGGTGGAAATACCGATGCCGTTGTCTTCGCACACGAAGAGCAGTGGCAACGGCGTCGACTGGAAACCCGCCCAGGCGGCTGCATTGAATGCCCCTTGTGCGGTCGAATGGTTCGCTGAAGCGTCTCCAAATGAACACATCGCAATCGCATCGCGGGGGTATGCCTCGTGCTCGGGCGCATGGCGCCTGGCCGCGGCGATTGCATAGGCGGCTCCAACAGCTTTGGGCAAGTGACTAGCTATTGTCGAGGTTTGTGGCGGAATGTTCAGCGCCTTCGATCCAAGGACCTTGTGTCGACCACCAGAAATCGGATCATCGGAGGAACAGGCAAAGCTCAGCAACATGTCCCAGGTGATGGACTGACCCGGCACCTGGTTTGCCCGGGCAATCTGAAATGCACCGTCACGATAGTGTAGAAACGCGGGATCAGTTGGACGCAATGCGTGGGCAACAGCGGCCATCCCTTCGTGACCCGACGAGCCGATAGTATAAAACCCCTGACCCGCCGCCTGCATCGCGCGGCTTTCCAGATCAAGGGCGCGGCTGAGCACCTGAGCCCGGAACAACCCTACCGCCTCTTGCGGACCGAGGCCGCTACACGGGGCAATCTCCGGCAAGTCGCCAGCCAGAACCCGCCGCCGAAAGTTGTTTTCGACTATGACAGCGCGGTCCATCAGTCAGAAAAACGCTTGTAGGCCGGTTTGAGCACGGCCCAAAATCAGCGCATGCACGTCATGCGTGCCTTCATAGGTGTTAACTGTTTCCAGGTTCACCATGTGGCGTATCACATGGAATTCCTGGCTGATGCCATTTCCTCCGTGCATGTCCCGGGCCAACCGGGTGATGTCCAGCGACTTGCCACAGTTGTTCCGCTTGATCAGCGAAATCATCTCTGGTGCGGCCTTGCCCGTATCAATCATCTCCCCGACGCGAAGCGCGGCTTGAAGCCCGAGCGTTATCTCGGTCTGCATGTCGGCCAGCTTCTTTTGAAACAATTGCGTTTGCGCAATGGGTTTTCCAAATTGCTTGCGATCCAGACCGTAGTCGCGTGCCCGATGCCAACAATCCTCGGCAGCCCCCATGACACCCCAGGCGATCCCGTAACGCGCACGGTTGAGACAACCGAATGGACCTTTCAGGCCCTCAACGCCCGGCAAAAGTGCATCTTCGCCGACCTCAACGCCATCTATGACAATCTCGCCAGTGACGGAAGCACGAAGCGAGAGCTTACCTGCGATCTTCGGAGCCGACAGCCCCTTCTGGCCCTTATCAAGAACAAAGCCCCGGATTTTGCCGCCATGGGCGTCGGATTTGGCCCAAACGACAAAAATGTCGGCGATTGGGCTATTCGAGATCCACATTTTGGAACCGGTCAGACGGTAACCGCCGTCAATCTTCTCGGCGCGTGTCTTCATGCCGGCCGGATCGGATCCTGCATCCGGCTCGGTCAGACCGAAGCAGCCGATCCAGTCACCGCTGGCAAGTTTTGGCAGGTATTTCGCGCGCTGCGCGTCACTGCCGTAGGCGTCGATGGGATACATCACCAAAGAGCTTTGGACCGACATCATCGATCGATAGCCGCTGTCCACACGCTCGATTTCACGGGCGATCAGGCCATAGGTTACGTAGTCTGCGCCCAAGCCACCGAATTCTTCCCCGATGGTTGCGCCAAGCAATCCTGCGGCGCCCATTTCCGCAAACACTTCCGGTGCGACCTTCTCTTCTGCGAAGGCCTCTGTGATGCGTGGCATCAGCGTTTCCTGCGCAAAAACACGCGCGGCATCTGACAACATCCGTTGATCTTCGGTCAATTGATCCGTGAGACGAAAGGGGTCGGTCCAATCAAAGGCTGCAAGATCTGGGCCGAAACCCCGGCCATTTAAGTCTTTCATTTCTGATATCCTTCAAAAAAGCGGGCCATTCGGGAAATACCAGCATCCAGGTTTGCGTCAGAGTATGCAAACGACAGTCGGAAATGACCGGGCATCCCAAATGCGCGACCGGGAACGACAGCAACGCCGACATCCTCGAGAAGCTGCGCGCAGAATTCGCCATCGTCAAATGGGCAGGTCGGAAAGACATAAAACGCGCCGTCGGGCACAGTGCATGTGATGCCTGGAATCGCGTTAAGCTTCGCAACCACATGATCGCGCCTCTTGCAATAGATGTCACAACGCTTTGTCAACAACGTCCGATCTCCTTCAAGCGCCGCCAATGCAGCAGCCTGCGAGATCGAACACGTGCCAGATGTCGACTGTCCCTGCACGTCGATGATTGCCTTGATCAGGTTCGTCGGGCCTACCCCCCAACCGATACGCCAGCCTGTCATGGCCCAAGCCTTGGAAACTCCTGAAACGATCAGAGTCCGATCCGCCAAATCCGGGGCCGCTGCCAGAAAACTTGTGAACTGCTTGTAACTCAAATGCGCATAAATCTCGTCCGAGATGACACCGATCGCTGGATGCCCTCGCAAAACCTCTGCCAGTCCCGAAAATTCCTTCGCACTGTAGATAGCACCGGTTGGATTGGACGGGCTATTCAACAACAGCCATTTCGACCGTTCAGTGAGTGTCGATTGCAACTGTTCCGGTCGAAGCTTGAACCCCTGTTCCACACCGCATTTGACGATAACCGGAACACCTCCGGCGATGCGCACCATATCCGCGTAACTGGTCCAGAATGGCGCGGGAATAACGACTTCATCACCGGGATTCACAGTTGCAAAAATCGCGTTGGAAAGCACCTGTTTAGCACCGCTTGAAATGACAACCTCGCCAGGCTGACGACCGTGCTCGGCAGCTACCGCCGAACGCAGTTCAATCGTTCCAGCCGTGGGCGTATATCGCGTTGCGCCGCTCCGAGCTGCTACCATTGCAGCATCAATGACAAAATCCGGGGTCGGAAAGTCGGGTTCTCCCGTCGAAAGCGCAACGACGTCTTTCCCTTGCTTTCGAAGGTAGGCTGCCTTCTCCGAGATTCGGACTATCTCCGATAGCTCAAGACCGTTGAGCCTGTCGGCCCTGATGATGCGATGTGACTCAAAGTCTTCCATGCTCCCCTCCATATGAAAACGATAGGCGCTTGACTGACTCTGGAAAAGCATCAATGAATCATAATTTAATGACTATAAGGTATGAATATGCTCCCTACGTTAGCCGTCCTGCGTAGTTTCGAAGCCGCCGCGAAGCACCAGAGTTTTACCTCGGCGGCAAAAGAACTTCATGTGTCGCAGGCCGTGATCAGCAGGCAGGTCAGGGACCTTGAAAAGACACTTGGACTGCAGTTATTTCGCAAGCAAGGACGGGGTGTGATCTTGACCATCGCTGGAACCGCGCTTGCGCAAGATTTGCACCACGGTTTGGAACGCCTGCGTGACATCATTCAGAAGGCGCAGGGCTCCCGTCCTGCCGGACAAGCGCTTTCCATTGCTGTGCTACCAACTTTTTCCTCGCGTTGGCTTGCACCGCGCCTTCCCCGCTTTCGCGCTGCTTGTCCAGAAGCAAATCTCGTCATCAGGAGTCGGAGCGAACCCTTTGATCTGGTTCGCGAAGGATTCGACGTCGCTATTCACTTTGGCACGCCGGAATGGATCGGTGGAAAACACACAACGCTTTGCCCCGAAGCGCCCGTCGCCGTTGCTTCTCCGGACATGATCGAAGAGTTTGAAATACTATCTGCGGAGGACGCTACGCGTCTTCCCCTGTTGCATCTGATATCCCGAAGGAATGCTTGGCCAGCCTATTTCGAGTTTCTGGGACTTGATCCCAGCCCGGCAAACAGGGGTGATTTCTTCGATCAGTTCTCCGCGATCATTGCCGCTGCCATCGCTAACTTCGGTGCTGCGATTGTCCCGTCATACCTTGTCGAGGCCGAACTCGCCCAAGGAACGCTGGTGCCGTTCGGACGGCCTGACCCTGGGGCTGGGATGTATTATGCTGTGACACCAATAGGCGTTGAGAATGATTTGGCGCACGAATTTTGCAATTGGATCAGGCGCGAAGCGAAGCTATCCGCCAAAATGCGTTCCGCCTTAAATTAATCCGGTTCAGCCGGTTCTGTACAGTCGATTGCCACCACTGACTACAGCTTGGTCTCACGCGATATATCCTATGTTCAGGCGCGCATTCTCGCCCTCAAGCGACTTCAACTTGCGGGCATCGGATACATCCATGCCGCCGAACTTGGCTTTCCATTTGTAGAAGGTGCCTTGGCTGATCCCATGATGACGACAGACCTCTGCCGTCGACATTCCGCGTTCCTGTTCTGACAGGATCGCGATGATCTGCTCTTCGGTGAAATGTGACTTCCTGATGTCCGTCTCCTTGGTGACGGACTCTCTTATCAAACGATGGAACTTTTGGGGTGCACTGTCTGACGTCAGCGCTCATGGGACATTTTGAGGCGATTTGATAAGGGAGGGTTTCTGGCTCATCGTAACCACCAAG
>NZ_JAIMIB010000040.1 GCF_019966515.1 Roseovarius aestuarii | reverse complement strand
TGTCAGATTTGTCAACGCGGGCCATCCCGCCCCGCACAACCCTAACACCTTGGCCCGCATCAAAAAATCTTAGACAACAAGAAAGCAGGCCGCATGATGAACCGCCCATCTTCTGTGCATCCTCAGATCAGACACGTAACGTACCGGTCACAGGCAAGCTTTGGCTCAATGCCATCAATGCGTCGCGACGGGAGCCCGGCCACCGCTGCAAGATCGAAAAACGGGCCCGGTCCTAAGTTCAAAACCACGACGCTGAGCCTCCAAACTCGGAAAAATCCGCGAAACTCTAACCAATATCAGGGACCCGGGCCCGCGCTTTCCCCATAGCGCGGCACTTACATCCCGCGGCTTCCACCTTGTCAGATTTGTCAACGCGGGCCATCCCGCCCCGCACAACCCTAACACCTTGGCCCGCATCAAAAAATCTTAGACAAAGCTGCCGTTTGCTTCGCTCAGTTGAAGGTGTGCTTTGCGGATTGTTTCAAAACCACATGTCCCTGACCGTGCGTGCGTCACGCGGCAAGTCCTTAAAGGTTTTATGACCATCAAAGTGATCCATTGGCAGGTCGAAGATTGGGCCAGGATCGGTCAGGCGTAGATTCACAGCAGTGCGGTGGCGTCCACCTTCCCCGGCTGCTGTTCTGATGTAGTGTGTCACACAGCCGCAATTAGCACAGAAATGAAAGTCTATATCTCCGCCGTCATTGCGGCGGTAAGTGTTTGTTTTTCCAACCGAACGTATATCGTCATCAATATAGCCGTATGCCCAAAGAACACCGTAACGACGGCAGACCGTACAGTTGCATGCGGTTGCTGATTCAGGCAAATCTCTAAGTGTCCAGCTTACGTCGCCGCAATGACATGTTCCCTCTAGCATTTGGTGGCTCCCGTTAATTTCATCGCCGGATCATGTTAGCCCAACTGAACGGATTCTTCTCTGACTTCTGGGTGGATGATAAAGTACACGAAAATAAGCAGATATTTGTCCGCTCAGCGACATCCGATAGTCAGGGCATTTGCGACTGCACCGCCGATGAGGCCTGTTGCGCCTACGATAAGGATTTTCATGGGTATTCTCCGAAATTGAAGGGCTTCGCGTTGCCGCGCTTTAGCCGCAACGCGAAGCCGTGAGCGGGGTTAAGGTTTGACGCTGTAGTCCAGTTCTAGAGGGGCTGGGCCTTCAGCCGGACCAACGAGCTGTTCGATCTGCAGGCGGAAACGCTCGACCTGATCGCGCTTCAGCATGAACCGATGGAAGTCTGCAGGAGAGGTGTTGTAGTGCAGGTGCGATTTGTAGCCATTGGGCGATTCAATATCCATGCGCACCGGGAACTGCAGCCACTCGCCCTGGAATTCCTCAGAGAGCATCCAGTTCAGGTAGAGCTTGGCCGCCGCCTTGTTCTTGGCATCGGTCGGGATGGCCGCAGTCTGGAACCAGGTCAGAAAATAGTCTTCTTCCGGCAGCACGAGGCGGGTGTCGCTGCCTTCAAATGGCACGAATGCCCAGGATGTTGTGAAGCTCGCAACGTACCAGCCGTTGTCAATCGCGACATATGGCATTGACGTGCCGCGCACCCAAGTCGGCTCGGTCGCTACGAGTTTCTCCAGATACTCCCAGCCGTATTTTTCCTTCAGATTCCAGAACTGGTACAGGACCGCATCATCGGTATGCGGGTAGGTCAGGATGACTTGGCCCTTCAGCGCGGAATCCAGATAATCCAGCGCATCGCGTGGAGCGTCATCTTCATTGATCAGGCCGGAATTGAACACGTTGGTGAAGGCCACACCGAACAGACCAACCCAGTTTCCGTGTGGGTCCTTGTAGTCCGGGTAAACTTTCTCCCAGTTCCTGGGCTTGTAGCTTTCCAGCAACCCGCGCTCAGCATAATAGTCGTAGTCATGCAGCGTTTGCAGCTGGATGATGTCCGGCACTTCAGACTTGTCTGCATCATTGCGGGCGTTGTCGTAACGCGATGCATGATAAAAGCTCAGATCAACGCTGTGTGTAACTTTGATTTCTGGAAAACGTTCTTTGAACATATCCAGATAATAATCGGCTTGATCGTCCTTATCGCCACCCGCTCGGATGACAAGCTCTCCACCCTCGGCCACGGCGTCGGCATAAAGTTCTTCGAGAGACTTGGTTTCGATTTCTGTTGCAAGCGCGGAACTTGCGAAAAGCATTCCTGCAACAGCACTCATGAGCACATGTTTCATAAGAGTATTCTTTCTATGGGGGATGGGTGGTTATGCTGCGATGTCTTTGCCGGTGGTATACTCGTAGGACCGGCCAAGGATGGATTTGATGATGGCGAGTTCGGCCTCATCACGTGGCGAATAAACCATGACCAACCCAACGGGGCGGCGGCTCAGATCGACTAGGGTGTGATGTTCACCCCAACCTTTCTTGACCACTTCCAGTGCGTCAGCTTGGGGCAGTTGCACATGCATGCTGCCATTGTCGGGTTTGGGGTGGATATGGGCGATCTCCCGTCCGATCATGAATGCCTCATGATTGCAGGCGGCACCGTCATGCATGACCATGGCGCGTGCACCTGGAACCGACACAAGGCTGTGCGCCTCATCAACGCCAGGCAGGGAAAACGCCCAATCGCGCATTTGGTCAACGATGTCATCAGGACCGTGCTGGGTGACCTGGGCATGTGGCAGACCATGTGTGGTTTCCGGCTTGGAACCAACACGCTCAGGCAGGTTCAAGGAAGTATGCATTTCGTGTCTCCTTTGTTCGCTTGAACAACAGATAGCTTGTTACAATGCGCAAAATAATTCACAGTTTCAGCAAGGAGAGCTTGCATGAATGCACAGAAACTAGATTGGAGCGACGTCCCTTTTGTTCTTGCCGTGTGCGAGTCTGGCAGCCTGTCTGGAGCTGCGCGCCAGTTGGGGGTCAACCATTCGACCGTTTTTCGCAGGATCGAAGGAGTAGAAACCCGTCTAGGCGTCACCCTGTTTGAACGGTTGAGTCACGGCTACGTCATGACAGCGGCAGGGGAACACTTTTTCCGAAACGGGCTTCAGCTGCGCGATGGCATGAACAGTATCGAACGGGAATTGGGTGGACAGGACCTGCGATTGGAAGGCGCGTTGACGGTGACAACAACGGATTCACTGCTCCACTGTCTGGCCCCGGTATTTAAGGATTTTCAAAGAAAGTATCCGGACATAGAGTTGCGCTTGTTGTCCGGCACGCGCCCTCTCGATCTTATGCAGCGAGATGCGGACATTGCTTTGCGGCCGACAAGCGCGCCGCCGGAACACTGGATCGGCCGCAATCTGTCAAAGCTTGCTTATGCCGCTTATGCACAGAAAGACTACCTGCATATCGTGCAGGATCGACCGACGTCAGAGCACCGATGGATCAGGCTGAATGACAGTCTTAACCAATCCCCTATGAGTCAGATTACATTGCTGCACAAAACTGAAGGCGCACCGGTGACCATATCTAGTTCTCTGATGGGCGTCTTCGAACTGGTTCGTGGCGGCCTCGGTATTGGCGCATTGCCATGCTACTTGGGCGAGGCTTACGCTGATCTTGTTCGCGTCCACGATCCTGAGGAGACGTTTGATTCAAACCTCTGGATGTTAGCTCATCCTGACATCCGTCGAAGTGCCCGGGTTCACGCTTTCTTCGAGTTTGCGACCGTTAGAATTCGTGAGGTGTTGTCGGGTATTTGCTAAATGCGCGATCCGCTGAACCGACACTCGTGTATTGTGCAGCATTTGCAACTATGGACTCTTTGCCGTCATCGGAGCCGATGTAGCATCCGCATGGTGGGAGACTTGGGCCGTCATAGTGGAGGGCCCAATGCTGCAGTTCATGACAGATCGAGATGCTGCATCTGCCCTCCGCATTTAAGACATTCGTCGCAATTGCGGAATCTTGCGACTTGTAAGTCCAAATACTCGTGATCCAAGTTCGCAACCGACCAAATAGTTAGGCAATGGCATCACTAACGGCATAGTGAGGACGCTCTCTAGATTGACCCACCCTTTGATTGGTGGCTGGGTTTGACAAATATCACTACTCTATTCAGGATTGTTGTTATTTAAGAGCATTATAAGGAATTGGATATGGCGCACGAGACAACGCTTCAAGCGGCTAGAGACTCAATGAAATGGTGGAATATCTATTACCACACATTGCTCTCTATCCATTTTTTTCTAGGGATATCGGGTGTCGTAATCGGCGCTCTTATCGCTGCGAATTTTGATACCGAACTGTTTATTTTGTCACCGCAGTTTCTAGGCATACTTTCAACCGTTATCGTGGGGGTGGTTTCATTTGTCCAGCCGGGGCGGATGGCAAGTGTGTTCTTTGATGCATATTGGCGGATGCGTGTAGAAATTTTGCGGTATTCCAACAAAGAAGAAGGCAGCGAGGATCTTTTAGAAGCTATTGAAAGCGGGTTCCTCACCGTCGCTACAATTCAACCAGAAGCGCTCAAGAAGCACGAGCAAATCAAAGAAGATCAAATGGGCGATGATCAACTTTCCGATGAGGAAATAGAACGCCTTGTAAAATTTCGGCAGCAGATCATCAATGAGCGCGAAGACGAGGCAGGTTCATCTGAGCAAAAACCAGAAGACAAATAGAACATTTTTGAAGTATTTTGAACAGGTTCATCAGAGTTTGTCATGAGGATGTAAAGCGGGTTTGATGGTGTCGGCTTGGTTGACTCGAATTGAGATTGGTGCAACGCTTCTGTCATTTAGAGGGGTAAGTTTATGAGAGTTATATTGGCACTTATGCTTGCTACAATTTTAGCCGTAGGAACCGAAGCGGGCGCTTTGACACTCACATTCAACAACTCATCTAATGGCCTTACGACGCAGACTGAACAAGGTTTCGCTTTTCAAAATAGCGTCCCATATAATCCGGGAAATGTGCTATATCTACATGACGACGGTGGCATTATCACCTCAACATTCTCCCGTCAAAATGGACAAAGGTTCAATGTTCTAGGAGGAAGCTTTTCTGGCTATAGTTTACTCTATAAGGCTGTTTCTGGGGCGCATCCGGCGGGCAATTCGAATTTGGAATATTACTACAATGGCCAGCTATCTCACTTGGCCTTTGTTCCTGACCTATATTACTCAGTCCAGGGTTATCGTTCTGGCCAACTCGTTGCACAGGTTACTCAATTGGCAACAATTGCAGGCAATGTCGGTTGGGGGCGTCTATTCTCCAATATTGATCAGTTTCGCCTTTCACTTCTCTTGCCGAACAATCGCACAACCTACGCTCCAAGGTGGCCCGGAGGGGGCGCAATAAATTTACCCTACGCTCCTGGTAATTACTTTTGTAACGAATGGTGCGGCGGCCTCCAGCTCGACAACTTAAAGATTGCACCCGTCCCGCTTCCAGCCGCTCTGCCGCTACTTGCATTGGTGCTTATGGGCCTTGGTTTCATTGGTTGGCTGCGCCGCCGAATGGCTTAAATCGCTATTTAGTTCGGCTCACAGCGGTCATCCAGCGTTCAGGTCCTGAATTGTCCTCATTTGCTTGGTGTTACGCAAATTCGCATCTATCCTGACTGAATGTGTGGACGTTTTGCAGCCGGTCCAGTAAGCGCGACCATCAACATAGTTATCATTCATGCAGCTCACAGCATTCGGTAGAATGGGCTCTCTCCGGACATCGGAGAAGTTGTGGCATTTGACGCTGCACCTTGAGATCGTCAGTCAAGAGCGGCCCAATGCTGACATTCAGTTAGATCAAAATCAGCCAAGCTAGCTATCCGAAACCGGACTTTGGTTCACAGTGCAGCATTTTGGACTGACGAACGGACAATCTACGTGGGAAAGAGTGAATTTGTTGTTGTTTCTCCAATGTCCGATTGTAATTGAAGGGGTGTGTCTTGGTGTGCCAGCAAGTATGGTGAGTGAAGTCGCCTCAAGCCATTTGATCTGCTCTCTCATACTTGGGTGGCCATTAGGCATTTTCGACTTGGCTTACTCTAGTAGAGTGTTATCGTCCAATCTGTTCTTGAATCGTCGAAGGAGCGCTTAATGGCGAGCGTTGGAACCGTTTTTTTTGACGGTCACAATGATGTTTTGTCCAAGATTTATCGCGCAGGTGGAATAAGCCAGGTGCGCGGGTTTATCGACGGACGCGACGGTGCCGTAGACTTGCCCAAAGCACAGGCAGGTGGTTTTGGTGGCGGCTTTTTCGCGGTCTATGTGCCATCCCCGATTGATATGGACGAGAAATACGAGGAGATGACCAAGGCCTCTTACGATTTGCCTTTGCCGGACCCGATTGAGTATGTGGATGCCTTGCCTGTCGCCCTCGCCCAATCCGCAATACTGCTTGAGCTTGAACGCCTAGGTGCGCTGGCCGTGTGCCGGACAGTTGCCGACATTCGAGGCGCGTTTGACGCAGGCCTGATCGCCGCAATCTTCCATATTGAGGGCGCCGAGGCGATCGACAGTGATTTGCACACGCTTGACGTTTTGTATGCGGCAGGCCTGCGTTCCCTAGGCCCAGTCTGGAGCCGTGACACCAAGTTCGGCTATGGTGTTCCGTTTCGGTTCCCGTCTTCCCCAGATATCGGCGAAGGCCTGTCTGAACTGGGCATTCGCCTTGTTCGGCGATGTAACGAACTTGGTATCATGCTGGACTTGTCTCATCTGAATGAAGCGGGTTTCTGGGATGTGGCGAAACATTCTGACAAGCCGCTGGTAGCGACCCATTCCAACGCCCATGCGATTTGCCCTCATTCAAGAAACCTGACCGATGATCAGTTGCGTGCAATCGCTGAAAGTGACGGTATGGTAGGATTAAATTTTGCTGTGGCATTCCTGAGAGAGGACGGGCGGATGCTGCCTGATGTGCCGCTTGCGCAGGTCCTGACGCATCTCGATCACTTGATAAACGTGCTGGGCGAAGATCGCGTTGGGCTTGGGTCCGACCACGACGGAGCAGTTGTACCGGAAGATCTGACAACAATCGCAGACCTTCCAAGACTAAGACAGGCAATGAACGAGCATGGCTATGATGAGCCCCTCATCAAAAAGCTGTGCCATGAAAACTGGTTGCGAGTGCTCGGAAAGACCTGGGGGTCTGGATGAGCGTGATGACCAAATTGAATTTGTAACAGGAGAGGTGAAAAACATGAATGTATTGAAAAGATTACTGGCCAGTATGGCGCTTGGGCTTGCGGCCACTGTTACGGCGGTGCCGTTGGCGTTGGCTGAAACGCCCCCTAACATGTTGGTTATCGCCAATCGAATTGACGATATCACCACGCTTGATCCGGCAGAAAGCTTTGAATTTGCGGGGTCTGACGTCAGCCGAAACGTCTACATGAAATTGGTCAACTTCGACCCGGCCGACCTGGATGCAGGTTATCAGCCTGAAATCGCTGAAAGCTGGGTGGTCGGTGACGACGGAAAATCAATTACCTTCACCATTCGCGAAGGGCTTAAGTTCCATTCGGGTAATCCGATCACGGCAGCCGATGTCGAGTTTTCGCTACGCCGGGCAGTGATCTTGAACAAGACACCAGCTTTTATCCTCACACAGTTTGGCTTTACTGAGGGTAATGTGGCCGAGACGATCAAGGCCGATGGGAACACGGTCACGATCACGACTGACAAACCCTATGCGATTTCGTTTGTACTGAACTGCCTGACCTCAACGATTGGTGGAATCGTCGATATGCAAACCGTCATGGCCAACGAGGCCGATGGCGATATGGGCAATACCTGGCTCAAAACCAACACCGCCGGATCCGGTGCCTATTCCCTGGTCAGCTGGAAACCCAATGAAAGTGTGACCCTGCAATCGAACCCCGATTACTATCTGGGCGCGCCCGCGATGGAGCGCGTGGTCGTGCGTCATGTCGCGGAAAGCGCCAGCCAGCGCTTGCTGCTGGAACGTGGCGACATAGATGTGGCCCGCAACCTTAATCCAGAAGATATTGCCGGCGCCCGCGAAGCTGAAGGTGTCAAAATCTATGACGAACTGCGTGGCCGCCTGATGTATCTGTCCTTCAATCAGAAGCATCCCGAGCTCAGCAAGCCGGAGGTTCTTCAGGCGATGAAATACCTGGTGGATTATGAAGGGATGCAGAACAGCTTCCTCAATGGCCAGTACATCACCCATCAGAATTTCCTGCCCAAGACGTTTCTTGGAGCGGTCGATGAAAACCCGTTCAGCCTGAATGTCGAAAAGGCCAAGGAACTGCTGGCCGCAGCCGGCGTACCCGAAGGGATCGAGCTTGAAGCCGGCGTTCGCGAGGCGCAGGAGCGGATCGAAATCGCGCAGACCTTCCAGAATGCGCTGGCGCAGGTTGGCATCAAGCTGAACATCACGGTCGGCACTGCCAAACAGATCCTGGCCCGATACCGGTCGCGTGAACTGGATGTCTATGTCGGTGCCTGGGGGCCGGATTATCCTGACCCGCACACCAATGCCGGGACTTTCACCTACAACCCCGACAATTCCGACGAAGCGCAAGCCACCGGTCTGCTGGCGTGGCGGAATTCCTGGGATACAGGTGGGTTGACTGAAATGACCGCCGCTGCTGTGGTGGAAAATGATCGCGACAAGAGGGCGGCAATGTATGCCGATATTCAGGCCCAATTCCGCGAGACCTCACCCTTTGTGATTATGTTCCAAAAGACCGAACAGGCCGCAATGCGTGACAATGTCCAGAACCTCAATCTGGGTGGCGCTACCACCGCCGTTTCATACTGGCCGGTCACAAAATAGATGGCACTTGCCGAAAGTAATCGCGAGGGGCGTCGCCGAACGCCCTTCGTATCTTTTTTGAAAACCGCAAGCACCAGTTTGCTGTCTGTTGCTGTCACGATGCTAGGGCTGTTGGCGGTGACATTCATTATTGGGCGGGTCATGCCGATTGATCCGGTTCTGGCCATTGTCGGAGAACGCGCATCAAAAGAAACCTACGATGCGGTTTACCAACAGCTTGGCCTCGACAGACCGGTTATAGTCCAGTTTTTCTACTATATCAGCGATGTCGTTCGAGGTGATTTTGGCATGTCGCTGTTGAACGCGCGGCCTGTGTCTGAAGACATTGCCCGAGTATTTCCCGCCACGCTGGAACTGGCCACGCTGGGCACCATCTTTGGTGTTTTGGTGGGCGTGCCGCTCGGCGTAATCGCGGGCGTCAAGGCTGGGTCATGGATTGACCAAGTTGCCCGGGTGGTGGCGCTTGTTGGTTATTCGATGCCGATTTTTTGGCTGGGTCTTGTGGGGCTGTTGATTTTTTATGGCATTCTGGGCTGGGTTGGTGGACCGGGCCGATTGGACATCTTTTACGTCGATATTGTGCCAACAAGAACCGGTATGATCCTGATCGACAGCGCAATTGCCGGTAATTGGGACGTTTTCCGCAACGCATTCAGCCATTTGATCCTGCCAGCGTCGCTGCTGGGTTACTATTCCATGGCTTACATCAGCCGCATGACACGGTCTTTCATTCTCGAACAAATGAGCGCCGAATATATTGTTACCGCGCGCGTCAAAGGTATGTCGGAACGCGCAGTGATCTGGCGCCATGCCTTTCGTAATATCCGGGTGCAGTTGATCACCGTGATCGCTCTTAGCTACGCCAACCTGCTTGAAGGTTCTGTCCTGACCGAGATTATCTTTTCCTGGCCCGGGATTGGCAGCTATATCACAACGGCACTCCTCAGTGCTGACATGAACGCTGTACTTGGGGGCACGGTTGTTGTCGGGCTGATCTTTGTCTGCCTCAACATCCTATCGGATCTTCTCTACCGCATCTTTGATCCGAGGTCGAAATGAGCGATCTTACCCTTCGGCAATGGCTCCTATCGGATGCACCAACGTCGCGCCGTCAAGCACGCTTCGCGAACCTGTACAAAGGTTGGCTGAATTTTCGGTCGAACACGATGGCCATGTTTGGCCTCGGCATTTTGGTCGCACTGGTGCTCATCGCTTTTTGCGCACCGATTGTTGCGCCCCACGATCCTTACGCTCAGAATCTGGCCAACAGGCTACAGCCAATCGGCTCTGATGGGCATTTGCTGGGGACAGATAGCCTCGGGCGCGACATCTTAAGTCGCCTGATCTACGGCAGTCGCATCACCCTATATATCGTTACGCTTGTGGCTCTGATCGCACCTATTGCAGGGCTGCTGGTTGGCACCGTTTCCGGCTATTTGGGTGGATGGGCAGATATCGTCTTGATGCGAATTACGGACATATTCCTTGCCTTTCCTCGACTAGTACTTGCCTTGGCATTTGTGGCGGCTCTGGGGGCGGGGATCGAAAACGCGGTGCTGGCCATTTCGCTGACCGCCTGGCCACCTTATGCTCGGATCGCACGTGCCGAAACTCTTACGATCCGCTCGTCAGACTATATCAGCGCCGTCCGTCTTCAGGGGGCGGGCGCACTACGCATTATTACCAAGCACATCTGGCCGCTCTGTATCTCATCCCTGATCGTGCGCGTGACATTGGATATGGCGGGCATCATCCTGGCTGCCGCAGGCCTCGGATTTCTCGGGCTTGGTGCACAACCCCCCAGCCCGGAATGGGGTGCAATGATTTCAGGTGGGCGGCGCTTTATCCTGGATCACTGGTGGGTTGCGACCATTCCGGGCCTTGCCATCTTTACCGTCAGCCTGGCGTTCAATCTGCTGGGCGACGGATTGCGTGACGTCCTGGATCCGAAAGGCAAAAGTCAATGATGCTGCTGGACGTTAAGGACCTCTGGGTCAAATTCCCGACGCGTCAGGGATTGTTCGAGGCAGTGCGAGGTGTGTCCTTTTCTTTGGGCAAAGAACGACTGGGCATCGTGGGCGAAAGCGGTTCCGGAAAATCCATGACAGGCCGCGCCATTTTGCGCCTGATCCGCCCGCCGGGTATTGTCGAGGCCGATCACATCACCCTTGAAGGTCGCAATCTGCTGGACGTGACCGAGAAGGACATGCGCGAAGTGCGCGGCGAAAAGATTTCTATGGTCATGCAGGATCCCAAGTTTTCGCTCAATCCAGTGATGCGCATCGGAGATCAGATCATGGAGGCCTATCTGGTCCACAATAGTGTCTCGAAATCCGAAGCCCGGGCTAAATCGGTCGAGATGCTTGAAGCGGTCTCGATCCGTGATCCCGAGCGCGTCATGCGCGCCTATCCCCACGAAATGTCCGGCGGTATGGGTCAGCGGATCATGATCGCGATGATGCTGATACCGAATCCGCAGATCCTAATTGCGGACGAGCCCACCTCCGCGCTGGATGTGACGGTTCAGCGGCAGGTGCTCGACATCATGGACAAGCTGGTGAAAGAGCGCGGCATGGGCTTGATTTTCATCAGCCACGACCTGAACCTTGTTGCTGAATTCTGTGATCGCGTGTTGATCATGTATGCTGGGCGCATCGTCGAGACCTGCGACGCCAATAAGTTGCATGATGCAAAACATCCCTACACACAGGGCTTGCTCAACTCATTGCCGCGCTTCGACCAGCCGCGCCGGCATCTGGACGTGCTCAAACGAGATCCGTCCTGGGCAGAAGTGCCAAGCGTAAAGGGTCACACATGACCATGATCACAATAAATGGATTGAACGT
Organism: Roseovarius aestuarii; assembly: GCF_019966515.1. Lineage (GTDB taxonomy): Bacteria > Pseudomonadota > Alphaproteobacteria > Rhodobacterales > Rhodobacteraceae > Roseovarius > Roseovarius aestuarii. The sequence continues at coordinate 855 of NZ_JAIMIB010000040.1, read as the reverse complement.
TTGGTATGGTGATGGGCGTGACCATGTGGACGCCGTAAAGAATGCCTCTTTCGAAGTAGCTGCAGGCGAGAGTTTTGGGCTGGTCGGCGAAAGCGGGTCGGGCAAATCAACCATCCTCAGGGCAATCACCGGGCTTGCTCCCAATTGGTCCGGCACGATTAGCATAGAGGGCAAACAATTGTCCCACGGCAAACGCGACCGCGAATTTTATCGGCGCGTGCAGATGGTGTTTCAGGATCCCTATGCTTCGCTTCACCCGCGTCATACTGTCGATCAGGTCCTCAGTGAAACGCTCGATCTGAATGGCATAACAGGGATCGACCAGCGCGTAAGCCGATTGCTGGATGGTGTTGGCCTAGACGGCAAATTTCGGTTTCGCTACCCGCACCAGCTATCGGGCGGACAGCGCCAACGCGTGGCAATCGCGCGTGCGCTCGCCGGAGAGGCTAACATCATCCTGTTGGACGAACCTACCTCAGCGCTTGATGTATCGGTCCAGGCTGAGATTCTGAACCTGCTGACCGATCTTCGCGAGGAACACAACCTGACATACCTGATGGTATCGCACGACCTTCCCGTGATCGGCCATATGTGCGACCGACTTGCCGTGATGAAAGACGGTGAAATTGTCGAAACGCTCACCGTCGACTCGTTACGCGCTATGCGGGCACAGCACGAATATTCGCGTTCGCTACTCAAGGCCTCAATCGTTTGAGCGTATCCATGCTTGTATACCCAGACTTTTGACAACTGTTTCCTGAACCGATCGGCCCAAAGGAGATGGGGTGGATGGCTCCTGCTCCCCCGGCGTCGCAATGCGCCATACTGCATTTGTCTATCACTGCTAGGAAAGGA
>NZ_JAIMIB010000003.1 GCF_019966515.1 Roseovarius aestuarii | reverse complement strand
GTCTTACCGTGGTCAACGTGACCAATCGTACCGATGTTAACATGCGGTTTAGAACGATCAAACTTTTCCTTTGCCATATCTCAGGGCGCCTTGTCTGTTGGGGGGCCCTTCGGGCCCGATTGTCATCTTCGCGCGCCGTTTATTGTCTCGCGCACGGAAAATCAAGCGTTACATGCCAAAACCATGGTTCCCGCCGGCTATTCTAACGCGGCCGCGTCCGGCTCTTCAATCGCGGCTGCGGTATCGGCTGGCGCATCGCCGGCCTCGGCAGCCGCGCTCTCATCATTGTCCAACAGGTCGTCACTTTCCGGCGCCGCGGCACCTTCTGCTTGATCGCCGTCAATCCGGCTGCCCAGAATAGTTAGTTTTTCTTTCGCGGGACGGCCATCTGACTCAAACCAGCCAAATTCGTTGTTCTGCTTGACCAGCCAGCTTTCGATCTGCTTTGCAGCGTTGCGCGTCAGGTTGTGCATCTGCTTTTTCTTGGACTGGGTCAGACCCGAACCCAGGATCGTAGGACCTGAAAGGCTTTCGACCACGGTGATCAATTCAGGTTTTTCATTGAGCTTGCTCTGGGTTGAATCATCCCACGCAGTGACGTTCAGGATCAGCGCGGATTTCGGAGAGGCCACGATCGGAACACCTGGGATCGCCAGGACATATCCTTCGACGCTGATACCAAGGTGATAGAGGTTCTCTCCATCGTAGCGCCCGAACCGCTCATCGACAGCTGCCTTCATCTCGTCGATCCACTCTTCTTTGGTAGCTTCCCGGGACGCTGGACCTTTTGTCAGATTAGGCGCTACGACCACGTTGTGGCCCAGATCAAAATTACCCAGATAGGCAGGCGCTTCTTCCAGGTCATCTGGGTTGGTGCAGGCGCTCACTATCAGCGCAGCCAAAATCATCATCCAATAGCGAAACATCAGCATCCCCCGGTTTTTTTACATATCGGATAGCGCAGCACGCCTGTCAGCGCAATGATTTGCCCGTTTGCCCTGCCCCACCTATATCTGGCATAGCAATGGAAGGCACGCCGATGACAGCCGCGCATATCCCCGTTCACGTTCCCCTGGTGACCAAGCCTATGGGCATCTGGCAAAGCCTGCAGGCCGCCCGCCGCAACCTGCTGAGCATCATCCCGGCCATCGCCACCAAGCAGCCCATGGTTTCTGGCCGGACGGGCAAACGCTGGCATATGGTCATGGATCCCGGCGCGATCCGGCAGATGCTTCTGGAAAACCTGGATAACTACCCGAAATCCGTTGTGACCAAGAATCTGCTGCGCCCGGCCATCGGTGATAGCCTCTTTATCGCTGAGGGCGCGCATTGGCGATGGCAAAGACGCACCGCCGCGCCGGTGTTCTCGCATCGCAACGTGCAGAACCTTGCCCCGATCATGGCTGAGGCTGCCGAGCGGAGTTGCGACAGGATCGCGGCTGCTGGTCCGCGTGCCGTCGACATGGCCGAAGATATGGTACGCACCACCTTCGACGTGATCAGCGAGGTCACCTTCTCGGGCGATGGCACATTCGACGGGCAGGCGGTGCACCGGTCCATCGACGCCTATATCGCCGAGGCGGGCAAGATCTCGCTTTTTGACATTCTGGGTTTTCCCGACTGGGTGCCACGCCCGGGGCGGATGATGACCGGCAAGGCCACGGCGCAGATGAAACAGGTAGCTGACGAGGCGGTGGAGGCGCGCCGCGAGCGCGGTGCCAAAGGCGTGCCCGACCTGCTTGATCTGCTGCTGGCCGGGGAAGACCCTGAAACCAAGCGCCAGATGAACACGGCGGAATTGCGCGACAATCTGCTGACCTTCATCGTCGCCGGTCACGAGACAACCGCCCTGACCCTGGCCTGGTCGCTTTACCTGTGTGCCTTCGATCAGCAGGTTCAGGACCGCGCCCGCGTCGAGGCACAATCGGTTCTGAAGGACCGCAGCGCGACCGGCGAGGATGTCGCCAACCTGCCGTTCATCCGGATGATCGCAGATGAAGCATTACGGCTTTACCCACCTGCCGCGATGATCTCGCGCACGGCACAGGCCGACGATACGCTCTGCGGGCGCGACGTGCGGGCGGGCGATACGGTGATCATTCCGATCTATGCGCTGCATCGCAACGAGCTTTTGTGGGAGGATGCCAACGCCTTCCGGCCCGAACGCTTTGCCGACCGCAAATCCATCGAACGCTATGCCTATCTGCCCTTCGGCGACGGGCCGCGCATCTGCATCGGCGCAAGTTTCGCCCTTCAGGAAGCGGTTATCATTCTGGCGACCCTACTGTCGCGTTTCCGCTTCACCCCGGTCGAGGGGCGTGATCCCGATCCGGTGATGATCCTGACATTACGCCCCGAAGGTGGAGTCTGGCTGCAGGCAGACCCGGTCTGAGTGCTACATACGTCAATATCAGGTTGCACCGCATCCGTATTCGCGCCTTTATCCTCAAAACCATAGAGGTGCCTCGTGCCGCATATCGTTATCGAACATTCCAAAGGGCTGGAAAACAGCCACGACCTTCAGGCATTGTGCGATCGGTTGTGGGATGTCTTTGCAGCCCATGCGTCGATCAAGGGGCCGGAGACCGTGCGGGTGCGGACCATCGCCACCACCGCGTCACGCATCGGGGTAGAGCCGCAGACATTTGCCCATGCGACGCTTCTGCTTTTGCCGGGGCGCGATGAGGCCACGCGCGGGGATCTGGCAAAGATCACGCTGGCAGCGCTGGAAGAGGCGTTGCCGGATGTCGGTAGTCTGACCGTGCGCCTGTCGGACTTGAACCCGCCCTACCTCAAGCGCATGTTGTAGGTCAAAAGGAGAAACCCGATGGATGACCAGACCCGGATCGAACTCGAAGCCGCCGCTTTCCGGATGTTGCGCGAACATCTGATGGAAAAGCGCACCGATGTACAGAATATCGACATGATGAACCTGGCCGGGTTTTGCCGCAACTGCCTGAGCCGCTGGTATCAGGAGGCCGCCAACGCGCGCGGCATCGAGATGGACAAGACCGAGGCGCGCGAGATTTTCTACGGCATGACGATGGACGAGTGGAAAGCCAAGTATCAGACTGATGCCGACCCCGATAAACAGGCCGCTTTTGAAAAAAGTTTTGCGGAAAACGTCGGCCCGAAATCCTGACCGGGGGCACGATCACCGCGCCTGCCCGACCCACTTCGACTAGATGTCCAACCGGACCGATACACCGCCGGCAGCCGGTTAGTGCGTTATAGCGCTAAGATGACGCTGATCTACCGCGATCCAGGCAGGAATGTCGCGAATCTGGTGGATTGAGGCGCGCTGACGGCGCGCAGGGCGCCGTAAAAGCTGCGAAAAACGTCGTCGTTGCAACAACCCTAAAATGAAACAAACGAGGAGACGGCTATGACCGTTGACAATGGAGCTATATCCAAACCGGGGTTGGGGCTGGCGCTTGTGCCCATCGTTCTGACCCTGCTGGTGTTGGGCATTCAGCTATTCTACTTTGGTGATTTCACACCACATATTCCGCTGGTCTTCGGGATCGCCATCACCGGCATTGTGGGCCTCATATTGGGCCACAAATGGCCCAATATCGAAGAAGGCGTGTTTCACGTTATAAATATTTCGCTGCCATCGGTATCTATCCTGATCACGGTTGGCATGATCATCGGTGTCTGGATCGCCAGTGGAACGGTACCGACACTGATCTATTACGGCCTTAAAGTGCTCTCGCCCGAAATCTTTCTTGCCGCTGGCATGATCTTGTGTTCGATCGTCTCGGTCTCATTGGGAACAAGCTGGGGCACCACGGGTACGGTCGGCCTGGCGCTCATGGGCATCGGCGCGGGCTTTGGTATTCCGATGTACTGGACGGCGGGTGCTGTCGTGTCGGGTGCGTTTTTCGGCGACAAGATCTCGCCCCTATCAGACACGACCAATCTGGCACCAGCGGTGACCGGCACCAACCTTTTTGACCACATCCGCAACATGCTACCCACGACCGTACCGGCGATGCTGATCGCTTTGGGAATCTATTTCGTCGTAGGTTTCACCCTGATTGATACGTCGCAAACCTCGTTTGAGCGTATCGAAGTGATCACCACGGCGCTGAACGAGGCGTTCTGGATCTCACCAATCATGCTATTACCTGCGGCACTGGTCATCGTGTTGGCGATCATGAAACAGCCGCCGATCCCATCCCTGTTTGCAGGTGCCGTCGTCGGCGGCCTGATGGCGATCTTCTGCCAGGGCGCGGGCCTGCATGAAACCTTCACTTTTGCCAATAGTGGCTACTCTATCGACACCGGAGTTGCCGAAATCGACCCGCTGCTGAACCGCGGCGGCATTCAGTCGATGATGTGGACCATCTCACTGGTGTTGCTGGCGCTTGGTTTTGGTGGCGCCCTTGAGCGGGTTGGTTGTCTGGAAGCGATCATCGCGGTGATCATCAGCAAAGTAAAAACCTTCGCCGGTATCCAGACCTCAGCCATCCTGACGTCGGTTGCGACTAACACGGTTGCGGGTGACCCGTATCTGTCGATCGCGCTGCCGGGCAGGATGTATGTGCCGGTCTATCGCGGGATGGGCTATTCGCCACTGAACCTCAGCCGTGCCATCGAGGAAGGCGGAACACTGGTATCGCCGCTTATTCCCTGGAACGCTGGTGGTGCCTTCGTGATCACCGCACTTGGACTGGGCATTGCCGATGGTAATTTCGAGAACCTGCTCTACATCCCGCTGGCCTTTGCTTGCTGGTTATCGCCGGTGATCGGCATTTTCTACGCCATGACCGGCCTTTTCTCGCCCAAGGCGAGCGAAGATGAAATCCGGTCGTGGACGGACAGCGATGAGCCTGTTGCCAAACTGGTAAGCTGATCGCGTGGGCGCCAGGGTACCTCTCAGCCCTGGCGCTTGCTAACTTCATTATCTTCTCCAAAACCGCTAGGATCATCAGATGACCGAACGTAGTTTTGTTCCAAAAGGTGCGGCCAATTTCCGGGTGGATTATGACGGCCCGCCCAGGGATTTCTATTTCCTGCTGTTACCGAAACTGACGATGCTGGCCTTCAGTTCTGCGGTCGAGCCGCTACGCGTGGCCAACCAGGTCACCAACCGCGAACTCTATCGCTGGTTCGTGATGACCGAAGATGGCAATCCCGTGCGCTGCTCAAACGGCATCATGATCACGCCGGATACTGCACTCAAGAACCTGCCGAAATCGGCGACGGCCTTCGTCTGCTCGGGCATCGAACCGGTGGATAGTACCAGCCCGCGGATCACCGCATGGCTGAGCCGTCAGCGCGCCTTCGGCTGTCAGGCGGGCGGCATCTGCACAGGAGCATTCGCGCTGGCGCAGGCCGGATTGCTGGAAGACCGGGTATTCACCTTGCATTGGGAAAACCGGCCCGCTTTCGTCGAAAGCTTCATCGGGCTGGAGCCCACCGGCAATCTCTATGAGGACGACGGCGGCCTGATGACCTGTGGCGGCGGCAGCGCCGCGACGGACATGATGCTGGCGATGATCGAAAAGGACCATGGCAAGGATCTGGCGGTCGTGGTGGCCGATATGTGTATTCACTTCCGCTCGGACAGCCGCAAGTCCCTGCAAAAATCAGCCTATTCCGTCGCCCTCAGCAGCCGTAACCAGCATCTGATCACCGCGATGCAATTCATCAACGAAAACCTCGAAAACCCGGTCGAAATAGACGATGTCGCGGCTCAGGCCGATATCTCGCGGCGTCAACTGGAACGATTGTTCAAGAAATACGTGGGCGTAAGCCCGGCGCAGTTCTACATTGATCAACGGATTTCGCGGGCACATGCGCTGCTGAACGAAACCGCACTGTCGGTCAACGAGATCGCGGTGGCGACCGGTTTCAGCAGCAGTTCGCAATTGTCGTTGCGGTTCCGAAAGCGTTTTGGCAAGTCGCCGGGGGCGTTCCGCAAAAGCTGGGCTGAACAGACAGACCAGACCGAAGGGGGCTGACTAGCGCAATGATGATGCTTCGTCTGATCGCAATCATCCCGGCGCTGATCCTTGCGCTGGCATCCATTGCCCGGGCAGAACCGGCGCCCGATATCAACCTTGGCTATTTCAATAAGCTGGCAATGAATGGCTATGACGTCATGACCTATTGGAATGACGGCGATCCCAAAAAAGGTGATCCGGACATTCAGGCCGCGTACAAAGGCGCAACTTGGGTTTTCATCTCGGATGAGAACCGCGCAGCCTTTATGGCCGATCCTGCGCATTTCGCGCCGCAATATGGCGGCTATTGCGCCTACGCCGCTAGTCAGAATGCGGTCGCCGATGTTGACCCGTTCGCTTGGCGCATCTGGAACGACAAGCTATACCTCAACTACAGCCCAAAGGTCCGACGAGAATGGGCCAGTGACATTGATGACAACATCAGCAAGGCAGAGGGGTTTTGGCCCGCCTTGCTGGAAAACCAGTAAGGCTCAAATCGCAGTTTTCAGGCTTTCGTCCAGGTAGATTTCGCGCAGGCGTTTGGCGATCGGGCCGGGGGTGCCGTCGCCCATTTGCACGCCATCGATTTCCACTACCGGCATGACAAAGGCGCTGGCCGAGGTGGTAAATGCCTCATCCGCCTCTTTCGCCTCGTCGATGGTAAAGCTGCGCTCTTCCACAACCATCTGGGCCTCTTTGGCAAAGCGCAGCACGGCGGCCCGGGTAATACCGTGCAGGATGTCATTGGAAAGCTGGCGGGTGATGATCTTGCCGCCCTTGACGATATAGGCGTTGTTGGAGGTGCCCTCGGTCACCTTGCCATCCTCGACCATCCAGGCATCATCGCAGCCCGCCGCCTTGGCCATCATCTTGCCCATTGACGGGTAAAGCAGCTGCACCGTCTTGATGTCGCGGCGGCCCCAGCGGATATCCTCGATCGAGATGATCTTGTTGCCCTTCTTCGACGCCTCGGAATGGGCGAGGCCGGGCTTGTTCTGGGTAAAGAGAACGACGGTCGGCTTGGTATCGGCTGACGGAAAGGCGAAATCGCGGTCGCCATCGCTGCCCCGGGTCACCTGCAGATAGATCAGCCCCTCGTCGATCCCGTTGACGCGCACCAGCTCGCGGTGGATATCCAGCAGGTTGTCGAAATCAGCAGGCTTTTGCATGTCGAGCTCGTTCAGCGAGCGCTCCAGCCGTTTCAGGTGGCCGGCGAAATCAATCAGCTTGCCGCCCAGCACGCTGGTCACCTCGTAGACGCCATCGGCCATCAGGAAACCCCGATCGAAGATCGAAACGGTCGCCTCGGTCTCAGGCAGGTATTCTCCATTCACGTAAACGGTGCGGGTCATCGGTGTCGTCCTCTTGTTCAGCCCCGGCGGCCGGGGCGGGTCAAATCAGTTTTGCGCGGCATAGGCCGTCATGGCATCCAGGGTCTCGTCCAATCCACGCAGGGCGCCGGTCTGGAGATATTCCATCGCTTTCAATGCCGCTTTATGCGCGCCCGTCGAGGAGCCTGCAACGCAGTCTTCGATCACGCGGCAGAAATAATCGTGCTGGTGGCCATCAACGAAGGTGTAGTGCACGCAAACATCCGTCAGACCGCCGCAGAGCAGGAGCGTTTTGGCTTTGAGGCCTTTCAGCAGGATTTCCAGATCGGTGCCGAAGAAGGCCGAGTAGCGGCGTTTGGGGATGATGTAATCAGTCTTGAGGATGCCCATTTCCTCGACCGCCAGCGCAGTGTTCGGATGATCTTCGAGACAGTGGATATCCTCGGCGCCGTCCAGTTCACGACCGAAATCAATCAGATCTGGGCGGTGAACCTCCTGGATAAAAATGACGGGGATATCGCAGGCGCGGGCGCGGTCGATGGCATCGCGCGCCCGCAGCATCCGGTCGCGGTAGCCGGGCATGTTGTCGATGGCGCGCTCGGCGCTGTCGTCCCGGAATGTGCTGGCCTGGATGTCGATCACCACCAGCACGGGGCGGCCTTCGATCAGCGCTCGCGGTTGGTTCGTCCTGTTTGCCATCTCAAGCCTCAAGCCTTGGGTAAGAGCGTCAGCCCCAGAGTGCCGCCGTGGGCGGGTGCACGCCAGCCTTGTCGAACACAAGCGGGGTGTCGCGGTCTTCGGCCAGAAGCAGCGGGCCGTCAAGGTCGGTGACCATCGCGCCCTGGGCCACCAGCGTGGCGGGTGCCATGGCCAAGGACGAGCCGACCATGCAGCCGACCATCACCTTGTACCCATCGGCCAGTGCCGCGTCGCGCAGTTCCAGCGCCTCGGTCAGGCCGCCGGTCTTGTCGAGCTTGATGTTCACCACATCGTATTTGCCCTTGAGTTTGGGCAGGCTGGTCCGGTCATGGCAACTTTCGTCGGCACAGACCGGCACCGGGCGGTCCATACCAATGAGCGCGTCGTCATCCGCTGCCGGAAGGGGTTGTTCCACCAGATCGACACCAAGCCGCACCAGGTGCGGCGCCAGATCGGCGTAGACCTGCGCCGACCATCCTTCGTTGGCATCGACGATGATCCGGGCCTCCGGCGCCCCGGCGCGCACGGCTTCAAGCCGGGGCATGTCATCGGGCGTGCCCAGCTTGATCTTCAAAAGCGGACGAAACGCGTGTTTGGCCGCCTGTTCCTGCATTTTGGCAGGGGTCTCCAGCGACAACGTATAGGCGGTGATCTCGGGCGTTGGCGCTGGCAGGTCCGCCAGTTTCCACACCCGCTTGCCCGCACGTTTCGCCTCAAGATCCCATAGCGCGCAATCAACCGCGTTCCGCGCGGCCCCCGCTGGCAGCAGATCATAGAGCGCTGCGCGGGTAATGCCCTCCGGCAGGCCTTCGATCTGGGCGGTCACGCTGTCCAGTGTCTCATCATAGCGCGCGTAGGGCACGCATTCGCCCCAGCCCTCGTGATCGCCGTCGTTCAGGCGCACGGTCAGCACGTTGGCTTCGGTCCGCGAACCGCGCGAAATGGTGAAGACCTGCGCCAGCTTGAACGTGTCGCGCGTTACCGAGATATGCACCGGTCTGCCCCTTCTCGTCTTTCTAAAATAGTCAAGCGCGGTGACCGGTCCGGGCCACCGCGGTGCAGGTTACAGCGCCGCGAGCGCATCCACCAGCTTGCCCGATCCGAAACGGTAGGGGTCGGCGGCGGGCAGGCCCATGCGCCCCTCGACCTCGGCCAGATAGGCGCGGGCGTCGCCTTCGGACAGGTGCTGGGTGTTGACCGAGATCCCGACAACCTGACAGGTCGGGTTGGCGATCTGTGCAAGCGGCAGCGCAGTGTCGCGCAGCTTTTCCAGCGATTGCAGCTTGTAGCCCGGCAAGCCGCGCATGTGCTCGCGGGTGGGCTCATGGCAGAGGATCAACGCGTCCGGCTGACCGCCGTGAATTAGCGCCATGGTCACCCCGGAATACGAGACGTGAAAGAGGCTGCCTTGCCCCTCGATCATGTCCCAATGATCGGCGTCATTGTCAGGCGTCAGGTACTCGACCGAGCCGGCCATGAAATCGGCGATCACCGCATCCAGCGGCACGCCGTGGCCGGTGATCAGGATGCCGGTCTGGCCGGTGGCACGGAACGTGGCCTTCATGCCGCGGGCATGCATGTCACGCTCCATCGCCATCGCCGTATACATCTTGCCGACGGAACAATCGGTGCCCACTGCAAGGCAGCGTTTGCCGGTGCGTTTGACGCCATTAGCGATCGGGTAGCCGACGGTGGGCACGCGAACGTCGTGCAGGGTGCCGCCATGGGTCTGGGCGGCGGCGACCAGATCGCCCTAGTCGCGCAGCAGATTATGCAGGCCCGAGGCCAGATCATAACCCATTTCCAGCGCCTTGATCAGAACTTCTTTCCACGCAGCTGAAATCACCCCGCCACGGTTGGCGACGCCGATCACCAGTGTCTTGGCGCCGGCTTCCTTGGCCTCGGCCAAGCTTAACTCGGTCAGGCCCAAATCGGCGCCGCAACCGGGCAGGCGGATCTGGCCGATGGCATTTTCCGGGCGCCAGTCGCGGATGCCAATGGCCACCTTCGCGGCAAGCATGTCGGGCGCATCGCCCAGAAACAGAAGATACGGTGTCTCGATCATGGTAAGTCCCCCGGCGGAATCAATTTCGGCGTAGTTTCCGACAATTCCCGTGCGAGTTTCTGTTGAAATCACTCATTGATCAAGTTTTGACGGGAGTTAATTCGGCAAAATATACATTTCGCGCATGATTATTCCCTTTCAGCCTCATCTGACGCGGCAATCACCTCTGCCTGCAAAAGACCTGGCTGCGCGGCGCCCAGAATGCCGGTTGCCAGAACCTCGCCGGTCTCCTCTGGTGCTTCGCGGCTGACCCGGCGGGCAACAGCTATCACGATAACACCAACACTGATGACCGCGACCAGCAATTGGAGCCCCCGGCCATCACCCATTGCGGTGACGTTTGGGCCCAGTAACATCCCGAAGACCTGTCCGAACTGCAGCAGGAAAACCATTGTTCCGCTGGCGGCAATGACCTGGCTGGGTTTCAGTTGATCATTGGCGTGGGCGGCGAGGATCGAATAGACCGGCAATGTCATCGCCGCAATCACCGCAAAACCGATGATGATCCGCGACGGGGATGTATCGACTGCCATCCAGACGGCAGCCAGTATCGCCACAAAACAAAGTCCGATCACCACGTAGCGCCGGTCGATATTGTCCGAAATCCAACCGACCGGATATTGCACAACCCCGGCGGCGATCATCGCGACAACCAGCGCGCCTGACGCCTGTGCCTCGGTAAAGCCTTTCTGTAGCCCATAGAGCGGTAGCGCAATGAACCAGGCCGAGACCGCGATACTCATCAGGACAATCCCCATGACCGCCATCGGGGAGACACGATAGAGCTTGGTCACACTCATCCTGTCGGGGGCAGAAAAGTCAGGCGCACGAATGCCCGAAAGCAACAATGGAACGATCGCCAGAGAGATCAGGATCGAAACGATCCCGAACATCAGGTTGCCGCTAGGATCGGGAAAACCGACCATCGCCGTGCCCGCGGCTGGCCCGAGGGTCTGAATGATGAAATAGACCGATAACACCTGCGCTCGGATACGATTTTCTGATTTGGCGTTAAGCCAGCTTTCCGTAACCACATAGAGCCCGGGAAAACAGATACCGGCCATAAACCGCATGGCGCTCCAACTGATCGGATCACTGGTCAGCAAGTGAATGATTGCCGCAATGGAAACCAGCGAGGCCAGCGCCGAAAACACCCGGATATGACCGACCTTTTCGATCAGGTGCGGCACGGTAATCGTGCCGATCAGGGCGCCAAGCGGATAACAGGCCTGCATGATCGAAATGGTCAGCGGCGTGAACCCAAGCCCCGCGCCTCGGATCGACAGCAGCGTGACCAATAGCCCGTTGGCGATCATCAGCATCAGCATGCCCAGGAAAAGGGCCCAGTTTTCCATGATTGCGCGCTGCATGTGCTCTCCTGTCTTTAACGAAGCGTTACAGGTGCCGCATGAGCCATCGCCCTTGTTTGCGACAGAGGAGTCGCATCCAGGCGATGATGTCGCAGGAAATCGCCTTGCAGGCAGCCGCGCAATTTAATACCGGTTGCACGAAATCAAACGCAATTTGGTTACCGAAGGGACCGACCTCCATGAGCTTTCGCCTGCAACCTCCCGCCCCTGCCCGCCCGAACCGGTGTCAACTGTTCGGCCCAGGCTCGAACGCGAAACTGTTTGAGAAAATGGCGGGCTCAGCGGCGGATGTGATCAATATCGACCTGGAAGATTCGGTCGCCCCCACCGACAAGGATCTGGCACGGGCGCAGACGATCGAGGCAATCAACTCGGTCGATTGGGGCAACAAGTACCTCAGCGTACGGATCAACGGGCTGGATACCGGCTGGTGGTACAAGGATGTTGTCGATCTGCTGGAACAAGCAGGTGACCGGCTGGATCAGATCATGATCCCGAAAGCAGGATGCGCAGCCGATATCTATGCGGTTGATGCGCTTGTTACATCGTTGGAAACCGCGAAGGGTCGTCAAAAGAAGATCAGCTTTGAAGCGATCATCGAAACCTCGGCAGGCATCTGCCATGTCGAAGAGATCGCCGCCGCCAGTCCGCGCATGCAGGCGCTGAGCCTTGGCGCTGCGGATTTCGCCGCATCGATGGGCATGGCCACAACCGGTATCGGGGGCACACAGGCGAACTATTACATGCTACATGAGGGCAACAGCTATTGGCCCGATCCGTGGCACTGGGCAACGGCCAAGATCGTGGCAGCCTGCCGGACACACGGACTGTTGCCGGTCGACGGGCCGTTTGGTGATTTCGGCGATGATGACGGCTTCCGCGCACAGGCGCGCCGGGTCGCGACGCTGGGCATGGTCGGTAAATGGGCAATCCACCCCAAGCAGATCGCCCTCGCCAACGAGGTTTTCACCCCCTCCGACGAAGCTGTCCAGGAAGCGCGCGAAATCCTTGAGGCGATGGAAAACGCCAAGGCCAATGGCGAAGGCGCGACCGTCTACAAGGGTCGCCTCGTGGATATCGCCTCGATCAAGCAGGCAGAAGTGATCGTGAAACAAGCCGAGATGATCGCAGGCTGACCGGCAACGACCGATCACAACTAGTTGGCACTAAAACGAAATAACCCCGGGCATCTCAGCCCGGGGTTATTTCGTAGGATGTGAACCCCACGCGTGTGGTCAGTGCAGCTTGGCGTCCACGTCTTCGATGGCACTTTCGATCAGCTTGTTGGCATCGGCGGCAGTCATCTGCTTGGCGATGACATCCTTTGCGGCACCAATCGCGATCATGACCGCGCGATCCTTCACCTCTTTCATGGCGGAGGCCTGAGCCGAGGCGATCTGTTCGTCAGCGGCAGCCAGACGGCGCGCGATCGAGGTCTTCAGATCTTCCTTGGCCTGCTCCGCCGCAACCTTCGCCTCTTCGCGGGCGTGAGCAACAATACGGTCGGCCTGATCCTGCACCTCTTTGTGCTTACGCTCATATCCAGCAAGCAGTGTCTGGGCCTCTTCACGCAGGGCACGGGCCTCATCCAGTTCGGATTTGATACCCTCGGCGCGCTTGTCCAGCATACCACCCAGAAGCGACGGCACTTTAAGATAGACCAGTACGGCGACAAACAGCAGAAAGGACACCAGCACCACGAAATTGGTGTTGCTCAGTGACAGGAACGGACCCGAAGCCGCCAGCGCCGGGCTGGCAGTGGTCAGAGCAATAAGAGTTGCAATAGTTGTGCGCATATCCCTACCCCTTCATCCGTGCAGTGACCGCTGCGGTCACGCTTTTCGCGTCAGCTTTACCACCCATCATGGAAACGACTTCCTTGGCGGTGTCCTTGGCGACAACCTTGACGCTATCCAGCGCGGAGGCGCGGATCTCGGCAATGGCTTTTTCGCTTTCGGCGGATTTCGCAGCAATCTCGGCATCGGCCTTGGCGATCGCCTCGTCCAGCTCGCCCTGAATGTCGGCCTTGGCCTGGGCGACAATATTCTGTGCCTCGGCACGGGCATCGGCCAACGCCTTGTTATAGGCTTCTTCGGCCTCGACGGCCTTGGCCTTCAGGTCTTCGGCAGCCGCAAGATCGTTTGTAATCGACCCCTGACGCTCTGCCAGGATCGACGCAATGCGCGGCAGGGCAATGCGCGACAGGACAAAGAAGATCACGACCAGCGTGACCAGAAGCCAGAAGATCTGGTTGCCAAACCACTCGCCGCATAGCTGCGGCATGCCAATGGCGCCGCCGAACGAGTCGACGCATGCGCTGGCTGTATCGTGCGTTTCAGTTGCCATGTCGTCGTCCTTTCTTAGGGAAACTTACCGTTTACACCGGGGGACGGGTCAACCCCGCCGCCCCGGCCGTAAGGATCAGGTTCCGTAAGCTTAGACGGCGAACATCAGCAGAAGTGCAACGAGGAACGAGAAGATCCCCAGCGCTTCCGAGAACGCGATACCGATGAACATGGTTGCAGTCTGGCCACCGGCTGCCGAAGGGTTGCGCAGGGCGCCCGACAGGAAGTTACCAACAACGTGGCCCACACCAACAGCAGCACCGCCCATACCTGTACAGGCCAGACCAGCACCGATGTATGCACCCATTTGTACGACGTCACCTTCCATTTGATTTCTCCTTACGATGGAATTGAGTTGTTCTTGTTGTTCGGGTGGCGCGCAATCTTGCGCACCAGTCGTTTCATTTCGTCCCTAGTGGTGGGGATGCAGGGCATCCTTCAGATACACGCAGGTCAGGATCGTGAAGACATAGGCCTGAATGAAGGCCACCAGCACTTCGAGAGCATAGATCGCGGTGATTGCGATGATGCTGAGCGGCGTGACCAGAATGCCGATCCAGCCAATCAGGATCATCGGCGCGAAGGCCGCGAAAACCTTGATCACCGCGTGGCCGGCCATCATGTTACCAGCCAGACGGATGGAGTGGCTGACCGGACGCACGAAATAAGAGATCACCTCGATCAGTGCCAGGATGGGCCGCAAGGGGAGCGGCGCAGCGCTGATCCAGAAAAGGCTCAGGAACCCCATACCGTTCTTGACGAAACCCAGGATGGTCACGGCAAGGAATACCGCCATCGCCATAACCGCTGTCACGGCGATGTGGCTGGTGGTGGTGAAGGCGCCAGGCAAAAGGCCCAGGAAATTCGAGAAGACGATGAAGATAAACAGCGTCATGATATAGGGGAAATAGGGCAACGCTTCTTTGCTCGCGACGTCCTCAACCATCTTGCGGATGAAGCCATAGCACAGCTCGGCGATCGACTGGATGCGGCTTGGAACAACCGAGCGGCCCGAGGTCCCCAGCACCAGAAGTGCCACGATGCACAGAACGGTAATCGCCATCCAAAGCGTCACATTGGTAACGGTGAAAAGACCGACCGCGCCGTCACCAAACAGCGGCTTGACGATGAACTGATCCATCGGGTGGAAAACCAGCTCTGTGCCTTTTTCCGATTCAGTCGCCATCTTTTTCCCTCTCGTCAGCACCCTCGTCGGGTGTCGTCACTGTCTTCTGCTGGATTTCCTGTGCGCTGCGCATCATCGTCTTGATGCCCGCAGCGAGACCCAGCAATGTAAAAATCACGAGGAAGATCGGGAGCGTCCCGAACAGGCTGTCCAGCCCGTACCCCATGCCGAAGCCGATCAACAGACCGACCACAAGTTCGATCACCATGCGCCAGGCCAGATGGGCCTGGGAATAGTGCGTTTCCTGATGGGGCTTCGGCGCATCCTTCGCCTTCAGCGCGTCGATCCTGGCCTCAAGCTGCGCCAAACGCTCGCTTTGGTCCGGCTCTGTCACGCGGATTTACCCCCTGGAAACGGTTGCCCTTTGCTATGCGGGAGGATGCAATGAGTCAAGCAGGCGTGAGAAACGCGATTTATGCATTTAAATTACTGATAATAAACAATAATATTGGAACGTGCGCTTGCATGAAAATGGCCTCTGAGCGCGCCAGCGGTCGTTTTGGCCGCAAATACGATATTCAACCATTTGGTTGATCTTTCTTATCGCGAGACAGGGCGTTGCTGTCCGGTTCGTGCCCCCGATAATATTTTGTGGACAGGTGGCAGCCAATGCCGATAAGCCGATCCGATCAACGAACGGGCCAGAACATGACAAGGACACACGCGACGGCAATCATTCTGCTAGGGGCCACGTTCATGAGTTTCGTGGGCCTGTTAATGCGACTTATCGACGGTGCCGATGGCTTTCAGATCCTTGCCTATCGGTCGATCTCGCTCGCGGGGATGGTGGCGCTGGTAGCCTGTTTGCGCCGCAAGGTCTCTCCTCTGAAGTTTCTGACCAGTCTTGATCGCAACGATCTATTTATGGGGATGGCCCTGTCAGTCGCCTTCACGGCCTATGTGTTTGCGATGCTGAACACCTCGGTGGCCTCGGCGCTCTTCATTCTGTCGATCTCGCCGCTCTGCGCCGCGATCCTTGCCTGGGTCTGGATTAATGAGCGGCCAAGCAAGGTAACTTTGGCGGCCATGGCGCTGGCCGTACTGGGCGTCGGCGTCATGGTGCAGGGCGGCATCGATTTGGGGCGTACCACCGGCAACCTCTTCGCCTTCATCTCTGCGTTGAGCTTTGCCCTGATGCTGACACTGGCGCGACGCTCGCGCAAACCCGACGTGCTGGGCGGTACATTTCTGGGTGGTGCCTTTTGTCTGGTCATCGGCTTATGTTGCTCGCTGATCATCGGTGTGGGGCTTCAGGTCTCGGCCTACGACTTCTGGCTTTGTCTGTTCATGGGCGGCTTTACCATCGGGATCGGCATTGCCTTTGTCACCTGGGGCACGCCCTATGTGCCCGCAGCCGAGGTCAGCCTGCTGGTCTTGCTCGAAAGCGTGCTGGGGCCCGTCTGGGTCTGGCTTGTCGTGCACGAGGCAATGACCCCGCCCGAGATGATCGGTGGTGCAATCGTCCTTGTTTCGGTTGCCACACAGGCTGTGGTCGGACCGCATACCGGTCGGCCTATTGCGCCTCGAGTGAATCCTGGCTAGCCGGAAACACTCCACTGACGGGATTGGTTCCGTCTGACATTAAAAGGCTCTAATCACGTACCACAAAGACCGACACCTGCGCATGTGACGCAACCCGCCCTCCGTGGGAATTGACCAGATATTCTACCCAGCCCGGGTGATGTGATGCCATTACCACAAGATCTGCACCGGTATCGCCAATGGCCTTGATCAGCACTCTGTCCACCTCGACGGACGGATCAGGTACATCGTAAAAGCGGCTATCAACCTCAACACGTTCCGCCACCCCAACTTGAGCGGCATAGGCCGACAGAAGTCGCTCCATCTCGTCTACCGAATGCGACACCATCCCGTTGATGCCGCCGGCAACGCTGACAAGCGTCATCCGGGCGTCATGGCGGCGTGCAAGGTCGCCCGCAACCTTGATGGATTTCGCGCATTTTTCGCGGTCGGCCATATTATAAGGCACCATAATATGTGTGAACATGTCGTCGCCTCCTCAAATACAGATGTGGCGACAAAGGTAAGTTGAACGGTCGGATCCAACTTTGTTCTGTATCAAGAAGGGTCTGGTTTTCCCACTTATGTGACATTGTGTCGGACAAGGCTGGCACTGACGCATTGTGACAGAACAAGCGACGGATCAGACCGGCAACGGGCGCCCGAAGACCCAATCGGTGAAGTCGCCGGTCATTTCAGGAATTGACCTGAGCTTTACATTACACGTACCACGGGGGTCATGCCCAGTCCGCTCGACACCGTTTTCGCCGCCCTGGCCGATCCCACCCGCCGCGCGATCCTGTCGATGCTGCTGGAAGATGACATGGCTGTGACCGATGTCGCCGAACCGTTCGAGATGTCGCTCGCGGCAATCTCCAAACATCTCAACATCCTGAGCCGCGCCGGCCTGATAAGTCAGGAACGGCGCGGGCGGGTAAAATGGTGCAAGCTTGAACCCGACGCGATGAAGGATGCCAGCGTCTGGATGCAGGGCTTTGGTCAGTTTGAGCCGGTCAATCTGGAGGCGTTCGAGCGGTTTTTGGTGGTCGAACATCTTTCGGACAGCTCAGACGACACCTAGAAACAACAACCCCAGGGCCACAACAAGAACAGCGCTTTCGATACTGAGCATCCGATTCCCCCCTTGGAACAGCGCCTTGCTTCTACAGGCTGGGGGCGCGCATCCATAGCGGGAATAATTCTTGATATTTCCCCCAAGGCGCGCAAAGTCGAATGCAAACACGTCAAAGCCCGGCCGCTGCCGGGCTCTCATCTGATAAAGACTTCGCTCAGGATGATAGATCAGGCCAGTCCCGATCTGCTCCCGAAGGCTGCAAGGTGTCGTTCGTTACAGGACGAACTGAACGATCGCCAAAACGATTACGACCAGACCGACGAGGTAGATAATATTGCGCATAACATGTCCCACTTCTTGAGTTATTGTACGACTCAACGTCCTGAAACGTCATGAGGTTCCATTATTTTTTCACGGGGCGGGTAACATCATCATCTCGCAAAAGCAGCCAAAGCGCCAACATAGTCAGCGCAATACCGCCGAATATCAACAGCCCTGGCGCGCCGTGGCCCAACATGAATTGCCACAGGATCACCCAGCTTGGGGTCAGATAAGTATAGGCCATTACCTTGGCGCTCGGCAGTCTGAGCGACGCATATTGCAGCAAAACGAACGTCGCCGCCGTGGCAAAAACCGCGGTATAAACGATCGTGATCCAGACAATGCCAGGCAGCGCCACCCAGTCCGTGACCATGATATCGCGCCACCCCGCCAGCGTGATCAGCGCCGCCGCACCCACCATCGCCCCCAGCGAAAATACCACCGGCGGCTCACCCCGGTTCAGCTTGCGCACCAGCGGTGTGTAGAACGCGTGCGCCACGCATCCCACGAAATAGATCATCTCGCCCCGACCGACCTCGAAGCTCAGAAAGGCCTGCCAATCGGCACGAAAGATGACCCAGAGCGCGCCCGCACCACCTACGGCCAGCGCAAGTGCCATGCGCCGAGTGGTGATCTGACGCAATAGCCAGTAGCCAAACAGGCCCGACATGATCGGCGTAAGCGTGAACACCGCCGAGGCGGAAACCGGCGGCGCGGTTTTCAACCCCTCGAACATCAGCACGAAATAGATCCCCATCGACGCGCCCATCAGCAAATAGCGCCAAGGCGCGGCAAGCGCTGCGCGCGAGATGCCCGTCGTGCCCAGGGCCACCGCCCCGACCAGTACCGAGGCCAGGATGAAGCGCACCGCGTTCAGCGCCGTCGGCGCGATATGCGGCGCGGCCATCGACCCAAGCGCGAACGATCCGGCGATCAGTCCGGAAAAGCACAGCATCGCCAGGTGGCCGCGCGACCCCTCGGTCATGCGCTTTCCCAGCCTTTCGCACGCTCTTTGAGAAAAGACAGAAACGCCTGAACTTTGGTGGTCCGATGCAGATCCATATGGGTCACCAGCCAGAGCGGCGACAACCAGATATCCAACGGCGGATGAATTTCAACCAGCCCCCCCAATTCGGCTGCATGCAGCTGGGCCATGAAACCAATGCCGATGCCCTCTTGCACTGCCCGGCGCAGGGCATGCACGTCACCGCTGCGAAAGACAATACGATCTGCCGGTACATTCTCGCGCAGCCATTTGTTGAACGGCGCCCGTGATTTCTGATCATCCGAGCCGACAAAGCAGTGATTGGCATAATCCGCCGGCCCCGTTGGTGCACCGCGCCGCGAAATATAGTTTTCGCTGGCATAGAGCGCGATCTTTTGCTGGATGAAGGTCTGCACGACGTTATCTGGCTGATCCGGCACTGACCCGGCGCGCACTGCGACATGCGCCTCGCCATATTCCAACCGAAACAGACGGTCCCCTGTCAGATAACGGACAATCAGGTCAGGATATTCACGTTGAAATTCCGCGATCACCGGCACCAGCAGATAGCTCAGCCCACCCAACGAGGTGATCACCAATTCGCCCGATACCGCGTCCCCCTGCCCCTTGATCCGCCCGGCAAGCTGGCTGAACTGGTCATCCGTCGCCTGCGCCACGCGCAGCAGGTCCTCACCCGCCTCGGTTGGTGTATAGCCGCGTGCATGGCGCTGAAACAGGCGCACGCCCAATCGCTCTTCAAGCGCATCAATATGCCGTATGACCGTGGCATGGTGCACGCCCAGCATCTCGGCCGCCCCGCTGACGGTTCCGATCCTTGCAACATTATAGGCAGTTCTGATCTCGTCCCAGTTATCCATGTCTCATCTGTGCAACAGTTAACAATCGCCGCGAATATTTGCCTGTTCGTTCGCAAACGCAAGGTGAATTCCGCAAGCGCCGCGCATAACCTGCGGCCATGAAGATCAAACACAATACGCCCGAATTGCTGATCGTCGGTGAAACGCCCTGGTTCCTTGCCATCATGCTGCTGTTTTTCACGCTCACCTTCGTTGCGATCGGATTGTTGACGCTCACCCAGCACTGGGCCGGTTTGATCTTTGTGTTCGTTGGCGGCGGGATGGGCGTCGGCGCAATGGGCGTGTTCGTGGAGCGCCTGCAACTCATTCTCGATGCCCGGGCACAGACCCTGACCCTGCGCAGCAGAACGATGTTCCGCTACACTGAAAGGGTATTCCCGCTTGCAGACGTGATCCGCGCGGAAACCGAAACTGGCCGCAGCAACAGCCGCAATGGCGTCAACTCCGGTCAAACCCTGTCGCGCCCGGTCTTTGTCATCCGCAACAAATCGGGCACCGACGGCACAGTGACCAAGCCTGTGACAGCGGTCTTGTCGAGCGGCACGGGCGCAGCCACCGTTACCGGCGCAGTCAATGAATGGCTGAAGGCTTTACGCGACACCAACGATCTAGCAAGCGCAACCGACTTGACCTAATTGGGGCCATGCTTCGCTGTTCTTGCCAAACAGCTTTCATTTTTTCCAAGGCGCTTATGGCGCTGCACCAAAGGCCGCAAAGCCGAGCCTCTGCTTGACTTACGCATATGACAGGCCTAAACGGCGGACAACATTCCGGGAGTCTGTCAAAGCTTCCGGTCCCATGGGGGTTTCCCCGGGATCGACCTCCGTCAGCGCGTTGCGCCCACGGGGGCGTTAGTGATTTGAACCGTTGCGCCTAATCTGCGCGGCATTGGCGTAACCGGCAAAGGAGGCCGAGGCATGTTTGAAAATCTATCAGAACGCCTGTCCGGCGTCTTCGACCGGCTAACCAAACAGGGCGCGCTAAGCGAGGATGATGTCAAGACCGCGCTTCGCGAGGTTCGCGTGGCGCTGCTGGAAGCTGACGTTTCGCTGCCCGTCGCCCGGGATTTCGTCAAGAAGGTGCAGGAACAGGCCACCGGTCAGGCGGTGACCAAGTCGATCACGCCGGGCCAGCAGGTCGTCAAGATCGTACATGACGCGCTGGTCGATACGCTGACTGGCGAGGGCGAGCCGGGTGCGCTCAAGATCGACAACCCGCCTGCCCCCATTCTGATGGTCGGCCTGCAGGGCTCTGGTAAGACCACTACAACCGCCAAGCTGGCCAAGCGGCTCACGGAAAAAGACGGCAAGCGGGTGCTGATGGCGTCATTGGACGTCAACCGCCCGGCGGCAATGGAACAGTTGGAAATTCTTGGCCGCCAGATCGGCGTCGATACGCTACCCATCGTCAAGGGCGAAGATCCGGTTGCGATTGCCAAACGCGCCAAGACCCAGGCCAGCCTCGGCGGCTACGATGTCTACATGCTCGACACTGCGGGCCGTCTGCATATCGACGCGGAACTCATTCAACAGGCCGCACAGGTCCGCGACGTCGCCAACCCACGCGAGACCCTGCTGGTGGTCGATGGCCTGACCGGTCAGGACGCGGTCAATGTCGCGACCGAGTTTGATGACAAGATCGGCGTCTCGGGCGTGGTGCTGACCCGGATGGATGGCGACGGGCGCGGTGGTGCAGCGCTTTCAATGCGCGCGGTCACCGGCAAACCGATCAAATATGTCGGCCTCGGCGAGAAGATGGACGCGATCGAGACCTTCGAGCCCGACCGCATCGCGGGCCGCATCCTGGGCATGGGCGATATCGTCAGCCTGGTCGAAAAGGCGCAAGAAACCATCGAGGCCGAACAGGCCGAGAAGATGATGAAGCGCTTCCAGAAGGGCCGCTTCAACCTGAACGACATGAAGATGCAGTTGGAACAGATGCTTAAGATGGGCGGCATGGAAGGCGTGATGGGCATGATGCCCGGCATGGGCAAAATGGCCAAGCAGGTGCAGGATTCCGGGTTTGACGACAAGATCCTGAAACAGCAGATCGCGCTCATTCAGTCGATGACCAAAATGGAACGCGCCAATCCGCAGATCCTACAGGCCAGCCGCAAGAAACGCATTGCCAAAGGCGCCGGGATGGAAGTGTCTGAGCTGAATAAACTTCTGAAAATGCAACGCCAGATGGGCGACATGATGAAGAAGATGGGCAAAGGCGGCATGCTGAAACAGGCGATGAAAGGCATGTTCGGCAAGGGCGACCCCAACCCCGAGGACATGGCCGCCGGCATGGACCCCAAGGCGCTGGAACAAGCGGCGAAACAGATGGGCAAAGGCGGCGGCCTGCCCGGGCTGGGCGGTGGAATGGGCCTGCCCCCTGGTCTCAGCGGCTTTGGTAAAAAGAAATAACGCATGACGCTGACGCTAGATATCCCCCGGTTTGAAACCGAACGTTTGATCCTGCGCGCGCCCAGCGCCGCGGACACAGCACCTATGTTGGGGTTTCTTGCCTCCGACCGTGCCGAATTTTATGGCGGTCCGATGAATGCCAATGACGGCTGGCACAAGTTTTCCGCATATGTCGGGCAATGGGTGCTACGCGGCTACGGCATGTTCAGCATTGCCCTGAAAGAGACTGACCATTGCATCGGCATAGCCGGACCGTTCCACCCGGACCATTTTCACGAGCCGGAAATGTCCTGGCTACTGACAAGCGCCGAGTGCGAGGGCAAGGGATATGCCGCCGAGGCCTGCCTTGCGGTTCTGGATCACCTGTTCACTACCCATGGGTGGAGCAGCGTCGTCAGCTATATCGACCGTGCCAATACCGCATCCCGCAAGCTGGCCGAACGGCTGGGCGCCCGCCATGAGGCCGGGGCGGAGGACGTTGTTCCCAACTGCGACAGCTATCGCCATTTTCCTGCGGGGGGCGGCGCGTGACATTAACGCTTAACATCCCCCGGCTTGAAACCGACCGGCTGATCCTGCGCGGCCCCGAGGCGCGGGATTTCGAACCGATTGCTGCCTTCTACGCCGATGAAAGCCGCTCCTGGGGGTTTGGCGGACCGCTTGCGCGCGACGACGCCTGGCGCTGGCTGGCCACATCCATCGGTCACTGGGCGCTGCACGGCTATGGCTTTTTTACCATGGAACTGAAGGATACCGGCACCGCCTGCGGCATAACCGGGCTCTGGAATCCCGAAGGCTGGCCTGAGCCGGAGCTGGGCTGGATCCTGTTCGAAGGGTTCGAGGGTAAGGGCCTGGCCCGCGAAGGCGCTGAATGCGCGCGGCACTGGGCTTACAGCGATCTGGGCATGACCACGCTCACCTCAAACATCAAGCCCGGCAATGACCGCTCGATCGCGCTCGCGACCCGCATGGGCGCGCAATACGAACGTACCTATGACAACGTGCATCTGGGCGAAGACCTGCTCTATCGCCACCCGTCCCCCGAGGCGCTGAGATGAGCATTCCCCCCCACGCCCCCACAATCGACACAAGCGATCTGATCCTGCGCGGCTACCGCGAAGACGATTTCGAGGCCATGGCCTCGTTCGGCGCCTCAGAACGCGCCCGCTTCGTCGGTGGGCCACAAGACCAATGGAGCAGTTGGCGCGCCTTCCTGGCTGGGATCGGGCACTGGACTCTGCGCGGCTATGGCATGTGGATGGTCGAGCATCGTGAAACCGGCCAGGTCGCGGGCCGGGTCGGGATGATCTTTAATGACGGCTGGCACGAGCCCGAGCTCGGCTGGCACATCTATGATGGATTTGAAGGCAAGGGATATGCCTATCAGGCTTGCCTAGCGGCACGTTCCTATTCGGCCAGGCATTTCGGACTTGATGCGGTGATTTCCTATATTTCCCCGGAAAACATCCGTTCTGTCGCGCTGGCGGATCGGCTTGACGCAAGGTTCGAGTGTGAAGGCGAATTGTTGGGCAAACCCTGCCACATCTACCGCCACCCGCGCGAGGTAAACCCGTGATGATACGCAGCGAACTCATCCTCAACACAATGCACATCAGACGTGAAAACGGTAAGTACCCCACGCCGGATTCGTCTGCTCCGGAGGACCAATATGTCTGACCCAAGCACTCTGGCCGCAGAGCTTCTGAAAGAGCATCGCGACAGCATTGACCGTCTAGACGCGGTGCTGGTCTATACGCTGGCGGAACGGTTCAAACACACCAAGGCCGTCGGGCAACTCAAGGCCCAGCACACGCTACCCCCCTCAGACCCGCTGCGCGAAAGCCAGCAGATCGAGAGGCTTCAACGCATGGCGATTGAAGCCGATCTTGACCCGGAATTTGCCACGAAGTTCCTGAACTTCATCATTGGCGAAGTGATCCAACACCACAAGAAACACCAGGAATGACGGGCTGATTGCCCCTCAAATAGCTAGGAAATAGGAGAAAACATCATGGCTATGAAAATTCGTCTCGCCCGTGGCGGCTCGAAAAAACGTCCCTTCTACCGCATCGTTGCGACCGACTCGCGGATGCCCCGCGATGGTCGCTTCATCGAAAAGCTGGGCACATATAACCCGCTTTTGCCCAAGGACAGCGAAGAGCGCGTGAAAATGAACATCGAACGCGTTCAGTACTGGCTGGGTGAGGGCGCGCAGCCAACCGACCGGATCAGCCGCATGCTGGAAGCCGCCGGCGTTCTGGCGAAGAAAGAGCGCAATAACCCCAAGAAGGGTGAACCCGGCGCCAAGGCCAAGGAACGCGTAGAAGAAAAAGCCGCCAAAGCAGCAGCCGCTGCTGAAGCTGCCGCCGCCCCGGCCGAGGAAGAGGCCCCCGCCGAGGAAGCGCCTGCCGAAGAAGCGGCGGCGGCGGAAGAGTAAGACAGGCACAGACTGGAATGTCGCAGTTTTCCAAGGACTTCCAGAACGACCTGCAAAATCTGATGCGGTGGCGGCGTGATGTGCGCCGCTTCCGCAAGGATGTTGTGGACGAGGCTCTGCTGGTGCAGTGCCTCGACACATTCCTTTTGGCCCCGTCTGTGGGCCTTAGTGAACCCTGGCGCATCGTCCGGGTCGAAAGCGACAGCGTCCGCAGCGCTGCGCTTGAGAATTTCAAGACCGCTAATGCCGGCGCGCTGGCGGGCTATCACGGCGACAAGGCAAAGCTTTATAGCGGCCTGAAACTTACGGGGATGCAGGAAGCGCCAGTGCAACTGGCTATCTATTGCGCCGAAGATACCGATAAGGGCGCGGGCTTGGGGGCGGCGACCATGCCCGAGACCCGTCGCTATTCCGTTGTCGGCGCGATCACCCATTTCTGGCTTGCCGCCCGGGCACGGGGCCTTGGCGTGGGCTGGGTCTCGATTTTGGATCCCGATCAGTTGTCGCGCACTCTGAACACGCCGGAAAGCTGGCGGCTGGTCGCCTATCTCTGCGTGGGCTGGCCAGAAGAAGACAGCCGCACCCCCGAACTCGAAACTGCCGGGTGGGAAAGCCGTCGCGGCGCTCTGCCGGTGGAGGTCCGATAAAAGATGTTCCGCCCGATCCGCACCCTGATCATAATGGCAATGGTCTTTATCGCCGGCGTTTTCTATGAACGCCACCAACATGGCGAACGCTGCGTTGCCGCAGGCGGTGAGATGAAATCGGGGCTGTGCACGGGGGCCGCCGGATGACGACCGGGAAACGCATATGTGTGGGCGCGATCGCCGGGGCCTTCGGAGTTCGCGGCGAGGTACGGCTGAAAAGCTTCACCACCACGCCCGAGGATATTGAAAGTTACGGCCCGCTTTATTCCGAAGACGGCAAGCGAAGTTTCAGTATCAGCCTGATCGGCCAAGCCAAGAACGGCTTCACCGCCCGGTTGACCGGGGTTGATACCAAGGAACAGGCCGACGCCCTGCGCGGGATGCGTCTGTTTGTGGATCGCGACGTGCTGCCCGGCCTGCCGGATGACGAGTTCTACCACGCCGATCTGATCGGCCTCGAGGTCTACGACACCGGCGGAGCCCTTCTGGGCCGGGTCGAGAATGTGCTCAATCACGGCGCCTCGGACCTTCTAGAAATTACGCCAGCAGCTCCGGGCGACACAGTGTTGCTGCCTTTCACCGTTGCCGTCGTTCCCACCGTCGATTTGAGCGCAGGACGGCTGATCGCCGATCCGCCCGACGGGCTTTTTTCGGACTGATCACGCCCAGCTCCGGAACCAAACCCCCATCTCATCGTTTAATCCAGTAAGCGCTGCTCGCAAGGCGTGACCGTGACAAAGGACAAACCATGTTAGGCTGGATTCTCACCCTTCTCGCCATCGCCGCCATCGCCGCCATTTTGGGATTTGGCCAGCTCTCCGGTATCGCCCTCTCGGGTGCGAAAATTCTGATCGTCATTGCACTGGTTATCTTCCTGCTCATGGCGCTCGGGATCTTTGCACTCTAACCCAGAGGCACTTTTGAGTTTGCATGGCGGCGGCTTTCACTTAAGACCGCGCCATGTCCGATACCAATAAATCAGCCCCGCGCTCCTATGGGCGCAAGTCAATCTCAGCAGCCGTGCAGCCGCGAGAATTGATCACCAATACGCCACACCTGAAAGATGCCTGGGCGGTGCGGATTATCACGCTTTTTCCACAAGCCTTTCCCGGTGTTCTGGGCGAAAGCCTGACCGGCAAGGCGCTGAATGATGGCCTTTGGACATTGCACACAACCGATCTGCGCGCCTTTGGCGAGGGCAAGCACCGCAATGTCGATGACACGCCCGCAGGGGGCGGTGCGGGCATGGTCTTGCGTGCGGATGTGGTGGGCCGGGCGCTTGATCAGGCGCAGTCCGATGCGGCCGAAGGCACCCCCGTGATCTATCTCAGCCCGCGTGGGCGACCTTTTACGCAGGCCTTAGCACGGAACTGGGCCGCGCGGCCCGGTGTTACGCTGCTTTGCGGTCGGTTCGAGGGGGTCGATCAGCGCGTTCTCGATCACTACGACATAGAAGAAGTCAGCCTGGGTGATTTTGTCATGACCGGTGGTGAGATCGCTGCGCAGGCGATGATTGACGCAACCGTGCGCCTGCTGCCCGGGGTGTTGGGCAATGCCGACAGCGCGCAGGACGAGAGCCATTCCAACGGGCTGTTGGAGCATCCGCAATATACCCGCCCTGCGGACTGGATGGGGCGCACCATCCCCGAGGTGCTGACCTCGGGCGATCACGGTAAGGTCGCGCGCTGGCGGCAGGAGATGTCGGAAGAGTTGACCAAAGAGCGCCGACCGGACCTCTGGGCCAGATACGTGAACAAGAACGACTGACCAAGACGCTCGCGGGCCGATTTCTGGGGTTATCGTTGCTCAGCGGTCTATTGTTTCATCCGTTCATTCCCCGGATCAAACGGCGGCTTGTCCAGAATACGCGCCTGCAATCTCTCGCCCATCAAATCGATGCTCAGCCCCTCCCGGGCGAGCCTGTTGCGCAGATAGGCCAAAGCAAGGGTTTTGCCGGTGCGATGACCATGCGCCGCAGATGTCACGATCCCGACACAGGCATCGCCCTGATACACGCCGTGCGCGTAGTAGGGATCGACCTCTGCGGCATCAACCTCAAGCAAGACCATTTCCCATCGGTCATCCGCCTTCATCCGGCGGGCCAGCTCTGCCTTGCCGATAAAATCATGATCCATCTTGATCAGAGGTCCGGCACCGGTCTCGGCGGGGGTACGTTCGGTGGTGAAATCCGCGCCCCAGGCACGATAACCTTTTTCAAGGCGCATGGCGTTCATCGCATAGGCGCCGAAATATCCAAGGCCATGCGTCTTTCCGGCCCTTTCAAGCGCAAGGAAAAGCGCGCGCATCTGGTCCGGGGCGACATGCAGTTCCCAGCCGAGCTCTCCGATATAAGAAACCCGTAGCGCCCGCACCGGGATATCTGCCACGCTGATGTCTGACACCGATAACCATGTGCCCAAATCATCGCTGGTCAGGCTTTCAAGTAGCGCCCGTGAATTCGGACCCATCACCGCCAACACACCGATGTCGTCGGTCACACGGGTGATCGTGACGTCGAACCCGCCTGCACGGGCGCGCAAGAGATCCTCGTCACGTTCTTCTGCGGCAGCGGCAGAGGTCAGATAGAAATAATCCTCCGCCAGCGTCGTGACGGTGAATTCCGATTCGACGCCCCCTGCGGTGCTGAGCGCATGGGTCAGACCGATGCGCCCGGTCCGGGGCGCGCGATTGGTTCCGATGCTATCGACAAAGGCGCGGGCATCTGTCCCGGTCACGTCGAATTTGGAAAAGACCGACATATCCGCCAGCCCTACCGCCGTGGTGACGGTGTTGCATTCCCGGGCGACCGGTTCGAACCAGTTCGAGCGCCGAAAGCTCGGGATCGCGACGTCTCCGGGCTTATGAGAAAACCAATTCGGCCGCTCCCAGCCATAGGCGGCGCCCATAACGGCGCCGCGCTCGACCATCAGGTCGTGGATTGGCGAAAGGCGCTTGCCCCGCGCGGCGGGTCGTTCCTCGTGCGGGTAGTGCACGCCGAATTGCAGGCCAAAACATTCGATTGCCTTTTCAACGCGGTAATCCCGGTCGGCCCAGTTGCCGAACCGCCGGCTGTCAATTGCCAATGCGTCCATCGGCGGGGCGCCGTGAGTCATCCAATGGGCAAGGAACCAGCCTGAGCCGCCGCCTTCCATCACGCCCATGCTGGAGCCGGTCAAAAGCCAGGCATTGGGCAGCCCATGCGCCGGGCCAATCAGCGGGTTGGCATCGGGGGTAAAGGTGATGGGCCCGTTGACCACGGATTTGATACCGCCGGTTTCCAGTGCCGGTATCCGCGCCATCGCCATCATGATGATGTCCTCGACGCGGTCCAGCTCGGGCGGCATCAGGTCAGCGCCGAAATCAGGCGGGCAACCATCGACGGACCAAGCCTTCGCGTGTTTTTCGTATGGACCAAGGATCAGACCGTCCCGCTCCTGGCGGACGTACCAGCTTTCTTCCGGGTCGCGGATCATTGGCAGTTCCGGCAGGCCCTGTGTGATCCGATCCGCCACCGCGCCTATCGTATCGGTCACCAGATACTGATGCAGCACCGGCACTGACGGGATATTCAACCCCATCATATGACCAACTTCCCACCCCCATGTCCCGGCGGCATTGACAATATGTCGGGCGCGGATGATTGCCTTTTCGGTTTGCACCACCCAGGTGCCATCTTCGCGGCGCACCCCGTGCACGGGATTGTAACGCATGACCGTCGCGCCGTTCTGCCGGGCGACCTTGGCCATCGCATTGGTGGCGAGCGTCGGGTCAACATGTCCGTCATCCGGTTCAAAAATACCGCCCAGCAGGCCTTCGATTTGCGCCAGAGGGTGCAGGCGCTCGACATCACCCGGTGTCAGCATCTGCAAATCATACCCCGTAAACCGGCTAAGCCCGGCCACATGGGCAAATTCATCCATCCGGTCCGGGTTCGAAGTGATCCGCATCGCGCCCGAACGATGAAAGCCGCAATTGTCGCCGGTCTCGGCAGGCAGGATGTCACGATAGAGCCGCACCGACGTGGCGCGAAGCTCCTGAATGGTCGGATTATGCGCGAAATGGGTGCACAAGCCCGCCGCATGCCAGGTCGACCCGTGGGTCAAGTCATTCTTTTCGGTCAGAACCACATCGGACCATCCGGCCTTGGCCAGATGATACATCAGCGACACGCCCATCACGCCGCCGCCGATGATCAAAACATTTGCATCAGTCATGCCTTCATCCGCTTACCACTTGGGTCGAAAGGTGGGCGCACCAGCACCTGCGCCGGATAGAGCGCCCCCGCGATGTCGATTTCAAAGCTGCGCGCCGCTGTTTGGGTGATTTTTTCGCCCGGGCGAATGTCGATCAGACCAAAGGCAAGCGTCAGGCCGGTCCGCATCCCTTTTGCGCCGGATGTGGTCAAACCTACCACCTTGCCATCCTCCACAATCGGTTCGTCGTGCAACACAAGCGGGTTGTTCTTGAGCTCAAACAGACACAACCGCCGGGCAATGCCATCCTTACGCGCTTTTTCCAGACGCGCTTTGCCGAGAAAGTCCTTGCGCCAGTCTATGGTAAACCCCAGCCCTGCCTCCAGCGGTGTAATGTCGGATCCAAGATCGTGCCCCCAATGTTTGAAGCCCTTCTCGATCCGACATCCATCTACGGCAAAATGGCCCAAAGGCCGGGCACCCGCGGCATAAAGCGCATCGAAGACCGGGGCGGCATGTTCTTGCATGAGGTTCAGTTCCCAGCCCAGCTCGCCAACGAAACTGACCCGCGTGGCACGTGCCTTATGCTCCGCTATCAGCACATTGCGCGCAGTGGCAAAGTCGAAATTCACCCAATCTGCGTCACTTAGCCTTTGCAACAGAGCGCGCGATCCGGCGCCCATCACTCCGATTACAGCTTCGGCTTCGGTGACATCCCTGACTTCGACATCGCGGCCTTCGGCATGGCGGCGCAACCAGGCCATATCCTTTTGCCGGGTCGCCGCGCCTGATGTCATGCGGAAATGCCCGGCGCCCAGCCGGGTGATGGTGGTATCGGCCTCGATCCCGCCTGCGCTATTCAGAAGCGGTGTATAAACCGCCCGCCCGATGTCGACATCGACGTTACCGGTTGCCAGATATTGCATCAGCTTCAGAGCATCGGGTCCCAAGATGTCGAACTTGCCAAACGGTGTCAGATCAATCAGGGCGGTGCCGGTTTCCATTTGCGCGGCCTCGCGGCAGGCAATCGGATACCACGGCTGATCGCCCACGGAATAGGGCAGATTGCGTTCGCGCTGGTCGGCGGCGTACCACAAGGCACGTTCCCATCCTGCGGTCAGTCCGAACTCAGCACCAACCGCCTGCCACCGGTCATGCAGCATGGATGTGCGCAGCCCCCTACCCGCCCGTGGTTGCTTGAACGGCCAATGCAGGGCAAAGGCGTCAGATACGGCCTCTTGCATGCGAGCCTCGATATGGCCCGCCGCCGCCGTCAGCGGATCGACCCGGGCCACATCCACCTCCCACATGTCCATCGGTGGTTCGTTGCGCTCCATCCAGTCTGCCAACACCCGCCCGACCCCGGCGGAGGACATTATCCCGATCGAATTCATACCCGCCGCAACGTAAAGCCCGCCCAGTTCTGGCATACGCCCGATATAGGGCCGGGTGTCGTTGGTGAAACTTTCGGGGCCATTCATGAAATGTTGAATGCCGGTGTCGGCCAGCGCCGGGATCAGGCTCAGTGCACCTTCCATGAACGGCATGAACTGATCCCAATCCTCGGGCAGTTCCAGAAACGGTCGGTCCCCTTCAGGGCCAAGCGCGTTCCAGACCTTGGCACCGGGTTCGAACCCGCCGATAACCAGTTTTCCGGCGTCGCCCTTGACGTAAAACCCGCGGTCCAGATCACGCAATACCGGATAGGGGTTGGGCAGGTCAGGCATGGGTTCGGTCACGACATACATGTGTTCGACCGCCTGCAGGGGCAGCGCGGCACCGATCGCATCAGTCAGCGATTTCGACCAGGCCCCGGCACAGAGCGCCACCTGATCGGCGAAAAGCTCGGTACCGTCGGCAAGCGCCACACCGATCACGCGACGATCATCCACAAGCAGGCGGGACACCGGCGCATCTTCGCGGATATTCACTCCGTTAGTACGCGCCGCCCTGGCATAGGCCATGCACAGATCAACCGGATTGACATTGGC
Source organism: Roseovarius aestuarii (assembly GCF_019966515.1). Lineage (GTDB taxonomy): Bacteria > Pseudomonadota > Alphaproteobacteria > Rhodobacterales > Rhodobacteraceae > Roseovarius > Roseovarius aestuarii. Next base: position 351,084 of record NZ_JAIMIB010000003.1, on the reverse strand, counting down.
ATCCTCGGCCACGGCCAACGCCCCCACCAGACCATCGGTGTTCAATCCGGGCAGGTTTATGTCTGCGGGGCGAATGACGTCCGGGGTCAGCCCGAATTGCCGCCCAAGTGCTGCGATGCGATGCAATTCATCCATCCGTTCCGGGGCGCGCGCCAGCCAGTATCCGCCGGTCTTCCGGTACCCAGTAGAAAGGCCCGTCTCTTCCTCCAACTTCGGAAACAGCTCGCCTGCATACATCGCCAAGCGAGTCATGTTGGGCGTCGCCCGAAGCGGGCCGACGATGCCGGCGGCATGCCAGCTGGTGCCGGATGTCAGTTGGTTACGTTCCAGAACAGTGATCTTGGCCCGTCCGGCCAGATGGTAGGCAAGACTCAGGCCGATAGCGCCACCGCCAATGATGATGACATCGTTCATAAACGTCCCAATGCTGCCAGGTGTCCCGGTAGGGCAACTGTTGACGTGACGATTGACTTTTGCAGGGCGCATCGCAAGAAATCATTCTCAAAATTAGAAAATCTAATGCACGGGATCAGAAAGTGAAAAGAAAGCAGACTGAGTCCGAAATTAACCTGTTTCGGGCGATCGAAGTCTTCATGACTGTGGGCGAAATGCACAATGTGACCGAGGCATCCGCAGCTCTCGGGATGACCCAATCCGCCGTTTCGCAGCAGATCAAGAAACTGGAATGGTCACTTGGCGCACCGCTGTTCGACAGGTCGACGCGGCCGATTGTGTTGACCCATGCGGGTCAGATCCTGCAGCGACGCGGTTACCGCATCCTGAATGAGATCGAAGATCTGCGCTCGGAATTGCGTCACATCCAGTCCACCTCGATGCCAATTTTGCGGATTGCGATGCTGGCGTCGATTGCCACTACGTTGACAACCGGCGTTTACGATATGGTCAGGAACGAGTTGGCAATTCCTGAACTTAACCTGTCCGCAGGTTTGGCGGGAGATCACGAGCTAGCGCTGAAATCCCGACAGGTCGATCTGGCGGTTACAGCAGATCCACAGTTCGATCTATCTGAATTTACATGTATTTCTGTTCTGGATGAGCCATTCTACCTTGTGGTTCCGGAAAGCTATGACGGTCGGGTTGATGATATTGATACGGTTGCAAGCCAGTTATCTCTGGTCCGGTTCAGCCCGGATGCTCTGGCGGGCCGGCGGACGGATCAGCATTTGCTCCGCTGCCGGGTGAACCTGCCTCGCACGATGGAAGCCGACAGGGCGTCGATGATTGTCGCATCGGTAACGACAGGAAAATGTTTTGCTATTCTGACGCCCAGCCTGCTAATAGATGCGATTGCGGAAGGGATGCGATTGCGGATCGAACCCCTGCCGATGCCCGGTTTCAGACGCTCGATCTCGGTCGTCGCGCGCGATACCGAACTTGGCGATATCCCGATCCGCGTGGCACAAACCTGTACACGATTGTTGCGCGAGAATTTCGACCTGAGATTCCCGTCATTGCAACACGAAGTCATATATCATTGCTAATCCTCGGAATTAGTAATTTTAATGATATTGATTAACCCTGTGCAAAACGCCTTTTCCTCGTCATTTATTGACTAAATTGAAGCTCTGGCGCGGTCTGAACGCCAGTTACCAGGGAATACAAAGGATGGGCCGACGCGCCGGACGCAAGGATCGCATGGCTGCCCGATCAGCCAGACAAAGCGTTTGCAGCCCCTACACGGCGCGGAAAATCGGCATGGTCAGCCTGATCGACGACGAGGCCATCGCCATCATTGAGCGCAACGCCGACCGGATACTGGATGAGATCGGGATGGAATTTCGGGGTGACCTGGAAACGCTGGACCTGTTCAAGATCCACGGCGCCCGCGTGGACGGTGAACGGGTGCGGTTTGATCCCGGCTGGTGCCGGGACAAGATCAAAACCGCGCCAAGCGTGTTTACCCAACACGCCCGCAATCCCGAACGCTCGATCCAGATCGGTGGCAATGCTCAGGTCTATGCCCCCAGTTTCGGCCCGCCATTCGTGCACGATATGGACGGCGGTCGCCGCTATGCGACGCTCGACGATTTCAGGAACATCACCAAGCTGCATCATCAACTGGGGCCGGTGAACCATTCTGGTGGCGTTGTGGTCGAGCCGGTCGATGTGCCGGTTCCCCTGCGCCACCTTCACATGGCGCACGCTCATCTGACGATGAATGACAAACCCTTCATGGGTGCGGTCACCGCCCCGGAGCGCGCCCGCGACACAATCGAAATGTGCCGACTCGTCATGGGCGCGGATTTCGTGGACCGGAATTGCGTGCTCTATTCCGTCGTCAACACCAACGCCCCGCTTGTTATGGATGAAACCATGCTGTGGGCGCTGAAGGAATACGCCAGGGCCGGGCAATGCACGGTTGTCTCACCTTTCGTGCTTGGCGGGGCGATGTCGCCGGTCTCGGTCGCGGCGACGCTGGCACAGGTGCTGGCCGAGGTCATGGCGAGCGTCGCGCTGATCCAGATAATCCGCCCAGGGGCACCGGCGGCTTTTGGCACGTTTTTCTCACCCATTTCACTCAAGACTGGTGCGCCGACATTTGGCACTCCGGAAGGCACACAGTTTCAGATGTGCGCCAAGACACTGGCCGACCGGCTGGGCCTGCCGTTCCATTCGGTGGGCGGGTTGACGGCATCCAAAGTGCCGGACGCTCAAGCTGGATACGAATCCCAGGCTCAATTGATGGGCGCGGCACTGGCGGGCGTAAATTTCATCATCCACGCCACCGGCTGCCTTGAGGGGCTTCTGACGACCGGCTACGAGAAGATCGTGATGGACGCTGATCGCTGTTCCGCCATGCAGCAGTTCGTCAAGGGCGTGGATTTTTCCGAGGCGGCACAGGCGATGGATGCGTTTTTCGAGGTGGAACCCGGCGGTCATTTCCTCGGCGCCACCCATACGCAAGAGAATTTCGAAAGCGCCTTCTGGATGGGCGAGATGTCTGACAATGGCACCTATGAACAATGGCACGCCGAAGGTGGTTTGTGGCAGCAGGAGCGTGCCTCGGCGCGGGTGAAGCAGTTGCTCGACGATTATCAACCGCCGGAAATAGATACCGGCATCCGCGAGGCGCTGGACGATTTCGTCGCCCGCCGCAGCCGGGAAATCGAGGGAGAAAACAGATGACATTACACACCGACTGGACGCTCAACGAAACCGCAGAGCGGCGTGACACCTACTATGCCGCGTCACAGCGCAAGTTTGTTCCGTTCAAAGACCCCATGGTCTTCAAAAAGGGTCAAATGCAGTATCTATGGGATGTCGAGGGGCGCAAATATACCGATCTTCTGGGGATGAATGTCTGTATTTCTGTCGGCCACAGCCACCCCAAAGTCGTCGCGGCCGCGATGGAGCAGGCCCAGGAACTGACCCATTGCACAACCATGTTCTATCATCCCGTTCCCGCCCATTTTGCGCAGGAGCTGGCCGCTACGATGCCCAATCCCGATGGTGACATCGAATGGGTGGTACATTTCACCAATTCGGGTGCCGAGGCAATCGATCTCGCCATGACCATGGCGCGCACCTATACCGGCAATCTGGATCTGTTGGCGTTGCGTACTGCCTACCACGGTCCCACGGCGGCAGCGCAATCGATCACCGGGATCAGCGGCTGGCGTCACCCTGGCATGCCCGGCAATGTCGCCTTTGTGGCAGAGCCCAATCAGTACCGGGGCATCTTTGGTGAACATGCCGGAGCTGCGCCTTATTTGGACGAGATCGAGCGTACCATTGATACTGCCACCTCAGGTAGGGTGGCCGGTATGTTTATCGAAAGCGTTCAGGGGTATGGCGGGATCGTGGAGATGCCCAAGGGCTACATGTCCGGCGCAGCCGAACGTGTGCGGGCCAAAGGTGGCCTCTTGATCGCCGATGAGGTGCAGGCCGGTTTTGGCCGGACCGGTGATCATATGTGGGGCTTTGAACGCGACGGCGTGATTCCCGACATCGTTGTTATGGCCAAGGGCATCGGTAACGGCTTCCCACTGGGCGCAGTGGTGACACGTAAACACATCGCCGCCCCCATGGCCGAAAAATTCATGTTCCACACTTACGGCGCCAACCCGACCTCTTGCGCGGCGGGGCGCGCAGTGCTGCAGGTGATCAAGGAAGATAATCTACAAGACAATGCCCGGCAGGTAGGCGCCGCCTTGCTCAAGCGCCTGCATGTGCTCAAAGAACGTCATGCTGCGATCGGTGACGTGCGCGGTCGCGGACTGATGCTGGCGATCGAAATGGTCAAGGACCGCAAGACCAAAGAACCCGATCCCGACACAACGGCAGCAGTATTCGAAGCCTGCCGCGAAAGCGGCCTGATCTTATCAAAGTCAGGCGCCTACCAGTCGTGTCTGCGCATGGTCCCGCCGATGTGTCTGTCACTTGACGACGTCGAACAGGTCTATGAGGGGCTTGATCAGGCCTTCAACAGCCTGTCGGCCTGAGGCGACGACGGACCGCTTTCAGCGACACCAGTAGCCCCAACCCTGCGAGCAAGGACCAGATAGCTGCGGGCAGAGGCACCGCCGCCACACTTGTAACGACGATATTATCAACATCTAAATGATAATCGATGAAGGGATCAAACGACGCTGGTATTGCCAACGTGTCGATAACCAGGCGATCAAGCGCGGCGAAGGCAGACCCGAACGTAAGCGTGCCCGGAAGCCCCGAGCCGCCCGACAACGCCGCCACGGCCACATTATTTCGGAAGCCCGTGAAAGACACGAAATGTACCCAAGACGGCAGAAGCGCCGTATCTTGATAAAGGGACAGGTCAAGCGAGTTCACAGAGAAAAGACCACCGCCAACCCGGCTCAACTGGACTCCCGAAGAAAATGGCCCGCAACAGATATCGAGGTGCAATCCGCCACTGCCGAAGCTACCGAAAGTGGCGAATGAACTGGTCGGAGTGATCTGATATCCGGATTCGATATGTATTTGCGGCGTTGGCGCAAATACCGAGTGCGGCATTGTGTCGAACGTAATGGTCGTGGCCGACGCACCTGTTGAGACTATCCCCGCCAAGAAAATGCCTGCGAGAGTTTTTTTCATATAATCTGCTAAACGTTTCATCAAAACCTCCGCAAAAATAAATTAACGGTTTGATACTATCGAAGCGGTAGTTTTCTTGTCCAGAACTCGGTCAAGCTTGAGCAATGTTGCGCTCAGCCGGGGCGTTTGGTATGCGGTGATCCGCTCGTAAGCCTCTGGTATTCAGCAAATTACGCGCCACAATACCTCAATTCGACGACCTGAAACGATCCCAATCGATAGCACGAGGGGCGTTGAATACCAGCACCCATGATAGCTGCCGTGCTACCGTCGGGACACGTGCGCCCAAGGACACCTTGACATCTGTAGCCTTAGAGGCGGGATGGAGTTGCTTTAGGATGGGCCAGCGGAAGTACCAAATGCCGTGTCTGGACAGGCTCAGATATGCAGGGTTTTGCAAGCAAAATGTCTCACTTGTTTGTCGCACTGGGCGCAAACAATCACTAAGGTATTGATTTCATGAGATTTGGTGGAGCCTAGGGGGATCGAACCCCTGACCTCTTGCATGCCATGCAAGCGCTCTCCCAGCTGAGCTAAGGCCCCGTACCATATGACCCATCGGGTCAGTTCGCCGCTAATTAGGCAAAGCGGCAGGCGGGATCAAGTGGAAAATCCCGCCCTACTCTTATCAACTGTCGTCGTCATCCGCGGCGACGTCGGCAATCTCGTCCAGCGAGACATCATCGTCGTCATCGTCTTCCAGCACGTCATCACCCAGATCGACATCGACATCGTCGTCATCGTCCAGCACGTCGTCGGTCGTATCAACGTCGGCTTCTTTCATCTTCTTGGTTTCGGCATCTTCGGCGTCAGCCGTGATCGAGCGGCTTTTGCCGGTCTCAAGCTCGAACACTTCGCCGGTATACGGGTTGATGATCGGATTCGCGTTCAGGTCGTAAAACCGCTTACCGGTTGTGGGGCACAGGCGCTTTACGCCCCATTCTTCTTTGGGCATGGGTAATCCCTTTCAAATCTCTGGTCTTGTCGACGGTCCGCGCCACCTGCCATAACGGCGGGCAGGTGTCAAAGGCTTTGAAGCCTTGCGCATTACGTAGTTCAGGAGCTTCTATGGGCCAACATCTTCTGCCCGGCAACCCCCCGGTCGAATTGACCCTGCGCCGGTCCCCTCGGGCGCGGCGGATTTCCCTGCGGGTTTCGGGGCTTGATGGGCAGGTAACGTTGACCTTGCCGCGCGGTGTGAGTGAAGGCGAAGCGTTGGATTTCGCCCATAGTAAGGGCGATTGGCTGCGGTCTCAGCTGCAGGATCGACCAGGCGCGGTAACGGTTTCCTGGGGGGCGGAGATACCGGTCGAGGGCCAGGTTTTGCGAATCGACATGGGCACAGGCCGACGCGTGCTGCCCGAGGGCGACGCTCTGCTGGTGCCGGGGCCCGAAGAAACCGTGGCACCCCGGTTACAGGCCTTTCTCAAGACCCTGGCACGCGATCGGCTGGCCGGAGCGTCGGATCGCTATGCCGCTGCGATCAGCAAAAGCTATAGCCGCATTACCCTGCGCGATACGCGCTCACGCTGGGGGTCATGCACCTCGGCGGGCGGGCTGATGTACTCCTGGCGTCTGATCATGGCACCGCCAGAGGTATTGGACTATGTCGCCGCCCATGAGGTCGCACATCTGCAGGAAATGAACCACTCGACCGCGTTCTGGACCCTGGTGGAACAGCTTTTACCCGACTACCGCGAGCCGCGTCTCTGGTTGCGACGCAACGGCGCCGATCTGCACCGCTATCGATTCGGCGATTGACCCTGCGTTCTTTTGTGATCACAAACAACACATGTTGCTTAACCCGCGCCCTGATCCCTCTCCGTCGGCCCATGACCGCGTGTACCGGGGCCTCAGGACACGGATCATGCATGGGGAGATTGCACCTGGCCAACCCCTGACCTTGCGCGGTGTCGGTGCGGAATTCGATGTCTCTATGACCCCTGCCCGCGAAGCGGTGCGGCGATTGACGGCTGAGGGCGCGCTAACGCTTTCAAGCTCGGGCCGTGTCTCAACCCCCGAGCTTAGCAACGACCGGATCGAGGAACTCGCTGCCCTGCGCGCCTTGATCGAGGTGGAACTGGCAAGCCGGGCCCTGCCACGGGCGCATATCGCCCTGATCGACCGGTTGCAGAGCATCAACGCGCATATTGCCGAGGATATCCAGCGCCATGATGCGGTTGGCTATATCCGCCGCAATCTCGAATTCCACCGCACGCTCTATCTGCGGGCGCAGGCGCCGGCGATGCTGGCCATGGCGGAAACCGTCTGGCTGCAACTGGGGCCGACCATGCGCGCGCTTTACGGCAAGCTGACGCAAAAGGATCCACCGCATTACCATCGCCTGATCATCAGCGCCCTAAAGGCCGGGGACGAGCCGGGGTTACGCCTGGCGGTCCGCTCTGACGTAACACAGGGTCTGAAAATGCTGGTGGGCTAGCGCCTCAGGCAGCGAGCCCCTTGTCGCCCATTGACAGGAATTTCCGCCGCCGGTCCTTGACCAACTCCTCCCGAGATTTCGCCTGAAGCTCGCTCAGCATGGCGCTAATCGCCTTTCCCACGGCCTGAATCGCCGCTTTCGGATCGCGATGTGCGCCGCCCGTCGGTTCGTTGATGATCCGATCAGCCACTCCCAGCTTGGTCAGGTCCTGAGCCGTCAGGCGCAGCGCTTCGGCGGCCTCTCGCATCTTTTCGGCGTCTTTCCACAGGATGCTTGCGCACCCCTCCGGCGAGATAACCGAATATATCGAATGTTCCAGCATCGCCACGCGGTTGGCACTGGCAAAGGCCACCGCCCCGCCCGACCCGCCTTCGCCGATCACGACCGACACAAGCGGCACACCGATCTGCAGGCATTTTTCGGTCGCGCGAGCAATCGCCTCGGACTGACCGCGCTCTTCGGCGCCCTTGCCGGGATAGGCGCCGGGTGTATCCACCAGCGTCACCACCGGCAGGTTGAACTTGTCCGCCAGCTCCATCAGGCGAATGGCCTTGCGGTATCCTTCTGGTCGGGCCATGCCAAAATTCCGCTCAATCCTGCTTTTGGTGTCGGCGCCCTTTTCATGGCCGATCACCACCACAGGCGTGTCATCCAGCCGCGCCAGGCCGCCCATGACGGCCAGATCATCGGCAAAGTTCCGGTCGCCCGAGAGGGGCGTGTATTCCTTGAACAATTGCTCGATATAGTCCCGGCAATGCGGTCGCTCGGGGTGGCGCGCAACCTGGCATTTCCGCCACGGCGTCAGATCCTTGTACAGATCGCGCAGGATGTCAGCAGCTTTTTTGTCAAGCGCCGACGCCTCGGATTCAACATCCATTTCCTCATTCGCACGCGCCAATGCACGCAGCTCTTCTGCCTTGCCTTCGATTTCGGCCAGCGGCTTTTCGAAGTCGAGGTAATTGGTCATCGCCGTCTCCACCTTGTCCGCAGCGATATATGGCCGCACAAGCCGGGATTTGCAATCATAACAGCGCCAACCCTGCGCGCAAAGCCAGCTCTGGTGAGGCAAGAACCGGACAAGGCTCGTCCGCCAACAACGGCGCCGCGCCCGCCATTGATGCCTGCGCCAGTACCGCACAACCCGGATCGGCAATGTCCCGCAACGCCTCTTGTACCGCTTTTGCGATCCCGGATGCGAATTGCCCGGTCTTAGCAGCCTCGAAAAGCGGCCAAAGCTCCGTCATGGGAAGCGGGTGCACCAATGAAGTATTGCCTGCGGCATCCAGCGCTGATTGCAGCAAGGTGAGGCTCGGACCCCGCGTGCTTTCAAGACAATAGGCCATCAGCACCGACCCTGTGGTTTGCGCGGCCACCTGCATCATCGGTTCGTCGATCCGGATTGCGCCGGCCGATTCGGCCACAGGGCCAATCGTCGTGCAGGTACAGATTGCCGGCTCGCCTGCTTCCGTTACGGCCTTCGAAATCTCGATCGCCAGATCAGGGCTGATTCCGTTCTGCGCGCTGGCCAGCCAGCCGGGCTGAACATGGTGGATCAGCCTGACATCTGGCGCAATCCGATCGCGCAGCGCATCAAACGTCGCACAATGGACCTGGGCCGTATGAAACAAGTTCAGATGCATCATCACGCTCCGGCGTCATCCTTGCGCTGGCCATAACACGGGGATCAGCGTGGCCACCAGCAATAGAGCCATCAACGCATTGAACACCCGCAACCGCGACGGATTTTTCAACAGGCGCCGCATCTGCTGACCCAGAACCGTCCAGCCCGTTGTGCTGAGGAACGAGACGCAAACATAGACCCCCGCGACCCACATGACAGCGGGCAGATCGCGGCTGCTGGCATAGAGCGTTATGGCCGAAAGTGCCATGCTCCAGGCCTTGGGGTTGACCCACTGGAACGCGGCGGATTGCAGGAATGTCAGAGGCTTACCAGTGACCTCGGCATTCGTAGGTGGGGCCGCATTGGCGATCTTCCACGCCAGATAGAGCAGGTATGCCACGCTGAAAATCTTGAGGAACGTATAGCTGAGCGGCCAGCGGTCGAACACCTGCATCACGCCGATCCCCACGAGGAAGATCATCGTCGGAAAGCCGATGCCGATGCCCAGCATATGCGGCAGGGTGCGGCGGAACCCAAAATTGGCGCCCGAGGCCATCAGCATCAGGTTGTTCGGGCCCGGCGTAATCACGGTCACGAGCGCAAAGGTGAAAAGGGCGGTGAGCAGTTCGTAAGTCATGCTGGCAACCTTATGCGGGCATAAGTGCATTTGAATTGCAAAATTTTGTGCTCAAGGGAAAAATATGCAACTAAATGCGATCATGGATCATATTGACGAAAATATATTGCGCGAACTGATACGCGACGGGCGGATCAGCAATCTTGATCTGGCGGAAAAGGTGGGACTGTCTGCTTCGGCCTGCCTGCGCCGGGTGGCGGCGCTGGAAAAGAAGGGGGTTATTCAAGGGTATCGCGCGGTGCTGAACCGTCCTGCCATGGGTGTGGGCTTCGTGGCGTTCGCCGCTGTTGGGCTCAATTCGCACACAAAGGCCAGCCAGGAAGCGTTCGAGCGGGCGATGGCTATCGCACCCGAGGTGGTGGAATGCCACAACATTACCGGCGCGGTCGAATATCTGCTGCGCATCGAGGTGGCCGACCTGCCCGCCTACAAATCCTTCCACACCGATGTGGTCGGCACGCTGCCGCAGGTCGCCTCGATCACCTCCTACGTGGTCATGGGCTCTCCGAAAGACTTGAGGGCCTGAAATGCCGGGCTTGGAACCAGCCCCATATCCGACTATGTAGGCGGGCCGCTGGACACGCATCCGGCAGCCCGATAGGACGACGATCATGGCCAAACCGAAGGACAACCCGAACTACAAGGTGATCGCCGAAAACCGGCGGGCGCGGTATGACTACGCGATCGAAGATGACATCGAATGCGGTATCATCCTTGAAGGATCCGAGGTGAAATCGCTGCGGTCGGGCGGCACCAACATCGCCGAAAGCTACGCCACGGTAGACGACGGTGAGCTGTGGCTGGTGAACAGCTACATCGCCCCCTACGATCAGGCCAAGACCTTCACCCATGAAGAAAAACGCCGCCGCAAATTGCTGGTATCGAAAAAGGAAATGTCGCGCCTGTGGAATGATACTCAGCGCAAGGGCATGACGCTGGTGCCATTGGTGCTCTATTTCAACCATCGCGGTCTGGCGAAGCTGAAGATCGGAATCGCCAAGGGCAAAAAGAACTACGACAAACGCGCGACGGATGCTAAGCGCGACTGGAGCCGCCAGAAGCAACGGCTGCTGCGCCACGGCGAATGATATGCGAGGGGAATTAAAGGGGCGTCAATGGAACTTCTGATCAGCCTGATCGCGGGTGCCGTGGGTGCGAATGTCGCCGCAAGCTTGCTGAAAAATACCAGCCTGGGCTTTATTCTGAATTCGATCACCGGAATTGTCGGCGGGGCGCTTGGCGGCAAATTGCTCGGCATGTTGGGGATGGCGGGGGCCAATGCAGCGACGGATTTCGCTGCCATCATCGGTCAGCTTGCCGCGGGCGGGATCGGCGGCGGGTTGCTGCTAACCGCCATAGGTTTGCTCAAACGCCTCATGATCAGGTAGATCCTCGGGTTGATCGGTCAGGCGATCGGCGGTATCGGAAAATCCCGAAGTTTCGTATCCTTGCGCAGATAAAGCGGGTGTTTGGCGGATCCATCCTGATTGACGCCCAGACAGGTCAGCGGCTTGTCCGATCCCTGCATCGCCGACAGTACATTTCTCACAACCGGATTGAACCGCTTGTGCAGCTTGCCATAGGCCATGACCAGCGTTTCGGCCTCTTCCGCCATTGCCAGCAATGCCACAAGGTTATCCGCGCTGCAGGCCATTTTGGGATCCGTCGGAATATCCTTGGGCGATGTCGCCCGCCAATCCAGCATGTTACCCTTGAGATATCGCGTATAGCCCCAGTCACGGGCAAACATCAGTTCGCGATGGCAGGTCGGGTCGGAAATGTCCGCCGCCGCAACCGACGGGTTCATGCCAATAAAGAGAATAGCGCGCGGCATGGCACCCTCGGGTGTCCAGTCACGGGTCAGGGCCTGCCGATAGCGGCCACATGGCGAAAATATAGCCCCACCAATCACTCCGTCGGGCAGCTTGAGCTTCACCTTCCCACCGGGATCATGCTCCCCTGCGCCGCTCATATGTTGAACACCCGGCTGGGGTGCAATTCCCCGGCCTTGTAACGGCCCACGGCCACAGCGCGACCTTCGATCGCGGCCCAGCATTCATCACCGTATTCCACATCGCTGGCGATCACCATGCCGGGGTTGCCGTTGCGCAACCTTGCCGCCACCTCGGGCGTGCAGGGCAGCATCTGCAAATCGGCCAGACCTTCCTCCAGCGGTCTCAGATACGCGTCCAACTCGGGGGTCTGTGCCAGCCGGTCAATCTCGTCGATGCTGATCCCGTCCTCGGCTTCGAAAGGCCCCGACCAAAGTCGCCGGAGCCAAGCCACATGGCCATAGCACCCTAACACCTCGCCCAGATCACGGGCGATGGCGCGCACATAGCCGCCCTTACCGCAGGTCATCTCAAGCGTCACGTGATCGGCATCCACACGGTCGGTCAGCAGAAGCTCCTCAACCCAGAGGGGTCGCGCAGCAATCTCGACCTCCTCGCCGTCACGCGCCAGTTTATAGGCGCGCTGCCCGTCGATCTTGACGGCAGAGAATTTCGGCGGAACCTGCATGATCTCACCGACAAACGCCCCCAACGCCGCCTTGATTGCCTCATCAGTCGGCCGCACATCGCTGGTTGCAATCACCTCACCTTCGGCATCGTCGGTATTGGTGGCCTGCCCCAACCGCACACAGAAGGAATAAGCCTTCAACGCATCGGTGATATAGGGCACGGTCTTGGTCGCCTCACCCAGCGCCACCGCCAAAACTCCAGTTGCTTCCGGGTCCAATGTACCTGCATGTCCGGCCTTTTTGGCCTGCAACGCCCAACGCACCTTGTTCACCACCGCGGTCGAGGTCATGCCCGCGGGCTTGTCGACCACCAGCCAGCCCGAAATGTCCCGGCCTTTGCGTTTGCGTGCCATGCGCCACCCTTTTCCCAGATAGAGCGGGGGCGGTACCCCATGCGGTTCAGCCTGTCAATTCAGGCATTGGTTTCCCGCGCCGTCCGATCAGTCGGCGGGGGCGACCACACCGACCATCGGCCCCATCGGAAGACCGGCATCGAACCGGTCGATACCCGGCGCATAAAGGCGCGAGATATTGCCGTCGAAGTAAAGCGCCTGCGGAAGTTCCAATGCATCGCGAAAGAGACTTCCGAACTGATGGAACGTCACCGGCGCGTCAGAGATAACGAAGACCGCCGTATCGCCATCGGCGCTCGTGCCGACACCGTTGCGGATGTAGCGGCTATCGCTATCCGGCAGGAAACGGGGATGCAACTCGCCGCCGATCACCAGCATCGGGCCGGACTGGCTGGCATAGGCGCAGTCGGGGCTTTCGCTGACAAAGCGGTTGGTTTCGAACACATCGGCGCGCGCCTCGCGAATGCAGAACACGCCGTTAGGCAACAGGCCGAAATTCCCCGGCCCGGCGCTTGTAATCACCGGGGCAAGCGCCTTACCGCCTTCGGCATAGTGCCCCACGGGACGGCGATCAGTATGATACATGCCCGCGTTCATCGAAAAGACCAGCTTGCGCCCATCGCCGCTGATCAACTTCTCGACACTGGTAAAGTTGCCAAGCGGCTTGCCTGTATCGGGATCGTTCAGAAAAAGCCGGAGGTCTTCTGCCGCCGCATCGACCTCGCAGACGGTATAGGCTTCGCCCTCATAGCTCAGGCTGCGGCATTCTACTGCCCAACCGGGCACGGCCCAGCTCAGCAGAAGAAGCAACCCGAGCCGGTGCATCACTCCTCCAGATCCCGGCGCACCTCTTCCTGTGAAAAGAGCCGCCGGGTTTCATCCATCTGGTCGAAGGTGTGATCCAGCCGGAACCGAAGATCGGGGGCGAACTTCAGCTCCAGCTTCTTGCCGATGATACGCCGTAGCTCGTGTTTATTGCGTGCGAGAAGGCCGACCACCTCGTCCTTCCCCTTACCGCCCAGCGGCAACACATAGGCCGTCGCAACCTTGAGGTCGGGCGATGTGCGCACCTCGCCCACGGTCACCGACAACCGGTTCAGATCAGGGTCGTGGATATCGCCACGCATCAACACCTCGGACAGTGTCCGGCGGATCAACTCACCCACCCGCAACTGCCGCTGCGACGGACCTGGGCCATCATGGAACTTGTTTTTTGCCATGGTGCTGCATCTAGGCCTTTGTGGCGGCTTTGCCAAGCGACGATCGGTCGAATGCCGCTGATTCAACGGTTTTGCCGCGCAATGCCTCAGGCATCACGCGGGCCGATGGTACTTCATAGGTCGGCGTAGACGTGACGCTCTTCCCCGCCCCCCGGATGGGTCACAGCGCCTTTATAGGTCTCGCCGACAAGCTGGGCATATTTCCACAGCGCGCCCGAAGCATAAATGGTCTGGCGCGGCCCCGCCCATGCGTCTTTGCGTTGGGCCAGTTCATCATCGCTCAGATCGACGCTGATGTCGCCGGTAAGGGCGTTGATGGTGATCATGTCGCCGTTTTGCAAAAGCGCGATCGGGCCGCCATGTGCGGATTCGGGGCCGACATGGCCGACACAGAAACCGCGCGTCGCCCCCGAGAAGCGGCCATCGGTGATCAGCGCCACCTTCTTGCCCATGCCCTGGCCGCTCAGCGCCGCCGTGGTCGCCAGCATCTCGCGCATGCCCGGACCACCGGCAGGTCCTTCGTTGCGGATGACGATCACTTCGCCCTCTTTGTAAGAGCGTTGCTGCACCGCCTCAAAGGCGTCTTCCTCGCATTCGAACACCCGCGCGGGGCCGGTGAAGACCTGCTGTTCCTCGCTCATACCCGCGACCTTCACGATTGCGCCAGCCGGGGCCAGATTACCCTTGAGGCCCACAACACCACCGGTTTTCGACAGTGGCTTGTCTACCGGGTAGATCACCCGGCCATCGGCCTCGCGCGTGATCTTGTCCAGTGCTTCGCCCATGGTGATGCCGTCAGCGGTCACGCAATCCTCGTGGATCAGGCCCGCCTTGCGCAACTCCTTCATCACCACCGGTACGCCGCCCACCTCGTAAAGATCCTTGGCCACGAACTGCCCACCGGGTTTGAGGTCGACGAAATAGGGCGTGTCCTTGAAAATCTCGCATACATCATCGAGGTAGAACTCGATCCCCGCCTCATGGGCAATCGCGGGCAGGTGCAGCCCGGCATTGGTCGACCCGCCGGTGCAGGCCACCACGCGGGCGGCGTTTTCGAGGCTCTTCCGCGTCACCACGTCCCGCGCGCGGATGCCTTTCTCAAGCAGGTTCATCACCGCCGAACCCGAGGCTTCGGCATATTGGTCGCGGCTTTCATAGGGCGCGGGGGCGCCCGAGGAATTCATCAGCGCAAGGCCGATCGCCTCGGACACACAAGCCATGGTGTTAGCGGTGAACTGGCCACCACAGGCCCCGGCGGAGGGGCAGGCGACTTTTTCGAGCTTCTCCAGCTCGCATTCGCTGAGGTTCCCGGCCTGGTTCTGGCCCACGGCTTCGAACACGTCCTGAACGGTTACATCGCGGCCATCCAGACGGCCCGGCAGGATCGACCCGCCATAGAGGAACACGGAGGGCACGTTGAGGCGCACCATCGCCATCATCATCCCCGGCAATGACTTGTCGCATCCCGCCAGACCGACCAGCGCGTCATAGCAATGGCCTCGCATCGTAAGCTCCACCGTATCGGCAATCGCCTCACGGCTTGCGAGCGAACTGCGCATCCCCTCATGCCCCATCGCGATTCCGTCGGTCACGGTGATGGTCGTGAACTCGCGCGGCGTGCCGCTTGCATGTTTCACGCCCATCTTGACCGATTGTGCCTGGCGATTGAGGGCGATGTTGCACGGCGCTGCCTCGTTCCAGCAGGTGGCGACGCCGACCAGAGGCTGGTGGATTTCTTCCTCGCTCATGCCCATGGCGTAGTAGTAGGAGCGGTGCGGCGCGCGCGCAGGTCCTTCGGTTACATGGCGGCTGGGCAGCTTGGCTTTGTCGAACTTGGTCATGGCGGGCCTCGTGAAAAATGATCAGCAACGGTCTAGGACAAGGGGAACCATTGGGCAAGCTGGTTCCGCTGAGCCGTGTGGGCTTAGCTGATTGCCGAGCCTCCCATGTGCACCTAGGGTGCCGCCCATGCGTTATGACCCGTATCAGCCTCTGATCGCCGCCGCCCGACCAACGGCCAGTCTCCGCATGCTTATCGCTGGCGTGATCCTGACAGTACTGATCAGCTGGGCGCTCAATTACCTGTTGTGGAGCATTGCTTTCGCTCTGTTACCAGCCAATCTGGGCAATGCCCTGGCAGCGGCGGTAGACGCGACGC
The DNA here is from genome assembly GCF_019966515.1 of Roseovarius aestuarii. Lineage (GTDB taxonomy): Bacteria > Pseudomonadota > Alphaproteobacteria > Rhodobacterales > Rhodobacteraceae > Roseovarius > Roseovarius aestuarii. Next base: position 335,061 of record NZ_JAIMIB010000003.1, on the reverse strand, counting down.
AAACGCCGGGTGGCGTCATCCTCAACCTGTTCTTTTTTGCCCTACTAAGCGCGGCGCTGGCGATCACCCTGCGCATCCTGCATCAGCGCAATCTGATGTCACTCATGGGCTCGTTTGAGCAGACCGTGCATCAGTTTCGGCGCACCGGCCTGGCACTGATCGTGCTTTTCATCGCACTTACATTTATGCCCATGCCCACCGACACAACACCCGCTCCCCACCTTCCCTTGGGGATCTGGCTGGGCTTTCTGCCGCTCACCCTGCTGGGGCTCCTGATCCAGACGTCAGCCGAAGAGCTTGTATTTCGCGGGTATATTCAAAGCCTGCTGGCGGCACGCTTCCCACATCCGCTGATTTGGATCGGTGTGCCGTCGCTCCTCTTTGGCCTCTTGCACCATGATCCGGACCTGCCTGCACTGAATGCTGCCGTGGTGGTCCTATGGGCCACATTGTTCGGCATCGCAGCAGCCGACCTTACGGCACGTTCGGGCACGCTGGGACCGGCCATCGCGCTGCACATGGTCAACAATTTCAGCGCCATCGCCGTTGCAGCGCCCGAAGGTGCTTTTGATGGTCTCGCGCTTTATACATTCCCTTTTTCGTTAAGCTCGACTGACGCGCTGATTGTTTGGGCGCCCGTCGATCTGATGGTGCTTTTTTGCAGTTGGCTTGCCGTCCGTCTGGCCCTTCGTCGCTGATTGCAATTCCCCTCGTAGCCCCTTATTTCTGATCTGCAACGTAACAACCGGACCATCGCCTTATGAACTGGATCACCAACTACGTGCGCCCGCGGATCAATTCGATCTTTTCGCGCCGCGAGATGCCCGAAAACCTCTGGTCCAAATGCGACGAGTGCGGCACGATGCTGTTTCATCGCGAACTCAGCGAAAACCTGTTTGTCTGTTCGGGATGCGGCCACCACATGGCAATCAGTCCGCGCGACCGGTTCAAGGCGCTGTTCGACGGCGGCATCTTCACTGAGGTCAAGGTAAAGGCGCCCAAACCCGATCCGCTGCATTTCCGCGATCAGAAGAAATATCCCGACCGGATGAAAGCAGCGCAAAAATCCTCGGGCGAGGCCGAAGCGATGCTGGTCGCCACTGGTGAAATGGGCCGCACGCCCATCGTCGCAGCGGCGCAGGATTTCAGCTTCATGGCCGGATCCATGGGCATGTATGTGGGCAACGCGATCATCGCCGCCGCAGAAGAGGCCGTGCGCCTGAAACGCCCGCTGATCCTGTTTTCTGCGGCGGGCGGCGCGCGCATGCAGGAAGGCATCCTGAGCCTGATGCAGATGCCGCGCACCACCGTGGCCGTGCAGATGCTGAAAGAGGCCGGGCTGCCCTATATCGTCGTGCTGACCCATCCGACCACCGGTGGGGTCACGGCCAGCTATGCGATGCTGGGGGATGTTCATATTGCAGAACCGAACGCCCTGATTTGCTTTGCCGGGCCACGTGTCATCGAACAGACCATCCGCGAGAAACTGCCCGATGGCTTCCAGCGCGCCGAATATCTGCTGGATCACGGTATGCTGGACAGGGTCACGCCGCGCCCTCAGATGCGTGACGAGTTGATCACCATCACCCGGATGTTGCTTGGCCTGCCCCCGGCGGTCAAAGCTGACCTGCCCGCACCCGAGACCCCAGACGCCGTGAAAAACGCGGAAACGCCCGAGGCCAAAGCGGCCGAAAAGCCCAAGAAAAAATGATCGCGCCCACATCTGACATCATCCTTGACCGGATGATGGCGCTGCACCCCAAGATCATCGACCTGACGCTGGATCGGGTTTGGCGGCTGCTGGCGGCGCTGGACAACCCGCAGGACAGGCTGCCGCCGGTCATCCATCTGGCGGGCACAAACGGCAAGGGCTCGACCCAGGCGATGATCCGCGCCGGGCTGGAGGCGGCTGGCAAATGCGTGCACGCCTATACCTCGCCGCATCTGGCGCGCTTTCACGAACGCATCCGGCTGGCCGGGACGCTGATTTCCGAGCCTGACCTGACCGCGGTGCTGGATGAATGCTACGCCGCCAATGGCGACGCGGTGATCACCTATTTCGAGATCACCACCTGCGCCGCGATCCTCGCCATGAGCCGCATCCCGGCGGATTATACACTGCTTGAGGTCGGGCTGGGTGGCAGGCTGGACGCGACAAACGTGGTCAAGAACCCCGAATTGACCGTGATCACGCCCGTTTCCATCGACCACGAGCAGTATCTAGGCAACACGCTGGCAAAGATCGCCGGCGAAAAGGCCGGTATCCTGAAACGCCGTGTCCCCTGTGTCGTCGGCCCGCAACCCGAAGAGGCGATGGAGGTCATCGAGGCGACAGCGGATCGGCTTGGCGCGCCCTTGATCGCGCAAGGCCAGCATTGGCATGTTTTTCCCGAACGCGGACGGATGGTATTTCAGGACGAAACTGGATTGCTTGACCTGCCATTGCCCAATCTGCCCGGCGCGCATCAGCTCGACAATGCCGGAGCAGCACTTGCGGTCTTGCGCCATCTGAACATGGGCGAACGCGCCTGCGAAGCCGCCGTGACCAGCGCGCGTTGGCCTGCACGGATGCAGCGGCTGGAAACCGGCCCTCTAGTCGAGGCCGCACCACAGGCCGAACTTTGGCTCGATGGCGGTCACAACGCCGCTGCCGGTCAGGCGCTTGGGCTGCACCTGTCCACGCTGTCCGCACGTCCTACCCATCTGGTCTGCGGAATGCTCAACACCAAGGATATCTCCGGATATCTGACACCACTGGCGCGCCGCGCCGACAGTCTCACCGCAATCTCTATCCCGGGTGAGGCAAATACCCTTCCAGCCGAGGAGACCTCCAAGGCCGCGCAGGCAGTCGGAATGCGGGCCGGCACCGCTGATTCGGCGCTGGAAGCGGTTCAAGGGATCATTGCGCAGGTACCCCATGCCCGCATCCTGATCTGCGGCTCGCTATATCTGGCTGGTCATATTCTGCGCGAGCACGGCTGAACGCCAGATTCGGTTCCGAAATCCCAATAAAATCACGTTTCGAATCACTTTAGGTTGACCGCTGTGATTCGCGTCGCCTATACCTGTTGCAATCAGATAAAACGCACTGGCATTTCAGAACCAAGACGACTCACTGAAGACACCAGGCAGGACGGATTGAGGGGCCGGATCAACGGCCCCCTTTCTATTCTAATACCCGACTAATCCCCGCGGCGTTCCCAATCATGCGTTATTCGGTTTCCAGACGATACTTGAGAAACCCGGCACCTTCGTACTCCGAAACTCCGACAAATTCTGCGCCGAGCCTTTCCAACGCACCGAGTTTTCGGCGCGACGGCGGCAGCAGGAAAGTCACAAAGGGAATGCGTTTGTCGGCGATAGCGAAGTCAAGTGCCTTCCTCAAGATGCGCGGCCCAAGCCCGAATGAGCCAGGCTTCAGAACCAAGCCATAGTCCCACTCACCACCCTCTTTCTGGAAACCGTCCCAGCCGACATATCTGCCGTCGCTTAAGATTGCCCAATGACCCAACCCATCGACGCGCCAGCGTTCTTCCTTACCGGCCACGAACTGGGCGACAGCAGCCCTGTCCCATTCGAAGGTCAAAAGCGGCATATGCTTGGCAACGCGGGGGTTGGACATATGCGCGATGATCTCGTCCGGTGCAATTTCGGGCAGCCGGGTAAAACTGATCATGGGTTCCGAACGGGTACCCTGCGGGGGGATCAAAGCAGTCCTTCGGCGCGGAACATCTCTTTTACATCGCGTTCGGGGCGGGCGCCATAATGGCTGATCACCTCCGCCGCCGCAATACAGCCCATCCGGCCCGAGACATTGAGCGTCTGACCTGTAGCAAAGCCATAAAGGAACCCGGCGGCGAACTGATCGCCTGCGCCGGTTGCGTCGACCGGCACAATCTCTTGCACGGGAACCGACACGCTTTCACTACCCTGAACCGCCACCACGTCATGGCCAGACCGGGTACAGACGATCAATCCGCTTTCCGCCGCGGCCTGTTCCAAAGCGGCACCCAGATCCTCGGTCTGATAGAGCGATTTCCATTCGTGCTCATTGCCCAGCACATAGTCCAGCTCGCGCACCAGTTGCCGGAAACCGTCACGATGCCGGTCGACACAGAACGGGTCGCTGAGCGAGATGCCCGCCTTGCCACCCGCTGCCCGGCAAGCCCGCGCGGCCTCGGTGAAGGCAGCTTTGCCCTTGGGCTTGTCGTAAAGATAGCCTTCGAGGAACAAGAGCGCAGCCCCTCCGGCGACCTCGTCATCGACGTCGCTGGCGTCCAGTTCGGTCGAAATGCCCAGATAAGTGTTCATCGACCGCTCGCCATCTGGCGAGACAAAGATCATCGAGCGTGACGTGGGCAATTCGCCCCCTGGCACCGGTGCGTTGACGAAGTCCGTGCCCGCATCAGCCATGCCCTTGGCGTAGTAACGGCCCAGCTCGTCATCGCAGACCCGGCCGATAAAGGCGGTGCTCAGGCCCATCGCCCCCAGACCCGCAATGGTGTTTGCCACCGATCCGCCTGGCATCTGGGCTCGGTTTTCCATCGCGTCATAAAGATGCTCGGCGCGGTCCCCCTCGATCAGCTGCATGATGCCCTTTTCGATGCCATAGGTCGACAGGAAGCCATCATCGCTCTGGCTGATCACATCCACGACAGCATTACCGATACCTACGGCCTGGTACTTTTTCATAAGTTCTTATCCTCGAATTCACAAAGGTCACGGATGATACAGGTCCCGCACATGGGTTTGCGCGCCTTGCAATGATAGCGGCCGTGCAGGATCAGCCAGTGATGGGCATGGTGCTGGAAATCGGCGGGAATCTGGTCTTCGATGGCGCGTTCTACCGCAACCACATCCTTGCCTGGGCAGATGCCGGTACGGTTGCCGACACGGAAGATATGCGTATCGACCGCCTGAGTGGGCATGCCCCACCACATGTTCAGCACTACATTGGCAGTCTTGCGTCCGACACCGGGCAGCGACTGCAGCGCCGCGCGGGAATTGGGCACCTCGCCGCCATAATCATCGACCAGAATACGACTGAGCTTGATGACGTTCTTGGCTTTTTGACGAAACAAACCGATGGTCTTGATGTGCTCGGTCAAGCCCTCTTCGCCCAGTTCCAGCATCTTTTGCGGGGTATCAGCGATCTTGAACAGCGCGCGGGTGGCCTTGTTGACGCCCGCATCGGTGGCCTGCGCACTCAGCGCCACGGCCACGACAAGCGTGTAAACATTCACATGCTCCAACTCGCCCTTGGGTTCGGGGTCGGCGTCATGAAAGCGTGTAAAGATCTCGCGGATGGTATGATAGTCTAACTGCTTTGCCATCCGCTCCCTATGCCGACAAATCGGTCAATGCGCAATATTCGGGTCGCAGAGCGCGCGGGGTTGGCTTATTTTAGGATCAAGCAAGATGGACAAGAGAAAATGAATATTCAAGCCAGCGAACCCTATCACTACCATGTCATGCGCCGCGCGATCGAGCTGATCGATGCGGGCGGCACAGACCTGACGCTTGAACAGCTGGCGACCCGGATGGATATGAGCCCGGCGCATTTCCAGCGGCTCTTTTCCGCCTGGGTGGGCGTGTCGCCAAAACGCTATCAGCAATATCTGACGCTGGGCCATGCCAAGGCGCTGCTGGCCGATCAGTTCACCACTCTGGCGGCGGCGGACGAGGCCGGGCTATCGGGCACCGGGCGGCTGCATGATCTGTTTTTGCGGTGGGAAGCGATGAGCCCCGGCGAGTTCGCCCGGCGCGGCGCAGGTCTGAAGATCAGCTATGGCTGGTTTGACAGCCCCTTTGGCGACGTGTTGGCAATGGGCACCACCAAGGGCCTCTGCGGGCTGGGATTCACCGGCGAATGCGGACGTGATGCCGCGATGGAGGATCTGCGTTCGCGCTGGCCCGAGGCAAAATATGTCGAAAACCCCGAGGCAATCCGATCCTGGGTCGAGGCGAGCTTTTCCGGTGCCGGAGAGACCGCGCTGCACATGATCGGCGCGCCCTTTCAGATCAAGGTGTGGGAGGCGTTGCTGAACGTACCATCAGGCCATGTCACTACCTATTCCGAGATCGCACAGGCTATTGGCCACCCCCGCGCCGTACGCGCCGTGGGAACCGCCGTAGGACGTAACCCGGTTAGCTTCCTGATCCCCTGTCACCGCGCCCTGCGCAAATCCGGCGGATTGGGCGGCTATCACTGGGGCCTCCCGGTCAAACGCGCCATCCTGGCCTGGGAAAGTGCCCGCGCCGAAGCCTAGGATAGCCTCGTTCCAGACGAAAGCATCCCCGATACCTTTGGCATGATCGGTCGTTCACGCCAAAAAACCTAAGCCACGCATCGCAGGCTCCTACAGGTGGGGCCATTCACTGGGTTCGGAACAATGGCGCCCTGTGGGCTCGACTCCACGTTTGGTTCCTTTCCAGAACAACTGACCAAGGCCAGATCGTGAATATCCAAATCCAAGCTGCCCCAAACGCGCATTCCCGTTATTGGCGCAGGCCATGAACCGTGGTATTTTTCGGACAACCGGGGAAGGCCATGTCACAACATCGCAGCAACTGGATCAGGGCTCAGGATATGGTGCGCTTACGCGCCTGGCGCTATGGCTATGAGGCCTTCCGACTGGGCCTGCCGCTAGAGTATTCCGGTCGTCGCAGCAAAGCACTGGCGTATGAGTATGGACGCCTTACAGCGGCATTTCTCAAAAGCCAGGGGCGACCGCTTCTCCGAATCTCAACCACACGTCCGATCAGCGAGGTTTATGTCAAAGACCTGGCCAAGGCGTTGACCCAATGCGTGCGTGCACAGCGCAGCGTTCCGGAGTAAAAAATGCGAGATAAGCCATAATATTCCCCGTCGAATTCGCTTGGGCGGGCGATTGTTATTGCATAACATCACCACAGACCCGACCTAACGGGCATGAATAACGAGGCGAGAACCATGAAATACACAAAAAAACCACTCATGCTGTTAGCCGGCGCGTCCCTGTTGACGGCCACGGCCTGTACCGATCCCGGCTATGTCGGCAATGGTGGCAGCACACAGAACCCGAATAGAAACACGCAACAAGGCGCGCTGATCGGCGGCCTACTGGGTGCGGGCGTGGGCGCAATCGCCAGTGACAAAAAGGGCAAGGGTGCGATTATCGGTGGCCTCGCCGGTGCGGGCGTGGGCGCCGCGATTGGCTATTCTCTGGACAAGCAAGAGGCTGAATTGCGCCAGCAGCTGGAAAACGAGGATATCCGTATCACCAATACCGGCGACCGTCTGATCGTAACCATGCCGCAGGACCTCTTGTTTGACACAGACAGTGCGAGGCTCAATCGCGGCCTGCGCAGCGACCTGCGAAAAGTGGCCAGCAGCCTGCAGCAATATCCGCAATCAACAGTTCAGGTAATCGGTCATACCGACAATACCGGGACGGCGGCCTACAATCAGGATCTGTCAGTGCGCCGCGCCAATGCCGTGGCCGATGTGCTGACGAATAACGGCGTGCCCTTCAACCGCATCAACGCCTTTGGCCGGGGTGAAGATCAGCCCATCGCGTCGAACCTGACCGAGGAGGGCAAGGCGCAGAACCGCAGGGTTGAGATCGTGATATTGCCGACCGCCTGATCCTGGTCAGAACTTTTCGAAAACCCCGATCAGGCACAGAGCCCGGTCGGGGTTTTCGATTCCAGACAGACATCAGATTGCACGCATGTGACATTTCACCAGCCAGACGGCGATAAAAAATCGGGACCGGTTTTCAGCCAGGGCGTCACGCAAAAGCATCCGGCACCCGGACTTGTCCGCCGTGACCCCAAAGGATCAGGCATCGACCAGATCATAATGTTTGACGCTGCGCGCCCTCACGAGGATCGCCTCTTCCGGCAAGATATGCGGGTTGGCATAGTCCTCTCCGGCGAACGCCTTGAGCGCTGCAAGACTTTCCCAGACCATGACCATGCAGAAATCTGCAGGGGATTCTGATCGCGCCGTGCCGAAAGTTACGTCGTGCAACCCCTCGGTACGCTGCATCAATGGAATAGCGGTGTTGTGAAAAAAATTACTGAACTCACGTTCCTTACCCGGATGAGTGGTCACCTGAAATACGCGTATTATCATAATGTCCTCCTGTAATATGTCGCGACTATACCCCATTTTGCAAATACTCTCTCGACAGGCGCGCAGATAATCCGACTTGATTTCGCAATACCCGGCGGGTCAGACTGGGCTAAAAAGATATATTCGGGGACATACAGGGCATTTTTATGCGCCTATTGGCTTATCTGGTTGCGTATCTCATCATCGGGTTCGCGCGGTTCATCACCGCGGTGCGTGGCAACTGGCGGGACGAACCGCCGCGCGATGAGCAAACGATCTATTTCGCCAATCACACCAGCAACGGCGATTTCATCCTGATCTGGGCAGTGTTACCGCCGCGCCTGCGCTGGAAAACCCGGCCCGTCGCCGCTGCCGACTATTGGCTGACATCACCGGCCCGCTCCTATATCGGCCGGCAGGTGATCAACGCCGTGCTGATCGACCGTCGCCCCGAAGCGCGCGACCGCGACCCGGTGGATCAGATGGTCGAAGCGCTGGATGGCGGATCAAGCCTGATTATCTTTCCCGAGGGTCGCCGGAACGACACCGGTGAGACACTCCTGCCCTTCAAGACCGGCATCTACCACGTCGCGAAAAAGCGACCCGGCATACGGTTCGTTCCGGTATGGATCGACAACCTCAACCGCGCCCTGCCCCGCGGAGAAATCATCCCGATCCCTTATATCTGCACCTGTACTTTCGGGGCCGCGATACGGTTGACCGACGGCGAGAGCAAAGAGCAGTTCCTGACCCGCGCACAGGAGGCGGTGCTGGCACTGGCCCCGAACATTGGGGAGGCGGCAGATGAACCATGACAGCCTGATGGCGCTAATGATGGGTGTCGTTGTTGTACTGATCCTGGCCTCGACCATTGGCGGCATCCTGTCGGCGCAGTTGAAAGACGGCCCCAGCCGATCTGTTGTGGAAAACCTGAATGCGCGGATCTGGGCCTGGTGGGTGATGGTTATTTTGCTCGGGCTGGCGTTTCTCTGGGGGCGCACCGGCGTGACGCTTTTGTTTGCGGTCTGCTCGTTCAATGCACTCAGGGAATTCATCACCCTCACCAACGCGCGCCGAGCTGATCACTGGATGCTGGCAGCGGTGTTCTTTGTCGTCCTGCCGCTGCAATATTACCTCGTCTTTACCGACTGGTATGGGTTCTACACCGTGCTGGTGCCGGTCTATGTCTTCCTGCTGATGCCAGTGATTTCGGCCCTCCGGGGCGAGAGCAAAGACTTTCTCATCCGCGTAGCTGAGGTGCAATGGGCCGCCATGGTTACGATCTACTTCGTCAGCCACGTACCGGCGCTGCTAAGCCTGAACATTCCCGGGTTCGAAGGTCAGAACATCCAACTTGTCGCGTTCCTGATCATCGTCGTGCAGGCCAGCGACGTGCTGCAATATATCTGGAGCAAGCTTCTGGGAAAGCACAAGATGGCACCGCGACTGTCACCAGCGAAAACCATCGAGGGGTTTGTCGGCGGTGTGGCCAGCGCCACCGTTCTGGGGGCATGCCTGTGGTGGGTGACGCCCTTCACCTTCTTTCAGGCCGGGGTGATGTCGCTGGTGATCGCTCTGATGGGGTTCTTCGGCGGGCTGGTGCTGTCAGCGATCAAGCGCGACCGCGGGGTCAAGGACTGGGGCGACGTGATCACGGGACATGGCGGATTTATCGACCGGTTGGATTCGATCATTTTCGCCGCCCCGATTTTCTTCCACCTGACACGCTACTGGTGGCATGTTTGATCGACGAATGGCACAGAGCTTCACAATTGTTATCGCGGTCGGTTTCGTCGTGACAGGCGGCTGCGCTTAACCGCCAAGACCATCAAATGTCTGCCGTCACAACCAGCGCCGGGTCGGCAGATCAAGCTTTGGATCTCTGTTGTCGGCGCATATGCGACCGTGCGGCGGCGCAACCACAGCATGATCAGGCGATCGAAGCGGTAATCACGCTTTATTTTACCGAATACTTCGGCTAATATCGAACTATGAAAGAAGCGCCTGACATCTCGCGCATCGCCGCGCTGATCGGGGACCCAGCCCGTGCCAATATTCTTAACGCGCTGATGAGCGGCAAGGCACTGACCGCGACCGAGTTGGCCGGAGAGGCCGGGGTGACCCTGCAAACCACCTCTTCTCATCTGGCCAAGCTTGACGTCGGCGGGTTGATCCGGCCGCGCAAAGAAGGGCGACACAAATATTTTACCCTCGCGTCGGAAGAGGTCGCTCTGGTGCTCGAAGCGCTGACCGGCCTGGCCGCCGGGTCAGGGCATTTGCGCCACCGTCCCGGGCCGCGCGACCCGGAACTGCGCCACGCGCGGATCTGCTATAATCATCTGGCCGGGAACATGGGCATCCGCGCCTATGACAGCATGAGTGCACGGGGTTTTTTTGGGCATTCCAGCAGCGGCATGACATTGACCAGCAGTGGCCGCGCCTTCGTCACCGCGCTTGGCGTCGACCTTGATGCGCTGCCGCCCTCACGGGCACCGATGTGCCGCGACTGCCTTGACTGGTCGGAGCGGCGCCCGCATCTGGCGGGCCGGTTGGGCCGTGCCCTGCTGAGCCATATGCAGGAAGTTGGCTGGGCCACGCGACACGACGGCACGCGGATCATCCACTTCTCCCCTCGGGGAATGACGTCATTCAATGCGGCTTTTCCAATCGGATGATACAGTGGTCATAGTGATTCCGAAATCAATTTGTCAGGCCAGATTGCACCCTCGATAAGTCCAGTCTACACTTGAGCCATGGTGATATCGGTCGACACATTTTTCCTAGATGCCGAGGCGCAGGGCACCTTGCAGGCCCGCATTCAGCAAATGATCACCCAAGGCATTCTATCAGGACGCTTCCGCAAGGGTGAAAAACTGCCGTCTTCGCGGAAGCTGGCCGAACATCTGGGTGTCAGCCGCATTACCGTGACAATCGCCTATACCGAACTTCTGGCCAATGACTATCTGACTGCGCGCGACCGCTCTGGCTATTACGTGTCTGAAAACGCACCGGAGCCGCCGGAGTTTACCGCCCTGCACCCGTCGCAGGACAAGGTCGACTGGTCCCGCGCCCTGGGCCGTCGCTTTACCGGCGGGGCGACGCCGATCAAGCCGCAAGACTGGTCACGCTACCGCTATCCGTTCATCTACGGGCAGGCCGATCCGGCGCTGTTTGATCATGCCAATTGGCGTCAATGCGCCCTTCAGGCTCTGGGCCAGAAGGATTTTCTGGCGATGACAACCGATTACTATGATCAGGACGATCCGGAACTGATCGAATTCGTCGCCCGTCACACCCTGCCCCGCCGCGGCATTCTGGCCGAACCCTCTGAAATCCTGATTACTATGGGTGCGCAGAATGCGCTGTGGCTGACTGCCCAGGTATTGCTGTCTCAGCGCCGCACCGCAGTGATCGAAAACCCCTGCTACCACGCCCAACGCGACATCCTGACCCAATCGCGCTGCCATCTCGAGCCAGTGGGGGTCGATCGTGACGGCCTGCCGCCCGACGCCTTGCCTAAACATGCCGATGTGATCTTTACCACGCCCAGCCATCAATGCCCGACCAACGCGACCATGCCGCTCTCTCGCCGCAAAGAGTTGCTGAGAAAGGCGGCGGAAATGGAAGCCCTGATTGTCGAAGATGACTACGAGTTCGAGATGTCTTTTCTCAGATCGCCTCTGCCCGCGCTTAAGTCACTCGATACCGACGGCCGCGTGATTTATGTCGGCAGCTTTTCCAAATCGATTTTCCCCGGCCTCCGGCTTGGCTATCTTGTCGGCTCCAAAGCCTTCATTCGCGAGGCGCGCGCCCTGCGCGCCAGTGTGTTGCGGCACCCGCCGGGACATATTCAGCGCACGGCCGCCTACTTCCTGTCACTCGGGCATTATGACAGCTTGATCCGCAAGATGGGCCAGGCCTATGCCAAACGCCGCACCGTGATGGAAAGGGCCTGCGCAGAGCACGGGTTGGGCATTGTCGGTCAGGGTGTCTTTGGCGGATCATCTATCTGGATGCGTGCGCCTGACCATGTAGACACTACGGCGCTGGATGCGCGCCTGCGTGCCAACAAAGTACTGATCGAGCCCGGTATTCCGTTTTTTCACGGCGACTCGCCCCCGCGCAATTTCTACCGGCTTGCCTATTCCTCGATCTCTGCCGCGCGCATACCCGACGGTATTGGCATTCTGGCACGGGAATTGAAAAACGGCTGACCTTCGGCAGGCAATCCACCGGAACTCCTTAGAATTGCTTATTAATAATAAAAATAAGGCATTTCTCAAAAGTACCAAAAATCGAATTTTTTCTTATATTTTATATTTTCGAGATTTTTTGTCTCAATATATAATTTTTCTGGTAATAATAGAGTCACATAACTGGACCTAACACAGTATCGGCCGCGCGGTTAGTTTCGCGCCAGATTTTCCTGCAACCAGATAATTGCGCAATAAGCGAGGACCGCCCCATGAAAATGACAACCGAAGAAGCCTTCGTCAAAACCCTGCAAATGCACGGTATTGAACATGCTTTCGGCATCATTGGCTCGGCAATGATGCCGATTTCTGACATCTTCGGCGAAGCCGGAATCAACTTCTGGGACTGCGCCCACGAAGGATCCGGCGGCATGATGGCCGATGGCTACACCCGGGCAACCGGTAAGATGTCGATGATGATTGCCCAGAACGGCCCCGGCATCGCGAACTTCGTGACAGCCGTGAAGACTGCCTACTGGAACCACACACCCGTTCTGCTGGTCACCCCGCAGGCCGCCAACAAGACCATCGGTCAGGGCGGCTTCCAGGAGATCGAACAGATGAACATGTTCGCTGACTGTGTTGCTTACCAGGAAGAGGTCCGCGACCCATCGCGCATGGCCGAAGTTCTGAACCGCGTAATCATCAATGCGAAACGTGCCTCAGCGCCTGCGCAGATCAACATCCCGCGCGACTACTGGACCCAGGTGATCGACATCGACCTGCCCGAGATCGTTGAATTCGAACGCCCCAGCGGCGGCGAAGACGCACTGGCCCGCGCAGCGGAACTGCTGTCGAACGCCAAATTCCCGGTCATCCTGAACGGTGCCGGTGTGGTTCTGGGCAACGCCATCGGAGACTCGATGGCTCTGGCCGAGCGTCTGGACGCTCCGGTCTGCGTTGGCTACCAGCACAACGACGCCTTCCCCGGCTCGCACCCGCTCTTTGCCGGTCCTCTGGGCTATAACGGATCGAAAGCCGGGATGGAGCTGATCTCCAAGGCCGACGTCGTTCTGGCACTGGGTACCCGTCTGAACCCGTTTTCGACCCTGCCCGGCTACGGCATCGACTACTGGCCGACCGACGCCAAGATCATCCAGGTTGACATCAACCCCGATCGCATCGGCCTGACCAAGAAAGTCACCGTCGGCATCGTCGGCGACGCCAAGAAAGTTGCCAACTCGATCCTCGCCAAACTATCGGACACCGCCGGTGACGATGGCCGCGACGACCGCAAGGCGCTGATCGCCAAGACCAAATCGGCTTGGGCACAGGAGCTGACCTCGCTCGACCACGAGCAGGACGATCCCGGCACAACCTGGAACGAACGTGCCCGCGCCGCCAAGCCGGACTGGCTGAGCCCGCGCAAAGCATGGCGTGCCATCCAGGCCGCACTGCCGAAAGAGGCGATCATCAGCTCGGACATCGGCAACAACTGCGCCATCGGTAACGCCTATCCGTCGTTTGAAGCTGGCCGCAAATACCTGGCACCGGGCCTCTTTGGTCCCTGCGGCTACGGTCTGCCCGCCGTTGTCGGCGCCAAGATCGGCTGCCCCGATACGCCGGTTGTCGGTTTCTCGGGTGACGGTGCCTTCGGCATCGCGGTCACCGAGCTGACAGCAATCGGCCGCGGCGAATGGCCTGCGGTTACGCAGATCGTGTTCCGCAACTACCAGTGGGGTGCTGAAAAGCGGAACTCGACCCTTTGGTATGCTGACAACTTCGTCGGCACCGAGCTGGACGAGCAGGTCTCTTATGCCGGCATTGCACAGGCGTGCGGCCTGCAAGGCGTGGTTGCCCGCACCTCAGAGGAGCTGACCGCAGCCCTGGATCAGGCGATCAAAGATCAGAAAGCGGGTAAAACCACGCTGATCGAAGCCATGATCAACCAGGAACTGGGCGATCCGTTCCGTCGCGACGCGATGAAAGCGCCGGTCAAAGTGGCCGGTATCGACAAAGCGGACATGCGTCCTCAGCAGGTCTGAGGCAGGGATAAGGCCGGAACACATGACACAGACACCAATTGATCTGCTGCTCTCCGAGCTTCCGGCCACCCGTACGACCGTTGCCCTAAGCGAAGGCAGTGACCCCCGCGTTGTCGCGGGGGCGCTTGCCGCCCACCAAGCCGGGATTGCCGATGTGATCCTGGTGGGCGGCACCGATGCTGTCCGGGCCGAGCTTGCCAGTCAGGGCGCAAGCGACGGCAATGGGGTTGCCATTCACGATCCCGCTACGTCCGACCTGACCCAAGATTTCGCCGCCGCCTTCTTTGACCTTCGCAAACACAAGGGAGTTGACGAAGAGGCCGCGTGCAAAGCTGTTGAAATCCCGCTGATTTATGCCGCCATGCTGGTGCGTCTGGGCCACGCGGCTGGCACTGTCGGTGGCGCCGTTGCAACCACGTCGGATGTTGTGCGCACCGCTATTCAGGTGATCGGCAAGGCCCCGGATGCGGCGATGGTATCGAGCTTTTTCCTGATGATACCGCCCACAAACGCCACCGAACATGGTCGCGCCATGCTTTATTCAGATTGCGGGCTTGTGATTGACCCTAACAGTGATGAGTTGGCTGCAATCGCGTCGGCCTCGGCCAATTCCTGCAAGGCGCTGATGCGGCAAGAACCTAAGATCGCCATGCTGTCCTTCTCGACCAAAGGCAGTGCCCGCCATGTGAAAGTGACCAAGGTCACCGATGCACTGGCAAAGTTGCGCACCGATCGCCCGGACCTGTCCGCCGATGGGGAATTGCAATTCGACGCCGCCTTTGTCCCCTCGGTCGGGCAGAGCAAGGCACCGGGTTCCGAGGTGGCAGGCCACGCCAATGTCATGATCTTCCCAGATCTCGATGCTGGCAATATCGGCTATAAGATCACTCAGCGTCTGGGTGGTTATTCGGCTATCGGCCCAATCCTTCAGGGGCTGGCCAAACCTGCCAATGATCTGTCGCGCGGCTGTGTCGCCGATGATGTTACACAAATGATCGCGGTCACGATTTTGCAAGCGCTGGCAAACCCATGAATACGGGAAAGCCTCCGGGTTAATTTGATTTTCCCGGAACAAAAGTTGCGAAATTCGAAAGTTAATAGAAAACGGTCGCACCGACAAAACTTCTGCCCTAGGTTGGCGCCGCGAGAACAGGGACCATGCCATGACACATCACCAGCCCAAGATTGACACCTCTCCCAAGGTTTCGGACGAGGTGCGCAAGACGACCTGCTACATGTGCGCCTGTCGGTGCGGCATCAATGTGCATATGAAGGATGGAAAGGTCGCCTATATCGAGGGCAACCGGGACCACCCTGTCAACAAGGGCGTACTCTGTGCCAAGGGCAGCGCTGGCATCATGCAGGTCAACGCGCCCTCTCGCCTGCGCGCCCCGTTGAAACGTGTGGGTCCACGCGGCTCGGGCGAGTTCGAGGAGATCAGCTGGGACGAAGCCCTGCAGATCGCCGCCGACTGGCTCGAACCCATTCGCGAGGAAAACCCCGAGAAGCTGGCGTTCTTCACTGGCCGCGACCAAAGCCAGAGCTTCACCAGTTTCTGGGCGCAGAATTTCGGCACGCCGAACTATGCGGCGCATGGCGGCTTCTGCTCGGTCAACATGGCGGCGGCCGGCATCTACACGATGGGCGGCGCTTTCTGGGAATTCGGCCAGCCCGACTGGGATCATACCAAGCTTTTCATGCTCTTTGGCGTGGCCGAAGACCACGACAGCAACCCGATCAAGATCGGTATCGGCAAGATCAAGGCCCGCGGTGCGCGGGTGATCGGCGTCAACCCGATCCGGTCGGGCTATAACGCGGTGGCGGATGACTGGGTCGGCATCACCCCGGGCACCGACGGGCTTTTCATCCTGTCGCTCATTCATGAGCTGATGAAAGCGGGCAAGATCGACCTTGATTACCTTGCGCGCTATACCAATGCGCCGGTACTGGTGAACGGCGATGAGAAATCGCCCGACTACGGCCTTTTCCTGCGTGATGAAGATGGCAAACCGCTGGTCATCGATCGCAAGACCGGCAAGCTCACCGCCTTCGACAAGCCCGGCGTCCGCCCTGACCTGCACGCCACCCACCGTGCTGCCGGTGTCACCCATCGTCCGGTGATGCACCTGATGGCCGAGCGCTATCTGGACAAGCAATACGCTCCCGAAGCGGTGGCTGAGCGCTGCGGCATCAAAGCCGATAAGATCAGGACCATCGCCGCCGAGTTGGCCCGCGTCGCTTTTGATGAGGCGTTCGAGCTGGACCATGAGTGGACCGATTTTCGTGGTGAGAAACACACGAAAATGATGGGCCGCCCGGTCAGCTTCCACTCGATGCGGGGTGTCAGCGCCCACTCAAACGGGTTCCAGACCTGCCGCGCCCTGCATGTGCTGCAGATCATCCTCGGCACGGTCGAGGTGCCCGGCGGCTTCCGGTTCAAACCACCCTATCCGAAACCGGTCAGTGCCCACCCCAAACCTCATGCCAAGGTCACGCCTGGATCGCCATTAAACGGTCCGCATCTGGGCTTTGTTCAGGGTCCGGATGATCTTGTGCTCAAAGAGGACGGTTCTGCCGGACGCATCGACAAGGCCTTCACCTGGGAAAACCCGATGTCCAGCCACGGGCTGATGCATATGGTGATCTCGAACGCCCATGCCGGTGACCCGTACAAGATCGACACACTCTTCATGTATATGGCGAATATGTCGTGGAACTCCTCGATGAACACCAAGGGTGTCATGGAGATGCTGACCGACACGGACGAAAACGGCGATTACGTGATTCCACGCATCATCTATTCCGATGCCTATTCGTCCGAGATGGTCGCCTATTCCGACCTTATCCTGCCGGACACGACCTACCTGGAGCGGCACGACTGCATTTCGCTGCTGGACCGTCCAATCTGCGAGGCGGATGGCGCGGCGGATGCTATCCGCTGGCCGGTGATCGAGCCGGACCGTGATGTGCGTGGCTTCCAGACAGTGCTGGTGCAACTGGCCAACAAGATGAAACTGCCGGGCTTCACTAACGACGATGGCAGCGCCAAATACGAAGATTACGCCGACTACATGGTCAATCACGAACGCCGCCCGGGTATCGGTCCGCTGGCAGGCTGGCGAATGGGTGATAAGGGCCTGCAACACGGCCGCGGCGCCCCGAACGAGGGGCAGCTCAACAGCTACATCGCCAATGGTGGGTTCTTCGTCAAACACATCCCCGAGGCGGCGGCCTATTACAAACCCTGGAGCAAGGAATATCAGGACTGGGCGGTTGGAATGGGTATCTATGACAGCCCACAGCCGTATATCTTTGACCTCTATGTCGAGACGATGCGCAAATTCCAACTGGCTGCAGAAGGCCACGGCGATCGGCAGCCCCCCGATCATCTGCGCGAGCGGATCAAGGCCACGATGGACCCGCTGCCGATCTGGTACGCGCCCTTCGAGGACGACAATGTCGATACCGCCGAATTCCCGGTGCACGCGCTGACGCAGCGCCCGATGGCGATGTACCATAGCTGGGGAACCCAGAACGCCTGGCTGCGCCAGATCCACGGCCGCAACCCGCTTTACGTGCCCACCAAGATCTGGAAGGCCAACGGCTTTGCCGAGGGCGACTGGGCCAGTGTCACCTCGGCGCATGGCGAGATTATCGTGCCGGTGGCCCATATGGCGGCGCTAAACGAAAACACCATCTGGACATGGAACGCGATTGGCAAGCGCAAGGGCGCCTGGGCGCTTGGCGAAGATGCGTCCGAAGCGACCAAGGGCTTCCTGCTCAACCACCTGATCCACGAGTTGCAGCCGCCCAAGGGCGACGGGCTACGCTGGTCAAACTCCGACCCGATCACCGGTCAGGCGGCGTGGTTCGATCTGCGGGTCAAGGTTGCAAAGGCCAGTGCGCCGCCAGATGTCAGCCAACCCGCCTTCGATCCGATCAAATCCCCGGTGGCCAAGGGTCCATCAGAATTGACATGGAAGGTAGGCAAATGACGACCCTTCCCGAAAGCACCACCCGCAAACTGGGCCTAGTGATCGACCTTGATACCTGTGTGGGCTGCCATGCCTGTGTCGTTTCCTGCAAAGGCTGGAACACCGAAAACTATGGCGCGCCGCTATCCGACCAGAACGCCTATGACGGCGCAGGCTCGGGCACGTTCCTCAACCGCGTGCACAGCTACGAGGTGCAGCCGCTGGCCACCTCCGAGATGCCGCACCCGGCGGCGCAGCTCATCCATTTTCCCAAGTCGTGTCTGCATTGCGAAGACGCCCCCTGCGTCACTGTCTGCCCGACCGGCGCCAGCTACAAACGCGTCGAGGATGGCATCGTGCTGGTCAATGAAAGCGACTGCATCGGCTGCGGCCTCTGTGCCTGGGCCTGCCCCTATGGTGCGCGGGAACTTGACGCCGCCGAAGGCGTGATGAAGAAATGCACGCTTTGCGTTGACCGCATCTATAACGAAAACTTACCCGAGGTGGACCGCGCCCCCGCCTGTGTCCGTACCTGCCCCGCCGGTGCGCGTCATTTTGGCGATTTTGCCGACCCGGAAAGCAATGTCAGCAAGCTGACGGCGGAGCGCGGCGGCATGGACCTGATGCCCGAGCAGGAGACCAAACCCGTCAACAAATACCTGCCGCCCCGTCCCAAGGATCAGATGGATCACGCCGGTGACATCGACATTCTCGCCCCGTTCCTTGAACCCGTGATGGAAGAGCCCAAGGGCTTCCTTGGCTGGCTCGACAAAGCTTTGGAGAAAATCTGAGATGCATCCCGCCCCCTCTGTCATCGTTTTCACCACCCTCTCGGGTCTGGGATTTGGCCTGCTGTTCTTTCTGGGCCTGGGCCTTCCGGATGTATCGGGCTGGGTCGCCTTCGTGTTCTTCGCCATCGGTTTCGGCCTGGCCGTAGGCGGGCTTCTGGCCTCGACCTTTCATCTGGGCCATCCGGAACGTGCGATGAAAGCCTTCAGCCAATGGCGCTCAAGCTGGCTTAGCCGTGAAGGTGTGGCCGCCGTGGCAGCGCTTGCCACCATGGGCCTCTATGCCGCCGGGGTCATTTTCCTCGACACCAGGATTGCCGTTCTGGGCTGGATCGGCGCGTTGCTAAGCCTCGCCACGGTCTACGCCACCTCGATGATATATGCCCAACTCAAGACGGTGCCACGCTGGAAAACCGCGCTGACACCGGCGCTGCTGATGTCGATCTCGCTTGCCGGGGGCGCATTGCTAGCAGGGCAGATCGCTCTGGCACAGATTCTGTTACCGATCGCGGCAGTCATTCAGGTGATCTGGTGGGTCAGGGGCGATGGCGCCCTGCAAGGCAGTGGCACCGATATGGCGAGCGCGACCGGCCTTGGCCCTATCGGCGATGTCCGCGCGTTTGAGCCACCGCACACCGGCACCAACTACCTGCTGCGTGAACTGGTGTTTCAGGTTGGCCGCAAACACGCGCTCAAGGTGCGTGTCGTTGCAGTGCTGCTGGGTTTCATCCTGCCGCTACTGCTGATTTTCATCCCCTACGCGCACGTCTCGGTTCTGGTCGCCGTTATCCTGCATCTGATGGGTATTGCGGCTTCACGTTGGCTGTTCTTTGCCGAGGCCGAGCATGTGGTGGGACTTTATTACGGTAAGCGTTGAGGCATTCTTCCGATTCCAGCCCAAGAGGTAAACCGCCTTCAGCTAAGCGGACAAAACGGACTTTAAACTTGTATGCCTACCCTCAAGTACATAGCTTCCCGGGTCTGGACGACACGTCGAGATGTCATCCGCGCTTTCGTCGACGCTTAATCTCGTTGATAAGTCGATTCTTGGACTTTATGGGAACCAACTTATTTCGCTCCAGCATTTCGGCAAAGGGCTTCAAGTTTGGCTCGTCGATTAGATAAACTATCTGATGCAATGCCCATTCACACGACAGATTTAACAAATCCTCCAGATGTTCGGACCGGGGGTCTTCTTTGTAAGATGACATAAAAACAAAGGATTTTGCTTGTTTGTACAGCCAACTCTGAGAGTCGCTTCGCTCAACAATTTCCGTACATAGTCGAGCACTTACCTTGCTTTTGATGATCGCCTCACCCAGCACCGATTTGGACGTCGGAAACTCGCTTAGTAGGAGTTCTTCAATATCTTTCTCGTTGAGCGCCTGTTTTTCTTCAATGGCCTTCGAACAGTAGAGGCCATAAGCTTCGTCACGAAGGACAGACAATCTAGTTTCATCACTACAAGAGGAACTATCTAGCTCTCCTTGAATAAGTTTAGTCACGCGCTCAGACCGCTCTTCTGAAAGCGAAAAGATCTGCTTTAACTCATCTCTATCTAGTTCAAAAATCCAATCCATTTATGCACTCGCGATAGCTAAATTTCCTTACTCATAACCCAATTTCTTCATTCGATTACTCATTTTCCTTCATGTCCGCTCTGGGCTCAATGCAGACATTGGAAGTAATACCGCTTACCGTCCCCTTCATCGCTGAAACCATCTCCGCACGGCATCCAAACCGCAACTATGCGGAGGGCCAATCCGTTCGCCCTGCAATCGCTGCCCGGAGCAGTTGCAAGACGGCGCTCATCCCCAACCATCCGTCCATTCGTCGATCTTGGCTTCGATCCGGTTTTTGCGGAATCTGATCCATCTCACGCGAACGGCCCAGAACGAGGCAAAGAGGAATGTCAGCAACCCGATATTGAACCAGGGAATGATCCTCGCCTCTGGGTCGGCAACAGGCCGAATACCCACCGCGTTGGGAAAGATCGACAGAAACTCATTGCGCCAGCCATAGTGCTTGATCGCCACCCACTTTGGCGCCTCGGCTGTTGATTTCATATCCGCCGCTTCGGCCTGCAGATTGGAAGTGTCGAACTTGAAATAAGGCGGCCAGCCCCAGCCGGTATCTTCATTGCGATACACCATTACCCGGCCGTTGCGGCGCACCGACTGGATAAAGAACACATCGCGGTTCACCGCACCCGTGGCGTTCCCAACTTCCGCATGCGACCAGAAGATCGAATTTTCACCAAAATCGATCCGCTTTTCATAGGTGTCGGTCACCCGCGCGATATCATGCTGCGGCAACGTGTAGTGCAGAAACACGATCACCATGAGCGAAAGAAAAATCTTGAATACCCATTTCACATAGACCATTCCGGCCCCCTATCAGACATGCGCCCGCTCTGCACAACCGGGTGCGCGTAAATTTCGACTCGCCCATACGGTTACCCGTACTATCATCACACTGGTCTATAACCGGAAACCACGGGAGAAAACTATGTGCGATATATGCGTCATCAACGCGGTGAAGGAAAAAATGTTGTCCCGCCGCGCATTTTTCACGGCCAGCGCCGCCGCCGGTGCCGCTGCAGCGCTCGGCACCGTTTCAGCCCCGCCTGCCCTGGCGGCCGGACATGGCGCAGTCGAGGACCTGACTCATACCTATGACGCGGTGTTCCCGACTTACTTCGGCAGTCCGGGGATCGAGATGGAACAGAAGTTCAGCTTTGCCGAGAATGGCTTCAACCTGTTCACGATGAACCTCAATGAGCACACCGGCACCCATATCGACGCACCTCTGCACTTTTCTACCGATGGGGCGTCAGTTGATGAAATTCCGGTGACGTCGCTGGTAGCGCCGCTCTGCGTGATCGATATCGCGGCCCGCGCCGCTGATGACGCGGATACGCAACTAACCCCCGATGATCTCAAGGCCTGGATCAGCACCCATGGCGACATACCCGACAATGCCTGTGTCGCGCTCTACTCCGGGTGGGGCAGCAAAACCGGCGGCGACGGATTCCGCAACTCCGACGGCGAAAAGATGCATTTCCCGGGCTTCCATGTCGAGGCTGCCCAGATGCTGCTTGAAACCGGCGCCGGTTCCATTGCCAGCGATACGCTGTCGCTGGATCACGGGATCTCTGCCGATTTCGCCACCCATTATGCCTGGCTTCCCACTGGCCGGTTCGGCATCGAAAATATCGCCAATCTCGACAAAATGCCCGCCAGCGGCGCCACGATCATGATCGGCGCCCCGAAACATCGCGGCGGATCCGGCGGGCCGGCGCGCATTTTTGGGATGATCTGACACACACGCTCCGGGTCGGCGTTTCAGCCCTGGCCCGGGCCCCCCGCGCGACCGAAGTATTTTCTGGACAGATTGCGGCTCTGTCCGGCACAATTGTGCCATTCAACAAAATCACTTTCGGAGAAAACCTATGGCTCAGCGCATCATCATGATTCACGGTCGCAGCACCAAACCCGCGAAACAGCGCCTGGCGATGTTTCAGCGTCAGGCATTGTTGCAGGGGCTCGAGCGGGTCAACCCGGCCAAGGCCAAAAAAGTCGCGGATGGCGCGGTAGAAATCGACTTTGTCTATTATGGCGACATCAGCAACCGCATCCTGGCTGTTAAAAGTGACACACACGCCAAAAGACTGACCGAGACCGACCCGCATAGCGACAATGCCCCCTGCCTTCCAGACGTCGGATTTGCAGATGCAATCGACGCGCTCGGTGCGATCAGGCGTTTCGACAAACGCGCCTATCGCAAGATATTGAAGGAAAACGACGACCTGCGTTTCATGGATGATGCGGCGCGCGCGGTGTCCACCATCGCCGCGATCACTACGGCGACATTCCTCAATACCGTGGGGATCAAATTGGCAACCGCCGATATGGGGGCCTATCTCATGCGTCGTTCAGTCGGGTCCAAAGTTCGCGAAAGGCTTCAGACGCCGCTCAGGCGCGCGCTCAAACGCGGCGACGACATCTGCCTGATCTCGCATTCCATGGGCTGCATCGTGGCCTATGATGTGCTCTGGAAATTCTCGCGGATGAGTGAATATGCCGACGTGCGCGAGAACGGCAACCGGATCAGCCAGTGGCTCACCCTCGGTTGCCCGCTGGGTGAGGCCGGGGTCAAGGCCAATCTCTATGACGGGCATGAGCGGGCCCACGACGATGGCACAGACAAGCACCCCAAGAACATAGTGAAGCACTGGCACAACACAGCAGCAGTCGATGATTTCATCAGCCACGACACCACGATGAAAGACGACTATAAGGCAATGACCAAATTCGACTACGTCGACAGCATCACGGACAAGCGCATTTACAATTGCTACGCCATGGGCGGCAAAGCCAACCCGCATAAGTTCTATGGCTATCTGGCTCATCCCATCGTGGCAAACGATGTGGCGAGTTGGATCAAGTAGGCGCGGGGCCCAGCCATCTGTTGCGGCAGACGCGGATACGCCCGAGATTTGAGAAAGGCTTAAGACGGCAACGGCCAAGGCCCCACCGTCTTGGCCATGCGCGTTACTTCAGATCGGTTATGGTCAATTTGCCCTTCACACGATCCGCGACGAACTCGATTTTCTGCCCTTCGCTAAGAGCATCCAGCATTGCGTCATCGGCTACAGGGAACACCATCGTCATGGCGGGCATGTCGTGTTCAACTAGTTCCTCGTGAATGATCGTGACCTTCCCCGAGTCAGGCTTGATCTTTTTCACGACACCCTTGGTGTAAATGCGCTCGACCATTGTTTCGGCGACGTTGATTGGGCCGTGCATACCCGCTTCGTAATGCCCGGGAATGAGGCAGGCGAATTCGAACGCGCCGGCATTGGCGAATTTCCAGACCACTTCGCCGCTTTCACCGGGCTCAAGGCTGACCGAGTTGGGGTCGTCATGCTCCATTTCCATCTGGGCCATCATCTCTTTGTGCTTGGCATTTCCCTCCTGCGAGTCGATGACAAATTCGTGCTCCAACTCGCCTTTATTGGAGACGATAAAGCGGATGGTTTCACCCTGTTTGATGTCAAACTCCGAAGGCTCAAAGATCATGTCGCCATCATCGGTTTCGCGCATGATGACGTCGATTGTCCGATCCACGGCATCCGCCTTGCCAGGCATGCCAACGGCCATCATTTTGCCGTGCTCACCTTCGGAATGGTCATGGCTGTGATCATGCGATCCCGCAGCGAAGGCGGCAGAGGCGGCAAAACATGCGACAGCCGCTAAAGTAAGATGTTTCATTATGCGTTTCCTTTGTCTGTAGATGTGTCCAAGGTGCTCAGGACTTGCGTTTGGTCAGCCGGGTTTTGGGGCTGTCATTCGTTGAGAATTCCGGCAGCTCTCCTGCCCATTCATAGGCCTGCGTGCCGGGCGGGTTTTCGTACCAGCCGGGATCGGAATAGTCGTCTGCATCGATCCCCTCGCGCACCTTCACGACCGAGAACATGCCACCCATCTCAATCGGGCCATGCGGCCCCCAGCCGGTCATCATCGGCACGGTATTGTCGGGTAGTTCCATTTGCATCATGCCCATTTCGGCCATGCCGTTGCTGCCCATGGGCATGTATTCCGGCTGATGCCGACGGATCATCCGCGTCAATTGTGTCTTGTCGGCGCCAATGAAGTTGGGCACGTCGTGACCCATTGCATTCATCGTGTGGTGCGACTTGTGACAATGGATCGCCCAGTCGCCTAGGTGAACCGCGTCGAATTCGTAGGCGCGCATCGCGCCGACGGGGATGTCGATACTAACTTCCGGCCAGCGCGCCTCTTTCGGCACCCAGCCGCCATCGGTGCAGGTCACCTCGAAATCATAGCCATGCATGTGGATCGGGTGGTTGGTCATGGTCAGGTTCCCGACCCGCACGCGCACCCGGTCGCCGTAATTCACCACCAGCGGATCGATGTCGGGAAAAACGCGGCTGTTCCACGTCCAGATATTGAAATCCGTCATTGTCATGACGCGCGGGATATAGGTGCCCGGATCGATGTCGAACGCATTCAGCATGATCAGGAAGTCGCGATCCACCGGCATGAAGGTGGGGTCCTTTGGATGGACCACGAACATGCCCATCATCCCCATCGCCATCTGCACCATCTCATCCGCGTGCGGGTGATACATGAAGGTGCCGGATTTCACCAAGTCGAACTCGTAAACGAAGGTTTTTCCCGGCGGGATGCCCGGGTGGCTGAGGCCGCCGACACCATCCATCCCCGAGGGAAGGATCATGCCATGCCAATGCACCGTCGTGTGTTCCGGCAGCTTGTTGGTCACGAAAATGCGGACCCTGTCACCTTCAACCGCCTCGATCGTCGGGCCAGTTGACTGGCCGTTATAGCCCCAGAGGTAGGCGGTCATGCCGTCGGCCAGTTCACGCTCTACCGGTTCTGCGATCAGGTGGAACTCCTTGACATTGCCGTTCATGCGATAGGGCAAGGTCCAGCCGTTCAGGGTTACCACCGGGTTATAATCGCGCCCTGAGGTGGGCCGCAGCGGTGCCTGGGTTGTGGCGCTGTCCATCATCGCCGCCTCGGGTAATCCCATGTTCTGCGACTTTGCCATTGTACCGGTCGCCATCAGGCCAGCACCGGCGGTGAGTATTTGACGTCTGTTCATCATCTTGTTTCTCCTTCTCAGTGCTCTTCAGTGCTGCCGCCGGCGATGCTTGCGACAGCCGCGCCACCGCCTGCCCCGGCGCCACCGCCGTAGATCGCCGCAACCAGATTGGCGTCCGCCAGCCAGAAATCACGCCGCGCGTTTGCTTCCATGAGGTTGGAATTCAGTCGCGCCCGTGTGTCTGCGAGCAGTTCGAACGTGTTGGTGATCATGCCATTGTAGGAAAGCAGCGCCTCTTCCTCGATGGTCTGGCGCAGCGGCAGAACGGCATTTCTATAGTGCCGCGCGATCTGGTGTGTGCCGACATAGGAGGCATGCGCTGCCCGCGCTTCGGACCTGACATTCACGGCCCTTTCGGCCAGCTGATGCGCCGCCAGCAAATAGGCGGCCTCGGCCCGTTTCAGACGCGCCTTGCCGCTGTCAAAGATCGGAATGGCAAACTCCAGCTCGACCTGCGGCGTTGTTTCCCGTTCGATTCTGCCGTCTTCGTTTTCACGCTCGTGCTCAACACCGACGATCAGTTCCAGATCGGTGACATAGCGTGTCGCCTCGGTCATGCCGCGCGCCTTGGCCATGCTGTCCAGCTCCAAGCGCGCAAGCGTCAGATCAACGCGCGACTTCAACGCGTCCCGCTCGATATGCGGGCGGTCGTGCACATGCCCCGGCAGGCGTGGCAGATTGTTGGGGACGAAATAGTTCACGTCGCTACCCCAAAGGCCCATCTGCCGTGTAAGTGTCTCCTTCGCCAGGGTTGCTGCCAGCTTTGCCTGCGCCCGTTGCCCGGTCAACTCGGCATAAAACGCATGTTCGCGCGCCTGATCAGCTTTGTTGAGGAACCCGGTATCCCCCAGCCTTGCCGCCAGTTCCGAGGCCGCATCCGCTGTACTTTGCGCGTCACGGATCAATCCGGCAGTCTCAAAGGCAGCAACGGCGTCGACCCAGGCGCGCCTGGTTTCAACTGCAACGCGCAGGGTTTCTTCGACTGCGATCAGTTGCGCCTGCCTAAACTGGATATCCGCCTGCCGGCTCCGGTCTTTCTGCGTGAATGCGGCCAGCAGGTTGTTGGCGACGATCCCTTCGATGGACCGGAAGGCGCCTACACCACTCGCATTCAAACCCGCCACTTCAATCGCAACGATTGGATTTGGCTGCATGATGGATTGCCAGGCATCAGCTGATGAAACGCCCATCTGGGCATAGGCCGCCTGCAATCCCCGATTATTGATCAACGCCACCTGTACGGCAGTATCCGCGTTCAGGGTCTTGCCCTGGACCATGGCATGCACACGTTTGGCGTTTGCTTCAATCGCCGCCGCGTCCATCAGCAAGACAGCATCTTGTCCCAAAACGGAAAGTGCTGTGCCAGACACGGCGCCAAATGCGGCTTTCCGGTCTGAAAAACGCGCTGTTTGCTCAGGCGACGCGCACGCGGGCAACAACAATATGGCGGACAAGCTCAAACCTGTCTTTCCAAGAAATCCCATTAGCTGCCCTCCTGATTTGGAGATTGCCGATCATTTAGCTCCCGCCACGCGGCTGGTCCTTTCACCGGGCGTTCGACATAGCCCGACAGAAGTGCTGGTGTGGAGGCATGAGGCGGGTGAACTTCCACGTTTGCTGAAGCGGCCAGTGTTTCGCGTGGAAGTGGTTCGGTCACCGCCCCGCAGGCGGTCAGGGCCATGGATACGCCCAATACGATATAGAATTTCATGATGTTTCCCGATCAAAGAAAAAAGGACAGGCACACCACACGCGTTGTGCTGCCTGCTCACTCAAGTCCGGCCTCGCCGGACAGATCAGGTATTTGGAGGTCTGAGAAAGCTCTCCGCGAGCCCAAGCGGGGTAAGTGGTTGCTCGGTCACGGTCAAAACAGCCGATAGAAAAATCGGCGCTGCAAATGCACCATGCACTTCACAAACAACCGCCGAACAGGCGTGCATCATGCAGGTGTTATGATCATGTTCGGGCGCCGCATCATTCGATGCTTCAGCGTGATCTGCATGCCCGGAGTGATCGTGCGCCAAAGGCGTCTCATCAACGCTCGTGTGGATGCAGTTTTTTTGATGCAATACATCATTGGATGCCATCACAACACCGTTTGCGCCCACCGAAAAAATCAGCGCAAGCAGAAAGACCTGAAAGAAGTTGTTCAGACTTACCATCCCATTTAGGTAGCCGCACAATATCAATCCTGCAATCAATTTTTTGTATGGCGGATTTCGACGACAGGCTTTGTGAACACTTCAGAATAGCCGCCTGCTTTCGGCAAAGCCCGCCTCGGTGGCGCCCTCAACTGATCGCAGAAAGGCATCCGGCGAGCTTTCTGCTGCAGTGACTTCGCTATGTCCGTCGCAAGCCGGATTTTGGATCAAACACGTGGGATTGGCCTGCTTGCACCGCAAAGCGCATCTGTTCGCGTGCTTCCGGAAGAGAATGTACCCCGGGCAAGCTGATGGTGAAGCTGTCCGGATATCCCTGCAACCTGCCATGCAGCAGCGTATTCGCCCCCAAGGGCTCTGTCATCTGAACTGTAACCGCCAACGGACCCTTTTCATCCGGCATCAAATGTTCCGGCCTGACGCCAAATTTGATCGGACCATCCGGGCCTGCGGCATCTGCGACCACGGTTCCCTCAAGCATCACTTTCCCATCCTTCACCCGGGCATCGACGACGTTCATGGCTGGGCTGCCGATGAACTGCGCCGCGAAGAGGGTTCGAGGGGTCTCATAAACCTCCAGCGGTGTGCCAATCTGTTCTGCCACCCCGGCATTCATCACGATCATTCGGTCGGCCATGGTCATCGCCTCCACCTGATCGTGCGTGACATAAAGCGACGTGATCCCCAGCTTGGCCTGCAATTCCCTGATCTCCAACCGCATCTGAACGCGCAGCTTGGCGTCAAGGTTGCTGAGTGGTTCGTCAAACAGGAAAACGGCGGGTTCGCGCACGATGGCACGTCCCATGGCGACGCGCTGGCGCTGGCCACCCGACAGCTGCCGGGGCTTGCGGTCGAGGAGCGGCTCAAGTTGCAGCAGTCGCGCAGCTTCCTCTACCTTGGCGTTGATCCGGTCCTTGGGAAGCTTCGCGATCTTCAGCCCGTAGCCCATGTTCTGGCGCACCGACATATGCGGATAAAGCGCGTAATTCTGGAACACCATCGCGATATCGCGATCCATCGGCTCCTTGTCATTGGCGCGCACGCCACCGATCAGCACATCGCCTGCGGTGACCGTCTCCAACCCCGCAACCATGCGCAACAGGGTGGATTTGCCGCAGCCCGAGGGGCCGACAATGACGATGAATTCGCCATCTGCGATCTCCACGTCGATGCCGTGAATGACATCCGTGGGGCCAAAGCTTTTCTTTACGCCCTGAAGGGTGACTGTCGCCATATCTATTTCTCGCTGTCTACAAGGCCGCGGATGAATAACCGCTGCATTCCCACGACCACGATCACGGGCGGGATCATCGCGAGGATTGAGGTTGCCATGATTGTGGGCCAGTGGGCAAAATCATCGCCGCTTGGGAACATCTGCTTGATGCCCATCACGATGGTGTTCATTTCCGGATCGGTGGTGATCAGAAGCGGCCAGAGGTATTGGTTCCAGCCATAGATGAAGAGGATCACGAAAAGCGCCGCCACGTTCGTGCGGCTCATCGGCACCACGATATCCCAGAAAAACCGCATCGGTCGCGCGCCGTCCACACGGGCGGCTTCGGCCAGTTCATCGGGGATGGTCAGGAAAAACTGCCGGAAAAGGAATGTGGCCGTGGCCGACGCAATCAGCGGGAAGATCAGGCCCGAATAACTGTTGAGCATGCCAAACCCCGCGACCACTTCGAATGTCGGGACAATCCGCACCTCGACCGGCAGCATCAGCGTCAGAAAGATCATCCAGAAGAAGACATTGCGCCCGGGAAAGCGGAAGTAAACGATGGCAAAGGCCGACAGAAGCGAAATGGCGATCTTGCCCACAGCGATCCCCACCGCCATGACCAACGAGTTGAACAGCATCGTGGCCACCGGCACGTTTACCCCCGAGAAGAGGGCGTTCTTGTAGTTGATCCGGAACTGATCCCCCGGCCAGACCGGCATCGGTGGCTGGATGATGTCCACCTGCGTCACCGTCGACGCGACAAAGGCCAGCCAGATCGGAAAGAAGATCACCAGCACGCCTAGGATCATGAAAACATGGGTCAGCCACAGGCCCGCGCCGCGTTTCTCCACCATGCCATGTATGTCGCGCGCCATCAGTAATGCACCCGTTTTTCAATGAATTTGAACTGGATCACGGTCAGCAGCCCAACGACGATTAGCAGGATCACCGATTGCGCGGAGGAAGAACCCAGATCCTGCCCGACAAAGCCGTCCGAGAAGACCTTGTAGACCAGAATGGTCGTCGATTGCTGCGGTCCGCCGGCGGTGATCGTGTGGATCACGCCGAAGGTCTCAAAAAAGGCGTAGACCACGTTCACAACCAGCAAGAAGAACGTGGTGGGTGACAAGAGCGGCAGCACGATGGTGAAGAACCTGCGCCAGAAGCGCGCGCCGTCGATCGCCGCGGCCTCGATGACCGACCGGGGCACGGCCTGCAAGGCGGCAAAGAAGAACAGGAAGTTATAGCTGATCCGCCCCCAGGCGGAGGCGATGACGACGAGGCCCATCGCCTCGCCCCCGTTCAGGACATGGTTCCAGTCATACCCCAGGGTGCCCAGATACCATGAGATCACGCCAACCCGCGTGTTGAACATGAAAAGCCACAGCACCCCCGCGACTGCGGGCGCGACCGCGTAGGGCCAGATCAGCAGCGTGCGATAAACACCCGATCCCTTGATCAGACGGTCCGCGATGACGGCCAGGAACAGGGCCGGGATCATCGAACACAGGGTTACAAGGATCGAGAAGATTGCGGTGGTGGCAAAAGACGCGCGATAGAAGGGATCGCTCAGAAGGAACTCGAAATTGCCCAGCCCCACGAATTGCGACGAAAGCCCGAAAGGGTCTGGAATGAACAGCGACTGCCAGATCGCCTGACCCGCCGGATAGAAGAAGAACACGGCTGAAACGACGACCTGCGGCGCAATCAGCAAGAGCGGCAACATCCAGCCGCGAAAGGTGACGCGCTTTTCCATGTCATTGCCCCCGGTCAAAATACAGGCAGGCCGCGAAGGCCTGCCCGATCAGTTTTACTTGTTGGCGGATTCAAAGCGCCGCAGCAGTGCGTCGCCGCGCTCCTTGGCGCTGTCCATGGCCTCTTGTGCGGTCTTGTCGCCAGCCCAGATCGCCTCAAGCTCTTCGTCGATGATACCGCGGATCTGGTCGAAAGAGCCAAGCCGCAGACCCTTGGAATTGGCCGTGGGTTCCTTGGCCGTCATCTGGATCACCGCAATGTCGGTGCCTGGGTTTTCGTCATAGAAGCCTGCGGCTTCTGTCACCTTGCCGGCTTCGGCCGTGATTGGAAGATAGCCGGTGTTCTGGTGCCAGCTTGCCTGAACATTGGATGAGGACAAATACGCCAGGAACTCCCCCACACCCTTGTATTCTTCGGGCTCATGACCTTCGAGCACCCACAGCGACGCGCCGCCGATAAT
Source organism: Roseovarius aestuarii (assembly GCF_019966515.1). GTDB lineage: Bacteria > Pseudomonadota > Alphaproteobacteria > Rhodobacterales > Rhodobacteraceae > Roseovarius > Roseovarius aestuarii. The sequence continues at coordinate 303,722 of NZ_JAIMIB010000003.1, read as the reverse complement.
GGTATTCTGCGGGCTGTTGCCCACGCCTTCCCAGTAGGGCAACGGACGCACATCGAAATCGAACTGCGCTTCGGCCTTGATGCCTGCGTACCCCGCCGAGCTTTCGGTGAAGAGCGCGCATTCGCCAGACCGGAAGTTTGCACCGCCTTCGTTGCGGCGTCCGGTGTAGATAAACTTGCCATCTTTCGCCCACTCGCCCATCGCGGTCAGATGCGCCACCTGCGCCTCGCCATTCAGCATCAGCTCAGTATCAAGCCCGGCGAACCCGTTGTCTTTCGACGCAAAAGGCACGTCATGATAGGCCGAGAGATTCTCCAGATGAATCCAGCTTTGCCATGCCGTGACCAGCGGGCAATCCTCGCCACCTGCCTTCAGCGCATCCAGCGTTTCACCGACGTTCTGCCATGTAGACAGGTCCCTGTCCGGGTCGACACCTGCCGCTTCAAACGCATCGCGGTTCACCCAGAGAACCGGCGTGGAAGAGTTGAAGGGCAGCGACAGCATCTCGCCGTCGGTCGAGGTGTAATAACCTTTGACCGACCCGATATAGGCACTGGGGTCAAAGGTGGCGCCGCTTTCCGCCATGACCTCATAGACAGGCTTGGTCGCGCCCTTGGCGGACATCATCGTGGCAGTGCCGACCTCGAACACCATCAGGATGTGAGGCTGTTCGCCCGCCCGGAAGGCCGCGATGCCGGCATTCAGTGTCTCTGAATAGTTGCCCTTGTGGCTTTCGACGACCACGTAATCGCTCTGGCTGCTGTTGAATTCCTCAACCTGGGCTTTCACCAGCTCTCCTAGGCGACCCGTAAAGGCGTGCCAGAATTGCACCTCGGTTTCGGCGTTGGCCGCCAGCGGTGACAATGCGGTCCCCGCAGCCAAAAGCGTACCGATAAGTGATTTTTTCATAGTTCCTCCCATGCACGAAAGACTGTGCTTTCCAAATCTGCGAACAAAGCCGCTGCATTTTCTCAGGAATCCGACGATACAGCCGTCGCCAAGCTTTGCAAGCGATGCGGGTACGGAAGTCGCTCTAGGTGCGAATGTCTGCAAGGGCTATTCAGGTCTATTCGGAAAGCCCAGATCATCGCCAAAGCGTGCGGACTGCCCCACTGAGTGGTCCGGGTCGGTTGTCAGTGCATTGGCGGCCTCGGGCAATTGGAATGATATTTCCAAATTTGATGGCTAGTGTCCCAAGACGCTATGAGGCCAGACGGTGTAGGTCTCAGCAATACTGATGCGGCCTTAGCCCAAAAAAGCCTGTGTCTGTTGGATATTAAATCCTTCTTCGATCAGGAGCGTCGCAATGGTGTAAAGACATCAAGGGCAGCAGCTTTATGCGCTCCCACAAGCACGACAAACTCGCTCATACCGCTTTCGGACGTTTTTGCTGCGCACTTTGCTCTGTCACCCAGTCTACAACATCTTCTCTCGCCAATGGTTTGGCTGCGACATATCCTTGTATATGCGAGCAACCCAGTGCGAACAGTTTGGACCGTTCAGCATCGGTTTCAACGCCCTCCGCCAAACAACTGATCCTCAGGTTGCGACAAAGATCGATCAGTGTACGCAGGATCATTTCCTGTTCAGCGTCACTGTCGACGCCGGTAACGAAGACCCGATCTAGCTTGACGCCATCCACCCGAAACTTGCGAAGGTTCGAAATCGAGGCGTGCCCGGTTCCGAAATCATCCAGTTCGATGCGATACCCGTGACGCTTCAACTGAGCAATCGTGGCGTGAGCCGGATCTGCATCATCCCCGAACAACACGCTTTCCAGAACCTCGATTGCCAGATCTTTCGGCGACAGGCCTGCCTGAAAAAGAGCGTCATCCAGATATTCGGTCAAACCGCTGTCACGCAGCTGTTTGGCTGCGAAATTGACACTGACCCTTGGGACATCAATGCCCCTGTTGCGCCACTCGCGCAAAGCACTAATCGCTTCGCGAACCATGATGTCAGACAATCGATCCCCCAGCCCATTGTCAAACGCGAGGCTCAGGAATTGGCCGGGGCCCAGGAGGCCGCGGCTCGGATGCACCCAGCGGGCGAGCGCTTCAAAGCCGATGAGCCGGTTGCTTGCCGCGTCGACCTGTGGCTGAAAATACGCAATGATCTCGCCCCTTTCCAATCCCACACGCAATTCACGCAGGAGGGACATATCGGTCTCGAATTGCCGGCGAGTTTCTGCAGAATAGAAGGAATACCGCCCGCGCCCTGCGCCTTTGGCGATGTAGAGCGCCATATCCGCATTGGCCAATATACGTTCGATATTGGTTTCAGCTTCGTCAAGAAAGGCTATGCCGATACTGGCGCCAACATTGACAACATCATTCCAGATCTCGATCGGTTCGGAAATTGCATTGATCATGCGCTTAGCAATTCGAGCTGCGTCAGCTTCAGACTCGGTATCCATAAGAACGATAACGAACTCGTCGCCTCCGATCCGTGCAACCAGATCACTTCGACGCTTATTGTCTTCCATCGCTTTCGATGCGTGGCGCAGAATTTCATCGCCCGCGGCATGGCCGTACATGTCATTGACCTGTTTGAACCGATCTAAGTCAACATGGAAAACCGCGACTTTTCCAGCATGTTCGCCGTGCTCAGAAATCAATCTTTCAAGATGCGCCTCGAGCGCGCGACGGTTCGCCAGACCCGTCAGCTGGTCATGCATCGCCAGATGCTTTACCTGTTCGTTCGCTTGCGTCAACGCCTCCAGGGTTTCGCCGAACGCTTGCACGCCGCGCGCGATCTCACCGATTTCATCCTTGCTGAATTCACGCTCAATGCCCGGCTCGAAATTACCCTGCCTGATACGTTCCATCGACCTTGCAACACGCCCTAATGAACCAGTCAGCCCTCTACCAAACATCAGAAAGAAGAAGCCGAAAACCGCAAAGACGAGCAGCATTGAATAGAAAATGGTATCCACGCGCGATTTGTAGCGTTCGCTTTTCATGCCCGAGCGCAAGATGGCGTCGGATTTGGCCGTACGGTAGATTTCGCTCAGCGCATCGTCGGCCCTCTGCCGCAGGTGATCCAACCGGATCCGCGTTGGAATGGCCTGTTCATCAACCAGCCCAAGCGCAATTTCCGCTTCGTGTTTCCAAATTTCCGCATCGGCGGCGAACCTCTCGACCGAACGAGCAAGCTCGGGCGATTCGACGATATCTTGGATATGTGAAATTTCGTCCGTAAGCGCGCCGCGAAGCAATTGATAGCGCGCTCTCAGCGTTTGAGGCGACATAACATCGTTAAAACTTAGAATATCTCCGGAAAACGCCTCAAGAGACTTAAACGCCTCCTGCGCCCGCTCCACCGAAAATAGGAACTCATATGCTCTTTTCTCTTGAGATTGCAGGTCGTTATGAGTGCGAACGGCCTCATACGAAATCCAGGCAGTGGTTGCTGCGCCGATAACAATAAGAAGTGCAATCGGACCGAGAATGCGGTGTTTAACTGAGAGAAACATCAAACTTACTCCGCAGGCAGGGCTGGCGCGCTTACATGCGGGTCGTAGGCAGTCAGCGTATTCAGGAACGCCATGATGTCATCGATATCTCGTTCTGATATTTCAAGCGGCGTTATTGAATTATCTCTTGGGAAATTCTCCGCACCACCTTGGCGGTAGTGTACGAGCACATCACGTAATGTCGCGAGAGATCCATCATGCATATAGGGCGCGCGCAATGCTATGTTCCGCAATCCCGGCGTCTTGAACATTCCCTGGTCGTCGGAAACGATCGCTCCTCTTCCCGGATCATCACTGGGGATGCCAACCGCGTGAAAACTATGATCCGTTAGAGCCCATCCTGTGTGGCACAGCGCACAATGCGCCTCGCCGACAAAAAGCTCGAACCCGCGTTTTGCGTCTTCTGAAATAGCCGACTCGTCGCCCTGTACCCAATCATCAAACGGTGCCCAGCCTGAACGAAGCGTCCGTTGATAGGTCGAGAGCGCACCCAGCACCGTGTCACGAGTCAAGCCTTCATGGGGAAAGGCGATATTGAAAAGCCGCTGGTAGGTCGCAATCTCTGCAAGGCGATTCACCACTTCCTCAAGCGTTGCGTTCATTTCCTTTGGATGTGTGATGGGACCGACGGCCTGTTCTTCCAATGTCGAAGCGCGGCCATCCCAAAAGAGCGCGTCCGCTTCAGCCAGATTTTCGACCGTCGGCGCGTGGCGATCCAGTGGCTGGTTCAGAACGCCAATGGCGCGGGCAACAGGTGTTTCCCATCCAAACGAGGGGTTGTGGCAAGTGGCGCAGCTCATATTCTGCGCTCCTGACAGGCGCGGATCAAAAAACAACATCTTGCCCAGAGCAGCGGCTTGCGGGGAATAAGGCGCCGCCTCGGGGAAACTGATGCGAACCTGGCGTTCAAAATCTTTTCGCAAGTCACGCTGGGATGAAATTGCGGGCACCACCAGAAGGCCGGAAACCAACACTAAGCCAATGACAAATTTATACATTTACGGTGTCTCGTTTGTGTAGCTGCCTCAGCGTTCCACGTGTAGACTTCCTTAAACGCGCTAACTAAGCGTTTCCGACAGGACGTTGTTTGCCGACAAATCAATTCAAGTTCAAAGTGCGTGGTGGATCACAGGTAAATTTGGCGGATACCACATTCAAAACTAACTTTGGCACAGCTGGCAGATTACGATGCGCCGCCTGCTGAGCGCTAACCCACAGAACCTTCAGGAGTTCGTTGGGTTAATGGAATTGCCGGTACGTATGGCGTCATGAAGCCGCTGAAAATGGAACGGAACGTCTGCGGTTTCCTCGTGATCGACCACGATGATAGTGCTGTCGGTTTTTTCGGACAAAAATCGCAGCAGCCGGCCATGCTCGGGATCTGCCGCAAACCTGACGGTATCAATGACCACCAGATCGGGATTGGCCAGCGCGATGCGCACAAGGTCAATCCGCAGGCTGTCGGCAGTTGTAAGGTTGCGCGCGGCTTCGGCAACGCGCTCTTTCAACGACCTGCGGCCCTGCGGCAGCAGATGCGCAAGGCCAAAAACCTGCGCCATCTTCAGAATGGCCTCGCCTTTAGGGCGGGGTGAAATGCCCAATGTCATCGTCCGCCGGAGGCTGCCCTGCAACGCAATCGGACTGTCACCGATGAAATGGATACGCGGTAATTCCGAGGCGCCTGTGCCATAGCCAATCCGCATCTCCGACCGTTCATCCAACCCGGCAATCAGCATGGCCAGAGCGGACAGCCTCCTGGCATCACCGCCGCGTAATCGGCCAATCGACCCTGCGGCAATGGACAGGGCTACGTCTTCCCCATCCAATTTTCCCGTGGCCTCAACACCAACAGGTTGCAACGCCACGGCGGGGCTGCGCAGCCGACTATGCTGCGACAGAAGGTTCAGTGCCTTGCTTCTGGCAATGCGCCACCCGTTGAAATGATCCCAGGATACCGACACATCGCGCAGCGGCAGCGCCAAAACGCCCAGCATCGACAACAGCGCTGCAACCGTGCCCGGCGTTGTCTCCAACCGGGCGGCATGCCACAGCGCGACAGCACCGGTCACCGCCAGTCCGATTTGCGGGATTGCACTCAGCGCCCCTGCCCGCCAGGCCCGCGCGGTTGCGTCTGACCGAAGACGTTTTCCCTTCTCCTCCAATGCAGCAAGCTCTTGCTGGGTGCGCCCCATCAGATCCAACAGAGGGGCGATTGCAATCCGTTCCATCATTGCAATTGCAATGCTGGCCCGTCGGCTGCGCAATCTGCGATGAAGCAGCTCGAACCCAATGGCAGCACCGCCCATCAAGAGGATGCTCGCCCCCATCACGATGTAGCTGACCAAAGCGATGCGTGGCTCAAGCAGCCATAGGACGATCGCCGCGCCGGGCAGAACAATCGCCGCTGCAATCACCCGCGGCAGTCCCCAGCCATACCAGTTCCGCGCCGCCGTCAGATCGCCGACGAAGCGAAGCGACAATGACCCCAGCCTGCGGGCATCCAGTTCTCGCTTGCGCATCCCCGCCAGGTGTCGATAGAGCACGATGCGCAGGCTGCCGGCATAGCTTTGACCCAATCGTTCCGCACACGCCCGGCGAAGCACCTCGAGACCCGACATTCCAACACCCGAAACGATCAGCTTGAACAGGGTCCAGCTGGCTAGCGCCTCACCCACGTGCAACGCAGTAAAAGCTTCCCGCGTGGCAAAAACCCCGACCCCGAGAAAGATCGCCTGACCAATGCTCAGCAACGGCAGGGCGACCGCATCCGAAATGCGGTCCCCTGTCAGAAATTTTGGCAGCCCGCTCATCACGCAGCACTCAGCGCCAGTTGCCGCACATGGCGCGCGACCAGCTTCGACACGACCGCACGATCCCAAAGCTCTTCGCGCGACAGGATCGGCAAACCGGTGATTTGCGCCGCCTCGGCACTGGCCAGGGGGGAGCAACTGACCATCCCGGAAATTGCGAAGGGGCTAAGACCGTAGCGTTCAAGAACTGTCACCCCGCCAAAGGCACCAAGTGCGTCGGGCGCGGCGAACAGGATACCATCAAGCCGCTCGCGAATCCGGGATTGGTTGAGGATCGCCCGTGTCTCCCTCTGAAAGACACCATCGGCGATTTCGACAACCACCATATTGGCCCCATTTTCAGCTGCCGTCGCCACCAGCGTGTCAAAACCACGTTCGATCCGCTCCAGCGGCATCTTGTAGGTGGTTGCCATACCGGCATCGGTGAAATCGGTGACCGGAATGCCCGCATCCTCGAAGGCATTGAAATCACCAAAGGCGCCGGTGCCCGTGGCCTTGATCCCCGCGACGGTATGGCCCGCGCGCCGCAGCCCGTGCGCCAGGCTGGCCGCGGCGGTGGTTTTGCCCGAATTCATCGAGGCCCCGAATACACCAATAACCGTCACATCGTTATTGGGCGCCTTGGTCGGCAGCGCGTAATCCGCGACATTCATCGCCTTGCCCTGCGCATTGGTAAGCAGTCCCAAGGGCTGGACTGACGTTGGCCGGTTCATGCGCTGATGCGCGGCCACGACATGTCCAACGATACCGCCACCAGCGGCCAGCTGCATCGGACCGTCTTTCAGCTCAGCCTTGCAATGGAACTGATCGGGCGCGTAGCGGTCACCAAGGCACAGCACGACGAGGTCCCCGGGATAGCTGGCCGAGTTGCGACGATCAGAGAGTTGAATGTTCTTGTGCTGGCCGACCTCCAGAATTTTGCACAGCACCATGTCGCCCACGACGGCGGTTTTGTAGTCCTTATTCAGATATGTGGCATCCTCTTTGTTCGCGCGGCGTGTGGTAAAGGCCCATTTCGCGTTGGCAAGGATTTGAGTTGCGTGGATAGATTGAAAAGTCATGGTCAGGTCCTCTGATTGCTGGTTTTGATGACCTCAATCTGGACAATCCCGCTGACTGCGACTTGTATGACCCGTTAAAGCTATTCAACGCCTACATGAACGAATTCTGACAAAGGGATGAAGGTTTCCAACACAGGCATGGCCCGTTCATCTAACGTTCATCTTTCGGTCAGGACGTGGTCATGTCGCATGTATTATCAAGCATATAGGCGGCCCGGATAAACGTTATGTGCGGTACGTTTCACTGTCCCCAAACCTCTTGCCGTTGGCATAACACTCTGACATTCCAAACCACCACTCGCGGGAAGCACATCGATCCATGAAAATTGCCCATATCGTCAATATTTTTGCGTTCGTTGTGCTGCTGGTCGCTACGGCCAGCGTGTCGGTTGCCATCTGGGCCGCCAAACAAAGCGATTTCCACAACTATCGGATTTCGCTTGCGCACAAGTCCTATGAACAACACCTGCAGCTTACGGCGGACACTTACCTGTTGTTCAAACGGTTCGGCGACCTGCTTCTGGTAGGCGATTCCGATCGTGTGCAAGACGTAAATGAGATCACCGAGCGTCTGAACATGCACCTCTCCGGCATTCGCAGCACGATCGAAGATGAAATAAGGCTTGTTGGCGACGAAGAGCTGGAAGAGCTTGAGCTGCTGGATGAGGTCGAAGACGTTATCGAAGACCTGTCTTCGTTGTTTCAGCGTGCCCTCGCCCGGGAAGACATTGATGACATTCGGTCGAACTGGCGTGAGTTTTCGCTGGTTCTTAACGACAACATCAAGAACGATTTCCGCGAACTGATCTCTGTGGCGCTCGAGGAAGAAGAAGAAGAGGTGGCCGAAACCGAGGCCGAAGCACGCGCCCAGATGGAGCTGGTTCGTCGAATTGCCTTCATCTTGGCCGGCGTTTTTCTTCTGATCACGATAAGCACGCTTGTGATCTTTCGGCGCGAATTCACCCGCCCTTTCGAAGATCTGCTAAACGGTGTGCGCAAGTTTGCCGCCGGTGATTTTTCAACCAAAATCGAACTCAAAGGCCGAAGCGAGCTTTCGGAAATAGGCTTGGTTCTGGATGAAATGTCCGAGGTCGTCGCCGCGCGCACGAAAAACCTGACTATGCAGAACGAGGAACTTGAACAAGCCGTCAGGCAACGCACTGAAACGCTTGAAAAACTTCTGACCGAAGCGCGGAAGTCCGAAGAAACCCGCCGCCAACTGCTGGCGGATGTCAGCCATGAACTGCGAACACCGCTGACCGTGATTCAAGGCGAAAGCGATATCGCATTGCGTGGCGCCGACAAGACCATCGATGAGTATAAAGAGGCTCTGGGCCGAACCCGCATGGCCGCAAATCACACGGCAAATCTGGTTAGCGATCTATTGTTCATATCTCGCAAGGATTCCGGCTCGCTGCGCCTGTCGCTCGAACCCGTTGATCTATCCAGACTGATCTATGATGCCATTACACTATCCGGTCTTGATGTCAGGTTTACGCCGCCATCTGAAACCACCATGATCCGGGCCGATGGCCAAAGGCTCAAGCAGGCCATGCTGGCCTTGTTGGAAAACGCAAGACATCATGGCGGAAGCACGATCGAGGTGACTCTGGACACCTATCCCAACTCGGTGGAAATTGCCGTATCAGACGACGGGCCGGGCATCAGCGACGAGGAAAAGGAACTAGCCTTCGAACGGTTCTTCCGCGGCTCCAACGCGGCCAGCCGTTACACCGAAGGGCTGGGGCTTGGTTTGCCAATCGTTCGCTCAATTGCCGAAGCACATAACGGCTCGGCCTCTATCCATGACCGGACGACCGGGGGCACGACGATCATGCTAACCATTCCCAAAACGCCACAGAGCTAGAGGGTATTGATGAACATATTACTTGTCGAGGACGAGGAGCCTGTCGCAGATTTCATACGCCGTGGCCTCAAGGCCGAGGGATACAGCGTCGAGCATGCCAATGACGGCGAACTGGCATTGGAGTTCCTGCAGTCGCGCGACTTCGATGTCGTAGTACTTGACCTCATGCTGCCGGGAATTTCAGGCACGGAAGTTTGCCGCAAGATGCGCGCCCGTGCAAACCAGACGCCCGTGCTGATGCTGACCGCACTGGATTCCACCGATGAACGTGTGGCCGGATTGCGTATCGGCGCCGATGACTACCTGCCCAAACCCTTCGACTTCGAAGAACTCCTTGCGCGGCTGGAGGCGTTGCACAGGCGCAAAACTAACTATTTGGCAAAAGATGAAGACAAAATGATCACCCACAGGGGTCTGTCCTTTGATCCCTATGCACTGGAATTCTACGTCGACGGGGAGCCGGTTTCGCTTTCAAGCAAAGAGCGGGAGCTGGCGGTCTTGCTGCTCAAAAATGTTGGACGTGCGCTTAGCCGCGAACGCATCCTGAACGCGGTATGGGGAACGCAGGCGGATCCGATGACGAATATTGTTGATGTCTATATTGGCCGGCTTCGCAAGAAATTCGGCCAGCAGGGAGAAACCATTGTCACCCTGAGAGGGGCGGGATACCGGCTTGATTGAACTGGCATGCGCCTTTGCGCGGCGCATACCTGATCGAGCATCAAAAACACTCAGGATTATAGCCATTCGCAACCGCAAGAGACCTCTGCGTCGGAAAAGCGGGTAGGTCAACCTTTACAGAGTCGGAGATCAGATGGCGCCTTCGAGATCAGTTTGCAGAGACACGGCGGTATCTTTGAGGACTCATCCCTGTCCAGTTGCGGAAGGCGCGGGAAAATGCAGATAATTCAGAATAGCCAAGGTTAAACGCAATCTCGGTTAGCGGCATGCTGGGATCATCCATGTAATGAAGCGCCAACTCGTGCCGGGCCGCCCTGAGAATATCGTTGTATGACAAACCATGCTTGCGCAGTCGCTTCTGAAAAGACAAGCTTGGCATGCCCAGGATGGAAGCAATCTCACACAGGCTTGGGATGCTGCTGCCCAGCTGCATCTTGATTTCGTTTCGCACAACCGTGGCAAAATCCACCGGATCGTCCGACGTCTTGCACCGGCTTTCCATAAATGCCTTAACCATAGAGAACAGGTAGGGGTCATGCGCCGGCATCTTGGCGTCCAGATCACTGCGACGAAAGGCAATGGCATTCGTCCGGCGATTGAACACAACCGGTGCATTAAAAGCCGTTTCGTGTTCATGGGCGTTTTCAGGAGCGGCGTGTTCGAACCGCACTTCCAGCGGCGCCCAGTCGTCGCCGAGGGCGGCCCGGAACACATTGCAGAACATGCCAAGCGACAGTTCCGCATCCTGGCGCCGATTGCGGATACGCGGATCAAGTATGCGGTAGCTGAGCCACAGAATGCCGTCATCCTGAATCAGCCCAAAGCTGGTTTGTTCCTGATGCGCCGGGAAAAATGTCTCCATATTGCGCAGGCCGGCGGCCAGGGTAGGCGAACTGATGGCGGAATATCCCAGCATACCCAGTTGCTGCGGTTGAAAATGCCGGCCAAACTGCAAACCGATATTGTCATTATGTGTCTGAGCGGCCGCCGTTTCGAACATTTTGCAGTATTGCGACAGATTGATTTCGGAAACTGGGCTGTCGAGTTCTTCCTGCATAATTCCGGCATCACCGAAAATCCGATCCAGACATCCGCCATTAGCTTCGAAAATCTGTGCCGCGCCATCGGCAGCGGCTGACAGCACCTTTGCAGGGGCCGTGACTTCGGAACTGTCCGCGATCGTACTCATGTGAAAACCGATTCGTAACTTGGATATTGCAGCATACGCCAAGTTCAAACTTCTGCAAAATATGGGCCCTGAGCGACACACTCACCACCAAACACACCAGGCCTGCTGTTAAATTTCAGACCTCAGATGTCAAGTCAGCCGCATGGATAGCTGTCTACGCTACGTACACTAGCAAAAAAATTGGCCAACAACAGGGAAAGACTATGACACTTACCAGAAGACAATTCACGGGCCGAGCTGCAGCGGTAGCAGGCCTTGCTGTCGGTGGACCGTTGTCGCCCGCCTTTGCGGCCCGCAACGATCAAATGAACATTCTGTGCTGGGAAGGATACAACTCGGACGAGGTTCTGGGGCCGTTTCGCTCGGCGAACCCGGGAGCAACCGTTCGCGCAGAAAGCGGCACATCCGATCCGGACATGATCAACAAGCTGCGCGCGGGCGAAACATCGGTCTGGGATCTGATCAACGTGAACCAGCCTTGGGCACGCGACCAGCTGTATCCCGAAGGGCTGATCAAGCCGCTGAACAAAGACCGGTTCATGCCCTATTTCGACAAAATGCTGCCGGAGTTTGCCAAGCCTTATCCGCTGTCCTTTGCTGATGACGGCAACCTGATCGGCTTGCCGCAGCGCTATGGACCCTTCAGTTTTGTCGTGAACACAGATGTAATCAGCCGCGAGATGGCGGAAGATCAGGGATGGAACCTGTTTCTCGATCCTGCGATGAAAGACCGCTATGGCGTGTTGACCTACGACAACTGGAACGTCATCCATATGTGCCTGACCGCTGGCCTGAACCCGTTTGCCCCGGTCGAAGGCGCTGATGTGGACAAGTTCCGTGATACGGCCAACGCAATCTTCGGCGGCGCCAAGCTTCTGACCGACGATCTTGTGGCAATGAATACCGCGCTGATCAACGGTGAGATCGACGCTTACTTCACAGGCGGAACCTACACGGCCTCGCCCGCCAGATATGATGGCGCAACAAATATCCGGGGCATTACACCCAATTCCGGGCCGGTCGACGGTAAGGGCGGTGTTGTGTGGATCGAACTGACCTCGGCGGTCAACAACCCCGATCCCAGCAATCTGGCCGAGGATTTCCTCGAGTTCGTGCAATCGGCGGATATTTCCAAGGCCGTGGCCTTTACCGAGGGCACTTACAACCCGGTCTCGCAGATGGGCAACCCAGAAGTCATGTCGCTGTTCGACGAGGAAGAATTGGATGCGATCCAGATGGACAGCCTAGCGGATGAGATGGGCCGGTCACTGGATTATGAAGTCGTGACATCCTACGATACGCTGATCGAGATTTACACCGAAGCGCGCCGGTCTTGATCACCGAGACTCTCTGGGGCGTCATCGCCCCGGAGGCCTCCTGATTTTACCGTATCCAGGAATAAATAATGCAATCGCAACCCATCTTGCGTCTTCGAAACGTCGTGAAGAAATTCGGATCATTCACCGCATTGCACGGTGTGGATCTCGATATCGAAGAAGGCGAATTCTTTACCATCGTGGGTCCATCCGGCAGTGGCAAATCCACCATGATCCGCCTTCTTGTCGGGATGGACGAGGTGACGGATGGAGAAATCTGGTTGCGTGACAACCGGATTGATCAGACGCCGGCAAACCTGCGGCCCACCTGCATGGTGTTCCAATCGCTAGCGCTTTTCCCGCACATGAGCGTGGGTCAGAACATCGAATTCCCGTTGAAGCTGCGCAACAGCCCGCCTGCCGATCGCAAGAAGCGCGCGCTGGAACTGCTGGACCTGCTTCGCCTGCCGCACAGCTATTACGACAAGCGCATTTCGCAATGTTCGGGAGGCGAAAAACAACGTGTGGCGCTGGCCCGTGCGCTGGCGTTCGATCCCGAGATCCTGTTTTTCGACGAACCCCTCTCGGCGCTTGATTATCGTCTACGCAAGACGTTGGAAAAAGAGCTGAAATCATTGCATTCCCGTACCGGGAAAACCTTTGTCTACATCACCCATTCGCTGGAAGAGGCGATGGTCATGTCGGATCGGATCGCGATCATGAAAGAAGGGCAATTCGAGCAGATTTCCGTCGCCGATGAAATATATGGCCGTCCGGTCAGTCGCTTCGTGGCCGAGTTCATGGGCGAGGTGAACCTGTTTGAGATCGAAGGCACCACAACCGGCGGGCTGCACGGCAAGGGAATTGAGATCCACGTTAACGGCGATGCCCGCGATTTTGGCCTCGCGCTTGAGAACGGTACTACAGGCACCCTGATGGTGCGGCCCGAATATGTGCGTTTTCTGACCAGTTCAGCCACGGCGGATTTTGTCGTGCGTGGCATTCTGCGAGCCGACTACGCGTTGGGGTCACGTATCCAATACGAGGTGGAAACTTCGGCCGGACAGATCCTGACAATCGAGAAACTGCGTGAAGACCGCTTTGATGGCCCGGAGGGATCGGAAGTGATCCTCGGGTTCGACACCGAAAACGTGCATCTGATCAGGGGCGCATGATGGAAAGGATCGACCGCAAACTGGGGTTTCTTTCCGCGCTGCCACTGGGCATCATCCTCGTCCTTAGCTTCCTGGCGCCGATGGTGGTGGTCGCCCTGTTTTCGATCATGCCGCCGAAAGTGTTCGACCTGGCGCATATCCCCAATTTCGCGGCTTATTCAGTGTTTTTCGACCAAGGTTATTACAAGTCGCTTCTGTGGTCGCTCGGCATGGCCCTGGCCTCAACCGCCATTCTCTTCGTGATCTGCTGGCCGCTGGCCTATGGGATGGCAAAAGTTTTTGGCCGGTTCTCGCTGATCCTGACCATCGCCGTGGTCATGAGCCTCTTTGTGTCGGAGAACATCCGCTTGTTTGGATGGGTGTTGACGCTGATGAAAGGCGGGCTGTTCGAAGGGCATTTACGCGCCCTGACCGGCATTGGCTTTGACAGCCCGCTCTATAACACCGGGATCATCATCTTTGGACTGGTCTATGTCTACCTGCCGTTCATGTTGTTTCCGCTGGCTCAGGGCATCTCGATGGTGCCCGACGACGCCCGTCAGGCGGCGGCTGATCTGGGCGCCACGCGCTGGCAGATCCTGCGTCAGATCGACTTACCGCTGGCGGCACCGGGGATCATGGTCGGATCGCTTTTGTCTTTTGTGCTGGCAGCGGGCGCACTGGCCGAATCCAAGATCCTTGGCGGCCAGGCGGTGATCGTGATTGCCGACGATATCGAAACCGCCTTTACCTTCGGGCAGAACTGGCCGCTGGGGGCCGCGCTTTCGATGATCCTGATCGTGATCATCGGCGGGTTGGCAATCTTTGGCGTGAACCGGATCGACCTGGACGCGATCATGGGGAGGAAACGCTGATGAACCCTTCCCGCTCCACACGGATCGCGCTTTATATCTATGGCGTCGTGACGATTGCCTTTCTGTACCTGCCATTGGTGTCGGTCGGGTTTGCGTCGATTTCCAAGGCCCGATATCTCAGTTTTCCAATCAAGCGCTATTCGACCAAATGGTACGGTGATGCCCTGCAATCCGATACAGTACGCGATCTGTTATTCACGTCGCTCAAGGTTGCAGTAATTGTAACCATTATTTCGATGGTCGTGGCATTCTTTGGCGCGCTGGCTTTCGCCCGATATCACTGGCGGTATCGCACGCTGTTTCAAAAACTCATCCTGCTGCCCATCTTCTTTCCGCAGACGGTGCTGGGACTGGCACTGCTGATGTGGTTCAACTCGGTCGGGATCATCCCGACCTGGAAAACCGCCATTGTTGCGCATCTGGTCTGGATCGCCCCCATCGCGACGCTGATCGTGGCCATCCGTGCCTATAGCTTCGACCCGGCCCTGGAAGAGGCGGCACGCGATATGGGCGCCGGGACCTGGACGATCTTCCGCGAAATCACACTGCCGCTTCTGATGCCGGGGATCGTGTCGGCGGGGCTTTTCGCATTCCTGCTAAGCTGGGGCAACTTTCCCCTGTCACTCTTCACCACCGGGGCGGATTCGACCTTGCCGGAATGGCTCTACGCCAAGATGGTTTCGGGGTATTCACCACTGGTACCGACGCTCGGGGTCATGTCGGTTGTGGGATCTTTCCTACTCATCTTGCTGGCCTTCAGCATCGCGTGGCTTGTGCGCTCGGTACGGGAATCCCGCGCCGCAGAAAACGGATAACAAAATAAGGAGGTATCATGCTTACATCACTCAAGGGGAAAAGCGTCATCGTTACCGGTGGCTCCAAAGGTATCGGGCGAGGCATCGCAACCGTCTTTGCGCGGCAGGGCGCAAATGTCACCATCACTGCCCGCGGTGAAGAGGCGCTGAAATCCGCCGCGTCCGAGATCGAAGGCAATGTCAGCTATGAGATCTGCGATGTCTCGGACTGGGACAGCGTGCAGGCGATGGTGGGTAATGTTGCCGCAAAACAGGGTGGCATAGATGTGATGTGCGCCAATGCCGGCGCCTTTCCGCAAACCAAGATCGTCGATATGGACCCGACCGAATGGGATGGGGTCATGGCCACCAACCTGCGCTCGTCTTTCCTGTGTGTGAAGGCCGCGATCCCACATTTCGAAAAGGCGGGCAAGGGGCGGGTTGTGCTAACCTCGTCGATCACCGGACCGGTCACCGGCTTCCCGGGTTGGGCACATTACGGCGCCTCTAAATCGGGGCAGCTTGGGTTCCTGAAAACCGCCGCGATGGAGCTGTCACGCTACAACACAACGATCAACGCAGTCATGCCCGGCAACATTTATACCGAGGGTCTGCAGGATCTGGGACAGGAATATCTGGATACGATGGCAGCATCCATCCCGCTCAAACGGCTGGGCAATGTCGAAGATATCGGTAACGCGGCACTGTTCTTTGCCTCGGACGAAGCGGCCTACATCACCGGGCAGCAGATTGTCGTGGATGGCGGGCAGATCATTCCGGAATCGCTGGAAGCCATCGAAGAGATTTAATCAACCCGGAAGGGAAAACCATGTCAGGACATGATATGCCGCTTGAGGAGCTCCTCAAGCATCTGGAGAGGCTCGCCAACAAGTCGCTTAGCCTGTGGGACCTGCCCGAAGGGGCGCGGGCACGGCTGATCAACGTATCCGAAAATGCGACGTATCTGGTTGAGGCCGACAGCGGCTATAAAGCTGTTCTTCGTGTGCATCGCGAAAACTATCACAGCCGCCGTGCCATTGAATGCGAACTCGAATGGATCGCGGCCCTGGCCGAGGCAGATGCAGTTGTAACGCCGGGCCATTACCTGGGCCGTGATGGTCAGGCTATACAAAAGGGTCGCATCGAGGGGCTGCCCGACCCGCGTTACATGGTCCTGTTTCATTTTGTAGAAGGCGCTGAACCCGACGAAAGCGGCGATCTGGCTGGCCCTTTCGAAGAACTGGGAGAGATCGCTGCACGCACTCACATACATTCCGTTGGTTGGCAAAAACCGGATGACTTTGAACGCCTCACCTGGGATCTGAACGCGGTCTTCGGTGGCAACCCCACCTGGGGCAACTGGCGCGACGGGCCCAACGTGGACATGGCGGTCAGCAAGGTGTTGGAACAGGTCGAAAGCATGGTCATACGTCGCCTCGAAGCTTTTGGCCAAACCCCGGATCGCTACGGGTTGATCCATGCGGATATGCGTCTGGCGAACCTTTTGATCGACGAGAGCGGCACCCGTTTGATTGACTTCGACGACTGCGGTTTCGGCTGGTTCCTCTATGATTTCGCCGCCGGTATCAGCTTTATGGAGGATGATCCGCGCATCCCCGAGCTCAAATCCGCGTGGGTGCGCGGTTACCGTAAAATGCGCCCGCTCAGCGATGCCGAAGAGGCCGAAATTGACACGTTCGTCATGTTGCGGCGTCTGGCGCTTCTGGCCTGGATAGGGAGCCATATCGAGGCCCCGGAGCCACAGGCGCTTGCACCCGATTTTGCGCGCGTCACAGCAGAACTCGGCACTGCTTACCTTGAGGCTTTCACCTGACCGTCGGTTGTCAAAGAAACGCGATCTGCTGTCAAGCTGGTGCGTCGGGAATCGCCCTAACTGGAGGTATCTGCTGAAAGGACACGCCCATGTCTCAGGCCAAGACAGAATTCCTGGACCGTTCGAAAACCTTCTGGAATCCCGGCAAAACCCAGGACTGGATCGATATGGGCGTCGACCTCGTGATCGACCGGCGCGAGGGCTATTATCTCTTTGACATGGACGGTCGTCGGCTGATCGACCTGCATCTGAACGGCGGCACCTACAATCTGGGCCACCGTCACCCAGAACTGGTCGAGGTGCTCAAAGCCGGCACCGAGCGGTTCGACATGGGCAACCATCATTTTCCAGCTTTGGCGCGCACCGCTTTGGCCGAGGCGTTGCAAGCCTGCGCACCCGGACCACATTTCAAGTACACAGCTTACGGATCGGGCGGCGGTGAGGCGATTGACATTGCGATAAAAACCGCCCGTCACGCCGCCCAGAAGAAAAAAATCGTATCAATCGTTAAGGCCTATCATGGCCATACCGGCCTGGCGGTAAAAACTGGCGATGATCGGTTTTCCAAACTGTTCCTGTCACATGACACCGCAGGGGAATTCGTCCAGGTGCCGTTCAACGACCTGACCGCCATGGAAGACGCGCTCAAGGACCGCGATGTGGCCGCGGTGATCATGGAGACGATCCCCGCCACCTACGGTTTCCCAATGCCGCAGGAAGGATATCTGCCGTCGGTCAAATCGCTGTGCGAGAAATATGACGCGCTATACATCGCCGACGAAGTCCAGACCGGTTTGATGCGCACCGGTGAGATGTGGGGCTGCACCAAATACGGGGTCGAACCGGACATCATGGTCACCGGCAAAGGTATTTCGGGCGGGATGTACCCCATTGCCTGCGTCCTAATTTCCGAAAAATGCGGTGGCTGGCTGAAAGAGGACGGGTTTGGCCATATCTCGACCATGGGCGGCGCCGAACTGGGCTGTGTCGTAGCCATGAAGACGCTGGAGATCGTGCAGCGTCCCGAGGTGCGCACCATGGTGCGCTACATCTCGGATTATCTGCGCGCGGGCCTGAATGACATCATGGCGGCCTTCCCGGATTTCTTCATCGGTATCCGCCAGCATGGTGTGATCATGGGCCTCGAGTTCAACCACCCCCAAGGCGCCAAGCCGGTAATGAAACACCTTTACGAAAACGGTGTCTGGGCGATCTTCTCGACCCTCGATCCTCGCGTGCTGCAGTTCAAACCGGGGCTGCTCCTGACACAGGCCGATGCCGAGGAGGTGCTGCGCCGGGTGGCCATCGCGATCGAACTGGCCCGCGCCGAGGTCATGGGCGGCCGGCGGAGGATGGTGTGATGGAAGCATCCCTTTTTAATTCTCTGATCGATATTTCCGAAAGCCCCGCTGCGTCGCGCGGACAGGCGGATCTGATGCTGGAACGTGCCCGCTGGGCGGCCACCGTCTTTGACCGCTACGACCGCGACGCCACCATGCGCATCGTGGATGCCGTGGCGCAGGCGGCCCACGAACACGCAGCCGAATTTGCAAAAAAGGTCGTTGCGGAAAGCGGCTTTGGCGTGGCTGAACACAAGAAGATCAAGAACGAGTTGACCGCGAAGCCGCTGGTCGATTTCTACCGCGATCAGGACTACGTCAATCTGCGCATCGACGAGACGCGCAAGATTGTCGAAATCCCGCGACCGGCCGGGGTGGTCTTTGCGCTAACGCCTTCGACCAATCCGATTGCGACGATCAACTATAAGGTGCTGCTGTGCCTGATGACGCGCAATGCCATCGTAATGTCACCGCATCCGGCGGTGCGCGAAACAAGTATCGAAGCCGTTCGCATTCTGGCCCGCGCGGCCGAAGAAGCTGGCGCCCCGGCTGGCGTCATCCAGGTGCTTGAACAACCATCGATCCCGCTTGTCGATGCGTTCATGGGATCGGACAAGACCAATGTCATCCTGGCAACCGGCGGCACGCCGATGGTGCGGGCGGCGTATTCTTCCGGGAATCCGGCCATAGGTGTAGGGCCGGGAAACGCGCCCGTTTTCGTCGATGCCAGCGCCGATGTCACCAAGGCGGCGCAGCGCATCGTCGCCTCAAAAAGCTTCGACAATTCAGTGCTGTGCACCAATGAAAGCGTGCTGATCACGCTGCCCGAGGTCGAAAACCAGCTCAAGATGGCGCTGAAATCCTCTGGCGCGTACATCTGCTCGGATGAAGATACGGCGGCGCTGCGCCGGTTCCTGTTTCATCCCCGTGGCTTCAATGTCGAGGCGATAGGCCGGGATGCTACTTGGATTGCACAGGAATGCGGCATCCGTGTTCCTACAAACACCAAAATTCTGGTCGCGCCCATCACTCAGATCGGGGTGGAAGAGCCGATGTCGCGCGAAAAACTCTGCCCGGTGCTGGCGATGCATGTGGCGAAGACACGCTCGCAGGCCCTCTCCCAGTCTCGCGCCGTTTTGCGCCTGACCGGCGCCGGGCATTCGGCGGCAATCCACACCAAGGACGAGGCGTCGGCGATAGATTACGCCAGCACGGTCGAGGTCTACCGCGTGGTCGTCAACGCGCCTTGTTCGCAGGGTGCGGCCGGATTCGCCACCAATCTGGCGCCGACTTTTACAATCGGCACGGGCTTTTTCGGGCGCTCATCGATTGGCGAAAACGTCGGACCGCAGCATTTGGTGCACTGGACCCGGGTCGCCTATAATTCGGACACCGATGAAAGCTTCGGAAATTATCAGGAGATCGGGCGTGGCTTTCGTGGGGCGTTGCCCCCTGCTCCCGCCGATGGGGTGCCGGGATCGGCACCTGCAGCGCCACCTGCGCCACAGCCTTCGGCCATCTCTTCGATCGACAGTGCCACCAAAGACGAGCTTCGCCGCCTGATCGCCGCCGAGCTGCGCGACCTTTTGAGAAAGTAGACATGGCTGACCTGCGTTCCTTTATCTTTATCGACCAGCTGCAACCGCAGACCCTGGCCTATGTCGCCACCTGGATGCGGGGTAGCCTGCCGCGTGCCCGCATGGCGGCGCAAATCATCGAGATCGCGCCCGGGTTGGATATCGAAGCTTTGACCGATGTCGCCTTGAAAAGCGCGGATGTAAAAGCGGGATTGCTGGTTGTCGAGCGCCAGTTTGGCACATTGGAGTTCCACTCACGGTCCACTGCCGAAGTACACGCCGCCGCCGACGCAGTATTACACGCGCTTGGCGGACGGCGCGAGGATGCTGCCGCGCCGAAGATATTGGCGTCGAAGATTGTCACACGCGTCGACCATCAGCATGCGTTCCTGATGAACCGCAACAGGATGGGATCAATGATCCTGGGCGGTGAAAGCCTTTATCTGCTGGAATGCCAGTCGGCATCGTATGCGATGCTCGCCTGTAACGAGGCCGAGAAAGAGGCAAATATCAAGGTGATAGACTACCGGATGATCGGTCCCAACGGGCGACTCTATCTGGCCGGGGACGAGGCCGAGGTGCGCAATGCCCGAAACGCGGCCGAGGCGGCCCTCAGGCAAGCGGGGGCCGCATAGTGGAGGATTTGCGTTCTCTCATTCGCGACGTTCTTAGCGAGGAGTTGGCAAGGCTACAGCCTGAAGCCGTGCCAAGCACACCGCGCGTTACCGAAGAAGTGGTTGCGATCCGCTCGTCTGCCGATCTGAATGTCTTTGCGCAAAAACTGCTTGGCATGGCGCAGGATGGCAGGGTGAGGGCCGATATCATAGAGGGCCGGCATCGGTTCCGCCTGTCCCATGATGGGTCCACACCGATCGTGGCGCATCAGCCGATGGCCCCGTCGGCCAATGCGCCCGCCCCGGCGCAATTTGTCAGCGGTATGGTTTCGGAACGCGACATCGCAACGCTACCCGACGGCACGCGCAACGTCCGCGCTGGCAAGGCCGTCAAATTTACCCCTCTGGCGCGGGACGAAATGCGCCGCCGGGGGATCACAGTTGAAAGGACAACATCATGATCCGCGGGAAAGTCACGGGCCGGGTCTGGTCCAGCAAACATATCGAAACGCTACCAAATGGCGCGATGCTCGAAGTGGATATCGAAGGCAGCAAGATCGTCGCCTTCGACCCGCTGGGATGCGCCGAGGGCGAAGAGGTGCTGATCACCCAAGGGTCTGTCGCTGCCGCATTCTTTACCAAACACAAGGCTCCGATTGATGCGCTCATCATCGGATCCATAGACGAAACCTGAAGCGGGCCTCGTGCCCAACTGAATTTGACCTGAAAAAGGAGTATCATCATGGCTAGTCAGGCAATTGGAATGATCGAAACCCGCGGCTATGTCGCGGCACTGACCGCAGCGGATGCGATGGTGAAGGCCGCCAATGTCGAGATCGCGGCCCGCAACGAGGTAGGCGGCGGGCTGGTCTCGGTCGTCGTTAAAGGTGATGTGGGCGCGGTCAAGGCCGCGACTGAGGCCGGTGCGGAAGCCGCCAATCAGATCGCCGAGGTTGTGGCCGTGCATGTCATCCCACGCCCTCATGCCGATCTGGGCAAGCATTTCGATGCCGCCAAACTCAAGTAAACGCCAAACAAGAAGGCCGTACCGATGACCGAACTTCGGGTGTATTTGCCGATCAACGATCTGCAACCACAGTTTGCGGCCTACCTTGCCACGCCGCTGAGGGCGCGCGGCTACCCGCCTTACGAGGGGCAAAACAGCCTGATCATCGAGGTGGCCCCGGCCCTGTCAATCCACCGCATCGCCGATCTCGCACTAAAGGAATCTCCGGATATGGAGCCGGGGATTCTGTTTACCGAGCGACAATTCGGCCTGCTGGAACTGCATTCCGACGACCCGGATGAGTTGGACAAGGCGGGCAAGGCCATTCTCAAGGGGATTGGCGCCAGGCCTGCTGATCAACTTGCGCCAACGGTGCTGTTTCACGACATCATCGACGATCTGTCGGATCAGCATGCCATAATCCTCAACCGGTCGCGCGACGCCTCGATCCTTGTACCCGGGGTCAGTCTCTTGATCTATGAAATGGCCCCGGCGCTTTTTGCCTGCGTCGCCGCGAACGAGGCTGAACGCGCCGCCCCAGGGGCGGTGATCAACGACGTGCAGATGATGGGGGCATCGGGCCGTATCTTCATGTCCGGCACCCATTCGCAGATGGAACAGGCGCGTGATGCCATCACCAAAACGCTGGAGGCCGTGAAAGGACGCAAGGGATGAGTAACTGGAAAACCGCGTATCGCAGCTTTTACTACGAAAACGCCGAGGAACCCGATGACCTCTTGCTTCCGCCTGCGGAAACCGCTCTCTTGGTGATCGACATCCAGAACACCTATCTTGAAGTGCCCGACGACCCCGTAGAGGCCGCCCGCTGGCAGCCATTTTTTGACCGGATGAACACCCAGGTCATTCCCAATACGGTGACGTTGGCCGACTGGGCGCGCAAGGTTGGCATCGAAGTGATCTTTGCCCGTATCGCTTGTCAGAAAGACGACGGGCGCGACCGGTCTCTCAGCCAGAAAAAGCCGGGTTTCAACTATCTGCTGCTGCCCAAGGACCGCGAAGACAGCCAGATGGTGCCGGAACTGACCCCGCAGGGCGACGAGATTACGGTGCTCAAGACAACGGACAGCGCTCTGACCGGAACGAACCTGCGGCTGATCCTGCACAATATGGGCATCCGGAACGTTATCGTGGCCGGGATTTTCACCGACCAATGCGTCAGCTCTTCGGTGCGCTCTCTGGCGGATGAAAGTTTCAATGTCGTGGTGGTCGAGGATTGCTGTGCCGCGGCGATGGAGGACCTGCACCGCCGCGAGCTTGAGATCATCAACATGATCTACTGCCATGTCGTGCAAAGCGAGGATGTTTTCGCTACCTCGCCCTAGGATACCGCACCGGGCACATGGCGGGGATGGTCAAGGAGGATTGAACAATGGATCGACCGCCTTCACCCAACAGATGGCGCCGTTATTCCGATTGGGATGACCGACCGCTGCGGCTGGACAAATTTGCGCGCGAAGATGCTGCCAATGGGTTTGCGGCCTTCAAAAGCCCCGCTGATCCGGGCGCAGGCATCAAAATCTCCCGAGGCAGCATCGCCAGCATGGATGGCGTTCTGGCACATGAATTCGACATGATAGACAGCTTCATCGCCGATCATCACCTCGATCTAGACGTCGCCGAAGAAGCGATGGCAATGAGTTCGGACACGCTGGCGCGGATGCTGGTCGACATGAACGTGCCTCGCGCCGATCTTGTGCGGCTGGCACGCGGCCTGACGCCCGCCAAGCTGGCTGATGTGGTTTCGCGCCTCAATGCTCTGGAATTGGCCTTTGCGTACTCAAAGATGCGTCCACGCAAGACCCCCGGCAATCAGGCGCATGTGACCAATGCCAAGGATGATCCGTTGCAGCTGGCCGCCGACGCTGCGGTGGCGGTGGGCCTTGGCTTTGACGAGTTGGAGACCACCATGCGCGTGTCCCGCAATGCGTGGTCGAACGCGCTGGCTTGCGTGGTGGGGTCGGTCGTGGGCCGATGGGGCGCGCTGTTTCAGTGCTCCAGCGAAGAGGCCGAGGAACTGCGCATCGGCATGGCGGGCTTCACCTCCTACGCCGAGACGGTTTCGGTCTACGGGACCGAGAAAAGCTTCACCGATGGCGACGACACGCCGTGGTCCAAGGCGTTTCTTGTCGCGGCCTATGCTTCGCGCGGGATCAAGGCGCGCTGCACCTCGGGGGCGGGTGCCGAATTGCTGATGGGCTTTCACCAATCCCAATCCCTGCTCTACCTCGAAGCCCGCTGTTTATGCCTGCAACGCGGCATGGGGGTGCAGGGCACCCAGAACGGCGGCATCGACGGCGCGCCCCTGACCGCGACGATACCGGGCGGCATGCGCGAGATGATGGCCGAAAACCTGCTTGCGGTTTGGCTGGACCTGGAATGCGCCAGCGGCAACGATGCCCGCGCAACGGAATCCGAAATTCGGGTCGGGGCCAAGATCATGCCCTACCTGATCGCCGGGTCCGATTTCATCTGCTCTGGTTTCGGATCAATTCCCGCTTATGACAATTCCTTCAACGCGTCGCTTTTCAATGCTGAAGAGCTGGAGGACTATCTTGTTTTACAACGGGACTTCGAAGCGGATGGCGGGCTGACCCCACTGCCGGAAACAACCGCGATGGAGCTGCGCACGAAGGCAGTAGAAGCCCTGTCGGCCGTGCTGGAGGAGCTGAACCTTGCGCACCCCACGGCGGAGATGAAGGCCAGTGTCATCGCTGCCTCTGGGTCGCGCGAGACCACGACGTTTTCTGCCTCGGAGTGCGCTCGTATCAGCGAAGCGATTGAAACGCGCGATCTTACGGTGATCGACGTGATCAAGGCGCTGTCCAAACGCGGCTTCGGTGCCGAGGCGCAGAACCTTCTCAATCTGGTCAAGCTGCGCGTCTCAGGTGATTATCTGCAAACCTCAGCCATCGTGCGGGACGGCCGGGTGATCAGCGCTATCAACGATCCGAACGATTATGCGGGCCCCGGCACCGGATACCGCCTTTCCGAAGCGCGCCGGGACGAAATCATCAATATCCGCGACACATTGGGCCAACCCGAAGTACTGCGCGATCAGGCGCGGCATAAGAAGGCCGAAGCGAAACGCATTGTCTATCTTGACGCCGGTGCGGCGGAGCGGGGTGAGGATACCGCCGAAGTGGTTATCGGCGTCAGCCCTGCCTTCGGATTGCAGCTCTATCAGACAACCGGCGGGCGGAACCTGTCCGAAGTACTGAAATGCCTGATCAATGGTATCGAATGTACCGGGGGTACGGCGCGTGTCGTGCGGATGCATCACACTGCTGATACATCGTTTCTGGGTCTGTCGGCAGCCCAACTTTCCGGGTCGGGCATCGGCATCGGCCTTCAGGCCAAGGGCACGGCGATCATCCATTCCCGTGACCGGCTGCCGCATAACAATCTGGAACTATTTTCCAACGCGCCAATCACGACACTGGATCACTATCGCGCGTTAGGATGCAACGCTGCGCGTTACGCGCTGGACCAAGAGGTCGAGCCGATTTTGGTGCCGACGCAGGGCGAGGCTCTGGGCGCGCGCTATCACGCGCAGGTCGCGCTGATCCACGCGATCGAAACCGGCCTAGTCGACCCCGACCGCCCGCCCGAGAATTTAACTCCGAAATTTCTGGGCGATGGCGAAGAGGTGAAGCGATGAAAATTCACTCGCAGGCGGATTATCCCATCTCAGAAACCCATGAAGGCAGTATCGCCGGTCCCCGGGGGGTCATGCTGAACAAAATCACACTGGATGCGGTGTCCGCTGGCGAAATTGAAATCGAAGACCTGCGGATCTCGCGCGAGGCTCTGCTCGCACAGGCTGATATCGCCCGCGCTGCCGGGCGCAATACGCTGGCGCTGAATTTCGAACGCGGGGCCGAGCTGATTGATGTGCCCCAGGACATCATCATGCAGACTTATGAATTGCTACGCCCGGGACGTGCCAATACGCAATCGGAGCTTTTGGCGCAAGCCAAACTACTGCGCGATGAGTTTGGGGCGGCGAACATTGCGGACTTCATCGAAAGAGCGGCGGAAATCTATCGTCAGCGAGGGCTTTTGAACGAATAACCAGCGCCGGGGATAAGCCCGTGTGGTCTGAACGACGTCTTGGGCACGTTTCTCCGACCCGACCTTGGCTGCCGCCGGATGTCGGTTGACGGCACAGGCGTGCCCGGAACAGGTGCTCATATCCGGAGCCGCGACGGGCGGAACATCGCGTTCAATGCCTCACCATCCAGATCCACGACGCTTGGGCGACGCAATCCCGGCAGGGTGCAGACGTCGTAGATTTCAGAGGCGACACCATCGATTACGATTTTATGCTCGATTTCACATGTCTCAAGGTTAACGACCGAGATCGAGCACTCGGCGTCCAGGTTCATATCCTGAAGTCTCTGATTAAGGGGCGTTTTGTCGTTGCCTTCGAAGACACCGCTTTTGCGTGGTTTTGATGCGCCGATAAGCGCGTAGTTTTTCCAGAATGCCAGCCCGCGTGTGAAACCGGGAATAAAGCAGATCGGGGTATATTCGCCGCTGCTGCGGTCAATCTCGCCCAACTCGCCCATACCGCTATTGGCAACGTAAAGGCGCCCATTATGCAGTTGCGGCGAGTGCGGCATGTGCAGGTTGTCGCACAGAATATCGTTCGACTGCACATCGATCAGCAACCCGGTACATTCATCTTTTGGATTATCCCGCCACCCCAAAACGGTATCGGTATTGGCGAAACATGTGACGTATTTCGGCTCTCCGTGCTCCAGGGCCAGACAGTTCAGATGGCATCGATCACCATACGCAAACTCGCTGATAAAAGGCGGTTTCCAGAGCGGCTCGAAACTCCACTTTTCATGCAGTTTTGCAATGCAGTTGAATTGGCAGGCGGTGAAATAAACCCCGCTGTCGCTTACCCGGACATCGTGGAGGTTGATGTAGCCGGTGGTTGTTGCCCCGATAGGCGCAAAGATTGCATCATTGCCCTGGGATTGCTGCCCTTTGTCGAGGAAATTCTCGATCCGCCAGACCTGCTTGTACCCCGCCATCCACATCGTCCCGTTGTACAGGCTAAGACCCATGGAACGTTGAAAATTCGCGTCGGAAAACGTAAATTGCCCGGCCTCGTCTAGGCCGATCATGAACAGTTTTCCGATGTGATAGGTGTTGAACGCTAATGAAACTTTGTTCTGGGTCAACCATTTGCGAAAGCCGGGGCTCGGCTCCAGCCGAACTTGCCCGGTTTTGGTTGCAGGGGGGGTCGGGAATTCGAGGTCGACATCGGTGTCACCTGTGGCTTTTTCACTCGCCATTCTTGGCACCTCCAAAATTTCGCTCGCGCCCTGACAGGTTGATCATATAAGTCTAACCAAAGGCACATAACCCTATTAACGGTGGCATATCAATTCATGACAAAGCCTAAGACTGATCCTGATGATACAGGCGGCCTGATAAAAGTCTCGCCGCTATATCCGAACGACGACATTTTGCGTGTCTTTGGCGAGATTGCATTTTTATCATTTTACTCAGACCTTTACGGAGAGTGGTCCGCGCGCTCCATTGCCAAATCGTTTGAGCCGCCGGTCTATCTCAAGCAGTTCACGGTCTATCGGGCCAAAAACGTCCCGCGTGGCATAGTGACCTGGGCCATGCTCGACAAGAAAACCGAGAAGAAACATATCGCAGGCAAGGGGCTGGACGAGTTTGATGAATGGCGCTCGGGCAATCAGCTTTGGATCATGGATATCATGGCTCCCTGGGGACATGGTGGCGAAATAATTGAAAACATAAAGTCTACGATTCAGGAAGATAGCGTGAAAACGCTGCGCATTCACAAAGATCAGAAAAAGATTCTCGAATGGCACCGGGCGCCGAATACCACAAAGTGGAAAATCCGATCGCAGGCGATTGACTGAACGGCCGACAGTTAATGCCATCTGGAACCGGGCCGGTTCAACATCGCGGAACGCCACTTCATAGCGGGCCCTACAGGCGCTGAACGCTTGTGCCACTTCCATTTTCTTAACCTACTGTTGCCCAACTTTTCACCTATTTGCAGCGTATCCATGACGTCGGTGAACTGCGTTTACGTGCAACACATGAAGCAACACCACGAAATTAATCGCTTCCCCGAACTTTAGGGTCGCCGAAATTAGGAACGCGAAAATGGTAAGTTTGTCCGGTCCGACAACAGCCAACATGACAGAAGGCCTGAATGGTGCAGGCAATGTTTCTGTCGGCGGTACTGTTGCGAACAATGAACCCGGCATTTATTCTTGGCTGCCAGGTGGCTACACAATTCTGTCTGCCCCGTCATTCGGCACGCTTACCATTAACCACAACGCCGCCAATGGCGAGGGCGGGTATACGTGGACTTTTGTGTTCGATTCAGATGACCCGGCACTCGATGGTCTGGATCGAGGCCAGAGTATGGATGTGACATTCAACATCAGGGTCACTGATGTGTCGTATAACACCGCCAACGGTTTTGCGACCACAGTTAACGGAACAACGGTGGTTGATACGCACCAGGTCACCATTACGATTTTTGGCGAAAACGAAGTTTGTTTTGCCCGGGGTTCTCAAATCCTGACGGAACATGGGCCCTGTCGGGTTGAGCGCCTGAAGATAGGCGACAAACTGGTGACCCGCGACGGCGGGCTTAAACCCATCCGCTGGATCGCGTCATCAAAAGTGACCGACGCCAGACGGCGCGGGAATTCGCAGCTGGAACCGGTCGCAATCGCACCCGATTCCTTTGCTCCGGGAATCCCGTCGAGAACATTAAGGGTGTCGCCACAACACAGGGTGCTGCTGGAAGGTGCCTATGTAGATATGCTGATTGCTGAGCCGGCCGTTCTTGCGAGCGCCAAGAGCCTTATCAATGGCAAGAACATCTATCACTGCGGTGATGAAATCGAGGATCTTGAATACTGGCACATCGCCCTTGATCAGCACGAGGTCATCTATGCCGAAGGTTGCCCGGTTGAAACATTCCATCCCGGTGATATTGCTCTCGGCCTCGTCGATGACGCCCAAGGCGCCGAGCTGGAAGAGCTGTTCCCAGGCATCACGCAGAACCATGCTGAGCTGGCCTTTCCGGAAATTCGTGCCTTTGAGGGGCGGGTATTTTCGAGCATCATTCAGGATGCCGCACATTAGCGCAGCTGGCGTCGCGTCCGGTTGGGTCTGGAGTCGTTGGGTTCAGGTCACAAGACGCGTCAGAGTGTCGACCACTAGCTCCTGAAATCGGCGCCCCGTCGGCTTTTCATGCACAGTTGATCAGGTTGGATCAAGCGGAGCGTATTGCTCATCCGAGACTTGCTCTAGCCAGGTCACCGGAGACCCGTCGACGGCTTCCTGAATTGCCAGATGGGTCATGGCGACAGTTGGCGATGCGCCGTGCCAATGTTTCTCGCCCGGTTCAATCCACACGGTGTCACCGGGATGGATTTCCTGAATTGGACCGTCCCAGAACTGCACCAACCCGAGCCCCGAAAGAACGAACAGTGTCTGACCAGACGGATGCGTGTGCCATGCAGTACGCGCCGCCGGTTCGAAAGTCACCACGACAGACCTGACACGGGACGGTTCGGGCGCTTCGATCACCGGGTCCATACGCACCTTTCCGGTGAAATAATCAGCAGATGGTACGGTCGATGGCCTGGAGCCGTTTTTCTTGATGTCCATTAAAGTTCCTCCAACCGCTACGGCGCAAACCAGAATGCCCATCCTATGCGACAGAGTGAGCGGCCTGCAACCGTCCGCTTACTCTCTCGCCTTGACGCTATTACATCCGTAAAATCACCCCAGGAACCCACCTGACTGGCGCGCCCAGAGCGTGGCATAAACCCCGCCACCCGCCAACAGTTCATTATGCGAACCGTCTTCGACGATGCGTCCCTGATCCATGACGACGATCCTGTCCAGTTGCGCGATGGTCGACAAGCGATGCGCGATTGCGATCACGGTCTTGCCCTCCATCAAGCCGAACAGCGTGTCCTGAATGGCGGCTTCAACCTCGCTGTCCAGCGCCGAGGTTGCCTCGTCCAGCACCAGAATGGGCGCGTCTTTCAGGATGACGCGGGCGATGGATATGCGTTGGCGCTGCCCACCGGACAGTTTCACCCCGCGCTCCCCCACCTGGGCATTATAGCCACGGCGACCATCAACATCCTGCAGGTCAAGGATGAACTCATGTGCCTCGGCGCGTTTAGCTGCGGCAATCATGTTGGCATCTTTTGCGCCACTACGCCCATAAAGGATGTTGCCCCGGATCGATCGGTGCAGGAGCGAACTGTCCTGACTGACCATGCCAATGGATCTGCGCAGCGAGGTTTGCGTGACCTTGCCGATATCCTGACCGTCGATCAGGATCTGCCCGGTTTCAGGGTCGCGAAACCTGAGCAGCAGGTTCACCAGGCTTGACTTACCCGCACCGGAACGTCCGACAAGGCCGACTTTCTGACCCGGTTCAATCGTCAGATTGATCCCGTTCAACCCGCCATGACCTTTGCCGTAGTGATGCACGACATTGCGAATTTCGATGCGGGCAGCGTTGACCTCCAAACTAGGCGCATCTGGCACATCCACAACATCATGCGGCACGGACACCGATTGCAGACCCTCTCGGATCACGCCCACATGTTCGAACAGCTCGATGATGATCCAGCTGATCCACCCGCTCATGCCATTAAGGCGGATGGTCAGCGCGGTAGCCGCCGCCACCTCACCCACGCTGACCAACCCCCGTGACCACAACCAGATGGCCGGGCCCAGCATGAACAGAAACAGCGCGCCATTGATCAGATAAAGCGCAAACCCAAGCTCGGTCATCAACCGCAGGAACCGCTGAAACCGCAGACGTAGACGCCGCATCGCGGACAGAACATAGCGTTCTTCCGTGCCCTCATCGGCGAAGAGTTTGATGGTTTCGATATTGGCATATGCATCCACCACCCGCGCCGTCACCATCGACCGCGCATCGGACCATTTTTCCGACGCCACCCCGACCCGCTTGGCCATGATGGTGACGTAGATCGCGTAGATGACCACCCAGACCAGCAGGGGCACGGCAAGGATCGGATTGACGGCGGCCAGAATGACAGCGGCGCCGATCACATAGGTAAGCCCAAACCACACCCCTTCGAAGACAAGGTAGGTGCTGTCTTCTACGGCACCGCCAAGCTGCATCACGCGATTGCTGAGCCGACCGGCGAATTCGTTCTGAAAGAACCCAGAGGATTGACCCAGCAGATGCTTATGCGCGCGCCACCTGACCTGTTCCTGCAGGTTACCGGCCAGCATCTGATCCAGCAGTAAGTGATGCAGCAACGCCGCGCCGGGTCGCAAGACCATGATCAACGCCGCCACGCCAAGCAGTTCAAACCCGTAATCGGCCATCAGCGTCTGCGGGGTGTTGTCGGCTAAAAGATCAATGATCCGGCCAGAATAGAAGATCAGCGCGGTTTCAATCAGCGCAACAACCATCCCGGTGACAGCCAGAACAAACATCCATTTGTAGAAGGGCCGGTAGTGGGACTTGAGGTAGATCCAAAGCGAATCGGACGGCGTTTCAGAAGGAAACGGCGCAAACGGGTCGACGAGATTTTCGAAAAATTTGAACATAATGGAAGCCTGTGAAAGCAGGAAAACAAGGCACGTAGTCTATGTGCGGCGATGTGCTTGACGACCGCCCGGGATGGATCAGCCGCCTTAGCGGAAGTGGTTCCAAATCCCGTAATACATAGAGTACCCTCCATTTGTGTTCGCAGCCGTGATACAATAAAGGTTGGATTTTGTCAGCCGCTTTTTATCTCTCACCCGTGACCGTAGTAGCGATACGGACACATCTGGCACGGCCAGACGCCCGATCCTAAAGCGGCTCAGACACGTCGCCCTGATCTGTGCGGATAGCTGCACCAACAGGTCTTTTAAAAGCGTTGGGCACTGCCAAACGGCAAAATCATGGGAACATCTGTTACGACGCTGATGCTGGCCGGCAGGATGTGCCACTGCGCTCTAAGGCCAAAGGTGTTGGATCATCGGGCTATCAACGTCCTGAAGCGCGTCAATCACATCGAAATGGTGCCGACCTTCGTCGATCACATGCGCCGCATCCCAGGCTTCGGCCAACCACCGCGCCTGGTCGAGAAAAACCGGGCGTTCATCTGCCCCGACCCAAACGGTGACGGGAACATCGACGGGCGCCATCAGCACCGGGCTTTCGGCAGCAGCCGAGGCGTCGTCCAGCTGAAAATCAACATTCATCGCGGTGTTGATCAGGGGCCGCAGGTCCGAGACCGGCGAGATCGGCATGACATGCCTGATCCTGTCAAATACCGTCTTGGGCAAAACGCCTTCGACACACATCCGCGCCACCAGATGCCCGCCAGCCGAATGGCCCGCCAGCACGATGGGCCCCTCGACACGCACCGCAATGGTGATGATGGCACGGGCGATCTGAGTGGTGATATCCGCAATACGCACCTGTGGGCACAAATCATAAGACGGTATCGCCACGGCCCATCCCCGCGCCAATGGCCCGGCGGCAAAATGCGACCAGAAGGTGCGGTGAAACTTCATCCAGTAACCGCCGTGAACAAAGACACAAAGCCCCTCGGCTGCACCTTGTGGCGTGAAGAGGTCGTAACGCTGACGCTTTGACGGGCCATAGGACTGCTTCAGACTTGCGCGGCCTTCCGCCAGCATCCGGTCGCGAAATGCGCGGGCCTCGGTGCTCCACCGCTCAGGGTATGTGTCCGCCCCTAAAATATAAGGTGCATTTGCATATGCATCGTCCCAATCCACAGGCGGTTCTCCCTCACTTGCACTGGACAATCCTAGCGCAAGATGCTTTGCCTGCGCGAGATCAATTTCAGGGGAAATGACATGACCGATACGAATTTGAAATCGCTGCTCAAGGACCCGTCATTGCTGGCCGAGAAAGCCTATTCCAATGGCGAATGGATCGATGGAGAGGGAGGCACGTTTGACGTGACCAACCCGGCCCGAGGCGACGTGATTGCAAAAGTAGCCGACATGTCGCGCGCGCAGGTCAACCAGACCATCGCCGCGGCCGAAGCGGCACAAAAGGATTGGGCGGCATGGACCGGCAAGGAACGTGCCGCCGTGCTGCGCAAGTGGTTCGACCTGATGATGGAAAATGCCGATGATCTGGCCACCATCCTGACCGCCGAACAGGGCAAGCCGCTGGCCGAGGCCAAGGGTGAGGTCGGATATGGAGCGTCCTTCATCGAGTTTTTCGCTGAAGAGGCCAAGCGCATCTACGGCGAGACCATCCCCGGCCACCAGCGCGACAAGCGCATCACCGTGATCAAGCAACCCATAGGCGTGGCCGCTTCGATCACGCCGTGGAACTTTCCCAACGCGATGATCACCCGCAAAGCCGCCCCGGCATTGGCAGCAGGCTGCGCTTTCGTGGGCCGTCCGGCAGCGGAAACACCACTCTCGGCCACGGTCATGGGTGTATTGGCCGAACGCGCGGGCATTCCCAAGGGGGTCTTCAATATCGTGACCTCGTCGCGATCGTCCGATGTGGGCAAGGAATTCTGTGAAAACCCCGCCGTGCGCAAGCTGACATTCACCGGCTCCACCGAGGTGGGCCGCATCCTGCTGCGTCAAGCCGCCGATAGCGTGATGAAATGCTCGATGGAACTGGGCGGCAACGCACCGTTCATCGTGTTCGACGACGCAGATCTAGATGCTGCTGTGGAGGGTGCCATCATGTGCAAGTTCCGCAACAATGGCCAGACCTGCGTCTGCGCCAACCGGATCTATGTACAGGCCGGTGTCTATGACGCCTTCGCCGCTAAACTCAAGGATGCGGTCAGCAAGATGAAGATCGGCGACGGTATGGAAGACGGCACCGCCCTTGGTCCGCTGATCAACGCCGATGCCATCGACAAGGTTCAGGAACATGTGGCCGATGCGACCTCCAAAGGGGCCGAAGTGATCCTCGGCGGCGGTGAACCGATGGAAGGCACCGGATACTTCCTGCCACCGACGATCGTGACTGGCTGCACACAGGACATGCAGGTCGCCACAGATGAAACTTTTGGCCCCTTTGCACCGCTCTTCAAGTTCGAGAACGAAGACGATGTGATCGCCATGGCTAACGACACGATCTTCGGTCTGGCGAGCTATTTCTACGCCAAGGATCTGAGCCGGGTCTATAAAGTGGCCGAGGCGCTGGAATACGGCATCGTCGGCGTCAACACCGGCATCATCTCGACCGAGGTCGCCCCCTTCGGTGGCGTCAAGCAATCCGGCCTGGGCCGCGAAGGCAGCCACCATGGGATCGAGGATTATCTGGAAATGAAATACATCTGCATGTCAGTCTGATGACAGCAAGAATTTGTTTCAAGGCGCCGCAGAACATCGCGGCGCCTTTTTGGTTTCGCGTGTCTCCCTAGCCCCGGCAAGTTGTTCAGCACCTGGACGGCAGTTCCCCCGCGCACGGCCTATATGCCCATGCCCGCAGACATCGCTTATCTCAAAGTTTCAAAGAACAGCGCCGATGGCCCTTCAATGGGCCGCCTACACCGGTTTTTTTGCATCAGCGGACACAAAATTAACCAGTTTTGTTGTCATCATCGGGAAAACTCCGACATAATAGTCGAAATCTTGGCTAAGCAAACCTTAACAAAGCCCCGATAACAAGAGGGCAAGTCGAGAGCAGTACCGGAGCCGATAGATGCTCGAATTCGAGAATGTCAGCAAGTCCTTCTGGACGGGCACACAGCGCAAAGTGATCCTTGAAAAGGTCTCTTTTCGGGTCGACCTTGGCCGCTCGCTGGGTATTCTTGCACCTAATGGCACCGGTAAGACCACGCTGATCAACATGATGGCGGGGCTGGAAAAACCGGATGAAGGTGACATCAGGCGAGGCTGTCGCATCAGCTTTCCGCTGGGCTTCATGGGTGGTGTGATTAATAAAATCTCGGCGATGGAAAACAGCCGGTATATCGCGCGGCTTTACGGGCTTGATCCCGATTATATCGAAGCTTTCTGCCGTTGGATGTGTAATCTGGGGGAATATTTCGATCAGCCTCTTGGCACCTATTCATCGGGGATGAAAGCGCGGTTCACCTTTTCCCTGATGCTTGCACTGGATTTCGATATCTATCTGATCGACGAAGGCATGCCCAGTTCGACCGATGCCGAATTCAACCAGAAGGCCGGTGAAATTTTGCGAGAAAGACTGCGCACGACCACAGTGATCATCGTCTCGCATCAGCCAAAGACTCTGGAAAAATTCGCCCGCGAAGCCGCCGTGCTGATGGGTGGAAAACTACATATGTTCAATACCTTGGAAGAGGCAAAGGCGCTTTATGACTACGAAACCCAAGGCTAGAAAATTCCGAATCCGGCGCAACACGCCGCAAGTCGCGGCCGACGCTGCGCATCCAGAGGCAAGCGCGCCGGACACCAGCGGCGCAGAAGCAGACCCGCGCGTAAGTCAGAGCAAGTCAGCGAAGGAAACGCCCGCTTCATTGAACATCGACAATATTCGTAAGGAAGGGTTGACCGGTCGGCAACTGCGCATGGCGCGCAGGATGGCGCAGAAACACGGGCTTGCGCCGGTCTCGGATTTCGATGCAGTACGTCTGCTGCGCGCCAAGGGTATCGACCCGTTCCAGCGCATCAATATTCTTGAGGTCGTGACCAGAGCCGACGACCAAGCCCCCAGCGGTAATGCCGAGCCCCCCCGACCGAAGGTACAACTACCGCAAACCGTTCCGGCAGAAAAGCAGACCCTACCCTCGACAGAGTTAAGTCCGACCGAGCGCCGCGCCTCGGAAATTATGGATATCCAGCGTGACATCGGCAGACGCCGTCGGCGCAAGCTACTGCTCCTCCTGTCGCGACTGACCGCATTCGTGTTTCTGCCGACCCTGGTGGCGGGATATTATTACTACGCGGTGGCGACGCCGATGTATGCCACTAAGTCTGAATTTCTCATCCTGACCGCCGATGGCGGCGGTGGCGGTGGCGGTGGTGGCCTGGGCGGGCTTTTGCCGAGCCAGTTCGCCACCGGGCAGGATTCGATCGCGACGCAATCCTACCTGCAATCCAAGGACGCCATGCTGCGGCTGGATTCCGATCTGGGCTTTCGCGCACATTTCAGTCAACCGCATATAGACCCAATCCAGCGGCTGGACGCCGATGCCAGCAACGAGGCGGCCTACAAGCTGTTTAAGAAATACGTCAAGCTGGGCTACGACCCCACCGAGGGCGTCATCAGGATGGAGCTTTCAACCGCCGATCCCGAGGTCAGCGCGTTGTTCTCGCAACGCCTGATCGAATACGCCGAAGAGCGCGTTGACGAACTGAGCCGGGAAAAACGGCTGGACGCAGTAAAAACCGCAGAGGCAGGATTGGAAGACGCCAAGGCAGAACGCCGCGCCGCGCAGCAAAGGATGGTTCGCCTGCAGGAAGGCACTATCCTGGACCCCGAGGGCGAGATTGCGAGTATCCGGCAATTGGTTAGCACGGTCGAACTGCAGTTGCAGGAAAAGCAACTGGCGCTGGACATCCAGTTGAACAACGCCCGGCCGAACAAGGCCAAGGTCGATGCCCTGTCCAGCGAAATTGAGGTGCTCAGCGCTGAACTGAGCAAGCAAAAGGCGCGACTGAACCAGGCCACCGAAGGCGCAAGCTCGCTGGCCTCGCAAACCGCCGAGATTCAGATGGCGCAGGCCGATCTGGCCACCGCTGATCTGGTCCTGCAAGCCGCGCTGGAATCCAAACGGTTGAGCGAGATTGAGGCGAACAAGCAGGTGCGCTACCTGACCGTCAGCGTACGCCCCGTCGCCTCGCAGGATGCCTCTTATCCGCGCGCATTCGAGAACACGATCCTTGCCTTCCTGATCTTTGCCGGTATTTACCTGATGGTATCGCTGACCGCGTCGATCCTGAAAGAACAGATATCGTCGTAAACGGTCCAACACGCCGGAAACGGACTGGATTAAGGACGCCGCAGACAATGAAACAGGTAGATATCGCGAGCCTCCGCGTGAGCAATGACCAGCCGTTGACCATTATCGCCGGCCCCTGCCAACTGGAAAGCGTGGATCATGCGCAGATGATCGCCGGTACCATGCTTGAAGCGTGCAAGGCTGCGGGGGCGCAATTCATCTTCAAGGGCTCTTTTGACAAGGCCAATCGCACTTCGCTTTCGGGCAAGCGCGGGCTGGGCGTAGATGAGGGGCTGAAAGTAATGCAAACGGTAAAGGACGCACTTGGCGTACCAGTGCTGACCGATGTACATCTGCCGGATCAGTGCGCCCCGGTGGCCGAGGTCTGCGATGTCCTGCAAATCCCCGCCTTTCTCTGCCGCCAGACAGATCTATTGCTGGCTGCAGGCGACACCGGTGCGGCGATCAATGTCAAGAAAGGGCAATTTCTGGCCCCGTGGGAAATGCCCAATATCGTGACCAAGCTTGAAAGCACCGGCAACACCCGCCTGCTTCTGACCGAGCGCGGTACCTCCTTTGGCTACAACACCCTGGTGGCGGACATGC
Organism: Roseovarius aestuarii; assembly: GCF_019966515.1. Lineage (GTDB taxonomy): Bacteria > Pseudomonadota > Alphaproteobacteria > Rhodobacterales > Rhodobacteraceae > Roseovarius > Roseovarius aestuarii. The sequence continues at coordinate 266,569 of NZ_JAIMIB010000003.1, read as the reverse complement.
GCAGCCTGCCGCAAATGGCGCAAACGGGCTATCCGGTGGTCATGGACGCGACCCATTCAGTTCAGCAACCGGGTGGCAAAGGCGGCTCCAGCGGCGGACAGCGCGAATTTGCCCCGGTAATGGCCCGCGCGGCGGTTTCTCTTGGTGTGGCGGCGGTCTTCATCGAGACCCACGAAGATCCCGACAACGCGCCCTCTGACGGTCCTAATATGATCCATTTGGCCGCAATGCCCCATCTTGTTGCCACATTGATGCGTTTTGACGCCCTAGCAAAAGAAAACCCGATTTCGATCTGAAGAAAGAGTTTTAACCCGTGAATAAGCCTGAGCCAAAAGTCACCCCCAATACATGGGAATTCCTGCGCGACGCGATGATTACCCCCACCGGCTTCCGCGAATACGACGCACGCTGGAAATACCCTGATGAGATCAACCTGCCGGGCATCACTGCGCTTGGTTTGGGGCTGGGCACTCAGATGCAGAACCGGGGTATCGAGCCGGTGATCGCCGTCGGTAACGACTATCGCGATTATTCTCTTTCCATCAAGAATGCGCTGATCCTCGGGCTGATGCGCGCGGGCATCACCGTTAAGGATATCGGCCCGTGCCTCAGCCCCATGGCCTATTTCAGCCAGTTCCACCTGGATGTTCCTGCGGTGGCGATGGTGACGGCGAGCCACAACCCCAACGGCTGGACCGGCGTGAAAATGGGCTTTGAACGACCTCTGACCCACGGCCCTGACGAGATGGGTGAGTTGCGCGATATCGTCCTGCAAGGAAGGGGAAAACCGCGCCCTGGCGGCGCTTACGAATTTGTCGACGGTGTGCGCGAGGCTTACCTTGATGACCTCGTCGGCGAATTAAAAATGTCGCGGAAACTCAAAGTGGTCTGCGCCACCGGTAATGGCACCGCCTGCGCCTTTGCGCCGGAGTTGTTCGAACGTCTAGGGGTCGAGGTTGTGCCCTCGCACAACACGCTCGATTACACCTTCCCACATTACAATCCCAATCCCGAAGCCATGGAAATGCTGCATGACATGAGCGCCAGCGTGAAAGCCTCGGGCGCGGACTTCGCGCTTGGCTTTGACGGCGATGGCGACCGCTGCGGCGTGGTCGATGACGAGGGTGAAGAGATTTTCGCCGACAAGGTCGGCGTGATCATGGCGCGTGACCTTTCAAAGCTCTATCCCAACAGCACGTTTGTGGCGGATGTGAAATCGACCGGGCTTTTTGCGTCCGACCCCGAACTTCGGGCCAATGGCGTCAAGGCGGATTACTGGAAAACCGGCCACAGCCACATGAAGCGGCGCGTCAAGGAAATTGGTGCGCTGGCGGGGTTCGAAAAATCCGGACACTACTTCCTGGCCGAGCCTGTGGGTCGCGGATATGACTGTGGCATGCGGGTCGCGGTGGAAATCTGCAAACTGATGGACCGCAACCCCGACATGTCGATGTCGGACCTGCGCAAGGCATTGCCGGTCACCCATTCGACACCGACAATGTCACCCTGGTGCGCCGATACCGAAAAATATGACGTGCTCGAACGGTTGGTCGGCAAGCTTGTCGCCAAACACGAGGCTGGCGAGAAAATTGCAGGGCGTGCCATCAAGGAGGTGGTCACCGTTAACGGCGCGCGTGTCATTCTGGACAATGGCAGCTGGGGATTGGTGCGGGCCTCGTCCAACACGCCGAACCTGGTCGTGGTTTGCGAGAGCAGCGACAGCGACGCCGAAATGCGTGCAATCTTCGCTGATATCGACGCCGTGATCCGTACCGAACCATCGGTCGGGGAGTACGACCAGACGATTTAAGCGTAGCAAACGACCTGACCGACCCCCCGCGCACCCAGACATTGCATCTAGGTGTCGCGGTTGATTGTAGCGGCGCGACAGGCAACTGGCATGATACCGCGACGGACTTCACGATGTCGCGAGCGCCCCTAAACAAACCCGGCCTCCGTGGCGTAGACATGTAAGGGCACTTAGCCGTCTCGGGGCATTGCTCCACACATCCATAAGGCGTTGCGACACGTCACTAATAACCAACATTTGACGAGGGATCTAACATGATACATTCACTGAAGTCTGTCTCGACCGCTGCAATCACAGCATTCTGCCTCTCAACCGTACCCGCACTTGCCGTCACCTACAAAACCGACCAGGGCCACACAGAGGTGCGCTTTAGCTGGAGCCATGCCGGCGTTTCAGTTCAGACGGCGGAATTTACCGTGGCCAACGGCACGCTTGATCTGGACGCCGAGAACCCCGCTGGTGCGTCGCTGAATGTCACCGTGGATGCGAACAGCCTGGCAACCGGCTTTGGCCCGCTGGATGATCATGTGAAAAGCGCTGACTTTCTGGATGTTGCAACCTATCCCGACATCACCTTTGTCAGCACCGGTGTCGAGGTAACGGGCGAGAATACAGCCAATGTCACCGGCGACCTAACGATCCATGGCACCACCCAGCCGGTAACGCTGGAAACGACGCTGACCCATATCGGAGCACATCCGCTGGGTGGCGCAATTGACTATTACAAGGGCGATTGGGCAGCCTTTTCGGCAACAACGGTAATTGATCACCAGGCTTTTGGGGTTGGTGGTTTCTCGACCGGCCCGATTACCATCGACATCGTTACTGAAATGAAGGCAGCCGAGTAGCCAGTCTCCCCGCCCGGGCCGGTCAGGAATCGGTCCCGGGCGCCTGCTCTGCCCTCGCGTCGAGTGCGGCGGTTTCCGGAGTGGAAGCGCGGGCCATGGGCGAGGCTCGGAATGCCTGCTTGTCCGCGTGGGCCACACCGGCCCGGGTGCGCATCCGAAGAATCGCGAACAGGATCAGCAGGACATGCCCACATCCGGTGGTCCAGAAAAGGCTGGTATTTCCAAAATTCGTCATTGCGAACCCGGCCACTGTGGGCCCGCCAATGGCCCCCAAACCGTAGACCAGCAACAGCCCGCCGCTAACCTGGATGAAACTGCCCGGGGCGGCGTGGTCATTGGCATGGGCCACGATTAGCGGATACATGGAAAACACCGATGCGCCGAAAACCGCGACAATCGCTATATTGGCCCCAACCCCTCCCGGCATCAGGGCGATGAACAGAAGATCGGCCAGAAGGCCCAGACAGGCCACGCCGATCAGCACCATGCGTCGATCGTTCCGGTCCGACAGGTAGCCGACTGGTATCTGCGCCGCAGCGCCCGCCAAAATGGGCACGCTTGCGAAAAGCGCCACATCACTGAGGCTCAACCCCACCCGCGACGCGTAGACCGGAGCCAGCGCTCCAAACGACCCGTTTGACACCCCCACCATCAGCACCGCGAAAACCGCCACCGGCGAGTTTCGCCAGAGCGCACGCAAATCGAGCGACACGCTGACCAGTGCCGAGGGCGACGCCGTCGCGCTGAGCGCTGTGGGCAGAAGCGCAAGACAATAGGTCATGGCGGCGAGCACAAAGAACAGATATCCTGCCGGGTCGCCCATCGTCAGCACCATCTGCCCCGCGGTCGAGGCCGCCAGATTGACCATCGTGTAGATACCGAAAACCCGACCGCGCGATGGCGCATCGACGCGCTCGTTCAACCAGCTTTCGACAATCATCGCTGCCCCGGCAAAGCAAAATCCTGAGATGCCGCGCAAGGGAATCCAGACCCATGGGCTGAGGATAAGAAGCGACAGCAGAACCGAAATCGCCGCCAGTGCGCACATTACCCCGAAGGCTCTTATATGGCCGACCTTGACCACGAGTGCCGGGGTCCGCAGGCATCCGGCGACATACCCGACCGCCCAGCCCGTGCCCAACAGTCCGAGGGATGCGGCGGTGAACCCCTCGATTTCACCTCGTACCGGCAGGATTAGCGCGTTGACGCCACCCGCATAACAGCAAGAAGGCAGAGCCCAATAAGAGGGCCATGAGCGGAAGAAGGCTTCGTAGCATCCAGCCAGTCTAACCACGTAGGCTGGGACAGGCAAAGCCTCGTGTTTCAGGCGGCGAGGCCCCGCCCCTTCAGCAATGCCTCTATCCCGGGCAGACGGCCGCGAAAGGCAAGATAAAGCTCTTCCGCATCGCGTGATCCACCGGTTGAGAGGATATTGGCCTCAAGCGCGCGCGCCTTGTCCGCATCAAACGCCCCGCCTGCCTCCTCGAAGGCGGCAAAGGCGTCGGCGTCCATCACCTCGGACCACATGTAGCTGTAATAGCCCGAACTATAGCCATCACCGGAAAACACATGCGCGAACTGCGGCGTCGCATGGCGCATGGTGATGGCGTGCGGCATGCCAATATCAGCCAGCACCGCGGCCTGTTCTGCCATTGGATCCGCGGGGGCCGCCCCCTCGTGAAACGCCAGATCAACCAGTGCCGACGCCACATATTCGACCGTCTGGAAACCCATATCGAAGGTCGCCGCGCCCAGCACCTTATCCAGCATGTCTCTGGGCATCGCCGCACCGGTTTCGACATGAGTGGCAAATTCGGCCAGTACTTCGGGCACTTCCAGCCAGTGTTCATACAGCTGGCTCGGCAGTTCCACAAAATCGCGCGCCACATTAGTGCCGGAAATGCTTTCATAGGTCACGTTTGACAACATCTGGTGCAGCGCATGACCGAACTCGTGGAACAGCGTGCGCGCATCGTCATAACTCAGTAGCGCGGGATCACCTTTGGCGAAATTGCAGACATTGATCACCACGGGGCCCTGCACCTCGGGAAATTTTGCCTGGCCGCGCATGGCCGAACACCACGCGCCGGATCGTTTGGAGGCGCGGGCGAAGTAATCGCCGATGAAGACCGCCACATGGGCACCATCCCGCATCACTTCCCACGCCCGGCAATCAGGGTGGTAAAGCGGCACGTCGAGCGGTTTGAACTCTAACCCGAACAGGCGGGTCGCACAGGCAAAGGCGGCCTCGATCATCCGGTCGAGCTGCAGGTAAGGCTTCAGCGCCGCCTCATCCAGATCATGCTCGGCCTTGCGTCGCTTTTCTGCGTAGTAGCGCCAATCCCACGGCTCCAGATCGCCGTTGATGCCATCGGCCTGCATCATTTCGGTCAACACCTCGGCATCGGCCTCAGCTCGGGCCTTGGCGGGGGTCCAAACATCCAGCAACAGTTTCCGCACCGCCTCCGGTGTCTTGGCCATCTCCGTTTCCAGTTTGAAATCGGCAAAACTGTCGTAACCCAAAAGCTGTGCACGCTCCTTGCGCAACGCAAGCGTTTCAGCAGCGATACCGCGATTGTCGGTCTCGCCCTCGTTCGCCCCCCGCGCGGCCCACGCATTAAACGCAATCTCGCGCAGATCACGGCGTGGGGAAAACTGCAAAAACGGCACGATGAGCGACCGCGACAGCGTAATGACGGGGCCTTGCAGCCCCTTTTCCTGACCCGCCGCGCGCGCCGCGCTGACTACGAAATCCGGCAGTCCTTGCAGATCATCGTCGGTCAATTCCATATGCCACGCCGCCTCGTCCGCCAGCAGGTTCTGGGTGAAGGCCGTGCCCAGTTCAGCCAGCCGCGCCATTATCTCACGCATGCGTTTGTCCTGCTCGCCGGTAAGGGCCGCCCCCGCACGCACGAAACCCCGGCGTGTCAGATACAAAAGCCGATCCTGCTCCGGTGTCAGGCCCAGCGTATCGCGCGCCTGCCACAGCGCGTCGATCCGACCAAACAGCGCCTTGTTGCCATGAACCTCCGAGCTGTATGCCGCCAGCCTGGGGCTGAACGCGCGCTGTAATTCTTGTCGTTTGGGATTGCTGTCAGCGCCCGCCAGCGAAAAGAACACTGACAAAACCTTATCGAGCGCTTTTCCCGAAGTCTCCAGCGCTTCGATCACGTTAGCAAATGTGGGCGGCCCGGGATTATCCGCAATTGCCGTAATCTCGGCCCGCGCCTCGGCCAGAGCTACACCGAACGCCGGTTCGAAATCTGCATCAGTGACCTGATCGAAGGGCGCGATGTTGAACGGGGTTTGCCAGTCAGCCAGCAGTGGGTTTGTCATAATTGTCTCCTTGATCGCCACAGATCGGGCAATCGGCGCGGGGTTTGAGGGTGAATTTCCGGCTCTCGCCGTAAAGCGCATCATAGATCAGCATCTCACCGCGCAGGGGTGTACCGGAGTGGGTGATCAGCTTGATCGCTTCACTTGCCATCATCGACCCGACCACACCGGGCAGCGGACTCAACACACCGGCCTCTGAACAAGACGGGGCCAGACCGGGTGCCGGAGCCTCGGGGAAAACGCATTGATAGCAGGGTGCGCCGTTCGCCGGATCGAACACGCTTAGCTGCCCCTCCCATTGCGCGAGCGCCCCCGAAATCAGCGGCTTGCCGGTGCGGACGGCGGCGGCATTGGACAGATAGCGGGTGTCGAAATTATCGGTACCGTCAAGGATCAGATCATATTCGGCGAAAAGCTCATCGGCGATGTCAGCACTAAGCCGGCGATGATAAGGCCGCACGATAACCGAAGGGTTCTGCGCATGCATCGCGCGCAAGGCCGACTGCACCTTGGGCATGCCAATATCTGCATCACGGTGGATGACTTGCCGCTGCAGGTTGGAATTCTCGACCAGATCATCATCGATCACACCAATCGTGCCAACGCCAGCCGCCGCCAGGTAAAGCAATACGGGCGAACCCAGCCCCCCGGCACCAACGACCAACACACGCGCGTCACGCAGGGCCTTCTGCCCCGGCCCGCCAATCTCGCGCAGCACGATATGACGCGCATAGCGTTCAAGTTGAGTGTCGGTGAAACTGCCGGGCACCGGATTCTCAACCGAGGTTGTCTGTGCCTTGGCCCGCAGCCGCCTGAGCCCGGCACGATAGGCCAGCACCATCGCCACAGCCCCACCCAGCATCAGCCACAAGGCAGCACTTTCACCGGTGGCCATCCGCAGGGCATGCCCCTCGGACAACAACAGATGCAGAATCACAACGCCCAGCCATAGCATCCCGACCATCGTCCAGCGCATGGGTTTCGGTGTGCCCATTGCCGCCCCGCCCCCCCAAAGCGCGCCCGCCATGACCAGTACCAGCAACATTAGCCACGCCCCGTAGAGCCGAAACCGCCGGCTCCCCGAGTGGTCTCATCCAGTGTCTCAACCAGATCGAATTGCGCCTGCACCACCGGGGCCACGATCATCTGGGCAATCCGCATCCCGTGGGTCACATGAAACGGTGCATCGCCCGCATTCATCACGATCACACCCAGAGGCCCGCGATAATCACTGTCAATCGTACCGGGTGTGTTGGGCAGCGTGATCCCGTTCTTCAGCGCCAGCCCCGACCGCGGGCGCAACTGCACCTCGTAGCCAAAAGGAATGGCCAGCCTCAGCCCGGTGGGCACCAGCGCCCGCGCACCCGGTTCAATCACCACCCCGTCGCGCGTAGCCTCGCGAAAATTTGCGCGCAGATCAGCGCCCGCCGCGCCTGCTGTCTCATATCCGGGCAGGCCAAGGGACCGGTCTGCGCCGTCGTCCCAGATGAGCTGAACCGTGACCATCCCCTGCCCTTTCATTTTGCCAGAAATACCCAAAATGCCTCAGGCCAGCGCCTTGGCGATCCGGTCCGCCAGCCGGGCGGCGACCTGATCTTTGGCCATGCGTGGCCAGTCCTCGGCACCTTCGTTAGTGATCAAGGTAATGTCATTTTCGGCTCCGCCCATGATGCCAGTACCTGCACTCACATCATTGGCGACAATCCAGTCGCAGCCCTTGCGTTGACGTTTGGCGGCAGCATTTTCAACCACATCATCGGTCTCGGCGGCAAAGCCCACAACCAGCGCCGGACGACCCTCCTGCAATTGCGAGATCGTCGCCAGAATGTCCGGGTTCTCGGCAAAATCCAGCTTGGGAATACCGCCCTTGTCCTTCTTCATCTTGCTGGCGCTTTCCTTGGCAACCCGCCAATCGGCGACAGCGGCGGCAAACACCGCCGCATCCACCGGCACGGCGGATTGCACCGCGTCCAACATTTGCTGCGCGGTCTCGATCCGTACCACCTGCACGCCGTTGGGCGGTGGCACATCCGCCGGGCCAGTGACAAATACTACTTCTGCTCCCAGAGCGGAAAGCGCCCGGGCAATCGCCGTGCCCTGCGCCCCGGAAGAGCGGTTGGCAATGTAACGTACTGGGTCGATCGGTTCATGCGTCGGGCCAGAGGTAACCAGCACGCGCTTGCCTTTGAGCGGGCCATCGACCAATGCCGCCTCGATCGCCGCGACAATTTCCAGCGGTTCCGACATGCGACCGGGTCCGTATTCACCGCAAGCCATGTCGCCCTCATTCGGCCCCACAAACATGATCCCGTCGGCATCCAGCACAGCACGGTTGCGGCGGGTCGCGCGGTGTTCCCACATCCGTACATTCATCGCAGGCGCTACCAGTACCGGCGTGTCGGTGGCCAGCAAAAGCGTCGAGGCCAGATCATCCGCATGCCCCCCTGACATCTTCGCCATCAGGTCAGCGGTTGCAGGGGCCACTACGATCAGATCGGCGCTGCGGGAAAGCTCGATATGGCCCATCTCGGCCTCTTCGGTCAGATCGAAAAGATCACGGTAAACCTTATGACCCGCCAGCGCCGAGACCGACAAAGGTGTCACGAACTCCGCTCCCGCCGAGGTCAGAACCGGCGTCACCGAAGCGCCGCGTTCACGCAACCGGCGGATCAAATCCAGCGACTTGAACGCCGCAATCCCGCCGCCGATGATCAGAAGAATGCGTTTCGAGGCCAGCATGAGCGATCTTCCTTATAAGACTCGCGCGACAGTATTGCGGGACCTGATCGGAGACAAGAGCAGGCAGCGGCGCTGCTTGGAAGCTATTGAAAGGCCAGACAAGGGTCAGGCCGGTTCACAGATGCGGCGGACACCACCTCGTCAAACACGCCCGAAAGCGGCGCATCCGCTTCGGTTTGCCCCAGCGCATACACCTCCAGATCAGGCGCCGCATGCGTCAGTATCGCTGGCACACCCCACTCCTTGCGGGCGTGGCCGTTGCCGGTGATCACTGCAACCGGCCCACCGGTTTCCTGCATCGCGTTAACTACTGCACGTGCCAACACCGCATCCCGCAAACGCTGGATTTCAACCATCGGCGCCAGCATGTCGTCAGGCAAAGCATCACAATGGGCGACGGCTTGCAGCGCTTCGCGCGCTGCTTGCTGCGCTTCGTGCAGCGGATCGGTCAGACCAAACATTTTCGCCCGTTCGCCAAACACAGCCACAACGCCGGCACCCATCGCCTCATGCGCATCCTTGCGCGACACATGAGCCCCATAAATCCTGGCATCATGCGCCGCGTAAATTATCGGCCGATACATTGAAAAATCGGGCCAGCCCGAGGCATCCCAGCCGAGATACTCCGGCAAGCCGTTCGGCGAGCGGAATTCAGGGACGACGCCTCCGTAGACGCGATCGGGTGCGATCATCTCGAACACCAGCGCCTTAGGCTCAAACTCGGCCACACGCCGCGCCTGCACGCGGTGATGCTCGGGGTTGTCGTGAATTTCACCCAGGATCAGCACGTCCTGCGCCGCAACCGGCACGGCAGACAGGTACATCCATGCTGCAACAGCAAGAATAAGGCATTTCATACCAACAGGTTATGAACCTCGGACCCGTGGCGTTCAAGATGTTTACGCATCTTCACAAACGCAGCCGCCTCAAGCTGGCGTACGCGCTCTTTGCTCAGCTTCAATTCTTCGCCAAGACTTTCCAGCGTGCGGGGAACATCGCGCAGTTTGCGTTCATGCACAATGAAACGTTCGCGCTCGTTCAAAGCCGCCATCGCCTGGTTCAGCCAATTGCGCAGCGCTTCCCGGTCGTGGTCCTGCTCGACCAGTTCTTCGGCCTGCGGGCCTTCATCGATGATCGTATCAAGCCATTGCCGGCCCTCATCCTCGGTCGATTGGGTGGCGTTGAGCGAGAAATCAGACCCGGCCAAACGCCCCTGCATCATCTCGACATCGCGCAGCGGCACGCCAACCTCGTGGGCAATAAGCTCGCGCAGCTGGTAGCCATCCAGTTCTTCGCCCTTGGACATGGCCTCGCGCTCTAACCGGGCCTGAACCCGGCGCATGTTGAAAAATAATGATTTCTGGCTTGAGGTCGAGCCGGTGCGCACCATCGACCAGTTGCGCATGACATATTCCTGGATCGACGCCTTGATCCACCACACCGCATAGGTCGAAAACCGCACGCCACGATCCGGATCGAACTTATCCGCGGCTTTCATCAGGCCCAGACCAGCCTCCTGGATAAGATCGTTTACCGGTGCGCCGTAGCGGCGGAACTTCGATGCCATGGAAATTGCCAGCCGCATATATGCTGTGATCAACCGGTGCAGCGCTGCCTCATCCCGGTGATCTCGCCACGCATAAGCCAGCGCACGTTCGGTCTCGGCATCCAGCATCTCGGCCCGCATGGCCTTACGCGACATGTTGTGTTGCTCTGGTGCATCTAGTGGCATCTTGACCTCCTGAACTGGTAACGCGGTGCTTGCGCCCTTTTTCAGTCTCTCAGCTAATGATACGCAGCGCTAATCAAAGCGGATCAAATAAGGGTGCAATTCTGTCATGTTTCCGGAATTGACGTTGGTGCTTGGGGGCGCGGCCTCGGGGAAATCGGCCTTTGCAGAAGGGCTTGCCAAAGGCTCGGGCCGGGGATTGATTTACCTCGCCACAGCCGAGGTGCGCGACAACGAAATGCGCGCAAAGGTATATAAACATAGGCAAATGCGCGGTCAGGGCTGGAAAACCGTTGAGGCGCCACTGGACCTGGGTCCGGTGCTGAACCGGGCGCCGGGGGATCACGTCGTGCTGCTTGATTGTGCGACCATGTGGCTGAGCAATCACATGCTTGCCGAAAGCGATCTGACGCTGGCCGAGGCAGAGTTAATGACAGCGTTAAGCCTCGCTGCGGCACCCGTGATCGTTGTCTCGAACGAGGTGGGCCTTTCCGTAGTGCCGGAAAATGCTCTGGCCCGCGCGTTTCGCGACGCGCAGGGCAGATTGAATCAGAAACTCGCCACCAAGGCCGGCCTGGTCGTGAACGTGATCGCAGGGTTGCCGCAGGTTCTGAAAGGCACACTACCATGAGCCGGTTTTTCTGGGTCCGGCACGGGCCAACCCATGCCAACGCTATGGTTGGCTGGTCAGATATACCCGCCGATCTGAGCGATCAAGCTCGGATCGCGCGACTGATGGCACACCTGCCCGGCGATGCACTGGTGGTATCCTCAGATCTGGTGCGTGCAACAGCAACAGCCGATGCAATTACCGGGGCGCGCGAACGCTTGCCGCATGATGCAGATTTGCGCGAAATTCATTTCGGCGATTGGGAAATGCAGGCGTTCGACACCATTCCGGACCAGGAAAATCTGCGCTCTTTCTGGGACCAGCCCGGCGATGTCCGCCCTCCCAACGGCGAAAGCTGGCACGAGGTCTCGGCGCGTGTAGATCGCGCGGTGGCGCGGTTGCTGGCCAGATATCCCGGGCGCGACCTCATTGCAGTGGCTCATTTCGGCGCAATCCTGACACAGGTACAACAAGCGCTGCAAGTGGATGCCTATGAGGCGTTCAGTCACCGGATCGATAACCTTTCGGTCACCGACCTGCACTGGGATGGCATCCGCTGGCATGCGGGGGCAATTAATCACATTCCGTGATGACCATGCCCACAAGGTTTCGTTTTTCGACCGCGATAATCGCCGCTAATCTGCCCTCATGACTTATGATCTTATTCTTGGCGATTACGCCTATTCCAGCTGGTCGCTGCGTGCCTGGCTGCTTTTCGAACGTTTTGGCCTTAAACGCAGGCTCGAGATGGTGGATTTCAAAAAAGGCGGTGTGCCGGAACAGATGCCCGGCTGGGCGCCCGCCAAGACCGTTCCTGCGGTACGCACCCCCGAGGGCGCGATCCTGACGGATTCCATCGCCATTGCCGAAGAATTGGCAACACGGCATCCCGAGGCGGCACTCTGGCCCGCAGAGCCGTTGGCGCGCGCGACCGCTCGCAGCCTGACGGCTGAAATGCATTCCGGTTTCATGGCGTTGCGCACTGACTGCCCAATGAACCTCCGGCTGGCCTATAGCGGCGTTGACCCCTCAGCAGCGGTCGCCGCCGACCTGAGACGACTGGAACTGATCTGGGATCATGCGCGCACGACCTGCTCGCCGGACGGCCCCTGGCTTTGTGGCGACTATTCCATCGCTGACGCATTCTATGCGCCGGTCGCCGCACGGATCGCGGGATATGGGCTGAACGTGTCAGGCAGCGCCCGCGCCTATGTTGACGCCCATCTGACCGATCCGGCGTTTCGCCGCTGGCGGGCGATGGGGCTGGTGCGCGGCGAGGTGCTGAACCGCTACAACAAGCCTTTCGATACAACTGACTGGCCGGGGCCTGCCCCGCTGCCCTCGCGCGCCGCGGAAGGCACGCCGGAGAACGCGCAATGCCCCTATTCCGGTGACCCCTCAACCCATATGCTGGAACTGGATGGTCGGATCTTCGGCTTCTGCAACGGGTTTTGCCGTGACAAGACCGTGGCCGACCCAGCAGCCTGGCCCGCTTTCATGGCCTTGCGCAGCTAGCTGGTATTAAATTGCGTGCTACCGCGCCCATTTTGCGAAACCTCAGGCCAAGAGCCACGCATCGGCGCACCTTGTATCGATAGTACCCGGCCTTGCGGCATCGTTCCAAAAGATACTCAATCCGCATCAAGGTCACCCGTTAAGACTTCCTCAATCATTGCGCTCATATCGTTAACCTCGGTTCGTTAACCAAGATTGACACAAAAAGGCAGGGATATGGTCGCACGCGCCTACACAGTCGCTTTTGAAGGTGTTGAAGCGCGGCAGGTCGAAGTGCAATGTGCCGTCACCCCGGGCATGCCAGCATTCTCTGTCGTGGGCCTGCCCGACAAGGCGGTAAGCGAGGCGCGCGATCGGGTGCGCACCGCGCTCAGCTCAATGGCGATTGCCCTACCCTCCAAGCGGATCACCATCAACCTCAGCCCGGCTGATATGCCGAAGGAAGGCAGCCATTTTGATCTGCCGATTGCGCTTTCGCTTCTGGCAGCGCTGGAAATCATTCCAAAAGATGCGGTTGAAACCACGACTTCGTTGGGAGAGCTCTCTCTGGACGGATCGCTCGTCCCGGTGATCGGCGCCCTGCCTGCAGCGATGTCAGCCGCCGAGGAGGAGCACGTTCTGCTTTGCCCCAAGGCGTCTGGGCCTGAAGCCGCTTGGGTTGATGCGGTTCAGGTATTAGGGGCCTGCTCGCTAGCCGATGTGATCCGGCATTATACCGGCCAATCGCCCCTGCCACCGGCCGTGCCCGGGGAGGTGCAAAGCGGGACAGGCGGTCGCGATATGCGCGATGTGAAAGGTCAGGAACGAGCCAAGCGGGCATTGGTGATCGCTGCAGCCGGGCGACATCACCTTATGATGGTAGGCACGCCCGGCTCGGGCAAATCTATGCTGGCCGCACGGTTGCCGGGGATTCTGCCGCCTCTCACCGCCCGGGAAGCGCTGGAAACCTCAATGATCCATTCGCTGGCGGGATTGCTGGAGGAGGGCGGCATCAACCGCACGCGCCCGTTTCGGGAGCCGCATCATACCGCGTCGATGGCAGCAATCGTAGGCGGCGGGCGGCGAGCCAGCCCCGGCGAAATCAGCCTGGCGCATAATGGTGTGCTCTTCATGGATGAATTTCCGGAATTCCCGCGCATGGTTCTGGAAACGCTACGCCAGCCGATCGAAACCGGTGAAGTCATGGTCGCCCGCGCCAATGCCCATGTAAAATACCCCTGCCGGTTCATGCTGGTGGCCGCTGCTAACCCCTGCAAATGCGGGTACCTGAGCGACCCTGCGCGCGCCTGCACCCGCGCCCCGATCTGCGGCGAGGATTACATGGGGCGCATTTCCGGCCCGCTTATGGATCGATTCGACCTGCGTGTCGAAGTCCCACCAGTGGCCTTCACCGATCTTGACCTGCCCGCATCTGGCGATAGCTCAGCGACCTATGCCGCACAGGTGCAACAGGCGAGGGCGGAGCAACAGGCAAGATATGATCAGCGGGCTGACATGCGCCTGAATGCCGATGCCGAAGGCGAGGCCCTCGAAGAAATCGCAACGCCTGATGCGGACGGCCGGGCGCTACTGACCCGGGTCGCCGAACGCTTCGGCCTGTCAGCGCGCGGCTATCATCGGGTCTTGCGCGTAGCGCGCACCATTGCCGACCTTGACGGTTCGGCAGAGGTGCGCCACCCCCATGTCGCTGAAGCGGTCAGCTATCGCCTGACCGGGGTGAGAGAGCTCTGATCCACGCTGCCAATTCGCGCAGCGTTGTTTCTGCCTCCGGCAAGTAGCCTTTGAACAGGGGCCAGACATGCGGCAGGTTGTTTTCGATCTTGCAGGTCACGTCCACACCCTGGCTTTTTAGTTTGTCAGCCATGCGGCGCGTATCATCGAGCAGTATTTCCTGATCGCTGACCGTCATCCAGACAGGCCCCGCACCGGCAAAATCGGCGAAAAGCGGGGACGCACGAGGATGTTTCGGATCGGCCCCGTCGAGATAAAGCTGCGCCAGTTCCGGCGCACGCTCGACCGGCAGAACCGCGTCGACATCTGCGTTCGCCTGAAAGCTGTCACCCGAGAAACTGAGGTCGGTCAGAGGTGACATAACGAAAGTCCCCAGTGGTTGCGGCAGGCCGAGGCGCGTGATCTCGCCCAGCAGGGCAAGGGCAATTCCGCCACCCGCGCTGTCGCCGCCAAGAATAATCCCTCTCGGCGAATGCCGCACGAATTTATATGCAATCACCGCATCCAGCAGCGCCGTGGGAAAAGGGCTTTCCGGTGCTCGCCGATAGCTCACAATCGCGGCGGATAAGCCGGTATAATGCGACACCCAAGCCACCAATGCACGATGGGTATGCGCCGAACCGAACACATAACCGCCACCATGAAAATAGAGGATAAGGGGCCCCGTATCGGATTTTTCCACGCAAAGGGTGGGCACCGACCCCGCCGTGCCACCCACGCCTTTGATGGCGAACACGGCATCACGAGGTGGCCTGGAAAATGTCCTGGACTTCATCTCGAAACTGCGGCGAGCCCGTTTGAAATCGGCTCTCTTTAGCTGAGGTTTTTCAATCGTACGCAACCATAGGTTGAGTATATGTTGACGTGCACTCACGGGCGTTTGGCCTCGATCGCTTCCCAGATCTGTGCGGCAACGTTAATCCCATCGAAACGCTCAAGTTCCTGAATGCCGGTGGGTGAGGTCACGTTGATTTCAGTCAGGTAATCGCCGATCACGTCGATACCTACAAAGACCTGCCCCTTCTCACGCAACAGCGGCCCGATCGTGGCACAGATCTCGCGGTCGCGCTCGGTCAGGTCAATCTTTTCAGGACGCCCGCCTACGTGCATGTTCGAACGGGTTTCACCCTGGGCAGGCACCCGGTTGATCGCGCCCACCGCCTCACCATCTACCAGGATTACCCTTTTGTCGCCTTTCGACACATCCGGCAGGAATTTCTGCACGATCAATGGCTCACGACTGAAGCTGGTGAACATCTCGTGCAGAGAGGTCAGGTTGCGATCCTCTTTTTTCAACAGGAACACCCCCGCCCCGCCATTGCCATAAAGCGGCTTGAGGATCACATCTCCATGCTCCTCCTTGAACGCGCGTATGGTGTCCAGATCGCGGGCAATCGCCGTCGGCGGCATCAACTGCGGGAAATCGAGAATCAGCAACTTTTCTGGGAAGTTGCGCACCCAGAACGGATCATTCACCACCGTGGTTTCAGGCGTCAGGCGCTGCAGCAGATGAGTGGTGGTAATATAGAACATGTCAAACGGCGGGTCCTGACGCAGCCAAACCACGTCGAAATCAGCCAGATCAACCACCGTTTCGACACCGAGGCGAAAATGATCCCCTTGCATCCGCTGCACGCTCAGCGGCCAACCGCGAGCGGTCACGCGTCCCTGATCGTAGGCCAGCTTGTCGGGCGTATAATAGAATAATTCATGCCCGCGCGCCTGAGCCTCTTCGGCAAGACGAAAAGTGCTGTCTGCATTAATGTCGATCGGGCCGATCGGATCCATCTGAAAGGCGATTTTCATGACGCTGCCCCTTTTTTAGCTCCCTTTTCATGGGGCAAGGGCGCGCGAGGTGCAATTCAGAAATGACCGAAAGCGTTTTCAATCAGCTGAATATGGCCTGATCCGTCCATCGCCGCCAGATCGAACCGAACCTCGCTGAGTTGACCGTTCGGTGCATGTGCGAGGTATTCGGACGCGGCCCGATGAATGCGCTGCATCTGCCCCGTGCGCAGACTGCGAATTGCCGCGTCAATGCTGCGGGCCTTCTTGACCTCGGTGAAAACCAACAGATCGCCCTGAGCGAAAATAAAATCAACCTCACCGCCGGTGCCGCGCCAGCGTGTTTCGATCAGATCGTAGCCCATCCGTTCATATTCAGCAGCCACCCGAGCCTCGGCGCTGCGACCGGACAGGTCGGCGCGTTGTCCCGCATCGCGGCGCGCACGCGCCGCCGCTGATCTTGCGTTTATGTCCGTTTGCCCGGTCATCCATCTGCCTCAAGTTTCAGC
This sequence comes from Roseovarius aestuarii, assembly GCF_019966515.1. Taxonomy (GTDB): domain Bacteria; phylum Pseudomonadota; class Alphaproteobacteria; order Rhodobacterales; family Rhodobacteraceae; genus Roseovarius; species Roseovarius aestuarii. Next base: position 249,957 of record NZ_JAIMIB010000003.1, on the reverse strand, counting down.
GCCAACTGATACACCTGCCGCCGTTTCATCCCCAACGCGGCGGAAACCTGATCTGCCGCGTCGCGTACCGACAGTGTTTCCAGTGCCTGCAACAGCGCCGCTTCTATATCAGCTTCGCTAACCGCTGATGAATCAGCACGTCCGATCAGCACCACGATCTCTCCCTTCAGGGTGCGATCAGCGCAAATTGCCGCCAATTCGGACAATGTACCGCGAAGCACTTCCTCGAATTTCTTGGTCAGTTCGCGGGCAACGACCGCCTGACGCGCCGTTCCCAACACCTCGGCTGCGTCGCGCAGCATCGCAGCCACCCGCTTAGGCGATTCGTAAAAAACCAACGTGCCGGGGACCTGCGCCAGTGCGCCCAGCGCGGTTTTCCGCCGTGATGCGGTGTTCGGCAGGAAACCGGCGAAATGGAACTGATCCGTGGGCAACCCCGCCAGGGTCAGCGCCGTGATCACCGCAGACGGCCCCGGCGCAGAAATCAGCGGATACCCTTCCTCGACCACGGTGCGCGCCAGATCGAACCCGGGATCGGCCACCATTGGCGTTCCCGCCTCAGAGGCGTAAACCACCGATTTCCCGGCCGCGAGAGCGTCGATCAGTCTAGGGCGCACCTTGTCGCCATTATGATCATGATACGACAGCAAGGGCCGGTCGTTCAGGGCAACACCGTGAATATCCATCAATTTGCGCAGGCTTCTTGTGTCCTCGGCTGCCAACATGTCCGCCGAAGTCAGTATATCAAGCGCCCTCAGCGTGATGTCCCGCGCCGTGCCAATCGGCGTCGCGATCAGGTAGAGACCCGGCGACAGCTTGCTGTTGATCGGATTCACCACTGGACCCGCCCCGTATGACGTTTATGATTGCCCCGATAAATCCCGGTCGCGAAAAACGCAGGCCGCCCAAAGGGGAGTGAGTTACCCATGTTCGCCGTTTTATCCGCCGCCCGCAAGACATTCGCCCGGCTTTCCCTATTGATCTCGGTCCTTTGGATCGCCTCCTGCGACACGCTACCGGCGGTCAATACAGGTGGCGGCTCACTTTTTAGCGGCTCTGTGCCCGTCGCCCTTTTGGTGCCGCATGGCGCGGCAAGCGATCAGGAACAGAAGCTGGCGCGAGATCTGGAAAATGCCGCGCGGCTGGCGGTTTCGGACCTGCAAGGTGTCAAGATCGACCTGAGGGTCTACAGCACGGCGGGGAATGCCGCCCGCGCCCAGGCCGCTGCGCTTGAGGCCGTCAATGATGGTGCGCGTATCATCGTTGGCCCGCTGCACGCGGAATCGGCCAATGCCGTCGCGGTAGCTGTTGCGGACAAAGGCGTCAATGTACTGTCCTTTTCAAACAACGCCACAATTGCGGGCGGTAATCTTTTCATCCTTGGACAAACCTTTCAGACCACCGCCAATCGTCTTGCACGCTACGCAACACAGAATGGCAAGGACAAGGTACTGACGGTCTATTCGGACAATCTGGCCGGACAGCTGGGCAAACAGGCCATCCAGCAGGCGGTTCGGGCCAGTGGCGGCACGAATGCCGGCAGCGTAAGCTATGAATTCTCGCAGGACGGAGTGGTCAACGCAGTGCCACAAATCACTGCTGCCGCCGAAGCAAACGGGGCCAATTCCATCTTCCTCACCGCCAACACCGCAGGCGCATTGCCGCTTTTCTCGCAGATGCTGCCCGAAGCCGGGCTGTCGCCTGAGAACGTGCAATATATCGGCCTCAGCCGTTGGGACACGCCACGGCAAACGCTGTCGCTGCCGGGCGTTCAGGGGGGGTGGTTCGCCCTGCCCGATCCGTCCCGCGCAGCACAGTATAACAGCCGTTTCTCTACCAGTTTCGGCACGCCACCCCATGCCCTAAGCGGCCTTGCATATGATGGGATCGCCGCCATCGGCGCCCTGGCCCAATCGCGCGGACGCGACGCGCTAAGCCGCGGGGCGCTGACGCAGGCAGCAGGCTTTCAGGGCGTGACCGGTATCTTCCGCTTTCTGCCTGATGGCACCAATGATCGCGGCCTGGCCGTGGCCACGATCGTGAACAACCAGGTCTCGGTCGTGTCTCCGGCACCGCAGGGTTTCGGCGCGCCGGGCTTCTGAGCGGATTGCGCCCAAGGTGATGGAAACACCCTCACCCCTTCCGGATGATCTGATCTGCCCGGCGGAGGATATCTTTGCATCCGCTGTTATCCGGGCACAACTTGACGCAGCGGCCCGGGAAAGCCGTGGCAACCCTGCCTCACTGCGAAAAACTGCGATTGCTATACTGAACGAGGTCCAGGACAAAGGCCGCAGCGCTATCGCGGCCGCGCTGACCGCTCATCCATTTGGGGCCACCGCAGCAACACGTTCCTACAGTTGGCTGACCGATTGCATCATCCTGGCAGCGCTGGATTTGTCGACACGGCATTTGCACCCGTTGCCCACTCCCACAAGATCGGAACGTATCGCTGTGCTGGCTGTCGGCGGTTACGGGCGCGGCGAGATGGCACCGCAATCGGATGTCGATCTGCTGTTCCTGACGCCCTACAAGATTACGCCCTGGGCCGAGAGCGTGATTGAATCGATGCTCTATATTCTCTGGGATATGCGGCTGAAAGTCGGCCATGCTGCCCGTACCGTTCGCGATTGCCTGCGGCTGGGACAAGAAGATTTCACCATTCGTACCGCGCTTCTGGAAAACCGGTACCTTGCGGGCGACGCCGCGCTCTCGGACGAACTGAACCGGCGACTATGGAAAGACCTCTTCAAAGGCACCGCGCAGGAATTCATCGAAGCCAAACTGACCGAGCGCGACATTCGCCACGAAAAACAGGGCGGGCAACGCTACGTGGTCGAGCCCAATGTCAAGGAAGGTAAAGGCGGGCTGCGCGATCTCCATTCGCTTTTCTGGATCGCGAAATATCTGCACCGGGTGCAAGACATATCAGAGCTTGTTCGGTTAAAGGTCTTTACCGAAGAAGAATTCGACAAATTCGCCAGCGCGCAGAATTTCCTTTGGGCAGTGCGTTGCCACCTGCATCTGATTACCAGACGGCCCAACGACCAACTGACATTCGACCTGCAGGTCGAAGTGGCCGACCGCATGGGATATGTCGACATCGCCGGGCGCCGCGCGGTCGAGCATTTCATGCAGGATTACTTTCGCCACGCCACCGTGGTGGGTGATCTGACGCGGATTTTCGTCACCAAGCTCGAAGCGGCACATGTCAAATCCGCACCACTGCTTGAGCGCATCTTCCACCGCAAACGCAAGCTCAAGGACGGCTACACCGAAGTACATGGCCGCATCGCCATCGCCAGCGAGAGAAAGTTCCTCAGAGATCCGCTGAACCTTTTGCGGCTCTTCGAGGAAGGGCTGCGCACCGGCATGCTGATCCATCCGGATGCGATGCGGCTGGTCACCGCCAACCTGCACCTGATCGACGTCGAAATGCGTGAAGACCCGGTAGCGCAGAAACTCTTTCTCGATCTGTTGCTGAAACACGGCAACCCGGAGCGCGCGCTCAGACGCATGAACGAACTGGGTATGCTGTCGGCCTTCATCCCTGAATTTGAACCGATCGTGGCGATGATGCAGTTCAACATGTATCATCTCTACACGGTCGACGAACACACCATTCAATGCATCAGCCAGCTGGCCCAGATCGAGCGTGGCGAGCTGGTTGACGATCTGCCTGTATCCTCGACCATCTTCAAAGAAGGCATCAACCGCAAGGTTCTGTATGTGGCGCTGCTGCTGCACGATATCGGCAAGGGCCGGGACGAGGATCACTCGATCCTTGGGGCGAAAATCACCCGCAAGGTGGCCCCGCGCCTGGGGCTGAAATCTAAAGAAGTCGACACCGCCGAATGGCTTGTGCGCTATCACCTGCTGATGTCGGATATGGCGCAGAAACGCGACATTGCCGATCCGCGCACCGTGCGCGATTTCGCCAAAGCGGTTCAGACCCGTGAAAGGCTTGATCTGCTGCTGATGCTGACGGTCTGCGATATTCGCGGCGTGGGGCCGGGCCGATGGAACAACTGGAAAGCCTCGCTCTTGCGCGCGCTATACCGCCAGACCCGCCGGGCGATGGATGGCGGGCTTGAGGCACTCAACCGCGAACAGCGCGGCTCGGACGCCAAGCGCAACCTGCGCGAGGCGCTGAAAGGCTGGGATGCCAAGGACATCAAGACCGAGATCGCACGCCACTACCCGCCCTACTGGCAAGGGCTCCATGTCACCGCACATACGGTTTTTGCCCGGCTGTTGCGCGACCTCAAAGACGGCGAGATCGCCATCGACCTGCACCCGGACGAAGACCGCGATGCCACCCGCGTCTGTTTCGCGCTCGCTGATCATCCAGGCATCTTCTCGCGCCTGGCCGGTGCACTGGCACTGGTTGGTGCGAATGTCGTCGATGCGCGCACCTATACCTCAAAGGACGGCCACGCCACGCCGGCCTTCTGGATTCAAGATTCCGAAGGGCACCCGTACGAGGCCGCCCGTCTGCCGCGCCTGCGTCAGATGATCGGCAAGACACTGAAGGGCGAGGTCGTGGCCCGCGAAGCCATCAAGAACCGCGACAAGATCAAGAAACGCGAGCGCGCCTTCCGCGTGCCCACCCATATCACCTTCGACAATGACGGCTCCGAGATTTACACAATCATCGAAGTCGATACCCGCGACCGCCCCGGCCTGCTTTTCGATCTGACGCGCACGCTGGCCGACAACAACGTCTACATAAACTCGGCCGTGATCGCGACCTATGGCGAACAGGTGGTCGATACCTTCTATGTCAAGGATATGTTCGGCCTGAAATTTCATTCCAAATCAAAACAGGAAGCACTGGACAAGAAGCTGCGCAAGGCCATCGCCGAAGGCGCCGAACGGGCAATTGCATAGGGACGTTTGAAAAGGCGCGGGTGTTTTGCGCGTTTCCCGATACGACCGTGGATCGCGGCAACATCTGGTTTGCCATGAAGGACAAAATAACCGACCATGCCGACACTATTATCGCGCGCAGCCTGCATGCCGCACCGGATAGTAAAGTCGGAAAATGACACCTCTGCGGAAACCTGACTGTAAGGAAAAGAACATGTCGAAACACGGTTACGACTCGGGTCGCCTGAACCTGCCCTTTGTGGGTATCTGCACCTTTGGCAAATACCCCTATGTCGAAAACTGGGACACGATCGAGGCCGATGTCGCCGTGATGGGCGCACCTTTCGATTTTGGCTGCCAGTGGCGCTCGGGCGCGCGGATGGGGCCACGGGCAATCCGCGAGGCCTCTACCCTGTTTTCCTTCGGCCATGCCGGTGCCTATGATCATGAGGACGATGTCACTTATCTTGACCCGGCCAAGGTTACCATCGTTGATATTGGCGATGCCGATATCGTCCATACTGACACGATGACGAGCCACGCAAATATCGAATACGGCGTGCGTAAGATACTGGCCGCAGGGGCGCTACCGGTGGTTCTGGGCGGCGATCATTCGATCAACATCCCCTGCATCAACGCCTTTGATGATCAGGAACCCATCCACGTTGTCCAGATCGACGCACATCTCGATTTCGTCGATGAACGTCACGGCGTGCGCTATGGTCACGGCAATCCGATGCGGCGCGCGGCGGAAAAACCCTGTGTAACCGGCCTGAGCCAGATTGGCATCCGCAACGTGTCGTCCACCGCAAAGGATGGCTATGTCGACGCCCGCGCTATGGGCTCGGATATCCAGTCGGTCAGACAGGTGCGCAAGATGGGTGTCGAGGCGATGTTGAACCGCATTCCAGAAGGCGTGCGCTACTATGTGACCGTCGACATCGACGCGTTCGACCCATCTATCGCGCCGGGCACGGGCACACCGAGCCACGGTGGCTTCCTCTATTACGAGGTGCTTGAGCTGCTGGCGGGGCTGGCAAAACGCGGTCAGATCGTCGGCATTGATCTGGTGGAAGTGGCGCCGGATTATGACCAGACCGGCTCAACCTCGACCCTGGCGGCGCAATTGCTCATGAACATCATTGGGCGGGTCCTGCACGAAGCCGGGAACGCGAGTTAAGGTGCTGCCCCGCTTGTCCGTGTTGGACCTAGCTGAATAAGAAAACGCCGCCAGTCGGTTGACAGGCGGCGCTGTTTTCTGTCCCTCGGGCGACTGGCTTATGCTGCCAGCGCAGCCTTGGCTTGATCGACGATCGCGCCGAAAGCAGCAGGTTCGTGCACGGCCAGATCAGCCAGCACTTTGCGATCCACTTCCACGCCCGCCAATGTCAGGCCGTTGATGAAGCGCGAATAGGTCAGTGCTTCGTCATGGCTGCGCACAGCGGCGTTGATCCGCTGGATCCACAGGGCACGGAAGTTGCGCTTGCGGTTCTTGCGGTCGCGGGTGGCGTATTGGTTGGCCTTGTCGACGGCCTGTGCGGCCACCTTGAAGGTATTCTTGCGACGTCCGTAATAGCCTTTGGCGGCCTTGACGACTTTCTTGTGACGGGCGTGGGTAACGGTCCCACCTTTAACGCGTGACATCTGTCAGATCCTCCTTAGCGGCTATAGGGCATCATTGGCTTGATGATACCTTCATCAGCCTTTGACAGCGTGGTCGTGCCACGCGCGTTGCGGAGAAACTTGTTGGTGCGTTTGATCATGCCGTGGCGCTTACCGGCTTGGGCGGCCACAACGCGACCACTGGCCGTCACCTTGAACCGCTTCTTGCAGCTCGACTTGGTCTTCATCTTGGGCATTTCCGGCTCCTCTTTGGTCAGTCGGTCGAACGCGCGACTCGGCATGCCACTTGGCCGGACGCGCGCGTGAGAGGCGCCGTATACGCCGCATCCCTGATTTACGCAAGAAGGATTCGATCAACGCGACCTTAAACACCCTGCTTTTCATTGGCGATGAACCTGGATGCCGCCCGTATCAGGAAATTTCGCGCCCATTTATGCGAAGCCGATGTTTGTTTCCTCGGATGCCAGACCAACGACATGGTATGGGGCGCCAGATGCACTGGCGAAGATCTTATAGTGAACCGCGCGTCCAGGAACCTCGCCAGACTGCTGGGAAAAAAAGAGAGCAGGTCCGTGGACGCGACTACATCGGGTACGGCAGCATAATTCGCAACCGTCAGTTTGACATCACGAACCAGATTCGCCTTTTTAAATGATTGATCCAGCCGGTTCTGCCCTTGCACCAGAACCGGCGCAACCCGTATGTGCTGACACTTGGAAAGCGCCTCGACCGTCAGGTTGGCAGAAGCCGCCGGGTGATCTTTACGCATGATACAGACAAAGCTTTCTTCGAATATCTTGCGCATTTGCATGTTCGACGGCGCAAGAAAGTCCGGAAGAATTGCAAAATCTAACACATCTTCTTCCAGATCGCGCTCCAGATACTCATAGGCCAAAGGGCGGATCGTCAAATCTGCCAGCGGCGCTTCGACCAACAACGCGGCCATGACATTCGACAAGATCAGGGAGTGCGTGTGATCCGATGCCTGCAGGCGCAACGAGAGCGGATCGACCCTGGGGTCAAACGAGACCCTGTCCCGATCAATGCCGTCGAGCAGCCCTGAAATTTCTTTCACGATCTTCTGAATCTCGATTGCCCTGTCCGTAGGACAAAGTGATCGCCCGACTTTGACAAACAAGGGGTCGCCCAATGTTGCGCGCAACTTACGCAACGTGGCGCTCATGGCGGGCTGCGAGATGTTGAGTTTATCGGCTGCCTTGGTGACGCTGAGTTCTTGCATCAGGGTGGTGAAGGCGACCATGTTCCGGCGATCAAACATAAGTAACCTGTTATGCATATCATAATATTTGTCAAATTGATATTATGGGTATTTTGGCTGATGAAAAGGCGTCAGGCGCAATACTGCCAGACTGATTTGCAACTCAGGAGTATTCGAAATGCAGAAGAATAAATTGCGAAGCGGGTTGATAATCGCCGTTGCAATGGTTTTGTCCAGCCCGGTCGTGGCCGCCGACGCACCCCAAAAACTGCAAGGTGATCATGTGACGGGTTACCTTTCCGGCAATACCGTCTATGTCGATGTTGTTCCGGGCAAGCCATTCGGCGATGGCGGTGTGACGCCGTTTTTCTACGGTAAGGACGGTACCTTCGCCGCGGCACTTGTGCCGCATGCTCTTGCTGGAACATGGGAGGTCTCGGACAGCGCAAGCTATTGCATCAATATCCCCGATATCGGCAAAACCTTTTGCACCGACATATACAAGACCGAAGACGGCATCGAGCATCACTCCGTCGGTCTGGAAACGCTCATCGGGACAGTGCAGAAAATCATACCAGGGAACGACGCTGGCCTTTGATTTCAGCGATCTGAAAGGGCTGGACCAATTCTTATCTGCACAACCGTTTGAACTAACGATGATTAACCAGCCATGTACGGAAAAAATGATCCGGTGGCGTGAAGAACATTGAGTTTGTGGCGCCTCCACCGAGCGCGCTGCAAACCCTGATCAGGAAATAAACCGCGCCAGAACACGGACGAGTACATCCGGGAGGTCCATGATCGCATATCCTCCCGGTTTCTGACTGATTGCCCAAACGATCAGCGACCCCGAGGCGATAATCGTGAAGGCGGCCACCCGCGGTGCACGACCGTCAGCAAAGGCCGACAGGATTGAAGGCACTGAAAAAGTGCCCAGCAGAAGCCCAAGAATTAGGGCCAGATCCGGATCCATAATGCACTCTCCACACGAACTTGGTTACCCAGCGCGCGAATTATCCACGATCTGTCGAATAAATCAAACTTTCCTGACAGGGGGCGACACGAAGGATGTTGGTTGTGCCCGGCACGTTGAAGGGCACGCCCGCCGTAACCACGATCTGATCAAGCGCGCTGGCATAGCCTTGTGTACGGGCGGCCCGTGCGGCGTTGAGCACCGCCATCTTGAAACGATCCAGCCGTTCGGTCATGACGCAGTTCACCCCCCAGCTGAGACCAAGCCTGCGGGCAGTATCCATCTCACTGCTGAGTGCGAGAATTGGAACGCGGGGCCGTTCGCGGGCGGTCAGGAGCGCGGTCGTACCGGATTGGGTGAAACAACAGATCGCCTTGATATCTGTGGTTTCGGCAATTTCGCGGGCCGCCGCGACGATACCGTCGGCGACCGAGGTCCGCGAGGCCTTGCGCGAGGCTTCGATGATCTGGGTATAGGTTGGATCGTCCTCAACCTCGCGGGCAACGTTATCCATCGTCGTCACCGCCTCGATCGGATAGCTGCCCGCCGCCGATTCCGCCGAGAGCATGATCGCATCTGCGCCCTCGTAGATGGCGGTCGCCACATCACTGACTTCGGCGCGGGTGGGCATCGGGCTGTCGATCATCGATTCCAGCATCTGCGTCGCTACAATAACCGGTTTTGCTGCCGCCCGGCAGGTGCGCACCAGGCGTTTCTGAATCGGTGGCACGTTTTGAACTGGCAGTTCGACCCCCAGATCGCCGCGCGCAACCATGATCCCGTCGGACGCCGCCAGAATGCCGTTGAACCGCTCCACCGCCGAGGGCTTTTCGATCTTGGACAGAATCGCGGCGCGACCATTGCACAGCTCGCGCGCCTCGTTCACATCCTCGGGTCGCTGCACAAAGCTGAGCGCCAGCCAGTCCACACCAAGCTCGCAGACAAATTCAAGATCGGCCCGGTCTTTCTCGCTCAGCGCCGCCAGCGGCAGCATCACATCAGGGACATTCACACCCTTACGGTTCGAGATCGTGCCGCCCGCCACCACCACGCAATCAGCGAAATCCTTGCCGCACTCGGTCACTTTCAATCGGATCTTACCGTCATTGACCAAAAGGCTGGAGCCGGGCTCAAGGGCCGCAAAAATCTCAGGGTGCGGCAGGCAGACACGGGTTACGTCGCCCTCGGCCTCATCCAGATCCAGACGGAAGGCGGCACCATTCTGCAGCTCTTCTTCCTCATTAGCAAAGACACCAACCCGCAGCTTTGGCCCCTGCAGATCAGCCAGGATGGCAATCGGACTGTTCAGGTCCTTTTCCACTTGCCGGATGATCCGGTGCTTGTCGACGATGCCTTCATGCGCGCCATCGCTATGGCTCATGTTCAGGCGGAACACGTCAGCACCGGCCTCGTGCAGCGCGCGGATGGTGTCGTAATCCTCGGATGCGGGGCCAAGGGTGGCCACGATCTTGACGTTGCGATGGCGTCTCATGCGGGTGGTCCTGCTATTGTCATGGGCCCGAGCGTCGGGCCGTGCTGCCTGTCTGTCAACGGTTCTGTCGGGTATGCGGTGGTGATTATCGCATTTGGACGTTATCGCTAACAGTTCTTGCAATCCTTATTACCCAATTCACATTCCGGGGCAACTGCCCTAGAGGGATGGCGAAGGAAAGTAACAACTCGATGACATATCAACCCTACATGATCGAGGGGGCCGATCGCCCATCTCGCTGGCTGGTCACATGTGATCACGCGGCCAATACCGTGCCCGCTTTTGTCAGCGGCGGCGATCTGGGTCTGGCGCCAGAGGATATGAACCGCCACATCGCCTATGATGTGGGCGCGGCTGGGGTTGCACGGGCATTGGGGCACTGCCTGAATGCTCCGGTTATCCGTTCGAATTTCTCACGGCTGGTGATTGATCCCAATCGGGGAGAGGACGATCCGACGCTGTTGATGAAGCTTTATGATGGCACGATCATTCCCGGCAATCGACATGCCGACCAAGAGGAGCTGGAGCGGCGATTGAACCGGCTCTACCGGCCCTATCACACGGCGCTCACGCAACTCGCGGCGCAACGAACCGATACCATCATCTGCTCTGTGCACAGTTTTACCCGGCAATTCGTCGGGCGGCCACCGCGACCCTGGCATGTGGGCCTGCTATACGCGGTCGATGATCGGCTGGCGCGGCCCCTGTTAGCCCAGCTAAAGGACGAAGAAGACCTTTGCGTGGGCGACAATGAGCCCTATAGCGGCCATCTGGCAGGTGATGCCATCGCCCGGCACGCGATCGCCCATGAACGGCCCAACATCCTGCTGGAACTGCGCAATGATCTGATCGACACGCCCGCGACGCAAGAGGCTTGGGCACAGCGTCTGGCTCCGATGCTGGTTGCGTCTGCTGAAAAGGCCGGGGTGTGAGGCACCGCCTGTCTTAACCCCTATCATGCGGGCGGCGGACCGAGTGTTCCGCGCATCCGGATGTCGGTTGCAAGCTCGACGCTTGCGGTCTGCGACTGCCCACCCAGCATGTTGATCAGCAGCCGCGCTGCATCCCGTCCCATGTCGCGATGCGGGACATGAACCGTGGTCAGCGGTGGATGCGCGACGCTTGCAAGCTCGATATCGTCAAAACCGGTTATCGACACGTCCTGAGTCACGCGCAGCCCTATTTCATCCGCCATCTGCAAAGCACCCACGGCAAGCACGTCATTACCGCAGATCACGACTGTGGGTCTTGGGGACAAAGCCATCAATTGGCGGAAGACCCGTCTTCCGTTTTCGATGGAATATGGCGTTTCGATCAAGGCGAGTTCATCGGGCACGAGGCCATTCGCCGCCATGGCATCACGAATTCCGGCAACCCTGTCGCGGGCGCGATCATTGTCGGCTCGCTCCGCAGAGATAGCCCCGATCTCACTATGCCCCATGGCGATGGCGACCTGAGCGATCTTTGCCATAGCCGCGCGGTTGTCGAATCCGATTGAGGGTTTTGTAGCCTTTTCGTCATATGCCCACGCGATCAGAACCGGCACGCCGCGCTTGTCCAAAAAGTCATAGATGCGCGGATCACGATGATGCCCGATCAGCAGCAGGGCATCGGCACCACGCGCGACAAGGGTGCGGATCTGCTCTTCCTCAAGGTCAGGACGGTAAGACGAGCTGGCCACCAGAAGCGTCAACCCAGACTGCCGTAATTCCTCCTGAAACGCCTGAAGACCGCGGGCAAATATCGCGTTTTCCATCGTCGGGATAATGGCTCCGATCGTATTGGTGCGCCTGGCCGCCAGTGCGCGGGCGCTGAAATTCGGCGAATATCCCAGCTCGTTCACGGCTGCCATCACGCGCTTGCGTGTCTCCTCGACCACCCGGTCGGGCGTATTCAGGCAGCGCGACACCGTTGCAGTTGACACTCTTGCGTGCTTGGCAACGTCGGCAAGTGTCGGAATGTTCCCCTGTGTCCGGCTGGTTTTTCCGTGCATGTCCTGAACCTGATTTCGCTGCAACAAGAACCATCTATCTCTGAGGAGCTTATAGGCCTTCCTTCATATTGGTGTCGCACCAAAATGTAAGCGCTTGCATCACGCAATGCAAGCGCTTACATTTACGCCGAATCGTACGTAATCTCTCGTACCAGAAAGGGCAGTGATGCCGCTCTGATTGTTACGTTTATGATTGCCGGCATTCCGGCTCTGTCCAAGACGCTAAACCCAGAAGTTCATAAATAGGAGTGTCCCGATGGCACGAGAATATCTGAAAAAAGCACCACTCAACGCGCAATCGGACGCCTCGGATGTCGGCGAGACCGTGCGCACCATCCTGAACGATATCGAGGCGGGGGGCGATGCAAAAGCGCGGGAATATGCAGCCAAGTTCGACAAGTACGACGGCAATATCATCCTCACGAAAGAGGAGATTGCCGCCGCCGCCGGTCAGGTGCCCGATCAGATCAAGAAAGATATCCAGTTCGCTCATGACAATGTGCGACGCTTCGCTGAAGCACAAAAGGAGACGCTCCGGAACATCGAGATCGAAGTCGTGCCTGGCCTGGTCGCAGGGCAGAAAAGCATCCCGGTGAACGGCGCGGGCTGCTATGTGCCAGGCGGCCGCTACAGCCACATCGCCAGCGCGATCATGACCGTGACCACCGCCAAGGTGGCGGGGTGCAACCATATCGTGGCCTGCTCCCCTCCCCGCCCGGACGTGGGCGTTGCCCCCGCGATCATCTATGCCGCCGATCTCTGCGGTGCGGACACGATCCTCGCGATGGGCGGGGTGCAGGGGGTGGCGGCGATGACCTTCGGCCTCTTTGGTTTGCCCGAGGCGAATATTCTTGTCGGCCCCGGCAACCAGTTCGTGGCCGAAGCCAAGCGGCGGCTGTTCGGCCGTGTCGGCATCGACATGATCGCCGGACCAACCGACAGTCTGGTGCTGGCCGACAAGACCGCCGACCCGCTGGTCGTGGCCACCGATCTGGTGGGCCAGGCCGAACATGGCTACAACTCGCCGGTCTGGCTTGTGACCGATGACCGCGCGCTGGCCGAAAAGGTGATGGAACTGGTCCCGGGCCTGATCGACGACCTGCCGGAAGTGAACAAGGACAATGCCACCAGAGCCTGGCGCGACTATGCCGAGGTGATCCTCTGTGCCGATCGCGAAGAGATGGCGGCAACCTCGGACGACTACGCGCCCGAACACCTGACCGTGCAGGCCGAGGACCTGGATTGGTGGCTGGATCGCCTCAGCTGCTACGGCTCGCTGTTCCTGGGCGAGGAAACCACCGTGGCCTTCGGCGACAAGGCGTCAGGCACCAACCACGTTCTGCCGACCTCGGGTGCGGCCAGCTATACCGGTGGCCTCAGCGTGCATAAATACATGAAGATCGTGACCTGGCAGCGCGCCACCCGCGAGGGCGCCAAGCCGGTGGCCGAAGCTACCGCGCGGATCGCCCGGCTGGAAGGCATGGAGGGCCACGCCCGCACCGCCGACATCCGCCTGCACAAATATTTTCCCGACGAAACTTTCGATCTCGTCGGACATGGGTAACGCGACACTCTTCGATCTCACGGGCCGTGTGGCCTGTGTCACCGGTGCCTCCTCGGGGCTGGGCCAGCGTGCGGCGACGGTTCTGGCACGCGCCGGGGCGAAGGTCGTGGGCGTCGCCCGGCGCGCCGAGGCGCTCGAAGACTGGCGCAAGTCGGTCGGCGACGCTGCGGCCTGCGTCGCCTCCGACGTGGCCGACAGGGACCGGGTATCGGAGCTGGCGGACGGGGTCTCGGCCCCGTTCGGCCCGCCTGACATTCTGGTGCATGCGGCGGGGATCAACACGCGAGAGGCGGCGGATGACGTGACGGCTGAGGGCTGGGACAAGACGCTTGGCCTCAACCTCTCGGCACCGTTCTTCATCTCTCAGGCGCTGGTGCCCGCGATGAAAGAGAAAGGCTGGGGACGGATCGTCAACTTCGCCTCGCTCCAGACCACCCGCGCCTTTCCCGCCGGCATCGCCTACGGCGCCACCAAGGCGGGTATCGGGCAACTCACGCGTGCAATGGCCGAGGCATGGTCACCCCACGGCATCAACGCCAATGCCATCGGGCCGGGTTTTTTCCGCACAGAACTGACGGCCGCGGTGTTCAGCGATCCCGAGCGTGCCGCCCGCAACGCCGCGCAGACCTGTATTGGCCGCAACGGCGAGCCCGAAGATCTGGACGGACCGCTTCTGTTTCTCTGTTCGGACGCCTCGGCCTATGTCACCGGGCAGGTGCTGATGGTTGACGGAGGGTACACAGCGAAATGAAAGCGCTTGTCTATACCGGTCCGGAAACGCTTGACTATCGCGAGATGCCCGACCCCGCGCCACGCGAGGGCGAGCATCTGATCCGCGTCGATAGCGTTGGGATTTGCGGATCGGACATGCATGCCTACCTGGGTCATGACAACCGCCGCCCCGCGCCGCTGATCCTGGGTCACGAGGCTGCGGGGGTTATCACCGGCGGGCTGCGCGACGGCGAACGTGTCACCGTCAATCCGCTGGTCACCTGCGGTAAATGTCCGGCCTGCATCTCGGGGCGTGAAAACCTGTGCCCGACCCGCCAGATCATCTCGATGCCGCCACGCGAAGGCGCCTTTGCGCAATGGGTTTCGATGCCAGAGGAAAATCTGGTCACCGTGCCGGAAACCGTCCCTCTGGCCAAGGCCGCGCTGGCCGAACCATTGGCGGTCAGTTGGCACGCCGTACGTCTGGGGCTTGAGGCGCTGCGCCCGGTGGTTGACCGCAGCGCCATCGTCGTCGGCGGCGGGGCGATCGGTCTGGCGGCGGCATTGGCGCTCAGGGCGATGGGCGTAACCGACGTCACCATTATTGAACCCAATGAACAGCGTCGCGCATTCTTGATCGATCATTGCAACGAAAAAGCAGTGCAGGAAAGTGACGGTCAGTTTGCCATCGTGGTAGATGCCGTGGGCTATGCCGCCACCCGTGCCGCAGCCTCGGCCCTGGCGCAGCCCGGCGGCGTGATTCTGCATATCGGGTTGGGCGAAGACACCGGTGGCCTTGATGTACGGCGCATGACCTTACAGGAAATCACCTTCATCGGCACCTATACCTACACGGCCGAGGATTTCCGCCAGACCGCCACTGCGATCTTTGACGGCCGTCTTGGCCCGCTTGACTGGTTCGAAACCCGCAGCCTTTCCGATGGCGCGCAGGCGTTTGCCGATATTCGTTCGGGTACTGTTCCCAACCCGAAAATCATTCTGACGCCGCAAGGCTGACCTTCAAAAGGAGACTGCTGCCCATGTCCATACACAGTAGAATCGTTGACGATCTGGTGGCGAATGACGTCAGTTTCGTCACCACCGTGCCCTGCAAACAGCTTGCCGGGGTGATTGATGAGGTGGAGGCCCGCAAGGAAATTTTCCACATCCCTGCCAATAAAGAGGATGAAGGTATGGGGCTTTGCGCCGGCGCCTTCATGGGTGGCAAACGCCCCTGCATCATCATGCAGAACACCGCGATCGGTGTAACCATCAACACGCTGGCGACCCTGACACAATTCTACCGCATGCCGCTGCCGATGCTGATTTCCTATCGCGGCGAGCTGCGCGAGCCAGTGGCCTGCCAGGTCGAGATGGCGGTGCATACCAAGGCGCTTTTAGCGCAGCTTCACATCCCGACCTATCATTTCCACCGCGAAAAGGACTCTGACGAGCTCGACGCGATCCTGAAATACACCTTCATGTGCAACAAGCCGGTCGCGATCCTGACCGACGCATCCTTCTGGGGAGGCTACGGAGACCAATGATACGTTCCGAAATCCTGCGCGAGATCGCGCCCATCATCCGTGACCACCTTGTCGTCTGCAATATCGGCCTGCCCAGCCAGGAACTGCATATGATCGACGACCAGCCGAGTAATTTCTACATGCTGGGCACCATGGGGCTCAGCTCGTCCATCGGCTTAGGTCTGGCGCTCGCCCAGGACAAAACCGTGATTTCGA
This sequence comes from Roseovarius aestuarii, assembly GCF_019966515.1. Lineage (GTDB taxonomy): Bacteria > Pseudomonadota > Alphaproteobacteria > Rhodobacterales > Rhodobacteraceae > Roseovarius > Roseovarius aestuarii. Next base: position 233,771 of record NZ_JAIMIB010000003.1, on the reverse strand, counting down.
TCGACGGTGACGGCTCGGTCCTGACCAATTTCGGCACATTGCCGACGATCGCCAACAACGTGGCGGACAATTACATCCTGCTGATCATCGACAACGGCAGCTATGGCTCGACCGGGGACCAGCCGACCTATGCGGGTAAGAAGACCTCGCTGACGGCGGTGGCGAAGGCCTGCGGCTGTGAGAATGTGATTGAATGTCAGGATGTCGACACGCCCAAGGTGCTGCAGGAGGCGATCGACAGCAGGAAGATGACAATCATCGTCTCGAAATGCGACAGCGGCAACATCAAGCTACCGGTCATCACCATGGACCCGGTCGTGATCCGCGACCGGTTCATGAAGGCCGTCAGCGCCTGATGAGCGCAAGCGCCATCCACAGCGCCGAAGATGCCCGCCGGCTGGCGCGCAGGCGGCTGCCGTGGATGGTGTTCGACTATATGGATGGCGCGGCGGGCGAAGAACATGGCGCGGCGCTGAACCGGCGGGCGCTGCAGGATATCAGGCTGCGCACCCGCGTGCTGGTCAATGTCAGCCAGCGCAGCCTGTCGCTGCCGGTGTTCGAGCACGACGCGCGCGTGCCCTTCGGCATCTCGCCCATGGGCATGTGCAATCTGGCCGCCCCCGGGGCCGACCTGATGCTGGCGCGGCTGGCGGCGGAATTTAAGGTGCCGCATGGCGTGTCAACGGTGGCCTCGACCGCGCTGGAAAAGATCATCGAGGTGGCGGACGGGCATGCGTGGTTCCAGCTTTATTTCAGCGGTGATGGCAGCACCGCGCTCGGGCTGGTGGACCGGGCTGAAGCCGCCGGATATCGTACACTGGTGCTGACGCTCGATGTGCCCGAGGTCGGCCGCCGCCCGCGCGAGCTGCGCCACGGCTTCAAGATGCCATTCAAAATCGGCCCGCGCCAGTTTGTCGATTTCGCCCTGCATCCGCGCTGGTCGCTGACCTCTCTGTTCAAAGGCAAGCCGCAGATGGCGAATTTCCCGGGTGGTGAGTTCGACCGCACCGAATCCCGCGCGCTGGCGGACTGGGACTATCTCGACCGGCTGCGCGAGCGTTGGCACGGCAAGCTGGTGGTCAAGGGCGTTCTGGATGCCGGGGATGCGCTGCGACTGAAACAGGCCGGGGTTGATGCGATTCAAGTATCCAGCCACGGCGGGCGGCAACTGGATGCCGCGATCCCGCCAGTTCTGGCACTCGAACTGATCCGGCAGGCGGTTGGTGACGACTTTCCCTTGTTCTATGACAGCGGCCTGCGCTCGGGCGAGGATGTGATCAAGGTGCTGGCTAGCGGTGCCGATTTCACCTTTCTGGGCCGCATCCTGCTTTATGCCATCGCCGCGGGCGGAGAGGCCGGGCTGCGAACACTTTGGGATGTTCTTATGGAAGAGGCCAGCCTGACGCTTGCCCAGATTGGTAAGACCGGACCGGATTTGCGCGGGCAAGACGTGCTTGGTTGAACTGCGTGAAGACGCCGGCAGCCCCAACCGGTCACGGCAATTTTCCGCCACAAAGCGGGGCAATCCGGCGGGTAAACGGACCGCAATTGTGGCAAGTTAACACTCACAGATCAGACTAAGTTAAGATTCTGACCGCACCGCGCAGCGGAAGGCAGGATTTAGGTTAAATTTTACCGATACTTCAATCCCTTAATACGCTGAAAAACAAAGGTTATTTCACATGTCTTCAGCCGGAAAAGTATCTTCTAAAAATAACTGAAAATCTGCCATTCGAGTCGTTAATTCGCCAGATTGTACCACCGGCTTTGCCGCGGTTTTGTCGCGATACGCCCGCATGATTTCGACCTCGGTCAAGTGGGAGCATCTCAATGGTACAGTATTCATCTTCATCGGTTCATGATGGCAGCCTCAGCGGTCCGGTCACTGGTATCGTTGATCTGGACATGGCACTGTTCGGCGGCGAGTGGAAGCTTTTCGCCACCAACGAGGCCGACGACAGCATCAGCGTCCTGAACATACTGGACGCCAACGGTGCCACGCCATCCGGGGCGGCCACCACCGTTCCAGCCGCGAATTTTTCAGCAACGAATCTGGATATTGTATCGGCCAATGGAGGCGAATATGCCATATTCACGGGTGACGGTGCCGGCTTCCACACAAACTATGAAATAACATCCACCGGTCAGATCGGGCCGAGCTATTTGCTTTTGCCGCTATCGGGACATGTGGGCGAACTGGAAACGATTTCAACCGCGTCGGTGGGAGGCCAAACCCTGGTTGCGACATCGCAAGCAGGACAATCGGGATTTACCATTCAAAGAGCTCCGTTTGATCTGGAGCTGTTCCTGATCCAGAATGTCGCCGTGCCAGGTGGCGATATCGCCGATGTTGAATTGATCTCGTTCGGCGCGACGGGTCTTGCGATTGCGATCGATAGGGCCGACAACAAGATACTTTCTTACACTGTCGCCGGGAACGGTACGCTGACGGCGGCGGATACGCTGGGCGTTGCTGACGGGTTGAGCATGATCGAGCCGGACATCCTGCGTATTGTTGACGTGGCGGGCAAGAACTTCGGGGTTGTCGCCGCTGGTAGCAGTTCGTCGATCAGCGTATTTGAGATCGCCGATGACGGTCAATTGACTGCCCGGGACCATGTGATTGACGGTCAGGGTACCCGCTTTGCCTCGATTTCAGAGCTTGCGGTGGTCGAGGCAAATGGCCGCACATTCATTCTGGCCGCTGGCGCCGATGATGGCATGACCCTGCTGGAGTTACTGCCCGATGGGCGCATGATCCACCATGCCACCATAGACTCTGCCGATGCATCTACCTTGCAGAACATCTCGGCGGTGACCGGTGAAGCGCATGACGGCACCTTGCATGTCTTTGTCGCCAGTGAGACCGAGGCGGGCCTGACCGAACTCACATTCGACCTGGGCACCACCGGCGTGGTTCAGGACGCTGGGTCAGGCGCCGACACGATCAACGGCGGGGCGGGAGATGACGTGCTTTTTGGCGGTCACGGAGACGACGATGACGTTCTTTTCGGCCATGACGGAGACGACATTCTGGTGGCAGGACACGGCGTCGACAGCCTGACTGGCGGACTGGGCGCGGATGTCTTCGTGTTCGGCAATAGTCCTGACGGCGGCCAGGTCGAAGATTTCAACGTCGCCCATGACATGCTGGACCTGTCAGGCTGGTCATTGCTGCAGGATGCGTCCCAGCTGAACTATACGAGCTATCAGAACCGGGTCGATGTCAGCTTTCAGGGATACAACATTACCGTTTTTTCCCATAATGGCCGCGACCTGGACCCCGACGACGTTGCTGATCGCATCATCATCAATCCTGGCCATTCGATCATCTCGGAAACGCCCGCAAGTGCAAATCTGAATGACACACACCACGGCACGGCCGGAGATGACGTACTCTTTGGCAATGCCGACCAAGATGTGTTTTATGCAAGCACGGGCGCAGATATATATGTCGGTGGTGGTGACTTTGATATGGTGACGTTTGAAAACGCGACCAACCGTATCAAGTTCGACTTCGAGGGCCCCAGAAAACAGAACCGCGGCGAGATCAGGGATGACAAGCTCTATTCAATCGAAGGCGTGGAAGGGACGGATTTCCAGGACGTGCTGAAAGGCAACCTGCGCGACAACTGGTTCGATGGCGGCGATGGTGGGGACATTTTAGCTGGGCGAAAAGGTCACGATCAGCTGCAAGGCGGCGCGGGCGATGACATACTCAACGGCGGCGATGGCCGAGATACGCTGATCGGCGGGTCCGGCGATGATGTCTTGTACGGTGGCAGGGGCGTGGATGCGTTTCATTTCGCGTCAGGTCGCGACAAGATCAAGGATTTTACCATCCTAAAAGATACACTCCATATTGACGGCGCTTTGCTGGCCGATCCGACAATGACCGCCAGCGAAGTGCTCGATACCTACGGTCGGGATCTCGGGCGTAAGGTTTTGCTTGATTTCGGATTGGATGGTAACGGCGACAGCCAGATGATCATTCTGCAGGGTGTGCGGAATCTGGACGTGCTGACGGACAGCCTGTTCGTCTTCTGAGCAAGGGGCCGTTGCCGCATCTCACCAAGCGACACGTGCAACACCCGCCTAGCCAATCTTATACCCCCAGAAGCTGATCTCGTCGGCCTGAAAATAGCCCGAAAACGCGCTGAACATGCCCTGCAATTCCACGGTGTCGCCAGCGTTTAACCGAGCCACCGCCAGTGTATTAATGAAGGTGGCGCCGTCTTCGTGACCACCGGTATTTCGGCCAAAGCTGCCGGGCAGTGCCGTCGTCCCATTTCTGACAATCCGCGCATTCAACCGGGCGCCGTTGCTTGCGTCCTGCTTGAACAGCAAATGCCCACCGAACTGGTAAAGCCCGTCAACCGGCGCGGTGAAAAGATTGGTGCCCGCATCAAATCTGCCCTGATCATTGTAGTCGAGCGCGTTCACGCCAATTTTTACCCAAGAATCCGCTGCACCGAAATTGTCGAAATTGGTCGTCCCGGAAAAACGTGGCAGGTTGGGCTGATCAGTTATGCCGGTGGTATTGTCAATCACCAGACCATCCAGAAAATTGGTGCCATCGGCGCTTACTGACATCCGCAGCTTATCCGTGCCCAAAAGACCAAGAACCGCCCGGGTCGCAAAATCCGTCTGCAGAATAAAACCTGCATCATTGGCAGCGCTTTCCTTGTTCAGCGTTTGGGTCAGATTACCTGTACCGCTGTCTGTAGCGTACCGGGCCGTCCACAGCGCATTGTTCAGTTTAGCGGTGAACGGCGCGCTGGCAGTGTCATCACCGATGCCAAGCCCGGTCAGGTTTTCCAGCAGGCTACCGCCCACCACCTGCCAGCCAGTGCCGTCAAACGCTTTCAGCAGGCCCGCGTCGATCACGAAGATGCGCCAGCCCGGGCGCGGGGCATAGAACAACCATGCGCCTTGCTCGTGGCTGGCGATCATGCCGTCCTGTCCGGCCCACTCATTCTGTCCACCGACCGGTACCAGATACCGCTCGCCCTCGCTGCTGACGGCGGGCGGCGTATCCGACGTATCCGACAGAACCGCCAGTTGTGTCACCGTATCCAGAATGCGCAGCGCCTCGTTATGGGTCACATGTTTCTGGGCCTGCGACGGCGCAATAATCGGCAGGTTGAGATTGGGCAGGTTGTTCGACATGAAAGGATCCCTGTGGCTGAAGGCTCGCCCGAACCCTGTCGCGCAATGCTTTCCGATCTCTGTGAGGGTCGCGCCGCCCGTTAGCGGTTTGTTCAGATACGCACGGGCCACAACGTCCTGACCATCGGTACATTGGCCTAGAAAATGTCGAATTCCGGGGCTGGTCTCGCAGGGGGCGTGACTCCCGGTGCTGCTCTTGTTAAATGGCCCCGGATGATTGACGATTGGCGGAGCTTACCTTGGACGTTCAGCACACAAATCTTGAGGGTGTCAAAGTTCTGACGCCGCGCCGTTTCGGCGACGAGCGCGGGTTCTTCTCGGAAAGCTGGAGCCAGCGCGTCATGGCCGCCGAGGAGCTCGATTATGACTGGGTGCAGGACAACCATTCGCTTTCGGCCCGTAAGGGGACCGTTCGTGGCCTGCATTTCCAGGCGCCGCCGCATGCGCAGGACAAGCTGGTGCGCTGCGGCCGGGGTGCGCTTTACGATGTGGTGGTGGATATCCGCAAGGGCTCGCCCACTTATGGCCAGAGTTTCGGTACGGTGCTGAGCTTTGCCAACGGCAAGCAGCTTCTGGTGCCCAAGGGCTTCCTGCACGGGTTTTCGACTTTGGAGCCGGATACCGAGATCATCTATAAATGCTCGGATTACTATGCCCCGGAATGCGACGGCGCGGTGCGCTTCGATTCGCCTGATCTGGGCATTGACTGGCAGTTGGACGGGGCCGAGGCGCTTCTGAGCGAAAAGGATGCCGCCGCACCGCTCTTTGCCGATTTCGACAGCCCGTTCACCTATGAAGGAGCCGCCCCATGAAACTGATCGTGACCGGCGGGGCCGGGTTCATCGGCTCGGCAGTGGTGCGGCAGGCGGTGCGCGACGGGCACACGGTCGTCAATCTTGACGCGCTGACCTATGCGGCCTGTCTGGAAAATATCGCCCCGGTGTCGAACAGCCCGAATTACAGCTTCGAGCATGTCGATATCCGCAACCGGACCGACCTGGACCGCGTGTTCGACACCCACCAGCCCGACGCGGTGATGCATCTGGCCGCCGAAAGCCACGTGGATCGCTCGATCGACGGCCCAGGCGACTTCATCGAGACCAATATCACCGGCACCTACAACATGCTGGAAGCCGCCCGCACCTACTGGACCGGCAAGGGCAAGCCCGACAGTTTCCGCTTCCACCATATCTCGACAGATGAGGTGTTCGGCACTCTGGGCGACGAGGGCCAGTTCACCGAGGATACGCCCTACGCCCCCAACTCACCCTACTCGGCGTCGAAAGCCGCCAGCGACCATCTGGTGCGCGCCTGGGCCGAAACCTACGGGCTGCCTATCGTGATGACCAATTGCTCGAACAATTACGGGCCCTATCACTTCCCCGAAAAGCTGATCCCGGTGGTCATCTTGAACGCGCTTCAGGGCAAGCCGATCCCGGTCTATGGCAAAGGCGAAAACGTCCGTGACTGGCTTTATGTCGAGGATCACGCCGACGCGCTGCTGACCGTGCTGCAAAAGGGCGAGCTGGGCCGCAGCTACAATATCGGCGGCGAGAATGAGGCGAAGAACATAGATCTGGTCAGGATGATCTGTGCCATCCTTGATCAAAAACGACCCGGCGCGAAACCCTATGCCGATCAGATCAGCTATGTCACCGACCGCCCCGGCCACGATCTGCGCTATGCCATTGACCCCACACGCATCGCCACCGAACTGGGCTGGCGCCCCTCTGTCACGCTGGAGCAGGGGCTCGAAAAGACCGTGCAGTGGTATCTGGACAACGAAGACTGGTGGCGGGCGCTGCAATCGCGTGACGGCGTTGGGCAACGTCTGGGCAAGGCCGGTTAACGCCTGCGGTGCGAAAGGTATCGGAATGACAATTCTCGTCTTCGGCAAGAATGGGCAGGTGGCAACCGAATTGGCATGCCTGCCGGGTGCGACCTGTCTGGGCCGCGATCAGGCCGACCTGACCGACCCCGCCGCCTGCGCGGCGAAGATCACCGAGCTTACGCCCGCCGCAGTGATCAACGCCGCCGCCTACACCGCCGTGGACAAGGCCGAATCCGAAGAGGATCTAGCCAGCGTGATCAACGGTGACGCTCCCGGCGCGATGGCGCGGGCCTGTGCCGATCTGGATATCCCGCTGGTACATATCTCGACCGACTACGTTTTCGAAGGCGGCGGCACCGCGCCCTGGCACCCTGGTGACGCGACCGGCCCGCTGGGGGCCTATGGCAGCACCAAGCTGCAAGGTGAAGACGGCGTAAGGGCCGCCGGTGGCCCGCATGCCATCCTGCGCACAAGCTGGGTGGTCTCGGCCCATGGCGCGAATTTCGTCAAGACCATGCTGCGCCTCGGGGCCGACCGTGACCGCCTGACCGTGGTCGCCGACCAGATCGGCGGGCCAACCCCCGCACGCGACATCGCCAAAGCCTGCCACCGGATCGCGCAAAGCCTGATCGCCGATCCGTCCAGATCCGGCACCTACCATTTCTCGGGTGCGCCCGATGTCAGCTGGGCCGATTTCGCCCGCGAGATTTTCGCACAGGCCGGGATCACCTGCGATGTTGCGGATATTCCCACATCGGACTATCCAACCCCCGCGACACGACCGCTGAATTCACGCATGGACTGCTCAACGCTTGAGGCGAGTTTCGGCATCGCCCGGCCCGACTGGCGCAAGGGTCTGGCTGACATCCTGAGCGATCTCGACAAAGGAACCCCCTCATGACAAACCGCAAAGGCATCATTCTGGCGGGCGGCTCGGGCACGCGGCTCTATCCGATCACCAAGGGCCTGTCGAAACAGCTTCTGCCGATCTATGACAAGCCAATGATCTATTACCCGCTCAGCGTGCTGATGCTGGCGGGCATTCGCGAGATTGCGATCATCACCACCCCGCAGGATCAGCACCAGTTCCAGCGCATGCTCGGCGATGGCAGCCAGTGGGGCCTCACATTCACCTACATCGCGCAGCCCTCGCCGGACGGGCTGGCGCAAGCGTTCATTCTGGCCGAAGAATTTCTGGCCGGTGCACCCTCGACCCTGGTGCTGGGCGATAACATCTTCTTTGGCCACGGCCTGCCCGAACTTCTGGAGGAGGCGGACCAGAAGGAAACCGGTGGCACCGTTTTCGGGTATCAGGTGGCCGATCCCGAACGCTACGGCGTGGTCGATTTCGACACCGACGGCACCGTGCGCGAAATCGTGGAAAAACCCGAAGTGCCACCCTCGAACCACGCCGTCACCGGGCTTTACTTTGTCGATGGCACCGCGCCCGAAAAGGCCAGACAGGTCAAACCCTCCCCGCGGGGCGAGCTGGAAATCACCTCCCTGCTGGAAATCTACCTGAAAGAGGGCTCGCTCGACGTGCAGCGCATGGGCCGAGGCTATGCTTGGCTTGATACCGGCACCCATGGCAGCCTGCTCGACGCCGGCAACTTCGTCCGAACCATCGAGAAACGGCAAGGCCAGCAGATCGGTTGCCTGGAAGAGATCGCCTATGACATGGGCTTCATCAGCCACGAAGCACTGTTGAAACAGGCCGAGCAATACATGAAGAACGATTATGGCAAGTACCTGAAAAAGCTATAATTTCTGAGCGCCTGAGCGCCGGCAGGGTGCGGCGCTGGCCTAAGGTGCCTGTTCCGTCGTAGCATGGGCCTGCCATCCGCAGACAGGGACTGCGCCCATGGATCACAAAGCCTTCATCGCCAGCCTGCCCGCCGACACGCTGGCCGACCTGAACCGGCGCGACGACGCACCCGGCCTGCGCCATCTGGCGGGCCATGCGGCGCTGATTACGGGCTTCGGGCTCTGGATCGCCCTGGGCCTGCCGCTCTGGCAGGTTGCGCTCGTGGGACAGGGGATTGCCATCTGCTTCCTCTTCACGCTGGAACACGAGGCCACCCACAAGACCCCCTTCGCCGATGAGCGGCTCAGCGAATGGGTCGGGCGCATTTGCGGCGTGCTGATCGCGCTACCATTCGAGTGGTTCCGCTATTTTCACCTGGCGCACCATCGCCACACCAACGTGCCCGGCAAAGACCCGGAACTCATGGCCGGGGCCAAACCCGACACCATCGGCACCTATATTGTGCATGTCACCGGCATCCCGTTCTGGGTCGATATGCTCGACCGGATCATCGGTAGCGCCTTTGGCCGCGACCCCGGCGATTTCGTGCCTGAGCGCGCCCACCGCAGGGTGATGGTGGAGGCCCGCTGGATGCTGTTGATTTACGGCCTGACTGTCGCCAGCCTTTTCGTCACGCCGCTGCTTTTCTGGGTCTGGCTGTTGCCCTGCCTGCTGGGCCAGCCCTTCCTGCGCCTTTACCTGCTGGCCGAACATGGCCGCTGCGCCTTTGTCGCCAACATGTTCGAAAACACACGAACGACCTACACCAACCGCATCATCCACTTTCTGGCGTGGAACATGCCCTACCATGTCGAACATCACACGCTGCCGCAGGTACCTTTTCACAGGCTGCCTGATCTGCACGTCCATATGCAGGGGCGGCACAAGGTGACATCCGACGGCTATCTGCGCTTCACCGGTGAATACCTCAACACTCTGAAACAGCCCTTGCCCTGAGGCAGTTTGGATTCTCCGCTGGGACGTATATCCTGAGGTCTCGAAACAGATAGTCTCAGGGACCACGCCGATGTCAGACCCCTATGCTAATCTCGGAAACGCCGCCGAGGACATTCAAATCGCCATCGCCGACGCAATGGATGCGCGCAGCATCGATCCGGCGCAGGTGGCGATGCGCCATGCCTATATGTCCGAAATCACCGTACCAGGGGGCGCCTTTGCCGTCGAAATGGGCAGCGGCACCGGCCATATCACCCGCGATCTGATCACCGTTGCCAGAGCCAGCCGCGCGCTTGGCATCGAACCTGCCGCACTGATGGTCGAGCGGGCGCGGACACATCACGCCAATCAGCCGGGGCTCAGTTTCGAGGTCGGCGACGCCAAGGCGACGGGGCTTGATAGCGGCTCGGTCGATCTGGTCTTGATGCACACGCTCCTGTGCCACGTGCCCGGGCCCGAAGATGTCATGACTGAAGCATTTCGCATCCTGAAACCCGGCGGCACTCTCGCCATCTTCGACGGGGATTACGATACCGCCACCGTCGCCATCGGGGATTTCGATCCGCTGGAGCCGGTGGTGAAATACATGATCGACGCGAATGTCCATAACCTCTGGCTGCCTCGGCAACTGGTGCCGCTGGCTGCGGCTGCTGGCTTTGCCACCGGTGAAGTCCGGGCGCATGGCTATATCGCCAGCGGCGAGGCCGCGTATTTCATGTCGGTGATCGACCGCGCGCTGACCAAGATGCAGGCCGAACGGCTTTTGACCACGGCAGGCGCGGAAGGTCTGAGGGCCGAAGCGCAGGCGCGCATCGCCGAAAACCGGTTTTTTGGCTTCATGTCCTATACCAGCATGTTGGCCACCAAACCCGCATAGTCTTGCAAGCTTGGCTCATGCACGGTAACCCGCCTGCAAACCCGATTGCAGGACAAACCCGATGGACGATCTACGCGACAAATACCTGACTGCCATTGCCGCCGCCGCCGATGAGGCCGCGCTTGAGGACCTGCGTGTGCAAGCCGTCGGCAAGAAAGGCGAAGTCAGCCTGCAAATGCGCGAGCTGGGCAAGATGACAGCCGAAGAGCGACAGGTGGCCGGCCCGAAGCTCAATGCCCTCAAGGATGAGATCAATTCGGCCCTTGCCGCCAAGAAACAGGCGCTCGGTGATGCGGCGCTGGACGAGCGGCTGAAGACCGAATGGCTGGACGTGACCCTGCCCGGCCACCGCCGCCGTCCCGGTACCATCCATCCGATTTCGCAGGTAACCGAGGAAGTGGCCGCGATCTTCGCCGATATGGGCTTTTCCGTCGCCGAAGGGCCACAGGTGGAAAGCGACTGGTATAATTTCGACGCGCTGAACATCCCCGGCCACCACCCGGCCCGGGCCGAGATGGACACGTTCTATATGCATCGCGCCGAAGGTGACGAGCGCCCGCCGCATGTGCTGCGCACCCATACCAGCCCGGTGCAGATCCGCTCGATGCAGGACCACGGCGCGCCCATCCGGATCATTGCCCCCGGTCGTGTTTACCGCGCCGACTATGACCAGACCCACACCCCGATGTTCCACCAGGTCGAGGGGCTGGCTATCGACAAGGACATCTCGATGGCGAACCTGAAATGGTGCCTTGAGGAATTCGTGAAGGCGTTCTTTGAGGTGGACGATGTGGAGCTGCGCTTCCGCGCCTCGCATTTCCCCTTCACCGAACCCTCGGCCGAGGTCGACATCCGCTGCTCGTGGGAGGGCGGCACGCTGAAGATCGGCGAAGGCGACGACTGGCTGGAAATCCTCGGCTCCGGCATGGTTCACCCGCATGTGCTGCGCTCGGGCAATATCGATCCCGATCAGTGGCAGGGCTTCGCCTTCGGCGTCGGCATCGACCGCATCGCCATGCTGAAATACGGCATCCCCGACCTGCGCGCTTTTTTTGACAGCGATCTGCGCTGGCTGCGGCATTACGGATTTGCCAACTTGGATGTGCCGACGCTGCATGGTGGGTTGTCGCGATAGTTTCCCCTACCACGCTCGAAATCGAAAAACTTACTGCTTATTGGCGTGTACAGATCCCCGATGAGCTCAGATGCTACTGGTTGGAGGCAAAATCTTTTGAAGGTTTTTGCGGCGACAAGCGCCAAGGCGAATATGTCCAGTTCTATAGCGCACGCGATGCCTTGACTGAATTTGGGCTAGCAACCAAAGAGTTTATGCCTTCAGGGTTCTTGCCTTTGGGTAGCAACGGTTCGGGAGAGCTCATCGTATACTCAGAGAATATTGGGTATGGTCTTCTTGGCGCAATTCATGGGGGCGCAGCAGATTTTGTTCTGGTAGCCGATACTCTCGCTGGCTTCTGGCAAAAGTCGGTAGAAGGTAATTGGCTCTAAGCACAGCAAATTGTTTGTAGGTGTAGGTTGCATGAAACCGCCCTAAGGACTGATCAGCAAACCGCGCGATTGCCAGACCGCGGGGTGGCGATGCGACGATTGTTAGGGGCACTTTATACCAGCCAGATACATGTGACCTCTGAGCGTTGCGCGACTCCTCCAAATCGCCAGCCCTTGCGGGCGGTCTGGCGATCGCGCGGCGGCCTTCGGCCTTGATTCCGCGCGGGTGGGCTTCCCCCTCTGGCGCATATCCGCTAAAGCGCTCGTGACCCAAGATTTACCTGCGGATGACGGCATATGAAATTCACGCTCTCCTGGCTCAAAGACCATCTCGACACCGATACTTCGGTGGCGGAAATCGCTGAGGCCCTGACCGATCTGGGGCTTGAGGTCGAAGGGATCGAAAACCCCGCCGAGCGGCTTGCCGATTTCACCATTGGCAAGGTCATCCATGCCGAACAACACCCCGATGCCGACCGGCTGCGCGTCTGCAAGGTCCTGACCGACGAGGGCGAGTTGCAGGTCATCTGTGGTGCTCCGAATGCCCGCACCGGCATCACCGCCGTCATCGCCAAGCCCGGCACCTATGTGCCCGGTATCGACACCACCATCGGTGTCGGCAAGATCCGGGGCATCGAGAGCCACGGCATGATGTGTTCGGAACGCGAGATGGAACTCAGCGACGAACATGATGGCATCATCGAGCTGCCATCAGGCGAGATCGGCGAGCGCTTTGTTGACTGGCTGGCGGCGAATGATCCCGGCAGGGTCGATCCGGTGATCGAAATCGCAATCACCCCCAACCGCCCGGATGCGTTGGGTGTGCGCGGTATTGCACTTGATCTGGCGGCGCGTGGTCTGGGGACGATGAAGCCCGCCCAAACCGCGCATATCGAAGGACAGTTCCCCTGCCCGATCAGCGTGACCATCGACGATGACACGCGCGACAATGGCTGCGAGGTCTTCGCCGGCCGCCTGATCCGTGGTGTCAGCAACGGCTCCAGCCCCGAATGGCTGCAAAAGCGCCTGAAAGCCATCGGCTTGCGCCCGATTTCAAGGCTCGTGGATATCACCAATTTCTTCACCTATGACCGCAACCGTCCGCTGCATGTGTTCGATGCGGACAAGGTAAAGGGTAACCTGCGCGTGCGCCGCGCCTCGGGGGGTGAAACCCTCGTGGGTCTGGATGAGAAAGAGTATACCTTCGGCCCTGGCCAGGTAGTGATTTCCGACGCTGAGGGCATTGAATCCATCGGTGGCATTATGGGCGGCCTGGCCACCGGTTGTACCGGCGAGACCACCAATGTCTTCCTTGAAGCCGCCGTTTGGGACCACATCCAGATCGCCACGACCGGTCGTGCGCTCAAGATCAATTCGGACGCGCGATACCGCAACGAACGCGGCATTGACCCGGCCTTCAACATGGAAGCCGTCGACCTGGCGACGCAGATGATCATTGATCTCTGCGGTGGTGAGCCGTCGAACCTTGTTGTCGCGGGCGAAGTGCCCGATGTCAGCCGCGCCTACACACTCGATCCTGCGCGCGTGCGATCGCTTGTCGGTATGGACATCCCCGAATCTGAACAGCGCCAGACCCTGACCGCGCTTGGCTTCCGGATGGAGGGAAACCAGGCGCATGTACCCAGCTGGCGCCCAGATGTCATGGGCGAGGCCGACCTGGTGGAAGAGGTCGCGCGCGTGGCCTCGCTGACCAAGCTGGTGGGCAAGCCGTTGCCGCGCCTTCAGACCGGTGTGCCCAAGCCGATCCTGTCCGCCTCGCAAAAGCGCGAACAGATCGCCCGGCGAACTAGCGCCGCGCTTGGTTACAATGAATGCGTGACCTACAGTTTCATCGATCAGGCCAGTGCCGCGCTGTTTGGTGGGGGCAATGAGGCAACGATGCTGGCCAACCCGATCAGCTCCGAGATGAGCCATATGCGTCCCGATCTGCTGCCGGGCCTGTTGCAGGCAGCGGCGCGCAATCAGGCGCGCGGGCAGATGAACCTGGCATTGTTCGAGGTTGGCCCGGCATTTCACGGCGGTGAGCCGGGTGAGCAGCATACCCAGGTCGCGGGCCTGCTTGTGGGCCGCACCGGCCCCAAGGACGTGCATGGGCAGCAGCGCGCGATTGACGTCTATGACACCAAGGCAGATGCCGAGGCCGTGCTATCGGCGCTTGGCGCACCTTCGAAGGTGCAGATCCTGCGCGGTGGTGACAGTTGGTGGCATCCGGGCCGCCATGGCCGTATCTGTCTGGGGCCGAAAAAAACCCTCGGTGTCTTTGGCGAGATACACCCGCGCGTGCTGCAGGCGCTGGATGTCAAAGGACCTGCCGTTGCCTTCACGATCTGGCCCGGCGAAATCCCGCAACCACGCAACCAGACCGCCAATCGCGGCGCGCTGGAACTGCGCGACCTGCAGGCGGTTGAACGTGATTTCGCCTTTGTCGTGGATGCCGATATTGAAGCCCTGACGCTGGTCAATGCCGCCGCCGGGGCTGATAAATCCCTCATCGAAGACGTTCGCGTATTCGATGAGTTCATCGGAGGTGCTCTGGGCGAAGGCAAGAAATCCCTTGCCGTCACCGTTCGGCTGCAACCAACTGAAGCCACATTAAAAGATGCTGATATCGAAGCGATTTCTGCCAAAATCGTAGAGAAGGTGATCAAGGCAACCGGTGGCGTTCTGAGGGGATAGCGGCTTGGGCTACACTCTTCGCCGCGCCGTAACCGCCGATGCCGGCGCGTTGGCGAGTTGCATCAAGGCGGCCTATTCGGGGTATGTCGCGGCTGGCATTGACCTGCCGCCTGTATCCGAAGGCGTCAAAGACGATATCGACAACAATATTGTCTGGGTCGCCGTGGACGGCGATAAGGTGCTTGGCTGTGCCATCGTGTCTGTCACTGGCGAGGTGGCGCATCTGATGAATGTGGCCGTCGCGCCGGATCAGTCAGGTCGTGGCATAGGCAAGGCGCTGATTGTGGCGATCATCTTTTCGGCGCGTGATGCCGGACACGCCATCATCGAATTGACCACCCATCAGGATATGCCACATAACGTGGCGCTCTATCAGCACCTGGGTTGGGAGGTCACCGGACAGGACGGCAACAAGATACTTATGGCCCGTCAGATCGACGCTACCCAGACTTGATCGCGCCGCCGCCGGCAAAAAAGCCGCTGTCCGTCACGCGCTTCCCAAAACAATACCAGGATACCCGCGACAGATCGCTTGCCAATCCAAGGTATATCGAAACGTTAGATGCGCAGCTTCCTCTTCTGACCACAGGCTAAAAGAAGGATTTCTGGCGGAAATTGGATATTTTCTGACGGCCGCCCGAACGACCGGTCGCGTAATTTCCGGGCCGCTCTCCGGCCCCACCTGATCCAAGATATGTTTTATCGCGTTCCCAGAAAGCGTCCCGAACAGTCGGTCTGACGGGGTCACCTCAAAGCCTGGCGCAAGTTCTGAAAATATCAACGGTTCAAGCGCCTCGAAATCCTCGTATCGCCAGATTTTCAGTGCCGCGGACGGAAACGCAGCGCGCAACTCGGTCAATACATCAACCCAGCTACGATGCATCAGCAACAGTGATGCGTGCAATTGCTCCGGGTCAAAAATGTTACCCCGTCGCACAGCGGTCGTGACATTTGACGAAAAGAAACTGCCGTAGTCGCGCAAAGAGAGCAGAAACGTCACATTGGGATGATCCAGCGGTTTCGGCAGGTTTGCCAGTTTGCTCGTCAAATTCGGGTAGAGCGACCTCCGATTGAGGTTGTTGCGCGGTGACCCGATTAGGCCCTCTTCGGACACCACGATCCGGCGCGTGTCCGGATCTGCCGCCATTTCGCCCAGCAACGTGGTCAGATTCCGTTTCTTGCTACCCGCCCCGTCGCCGGATTCAGCGGCAGCGCCCTGTGTCTTCTTACCCTGCAACATGCCGGTGCCGCGCAAATCACTGGGCAGCACCATCAGGATGCCCTGCGATTTCAGGGGTTCCCGTTGCGCATTCAGGGCTGACTGGATGTAGGTCGTGGCAGTTTTATGGGCACCCATGTGGATGACCAGCTTGTTCCGCTGCAGAAAGTCCCTCAATTCTTCGTCCAATGAACTGCCCTGTAATCGGCGGCATCGCCTTCTCCGCCTCTTTCCTTGGATATCATCGGTGCACCCCGCGTCAATCGCAAGCCGGGGAACCTGCAACGGCGGGGCTTGCCCCCGTCCGCCGATGCCTTACAAACTCGCAGATCAGTGTACCTGAGGAGGACCGGACATGACCCTGAAAATCTATCTCTCCGGCGAGATACACACGGATTGGCGCGAACAGATCATCGAAGGCGCCGTTGGATTGGATGTCAGCTTTTCAAGCCCGGTGACGGATCACGGCGCCAGTGATGATTGCGGCGTCGCCATTCTGGGCGCGGAACCTGACAAGTACTGGCATGACCACAAAGGCGCGATGATCAATGCAATCCGCACCCGCAAAGGTATCAGCGATGCGGATGTCGTCGTGGTACGTTTCGGCGAGCAGTACAAGCAATGGAACGCGGCCTTTGATGCGGGCTATGCGGCTGCACTTGGCAAATCGCTCATTATCCTGCAGCGCCCGGAACATGACCACCCGCTGAAGGAGGTTGATGCCGCCGCACTGGCCGTCGCGCGTGAGCCGTCCCAGGTAGTTGATATCTTGCGCTATGTGCTGGATAGCACCTTGCCGGAGTGACCTGAAAACCGGGTCAGCTGGGTGCGAATTGGCAAAATCTCGCTCCGAGGGAAAATGAGACATTTTTTCCCATTAAAAGAGTCTGCATGTTTTTTGCATTTCATGTTACTCAATTCGCGGCGGGCGTGAACAGGCCGCATGAAAAATGGTGAGGGACAAATGATTCAAGAATTCAAGGACTTCATTGCCAAGGGCAATGTTATGGACATGGCGGTGGGTATCATCATCGGCGCGGCATTCACGGCGATTGTCGGCTCGCTTGTGGCCGACCTGATTAATCCGATCATCAGCCTTTTCATGGGCGGGATCGATTTCTCGGGCATGCATGTGATCCTGGGCGAAGGCGAATTTAGCTCGATGGCCGCCGCCGAAGAGGCGGGCGCTGCCGTCTTTGCTTATGGCCGCTTCATCATGGCGATCATCAACTTCCTGATCATCGCCTGGGTGGTTTTCCTGTTGGTCAAGGCGGTGAACAAGGCGAAGGATGCCGCCGCTCCCGAGGAAGAGGAAGCACCCGCCGAAGACCCCGGCCCGTCCGAGTTGGATATCCTGATGGAAATCCGCGACTCGCTGGCAAAAAAGTAAGAACCACGTCGTAATTGCGCAACAAAAGGGGCCTGCCATTGGGCGGGCCCTTTATTTTCGGGCTTCGATCGATAGGTGGTGCACTGAAGCGCGAAAAGAATAGGGAAACGGGATGGAACAGATAGTCGAACAAGTCCTTAGTTATGGGCCAATCTTGGTTGATGCCGCCAAAGCCCTTGTGGTGCTGGTCATCGGCTGGGCGGTGGCGGGCATGGTTGCCCGATTGGTCAGCCGCAAAGTGAATGCCAACGAAAATATCGACAACACTATCGGGAATTTTGCCGCCAATCTGGTGAAATGGGTCATCCGCCTGATGGTGGTGATGGCAGTTCTGGGCATTTTCGGGATTGAGGCGACCAGCCTTGTCGCGGTCATGGGTGCTGCCACGCTTGCCATCGGCATGGCGTTGCAAGGCACGCTTTCCGATCTGGCCGCCGGCCTGATGCTGGTAATCTTTCGGCCATATTCGCAGGGGCAATATGTGGATATCGGCGGCACTTCGGGCACGGTGCAGCAAATTGCGCTGTTTTTTACCGAATTGGTGACGCCCGACAACGTGCAGGTCATCGTGCCCAACGGCAAAGCCTGGGGCGAGATCATCACCAACTATTCCCACCACGATACCCGCCGTCTGGATCTGACCTTTGGTATCGACTACGCCGACGACGCCGAAAGCGCGAAAAAGCTGATCGCAGATATCGCCGTACAGGAGCCACGCATACACAAAGACCCGGAGCCATGGGTACGTGTCACCAATCTGGGCGACAGCAGCGTTGATATCACCGCGCGGCTTTGGTGCGACAATGCCGAATACTGGGACCTGAAATTCACTCTGACCCAGCAGATCAAGGAAGCGATGGATACCAAGGGCATTTCGATCCCCTACCCACACAGTGTCATCGTGCAACGCAACGGATAAAAAAACCGACCCGGGATCATCGGCAATGTTTGGCGATCTCCCGGTTCAGCAGCCCGGTTTCCACCAGTTGGCAACGGTTACGGGCCTCGTAGTAATAACCACGTGCATACCACATCACCGCCCGATCCATGTTGCCGTCTGACACCAGCCAGGCCCCGCGCAAATATTTCACCGCCCATTTCAGGTTGGTTTCGGCATCCAGCAAGTCATTCGGCCTGCCGCGGAACCCCATGATGCCGGCGGTTTCAGGCAGGATCTGCATCATCCCGTAGTATGGGCCGTTGCGGGCTTTGGGTCGATAGTCGCTCTCGCGCTGGATCACTTTATGCACCAGCGGGCGCGGCACCTCGTAATGATCGGCATAGGTATTGATCTGTTGGCGCAGCGCCGGAGTTTCATTCGGATAAAGCGGTGGCTCGACGGGGCCGGGATCGCTCAGACTGGAACAGGCGGCGACAAATGCCAAAAACGTTACCAGCCAAATGCGTTTGACCATATCCCGATCCCTCTTCTGTCCACCTAAGTCGTCATGAAGCGCAAGACCTTGGCTGCTCGCAAGAAGCGAAAAACCGAGCGGCAACTTTCCGCCCGTCAACCACTGCAGCTCTCTTTCAGCGTCACCCAGATCAGCTCCACCGGCGCATCGCCGGAGTTCACGGATTCGTGGTCTTCCGCGATATCTACCGGCCCATAGAACCCCACCGATCCTGCAGGCGAGAAGCCGGATGTCACCCGGCTGCCATAACGCACCGTCCAATGCGCATCGGTCAGCATGATATAAAGTTGATCGGGCGAGTGCGCATGTACACCCTCCCATTGCCCCGGCGGAAAACTGAAACGCTGAACAACCATTTTGTCATTCTCCAGCACCAACCGCCCGGGAATGTTGGGATAGCTCTGGCCGCAATCCTGCGCAGATTGGGCCATCGCATTCTGGACAAAGGGGCCCGCGCCCCAGGCACCCACACAAATACCAGCAACAAATCCCGCCAGGATCAGCAGTTTTGCGATCGCGCTTTTCATTGTAGCACTCCCTCAGAGGCTTCCCGCCAGCATACAGCAAAAGCCGCGAGTTTACCCTTTGGCGCCCTGGCCCCGGTCGTAGACATCTTCGAGGCGCACGATGTCATCTTCGCCCAGGTAGCTGCCGGTCTGTACTTCGATCAAAACCATCGGCACCTTACCCGGGTTCTCCATCCGGTGCACGGCGCCCAGCGGGATGTAGACGCTCTCGTTTTCCGACAGCAGCTTTACGTCGTCATTGATCGTGACCTTGGCGGTGCCCGCCACCACGATCCAGTGCTCGGCCCGGTGGTGATGGCTTTGCAGGCTCAGGATACCGCCGGGTTTGACAACGATGCGCTTGACCTGAAACCGATCCCCCAGAGCCAGCGTTTCGAACATGCCCCAGGGGCGCTGATCCCACGGAAACTCGGTCGCTTGTTTGGCGTCTTTCTGTTTCAGTTGATCAACAACCTTCTTCACATCCTGCGCGCGGGATTTATCCGCTACCAGCACCGCGTCGCGGGTTGAAACAACCATTACGTCCTTCAGGCCAAGCCCGACAAGCTCCACCCCGTCATCCTCAGCCCTCAGCAGGCTGTTCGCGCAATCCACCGCCGTGGCAGACCCGTGCACGGCATTGCCGTCACCATCTGATCCCATTTCGCGACTGACCGAATCCCAGTCACCCAAATCGGACCAACCACCGTTGAACGGAACAACCACGAGATTATCGGCCTTTTCCATGACCGCGTAGTCGATCGAGATATCCTCGACAGCCTTCCACGCCTCGGGGTCGATGCGAAAGAAATCCAGGTCCGGCTGGGTTTTCTCGACCGCCGTGCGGACCTGATCCACCAGCTGCGGCGCATGAGTGTGAAACGCATCCAGAATGCCCTTGACCGAAAACAGGAAAATCCCGCCATTCCACAGGTAGTTGCCGCTGTCCAACATCGCCTGTGCGGTCTCGCGGTCGGGCTTTTCCACGAACCGCGCCAGCGGAATCGGGCCTTTTGCCTCGGAGGGGTCGGCGGTCAATTCCAGATAGCCATAGGCGGTCTCGGGCCGGTTCGGGGCGATGCCGAAGGTGACCAGATTGCCGTCGATCGCAGCGTCCTTGCCCATCTGCACCGCAGCGGCGAATTCGGCGGAACTTGGGATGATATGATCCGACGGCGCCACCAGCATCAGTCCGTCCGGATCGCGTGCCTCCAGCCACAGCGCTGCGGCCAGAACCGCCGGCGCGGTATTGCGCCCTTCGGGTTCGATCAGGACGGTGCCATTCTCGATCCCTTCCGCGCGCAATTGTTCAGTCGCGATAAAGCGGAAATCCGAGCCCGTGATCACCACAGGTTCGGCATAATCCGGGCCGGACAAACGACAGGCCGAGGCCTGAAACAGGCTTTGATCGCCCACCAGTTTGGTAAACTGCTTGGGATAGCTTTTGCGTGACAGCGGCCACAGGCGCGTACCGGACCCACCGGCAAGCAATACAGGGGTAATCTGGGTCAAAAATGAACTCTCCCGGCCAGGATCACAAAGAATTTGCGCACGCATAACACGAAATTTCGCAACGCACAGCATATGAACCCGCTGATATGGTTAATATATGGCGAATTTTCGAAATCACGGTGCAGCGGATGGGTCAGCTATGGGCGCTGTGCCGTCTTCGCACCGTGTCGTCGCGCCCGGGCAGGTTCAGTGATGCATCGCTACGCGGGGTGGAACTTATCAGCTTGCCCTTGGCCACCACATGCAGCCGTGTGGCGCGCAGCCGCACCGCTTCGATCGGGTTGCCCGCATCCAGCACCACAAGCGACGCCTGCGCGCCCACTTTCAGG
Source organism: Roseovarius aestuarii (assembly GCF_019966515.1). GTDB lineage: Bacteria > Pseudomonadota > Alphaproteobacteria > Rhodobacterales > Rhodobacteraceae > Roseovarius > Roseovarius aestuarii. Next base: position 212,559 of record NZ_JAIMIB010000003.1, on the reverse strand, counting down.
CCATAATCGCCTAACCCCATGATCGCGGCGCTGTCTGTCGTCACCATGTCAAAGCATTTGCGCATCTCATCCGGCGATGACATCTGCGCCACGTGCAGCCCCATGAAAGCCACGTCCAGCATGTCGCCGGTGCCCAGCGAATACCACGGATCCAGCACGCAATCCTGGCCAAAGCCGACGCGGATGCCCATCGCCAGCATTTCCCTGACCCGGGTCAGGCCGCGCCGCTTGGGGAAAGTGTCGTGACGGCCCTGCAACATGATGTTGATCAGCGGATTGGGGATCGCCGCCACCTCGGCCTCGGCCATCAGCGGCAGCAGTTTTGAGACATAGTAACTATCCATCGAATGCATCGAGGTAAGGTGCGAGCCGGCCACACGGCCCTGCAGCCCAAGCCGTTGCGTCTCATAGGCCAGTGCCTCAATGTGGCGGCTCATCGGATCGTCGGTTTCATCGCAATGCATGTCGACCATCAGCCCGCGCTCGGCGGCGATTTCGCATAGTTCACGCACCGACGCCGCGCCATCCGCCATCGTGCGTTCAAAATGCGGGATGCCCCCCACCACATCGACGCCCATATCCAGCGCCCGGATGGTGTTTTCCCGCGCCGTCGGGTCACGGTAGAACCCGTCCTGCGGGAAGGCGACCAGTTGCAGGTCGATATAATCCTTCACCTTTTCGCGCACGTCCAGCAGCGCTTCGACCCCCAACAGCCGGTCATCGCAGGTGTCCACATGGCTGCGGATGTGCAAGAGCCCCATACTGGCGGCCCAGTCACAATAGGTCAGAGCGCGTTCTACAACCTCATCCTGCGTCATGACCCCTTTCAGCTCGCCCCACAGGCCGATCCCCTCGAGCAATGTGCCAGAGGCGTTGATCCGTGGAATGCCATAGGATTGCGTCGCATCCAGGTGGAAATGCGGATCGACAAAGGGCGGGCTGACCAGATCGCCACTGGCATCAATCACCCGCCCGGCTTCAGCCTCGATCTTTCCGACCTCGGCAATCCGGTCGCCGGTGATCCCGATATCCGCCACGGTCCCATCAGGCAGCGTGCCGCCTTTGACAATCAGATCGAACATCAGCGCTCTCCTTTGTTGAATGGCACCATCAGCGCGGCGGGCACCTCGGCCCGGCGCGACATGACAATCAGCGCCAGGATGCTGAGGAAATAGGGCATCATCAGAAACACCTGATAGGGGATATCGGCCCCCAGCGGCGACTGCTGTATGCGGATTTGCAGCGCGTCAAAGGCGGCGAAAAGAATGGCCCCAAGCAGGGCCTTGCCCGGCTTCCACGCGCCAAACACCACCAACGCGATGCAGATCCAGCCACGCCCGTTGACCATTTCGAAGAAGAAGGAATCAAACGCCGACATGGTCAGGAACGCGCCCCCCACAGCCATCAAACCGCTGCCTATGATCACCGCGCCCATGCGGATACCGGTGACCGACAGACCCTGAGCGGCAACGGCGGCAGGGTTTTCCCCGGCAGCCCGCAAGGCTAGCCCTAAAGGCGTACGGTAGAGCACGACCCAGACCACCCCCACCAGGGTGAAAGCCAGATAGGTCAGCGGTGTCTGTGAAAAGAGCGCCGGACCGATCAGCGGAATATCAGACAGCAAGGGAATTTCGAACGGCTGAAAGGCATCGATCTTGGGCGGCGATGTCACCTCGGGCAGGGCAAGGCGATAGGCGTAATAGGTCATCGACGTGGCCAGCAGCGTCACCCCCAGCCCGACCACGTGCTGCGACAGGCCAAAGGGTACGGTCAAAAGCGAATGGATGAGGCCGAACATCATCCCCACCGCCATCGCCACACAGACGCCGCCCCACAGGCCGAGGCCTGAATAGGCGCCCATCCAGCCGGCAAAGGCGCCCGCCACCATGATCCCCTCGATACCGAGGTTCAGAACGCCTGCGCGTTCGCAGATCAGCTCGCCCAGGGTGGCAAAGATCAGCGGGCTGGCGATGCGGATCGCGGCGGTCCAGAAACTGGCGGACAGCAGGATGTCTATCAGGTCCATATCCCTACTCCCTCACGATCCGGAACCGCGTCAGCATGATCGCCAGCACCATCAGCAGCAGCGCAGTCGCCAGCATGATATCGGCCAGGTAAGTCGGCACGCCCACCGCGCGGCTCATGCTGTCCGCACCCACGAAAATGCCCGCGACGAAAAGCGCCGCTGCCACCACCGCCAGCGGATTGAGCAGCGCCAGCATCGCCACGATGATGCCGGTGTAGCCAAAGCCGGGGCTCAGATCCAAGGTCAGGTTGCCCTTCAGCCCCGATGCCTCGGAAAAGCCGGCCAGCGCCGCCAGCCCGCCGGACAGCAGCGCCGTCTTGATCAGCACTGCGTTGACCGGAATGCCCGCGAACTGCGCCGCCTCACGGTTCAGGCCCACGGCGCGCATCTCGTATCCCAGCGTCGTGCGCCGTTCGATCACCCAGACGACACAGGCCGCGATCAGGGCCAGCCCGAACCCCCAATGCAGCCGCAGACCGTCAAAGATCCTCGGCAGCCGCGCCTCGGGGATCAATCGCGCGGATTTGGGCCAGCCCATGCCCATCGGGTCCTTCAGCGGCCCCTCCAGCAGCATCGAGATGAATAGGAGGAAGATGAAGTTGAACAAAAGCGTTGTCACCACTTCATCGACGCCAAACCGCACCTTCAAGAGCGCCGGTATCAGGAGCACGACGGCGCCCGCCAGCATGGCAAGCACCGCCAGCGTCGGCAACAGCATCCAAGAGGGCAACCCAAGCGCGCCAGTGCCCAGCACCACCGTGACCAACGCCCCTGCATAAAGCTGCGCCTCGGCACCGATGTTCCACAGCTTGGCGCGGAAGGCGACGGCGACGGCCAATCCGGTAAAGATCAGGGGCGTCGCGCGGTTCAGCGTCTCCAGCAGGGCAAATTTCGACCCTGCCGCGCCCTTGATGATCTCGCCCAGCACCAGAAACGGATTGGCCCCCGCCACCATCGCCAGCAGCGATGCAATTACCACCGTCGTGGCAATCGCGGCAGTGGGTAAAAGTGTCGATCGTGCGACTGTTGGATTGGCGATCGGTTCAAGACGCATGCGCTTGCTCCGCGTCGAACCCGTGGCCCGCCATCCAGACGCCCAGTTCGGCTGGGGTCATCGTGCCACGCGGAAATTCAGGCGACAGTCGCCCTTCGGAAATCACGTGGATCACGTCCGACAGGGCCATGATCTCATCCAGATCTTCCGAGATCAGCAGCACCGCGGCCCCCTTGTCCCGCGCATCCAGCAGGCGCGAATGCACATAGTTGACCGCGCCGATATCCAACCCCCTGACCGGCTGATTGGCGAGGATGATCTGCGGCCCGGATTCCAGCACGCGCCCCAGGATCAGCTTTTGCATGTTCCCGCCCGACAGCAGCCGGATGCGCGTGCCCGGCCCGGGGCAGCGCACGTCATAAGTGTCGATCACCTCACGGGTGAACGCCTCGGCGCGGCCCCAGTTCATCCAGCCCCGGCGGCTGAAGGGTGCGTCGCGATAGGTTTCCAATATGGCGTTCTCGGTCAGATCAAATTCGGCGATCGTGCCCGTCTTGTGCCGGTCCTCGGGTATGCGGCCAACACCGCTATGGACCGCCTCGCGCGGTGTCCAGTTAGGATGGGGAGTATCCTTCAGCGTCAGCGTGCCGGTGTCCGGCTGAATGAGCCCACCGATCAGATCGGCCAGCGCCGCCTGACCGTTGCCAGATACCCCCGCCAGCCCGGTGATCTGCCCCGCGCGCAGATCCAGCGTCAGGTCTTTCAGCCCCGGCGCATTGCCCTGATCCGGCGTGCTGACACGCGCCAGACTCATCAACGCTGGGCCAGGCGTTGCCGGGGCAACCTTGGGCGCCGTCACCTCGCTGCCGACCATCAGCGCCGCCAACTGATGTTTGTCTACATCCCTGGTACGTTCCTGAGCCACAAGCTTGCCATGACGCAAGATCAATACCCGGTCCGAGATTGCCATGACCTCGTGCAGTTTGTGAGAAATGAAAATGATCGATAGGCCCAGATCAACCGCCTCACGCAGAGTCTGGAACAGATCGTCAGTTTCCTGCGGGGTCAGAACCGCCGTCGGCTCGTCCAGAATAAGAATACGGGCATCGCGATAGAGCGCCTTGAGGATTTCGACCCGTTGCCGTTCGCCCACCGTCAACGTTCCGACAATGGCGTCAGGATCGACCTGCAGGTGGAATTCGTCAGCGAGCCGGATTATTTTTGCGCGTGTCTTGACCTTGTCGAGGCTGGTTTTCCACAACGAATGGGTGCCCAGCGTCACATTTTCCAGCACGGTCATGTGATCAGCAAGCGTGAAATGCTGGTGCACCATACCCACGCCCGCATCCAGCGCTGCGCGCGGATTGCCCGGTGGCATGGTCTGGGCAAACACCTCGACCGAGCCGCTATCTGCGGTGTACTGGCCGAAGAGGATGTTCATCAGCGTAGTTTTGCCGGCACCGTTTTCACCCAGAAGGGCGATCACCTCACCCCGGCGCAGCGACAGGCTGACCGCGTCATTCGCGATCAGCTTGCCGAAACTCTTGGTGATTTGGTTCAGGCGCAGGACGATGGGTCGATCATCCCGTGCATCGTCCTGCTTTGCCATCTACGAGGATTTCGGTTCTTCGTCGTTAATCTCGACACTGAAAGCACCGGATTTGATCTCCTCGGTCCGCGTGTTGACCAGGTCAAGCGCTTCCTGCGGCACCTTACCTTCGAAAGTGCCGAGCGGCGCCAGCGATGATCCGCCTTCCTTCATGAAGGAATAGGTACCGTAATCGGCAGCGGCGAAACTACCCGCCTGCACTTGCGCGATTGCGGCATCCAGCGTCGGCTCGAAATGCCAGATCGCCGAGGCGACAACGGTCTCGGGATAATCGCCTTGCGTGTCGATCACGTTGCCGATCGCCAGAATACCCTTTTCCTGCGCCGCGTCCGAGACACCAAAGCGTTCGGCATAAAGCACGTCCGCCCCGTTTTCGATCATCGCAAAAGCGGTTTCCTTGGCCTTGGGCGGATCGAACCACGAGCCGATGAAGCTGACCTGGAACTTGATATCCGGGTTCATCTCATGCGCCCCCGCCATGAAGGCATGCATTAACCGGTTCACTTCCGGAATGGGGAAGCCGCCGACCATGCCGATATTGGCAGAATTGGTCATTGCCCCCGCGATAATGCCCGACAGGTAGGATGCATCCTGAATGTAGTTGTCAAAGACCGCGAAATTCGGCAGACCTGCGTCTTCCTTGAAGCTAGAGCCCATCAGGAAGGCGATATCGGGATATTCCGCCGCCACCTCGCGGGCTTCCTGTTCAGCGCCGAAGACCTCGCCAATGATTAGCTTGTGGCCCTGCTCAGCATATTCACGCATCACGCGGGTGTAGTCGGTATTGCTGACATTTTCGGAATACGTGTAGCTGATATCGCCGCGATCCTGCGCCGTGACGGCGGCCTTATGGATGCGACTAACCCATTGCTGTTCGACCGGCACGGTATAGATACCCGCAGTCTTGATCGGGTCCGCCGCCAGCAGCTTCACCGGCGCTGCGGCGACCAGCGTGGCCCCCGCCGTCGTGCCCAAGAACGCGCGTCGCGACAGGGCGCTTCGCAGAGCCAGATTAGTCCGTTTCATATGTTTTCCTCCCGGTTTGTTTTAATGTTTTACCAATTGGTAAAATTTTTACTGCGAAAATGCAAAGAAAATCGTGTCAGCCCTGTCGTGTTATAGGCCGCGCAGTCTGGCCTGCATATGACAGAAATTCCTTGATGCGGCCCTATCGTCGCATATCACCCTTAGGATCACGACACCTTAATCCCGACCCGGAAGATATTATGTGCAGGCACGGTTGCGGCGCATCTTGGTTGAAGGCATCTTCTGATTGCACACTAAACAAACCCGCCCCGCAAAAGTGAGTGTCAGGAACCGCCAGATGAAACTAAAAGAAAACAGCCAAGGCAGCGAAATGCTGACCCATAATCAGGCAGCGATGCTGGCCAAGCTCACAACCGAACTGCACGTGATGAACCGGCATCGCTTCATCCGCATGCATAACTCGCTTTGGCGCTTACTGACGTTCAACTTCATGCGCGGATTAGCCTTCGGTCTGGGCTCGGTCATGGGGGCGACAGTATTGTTGTCGATACTGGGCTACTGGCTGGCCCAATTCGAATGGCTGCCGCTTGTCGGCGACTGGCTGGGCGAACTCCGGCGCGAGATCGACCCTAGCCGACCTGATGAATAGCCATATGATGCTGTCGTTCCCTCGGCACGATTTTCGCTTTTCTTTCGCGGCAATATCTCCTATACGCCCTGATCTCTCGGGAGAATCCCGAAAGATATCTCCATAGGACCCTGCTGGACGACATCCCGGCCTGCGCCCTGAACCCTTGAATATAAGGAGACCCCGATGTCGATTACAGTCGAAGAAAAAGCCCGCGTAATGAAAGATTTCGCAACCAAGGAAGGCGACACCGGCTCGCCCGAAGTACAGGTTGCCATTCTGACCTCGCGGATCAACACGCTGACCGAGCATTTCAAAACCCACAAGAAAGACAACCACGGTCGTCGCGGGTTGCTGAAAATGGTGGCACAGCGTCGTAAGCTTCTGGACTATCTGAAAGGCAAGGAAGAGGCGCGTTACCGTGACCTGATCCAACGCCTCGGCATCCGCCGCTAATCCAGTCCTAGCGTCGAATTCAAACCGCGTCCCGCACACGAACCGGGGCGCGGTTTTCTTTTGCGCACCCCGCAGATAGTCTGGCAGAGTCAGCGCTATCGCGGGGAAAGGAGTGGCCATGCCCAAACACGTCGCTCAGGACTGGTACGAATGTCGGGCCTTGCGGGACGGCGTTTCCCGGATCCACGAGATTCACATAGCCGATTGGTTACGCTGCAATATCTGGCATGTCCGCGGGCGCGACCGCGATCTGATCATCGACACCGGCATGGGGCTGCGGCCGCTGACCCGTGAAATTGCCTTGCTGTCCGAACGACCTATCACCGCAATCATGACCCATTCGCATTTCGATCATGCCGGCGGGATGCACGAATTCAGCGATCGGTGCGGGCACCGGTCCGAGGCCGCGATCATCGCCGACCCGACCGCCGCAAACACTGTGGCCGACGCTGGCTATGTCCGCGCCGAAACCTTTTCGGCCCTGCCCTACGAAGGGTTTACACATGAACATTATCGCGTGCGCCCCGCCCCTCTGACACGGCTTCTTGATGAAGGCGATGTGATCGATCTTGGCGACCGTGTCTTCAAGGTCTTTCACCTGCCGGGCCATTCACCCGGTTCCATCGCGCTTTATGAAAAAGCGACAGAAATCCTATTCAGCGGTGACGTGGTCTATGATGGTGCCCTGATCGACGACCTCTATCACTCCGACCCCGACTTGTTACATGAATCGCACACGCGCCTGAAAGAACTGCCGGTCGCAACCATTCACGGCGGGCATTTCCCGTCATTCGGGCGTGACCGGATGATCGACCTTATCGACGAATACAACGCGGGCGGCCTCAGGATTGGCGATGCCAGCGCATGGATCGAAGGCGAAATGGGGAACGATACATCTGATGCCAAGCCCTGACCAAAAGACCGCGATCGTGACTGGCGGCCTTGCCGGGATCGGTCTCGCGATTGCGCAAGCGCTGGCACAGAACGGATTTCGCGTCGCCCTCGGCGCGCGGCGCGCGGATGATCCGGCGCTTCAGGCCCGGATACGTGATCAGATCGGCGCGGACGCGATCATTCACAGGCTTGATGTTTGCCGCGAAAGCTCGGTCGAAGATTTCTGTCAGATGGTTCGTGCGGAAACCGGCAGCATTGATGTGCTTGTCAACGCGGCCGGGATATCGGTTCACCAAACGGTCAGCGGGCATGATCTGCGGGACTGGCAGGATGTAATCAACACAAACCTGACCGGGCCGTTCCTGATGACGCGGGCCTGTCTGCCCGGCATGATTGCTGCAGGCTGGGGACGGATCGTCAACATCGCCTCGACCGCCGCGCGCACGGCCGTGGCTGACTACCCGGCCTATTGCGCATCGAAATCCGGGTTGTTGGGGCTGACACGGGCCGTCGCCCTCGAAGGCGCGCCGCATGGCGTCACCTGCGTGGCGGTCAGCCCGACCTGGGTGGAAACCGACATGCTGCGCCAGAGCGCTGAAATCATGGCAAAATCCGCAGAGCGCTCGACCGAGGACGAGATTGCAGCATTGGCGAAGGCGAACCCGCAGAACCGGCTGGTCCAACCGGGTGAAATCGCGGCCTTGGTGGCGTTTTGTGCTCTGACGCCGCGCCCGCGCTAACGATGGAGGATATCTCCGTCAACGCAGGCGCGCATTGGTAAGGTTGGCTCAGCCAGATCTTTCGGGAATATCCACAAGTTTTCCGCGCGGGATCGCGCAGGCCCGGTCATAAAACGGCATCTCGCAGAGGGTCGCGTCATGCATCTGCCCGTCGGTGCCTTCGACTCGTATCTGCGTACCGGCTGCGGCCTCATCGCTGTCCATCAACGCCATGCCAATGCCACGCCCCAGATAGGGTGAGATCGCGCCGCAGGTGATGCGCCCGGCGACGTCCTTCTGCCATTCCACGCGGCCATTCACCATCGGCTGACCATCCTGACAGATGATTCCATGCAGGCGTTTAGTTATCGAAGCGGCTTCGAGCGCAGCCTTGCCGATGAAATCGCCCTTGTCCGCCGCAACAAACCGCCCGAGGCCCACGTCATAGGGTGTCGTAGTCCCATCAAAATCCGATCCGGCGTTCAGGATACCAGCCTCGATCCGGCGGATATTCATCGAATCCAACCCGAAAATCTGTAATCCGTGCGGCGCGCCCGCTTTGCTCAGATGCGCCCAGAGCGCGTCGGCATCGTGATGCGGTTCGGTATAGAATTCCCAACCCAGCTCGTTGGTATAACCGGTTCGTGTGATCCACACGGTTTGCCCGCCGAAATCGACCTGCGCGCCGCCGAAATAGGTGAAGGGGTCGGGCATGCCTCCCGTTGCCGCATCGGCCAGGATCGCCATTGAATTCGGCCCCTGTACTTGACTCACGTAGACCTGTGGATCGCTGATCGTCACGTCCATGCCCTTGGCGTGCGCCCGCGCCCAGTTGACGAAATCCCCATCGGCCTGCGCATACCAGAACCGGTCCTGTGCCAGCCGCAAGAACACGCCGTCGACAATCAGCCCGCCATTATCAAAGCAGGCAATGCCATAGCCGCAGCGACCAGGTTTGACCTTCCTGACGTCGTTCACGAAGAGATAATCCAGCAGTTTTTCTGCATCCGGACCGCGAAATTCCAAAGGCCATTCGCCGGTATGCAAAAGCGCCGCCCTGGTTCTGAGCAGCCAGTACCCCTCCTCCGTGGGCAGGGCATCCAACTCGCAGGCCATAAGACGACGGTTGTAGACACAATAATGCGGACCCAATGGGCGTTCGTGCTCAAAGTAAGGATGCCGATCAATGCCAAAATCCCAACCGGCACCGGGCATCGTGGTCACCAGATCGCGGGTCTTACCGTCACTGGAGCACTTCATGGCGCATAGTCCGGATCAAGCTTGGCGCCAAGCGCCTCTGCCACAAGATTCTGAAAATGATGAACCGCATGTTCGCTGAGTTCCGTCAATCCTTCGTCCACCACGAACCGGCCCTGATTGTACCCGCTTGATTTCAGGCCCTTCTGCACGCTTTCGCACAGGCCGATATCCTCGGGCTGCAACACGTCGATCTGGTAGGTGATCGCATCGCGCAACTGGTCGGTCACGACCCCGTCCTTCACGAACCAGTCCTGAAACTCGACACAACGCTCTGGTGCGGTCGGATTCATTTGTAGCACCGACAGGTTCGCCTCGCCGGGATAGGCCCAGATGGTGAAGTTGGGCCAGACGAACCACCCGGCATAGCCGAAATCCACCTCCCCCGGCTGGAAGGAGTACGCCCGGCTGTTCAGCGTCTTGGGGTTACCTGCGCACTGGCTGGAATAAAGCCCACAGGTAATCGTGCGATAGCTATCCATATCGACCAGATCGACAAAATCCTTATGCGCCGGCGCACAGTGATAGCATTCAAGGAAATTGTCGACGAGGACCTTCCAGTTGGCTTCGACCTCGTAACTGTCGCGCTGCGCGAATTGCAGGTCGTCCACCGATGGCACGAAATGGCGGATTTCCTTTTCCAACTCCCCCATCTGGTCAGCAAACGGCGCGGCCTGCGCATCGAGGTTGACCAAAACCAGACCGCAAAAGACCTCGACCTTCACAGGTTTGAGCGAAAATTCCTCTTTCCGAAAGCCCTGCACATTTTCCGTGTTGCGCGCCGCCTTCAACGTGCCGTCAAAATCAAACGCCCAGGCGTGATAGGGGCAAGTGATAATGTTTTTCCTGCCGGTTCCACTGACCAGTTCATGCCCCCGATGCGGGCAGACATTATAAAACGCATTCAACTCGCCGGTGCGGCTGCGCGCGACAAAGACATTCTGGTCGTGAATTTTCACGGTCAGAAACTGGCCGGACTCGGCAACCTGGCTGACATGTCCGGCATAGTACCAGGTCTTGAAGAAGATCGCCGACTTCTCGGCCTCCCAGATTGCATGGTCATGATAAAATCGCGCGGGAAGGGTATACGAGTTCTGCGGATCAGCTCGAAACGGCGCATCGCCCGGCATCAGATTCAGGATCGGTAATGTCATCAATGCCTCCTTTGGATTCGTTATTGACATTAGATCAGATTGATCACCAAGCTTTCAAACGCGCAATTCTATGGATTTTGATTTAGCTTAGCTAATGTCACTACACAATCTACCCCCGCTTGACCTGCTAGAACCCTTCGAGGCCGCGGCCCGCCACGGCAGCTTTACCCGCGCCGCCGATGAGCTTGCGGTGACCCAGTCGGCAATCAGCCAGCGGGTACGCAAGCTTGAAGACCTGATTGGTCTCAAGCTGTTCGAGCGGCATCACCGCGCGATTGAACTGACCCCGGAAGGACGCGAACTGCTGAACGGCGTCACCGTTGCGCTCAGGCACCTGACATCGGCTACGCAGGGCTTGCGCCAGCAAGGGGGGCGGCCACGGATCAAGCTTGGCGTCGATACCTCCATCGCACAGTTGTGGTTGCTACCGCGATTGAAACGCATTCTGTCGCAAGAGCCGTCGTTTGATGTGGACCTGACCGTCAGCGACATCGAAAACGACGCCCTAAACACCGATGTGGCCATCCTGCATGGCGACGGAAACTGGCCCGGCTACACGGCAAAGCTCTTGTTCGCGGATGAAATATTCCCCGTCTGTGCGCCTGATTATCTGAACCGGCACCCGATCACCTGCGCGCAGGACCTGCTGACCGCCGATCTGATCGACCTCGACTATATTCACTGGAACTGGATCAACTGGAGCATCTGGTTCGCCGAAGCTCGGTTGGCGTCGCCACACGCCCGCATCCTGCTCCGCACAAATTCCTATTCCGCGCAGCTTGATGCGGCCCGTGCAGGTCTGGGTGTCGCTCTCGGTTGGAGTCATCTACTGGAAGAGGATTTGCAAAATGGTGCGCTGATCCGGCCCATTCCCGACAGCGTCGGCACAAAATTCGGATATTACGTCTTGTGCCGCGACGGAGCGGACAGCATCGCCCGAGACATTTCGCAACATTTGCTGCGATCGGCTTGAACAAGGCTGCGGGCACATGATTTCAGTATTCAGGGTTTTCGATCCACGGCTGATAGACCCGTTGAACACTTGGCCGCTGCACCACCAGATCGGCAATGCGCCTGACGTTGGGAAATTCGTCAATCGCCGGATGTCCCTTTGCCTGTCGCAGCCACGTCGTCAGCATGAAAAGATAGATGTCAGCCGCGCTGAAGCTTTGCCCCAGCACCCATTCATTGTCGCCAATCTGATCGTCGATGATGGTCCAGGTCTCCCTGAGACGCCGAGCGCCCCGCCGCACCGCGCTTGATTCCTCCGCCGGGGAGTCGGCAAACCGGTCCGGGTAGTAGGTGAGTTGATAGGCGTTCTGGATGGAGTTGGAGAAGTACACAAGCGTCTGCAGATAAAGCGCGCGGGCCGGATCATCCACTGCAGGCGCAAGCTGCGCCTCGGGGTGGCGGTCACAGAGAAATATCGTGATCGCGGCAGCCTCATACATCGCGCCGCCATCCCATGTCAGCACCGGCACCCAACCATTGGGGTTGATCGCAAGCTGTTCCAGCGGACGCGGCTTGCCGCTCTCGACCGAGGTTTCGAGCAGTTCATAGGGCGCGCCGATCTCTTCCAGCAGAACCCGCATGCCCATGGATGCGCTCTTGAGTGCGTAAAACAGTTTGTACATGCTGCTTACCCTCCGGGGTGTTGTTGCCCGCGCCCCTAGATCTGCAGATCCAGTCTTGGTTTCCAGAAGGGGCGGAAAAGTTCGATCTTGGGGCAGCGGTTCATGACGACTTTCAGCCCGGCCTCTTCGGCGAGGCGGGCGGCCTTGTTGTCATAGACGCCGATCTGACCCCAGAGCACCTTGGCGCCGATGTCGATGGCCTGTTCGGCAAAGCCGTAGAGTTCCTCCTTGGGGCGGAAGACCTCGACCATGTCGACAGGGCGGTCGATCTCGGCCAGGGAATGATAGACCTTGATGCCGCGGATCTCGGTGACCTTGGGATTGGGGTTGACGGGGATCATGTCATAGCCGGTCTCATGCAGGACCCGGAGCACACCATAGCTGAACTTGGTCTTGTCGGCGCTGGCGCCGACCATAGCGATGGTTTTGGCCGATTTCAGGATCTCGGCCAGATAAGCCGGGTCGTAGTCATAAAGATCGTCAAGAGCGGTGGCGGGCATGGATCAGACATCCTTTGGTGTGGCTATATCGGCTTTGAGCTCGTGGGGCTTCAAAGGGTCGAGGAAAGGGTTGCGGTAGAGCGCCCCGTGGCTTTCCACCCCGATTTCCAGCGTGATATCCGAGATGGGCCGGGCGACGCAGAGGATCACATACCCGTCATTGATCTGCCGGTTGTTGAGCGCCACCTGGCGGCGCTGATCCACCTCGCCCGCGATCAGCTTCGCCGCGCAGGTGATGCAGCCGCCGTATTTGCAGCCATAGGGCAGATCGACACCCTGTTCTCGCAGACTATCCAACAGTGGCCGCCGGGTACTAACCTCGTAGACAGCATCGTCCCGGTTGGCGATTGTAACTGTGTGGGTGCTCATAACCAGATATCGCTTGTGCAGTCGCCACCCGGGTAGCGGGCCTCGTGACAGCGGGAGGGGCCGTTTGGTTCCTTGCCGAAGTCGACAATGAAGTCCGGATTGAGGGCCATGCCGCCGTTTTCCGGATCGCAGTCGATCATCACCATGACGCCGCCGCGCTGGCGGATTTCCGGGTAGAACTGGTTGTCCCAGGTGCTGAACAGGCTGGTGGTGACATAGAGCCTGTGCCCATCAAGGCTGAGCTGGAACATCTGCGGCCCTCCGGCCATCGTCACGCCGTTGACCACCGGCGCCTTACCCAGAAGCCCGCCCATCCAGACCTGACCGGTCAGCACCGGGTTATGCGGATCGCTGATATCGTATTGCCGCATGTCACCATGCAGCCAGTTATTGAGGTAGAGGTATTTGTCATCCATCGACACCAGAATGGCCGACATCACCCCCGGCACCGGGATCGGCCAATCGGGGTGCGGCTCGTTCTCGACGTCGATGATCTTTTCCCATTGCCACTTGCCCGCATCATCCTTCCACCAGTGGATGACGTTCGAACTCAGTGCCGCGCCGCAGAACCCATGCGTGCTGTCGGGATCATGGTGGAACTTCACCTCCAGCGGGATCAGCCCATCCTCGCCCAGATACATGCTTTCAATCGGTTCGCGCTTCTCGAAATCCCAGAAATGCAGCTCGCGACCGTATTTCAGGTGGCCGACCTCCTCCAGATCGAACCCGGGCATGAAGGTGTTGGGCGCAGCCCATTCGCTGCTGACCATCACGTTGTGGCGCGGCTGATACCAGAAATCGTAGCCGAACTTGATATCGCCCATTGAGTTCTCCCAGCGGCCGACGATCTCGAACTCTTTGTTGAGATGTAGATAGCCCCCCGGTGCCTCGCCTTTGGCGTCCCCCAGGAAAGAGATGATGATCTCTGACCCCAGACAATGCACGGTGTGGGGACCACTGAGGTCGGCCTTGGCCTTGATCTCGGCCCCGTCGATCACCTTGTGCAGCCGTGGTGCGTGCGGATCAGTGGCGGTGTCGACAATATGCAGGTTGTTCGACCGCACCCCCGGCAGGATCAGGTATTTGCGGGACATCGATCCGTCATCATGGCAGGACGAACAGGCGTTCCAGCCCATATGGTGCAGCTCGTCACCGATCCCCGGCATTTCCAGCCGGTGAATGACCTGGCTGTATGTCGGGCTGTCGGGGTCCACATCCACCGTCGCCAGGTAATCCGGCTTCTGAATGCCCGTCCCGGTGTAGATCGCAATCGTATAGAGCAGCTTCTCACGAGGCGCCTCAATCGCCGCCGCCGGAGACGCATAACCCGGTCCACAACATTCCATCCCTGCTCCCCTCGCATGATTCGCTGTTATTGACTTCCCTCTATGAGTTTTATTACATGAGACAAATGTCTGTAAAGTGAGATTGCAAAATGCATCTTGACCGCCTGATGACAGTTTTGGAAGCCGTCGCTATTTCCGGACGCGCGGTCGCCGCGCCGGAAGTGCAGCTTGCGACCGGCCTTCCGCGCCCCACCTGTTATCGGCTGCTGCAAAGCATGGCAGAGAACCGGCTGCTGGATGAGCCAGAACCGGGTCGGTATCTGGTGGGTGAACGTATGATGCGGCTGGCGCTTCTGGGGACGCCGGATGTCGATGTCTGCCAGGCCGCCGCGCCATCACTGCGTGACGCGGCGGATCACTATGGCGAGGCAATGTTCCTGTCACGCTACCGTAACAAGGGGGTCGAAATTATCCATGTCGAAGTCCCTGGTGATGCCAAGCGATCCTTCGTTCACCCCGGTCTGGGCTATCGCCCAATGCATGCCTGTTCTTGCTCCAAAGTAATCGCCGCCTTCACTGAAGACGGCTTTCGCGAGGAAATCCTTGCCGGGCCGATGCGCAGCTACACGCCCAATACCAAACAAGACCCCGAGATCCTGCGAGCCGAATTCGCGGCCATTCGGCAGGCCGGTTTTGCCGAATGCGTAGAAGAGATCGAACTGGGTGTTTCCTCGGTGGCCGCGCCAATCCGGATTGGCAATATCGGCGCGACGTTCAGCATCGGCGCCACCGGTCCGGTGCGGCGTTTCACCGACAAACGGCGCGCCGAGATTGGCAAAGACCTGTGTGCTCTGGCCGCAAAAGTGGCGCTGGCGTTGCAGATACATGGGGCCGCGCAGGCCGGTTAGCTTGCCATCCTGTCGGCAATCGCAACGATACGGTACATATCGCGCAGGACGGGTTTTTCGATCAGCTTGCCATCGATCACCACAAGGCCGGTATCGGCGGCTTCGAATTCGGCAATGATCCGGCGGGCACGAGCGATCTGGGTATCCGAGGGTGTGAACACTTCGTTCAGCGCCGCGATCTGTTTCGGATGGACCGAGCCCTTGCCGGCAAAACCCAGATCACGCACCTTTTCCGCCTCGATGCGCATGCCTTCAGGATCGTCGAGGTCGAGGAACGGCACATCGATCACGTCGAGGCCCGCCGCCGCCGAGGCATGAACAACGCGGGACCGCGCATATATCATGGACTCGAACGTGTTCTGGCACCGCAGTTCCGCTGCCATGTCCACGCCACCAAAAAACATCGCGTCGATCCGGTCAGAACACCTAGCAATCTCGAAGGCCGCCTCCAGCCCCTCGTTTGTCTCAATGATTACATGCAGGCGCGTGGCATGCCCGGCCTCGCTCAGAAGCTGATCCAGCATCACCACCTCATCCGGTGTGCGCACTTTCGGCATCATCAGCGCCGGCGGCGGCGTATCGGTGGCAAGCACCGCATTCACATCCTCGATCCCGAACCGCTCACGCATCGAATTGATCCGCACGATCCGCTCCACCCCATCATCTGCTTGTGGCTCTGCAAACAGCGCCAGAGCCTTTTGCCGGGCCTCCGCCTTGTCCTTCGGCGCAATCCCGTCCTCCAACTCGACGCAGACGATATCCGCACCACTGGCCAGCGCCTTGGGAAACATCTCAGGCCGCAATCCCGGTGTGAAGATGAAACTGCGCCGGGGGCGAGGGGTGCGGGGGGTCATTAGCTCTCTTCCAATCAGGTTAGCGCGCTTTGGCGATGGCGGTTTCTACAAGTGTGCGCATCTCCTCAGGGCTGGCAGTTCGGGGGTTCGTGCCCGCGGCACTATCCAGCATCGCCTTTTCAGCAATACGTCCAGCACAATCCGCGGGAACGCCGATTTCGTTCAGCGCATGCGGGATCCCGATGTCATCAAGTATCCGTTCGATCTCGGCAATAAAGCCCTCGACCGAGGCATCGCCAAGCCCCATTGCATCGGCCATCCGCGGCACCTTGTCTTCCATGCCCGGCAGGTTGTAGCGCAACACGACAGGCAGGATGATCGCATTGGTCAGTCCGTGCTGGGTGTTATACTCAGCCCCCACCATGTGAGAGATCGCATGAACCAGCCCCAGCCCCTGCAGAAACGCGACCCCAGCCAGGCACGACCCCACCAGCATGCCGCCGCGCGCCGCGACATTTTCCGGCTCCCGCATGACGACAGGCAGCCAGCGCGAGATCAGGGCAAGCCCCTCCAGCGCCATGCCATCGCAGAGCGGGTTGAACCCCGGCACGCAGTAGGCCTCGATCGCGTGGGTCATCGCATCGGCGCCGGTCCACGCGGTCAGGTTGGCGGGCAAGCCCACGGTCAGTTCCGGATCAAGCAGCGCCAGCGCGGGCCGCAGATCGGGGTGGTCGGCACAGAACTTCATACCCGCTTCCACATCGGTGACCATGGCGGTGGCTTCGGTTTCAGCCCCGGTGCCTGCGGTGGTGGGTATGGTGATCAGGGTTGGAAAAGCCTGATCCGGGCCGATTGTGGGAACCGGTTTCTGGTAATCGAAATCCCGGATACTGACTTCGTTATTCGCCGTCAGGCAGACGGCCTTGCCGCCATCCATCGCGCTGCCGCCGCCGATAGCAATGATCGCATCATGCCCGCCATCGCGAAACGCATCCCGCCCGGCGCCGATCTCGTCATCGCGCGGGTTCGGAGAGATGTCGCAGAAGAGGCCGGACCGAAGTCCGGCATCGGTCAGAAATGCCTGCAACCGGCCAACAAAAGGCAGATCGCGGCTGCCATGATCGGTCACAATCAGCGGATTGCGCAGCCCCATCTCGGCGCAGCGCGTGCCGATTTCGGACAAACGACCCGGGCCATAGGCGATCGGCACCGGGAAAATCCAGTCTTGCGGCGCCAGAAGGTCGGCTTCTGTGTTGGTATGCATGGCTGTTCCTCTCAGACCGCCGGACGCTCGGGGATGGTACGATCCACGCCGCGCACGATGTTCTTCTCGCGGTCAAAGAACGGCACTTCGACGATCTGGCCCGCGTGCACGGTGCCGTCCGGAAGCCGCATCGACAATGTTCGGCCCACCCAGTCACCAGGGGATCGAAAGTGGACATAGCCCACCCCCAGCCCCAGCGTCGGCGACGGAATGCCCGCCGTGATCCGGCCCACCACCATATCGCCGTCGATCACATCGCTACCCGCCGCCGGGGTTTCGGTCTCGCAGGTCAGGCCAAACAGACAAGATCGCGTGTCCTTGCCCACCAGTGCCTCACGCCCAATGAAATCGCCCTTGCCCATGTCGATGAACGGCGCCAGGCCCGCCTCGAACGGGGTCATATCCGGCGTCATGTCCGTCAGGTTGCCCAAAATGCCGCCCTCGATCCGCCGGATGGTCAGCGCCCGGGTCGAGGAAAACTCCATACCATGCGGTGTGCCGCAGGCCATCAGAAGATCCCAGAGCGCTAAGTGATCAGTGTTCGGCCCGTCACAGTAAATCTCGTATCCCAACTCGTTGGTAAATCCGGTGCGCGACACATAAAGTTGCTGCCCGCCGAGGTCGTAATAGCCCGACCGGAAGTATTTCAGCGTCTCGTCGATGGCCCCGCCCGAGGCCGCATTCATGATCGCCATCGAGGCCGGTCCCTGGATCTGCAACACGCGGCTTTCAGGGTCCGAGATGGTCACGTCAAACCCGCCGGAATGGGCCAAAAGCCAGGTCTCGAACGGGCCATCGGCCTGCACGTACCAGAACCGGTTTTCGCCCAGCCGGAACATCACCCCATCCATGAAAACCCCGCCCTGAGGCGTGCAGGCGATGGCGTAATAGCCGCGGCCTTGCGTCATGGTGGCGACCTTGCGGGCAAAGATCTTTTCAAGAAACGGCACCACGTCCGGGCCTGATATCTCGACCGGCTTTTCCGGCACGTCGAAGATCAGCGCCTTCTGGCGAAGGCACCAGTATTTATCGAGGTAATCCTCGCCGATGAAAATCGGGAAATAGCGCCCGGCATAGACGCCGCGGATCATTTCCGGGCAGTCGGTGCGGGCGATAAACGGCGATTCCTCGAACCGGCGGGCACTGATCGAGACGTTGTTTGACAGGTCGGAGGCTTCCTGCAGGTTGCTCATGTCTGAACCTCTGGGTCGTTTGGTGTTGGTCTGATAATCACTGGCGGCTCATGGGCGGTGACCAGCGGCGGGGCCCCGGTGAAACGCTCGATCTCGATCAGGCAGGAATGCGCGCTTGGCCCCTGACCCAGTTTCGAGGTGCCCTTGTCGCGGGTCAGCACATTGGGGTTGCCGTGTTTGCACATCCCCGCCGCATCCGGATCGTACCAGGCACCGGTGCTCATCTGCACCACGCCGGGGCGCAGCTGCGCGTCAATCACCACGCCCCCCAGACAGGCCCCGCGATCATTGAACAACCGCACGATGTCGCCATCCTTCAGCCCGCGCGCGGCGGCATCATCGGGGTGGAGATGCACAGGCTCGCGCCCGGCCACTTTCTTGGCGCGGCTCACGCCGCCATGGTCGAACTGCGAATGCAGCTTGTCCTTCGGCTGGTTCGAGATCAGGTGCAGCGGATAGCGATCCGCATTGCCCAGCCATTCATAAGGTGCGCGCCAAACCGGATGGCCGGGGCAATCGTCATAGCCGAAATCGGCAACGGTTTTCGAAAATATCTCGATCCGGCCACTCGGGGTGCTCAGCGGATGCGCCCGCGGGTCGGCGCGGAAATCGCTCAGCATGATCACCGGATCGGGCGGATCGTCGAGCTTGAACCAGCCTTTTTCAAGCAATCTGTCGTAATCGGGAATGTCGATCCCTTTAGCCTTGGCCTGTGCCTGCGTCTGATCGTAAATCCGGCGCTGCCAGTCCGCCGCGCTGCGCCCTTCGCTGAACGCTTCTTCCACGCCCATCTCGCGGGCGATACCGGCAAAAATCTCGAAATCGTCGCGGGCCTGACCGTAAGGCTCGGTCAGTTGCGACATCGCCACCACGTAAGGGTCGCGCGGGGTCATCGCGATATCCTGCCGCTCCAGCGGCGTGGTGCAGGGCAGCACGATATCGGCGCGCTTGGCAAGGCTGTTCCAGCACCATTCATTGACGATGATGGTCTCGGGCTTTTGCCAGGCCCGCATCATCAGGTTCAGGTCCTGATGATGGTGAAACGGGTTGCCGCCCGCCCACCAGACCAGCCTTGTATCGGGGTATTCATAACGCCCCCCGTCGAAATCGAACGGCTCGCCCGGGCGCATCAGCAAATCGGTGATCCGGGCGACGGGGATGAAGTCATCGACCGCCTTCCTGCCTTGCGGCAAGGACGCTCCGGGCAGGATAGTGAATTTGCCACCGATGAAATTCATCGCGCTGTAGCCGAAACCGAACCCGCCGCCGGGCAGCCCGATCTGCCCCAGCATCGCGGCCAAGGCGATCGCCGCCCAGAACGGTTGTTCGCCGTGATCCTGCCGGGTCAGCGACCAGCTTACGGAAATCATCGTGCGTTCGGCCGCCATGCGCCGGGCCAGCGCACGGATGGTGTCGGCAGGGGTCTCGCAAATCTCCGCCGCCCAGTCCGCGGTTTTCGGAACCCCATCACTGTCGCCCATCAGATAGGGCAGGAACTGGTCGAACCCCACGGTATAACGATCGAGAAAGCCCGGGTCGCTCAACCCCTCAACCTGCAGCGTATGGGCCAGCGCCAGCATCAGCGCCACATCGGTATTGGGCCGCAGCGCCAGCCAGTCACCGCCGACCTCGTCCAGCAGGTCGGATTTCAGCGGGCTGATATTGACGAAATGAATGTCGGCCTTGCCCGCCGCAAGCAGCCCGTCGCGTTGAATATGACACCCTGTTCCACCCTGGCTGATCTGCCCGTTTTTCAACGGCACACCGCCGAAACTCACGAACAACTTCGTGTTGTCGCGGATCACTTCGTAGCTGGTGCAGGTATCCAGATAGGCGCGGAAACTGCCCAGGATATGGGGTACCATCGCCTCAGCCGCAGCAAAGGAGTAGGTAAATTTCGATCCGGTGAAACCGCCGATGCAATTCAGGAACCGTTTGAGCTGGCTTTGCGCGTGGTGAAACCGCCCGGCACTCGCCCAGCCATAAGAACCGCCGAAGATCGCGCGGTTACCGTGGGTCTTGCGCACGCGGGTAAGTTCCGCCGCCACCAGCCTGTTGGCCTCGTCCCAGCTGACCTCGACAAAGGCATCGCTGCCGCGCAGATCGGGGCGCGTGCCGGGCCCGCCCTCAAACCAGCTTTGGCGTATCATTGGCGCATCGACACGGGTGGGCCCGTGCTGCACCTCCAGAATGCCCGGCCCGATCAGCGACGGATCGCGATCATGCTCGAACGGCAGCAATTCCTGCACCCGGCCATTGCTGACCCGGGCGCGATAGGTGCCCCAGTGCGAGCTTGTCAGCGGCAGGTCTTCATGCTTCGTCATTCGACACCCAGCCCCAGTTCTTCCTGGCGCCTGCGACTCCAGGCGTGGGTCATGCGATCGGTTATGATGGCGATGATGGCCATGCCGATCCCGGCGATGATACCCACGCCGAAATCCCCATCGCTGAGGCCGATATAGACAATCTGCTCCAGCCCATTGGTGCCCACAAGCGCCGCGATCACCAGCATCGCGATACCGTACATGATGGTCTGGTTCAGCCCCAGCATCATCACCGGCAGGGCCAGCGGAATCTTGACCTGCCACAGCATTTGCCGGTTCGTGGCGCCGATCATCGTCGCGGCCTCGATCACGTTTTCCGGCAGGCTGCGCAGCCCGTGTTCTGCATAGCGGATCGCCGGTACGATTGCATAGGCGATGATCGCCAGCAGGGCAGTGAATTCCCCGATCTTGAAGATCATTACGAAGGGGATCAGCAGCACGAAAAGCGGCATGGTCTGAAGCGTGTCGTTGAAAGGCCGGATGATCGTCGACACGGTGTCGTTATGCGCGGCCCAGATGCCGATGGCCGTCCCCAGCGTGAACGAGATGAGCACTGCGATCCCGCACAGGTAGACCGACAGCATCGCCTCTGGCCAGATGCCAGTGACGACGATGAACCCGAGGCCCAATGCCGTCCCCAGCCCCAGGGCCCGCCCGCCGATCTTCCACGCTGCGATGGCGCAGATCAGGAGAAGCGCGGGCCAGGGCATACCCGTCAGGCCAAAATAGATCACGATTGCGAAGAGAAGGATGGCAATGCCGGTCTTGGCCCTGCCGCGAGAAGCCGCCCAGACCGCCAGCGCAAACATGACGGCTGCATAGGCGATCTTGATTGGCAGGGTCAGCTCAAACCCCCAGGTGAACGGGCTGACCGCGCCCTGCAATCCGATCTTGGTCGGCAGCATCACGAAGAAGAAGGCCAGTTTCTTGATCGTCTCGATCTGATCCCTGAAGTTCACGACCAGATAGGTCAGCCCCTCATTCATCGCCCTGGCAGGGCTGATTTCCCAGTTGCGGGGCCATTCATTGAGGATGCCGATGATCTGGGCCAACACGAAAAACAGCACGGCCCCCAACAGTGCGACGACCCAATAGCGGTGCCGTTGGGCAAAGCTCTTGTCGTCGGGATCATAGTCGCCGGACCGGGCGGCAAGCCCCGCAGTCACACGGTCGATCACCATCGCCATCAGCGCGATCACGATGCCCGCCAGCAGGCTTTCGCCAAACTGTGCCTTGCGGATGGTCGACAGCACCTCCCATCCGATATCTGCGGTGCCGCCGATGATCGAGGCAATGATCACCATGCTGAGCGAGGCCATTGTCGCCTGATTGACGCCTAACAACAGCTGCCTGAGCGACGACGGCACACGCACCTGCCAGAAAAGCTGTGCCGGTGTGGCCCCCGACATCAGCCCGCTTTCGATCACCTCGGGCGATACCCCCCGCAGACCTACGATGGTGTTCCGAACCATCGGCGGAAAGGAATAAAGCACGCTGGCGATCAGTCCCACCACGGTTCCGAAGCCAAAAAGCATCAGAATGGGCAACAGATAGGCAAAGGACGGCACGGTTTGCAGCACATCCAGCATCGGCATGATCGCGCGTTCGGCACGGTTCGAAAAGAAGCCCCAAACGCCAAAAATGAACCCCACCAAGATGGCCAGCGGGACCGAGATGGCGACCAGCGACAGCGTGTTCATGCTCTCGCTCCAGTAACCGATAACGAGCATGTAAAGCAGTGCCAGAAGCGTAAATGCCGCCAATTTCCACCCGGAGGCCGCCCAGGCGACGGTGCAGAACAGGAAAGCCGTCACTGACCATGGCAGCGCATTGAGCACGAACCGAACCGCCTTGATTGGCCATTCCAGCAGCCAGGAGATTCCAAGGAAAAACCAGCCCAGATAGGTGACAACCCAGTCCATGATCGCGTTCAGCCAATCAGAGATGGGCAGGATCAGATCCTTGGGATATTTGGCCATCCAGGTCAATTCGCCCTGAAGCGCGAGACATATGAGCGTCACGCAGATCACGCCCAGCCAGTGCAGATCATTGCGGGTCAAGTTGAAGCGCATGACCTATCCTTCCTGCACGGAGGAGTCGGTGGCACAGCCCGCTGCGAGGGCCGCAGCCAGACCGCGTGCAGTTGCCACGCCAAGGGTCGTGCCGTCGCTCGCCTCGACGACGACGCCGCCATCGTTCCCGGCCAGTCTGGGCAGCAGGGTTTCCACCAGCGTCCCCTCGGAGACCCGGCCCTGATCGGCGCTCTGGCTGACCCCGTCCTCCAGAATATCCTCGGCGCGTAGAATACGCTCCCACGGCACATCCTGGGTGAACTCGCGCACATAGTCGTCGGCGGGGTTCAGGATCAGGTCAATCGGGCGGCCGATCTGCACCACGGCCCCGTCGCGCATGATCGCCATACGATCGGCAATGCGCAGCGCCTCCTGAAAGTCATGGGTGATGAAGACGATGGATTTGTGCAGTTTCGACTGGATGCGCAGAAACTCGTCCTGCATCTGCTTGCGGATCAGCGGATCAAGCGCCGAAAACGGCTCATCCAGAAACCAGACATCAGGCTCAACCGCAAGGGAGCGCGCGATGCCCACACGCTGCTGCTGTCCGCCTGACAATTCCTTGGGGAAGTTGTTTTCACGACCTTCAAGCCCCACGAGTTCGATCACCCGCTCGGCCTGGGCGTACCGCTCGGCCTCGTCGATGCCCTGCAGCTTGAGCGGGAAGGCAATGTTATCGATCACGTTGAGATGCGGCATCAGGCCAAAGCTTTGAAACACCATGCCCATCTTGTGGCGGCGGATGTCGATCAGTTCCTCGTTCGACTTCTTCAGCAGGTCCTCACCATCCAGAAGCACTTCACCGGCAGTCGGCTCGACCAGTCGCGACAGGCACCGCACGATGGTGGACTTACCCGACCCGGAAAGACCCATGATCACGAAGATCTCACCGACATGAACATCGAAACTGACATCGGCATTGGCGACGATATGGTCGGCCTTGCGAATGGTATCGGCATGCTGACCCGCGTCTGCTACGTGCCCCTGGGTGCCTTCGAAAAACTGCCCCGGCTGCGCGCCGTAGATCTTCCAGACATTCCGGCACGACAGCTTAATCTCGTTATGATCACCTCTTTGGGTTTTCATGCGATACTCCGATAGAAGGGGCCCGGTTTTGCAATCCACAGGTCCGGCCATACCTCCTGAAACCGTCGCCGGTTTGGTCAGCTCTGGCAAATGAAATCTGGCTAGTGATCGGGGCGGCCAGTCAATAAACCCGCCCCGATCCAAAGCAATGCACCACCAGGGTTATTGCATCGCCTCGTCGATCCAGCGCTGCCACTTGGCCTCGTTATTCGCCAGCCACTCGGCAACGACCTCGTCCAGATCACGACCCTGATTGTCCACCGCCAGGATTGCGGCGTTCTGTTCCTCATTGGTCTGAGAATAGAGCGACAGCATCTTGTAGGCGGCGGGCCATTTCTCCTCGAAACCACCCCAGACAACCTTTTCGACGCTGGCCTGCTGGAAACCACAGGCCGTATCGCGTTCCTGCGCTTCCTCGACACATTCGCCCTCAACCGGATTCCATTCCACCCAGTTGAGATCGAGATCGGCAAAGATCCAGTGCGGTTGCCAGATCATCATCAGGATCGGATCACCTGCGGCATAGGCCGATTGCAGTTCAGCCATCATTGCGCCCTCACTGCCCCCCGCAACCGCGTTATACGGCAATTCGATCCCGGCCACGATATCGCGCGAACGGGTGCCCCAGTCCGCCGGATAGGTGATCAGGCGGCCATTCGGGAATGTCTCTGCCGTGGCAAAGGCCTGGGCGCAGTCATAAAGCGCCTGATAGCCGGGCAGTCCCGGACATTTTTCTTCCATGTAGGGCGGATAGATCCAACCTTCGCGCGGCTCCAGACCCAGATCGCCCAGCACGACGATATCCCCGGACTCGACGGCCTTGGGGTAAAGATCACCGATATTGTTGGTCCACACCTCGGCCTGAAAATGCAGATTGCCCTGCGCCAGCCCGGCATGTTGCGGCAGCGCGCCCGCGCTGACATATTCGATGTTATAGCCCATCTTCTTGAGCAACTCGCCCGCAATTTTTGTCGATACATGCTGCCCGGTCCAGTCATTCAATATGACTTTGATGGCATCATCGCTTTCCGGAACGTCAGCCGCAATGGCCGCACCTCCGGACACAAGTAACGCGACGGCGGCGCCCCGCGCGGCGTTCAAAATCTTTTCCATGTTTCCTCCCGTTTTTCAGATGCGATGCGCGATTCTCTTGTCGACGCGCGATCATCTCTGGTCTTATTGTTCGAAAAACTTACCATTAGAAAGTTTTTTGTGTCAACGGTTGAATATTTCTGTCTTTCCGTCCACAATTTACACGAGAAAGCAGCACCCGTTTCAGCGAGGCCCCTATCCAATGCGATCCACTTCCATCCGCTCGATCAGACGTGCTGAACTGTCCCGGGCAGCGTTCGAGGCCGTTGTCAGATACGGGCTGCGCGGGACGACGCTGGACAAGGTTGGTGAAATCGCCGGGGTGTCGAAAGGCGTTGTTCTACATCACTTCAAGGATAAAAGCGCGCTGCTAGAAGCCGTGTTTCGCAGGTCGAATTCTTTGCTAAGCGAATCCGCAGTCGAACTCTACCGATATGCCGAAACCCCTTATGAGCGGTTCTGGGCCATCATTGTCGCCAATTTCTGCGATACGATCTTCAACCGCCGGGTCTGCCAGGCCTGGGTCTCGCTGATCTCGGAGGTACCGCATAACGACCAGTGCCAGCGCATCCAGTACGCGTGCAACGAGCGCATCCGGACCAACCTGGAACATGAACTCAAGCATTTCCTGTCACCGGATGACACCAAGCGCACCGCCCGTCATCTGGGCATGCTGATTGACGGGGTATGGGTGCGGGCTGGCCTGATGCCTGATCGCCTGACCAGCGCCGAGGCTATTTCCGAGATGGAATATGCGGTCGCAAAGCTGCTTCCCTATGACGAGATCAGCGCCACCAAACACAAAGAAGCGCGCAAGAAGATCGAAACCATCGCCGACATCGCGCTTGGCTCCAAGGCATTCAAGGAAAAGTCACTTCAGGTATAGCTCATCGCCGCGCGCGTAGCGATGCGATCGGCTCCAGCAGGCTTGCGCCTGCGATCAGAACCACGCCGACGGCTTCGCGCATCCCAAACGGCTCTCCCGCCAGTAGCGCGGCCGATATGGCACCGACCACGATTTCGGTCATGAAGAGCAGCCCCACGACACCGGGATTCAGAAATTTCGGCCCCCACAGCGATGCATAGGTACCGGGGATGACCAGCAGCAGCATGAAAATGAGCAGCACCGGCAAGGCCGGACGCACCTGATCGAAAGACGGAATATGTCCCGGCGCCAATAGCAGTGCGACGCCCGCCGACAGGATCAGACCCCAAAGGAAAAACCCGACGGTCAGATCAATGGACGCAAACGCTCCTTCATAAATTCGGATACGTACCATCGTAATCGCCCAGAAGAACCCGGCCGCCAGCCCCAGCCAGTCACCAGCATTCTGCGGCACCGGAAAACTCACGCCCAATCCGAACATGGTCAGCATGCCAATCAGCGCCATGCCCATCGCCGCGATACGAATTGGCGTGATCCGCTCCTTCAGCACGGCGCGCGCCAGAAGGATGCTCCAGATCGGCATCAGATAGAACAGAACCAGCGCGCGGACGACGTCAGTCAGGACGATGGATGCGGAATAGAATGTCAGTGCGGCACCACTTGCCAGAACGGTGATCTGGAATGCCAGGCCACCACGATGGATATTGCGCCAGCGCAGCAACAGGATCGGCAGCATCAAAACGGCAGGAACCAGGAAGTAGACGCTGGTGATCCACAGGCTGTGTAATCCGGCCTCCTCCAGACCGCGCAGCGGGATCCAGAACAACCCCCAGACCGCCCCGGCATACAGGCAGGAGAGCCTTGCCCGTGTTTCAATCGAAAAACCCATCAAGGCCCGGCGCCCTTTCTTCGTGACCGGGGCGGGTCCGACAAAAAGAACACCACCCTGCACCATTACTGACTTTTGGTAAGTTTATTGTCAATTAGTAAGATTATGGATACGATAGTCCAGAAGCACCTGGCCCGACAGCCATCAAACTGCGCGTTTTCGCCTGGGCCAACCCTGAACTAAAAGAGTGCCGGAATGGACTTTGACTATATCATCGTGGGCGCGGGATCGGCGGGATGTGTTTTGGCCAACCGCCTGACGAGTGACGGGGAAAACAGCGTTCTGCTGCTTGAAGCAGGCCCGGAGAACACGGCGCTTTCCCTGAAAATGCCTGCCGCGGTGCTATCAAACCTCAACAGCACAAAACACAACTGGGCCTTTCAGGGCGAGCCCGAACCCGAGCTGAACGGACGGCAAATTCAGCATGATCGCGGCAAGACCCTTGGCGGATCGTCCTCGATCAACGGCATGGTGTTCATCCGCGGCCACGCGCTGGATTACGAAGGCTGGCGGCAAGCCGGGTGCGCGGGCTGGGGCTATGCTGACGTGTTGCCCTATTTCAAACGGATGGAAACCTATGGCGGCGGCGGCGATGACTTTCGGGGCGACAGCGGCCCGCTGCATGTGCATCGCGCGGCACCGCAAGACCCGCTGACACTGGCCTTCCTCAAAGCCGGGGAAGAGGCCGGTTATCCCGTGTCGGAAGACATCAGCGGGTATTGTCAGGAGGGTTTCGGCGTCTCGGACCGCACCGTTTTCAAGGGCGAACGCTGGAGCACCGCGCGCGCCTATCTCGATCCGGCCCGCACCCGGCCCAACCTGACGATCATGACCCGGACGCGTGTGCAGCACCTGGTCTTCGATGGGGGACGCGCAGCCGGAGTGACCTACCGCGAACCCGGCGGCAAAACCATTACTGCCCACGCCGGAAAAGAGGTGATCCTGAGCGCGGGCGCGGTTGGCTCTCCACACCTTCTGATGCTGTCGGGGGTCGGTTCCGCAGCCCATCTCCAAGCGTTGGGCATAAACGTGGTGCACGACCTGCCCGGGGTCGGCCAGAACCTGAACGATCATCCGGATTTCGTGCTTAAATACAACTGCCTGAAGCCGGTATCATTCTGGCCGAAAACCAGGCCGCTGGCAAAGCTCGCCGCAGGGCTTCAGTGGATGCTGACCCGGCGCGGCATCGTCGCCTCCAACCTGTTCGAGGCGGTCGGGTGTATCCGCTCTGGCCCGGGGGTGGAATACCCTGACCTGCAGATTATCATCTCGCCCATCGCGGTTGACGACACGACGTGGGAGCCGCTGAAACAACACGCGTTCCAGATCCATGTCGGCCTGATGCGCGCCCATAGCCGGGGCAAGATCGAACTGCGCTCGGCTGATCCTGCCGACCCGCCGCGCATTCTGGTGAATTACCTGAAGGACAGCCGCGATCGCGCACTGATGCGCAAGGGCATACGGCTGGTGCGCGACATCGTCGAACAGCCTGCATTTGCCGATCTTAAGGGTGACGAGATTTTCCCCGGCGATGCGGCGCAATCAGATGCCGATCTCGACCATCTCCTGAACACCCATACCACCACCCAGTGGCACCTGTCCTGCACCGCCCGGATGGGCGAGGCGACCGACAAAAGTGCGGTGGTCGATGCCAGCGGCCGCGTGCACGGGCTGTCCGGGCTGCGGGTGGTCGACGCGTCAATCATGCCTTTCGTTACCAATGGAAACACCAATGCCCCCACGATCATGCTGGCCGAAAAGCTAAGCGATGACATTCTGGGCCGCGCCCCCCTGCCCCGGATCGAAGCGGATGTCTGGCACAATCCAAACTACGAAACGTGCCAGCGCTGAGATACGCGCGGTGAACCGAGGAGAATTGACATGATTGGGTATGTAATGCTGGGCACCAATGATCTGCATCGGGCGGCGAAATTCTGCGATACCATCCTCGCGCCGCTTGGTCTGGTACAGGTCGCGCGGACCGAGACCTACGCGGCCTACGCACCAGAGACCGCAAAAGATGCAATAGAATTCTACGTCACCACGCCCTACGATCAATGCAAGGCCACGCCCGGCAACGGCACGATGATCGCGTTTCAAGCGCCCACCATGCAGGCGCTTGAACAATTTCATGAGGCCGGCCTGAAAAGCGGCGGCAGTGACGAAGGCGCCCCCGGCCCACGCGAAGAAGACAGCACTATATGCTACGCCTATATCCGCGACGCCGATGGTAACAAGATCTGCGCTTTCTGCGACGGACCTGACGGCTAGCGACATCATGACCGACCTGCCCGCCCTCGACCCATCCCGAATTTTCCCCACATATGTGGGCAGCAACGAATTGTCGCCCTTTCATCCGTGCTATGCCAACGAACAGACGATATTGCGTCTTGCAGCGGGTCGTTTCTTTGCACATCACAATGGCGATGATCCGGTCGCGGGCTACTGGGCGTTGCGCAAGCATGCGGCCCTCTACGACGTGCCCGAACGCCCTGTCGACATTTCCGGCCCGGATGCCGTGCCGTTTCTTGAACGCCTTCTGGCGCGCCGTATTGAAGACATGAACCCAGATCGGGGGCGCTACGTGCTTGCCTGCACCCATCAGGGCGGCATCTTCATGGACGGCATCGTGTTCCGGCTGGCGGAAGACCGGTTCTGGTTCGTGCACCCTGATGGTGATCTCGACACTTGGTTATTGGCCCACAACGCCGGTTTCGATGTCGCCGTCCGCGACCCGCAATCCCGCGTGTTGCAGCTGCAGGGCCCAAACTCCTACCGGATCATGCGCGACGCCTCGTCGGGGGCCATCACCAAAGATCTGAAGTATTTCCACGCCGGTTTTTTCGATCTCGGCGGTCAGCGGGTCTATGTCTCGCGCACCGGTTGGTCCGGCGAACTGGGGTACGAAATCTATACGCAGGGCGATCAAACGGATTGTCCCCGCCTGTGGGATCACCTGATGGCGACGGGGGCACCGCACGGCATGGTCTTCAGCGCCATGCAATCCATGAACACCCGCCGGATCGAGGCCGGTATTCTGGACAGCGGCAGCGATTTCGACAGCACCATGACCCCATTCGAGGCAGGGTTGGAGCGGTTCATAGATCTCGGTAAGGAAGATTTCATCGGGCGCGATGCTTTGTTGGCAGCCAGAGGTGGCACACGACTTTATGGTCTGCGCTGCGATGCGGCCATCCCCACCGGGGGCGATCTGGTTCTGGATGGCAACGCCTGCGTCGGCACAGTCACAACCGGCGCTCACTCCCCCTATCTGGCCTGCGGAATAGGCTATGTCCGGTTTGACAGCCCGGGCGACTGGGCCGGGAAAACCATGACGCTGCAATCATCGCGACTTGGAGAGATTGCCTGCAAGATCACTGCATTGCCCTTTTATGACCACGAGAAACGCCTGCCACGGGAACTACCACTCGATTAGGTTTGCTAACTCCTGAAAGATTTCGAACCTAGGCTTCTGCGGAATTGCTCTCGCCACAAAGCGGTTCAGACAGAAACTTTCGAAGCTCAGCCACGTTGCCGCCCCGGGTCAGGGCAAGAACCATCTTCACATAGGCGGCCTCGACAGTCATGTCGTGCCCGTCGACGGCAAGGTGCCGGGTCAGGATCGCACCAGCAGCATAGGTGCCAAGGGCGATGCCACCTTCCGGGCATTGGCTGACGGCAATCACAGGTATCTCGCGCTCAACCGCGATGCGCAATGCCTCTTCGGTGCGTGGATTGTTCGGGATCGTGCCCGACCCGAAACAACGCAATACGATCCCATCGCAAGTCTTGGCCGCGTGCAGCAAGACGTTGCCGGCCCCGCCGGGCACCACCGGTAAAACGGCCACATCGGGGCTGCCAAAGTCATGGCGCGTCACGCCGGCGGTCCCGGCGCGCCGTGGCGGCCCATCCGCCGCTTCGGCGGCAAAGGCATCGAAGAAATGCGAATGGGTTTTACGGATGCGCGCGCCATGAAGAAGCCGCCCGGCAAACTGCACCCAGACGCCTGGTTGGGCCGAGCATGCGGCATTAAATGCGTCCGCGAGATTGCGCTGACCATCATTCTCGGGTTCGCTCAGCGGCAGCATTGATCCGGTCAGAACCACCGGCTTTTCCAACCCCTCTAGCGCCATCGTCAGTGCCGCTGCGGAAAAAGCCAGCGTGTCGGTGCCGTGGGTTACGACAAACCCGTCATATTCGTCATGTTTGCGATGAATGACCCCGGAAATCCGGTTCCAGTCCTCAGGGGTGGCATTGGCACTGTC
Source organism: Roseovarius aestuarii (assembly GCF_019966515.1). GTDB lineage: Bacteria > Pseudomonadota > Alphaproteobacteria > Rhodobacterales > Rhodobacteraceae > Roseovarius > Roseovarius aestuarii. The sequence goes on along the minus strand of NZ_JAIMIB010000003.1, from coordinate 181,273 downwards.
GATCAGTGGCGCAAGTTCTTGAATGTGGATGTCCGGCATACCGCCACCAAGGTCAAGCTGGCGTGTCACTTCAGCCTCGACCACGCCAGGCGCCGGTGTGAAACCGTCGTCCGAACGCACCATGCCGATGGTGCCACCGGTATGGATCATTAATAAGCGTGTGGCGGTCATCCGGTCCTCGTGCGGGGTCATGGTCACCTCAGCGATAGCATGGCTTCGTGCGCCACGCACGACCTGAACGCGGACCGCTTCGGGCCGGCTATGAAAAACGTACAGAAGATGCGTACGGGCGGTACGTCCCGTACGTTTTCCAAATCATCCCGGAATCCGTTGCCCGTCTGATCGTGGCTTCCAAAAGGGCTTAAACTCATGTATGGCCCCGACCATCTGAGACGTGACGCCTTCCTGACCCCGGGCGCATGAAAATGATTGGGGTCGGCGGCAATGGGGCCGCCAATGAAACGGGAGACCCGGGATGGGCCTGGGAGTGCTCCCAACTAGGATGTACAAATGTTTGATATAACAACGAAATCAATGCAGTGGGGCGAAGAAACGCTGACACTGGAAACGGGCAAGGTTGCCCGTCAGGCAGATGGATCGGTCATCGCCACGCTGGGCGAAACCAGCGTCATGGCCAACGTGACCTTTGCCAAGGCACCGAAACCGGGAATGGATTTCTTTCCCCTGACGGTTCACTACCAGGAAAAATACTATGCCGCGGGCAAGGTTCCCGGCGGTTTCTTCAAGCGCGAAGCGCGCCCGACCGAAAAAGAAACCCTGACCGCCCGTCTGATCGACCGGCCCATTCGCCCGCTCTTCGTGCCCGGCTTCAAGAACGAAGTTCTTGTTATGTGTACGGTACTTAGCCACGATCTGGTCAACGACCCTGACATGGTTGCGATGATCGCCGCCTCAGCCGCGCTGACCATTTCCGGCGCGCCGTTCCGTGGCCCGATTGCTGGGTGCCGCGTTGGTCTGGAAGATGGCGAATACGTGCTGAACCCGACCGTCGACGACATGCACGAGCTGCGCAACAACCCCGATCAGCGCCTTGATCTGGTGGTTGCGGGCACCAAAGACGCGGTGATGATGGTCGAATCCGAAGCCTACGAACTGACCGAGGAAGAGATGCTGGGCGCCGTGACCTTCGCGCATGAGCAGATCCAGCCGGTGATCGACCTGATCATTGATCTGGCCGAAGACGCCGCGAAAGAGCCGTTTGACTTCCAGCCCCCGGATTATTCCGATCTTTATGAAGCGGTTAAGGCTGCTGGCGAGACACAAATGCGTGCGGCATTTGCCATCACCGACAAGCAGGAACGCACCACTGCCGTTTCCGCAGCCCGCGACGCGATCAAGGAAGCACTGAGCGAAGAGCAGTTGGAAGACGCCAACCTTGGCTCTGCCATGAAAAAACTCGAAGCCAGCATCCTGCGCGGCGATGTCGTCAAGACCGGCAAGCGGATTGATGGCCGTGCCCTCGACACCGTGCGCCCAATCGTGTCCGAGACCGGCATTTTGCCTCGTACACACGGCTCCGCCCTGTTCACCCGTGGCGAAACCCAGGGTCTGGTGGTGACCACGCTGGGCACCGGCGATGATGAGCAATTCATCGACGCTCTGCACGGCAACTTCAAATCCAACTTCCTGCTGCATTACAACTTCCCGCCCTACTCGGTTGGCGAAGCCGGTCGCGTGGGCCCTCCCGGTCGTCGCGAAATCGGTCACGGCAAACTGGCGTGGCGCGCGTTGCAGGCGGTTCTGCCCGCGGCAACCGACTTCCCCTATACCGTGCGGGTTGTCAGCGAGATCACTGAATCCAACGGCTCGTCTTCGATGGCGTCGGTCTGTGGTGGCTCTTTGTCGATGATGGATGCGGGTGTACCGCTGAAAGCGCCGGTTGCCGGTGTGGCGATGGGTCTGATCCTTGAGGAAGACGGCGAATATGCCGTTCTGACCGATATTCTGGGCGACGAGGATCACCTCGGCGATATGGACTTCAAGGTGGCCGGTACCGAAAAGGGTATCACCTCGCTGCAGATGGACATCAAGGTTGCGGGCATCACACCCGAGATCATGAAGACCGCATTGGCGCAGGCCAAGGAAGGCCGTCTGCACATCCTGGGTGAGATGGCGAATGCGTTGACCGAAGCAGGCGAATTCTCGGTCCACGCACCGCGTATCGAGACCATGCAGATCCCCACCGACAAGATCCGCGAAGTTATCGGATCGGGCGGTAAGGTGATCCGCGAGATCGTCGAAGTGTCGGGTGCCAAGGTCGACATCAACGATGAGGGCACGATCAAGATCGCATCGCCAAACGGCGATTCGATCCAGAAAGCCTATGACATGATCCACGCCATCGTGGCCGAGCCCGAAGAAGGGCAGGTCTATACCGGCACCGTGGTCAAGATCGTCGATTTCGGCGCTTTCGTGAACTTCTTCGGCAAGCGCGACGGGCTGGTCCATGTCAGCCAGATCGAGAACCGCCGCCTGAACCATCCGTCGGATGTGCTGAAGGAAGGTCAGGAAGTGAAGGTCAAGCTGCTGGGCTTTGACGATCGCGGTAAGGTCCGCCTGTCGATGAAAGTTGTCGATCAGGAGACCGGCGAAGAGGTCAAGGCCGAGAAGAAAGAAAAAGACGACGCCTGATCGCGGGTAGTCTGAAGATTGAAGGCCTCGGCGGAAACGCCGGGGCCTTTACCGTTTGAACGTGTCGAATTCGCCGACTGACCAGCCAAAAGGTAAGGTTTTCCTTACGGGGCGGATCGACGGTTTTTTCCCCATGAAAAACACCTGCCGTCATAGCATATTCGGGGGGTAACAAGTGGGGGCCAACGGGCCATTGGGGGTTAACAGTTTCTGGTGCACGCCACTACTCACGGGACGGATAGTGCATCGGCGGCCTCGGTGGAAACACCGGGGCCTTTCGCGGTTCAGACAGGCAGCGCGGTGGTCTTAAAAACCGTGCGCAGAGCAAAGCTGGATTGCATCTTGGCAACCCCGGGCAGGCGGGTCAGGTACTGACGATGGATGCGGGCAAAATCCTCGGTATCTTCGGCAACGACCTTGAGGATGTAATCCGCCGCACCTGCAGTCAGGTGGCATTCCAAAACGTCAGGAATGCGCTGCACAGCCTTTTCAAAAGCCTCCAATACCTCATCCGCCTGAGTCGACAGGGTTATCTCGACAAAGATAGTCGCTGGCACGCCCATTTTGCGCGCATCCAGCAGGGCCACATACTCGTTAATATACCCTTCGGCCTCTAACCGTTGCACACGCCGGTGGCAGGCGCTGGCTGACAGGTTCACCTTCTCGGCCAGATCGGAATTGAAAATACGCCCTTTGCGTTGTAACTCGCTCAACAGGCGACGATCAGTCAAATCAAGGGTCATTTGCGCAAGGTCTTCCATATAATTCCGGAATAGTTCGAATATTATTCACATTAATCGGCGTCTGACGAGGGGAATTTCAAGCCTATTGCGTGCGGAATGTTCCAATATGATCAAAACTCAGGGATAAATCAGGAGACTGCCATGAAGATCGGGTGCCCAACCGAAATCAAGCCACAGGAATTTCGCGTCGGCATGACGCCCAACGCGGCTCAAGAAGCTGTCGGCCACGGTCATAGCGTGATCATTCAGGCTGGTGCTGGCAAAGGGGCCGGGTTCGAGGACGAAGATTACGTGGCCGCCGGGGCCGCGATCATTGACACTGCTGAAGAGATTTTCGCCACCGCCGACATGATCGTGAAGGTCAAGGAACCACAGGCGGTTGAGCGCAAAATGCTGCGCGAAGGTCAACTTCTGTTCACCTATCTGCACCTGGCACCCGATCCGGAACAGACCAAGGATCTGCTGGCAAGCGGCTGTACAGCGATTGCCTATGAAACCGTGACAGATGATCGGGGCGGCTTGCCCCTGCTGGCCCCGATGTCCGAGGTTGCCGGTCGTCTGGCGCCGCAGGTCGGTGCTTGGACACTGCAAAAAGCCAATGGCGGGCGCGGCGTGCTGATGGGTGGTGTGCCGGGTGTCGGGCCTGCTCATGTCGTCGTGATTGGCGGTGGTGTTGTCGGCACCCATGCGGCCAAGATCGCCGCTGGCATGGGCGCGAAGGTGACCGTGCTTGACCGGTCATTACCACGGCTTCGCTATCTTGATGATGTTTTTGGCGGCACCTTCGGAACCGGTTATTCTTCTGCTGGTCTGCTGGCCGAGCATCTGACCCAGGCGGACATGGTGATCGGGGCGGTTCTGATCCCCGGGGCCGAGGCGCCCAAGCTGGTGCGCCGCGAGCAATTTTCTAGCATGAAGCCGGGTTCGGTTCTGGTTGACGTCGCGATTGACCAGGGTGGTTGCTTTGAAACATCAAAAGCCACAACCCACGCCGATCCGATCTATGAGGTGGATGGCATCATGCATTACTGCGTCGCCAACATGCCCGGTGCCGTGGCACGGACATCGACCATCGCACTTGGCAACGCCACCATGCCGTTCATGCTGTCATTGGCGAACAAAGGTTGGAAACAGGCCTGTTCCGACGACAAGCACCTGCTGAACGGCCTCAATATTCACGCGGGCCAGCTGACCTATTACGCGGTCGGCAAGGCGCTTGGCATTGATGTGATTTCGCCTGAGAAGGTGATCAAAAGCTGACCGCTTAACGCGAGATATCTGCTCCGCCTTCGGCGGTACGTCGGGCGATGAAATCGTCCATCTCTTCCAGCCGCGCGAGGTCAAACTCGGGCGGCTGATACGCCTCAAGCGTCTGATGCCAGATCTGATTGGCGCGGGTGGTGGCATCGACCGATCCACGCTCGCTCCAGTTCTCGAAATTGCTCCAATCGGACAAGAGCGGCGAATAAAACGCCGTCTCGAACCGGTCCAGCGTATGCTGCGTACCAAAGAAGTGACCGCCGTGGCCGACATCGGTGATCGCCTCCAGTGCCAGCGTTTCATCGGTCACCTCAAGCGGTTTGAAAATCTCGGCAAACATCTGCAGCACTTCGATATCGATGATGAATTTCTCGGCCGAGACGGTGAGCCCGCCCTCCAGCCACCCGGCACCGTGCAAAAGAAGGTTGGTACCCCCCATCAACGCACCCCAAAGCGACATCTGCGTCTCGTACGCCGCCTGCGCATCCGGCGCATTCGACGCCGTGGGCCCCGATGATCTGAGCGGCAGGTTGTAGCGGCGCGCCAACTGCCCCGACGCAAAGGCGGCTTTGACATATTCCGGGGTGCCGAACGCAGGCGCGCCGGTTTTCATGTCTACGTTACTGGTGAAGCTACCGTAACAAACCGGCGCACCGGAGCGGACAATCTGCGACAGGCAAAGCCCTGCAAGCGCTTCGGCATTTTGCATGACAAGCGCCCCCACGATGGTGACAGGTGCCATCGCACCGGCAAGGGTAAACGGGGTCAGGATCATCATCTGGCCCGCCCGCGCGCTGTCGATGATGCCGCGGCACATCAACCCATCAAGCTGCAGGGGCGAGTTCGAATTGGCCACCGAATAGCAGGTCGGGGTATTCCGGAACTCATCATCGGTCAGCCCGTTGGCGATGCGCAGAATTTCATAACAATCCGCAATCGCCTGCTTGCCTCGGAAATAGACGAATGGGATTTTTTCGGTCAGCGTCATGACCGAACGGGTTGTTTGCAGGTGTCGCAGGTTCATCGGCAGTTCCTGCGCCTCGACCACCGGACCAAAAAGGTGGATCACGTCGAAGCTTTGCGCCACTTTGCAATAGTTTTCAAAATTAGCGAGCGTGCCGGGACGGCGGCCCCCCTGCAGGTCAGAGCAGTTGGGAGAGCCTGCCGAGGTTGTCACCCCGACATTGCGCCCGCCGATGATCACATTACGATCCTTGGCGCGGCTGTGCAGCGTCACTGTGTCAGGGGCTTTGCGGATCAGTTCCATGATCAAGTCGGGGTCGAAATGGATAACGTCATCCTCGCCAAGCTTCATGCCCGCGTTGACATAGTATTCCCGCGCAGGGGCGCTGAGCACCTTGATTCCGGTCTCTGACAGCACCTTGAGCGAGGCCCGATGGATTGCTTCGATTTCATCCGCGCTGAACTGTTCGATCGGCGGGTAGGGATTTACCCATTGCCGCCATGCGGTATCGAATTGCCGGATGGCCTCGCTTTGACGTTTGGCGACCCGCCCGCTCCTGCCGCCAGAGCGCCGGGCGGTCAAGCGCCTTGCCCTTCGGGCAACAGCGTCCTGAGATATTTTTCAGCGGTCGACGGGTCAATTTCACGACCGGTGAACCCCATGAAATAGGCTGACAGGTAACTGAGACGCTGCTCGGGCGCTTCCTGATCCTGCATGTTAAGCGCATAGTAGCTGAGCTGCGTGAAATAGATGATACGGGCGCGGATGAATGCCTCGGTCGGCTCATAATCGTGGCGCTGAAAGAATCCAGAAATGGCTGCGACGCGGGCGTCATCTTCCGCTTGCAGTACAGGGCGCAGATCATCGGCATAGCGTGCCCAATCGCGGATCGCCTGATCCAATTGAGGATCGAAGCGAGAATGGTCCGTCCAGACAGAAAAGAGCGCCAAAATACCGTCATCCAGCGTCTGCTTGTCGGCAACCGCCTCGATCATCACCCCGGTATTGCGGGCGCGCCATTCGCCCAGTAGCGCTGCAAGCAATTCCTCACGGCCGTCGAAGTGCCAGTAAAAACTGCCACGGGTGACGCCCAGCTTGCGCGCCAACACGGTGATCTGCACCGCCTCGATCCCGTCCTGCACCAGAAGCGCAAGCGCCGCTTCGACCCAATCATCGCCAGTCAGACGCGGCTGGCGGTCCGTCGTACAGGTGTTGGCTTGAATCGGCATCAGTTGATTTCCATACAGGGTTGCATGGATCAATACAGGTATGTATGGTTTGCGTCAACATCGTTGGGAGAGAAGTCGATGAGCCGCAAAGCCCATGCACACGTCGTGTCGCTGTCGGCGGCGGAATTCACGCCGCGATTTGCCTATGGCCATATGGCGGAGGTGTCAGTCGTAACCGGCACAGGCGGCGAGGGCACACGTCTTGGCAGCGGGTTCGTGCGCATGAGCGACGCGGAGATTCCATGGACGATCCAATATGACGAGGTGATCCTGGTGTTGGAGGGACAATTAACCGTTCGCACCCACAACGGCGATCTGGTGGCCGGACCGATGGAGTGTATCTGGCTGCCCGACGGCACGGAGCTGACCTATATCGCCGAAGAGGCACTCGTATTCTACGCGATTGAGCCCGCGAACTGGGCGGAAGAGTAGAACATGAATATCAACCGCCTGCCCAAAGACGACAAGACCAACGGATGGAGCGCGATCCTTCCGAAGCGTTCACCAAAGCCCGCCTTGCAAGGTGATGTCAGCGCCGACTGGATCGTGCTTGGCGCGGGCTATGCGGGGCTGGCGGCGGCGCGGCGACTGGCCGAGAACTGCCCGGATCAACACATCGCCCTGATCGAAGCTGGACAGGCGGGTGAAAATGCCTCAGGCCGCAATTCGGGCTTTGGTATCGACCTGCCGCATAATGTCGGCTCATCGCTGGATGAGCTTGAAGGTTCGCATCGCTTCATGCGGCTGGCGCGGATGGCGATTGAACATGTGGAAGAGACAGTAACGTCCCATGACATCGCCTGCGACTGGGCCCGTCATGGCAAATATCACACCGCTGTATCGCCACGTGGAACCAAAGATGTACTGGAACCTTTCGTCAAAGAGCTCGAGGCGCTGAAAGAACCCTATAGCTGGATCGAAGGAGATGAATTGCGCGCCAAACTAGGCTCGGATCATTTCACCGCCGCGGTTTACACCCCCGGCTGTGTGTTGATGAACCCGGCGGCACTGACCCGTGGGCTGGCCGATAACCTGCCTGCGAATGTCACACTATATGAAAACTCGCCGGTCATCGAAGCGCGGTTCGAAAATGGGGTGCAGTTCACCACCCCCGGCGGCACGGTCCGGGCGCCGAAATTGATCATGGCCGCAAACGGGTTTTCTGAACAGTTCGGGTTCTTTCCGCGCCGGTTTCTGCATCTGGTCGCCCATGCCAGCCTGTCGCGGCGCCTGACCGAGGCCGAACAGCGCGCCTTTGGCGTCCAGGCACCCTGGGGGCTGACACCGGTGAACGCCTTTGCTGGCATCACCATGCGCTACACCAATGACCACCGTATCTTGATCCGCCAGGGGCTGAGCTACTGCCCAAATCAACGGGTGACTGCTTCCGAACAGGCGATGGTCAAGCGCCGGCACAAGCGCCTGTTTGATCAGCGATTTCCGATGCTGCCTGACGTCGGGATGGAGCATACATGGAGTGGCATCGTCTGCCTGTCGCGCAACGGGGCACCGGGGTTTGGTCAGCTTGCGCCGAATATCTGGTCGGCAGTGTGTCAGAACGCGGTGGGCGTAACCAAAGGGACCTTCGGCGGCATTCTGGCCGCAGATATGGCAACAGGTCGCGACAATCCCCTGATCGCGGACATGCAAAGTCTGGGTGCGCCCGAGTTGCTGCCCCGCCGCCCGTTTCTGGATTTGGGCGTGCGGACACGCTTTCAATGGGAGCTTTGGACCAACCGGCACGAGGCTTGAGCAGGGATGTGCTGACCCATCCTTCAGGGCGGCCGCTGACACAGTCTTGCCTCTGGCCACCTTAGGCGATAACGCCCACGCGTTCAAAGAACCAGTATCCCGCGATCAGGGCAATCAGAACCGACGCCGGCACCACGATGCGGGCATGGTACCAACTCCGCGCACCGAACCAGTAGCCAACCGCCAGATAACACAACAGCACAACCGCCACCTGCCCCAGCTCAACGCCGATGTTGAACCCGATAAGGCTGGCGGCAAACTGCCCGCTTTCAACCGACAACTCGCGCAGCACACCGGCAAAACCCAACCCATGCAGCAGGCCGAAACCAAAAACAATCGCCGTGCGCCATCGGTGCAGGTTCTGGGTAAAAATATTCTCGACCGCTACAAAAACGATAGACAGTGCGATCAGCGGTTCGACAATCGACCCCGGAATGGTGACCCACCCCAACAACCCAAGCGCTAGGGTCACGGAATGGGCCAGCGTGAAGGTCGTGACCTGCACCAGCAACGGCTTCAGACGGGCGCTCAGCAAGAACAAGCCGATGATGAAAAGCACATGATCCAGACCTTTGGGCAGAATGTGATCAAAGCCCAGCTTGATATAGCGCTGCAGCGTTTCGCCGGTCGGTGCGGGTTTGCCGTTTGCCGACAGCTCAACCACTTCAGCCGCGCCCGGAGCCAGAAGGTTGGCATAGAACGGCGACGCTTCGCCGCTACGGGCAACACGCAGCACCAGCGGGCCAAATTCTGCATCATAGCGCCACTCAAGCACCGCTGCTTCTTGAGGGAGTTGCGCCGCGTATTCAAATGTCGTGCGACGGACCAGATTGGTATCGCCGACCGGCGGGATATACGCGCTGGATCGCTCCAACACCAGCGGTACACCGTCCGCCGCTACGCTCAACCCGGCCAGATATCGCGGTTCAAATTCTTCGAAGTCCCGCAACAATACTTCAGGGGGCAGCTGGCGAAGCGTTTCATAGACCGCAGCCTGCGGTGCCGTTTCGGTGTTGTCGTGTTCAGGGCCGATACCGGCAATAAGCGCTTCAAGATTAACCGACAGCGACAGGTTGGCCGTGCCATCGCCACGCAGTTCGATATTGGCGATGGCCGGATTAAGTTCGTGCGCGCGCGCAGCATTCGCGACAAGCAATATCATCGTCATCGCCACAGCTACCAAGAGACGCGCCATGTCGATCGACACTTGCTCATAGGCCCTGTATCGGGTGTTACTGGCAGACATGTTCAATCGTTCCCTTTTACTTGCCCTGTGGGTGTGCTGCCCTATCGCTGCCACCGCCCATGAATTCTGGCTCGACCCCATAGAGCATATCCTGCCCTCGGGCAAAACGGTTGAAGCGCATCTCAAGGTCGGACAGAATTATTCGGGCAGCACCTTCCCATTCCTGCCCAGTCGTTTTGAGAGCTTTACCGTCACCGGCCCGACGGGCACGCATGACATCGATGGCACCATCGGCGACCTCCCTGCAGCCCAGTTGTCCGGCTTGCCCGAGGGGCTGCACATTCTGGCCTATGCCTCCACCACCGACCGGCTGAAATTCGATGATTGGGAACTGTTCAACACCTATGTCGCCTATGAAGGCAATGATTGGGCGGTTGCGGCGCATATTGCGGCCGGATTGCCCAGGACCGGCTTTATCGAAGGGTATCGCCGCTATGCCAAATCGCTGGTCCAGGTCGGTGCGGTGCGCGCCGGTGACGCAGACCAAGAGCTTGGTCTGGCGATCGAGCTGATCGCCCTTGCCTCGCCCTATGCCCTGCCGCCGGGGCAAGACACCTTGCCGGTTCAACTTTTTTGGCAGGGTGCGCCGCTGGCACAACAACGCATCAATGTGTTTCATCTGGCCGGAGAGACCACGCTCACGCCCATCGTGACCGATGAGAACGGACAGGCGATGGTACCGATAGGCCACGCGGGGCGGTATTTGCTGAACGCTGTTCATATGGAGCTGAATGATGCCGACACCGATCTTGCCTGGAACAGCCATTGGGCGTCTCTCACTTTCGAGATTGGCACACCTGACTAACTGTTCTTTTTCGGTCGTTGCATAGATCTGTAATCGACGGAAAGTGGTTTGGCAGCGTCATGCTTATGTCCTCTTCTATGTCAGACAAGAACAGGCACGTGTGTTTCAGGCGGTAAGTTTCATCGCCCACGCACAAATCGTAAGTATTTTGTTAGGTTACGATTTTCACGCCTTGTAGCGTGCCAGGAACATTTCGACGGCGCCAGAGACCACACGTTCGATATTTTCTTCTGTCAAATCACACCCCACGCCACACAGGCACCGCACGAAAAGATCGCTCTTGCACAGCTCGCCAAACTGGTTGGCGGCCAAATCCATATCGTCGATCTTCAATATGCCGCGTTCGACATAAGGCGCGAGCACCTGTGACATACGTTCGCGCACCAACGCGGGGCCGGAATTGTAGAACCGCTGCCCAAGCTCGGGGAACCGATAGGATTCAGACACGCAGATCCGAAACACCTGCTGGCCGAAATCTGACAGGAAAAACCGCACGATCCGGCTGGCGGCCTCGTGCAGCACGATCTCGATGGGTGCCTCAACACCAATAACCTCCAGCGCCTCTTCCGCCTGGCGGTTACACTCTATCCGCGCAACTTCTGAGAACAAAAGGCGTTTGTCGGGGAAATAGCTATACAGGGTAGCCTTCGATACACCCGCAGCACGGGCGATATCATCCACGCTGGCCCCTTCGAAACCGTCGCGCATGAAGATGCTGCGCGCTCCTTCTAAAACCTGATCGAATTTACGGCCTTTTTTGATTTCCGCGGCCATTGCCGTCATGCACATTCTCCAGCTGAGCTTTGCCAGTCTAGTCAGGTCAGGGTGCTTGCCGCAAGCAAATCTGCGTGGTGCGCGGGCAGGTCACCCTGCCCGCCCGGTCGTGAGAGGTCTATTTGTCGATTCCAGTTCTGTCCTGAGTCACCGGTTCAGGGTTTGGTTCAGGGAAATCCAGGGTGGGTGTCAGGCTCCCCATGTCGAAGCTCTGCGCCATCACGGGCGAGGCAGTCAACGAAAGGGCAACTACGAAAGCGATAAGGGGGTTTTTCATCTCATTTCCTTTCTGAACTAATCAGTTCACATTATGATAAATAAACCGTGTAGTTCAGCTTGCAAGGGTAAAATGAACTAAATAGTTCACTTTTTTGACGTAACGTTACAAAAACCGATCTGAGCTTGTTCTGACTGGCTTTTCCCACGCCTCCCTCCGTCCGCGACAAACGCGACGTTAGGTTATTTAAGCGGATCGATGACACCGGTCGCCAACTCGAGGAAGCAGCGTGAAGCGCGAATGACGAGGGGAAAAGCGTGCGCGTCAGCGCACTCAATTTGGCAACCGCCAGTTACCCTGCCAGCGATGGCAGCCAGAGAACGATACCCGGAAACGCCACTAGCAGGGCGATCGTGATCGCATCAGCAACAAAGAACGGCGTGACACCGCGAAAGACATCCTGCACCGTCAGATCATCACGCACCCCCGCCACAACAAAACAGTTCAGCCCTATTGGCGGCGTGATCAGACAGAATTCGGCCATTTTCACTACCAGTATACCAAACCAGATCGCGCACATCGTCCCGTTCATGCCAAAGGCACTGTCAGCGGCACTCACAGACTCGCCACCATTCAGTGCCATGACGGCGGGGTAGACGACCGGCAGAGTCAAAAGCAGCATGCCGATCGCATCCATGAACATGCCGAGCACTGCATAGGCCAGCAAGATGCAGACCAAGATCAGCAGTGGCGCCATCTCAAGCGAGGTGATCCAGTCGGCAAACGCCCCGGGCAGGTCAGCGAAACCGAGGAACCGCACATAGATCAGCACCCCCCAGATGATAGTAAAGATCATCACCGTCAGCTTGGCAGTCTCAATCAGCGCTTCCTTGAGCTGCGCCCATCTAAGCCCTCGTGCCAATGCCATCAAGAAGACGATGAACGCGCCCACCGCGCCTCCTTCGGTCGGCGTGCCCCAGGCATCGCCAAACGGGTTGTAGACAAAGAAGATGATGATCACCACGACCGCGACGATAGGCAACGCAGGCAATAACGCCACGAAGCGTTCGCGCCAAGTGAAGCCCCCCACCGGCGGGCCGACATTCTTGAACACAAGCGCGATACAGATGATCAGCAGCGCATAGATCACCGCCGAAAACGCACCCGGAATGAACCCCGCCAGCAGAAGCTTGCCCACGTCCTGCTCAACGATAATGGCGTAGATCACCAGAATGGCCGAGGGCGGAATGAGCGAGGCCAAGGTGCCCCCGGCTGCCACGACTCCTGCGGCGAATTGCTTGTTATAGCCGATCTTCAGCATCTCGGGGATTGCGATGCGCGCAAAGACCGCCGCCGTCGCCACCGACGCACCCGACACCGCCGCAAAGCCCGCCGTTGCAAACACAGTCGATACCGCCAGCCCCCCGGGCACCCAGGCAATCCAGCGTTTCGCCGCCTCGAAGAGTGCAGTTGTCAATCGCGCATAGTAAGCCAGGTACCCAATCAGGATGAAAGTCGGAATGAGGCTCAACGCATGGGCTGACACTTTCGAATGCGGCACCTGCCCCGCCACCTTGACGCTGATCTCGAGCGCCTTGCCAAACCGTGCAGGATCGTAATCGAAACCGTTCCACCTGAGCCAGACAAGTCCCAGAAACCCGGCCAGCCCGGCCGCAAACGCCACCCTCATGCCCAGAACGACCATACCCAGCATGCCTGCGGTCACCCAAAGGCCGATCTCGATTGAGCCCATCAATCCGCGCCTTCCAGCTGATGCGCTTCGGCTTCGGCCTGTTCGGCCACCGACCGGTGCAGCGGCACCACCACGGGCCGTTCCAGCCCCAGCACCAGTGCCCGCCCGTAGGCCCAGACCTGCAGCACCAGCCTCAGGCACAGCACTCCGAACGCCACCGGCACGAGTAATTTCATCGGCCAGATCGGCAGGCCAATATCGATCGAGCTATCGCGTGACCATAGCGGCCGGGACATATCAAAGCTGCGATCGAAATGCGCCCAGCTACCCCAGACCAAAGCCACCATCAGCACCAGCATCAAGAGCACCGTAATCAGTTCGACCGCCCAAAGCACCCGGCCCTTCAGCACACCGATCAGAATGTCCATCCGGATATGACCGCCATCGCGTTGCACATAGGCCACGCCCATGATCGCAATCAGCGGCATCAGCGCCTCGATCCAGTCAACATATCCCGCGAGAGGTTTTTCGAAGAACTCCCGTCCGCCAACCGAATAGGCCGCCAGGAACATCAGAGAAAACGCAGCAACACCACTGAGCAACGCAAAGAACCGCTCAAGCTTCAACAGCCCACGGTCAAACCGGCTGAGCAGGCTGTCATCCTGCAAAACAGTTGATGTCCCCGACATGTTCCCCTTGCCCCGTCAGCAGGGCCGCACCTGAATGCGCAGCCCCGCCAAAGATCAGTTTGCCGCCCGTTTGTCCTTTAGCGTCTGTTCAATCAGATCGACCAGTTCCTGACCGGGCAGGCCCTGACCCTCCATATCGGCAATCCATGCGGCACGGATCGGATCAGCAGCCTTGGCGCGGAAGGCGTTCAGCTCATCTTCGCTGATCTCCACCTTGGTCACGCCTTTTTCGGCCAACACATCATCCCATTTCTTCAGCAATTCGCCATAGTTGGCCAGATAGTGATCAATCGCCTCGGGGATCGAACTGTCCAGCGCCTCGCGTTCTGCATCCGACAGGGAGTCGTAGGCAGCGATATTCACCACCACCGGGCAGTTCACCGTGCCGGGGTTCAGGTTTGCTGTCCACCAGCTTGCCTGGTTGATCGTACCAAAGCTCAGATGAGCGTGCTGGGCAAATGCGACCGTGTCCACGGTGCCCGATTCCATCGCCTGATAGGCCTCGGTCGCGGTCACTGATGTGGGCACCGCACCGACCGCCTCGAACGCCTTACCAAGGCCGCCGGTGGCACGCACCCGCATGCCTTCGAAATCGGCCAGCTTCTCGCGCGGATCGCCGGTGCCGACGATATTGTATTGCGGCATGGGCGAGGTCATCAGCAGCTTGGCATTCCATTGCGCCAACTCGTCCTGCACTGCCGGATGACCGTAAACCGCATGGCTGACGGCAACCTCTTCATCCAAGTTGGCCACACCGAGGAACGGAAGTTCCAGCGCGGTGATGGTGCGGTTCTTATCCGGGTGATATCCCGCGCAGAATTGCGCCATTTCGAATGCACCGATGGAGATCCCGTCAAGGTTCTCTTTGTTCTTCGACAGACCGCCATAGCTGATGTTCAGGGTAAATTCTCCCCCGGTCTTTTCGCTCACCAGTTCGGCCAGCTTTTCGACATGTTCGGTAAAGGCCCGGCGTTTACCCCAGAGCGAGACGTTCCACTCCGTCGCCAAGGCCTCGGACGCGAAGGCGAGCGTTAATGTCGCGGCGGTTACGCCACCCAGAAACTTATGCATTTTCATTCCTCCCTAGAATCATATGCTTAGTTCATGCGGGGAGTTTAGCGATTCATTCCCGCTTGGCTACTGGCTCGCTTGATGCCCCTTGATCCCGGACACAGAGCCACTAATTTAGAATGATTCTAATACAGGAGTTCATCATGATCCCCGGAGTCACTTCCCGCCGCCGCTTCTCTGATCTGAGCGAACAGGAAATCCTTGCTCTGGCGATTTCGTCCGAGGAAGATGACGCCCGCATCTACCGCAGTTACGGCGAGATGCTGCGCGTCGATTTTCCCGACAGCGCAAAGGTCTTTGACGGCATGGCGGTTGAGGAAGATGGCCACAGGCAGCAACTCATCGACCTGCACCGAAGCCGTTTTGGCGAAGTGATTCCGCTGATCCGCCGCGAACATGTGGCCGGTTTCTATGCCCGTCGTCCGGTCTGGCTGGTGGAAAACCTTGGGCTTGAGCGCATCCGCGATGAAGCCGCTGCGATGGAGCGTGATGCCGAACGTTTCTACCTCAAGGCTGCCGCCCGCACGTCGGACGCCGCCACCCGCAAACTGCTGGGCGATCTGGCCGCGGCCGAGGCCGGGCACGAAGTCCGCGCCGGAGAACTGGAGGCCGAGCATCTCGATGATGAAACGCTGGCCACCGAGGATAAGACCGCCAAGCGGCAATTCCTGCTGACCTGGGTGCAGCCCGGGCTTGCGGGGTTGATGGACGGCTCGGTCTCTACCCTCGCCCCAATCTTCGCCACCGCCTTTGCCACGCAGGACACCTGGACCACTTTCCTTGTCGGTCTGGCGGCATCGGTCGGCGCTGGCATCTCGATGGGCTTTACCGAAGCGGCCAGCGACGACGGCGAACTTTCGGGCCGGGGCAGCCCGGTGAAACGGGGATTTGCCAGTGGTATCATGACCACCGTCGGCGGGTTGGGTCACGCCCTGCCCTATCTGATCCCCGATTTCTGGACTGCGACCATTATTGCCATCATCGTGGTCTTTATCGAGCTTTGGGCCATCGCCTGGATTCAGAACCGTTTTATGGAAACACCGTTCTTTCGGGCTGCCTTTCAGGTGGTTCTGGGCGGCGCGCTGGTTTTTGCGGCGGGGGTCTTGATCGGATCGGGCTGATCTGACGCAAGCCCCTAACCTTTCGCATGCCGATCCAGCACGGCAGCGATGGCTTGCGGAATGGGCTGGCCGGTACGTTCCGAGGCAAAGAGGTATTCGCCAGCCGGGTTAACCTCGAAAAACACATGCTCGCCGTCAGGCGTCAGGCGGAAATCGACGGCGCCGTATTTCAGACCGAAATGATCCATCAGCTTCATCAGCCGGTCTGCCACATCATCGGGCAAGTCATACGGCTGCACATCCGCCGTGCCTACACCGGGGCGGTAATCGACCTCGTATTGCGGGTCGGATTTGAACGAGGTGGCGAATATCTGATCGTCCACCACGGTCACCCGGATATCCAGCGCCAGCGGGATGTATTCCTGCAGGATCACCGGGGCAAAGCGCACGCTGTTGATCAATGCCAGTTCCGCCGGGCCGACCTTGATGGTTTCGCGCGGGGCCTGCGCAATGTTACGAAACGCTTTCCGAACAACCCCTTTGGCCGAATGGCGTTCGATGAAACCGCGCGCCTCGTCCGGGCCGTTGGTCACCAGTGTTTCGGGGATGCGCAGACCCAGCCGGTGTGCGACACGGTGCTGAACCACCTTCCGCAAAGCCATCTCATCCGCCGTGGGATGGTTCATCCAGTAACATGGCATCGCGTACCAGAATCCTTGTACCGCCTCGGTCGTTTCGGAATGGGCGAAAAGCCGCGCGGTTTCATCTGTCACCACAGGGTCGATAGCGAACGGCCTGATGCGGCGATGCCAGACGGCCCCCACGGTGTCGAGGTCAATCCGCCTCCCCGAACCCGTATCAATCAGCAACCTATCGGCGTCGGCACCGGCATAGGCATGTACCCGCGTGTGAACCGGTATCGACGCCAGATCGAGCACTTCATAGTTGGATTTCAGATGCTGGGTGACACGCGACACGTGCTCATTGTCGTGAAAGGAAATGATTAAAATCAAGTGGGAAATCCCTGAATGAATGCGGGGGTCGGCACACCAGACGCCGACCCTGTTGGCAGGTAGCGCCTAGCTTCCACCAAGCTGCTGATAAGCCGCCCATATCTGCTGCCACGCCGCGAGGCCCTGCGCATCCAGCATACCGCGCTGGTTCAACTCTGCATATTGCTGCAGAATCTGTGCGTAATGGGCGAGATACTGGGCCCGGGCATCCTGTTGTGGTGCAGACTGGACCTGCGAAACCCCGGTTCCCAGAACAAAGGGCACGTTGAGCTGTGCCGGCTGCATGGGGGGCATTGGTTGGGGCGTTGGCCCGCCCGGCGGACTGAACGGGGGTTCGAGGAAGGATTTTGGCGGATCGAGCACTGCTTTTCCCGGCACATCTCCCATAAAGTCCTTGGGTCCGGGATCAAAGCGCGGTGGCTTTCCGGGCGGATCGAAGGGGCCTTCCTTGATGATGTCCTTGATGGGCTCCTTGCCTGGATCCTTGCCGAAGTCCTTGCCCGGGTCCTTGACGATATCCTTGGGAAAATCCTTTTGCCCATCTTTTGGAATGTCCTTGGGTGGATCTTTCGGAAAGTCTTTTAGCCCGTCCTTGGGGATGTCTTTTGGAGGGTCTTTCGGAAGCTCCTTGATAAGATCCTTTGGGTTGTCCTTGGGCGGAACCTTCGGGCCGATGTCGACGCACGAGATGGTCTTGCCAATGGCGCTGCGCGGCCCGTCAAGACATGCCTGCATCCGTGCGATCTGACCTTCGGTGAACATGACCATTGTATCGTCATCGACGTAATCCATGTAGTTCATGAACATGTCGCCATTCGGTCCGTTCGAACAGGTAACGGATGGGAATGTCGGCTTGCCGGTATTCGGCCCCGCCTGATTAGGCGTATCGGCGACAAAATCCGTGCCCGAACAGCCGCCGCCATCATCGCCCCAGATATGACGCAGGTTCAGCCAGTGGCCAACCTCATGCGTGGTGGTCCGTCCCTTATCGAAAGGCGGTGACGCGGTGCCGGTGGTGCCAAAACCGGTATGGGTGCAGACCACCCCATCGGTAGCCGCCGCACCGCCCGGAAACTGCGCATATCCCAACAGGCCACCCGAAAGCTGGCAAACCCAGATATTGAGGTAGTCGTCGCGTGGCCAGGCATCATGCCCGCCCTGCGCAGTGAATTTGACCTCATCGCCCGACCCAAACGAGCTTTTGTTGGTCTCGGTCCGGGTCACACCATCGGTGGGGTTGCCATCGGGGTCGGTCGAGGCCAGCACAAACTCGATCCGAGCGTCACCGGCCAGCGGGGCGAACGGCGCCGGAACGTTCGAGACATCATTGTTTTTCTTGCGAAAATCTCGGTTCAGCACCTCGATCTGGCTATCAATCTGCGCCTGGCTGATATTTTGCACGGCCGTCTTCCAGACCACATGCACAACCACGGGGATCTGCGTGCAACCCGGGCGCAACATCGTGCCGGACATGGCGGTGCGAAACGCATGTTCTTCGATACGGGTCAGACGGCGGGCATATTCGGGATCGGTGTCCAGCATCCGCCGGTGCACCTCCATGGTGCCGCAACCGCGTTGTTTTGGGATTTTGTCGTTAGCCATTTGGTTTCCTCCCTTTTTTGTCAAATAAATGTCCGCGAATAAAAATGCGGGGTTTCAAAAAAACATCTGTATCTGCTGCGCCGGAACCGAACTTGTCAGGGCGCAAAGCTCAGCGACTGTACGAAGACAGGTTCCTGAGCAACGTCAGCCGGTAATCCGGCCCGTAGTCTCGCCAATGCCCGAGCCCATCAGCGTCGGCGCAGGACCAGCCGGGTATCCTGCACATCCACGATGTCATAATCGCCCTCCCAGCCGGGCACGCGGATATGAAGTGTTGTGCCATCGCGAAACCATCCGCCGGTTCCGGCACTTTCCGATTTGTCGGTCGGGCCCGGGGCCTCGGCTCCGGCCTCGCCCTGATACTTCAGATGCAATTGCCGACGCCCGCCGCGGGATGGTGGTATATCAGGGCCTTGGCGTAGGAACACGACCGTGTCATCCCCGCCCTCTTCAGCGATTTCCACCCATTCACCGGTCACATCCAGATGGCCAGTCATCGGTTCGTCCCATCCTGCTCGTATCGCGACATGATCAGCATACCGGCGCACCTTGCGGGTGGGTACCGGCCTGCTGCACGAGCGCGTCATGCGCAGCGCGCGCGGCCTGCCAATTGCCATAATCTGCAGGGGTCAGCAGCCCGTCGCGCCCCAATCGCGCATATTGTGCAAAAAGCGCCTGATAGTGAAATGTCAGATCGCGCACCGCTTGGGTGCCGCCCGCTTGATCCACAGCCGGGCCAGCGCCACAGCCGCAATCAACCGCAGGCTTCGTGACTCCGGCCTCCACCGCAATAAACCCGGCATTCATCTGCAGTATTTGCGTAGCGAAATCCGCATCAATGTTGTCTAGCGTATCCTCGCCGGTATGGATCGCGGCGTTGGCGCTGTCCGCCCCTTCAATGGTCAGCACAGCCGGGATGCCCGCGTCGATAAACGGGACGTGATCGCTGGCAAAGGGGTTGAGAGAGGTTTGAACCGTGAGTGATGTAAATTGCGTGGCGGCGGTGGCCAATCCATCGATCAGCGATTGACTGAGCTCGGCCCCTTCCAGCAACACGGCAGGCGGCGTGGCATTGACTGACCCGATCATGTCCATGTTCAGCACTGCCCGCGTGCGGGCTCGTTCAGCAGGAGGGAGCGAGGTCACAAACTGTGTGCTGCCATGCAGGCCCTGTTCTTCACCGCCGAATAGAATGAATGTCAGATCATGGGTAAACTCGTACCCTGCACAGCCCGCCGCGAGGGTCAGCAGCCCGGCCGACCCGCTGGCATTGTCGTCAGCCCCCGGCGCGTCGGCCGCTGGCCCGCCCGGATGGTTCACCGAATCGAGATGTGCCACGATGACCACGTTTTCGCGGTCGATCCCGCCTTTGCCCTGACGTCTGGCCACCACATTGGCCGAGCGCTTACCACCGGGCAACGAGACATCTTCAAGACTGGAAGCATAACCCATGCCTGCCAATACGCCGTTGCACCATCCCGCTGCCTCGAGATAATGCGCGCTGGTCGACAGCCGGGTCGGGTAGGACACCAGATGCGCGACGTAGGATTCGAATACTGATTTCCGAACCCCCGACACCAGATCAGCCTGTGGCGTACCGCTCGGCGTTTCTGTGCGCTTAGGCACGCGCTGTTCAAAAACAACCCGATTTTCCTCAAGCGGTAAGATGTTGAAACACACATCCTCGCGCTCGTTCAGCTTTTTCGCCTCTGACGGCGAGATTGAGACAACCAGATAACGGCCCTTGTCAAAAAGTACTTCGGTATCCGGATATTCCTGTTGAAAGGTACGACCTTTCTGAACCACCAGATGCAGATCACTTTTGCGCACGCTGCCCACGCCCTGGCCGGTGCCACGACTTTCGGCTGAAAAACGCGCATCGACCTCCGCCCAGCGGTTGTTCGCGGCATAGGCCAGCACATCGGTGCCGAATCGAACCCACCAGCCGCCTGCCTTTTCAATGCTTTTCTTCGTCTCGCCGAATTTACTGTTTTCAATATAGTAGGTAGAATATTTCACGAGAAAAACCTCACAAATATCCAAGAATTATACCACGAACACCGTGGCCTCTCAACTTAAGCGCGATTTCTCTGGTCATTTCCCGGACGAGCTTTCCCGCACGGACCAGGGTTTCCGGCAACAGAATGCGCCGTGTCAGACCCCCGAGTTGGGGCGCTCTACCGGCAGATCATGCTGTCGCGGCCCAGTCCCAATACATCTCGCGGACGCGGCGCGTGATCGGGCCGGTCTGGAAATTGGTCTCATCAAATGCGGCAACCGGCGTGACCTTCATCATATTGCCGGACAGGAAAACCTCGTCAGCGTCGTGAAAGTCCTCGAACGACATAACACATTCATGCACCTTTATCCCATCGGCGCGTAAATTGGCGATGTGACGCGCCCGCGTGATCCCCGCCAGAAACGTACCGTTCGGAACCGGGGTGAAAACTTCGCCATCTTTGACCGCAAAGGCGTTAGAGGTCGCCGCCTCGGCCACATTTCCTAGGGCATCAGCGACCAGTGCATTGGAAAATCCCTTGCCGCGCGCCTCGGCCAGCATGCGGGCGTTGTTGGGATAAAGGCACGCCGCCTTGGCATTCACTACTGCATCCTCCAGTACCGGGCGGCGAAACCGCGTGCGCGTCAGCGTTGCTGTGTCTTCCGGCGCGGCCATCGGGATTTCCTCGAGGCAGATGGCAAAACCTGTATCGCCACCTTCTTTCGGCACAATCGCCGACATACCGCAATCAAGCGCCCAGTACATCGGCCTGATATAGACGGCAGTATCTTGCGAATAAGCTCTCAGCCCTTCCTTGACGATCTCAACCATATCCTCGGCCATCACCGTGGGCGAGACCATCAGCGCTTCGGCCGAGGCATTTACCCGGGCGCAATGCTTATCAAGATCGGGGGTCAGACCGTGGGCCATCCGCGCACCGTCGAACACATTACTGCCCAGCCACATTCCGTGATCAGCGGCCTTCATCACCGCCATATCACCGTCATGCCAAGTACCATTGAAATAGGTGCGGATATTGCTGCCAGTCGCCATTTTCCCTCCCGGTTTTCGGCAAACCTAGGTCGCCCCGGTATCAAGGTCCAGCCTCAGCGCGGCGCTTCTGACAAGAGTTGATCGATATCGAGTGGCTGGTTGACCATGGCAAGAAACCCGTCTTCGCTGCGTGGCCAATCCGCCTCGGGCTTGTCACAATAAAGCTCCACCCCGTTGCCATCCGGGTCCGAGATATATACCGCCTCGCTGACACCGTGATCCGCTGCCCCTTCGATCGGTATGCCCACGGCCTTGACGCGCGCAACCGCATCGGCAAGCTGGGCACGATCTGGGTAAAGAATGGCCGTGTGATAAAGCCCGGTATGTCCCTTCGGCGCCGGGCTGCCACCCAGACTCTCCCAGGTGTTCAACCCCAGATGATGGTGATAGCCACCCGCCGCCAGAAACGCGGCCTGTGCGCCATAACGCTGCCGAAGTTCAAACCCCAGCACACCACTGTAAAAATCAATCGCCCGGTCAAGATCAGCCACTTTCAGATGCACATGGCCAATACGGGTCGCAGGGTGGATAGGCTGGGCCATCGGGATATCCTTTCGTTGAATGATCAAAACATAACTTCTTCTCAACCCCGTTCAATTGACAGATTTTGTCCAACTGCTGTGCAGAGACAAACAGGTTCTAGTCAGGTTCTCGATGAAGCTCGTGGCACGAACAATGCACTCCGCCGCCGCCAAGTGCGAACATGTCATAGTCAATCGCCGTCACCTCGAAACCGCGCTCGGCAAGTTGTCGGTTAACGTTGATATTATGGCTCATCGACAGCACGCGTTTATTGCCAAGCGAGACGATGTTTCCACCCAGTTTGACGCAATCCGCATAAGCCACTGGTACAATGTCGATCTCGTGGGTCTGTCTGATGTAATCCAGCGCATAGGGTTGCAGCGCATCCTCACACACCAGTGCCAGGCTTTTTTCCAGCATGACCACAACCGCATCCATATGCACGAATTGCGGTGGGATCGGTGTGACCAGCACTTCCCAATCCTTGTCGCGCAGCCAACCGGCCACCTGTTCGGCCCCTTCCTTGGTGGACCGATCCCCCGACCAGCCAAGCAGCGCCACGCCGGGTTTCAGAATGACAAAATCACCACCTTCGAAATGTCCTGCGGTCACCCACTTCCAAATCGGAATGTCGGCCTCGTGATAGAACCGGCTGGCGACCGCGTAATCGCGCCGGCGCGGCGGGGTCTGGATCGAGGTGATAACCGCACCCCACGGTGTCATGAAACTGCTGTCTCGGGTGAATACCGACGAGGGCAGCCCCTCATCCGCCTCGACATAATGCACATTGACGCCATTGGCCTCGTAAACCTCGACCATCCTGCGATGCTGGCTTGCGGCCTTCTGTGCATCGAAACGATATCCCATCTCTTCCATGTTGGCGAAAGTCACAGCCGAGATTGAATTCAGCGGCACCCAGCTGAAATGATCGGGCCGACCCAGCAGAACATCCGTCAAAACACCAGTCTGCGCCTTTACACCCCATTTCACGCGCCCCGCGCTTTGTGTTGTATCTAAGGTCATGGTCCCCTCCGGCTATAATCCCTTTGCAAGATCAGAGCCCAAGCGGTCGCAAAAATCAATCTAGCAGATCAGGCGCCTACCATGCCGACGATTTCATAGGTTTTGCGCAGGATCGGCGCAGCGATCGCTCGTGCACGACCCGCACCTTCGGCTAGAACCCGGTCGATCTCTGCCTGATCCTGCATCAGCCGGGACATCTCGGTCGAGATTGGCGACATCTGCGCCACCGCCAGATCGGCCAGCATTGGCTTGAATTCGGAAAACGCCTTACCGCCCACGTCGCGCATTACCTGCTCGACGCTTTGGTCAGATAGCGCTGCGTAGATATTGATCAGGTTGCGCGCCTCGGGACGCTCCGCCAACCCCACCACCTCCGAGGGCAGCGGCTCGGGATCGGTCTTGGCCTTGCGGATCTTCTTGGCGATCGTGTCGGCATTGTCGGTCAGGTTGATCCGGCTCATGTCCGACGGGTCCGACTTGGACATTTTTTTCGATCCGTCCCGCAGGCTCATCACCCTTGTCGCCGCGCCCTCGATCACCGGCTCGGTAATGGGGAAGAAATCGACTCCATAGTCATGGTTAAACTTTGTCGCGATGTCGCGGGTCAACTCCAGATGCTGCTTCTGATCCTCGCCTACCGGCACATGGGTGGCGTGATAGATCAGAATATCTGCCGCCATCAGCGCCGGGTAACCGAACAGACCCAATGAGGCGTTTTCGGCGTTCTTGCCCGCCTTGTCCTTGAACTGCGTCATGCGCTTCATCCAGCCCATGCGCGCCACACAATTGAAAATCCAAGCCAGTTGCGCGTGTTCGGCCACCTGGCTCTGATTGAACAGGATCGACTTTTCCGGATCGACACCGGACGCGATGAAGCCCGCGCACAGCTCGCGCGTCGCATGGCGCAGCTTCTCGGGGTCCTGCCAGACGGTGATCGCATGCAGATCGACCATGCAATAGATCGTTTCGACGCCGGCATCCTGCGCCTGCGCAAAACGCTTGAGCGCGCCGAGGTAATTGCCAAGGGTCAACCCGCCCGACGGCTGGATGCCTGAAAATACGCGTGGCGTGAATGGCGCCTCGGTCATGTCTCAACTCCGACTGGATTTATTCGTCCGCCTCGCTTACTCATCGGCCAAAGCCCCGTCAAGGAGAGCAGGCATGAGCAGCCCTGAAACCACCAGCCCGGTCAACCCGTTGCCCCCAGTGATCGTGGCACTGTTTCTGTCGATGATGGCGATCGAGGTGATCTTTCAACTGGGCGCGCGCGGACTGGCGGGGGGGCCGGGTGCAATCGGGTGGCGCAATTCGGCCATCCAGACCTATGGCTTCAACGCTGACCTCATGGCCTGGATGGTGCAAAACGGGCGCTATCCGCAAGAGCATCTGATGCGCCTTGTCAGCTATATATTTGTGCATGGCACATTCACCCACGCGCTTTTTGCCGGGGCGATGGTGTTGGCACTTGGCAAATTCGTGGGCGAGGTGTTCAGCCAGTGGGCGACGCTGACATTGTTTATCGCCTCCGCCATTGGTGGGGCCGCCGCCTATGGTTTAACCGCCGGGTCCGGGCAGCCTTGGCTGGTCGGAGCCTTTCCCGGTGTTTACGGGCTGATCGGCGGCTTTACCTACCTGATGTGGCTCAAGCTGGGGCAGATGGGCGAGCGGCAGGCGCGGGCCTTTTCACTGATTGGTGTGCTTTTGGCCCTGCAACTTGTTTTCGGCCTTCTCTTCGGGGGTAACAGCCAATGGCTAGCGGATGTGGGCGGCTTCATCTTTGGCTTTGTCCTGTCGTTCTTTCTAAGCCCCGGCGGCTGGGCCAAAATCCGCGCCAAGATTCGCCGATTGTAAGACCTGTTTGCAAAGGCCACCGCCTGCCGCAGCAAAGCGCAGTCAAATCTCAATCTTTCAATAATTCGAGGTTAAACCCCCTGAATTCCTTGAGCGTCGAGAGGCTGAGCAATGTCTTGACCTGCGAGATTGACGGGATTTGCGACAGCCGATTGCGATAGAAATCCTCGTAATCCGCAGGGTTGCTGACCGCCACCCGCATCAGATAATCAAACTCGCCTGAGATCAGATGGCATTCCAGCACATCAGGCATCGCCTTGATCTTTTCTTCGAACAGAGTCTGATCCTCTTTATAATGCGATGTCAGCTTGACCTCGATGAAAACCTGTAATTCCAACCCGATCGCCTTTCGGTCCACCACAGCCGAATAATTGGAAATCGTGCCGTTCGCCTCCATGATTTTGACGCGGCGGTGACACGCAGACAGCGATAATCCAACCCTTTCGGACAGGCGAACCATCGGAATCTGCCCATCCTCCTGAAGTATGGAAAGTATATGGCGGTCCAGTCGATCCATTGGAAAATTTCCTGACTTATGCTTGAATATGTGCATTATTTCCAAAATTTTCTCAAATGACAACGGGCTTCAATGTTTATTGCGCCGCAACCTGTGGTATTGTCGAGCCATGCCAAACATGGCGTGATGACAAAACGGGAGGATTTAATGTCCGCAAAAATCGTCGTCGGCTACGACGGCAGTGAAGCGTCCAATCGGGCGCTAGAATTCGCTGTCGAACGAGCCAGAGAAGAAGGGGGCAGCATCGTGGTCGCCCATGTGCTTGAATGGTCAGCCTACTCATTCCTGACCCCAAGTGAGCTTGAAGAACGTCATAAACGACGCAACGAAGAGCTTGCCCGCGCCAAAGAAGCGCTGATGGACCCGGTGGTTGCCAAGCTCGCCGATAGCGGCGTGACGGTCGAGACCGCCATCAAATACGGCCACATTGCAAATACGCTCAGCGACATTTGCAAAGATGGTGCAAGCCAGATCGTGATCGGCCGTGACGGCGATAACAATCTGGGCGCACGCATCTTCGGGTCGGTAGCGGGTTCGCTTGCGCAGACGGCGCCCGTTCCTTGCACGATCGTGCCATAATCAAAAAGAACTCAGGGATAGTCACATGTTTCGAAATCTAACCTACGCGGCAAGCGCTGCAGCCGGGCTGGCATTGACCAGCGCACCGGCGATGGCCCAGACGCTCGATGAAAAGGTGAATGAAATGTTCGCCAATTCGACCGGCTGGTTCGTCAATTTCATCTTCAGCCCGTTTCCGGGCACTACCTTCCCCTGGATCGTGATGTGGCTGGTTGTCGCCGCGACCGTGTTCACAGTCTATTTCGGCTTTATCCAGTTCCGCGCCTTCGCGCATTCGATCTCGCTGGTCAAAGGCGATTATTCCGATCCGAACGATGCCGGTGAGGTCAGCCACTTCCAGGCCCTTGCCACCGCGCTTTCAGGCACGGTTGGTCTGGGTAACATCGCCGGCGTGGCGGTGGCCGTAGGTATCGGCGGCCCCGGCGCGACGTTCTGGATGATCCTCGCGGGCCTGATGGGCATGGCCTCGAAATTCACCGAATGTACGCTGGGCGTCAAATACCGCAACGAATACGAGGATGGCACCGTTTCAGGTGGCCCGATGTACTACCTGACCAAGGGTTTTGCCGAACGCGGCGTGCCCGGTGGCAAGATACTGGCGGTGATGTTCTCGATCTTCTGTATCCTCGGCGCCTTCGGCGGCGGCAACATGTTCCAGGCCAACCAGGCGCATGCACAGATCTCGGGCGTTGTTGGCGACTACCCTGGCTGGATTACCGGGATCGTCTTTGCCGGTGTTGTCTTTGCAGTTATCGTCGGCGGCCTGAAATCCATCGCCAAAGTGACCGAAAAAGTCGTTCCGTTCATGGGTGTGATGTATGTCCTCGCGGCACTCGTCATCCTGCTGATGAACGCCGATAAGATTGGCTGGGCCTTCGGTCAGATCTTTAACGGTGCCTTCACTGGCGCAGGCGTTGCAGGCGGTATGGTCGGGGCCCTGATCCAGGGCTTCAAACGCGCCGCCTTCTCGAACGAAGCGGGCGTTGGCTCGGCTGCGATCGCCCACTCGGCGGTTCGGACCAAAGAGCCGATCACCGAAGGCTTCGTGTCGCTGTTGGAACCATTCATCGACACTGTCGTAATCTGTACCATGACGGCGCTGGTGATCATCATCACCGGTCAGCTGTTGCAGGATCCGAATACCGGCCTTTATATGCTGGACGAGGGTGGTGCGACCATCCAAACTATTGACGGTAACAAGGGTGTGGCGCTGACTTCGGCGGCCTTCTCCTCAGCCTTCGGATGGTTCAAATACGTCCTCGCGATCGCAGTGATCCTGTTCGCCTTCTCGACCATGATCAGCTGGTCCTACTACGGCCTCAAGGCCTGGACCTATCTGTTCGGGGAAGGGCACACCAAGGAACTGGTGTTCAAGGTCATCTTCTGCATCTTCGTGGTTATCGGTGCCGCTGCCAATCTTGGTCCAGTCATCGACTTCTCGGATGCGGCGATCTTTGCCATGGCGGTTGTGAACATCTTCGGCCTCTACTTCCTGATGCCGATCGTCAAAGCCGAGCTGGAAAGCTACCTCAGCCGCCTCAAGTCGGGTGAGATCAAAAAATACGTCTGATAACAGAATCCAGACAATCGAAAGGGCCGGTGTAGCAAGCTCCGGCCCTTTTTCTTTTGCGGTAAAGATACCGCAATCAGATATCGTCAAGCACACCGCGCGCGATCTGATCCGCTTCAATGCTTTCGAAAAGGGCTTTGAAGTTCCCTTCACCAAATCCGTCATCACCCTTGCGCTGGATGAACTCAAAGAAGATCGGGCCGATCACCGTTTTTGAAAAAATCTGTAGCAGGATCCGGGTTTCTCCACCGTCCACGACACCTTCACCGTCAATCAGGATGCCGTGTTTCATCATCCGGTCCAGCGGCTCTTCATGGCCGGTAACGCGCGTTTTGCTCAGATCGTAATAGGTGTCCGGCGGCGATGGCATGAACTTTAGCCCGCGCGCGGCAATCGCATCCGTAGCGTCATAGATGTTGTGCGCACCCACCGCGATATGCTGAATACCCTCACCCTTATAGCGTTTCAGATATTCGACAATCTGACCTTTCTCCCCCCGGTCCTCGTTGATCGGAATACGGATGCGGCCACAGGGCGAAGTCAGGGCGCGGCTCAGCAGCCCGGTATGCTTGCCCTCGATATCAAAGAACCGAATTTCTTTGAAATTGAACAGGTCGCCATAAAACCTGAACCAGGTATCCATGTTACCTTTGTGAACATTGTGCGTGAGGTGGTCGAGATAATGGAAACCAACGCCGAACGGACGCGCATCTGCGATCCAATTGAATTCCTCATTATACGGATTGGCTTCGTAATACTGATCGATGAAGTAGAGGAGCGATCCGCCGATCCCTTCGATTGCGGGCACATTCATTGTCTTGTCGGCGCCGGTATAGGGGGTGGCGCCGTGGGCGACCGCATGATCAAAGGCATGCTGCGCATCTGCAACCCGCCAAGCCATTGAGGGCGCACAGGGACCATGCTCTTCAACAAAAGCGCGGGCGTGACTGCCCGGCTCGTTGTTCAGCACATAGGTGATGTCACCTTGTTGCCAAAGCTGGATATCCTTGGACTTATGCGTTGCCGTGTGCGTGTAGCCCATTTTCCGGAACAGCACACGCAGCGCATTCGGGTCGGGATGCGCGAACTCCACGAACTCAAATCCATCCGTGCCAGCGGGGTTATCCGCTGAAATGCTCGATTTCGGCGCTTCGTGCGGGAAGGGGCCCATATTCCTGCTCCTTGCAAATAAGAAATTCAAGAAGAATAGTACCGCATATTTCACGATAAAAGTGCGCGTAATTATGGAAATTATAGCATTACATCAAGATATAATTGCATACTATTAATATAATGCGCCATTATTACGCATGGCCAAATTAGATTCCACTGACAGACGCCTTCTCGAGATTCTCCAGGCCAACGCGCAGAACACGGCGCAGGAGCTTTCAGATATTCTTCATCTGTCGCCTTCGCAGATCGGCCGTCGACGCCAGCGGCTGGAGGCTGAAGGATATATCACCGGCACTACCTGCACGGTAAGCGCCGAGAAGTTGGGATTGTCGGTGCAGGCCTTTGTGCAAATACAGACCGCTGCACAAACGGCGGAAACCCATTCGGCAATCAATCGTCTAATCGGTTCGCAAAAGGAAATCACCGCCGCCTGGACGATGACCGGAGATGCCGACTATCTGCTGCGTGTCTATTGCGCAGATTTGCCGGCCCTCAATCATCTGATCCAGAAAGTGCTGCTGCCGCACCCTTCGGTCGGTCGCGTACTGAGTCAGATTGTGATGCAACAACTAAAAGACGACAGCGGATTACCTGTTGCCGGTTGACATAAGGTCTCCCATCGCACACGCCTCAGGAAATTTGGCGTGTGCAGCATCAGCCGATACATACCCTAGATCACAGCCCGGAACAGCCCTGCCAGGTTGTCACGCGTCAGTTCAACCGGGTTGCCGCCACAGCTTGGGTCTTCTAATGCCATCGCACTCAGTTCGTCTATGCGGTCATCGCCTACACCCAAGTCCCGCAGCTTGCGGGGAATGCCAAGGCTATCGTTGAATTCCTGCACGAAGGCACGGAACCCACCGAACCCTCCTGAAATACCCAGATAGGACGCGGCCAGATTGAAGCGATCCTCGATTTCGGGGGCGTTCATCTCCAGCACCGCGGGCATACAGACCGCGTTCGTGGTACCGTGATGCGTGTTATAGACTGCGCCGATCGGGTGGCTCAACGCGTGGATGGCCCCCAAACCCTTCTGAAAAGCCGTGGCCCCCATCGCTGCCGCGCTCATCATGTTTGCGCGGGCTTCGATATCCGTACCATCGGCATAGGCGCGGGGCAGGTTGTCGATCACTAGCCGCATGCCTTCCAGTGCAATCCCCTGGCTCATTGGGTGGTAATGCGGGCTGGAAAATGCCTCGACACAATGGGCGAAGGCATCAAGCCCGGTGCCAGCGGTGATGAATTTCGGCATGCCCACGGTCAGTTCCGGATCACAGATCACGACCGCGGGCAGGACCTTGGGGTGAAAGATGATCTTTTTCACATGGGTCTGGGAATTGGTGATGACCGACGCGCGCCCCACCTCGGAACCGGTGCCCGCTGTGGTTGGCACGGCAACAATCGGCGCAATCGCGTCAGCGTCGGCGCGCGTCCACCAATCGCCGATATCCTCGAAATCCCAGACGGGCCGGGTCTGGCCCGCCATGAAGGCCACCATCTTGCCCAGATCAAGCCCCGAACCGCCGCCAAAGGCAACCACACCGTCATGACCCCCGGCCTTGTAGGCAGCGACACCCGCATCAAGGTTCTTTTCATTCGGGTTCGGATCGACATCGCTGAACATGCCCCGGCCCAGCCCGGCGGCCTCCATGATGTCCAGCGTCGACAGGGTGACCGGCAGATCGGCCAAGCCCTTGTCGGTTACCAGCAGCGGTTTCTTGATGCCGGCCGCCGCGCAGGCATCGGGCAGTTCCTTGATCCGGCCAGCGCCGAATTTCATTGCGGTCGGGTAAGACCAGTTTCCTGTCAGGCTCATGATGTCACCTTCTTCAGATGGTAGGATTTGGGTCGTGTCAGATTGTGATAGCCGATGACCGACAGGCCGCCGCCGCGCCCGGTATCCTTGCAGCCGGTCCAGCACAGGCCCGGATCAAGGTAATCCGCGCGATTCATGAAAACGGTCCCGGTCTCGATCCGGTCGCCAACGCGCGCGGCCCGATCCAGATCGCGGGTCCAGAGACTCGCGGTCAGACCAAATTGGCTGTCATTCATCAATGCGACCGCTTCGTCATCACTCTTCACGGGCATGATACCCACCACCGGGCCAAAGCTTTCGTCACGCATCACCCGCATATCGTGGGTCACGTTCGTAAGTATCTGCGGCGTCAGGTAAGCGGCACCGTCATCCGCGGGCATTTTATCGATATGAGCTGTGGCGCCATCGGCCAAAGCCTCGTCGATCTGCGCCCGCGCCTCTTGGGCAAAGCGCACATTCGCCATCGGACCGATCGAGGTCTCCTTGTCCAGAGGGTCGCCCAGCTTATAACCGTTCACGATTCGCACCGCCTTTTCGACAAAGGCATCAAACAAGCTCTCATGCACATAGATGCGCTCAATCCCGCAGCAGCACTGGCCCGAGTTGAACATCGCCCCGTCAATCAGCGTGTCCACTGCCGCATCAAGATCCGCATCCTCCATCACATAGCCGGGATCCTTGCCGCCCAGTTCGGTCCCGACGCCGGTAAATGTGCCCGCCGCGGCGCGCTCCATCGCCTTACCCCCGCCTACCGAGCCGGTGAAATTCACAAAATCAAAGGCTCGCCGCGCGATCATCTCGGATGTAGTGTCATGATCCAGAAAAACGTTCTGGAAGACATTTTCAGGGATGCCAGCGGAGTGAAACGCCACCGCCATGCGTTCACCCACCAAAAGTGTCTGGGTGGCGTGTTTCAGCACCACCGTGTTCCCGGCGATCAGCGCTGGCGCCACCGTATTGATCGCGGTCATATAGGGGTAGTTCCAGGGGGCGACGACGAAGACAACGCCTTGGGGAATGCGTTTGATATATCGTCTAAATGTCTCATCCTCACCCACCTGGATATCGGCCAGCGCCTCGGCGGCAATCTGACCCATATGGGTTGCGCGTTCATTGAACCCGCCAAATTCTCCGCCGTAACGGACAGGACGACCCATCATATGGGCCAGTTCCGGCACGATCACGTCATTCATCGCGCCCACGGCGGCGACACCGGCCATGACCAGGTCGATCCGCTCCTGCAGCGGTCGTGCCGCCCAGCCCGCCTGCGCCGCACGGGCTGCCTTGGTCGCAGCCATCGCCGCATCGCGCGACAGCACCTCGCGCTCGGCAAACACCGATCCATCAATCGGCGAGATACACCTAAGTGTCGTCATTTTTTCCTCATCTGTTTCAGGCATTCCTGCCCTTCTTCTTGGCCGAAATACTCAGGCCCGCTCAAACCCGCGTGCGATCTCATAATCCGTCACAACGCGGTCGAAATCCTCGATCTCCACCTCCGCAGCGCGCGCATAGTGGTCCACCACATCGTCGCCCATCGCCGCCCGCAACATGGCAGACCCCTTCAGCGTGACCATCGCGTCACGAAGGGTCTGCGGGATCATACCGCTGTCACCCTCATATGCGTCGCCGGAAAATGGCGGATCAAGCGGCAACTCCTCCTCGACCCCGGCAATACCCGCGGCAAGCTGTGCCGCCATCGCCAGGTAGGGATTCAGATCCGACCCGCCGACGCGGCATTCGACCCGGACAGCCTTGGTGCCGTCACCACAGAGCCGGAAACCGGCCGTACGATTATCCACCGACCAGATTGTACGGGTCGGCGCAAACGATCCTTTCTGGAACCGTTTATAGCTGTTGATATACGGCGCCAGAAAATAGGTGAAATCCGGAGCGTATTTCAAAAGACCCGCCATATAATTCTTCATCAGGTTGGACATGCCCAGCTT
Source organism: Roseovarius aestuarii (assembly GCF_019966515.1). Lineage (GTDB taxonomy): Bacteria > Pseudomonadota > Alphaproteobacteria > Rhodobacterales > Rhodobacteraceae > Roseovarius > Roseovarius aestuarii. The sequence goes on along the minus strand of NZ_JAIMIB010000003.1, from coordinate 148,450 downwards.
GTCATCCGTGTCGTAGAATACAGGCTTTCCATCTTTCCACAGCGATTGGTGCACATGGCTGGACGATCCAACCTTGTCGTGGTGCCATTTCGGCAGGAAGGTCGCCGCATGGCCCTGCTGAAATGCGATCTCCTTGACCGCATTTTTCGCGATTGTGTGGTAATCCGCCGTATCAAGTGCTGCGGCATATTTGATGTTCAGCTCTTCCTGCCCGGTTTCGGCCTCGCCTTTGGAGTTTTCCACCGGGATACCCGCGTTCCACAGATGATTGCGGATGGGCCGCATCACATGTTCTTCCTTGGTGGTCTGCAGGATCGCGTAATCCTCATTGTAGCCGGAGATCGGTTCCAGATCGCGGAACTTCTCCTTGCGGATCTCGTCAAAGCTTTTCTCAAAGAGGAAAAACTCCAACTCGGTCGCCATCATCGCGTCATAGCCCATCGCCTCGAGGCGCCTGAGCTGTTTTTTGAGTACCGCGCGGGGGGAATGGGGAACGTCTTCATGGGTATGATGATCAAGCACATCACACAGCACCATCACCGTACCGTCCAACCACGGCACCGGGCGCAGGGTTGTCAGGTCGGGCTTCATCACATAATCACCATAGCCCGACTGCCAGGAGGTCGCGGCATAACCATCGGGAGTCGCCATCTCCAGATCGGTGGCCAGCAGATAGTTACAGCAATGCGTCTCTTCCCAGGCGCCGGCGATGAAATGCCCGGCATGGAAACGCTTGCCCATCAGCCGTCCCTGCATGTCCACAAGGCAGACCAGCACCGTATCGACATCACCAGCGGTGACTTGTGCTTTCAACTCTTCGAAACTCAGGCTCATTTCACCGGGTCCGTTCTCTTGCATGTCAAATGTCACCCGGCCCCGGGCAGTGCAGGGACCGGAATTGAATTTGGGTCAAATCAACCGTTTGTGTAGGGCGGTCCTGCCTGGTTGATGACCGAGTTGTACTCCTGGAAGATGCTGATGATCTTCTGCTGGATTTCGCCCTCTTCGGCGACCTCTTTCCAGAAGTCCTTCGCGGCATTTTCTACCTCGGCCCATTCATCCGCGGGCACGGTACGAAGCTCCAGCTTGTCGCCCTTGGCGCGCAGGGCCGCCTCGCCGCCCCAGTACCACTGGTTGCGGTAGGTATGACCGGCTTCGGTTGCTGCCATCACCAGTTGCTTGAGGTGATCCGGCAGATCAGCCCAACGCTGCTGGTTGACAAACCACGACCCGATCCAGGCGCCCGAGATGTTGTTGGTCAGGAAGTAATCAGTCACGTCTGCCCAGCCGACGGTGTAATCCTCGGTAATGCCTGACCAGGCCATGCCATCGAGCTCACCGGTCTGCACCGCCACCTCTGCATCCTCGTACGGGATATTCATCGGCACCACGCCGAATTTGGCCATGAAACGGCCCGCAGTCGGGAAGGAATAGAGCCTGAGTCCGTCCAGATCGGCAACCGATTTGATTTCCTTCTTGGTGTTGAAGTTACACGGGTCCTGACCGGCGGCAGAAATCCACTGGACGCCGACCTTTTCATATTCCGACCGCCAGATATCGGCGAGGCCATACTGGTTAAAGAGCACCGGCACGTCGAGGATGTGCTTGGTGGCAAAGGGGAAATACCCGCCGAACTGGCGAAGCGGCGTGGGTGACGCCATCGAGTCGTCGTCTGAGTGCACCGCGTCGATGGTGCCGCGCTGCAGCGCCTGGAAAAGCTCACCAGTGGGGACGATCTGATCGGCATAGAAAAGTTCGATCTCCATTTCGCCATTGGCGGCGTTGTTTACATAGTCGACCATCGGTTTGGTCACATGCTCGCCCAGGGCGGACCCGGCATAGGTCTGGAAACGCCATTTGATCGGCGTCTGCGCCTTTACGATTGCAGGTGTGGCAAATGTTGCTGCTGCACCGATACCGGCGCTGGTTAAAAACTTTCTTCTAGTTGTCATCACTCTCTCTCCTGTTTTGTGCTCGACAATTGATGCTCCGTTCCCGGAGTTCTCTGATAATTTTCTATTTCCCATAGACATAATCCGGCAGCCAAAGGGCGACTTGCGGGAAGATCATCACCACAGCCAGCGCGAAAGTCATTACCAGCACGAACGGAATGATTGACCGGTAGATATCGTGGATCGTGATCTCGGGTGGGGCCATGGCCCGCATCAGGAAAAGGTTATAGCCAAAAGGTGGCGTCATATAGGCGATCTGGCAGGTGATCGTATAAAGCACGCCGTACCAGATCAGATCAAAGCCAAGCGCGCCCACAAGCGGCACATAGAGCGGTGCCACGATAACCAGCATCGCGGTATCATCCAGAAACGTGCCCATGACGATAAAACTGAGCTGCATCAGGATCAGGATCATGATCGGCGAGAGGCCCATCTTTTCGGTAAAGAGGCTTTCGATCGCCTTGACCGCGCCCAGCCCATCGAAGACCGCGCCAAAGGCCAGAGCCGCCAGAATGATCCACATGAACATGCAGGAAATACCAAGCGTGTTGCGCACGCTGGTCTCGAACACCTTGCGGGTCATGCGGCCTTTCAGCACGGCGGCGACAAAGGCGGCCATCGCCCCAATGGCCGAGCTTTCGACCAGCGACGTCCAGCCTTTGACAAAAGGCACCATCATCGAAAAGAAAATCACCAGCGGTAACAGGCCCGCGCCCAGCAAACGTATCTTCTCGGGCCATCCGACATCGCGCTCTTCTTTCGGCAAAACCGGACCGAGCGAAGGCGTGATCTTGCAGCGAATGGCGATGTAGATGATGAACATCGCCGCCATCATCAGGCCAGGCAAGACACCCGCCAGCCAAAGCTGACCAACCGGCTGGCGCGCGATCATCGCGTAGAGCACCAGAACAACGGATGGCGGCACAAGAATCCCGAGGGATGATCCAGCCTGTATCACCCCAGTGACCATGCGTTTATCATAGCCGCGTTTGAGCAACTCGGGCAGCGCAATCGTGGCCCCGATGGCCATGCCCGCCACGCTCAGCCCGTTCATTGCCGAAATCAGGACCATCAGCCCGATCGTACCAATCGCTAGGCCGCCAGATAGTCCGCCCATCCAGACGTGGAACATCTTGTAGAGGTCGTCGGCAATCCGGCTTTCGCTGAGGATGTAGCCCATGAAAATGAACATCGGCAGGGTCAGCAGCGGATACCATTTCATCAGCTTGATCGCGGCCGCAAAGCCCAGATCATAACCACCCCGATCCCCCCAGAGCAGTAGCGCGGCAACCACGGCGACAAACCCGATGGCACCGAATACACGCTGACCGGTCAGCAGCATCAGCATCATGCTCGAGAACATCAGCAGAGCAATCATCTCGTATGACATCAGATTTCATGCCCCCGGATGCGCAGCACATCCTTGCAAAGTTCAGAGATGGCCTGCAGCAGCATCAGGAAGATCCCGATCACCATGATCAGCTTGATTGGCCACAGATAGGGCCGCCAGACCGAGGGGCTGCGTTCCATATGACCCATTTCGGCCAGTGCCGCGTCAGGCCCACCGGTAAAGAAGGCGCCGATGAGCGAGGCGAAGAAACTGAACGGCTCGCCCGAGAAATCGCCCAGCGAATAGGCGGTCGAGCTGATCCCGCCCCAAAGCAGGATGATCAGATAAAAGATCAGGAAGAACACGGTCAGCGCATCGAAGCTGGCACGGCGATGATCGCTCCACGCGCCGTAGAACAGATCCATCCGCACGTTCGAGCCCAGTTGGATCGAGTATGGCCCACCCAGCATATAATAGGCGACCATGCAGAACTGCGCCATTTCCAGCGTCCAGAGCGCGGGTACGAAGAAGGTTTTCGACACCGACGACCAGAGCAGCACGCCGATCATCGCAAAGACGCCATACATGATCACCCGACCGATAAGCCGGTTCATACGGTCGATCCATCGAATGTATCCCAGCGCAACCTTAGACACGTCCGGCCCCTTCCAGAGTCAGCGTCTCAAGCGCGGGGGTGATCAGAGTCATGAGCTCATTGGCCATTGCCTGCTCATCCTCGGCCGTCCGTAGCAGATCATTGCGCACCTCAAGCATGACATTGGCAAACCCATGCACCTGGCCGTGGATTTTTAGCGAATGAGTAACTCCATCAGCGGGGCCATAAGGCTCATTGCGCTCGATCCGGCGGTGCGGCAGCAGATGCGCCTGCGCCAGCATCGCATTGGCCAGACGGCTATCGTCGTCATGCAGGATGCCGATTTCAACCGCACGAGGTCGACCGAAATACACCGGCGTAAAACTATGCATCGTGATCAACACGGTGGGCCTGCCTGCCGCCTGTCGGGCAGCGACCACATCATCTACCGCGTCACAAAAAGGGCGATAGACGGTTGCGATCCTCTCCTCCCGACTGGCCTGTGACAGGCTTTGGTTGCCCGGGATGTCGAATTTCTCGGATTTTACCGGCATTGCATTGGATGCCTCGGGTGGTCGGTTACAATCATAGACCAAACGAGAGACACAAGACGCCACAACCGTCGCGTCCAAAGCCGCGGATATCAGCAACGACAAGGAACGCGCGCCGGGGTCCCACGCGGCATGGCTGCTCCGCACCTCCGCGTCCAGACCCAAACCGTCATATCGCGCAGGAATGTGGTTAGACGCATGCTCACACAGGATCAACGCCACGCCCGCGCCTTGCGGGTTCAGCACCTCGACCGCCTGCGGCGGATCGGTGGCAGCGTCGCCGAACATCCTGATCTCCCCCTGATTTGGAAATATCTTTTCGCAACACCGATAATGTGTCAATATATTTTCAGAGATTTTTCGCGCTTGAAGAAATATTTACAGACAAGCGCGATTCACGACCCGTAGGCCAGCACTGGGGGAATGCCCTTGACCAACCCGACCGCAACCGTACGAGAGCTTATTCGAGAACACTATGCGACGCTCACTCAGTCCGAGCGTAAGTTCGCGAATTCATTGCTGGAAAACTACCCGGCGGCAGGTCTGGCCTCGATCACCATCGTCGCGGAAAACGCCGGGGTTTCGACGCCCACGGTGGCCCGGATGGTGCAAAAGCTTGGGTTCAAAGGCTATCCGCATTTCCATAAGTCGCTGCTGAAGGAACTACAGGCCAAGGTTTCGGGCCCGACCCAGCGGCGCGACAACTGGGTCAGCGACGCGCCCGAGTCGCATTTGCTGAACAGATTTTCGCAGGCGGTGACGCAAAACCTCAGCCAGACATTTTCCAATGTCGACACCGAAAGCTTTGATCGCGCGACCCGGCAACTGGCCAATACTGACGGGCGGCTCTACGTGGTGGGAGGGCGTATTACACGGGCGCTGGCCGATTATGCCTTCACCCATTTTCAGGCGATCCGGCAACGGGTCACCCATATGACATCATCCTCGGCGACCTGGCCGCATTACGTGCTGGATATGGTCGAGGGCGATACCTTGGTGATCTTCGATGTCCGCCGCTACGAGACCAATTTGCAGAACCTGGCCAAACTGGCGGCCGAGCGCGGGGTGGTCATCGTCCTGATCACGGATCAATGGGCGTCTCCGGTGGCGTCGGAAGCCGATTACATCTTCAATTGCTGGGTCGAAATTCCCTCGGCATGGGATTCAAACATCTCGACAATGATGTTGCTTGAAGCGTTGATTGCAGCCACTCAAGAAGAAAAATGGCCCGAGACGCGGGACCGATACGAACGGCTGGACCAGCTTTTCGATCACACCCGGCTGTTTCGGAAATTCAGTTAAGGTCAGCGTGAGCCGACCGGTACAGCCTTTCTCGCCGGACATTGCGGCAGCTCCAAAGCTACGCTTCCAGAGCTTCAGCGGTTTGATGCGCCGCTACTTTAGCGCTTGTTGCTATGATGTTGAGGTCACGCCGAGCATGTCGTTCAGCCACAATCGACCGGCGTTCACAGCATCGACATAGCCCGAAAGCACACCCGCAAGTGCCGGCACTTTTTCCGAAATCGCCGGAGCTAGCACATAGACCAACACCAAGATCACAGTCAGAAGTATTACCCGCAGGAAGCCGCGATTGAATCCTTTACGGGCAGCTACAGCCTCGGTCACCGCCGCATCACCCGAGGCATAATCCGTTTCGACACGCGCACTCTCGGAATCGAGTGACGAGTTGATCTCATCAATATCCGGCAGCAGATTGCGGCGCGAGATCAGACCGGGATCAGGTTCCGGTTCGTCGTCATCGGGCAAACCACGCAGACGCGCCATGCGCTCACGTGATTCCTGCGATCGCTGGTCTTCTTCTGACGGGCCGTCAAGGCCCAGATCCGGTTGGGTTTCCAGATCGCCGCTGGTTTCGACGGATCGCGCTTCCTGCTCGCGCGCAGCCTCTTCGCGCAACACATCGACAATCGAGGGATCAAGCCCGCGTCTCGGCGGGCCCTCTTCAGCTTCAGGCTCATCACCGACTTCGGGCTCATCATCGGCGGCATCCCGGGGCACTTCTTGTGGATCGTCTTTTTCGCCTTCCTCCGGATCAGGCTCAGGCTCGCCGGCTTCATCGGATTGCGGTTCAGGGCCGGGATCAGTGTCAGCCTCGTCTTCAGAATCCGAGGCACTGTCCTGATCTGTATCATCGCCCTGATCAGAGGCGCTATCTTGCGATTCTTCCTCTGCGTCGTCGGTTTCCGGCTCTTCTTCAGGGCTGTCCCATCCCGGATGCGATGCGTCAGCGTCCTCTTCGTCCTCCGCCGGTTGATGATCGGGGTGATGTTGAAACCAGGTATCGCCGCAATTCGAACATTGAACGTCACGACCCGTTTCGGGGATTACCTCATCCGGGACCTCGTACTGCGCCCCACAATTTGGACAAGTCAGCCTCATATTGCCCCCTATGTCTGCCGCCGCTCTTCGGCCAAACTTATTGGCGGCTACCATATGCCGGAAAATCATGCCCGAAAAGGACAAAGAATTTCAATTTTGTAATGATTGCACAACTGTGTCCTCTGAGGCATTTAGGGCTAAGACGAGCACAAGGGGGCGGTGGTGATCGAGCTGGAAAATGTAGCCTACGGCTATGGCGGGGGTGAATTGCTGAGCGACGTATCGCTCAATCTTCATGCGGGATCGTTTCACTTTTTGATCGGCCCGTCTGGCGCGGGCAAGACCACGTTGCTGAAACTCTGTTATGGTGCGCTGCTGCCCACCTCCGGAACCGTAACCCTGTTTGACCGCAACGTCCGGGATCTGGAGCGTGACGACATCGCCATGACCCGCAGACGTGTGGGGGTAGTACATCAGGACTGCCAGTTTCTCGACCACCTGTCAGTATCGGACAATATCTCGCTGCCGCTGATGGTTTCGGGGCGTGACCTGCAGGCAGAAGCCGCGAACCTGAAAGAGCTGACCAGCTGGGTTGGCCTGACCGAGCGCGCAGGGGCTCTACCGCCCGAACTTTCAGGCGGCGAGCGCCAGCGCGCCGCCCTGGCCCGCGCGATCATCATGTCGCCCGATGTGATCCTGGCGGATGAGCCCACCGGCAATGTCGACTGGGAGATGTCACAACGCCTGTTGAGACTGCTGCTGGAACTTAACCGCATGGGCAAGACGATCATGATCGCCACCCATGATCTGGCGCTGGTTCGGGCCGCCAAGTCACAGGTGCAAAGCCGGGTGCTGCGCATCTCGGGCGGTCGCCTGCAATCGGCGGGGGCTGATCTATGAGTGCGAGCATCCGTAAGGTCATCGAATTGCTGGCGGGTGATGCCCAGGCCGACAAGGCCGTGCCCCCGACCGGCTACACCGCCACGCTCACGCTGTTCAGCGCCGGCGCGATGGCATTTCTGGCGGTCTTCGCGCTGGCATTATCGCTCGCAACCGGGCGGCTGGCGGATCGCTGGGGGGATGAGCTGGCCCGCAGCTCGACCTTGCGTATCTCGGCCCCGTCCGACCAGATGACCGCCCAGACCGAGGCGGCGCTGAACGTGCTGGCGACCACCAAGGGCGTCGCCAGCGCGCGTGCCCTGGACGATGATGAACAACGCGCCCTGCTGGAGCCGTGGTTCGGCCCCGACCTGCCGATTGAGGCACTGCCAATTCCGCAATTGATCGAAGTCATTGAGGATGACGAGGGGTTTGACCCCGCTGGCTTGCGGCTGCGTCTTGCCGCCGAAGTACCGGGGGCGGTTCTGGACGATCACACGCGATGGCGGCGGCCGCTGATCCGGGCGGCCGAACGGCTGCGGCTGCTGGGCTGGGTCTCGCTGGGTCTGATCATGGCGACAACCGCTGCGATGATCACGCTGGCAGCGAATTCGGCGCTGGCAGCGAACACGCAGGTAATCTCTGTCCTGCGCCTTGTCGGTGCACGCGACGTCTATATCGCCCGTGCCTTTGTGCGCCGCTTCACCCTGCGCGCCCTTGGTGGTGCCACGGTTGGCGTCATTCTGGGATCAGCCGCCATTCTTCTCTTGCCCTCTGCCGATACCGGCGGCGGTTTTCTGACCGGCCTCGGCTTTCGCGGCCTGCACTGGCTCTGGCCGCTGGTCATCCCGCCGCTGGCTGCTATCGTGGCCTTTATTGCCACCCGCGCGGCGGCCCGCAGAACCCTGAAGGACATGACATGAGCTATGCCCTGCAATGGACGCGCTCGCTGATTTTCACCATCTCGGCCTATGTCATGATGGGTGTACTTGGTATTCTCTATTTTCCCTGGGCAATCTTTAGCCGCCGGGGTGCTTTGGCGGGCTGCCATGCCTGGTGCCGATGGATACGCTGGAGCGCTCGCTGGATGGTGGGTCTGCGCACCGAGGTGCGCGGCACGCCGCCAACAGACGAGGTCGTGGTTGCAGCCAAACATCAATCCTTCCTTGATATCATTCTGATTTTCGGCGCCATTCCCTCGGGCAAGTTCATCATGAAACGCATTTTGATGTATGCCCCGGTCATAGGCCAATATGGGCTTCGCATCGGCTGTGTACCGGTCAATCGCGGCCAGCGCGGCAAGGCAATCAAGAAAATGGTCGCGGATGTCGCGAAAGGGCGCCAGCACCCCGGCCAGTTGATCATCTATCCACAAGGCACCCGCATCGCGCCCGGTGTCAAAGCCCCCTATAAGGTCGGCACCGGCGTGCTTTATGAACAGTTGCAGCAGGATTGCGTGCCGGTGGCCGCCAATGTCGGCGTCTTCTGGCCCAAGCGCGGCATTTACCGCAAACCCGGTCTTGCAGTGGTCGAATTCCTGCCGCGGATCAAGGCAGGGCTCGACAAGGCAACATTCATGGCAAAGCTCGAAGATGAGATTGAAACGGCCTCGAACAGGTTGATGAAAGAAGCGGGATTTGAACCGGATGGAATGGGTTGAAGACATCACCGCGCTTGAAGCGCTCTATGGCGAGCCCCCCGCAGCGGCACTGCGCAAGGTGGCGCACCGGCTGACACCGCTTTACCGCAAGTGGATTATGACCTCACGCTTCTGCGTGCTTAGCACTGTTGGCCCGAACGGCACCGATGGCAGCCCGCGCGGCGATGACAGCCCGGTGGTCACAGAACTGGATGAACGCACCCTGGCGATGCCCGACTGGCGCGGCAATAACCGACTAGATACGCTTAGAAATATCGTTGAGGACGGCCGCATATCACTGATGTTCATGGTGCCGGGGTCAAACACGATCGTCCGCGTGAATGGGACCGCCAGATTGGCAACCGACAAGACCCTGCGCAGCCGTTTCGAACGTAAGTCTCGCCTGCCTGCAACCGTCATCGTGATTGCCATAGTCGAGATCTACACTCAATGCGCCCGCGCACCGCTGCGCGCCGGATTGTGGGGCCGTGATGACAGCGCGGGCCTGCCGACACCGGGCGCAATCCTTGCGGAAATGACCGAGGGTGAAGAAGGCGGCGCTGACTATGACAGCGCCTGGAGCGCCCGTGCCGCCAAAACGATGTGGTAGGTAGACAGCCTCGTTTTCCTACTGGTCTGCGGTCAATTTCGAAACGCCATTAAGTCGTGCTATTGTGTTTGCCTCAATTTAGAGGAGAAATTTGTAATGCCAAATGTTAAGTATTTGTTTTTCCATACTGCCGCCGCTGACATTCGAAACGTCGACGCCAGGCGAATCGATAGATGGCATCGTGACAAGGGCTGGTCGGGAATTGGGTATCATTACGTGATCATTGATGATCGCCACGACACCCTACCCGATGGCGCCGTTGAAAAAGGCCGGGCGGAAAACAGAAATGGCGCGCAGGTATTGGGCGCAAACAGTATTTCATTGGGCATATGTTGCGTTGGTCACGGCAACGTCACAGACTTCACGCAAGCTCAAAAAGTGTCTTTAGTGAATCTGCTCGTGAAGCTTGCCGACAAATATAATGTTCCGACAGAAAATATCCTGGGTCATCGTGAAGTGAACACTCTGGTAGATAGCGACATATTGGACGAAAGCGCCAGAACGTCAAAATCATGTCCAGGCAACAAGGTCGACACCAACGAGATCAGAGGGTTGGTCGAGGTGGCCCGGTCAGGGGGAACGATCGCCAGTGCCACCGGTTTGGGGGCACAAAGCCCCGATGTTGTCGTCGAAGCCTTACGCATCATCGCCGCCAACGAGGAAATGCTAGGAAATGCAAGAGAGGAATGGCGAAACTTCTTCTTCAACGGCGAAATTCAGGCCCTGATGGAGTCGTAGAAGCCGGTAACCTCATGTTGCGATGGCGGTTTCTTTAGCTGGCGCGCCCGTATCGACATCCCGACGGGCGTCGCCACAATTCAGCAACAGCCGTAAATGCCATCATAATTTCATAGAAAATTCACAGAAATAAGCTGAACTCGGTTGAGTTTACGCGGGCCAAAATAACAAAAAGAGGCAGGCAGGAATGGATCACTTAACGGGTCTGATCGGTCTATATATCGATTACGTCATCTATTTTTTCGGCTTCCTCTGGGATCCCGGAGAACGGTTGTTTCTGATCTACCTCGGGGCGGCCGTCGGCTTTGCTTTTCTGATCTACAAATGGAATAGGCACCATGTCAGCGGCCCTGAAACAGCCCGCGACAGCAAAAGTTTTCTAAGCTTTCTGCTGCCCAGCCATGTGTGGTCGCACCCCTCGGCCTGGCTGGATGTGCGTTATTTCATCTTTCATCACCTGATTGGCCACTTCGTGCTGTTTGGCGTGCTGGCCGGATGCTCTGCCTGGACCTATGCTCTTGTGACCGGCGGCGCCAACCTTGCCGAAATGGCGCGCATCGGCGACGCACAAAGCGGCCCAGCGGATTATCTGATTGCCCTGGGTTACATGTTCGCCTTTTTCGTCATCGGCGATCTGATCGCCTATACAACCCATTACCTGCAACACAAGATCCCGGTGCTGTGGGAATTTCACAAGGTCCATCACAGTGCCGAAGTGATGCACCCGATATCAAACTTTCGCGAGCACCCGATTGACAACCTGTTCTACAAGGTCGCGCTCGGGGCCGGATACGGTGCCTTTATTGGCCTGGCGTCAAATGTTCTGAACTATGTACCCAGCATGCCTGCGGTGTTCGGCGTGCCGCTCCTGATGTTCCTTTTCAACCTGATGGGTTACAATCTGCGCCATTCGCATATCTGGCTGCGCTGGCCGGGCATGTGGTCAAAGGTCTTCCCTTCGCCCGCCCATCACCATGTGCATCACAGCTGCCACCCTGATCATTTCGATAAGAATTTCGCCTTCATGTTCCCCGTCTGGGACGTGATCTTTGGGACCTACATCATGCCCGTGGACAACAAGGATGTGAAATTCGGCGTCGCCGGTATGAAATCGGGCGAGATGGACACCTGCACCAAACTCTACCTGGTGCCGTTCAAAAAGGCGTTTCGGCGCCTGAAACCGAAACCGCACAAGCAAGACAAGGTGATACCGCCCGCAGAATAGGGCCGATCACCAACAGGATTTACGTATGGACCTTCAGGCGTGTATAGCCCCATCGCCACAGGCCAGCGCGGCTTCACGTACCGCCTCGGAATAGGTCGGGTGGGCGTGGCAGGTCAGCGCCAGATCCTGGGCCGAGGCGCCGAATTCCATCGCCACGCAAACCTCGTGTATCAGGTCGCCCGCCGCCGGGCCGATGATATGGCAGCCCAGAATGCGATCAGTTTCGGCATCCGCGATAAGTTTCACGAAACCATCCCCCGCAAACACTGCCTTGGCGCGGCCGTTGCCCATGAAGGAAAACTTGCCGACCTTGTACTTATGATCCTGTTCTTTCAGGCTTTCTTCGGTTGCGCCCACCGTCGCCACCTCGGGGTGGGTATAGATCACACCGGGGATGACATTGTAGTTCACGTGGCCATGATTGCCAGCAATCACCTCGGCGACGGCCATGCCCTCGTCCTCGGCCTTGTGCGCCAGCATCGGGCCCGCGATGGCGTCGCCGATCGCATAGATGCCGTCCACATTGGTTTTCCAGTGGTCGTCGGTCTTGATCTGACCGCCCTTGGTCATCTCGATGCCTAGTGCCTCCAGCCCCAGCCCGTCGGTATAGGGTCTGCGGCCCGTCGCGACCAATACCACGTCGGCGTCGATGCTTTCTTCCTTATCATTCTTGCGGATCTTGTAATGCACCTTGGCCTTGGTTTTGAGCGTTTCGACCTTGTTCACCGCCGCACCCATGACGAATTTGAGCCCTTGTTTCTTCAGGGTTCGCTGGAAGGTTTTCTGTACTTCGGCATCCATGCCGGGCGTTATCGCGTCGAGGAATTCGACCACGGTGACCTCAGCCCCAAGCCGGGCATAGACCGATCCCATCTCAAGCCCGATCACACCGGCCCCGATCACCACCATCTTCTTCGGCACCTTGCCCAGTTCCAGCGCGCCGGTTGATGTCACCACGATCTTCTCGTCGATCGTCACATCCGCGCCGGGCACGTTCGACGCCTCTGAGCCTGACGCGATGATGATGTTCTTGGCCTCGTGGACCTCATCGCCCACCTTGACCTTACCGGCCTCGGGGATCTCTCCCCACCCTTTCAACCAGTCTACCTTGTTCTTTTTAAAAAGAAATTCGATACCCTTGGTGTTCTGGCCGATGACATCATCCTTGTAGGCCAGCATCTGCGGCCAATCGACCGAGGGTGACTTGCCCTTGAGCCCCATCTTGGCAAAATTATGCTCGGCCTCGTGCAACATGTGCGACGCATGCAGCAATGCTTTGGATGGAATACAACCCACGTTCAGGCAGGTACCGCCCAGTGTTTCGCGCCCCTCGACACAGGCGGTTTTCAGGCCCAGCTGCGCGCAACGGATCGCACAGACGTAGCCGCCCGGGCCCGAACCGATGATGATAACGTCATAATTTGCCATGATCACTTTCCCTGATTTTCGACGTCTGTATCACGTCGGTATTGCGCCGCTATCGCGTCAATAAAATATCCGCGCGGCGTTTGCCCAAGTGGACCCGGAATTTACCGGAAGGTCAACCAATGCGCTCAAATCAGCGCCGCCAGCAGCATGGACGTTGTGGCGAGCAGCCCCACCAGCCAAATCACCGAGCGCCACGGCACCCAGCCAAAGACATAGGCAGGAATGTAGAGCACGCGGGCAATCAGATAGGTGACGGCGCAGAAGCCGGTGAACCCGGTGGACTGTGCCGTGACCGTGATCACCAGACAGGCAATGCCAAACAGCATCAGCCCCTCAAAATGATTGTTCATCGCCCGATGAAGGCGCCCCGACGTGCCGGTCAGCTCAACCGGTTCATCGCGCGGCTTCAACGCCGTCTTTCGCCCCACCTGCCTCTGCGCCGCGACCGAATAGAGGCAAAGCTGCACGACCTGCAACAGAGCGGCGAGGGTGAGGGCGGTAAGTTCGGGGGTCATGGGGATAAGCCTTGCAGTGCTTCAAATGCGCGACCAACAAGGTCTGATACAATCTCGCCTGCTGCTTTGTCACCAATCGACCCGATTACGCGCTTCAGCTTCGCCCCTAGTGTTCCCTCTGTTTCCGAGAGTGATAGGTTAAGCAATGCAAGTGATTTCGAAGAAAGAATGTAGTCATATTTGAAATTACTAATCGGATCTGAAACCAAATATCCTTCGACTTTCATCCAAGCAAGCATCTGCCTTGTGTAGTATTGCTGCAGCTCAGGTTTTTTTGCCAAGTCGCTTAGAGAATAGACTTTGGAGGCTCGGGAGTGCCTTAATGAAAGTTCCCCGTTTCCCGCCAAACGCTCAAACTCCGGCCAGATGTCATCAGGCGTTAGATGGACTGCAGCGGGAAAAGACGCCTGCAGCCGCTGTAGGGTAATTCCAAAGAAAATTTTAGCCGAGTCGATATTTGACATTGCGCTGGCCGCATCTTTTAGCGCAACGCTTGTCTCCTCCCCTTCAATCACTTTCAAACCTCGAGTTTGTAATCCGAGTTGTACCCACCGAGTGGTCGGACGCAACCCGCTTTTCGGTGCCGAGCCACCGAGAGGCTATTTTACAAATCCATCAGCAACCGCCGCGGATCTTCGAGCGCGTCTTTGACCCGCACAAGAAAGGTCACCGCGCCTTTGCCGTCGACGATGCGGTGGTCGTAGCTCAGCGCCAAGTACATCATTGGGCGGGCGACGATTTCGCCGTTCACCACCATCGGGCGCTGCTGGATCTTGTGCATGCCCAGGATACCCGATTGCGGCGGATTGAGGATCGGTGAGGACATCAGCGAGCCGTAGACGCCGCCGTTGGAGATGGTGAAGGTGCCGCCCTGCATCTCGGCCATCGAAAGCTTGCCGTCGCGGGCGCGGGCGCCTTTCTCGGCGATGGCTTTTTCGATCGCGGCAAAGCCCATCTGGTCGGCGTCGCGGATGACCGGCACCACAAGACCCGTGGGCGTTCCGGCAGCGATGCCCATATGGACGAAGTTCTTGTAGACGATATCGGTGCCATCAATCTCGGCATTGACCTCAGGCACCTCTTTCAACGCATGGCAACACGCCTTGGTGAAGAAGGACATGAAGCCCAACTTGACGCCGTGTTTCTTCAGGAACTCCTCCTTGTATTCATTCCTCAGCGCCATCACCGCGGTCATGTCGACCTCGTTATAGGTGGTCAGCATGGCGGCCGTGTTCTGGCTGTCCTTGAGGCGGCGGGCGATGGTCTGCCGCAGGCGTGTCATCTTCACCCTCTCCTCGCGCGATGCGTCATCGGCGGACACCGGGGCACGCGGGGCGGGCGCAGTCGGCGCAGCCGCTGGGGCCGACGCGGGAGCCGCACTCGCCGCCGCTGCGGCCTTGGCCACATCCTCTTTCATCACCCGGCCATCGCGACCCGAACCCTCGACCTGATCTGATGACAACCCGGTTTCGGCCATCGCTTTCTTGGCAGACGGCGCGTCTTCGACATCCTTGCCACCACCGGACGCGGAGGGCGCCGCAGCTGGAGCATCAGCCGCCGGAGCCGCTGCCGCGCCACTGCCACCCGAAATCACCGCCAGTTTGCCATCAGCCTGAACCGTATCGCCTTCTTTGGCCAGAATTTCGCCCAGTGTGCCCGCAGCGGGCGCCGGCACTTCGACCGACACCTTGTCGGTTTCCAACTCACACAGCATTTCATCCTGCGCGACGCTGTCGCCCACTTTCTTAAACCAAGTCGAAACTGTTGCCTCGGTCACCGACTCGCCCAGCGTGGGCACCATCACGTCCACGCTTTCGCCGCCGCCGCCACTTGCCGGGGCTGGATCGGCCGCCTCGGCCTTCGGCGCGGGAGCGGCACCTTCGCCCTCGGTGATCGTTGCCAGCAGCGCATCAACGCCCACGGTATCGCCCTCTTTCGCGACAATCTCGCCCATGACGCCCGCGGCGGTTGCTGGCACTTCGACAGTCACCTTATCGGTTTCCAGCTCGCACAACATTTCATCGACAGCGACCGCATCACCGGGCTTCTTGAACCAGGTGGCAACGGTGGCTTCGGTCACGGATTCTCCCAGCGTTGGGACGCGCACTTCGGTTGTCATGATTTATTTCCCTTCGATGGTCAGCGCGGCATCCACCAGCGCTTCTTGTTGTGCTTTGTGCTGGCTGGCAAGCCCGGTCGCGGGCGAAGCCGAAGCCGGACGCCCGGCATAGATAGGCCGTGTGTGCTTGGCCTTGATCCGGGTCTGGACCCACTCGATATTGGGCTCGATGAAGGACCACGCCCCCTGGTTCTTGGGCTCTTCCTGGCACCAGACCACATCGGCGTTTTTGAACCGCTTCATCTCGGTCACCATCGAGATGGCCGGGAAGGGATAGAACTGCTCGACCCGCATCAGATAGATGTCGTCGATGCCGCGCTTGTCGCGCTCTTCCAGCAGATCGAAATAGACCTTACCGGAACACAGCACCACGCGTTTGATCTTGCTGTCCGCCACCAGTTTGGTGTCGGAGTTTCCGTGCTGCGCATCATCCCACAGCACCCGGTGGAAACTGGAGCCGGTGGTGAATTCATCCGTCTTGCTGACTGCCAGCTTGTGCCTGAGCAGTGATTTCGGCGTCATCAGGATAAGCGGTTTGCGATAGGTCCGGTGCAATTGGCGCCGCAGAATATGGAAATAGTTGGCGGGCGTGGTGCAGTTGGCAACGATCCAGTTATCGCCCCCGCACATCTGCAGGAACCGCTCAAGCCGGGCCGAGCTGTGCTCGGGCCCCTGCCCTTCGAACCCATGCGGCAGCAGGCAAACGAGGCCCGACATGCGCAGCCATTTGCTTTCGCCCGAGCTGATGAACTGATCAAACATGATCTGCGCGCCGTTGGCGAAATCACCGAACTGCGCCTCCCACATCACCAGCGCATTGGGTTCCGCCAGCGTGTAGCCATATTCAAAACCCAGCACCGCGTATTCGCTGAGCATCGAATCTATGACATCATACTGCGCCTGACCCGCGCGGATGTTGTTGAGCGGATAGTAGCGTTCTTCCGTTTCCTGATTGATCAGCCCGGAATGACGCTGGCTGAAA
This sequence comes from Roseovarius aestuarii, assembly GCF_019966515.1. GTDB lineage: Bacteria > Pseudomonadota > Alphaproteobacteria > Rhodobacterales > Rhodobacteraceae > Roseovarius > Roseovarius aestuarii. The sequence goes on along the minus strand of NZ_JAIMIB010000003.1, from coordinate 131,547 downwards.
GTACCCCGGGTACAGTCCTGCCCGGCAAGACGCACCGGGAACCCCTCAAGCATCAGCGAGCCAAAAGCCAGCGCTTCGGCCGTGGCCCAATCGAACCCTTCGCCGGTCTTGAACATCTTGGCCTTGGTTTCCAGCAGTCGGCCAACCGTCTTGTGCAGAGGGAAGCCTTCCGGCGCGGTTGAAAGCGCCTTGCCGATCTCTTTGAAGGTTTTTGGTTTGATCGAGGTAGCACCGCGCTGGTAATCCTCGTCCTTGCGATCAAGATGCGACCACTTGCCATCCAGCCAGTCGGCCTTGTTGGGTTTGTAATTCGTGCCCGCTTCGAATTCGTCGGCCAGATAGGCCTGAAACGCGGTCTTCATATCCTCGACTTCGCCTTCAGGGATCAGCCCGTCCTTGACCAGACGGTCTGTATAAAGGCTCAGCGTTGTCTTCTGCTTTTTGATCTTCTTGTACATGATCGGGTTGGTGAACATGGGCTCATCGCCCTCGTTATGGCCAAACCGGCGGTAGCATATGATGTCCAGCACCACGTCCTTGTGGAATTTCTGGCGGAACTCGGTCGCGACGCGGGCAGCATGCACCACCGCTTCGGGATCGTCGCCATTGACGTGGAACACAGGTGCTTCGACCATCAGGGCCACATCCGTGGGATAAGGGCTCGAACGGCTGAAATGCGGCGCGGTGGTAAAGCCGATCTGATTGTTCACCACGATGTGCATCGTACCGCCGGTCTTGTGCCCCTTAAGACCCGACAGACCGAATCCTTCAGCCACGACACCCTGTCCGGCAAAGGCCGCATCACCATGCAGCAGGATGCCCATAACCTTGGTGCGGTCTTCATCGTTAAGCTGATCCTGCTTGGCGCGCACCTTGCCCAGAACCACGGGATTGACGGCTTCCAGGTGGCTTGGGTTGGCGGTCAGCGAGAGATGCACAGAGTTTCCGTCAAATTCCCGATCGGAACTGGCGCCAAGGTGGTATTTCACATCGCCCGAGCCATCGACATCCTCAGGCTTGAAACTACCACCCTGGAATTCGTTGAAAATGGCCCGGTAGGGTTTGCCCATCACATTGGCCAGAATCGACAGCCGTCCACGGTGGGGCATGCCGATGATAATGTCCTGTACACCCAGAGAGCCGCCACGCTTGATGATCTGTTCCATCGCCGGGATCAGGCTTTCGCCGCCATCCAGCCCGAACCGCTTGGTGCCCATGTATTTGACATGCAGGTATTTCTCAAAACCCTCAGCCTCGACCAGCTTGTTCAGAATGGCCTTACGGCCTTCGCGGGTGAACTGGATTTCCTTGCCGAAGCCTTCGATGCGTTCCTTCAGCCAATTGGCCTGCTCGGGATCCGAGATGTGCATGTACTGCAAGGCAAAGGTGCCGCAATAGGTGCGTTTGACGATTTCGAGGATTTCACGGATCGATGCGATTTCAAGGCCCAGCACGTTGTCGATAAAGATTGGCCGGTCCATATCGGCCTCGGTAAAGCCATAGGATTTCGGGTCCAACTCGGGCCGGTAGGGCTGGTTCCACAGTTTCAGCGGATCCAGATCAGCATTGAGGTGGCCCCGGATACGGTATGAACGGATCAGCATCAGCGCCCGCACTGAATCGAGCACCGCCCGCTGAATCGCATCCTCGGTGACTTCCACGCCTTTTTCGGCAGCTTTGGCGGCGATCTTCTTGCCCGCGCTCTTGGCCTCGGGGGCCGCAGGGTATTCCCCTGTCAGCGCGGCGGTCAGGTCGTCATTGGGTTCAGGCGGCCAGTCACCGCGCGCCCAGCTTGGCCCCGCCGCCTCGCGTTTGATGCTGACATCATCATCCCCCATAGCCCGGAAGAACGCCTGCCAGGCCTCGTCCACGGCATTCGGATCATTGGCATATCGGGCATAAAGCTGCTCCAGATACTCCGCATTATGCCCCTGCATGAAGCTGGAGGCATGAAACTGGTCGTTGGGGGATTGTTCAGTCATGATGTCACCTTGGGAAAAAGCGAAATCCGCCCATCAGGGCGGTAGGGCGGGCTTCAACCCGCCAGACCGAAGGGCGGAACAAGCCCCGCCATTCGGTATTTGCGATAGGAGGCACTAGCCGATCGCCTCAAGCACCGCCTCGCCCAGACCGGCTGGGCTGTCGGACACGACGATCCCGGCGGCGCGCATGGCTTCGATCTTGTCCTCGGCGCCGCCCTTGCCGCCGGCAACGATGGCGCCTGCATGGCCCATGCGGCGGCCCGGAGGGGCAGTACGGCCCGCAATGAACCCTGCGGTGGGTTTCCAGCGGCCCTTCTTCTTTTCGTCGATGAGAAACTGCGCAGCTTCTTCCTCGGCCGAGCCGCCGATCTCACCAATCATGATAATGCTATGCGTCTCGTCATCGGCCAGAAACCATTCCAGCACGTCAATATGCTCGGTGCCTTTGATCGGGTCGCCGCCGATGCCCACGGCAGTGGACTGGCCCAGCCCCAGATCCGAGGTCTGCTTGACCGCCTCGTAGGTCAGCGTGCCCGAGCGGCTGAGAACTCCGCACGAACCGCGCTTGTGGATATGGCCCGGCATGATGCCGATCTTGCAGGCATCGGGCGTGATCACGCCGGGGCAGTTCGGCCCGACAAGGCGGCTGCTGGACCCTTCGAGCGCACGCTTGACCCGCATCATGTCCAGCACCGGAATACCTTCGGTGATGCAGATGATCACCTCCATCTTGGCGTCGATCGCCTCAAGGATACTATCCGCAGCAAAGGGCGGTGGGACGTAAATTACCGATGCATTGGCGCCAGTGCCATTTTTCGCCTCGTGTACCGAGTTGAAAACCGGCAGGTCCAGATGGGTCTGCCCGCCTTTGCCCGGCGTCACGCCGCCAACCATGTTGGTGCCATAGGCAATCGCCTGTTCGGTGTGAAACGTACCTTGAGAGCCGGTCAGGCCCTGGCAGATAACTTTGGTGTTTTCGTCGATGAGTACGGCCATGTTCTTATCCCTTCACCGCTTTGACGATCTTTTCAGCACCGTCTTTAAGATCGTCGGCGGCGATCACGTCCACGTCCGAATTGTTGATAATCTCCTTGCCCTTCTCCACGTTGGTGCCTTCAAGCCGCACCACCAGCGGCACCTGCAGGCCCACCTCTTTCACTGCGGCCACCACGCCCTCGGCGATCACATCGCAACGCATGATGCCGCCGAAGATATTGACCAGAATGCCTTTGACGTTCGGGTCCGAGGTGATGATCTTGAACGCCTCGGTCACTTTCTCCTTGGTGGCGCCGCCGCCCACATCCAGGAAATTGGCTGGCTCGGAACCATAGAGCTTGATGATGTCCATCGTCGCCATCGCCAGCCCGGCACCGTTGACCATGCAGCCGATCTCGCCATCCAGCGCGATGTAGTTCAGGTCGTATTTCGACGCTTCCAGCTCTTTCGGGTCTTCCTCGGTAACGTCGCGCAGCTCGGCGATATCGGCGTGGCGGTAGACCGCGTTGCTGTCGAATCCCATCTTGGCATCAAGGCACTTGAGGTCGCCCTTGTCGGTGGTGATCAGCGGGTTGATTTCGAGCATCTCCATGTCCTTTTCCAGGAACATCTTGTAGAGCGTGCCCATCAGCTTGACGCATTGCTTGACCTGCGGCCCCTTGAGGCCCAGCTGGAACGCGATGCGGCGGCCGTGGAATGGCTGATAGCCGGTGGCCGGGTCGATACTGAAGCTCAGAATCTTTTCCGGGGTCGCATGGGCCACCTCCTCGATGTCCATCCCGCCTTCGGTCGAACAGACAAAGCTGACGCGGCTGGTCTGACGATCGACCAGCAACGCCAGATACATCTCGTTCTCGATGCCCGAGCCGTCTTCGATATAGATGCGGTTGACCTGCTTGCCCGCCTCGCCGGTCTGCTTGGTGACCAGTGTGCGGCCCAGCATGCGCTTGGCCTCATCCGCAGCTTCTTCAACCGATTTGGCAAGGCGCACGCCGCCCTGATCGCCAGCGCCGGCCTCCTTGAACTTGCCCTTGCCGCGTCCGCCTGCATGGATCTGCGCCTTGACCACCCAAAGGGGCCCGTCCATTTCGCCGGCGGCTGTCTTGGCTTCTTCTGCGCGGAGAACGACACGACCGTCCGAGACAGGGGCGCCGTAAGAGCGAAGCAGAGCCTTCGCCTGATACTCATGGATGTTCATGAAAAAATCCCGTTTAGCTGCGAATATGCCCGATATACCCACAACCCCAACAAGGGGTTAAACCGTTTTCTATCAATTGACCGTGATTTGGTGGCATTTTTTCGATTTTGTGATCACAGCTATAAATCGTGTGATCACAAAAGGCAGGATATTGATATCACCCTGCAAAATAAAAGAATCGTTTTGGGGAAGTGTCAGGGGTCGACGAACATATGGTTCGCTTTGGTCACGCCGCGGTCATAAGTGCAAAAGGTATCGGTGGCCTCCGGCGTCCGATTGTGGATCTTGATGTTGGTGATGACCTCAACCGCGCCCGCATCCAGGCACCGCTGTTGCGCCTTTTTCACAATTTCCAACAGACGGTCCAGATCGCCGCGCATCGTGGTTTCCATCGCCGCCACCTGATAGGGAACACCAGCCTCTTTCACCACCTCAATCGCCTGATCGACCACTTCGAAATTATTGCCGTCCCGCACCCGGGGAATAACCTGAAAGGCGACGTAGACTTCGTTTTCGGTTTTACAGATCATCTTCATCCTCTCCTTTGGTCAGAAGATACCCTGCAAACCCCGTGAATATCGCCGCAATGAGAAGTGGCAGCGTGAAGATGAACGTTGCGATGGCAATATCCAGCACCGCCGGTGCCCCACCACCGAAACCAAAGCCGGCAAAAGCCGCGGCAAACAGTCCCAGCCAGCCGACAAAGAGCAAGGCTGCCACGGCAAAACACGCCAGCATCGCCTTTCTGCGCATCCGCTCATTGTCGGATTTGAGCATTAAAAGGCCAAGGGCGCCAGGGATGCACAGAAGCAGTGAAAGCAGCAGCAGAACGATCATCGAAAAATGCCCATTTGTAGCCTCCACATGAAAAATGCGCGCCCGAAAGCGCGCATCCAAGACCTGGTCTGGAAAACCAGATCCTACGCCAGCGTGCTATCTATACCCTTGCAGGCCTCAACCAGGCCTTTGACCGCATTGACCGAGCTGTCGAACATCGCCTGTTCGTCCTTGTTCAGTTTGATATCAATCACCTTTTCGATGCCTCCGGCGCCGATCACCGTGGGCACACCCACATAAAAACCGTTCAAACCGTACGCGCCGTCCACATGAGCCGCACAGGGCAACACACGTTTCTGGTCTTTCAGATAGGCCTCAGCCATTTCAATGGCAGATGTCGCGGGGGCGTAGAAGGCTGACCCGGTTTTCAGCAGGCCGACGATCTCGGCGCCGCCATCGCGGGTGCGCTGAACGATCGCGTCCATCTTCTCCTGCGTGGTCCAGCCCATCTTGACCAGATCCGGCAACGGGATACCCGCCACGGTCGAATAGCGCGTCAGTGGCACCATAGTGTCACCATGTCCACCCAGAACAAAGGCCGTGACATCGCGCATCGATACGCCGAACTCCTCGCTCAGGAAATGCCGGAACCTGGCGCTATCCAGCACGCCCGCCATGCCACATACCTTTTCATGCGGCAGACCGGAAAATTCCCGCAGCGCCCACACCATCGCATCCAGCGGGTTGGTGATACAAATGACAAAAGCGTTCGGGGCGTGATCGCGAATACCCTCGCCAACGGATTTCATCACCTTGAGGTTAATGCCCAGCAGGTCATCGCGGCTCATGCCCGGTTTGCGCGGTACACCGGCAGTAACGATGCAAACATCCGCACCGGCGATATCCTCGTAAGATTGCGTCCCAGACAGCGCCGCATCAAAGCCCTCGGCTGGGCCAGATTCTGCGATGTCGAGAGCTTTACCCTGGGGAATGCCTTCTGCGATGTCGAAAAGCACGACGTCGCCCAGTTCCTTCAGCGCGGCGAGATGGGCAAGCGTCCCACCAATCTGTCCTGCGCCGATCAGCGCGATCTTCGGTCTGGCCATTGGATTTATCTCCGGTCGGTTGAAATTTCGGATATGGGCCTAGTCCCATTCCGCCCGGGGCGCAAGAGTGCCGCGCTGCGGCATAACAGGACAGAAAGCCTGTTGCGCAGCTCAAAACATCGGTAAACCTGTGGCACATAAGGATTTTACGAAAGCAGATATGGTGGAACACGATATCGGCACTATCGCCCTCGGCGCACTAGCAGCAATCTTTGCCGGCATTTCCAAGGGTGGTTTCGGCTCGGGTGCTGCCTTTGCCAGCGTGTCAATGCTAGCGCTGGTGCTGCCGCCAGGTCAGGCGCTTGGCATCATGTTACCGCTTTTGATGCTGATCGATGCAGTCACGCTGCGTCCCTACTGGCGTCGCTGGTCGTGGCCGGATACCCGCACCCTGCTCTTGAGCGGCATTCTTGGTACGGCATTGGGCGCCGCGCTCTACACCGTAGCGGATGCAGATCTGTTCCGCTTACTGATCGGGGGGATATCGCTGGGATTTGTCGGCTGGCAATTCGGCACCCGCGCCGGACTGATCAGGGCGGCAGACCGCCCGCTGCCCGATTGGGCGGGTGTGCTTGCAGGCATTGCCGCGGGCTTCACCAGCTTCTTCAGCCATGCGGGCGGGCCGGTAGCAGCGGTTTTTCTGTTATCACAGCGGCTGGACAAAACCACCTTTCAGGCCACAACCGTACTGCTATTCGCGGCACTCAATGTGGTGAAGGTGGTACCTTATGCGTATCTGGACATCTTCACCGCCCATACGCTGATGTTCGATCTGTTTCTCGCGCCCTTCGCCATTCTAGGAGCTTGGCTGGGCGTCAAGGCCCATTGGCTCGTCTGCGAGCGTATGTTTTTCGCCATCACCTACGTGGCGCTCAGCCTGACCGGGGTCAAGTTGATCTGGGACGCGCTTAGCTGAGGCGAAGATGCGCTGGCGATGCGCACCTGTCATTCGCCTCAGGCGTCGTTGCCGTCCGCAGGCAGCACTTCGGCCAACTCTTCAAAGGCCTGACCGCTGGCGACCAGACACGTCACACCATTGGCCGACGTCACGGTGATGGTCCAAGAGCCTGATTTGTCCGAGGCGAACACCTCGACCACGGCATTATTGGCACCAAGGCCCATCGATTGACGCGTCTCGCCGTATTTCTTGGCCAGGCGGTCAACAACCATGTCACGAGGCGCGCAATGTTGCCCGGATTGGGCAAGCGCAGGAGCGGCAATCAGAACGGCCAACGCCGAAAAGATAATTGTCTTCGTTTTCATTTTTTACACCCTTTCTGTGTGGGTCCCTGCCGTTGCATGAACAAAGCATGCACAAAACTATGTCAAAACAGGGTTAATACGGGGGCCGTTCCTCAAATTTTCTGGCATATTCTGCGCTGCGGCAAAAAAATCCTTGAAGTTTTTAGCTGAAAAATGGCATCTCTGCGCAAGATTGTTGCGGAAACTATGCCGATAAGGACCTGACTAATGGACACCAGCACTCATCCCTACCGGTCGGTCCTTTATATTCCCGGCTCGAAAGAACGCGCGCTCGATAAAGCCCGCACCCTGCCCTGCGATGCGATTATTTTCGATCTAGAAGATGCCGTCGCCCCCGATGCAAAAGCCGACGCCCGGCAAATGCTGGCCCAGGCACTCCGCAATGGTGGCTATGGCAAACGCGCAAAAATCGTGCGAATCAACGCGCTGACCACCAAATGGGGGCTCGAAGATGTGCAGGAGCTGCGCGATGCCGGTGCCGACGCGATTCTGCTGCCCAAGGTCAATACCCGGTCGGATGTAGACAACCTTGCGGATCTGCTGGACCCGTCAATGCCGATCTGGACGATGATGGAAACCCCGGTCAGTGTTTTCAACGCCCGCGATATTGCCAGCCACGGACGGGTACAGGGTCTGGTCACCGGCACGAATGACCTGACCAAAGATCTGGGCAGCCGCACCCGCGCCGACCGCCTGCCGCTGATGACTGCCTTGCAGATGATCGTCATGGCCGCCCGCGCCGCGCGGATCGTCGCCATTGACGGAGTCTATAACCGATTTCGCGATGGTGACGGGCTGAAAGCCGAATGCGAACAGGGACGCGATCTGGGGTTTGACGGCAAAACGCTCATCCACCCAGCGCAGATAGACGTGACCAACACAGCCTTCGCTCCCACATCCTCGGAAATAGATCTGGCCGAGCGTCAGATTGCCGCCTATCAGGAAAGTCAGGCCTCGGGTCTGGGTATTGCCGTGGTGGACGGGCAGATTGTCGAAAACCTGCACGTGGTCGTCGCCCAACGCATTCTGGCCAAATCGAGGGCAATCGCCGAAATGGCAGCGGAGTAGACAGCATGATCCTTCTCATCCTAGGCCTGATCCTCTGGATCGGCGCACATAGTTTCAAACGCCTCGCCCCCGGGGCCCGCGCCCGGATGGGCACCAAGGGCCGCGGCCCGATAGCCCTGACCATTCTGGCCAGCGTCGCACTGATGGTGCTGGGCTACCGCGCGGCAGAATTCACTTCCATCTACACGCCCATCCCCGGCATCGGCCACCTCAACAACCTGCTGATGCTGATCGCCGTGTTTTTCTTCGGCATCGGCAGCGCCAAGGGCGTGCTGGCCGACAAGATCCGCCATCCGATGCTGACCGGCATGGTAATCTTTGCCTGTGCCCATCTGCTGGTGAATGGCGATCTGGCGTCAATCCTGCTTTTCGGCGGGCTGGGCCTCTGGGCCGTGATCCAGATGCTGCTGATCAACAGCGGCGATGGCGCGTGGGAACGCCCGGCCCCCGGCACCCTCAAAGGCGACATCAAGAACGCCATCATCACGCTGGTGATCTATGCTGTCGTCACCGGCATCCATGTCTGGCTCGGCCATAATCCGTTCATGGGAACCTATGCATGAAACTCTACCGTTTCCTCAGCGCCGATGACACATCGGCCTTCTGTCACAAAGTAACGGATGCCCTGAACAACAGCTGGGAACTTTACGGCGATCCCACCTACGCCTACGACCACGCCAACGGCGTCATGCGCTGCGGTCAGGCGGTGGTGAAAGAGGCCGACGGCACCTACACGCCCGATACGAAGCTGGGAGAGCAATGATTATGGCCAAGACCAACCCAGGCCGGTTCTTCGAGGACTACACCGTCGGCGAAACGATCTATCATGCGGTCCCGCGCACAGTCTCGGGCGGCGAACGGGCGCTTTATCATGCGCTATATCCGGCGCGCCACGCGCTCTATTCCTCGGACGAATTCGCGCGATCCTGCGGCCTGCCCGCCAGCCCGCTTGATGACATCGCGGCGTTCCATGTGGTCTTTGGCAAGACCGTGCCGGACATATCGCTCAACGCGCTGGCCAATCTGGGCTATGCCGAAGGCCGCTGGCTGAAGCCGGTCTATCCGGGCGACACGATCCACTCCACGTCAGAGGTGATCGGGGTCAAACAGAATTCCAACGGTAAATCCGGCGTGGTTTGGGTCCGCACCCGCGGCCGCAATCAGCGCGATGAGGTGGTGCTGGATTACATCCGCTGGGCGATGGTGCGCAAACGAGATATGAATGCCGCCGCACCCGAGACCGTCATTCCGACGCTGAAACCTGCGCTTGGCGCGTCCGATCTGGTGGTTCCCGAAGGCCTCGACTTCACCAATTACGATTTCACCCTCGCAGGCGAACCGCATCGCTGGGGTGACTACGCGATTGGCGAAAAGATCGACCATGTCGATGGCGTCACTGTCGAAGAGGCCGAACACATGATGGCCACCCGCCTCTGGCAGAACACCGCCAAGGTGCATTTCGACGTGGGTTCGCGCCCTGACGAGCAGAGGCTGATCTATGGCGGACACGTGATTTCAATGGCCCGCACGCTTTCCTTCAACGGGCTGGCCAATGCCCAGGTCGTTGCGGGGCTGAACGGCGGCACCCACGCCAACCCCTGCTATGCGGGCGATACGATCAAGGCCTGGTCCGAGGTGCTGGACAAGGCCGAAACCACCGCGCCGGGCGTGGGCGCCCTGCGCCTGCGGCTGGTGGCCACCAAAGGCGGCGAGCCGTTCACACTCAAGGGTGAAGACGGCAAATATCTCCCGCATGTGATGCTGGACCTGGATTACTGGGCGCTGATCCCAAGGTGAAGCCCGGCGCGGAACAGCCATGTGACCGTTTCCGTAAAGAAAAGCTTACCGAATAACGAAGACCTTGAGCCAAAAGTGCCCGATACGGCGCTTGGTGCGACTTGATGTGGCCCATCATTCCGGACTGTGAGTTTCAGTCAGATGATCTAGGATTTCGACAAACTGATGATCCATTTCGCGCAAACGAGACCACACGAGGACGATTTCTGCAGCAGCCTGGGATGTCGAGATGGGAATGGTTGTAACCGGCTTTCCATCATAGCTTATGTCGCCGGGTGGGCACGAGTAGCTGATGCCAACGTCCGCAGCGTGTGCGGCAAGCGAACGCATCATTTCAAGTGACCTCACGCGTTGTTTGATCTTTGGCTGCAATCGCATCTCATCAAACAAGTTACGGATAAACCCCTCGGACAAATCCTCGTCAAACAGAATTATTGGATGATCCTCTAGTTCTTCAAACGACAATGAGACATTGGTCGCCAAGGGATGATCCGACGCCAAAAACGCAACCGGGGAAACCTCTCGGATAGACCGGCGCTCAAATTGCCCGTCAAACCCGACATCATAGGACATCGCGACATCGGCCCGACCTTCTGCAAGGTCAGTGGCCAGATCGGAAAAGCGCCCTTCCTTCACCTGCACTTCCAGCGCTGGGAACTGCGCTTCCAACCGTTCCAACGCGGGCGCGAGATACCACGGCGCGATATCTTCAAAACAAGCCAGCACAAACGGCGCCTGCGTATCCTGTTTTCGTTCAAGCCTGGTGGCGTGTCCGAGCAGGCCCCGAGCTTCTGCAACAATCTGATGACCGAAGGGGGTAATCTCGATCGCCGCGCCCTTGCCTCTGACAAAAACGAGCGCCCCCAGCCGCTGTTCCACCCGGGTGATCGCGACGGATAAAGACGGTTGAGAGACATGCAGGTGGGCCGCTGCATCGGTTAGACTGCCGGCATCGGCCACGGCAACGATGTATTCGTATTGGCGAAGCGTAATATATAGCATGTAACTAATAATATAATGAATAGATATTATTTGAAGCTAATTTGAGTCCACCGTAACTTGCCTCCGGTTACGAGGAGAAAACGATGCACGCACTTATCACCCAAGAGCATGTCGATACATTTCAATGCGATGGCGTCGTGCTGATCAGGGGTCTGTTCAAAGACCATGTCCACACCATCCGCGCGGGGATTGAGCGCAACATGAGCGATCCCGGGCCCTATGCTGCGGAAAACCTCAAAAAGGGCGAAGGCGGTCGTTTCTTCGATGACTATTGCAACTGGACCCGCATTCCCGAATTCGAAGAGGTCATCCACACCTCCCCCGCCGCCGAAATTGCGGCCGATCTGATGAAATCGAACCGCGTGCAGGTTTTCCACGATCACGTTCTGGTCAAGGAACCCGGCACGTCCAAACCGACGCCCTGGCATCAGGACGGTCCATACTATTTTGTCGACGGTGTCCAGAATGTCAGCTTCTGGTCGCCGGTGGATGCAGTCAAGGGCGCAAGCCTGCGCTGTGTCGCGGGCAGCCATGCCTGGGAAAAGCCCGTTCTGCCCACCCGCTGGTTGGCCGAAACAAGCTTCTTTCCAAACGAAGACGACTACATGCCGGTGCCTGACCCGGATGCGGAAGGCATGGATATCAAGGAATGGGAAATGGAACCCGGCGATGCGGTCGCGTTCAATTACGGCACGTTGCACGGCGCGCGCGGAAACACGACAGAAACCCGCCGACGTGCCTTTTCGTTACGTCTAGTTGGGGATGACGCCCGTTACATTGAACGCCCCGGGCCGACCTCACCACCTTTTCCGGGTCACGGTATGCAGCCCGGCGACTTGCTACGCGAAGATTGGTTCCCGGTGATCTTCCAGCGGTGATGTGCCCACGATCTTCTCGTGGGAAAGTGATGCTAAACCGCGCGTTCGACCATCATTTTCTTGATCTCTGCGATTGCCTTGGCCGGATTCAGACCCTTGGGGCAGGTCTTGGTGCAGTTCATGATCGTATGGCAGCGATAAAGCTTGAACGGGTCTTCCAGATCGTCGAGCCGCTCACCCGTCGCCTCGTCGCGTGAGTCAATGATCCAGCGATAGGCGTGCAACAGTGCTGCGGGCCCAAGATATTTGTCGCCGTTCCACCAATAGCTGGGACAGGAGGTCGAGCAGGATGCGCACATCACGCATTCATAGAGGCCATCAAGCTTCTCACGGTCCTCGATTGACTGTTTCCACTCTTTCGCGGGACGGTTTGTCTTGGTTTCAAGCCAGGGCATGATCGACGCATGTTGCGCATAGAAATGCGTCAGATCCGGGATCAGATCCTTCACCACGGGCATATGTGGCAGCGGGTAGATCTTCACGTCGCCCTGAATCTCATCCATGCCATAGATGCAGGCCAGCGTGTTGATGCCGTCGATATTCATCGCGCAGGATCCGCAGATGCCCTCGCGGCAGGAGCGGCGGAAGGTCAGCGTCGGGTCGATCTCGTTCTTAATCTTGATCAGCGCATCCAGAATCATCGGGCCGCAGCTGTCCATATCGACGAAATACGTGTCGACGCTGGGGTTTTTGCCGTCATCCGGGTTCCAGCGATAAATCTGGAACTTGCGGACATTGCTTGCACCTTCGGGTTTGGGCCAGGTCTTGCCCGTCGTCATGCGCGAGTTTTTGGGGAGTGTCAGTTGGACCATATTCTCAACTCCTTCATATGCCCAGCAGAGTGATGCTGTTTTCGGCAATACAGTTCACGGCCTCCGGGCGCTGAGCGATCTCAAGCACTTGATTAACCGTGGATTGATCAACGCCGGTGACGGTGGCACTGGCGATGCTGATGATCTCACCAGCAGATGCCGCGTCAATGATGCAATCGGTAATCGGCGCAGAATTCACGCCGGGAAATCTGTCCGAAACGATGCCATTCACAACGGTCTTCGCCCGATCCCGCGCAACCGCATCGGCGGCATCATTCGCAGCGGTACAGCTGGTCAGCAGCAGGGTTACTACCAACATTTTCGTAGCGATGTGCGCTTTGGCGTAATTCATGCGAACAATAACCTTACGCCCGGTAGCAATTGGTCATGACAGCATTTTCCTAACACAGTTCATAAAGGCTACTTCCTGTTCTCCTGAAAGACGTTGCCCTCTCTTGAACCGCAGGCTGGTTGTCTTCCCGTCGCGCGTGGAGAGCGATGCGAATTTACCTCCGGGGCACTTCTGAGTGACATCGAGCGCCACAAGAATAGGCGCCTCTACGATGTATCCGGAACCTTCTTTAATGATGACATCCGATGCCTCAACAGGCGCCGTTTGCGGCTTGGGCGCCGCTACCGGAGTTGATGGCTCCTGGGTGGTTGTCTGGCAGCCGGTAAGTAGCCCTGCAAAGGCCGCAATGGTCAAAAGTCTGTGCATTAGAAGGTTCTTTCCTTGGGGGCGATTTTCTTGAGGCTGATACCGCCTTCTTTTTCGGTGGTCAGCGGGTCTTCGATGATCGGGCGGTATTCCAGCTTGACCTTCTTGCCATCGACCCGCGCGATGGTGTGGACACGCCATTTCTCATCGTCGCGCTTGGCGAAATCCTCATGTGCGTGCGCGCCGCGGCTTTCGTGGCGCGCCTCGGCCCCGGCGATGGTGGCCAGGGCGTTGGGCATGAGGTTCGTGAGTTCCAGCGTCTCCATCAGGTCGGAGTTCCAGACGAGCGAGCGGTCAGTGACCTTGATATCACCCAGCTTGGCGGCGATGGCATCCATCTTCTCGACACCTTCCTTGAGCGTCTTCGAGGTGCGGAAGACGGCGGCGTCCTCCTGCATGGTGCGCTGCATCTCAAGCCGCAGATCGGCAGTGGGGGTGGCACCATCAGCGTTGCGAAGCCCGTCGAACCGGTCGAAAGCCTTGTCGACCTCCGCCGTGTTCGTCGCAGGCACGGCGCTGTCGGCATCGACAACCTTGCCCGCACGGATCGCGGCGGCACGGCCAAAGACCACCAGGTCAATCAGCGAGTTCGAGCCAAGGCGGTTCGCCCCGTGGACCGACGCACAGCCCGCCTCGCCCACGGCCATCAGGCCGGGTACCACCGCGTGCGGGTCTTTCTTGGTCGGGTTCACCACCTCGCCCCAGTAATTGGTCGGGATGCCGCCCATGTTGTAATGCACCGTGGGCAGCACCGGGATCGGTTCCTTGGTTACATCCACCCCGGCGAAAATCTTGGCACTTTCCGAGATGCCCGGCAGGCGCAGGTTCAGCGCCTCGGGCGGCAGGTGCGACAGGTTCAGGTGAATGTGATCGCCCCCGTCGCCGACGCCCCGGCCTTCGCGGATTTCCATCGTCATCGAGCGCGAGACATAATCGCGCGGCGCAAGGTCTTTATATTGCGGCGCATAACGCTCCATGAAGCGCTCGCCCTCGGAATTGGTCAAATACCCGCCCTCTCCGCGCGCGCCCTCGGTGATCAGACAGCCCGAGCCGTAGATGCCCGTCGGGTGGAATTGCACAAATTCCATGTCCTGCAAGGGCAGCCCCGCGCGGGCAACCATGCCGCCACCATCGCCGGTGCAGGTATGGGCCGAAGTGGCGCTGAAATAGGCGCGGCCATAGCCGCCCGTGGCGAGCACGACCATCTTGGCGTTGAACACATGCATGGTGCCGTCGTCGAGCTTCCAGCAGACCACACCGGTGCAGGCACCGTCGGTCATGATCAGGTCGATGGCGAAATATTCGATATAGAACTCGGCGTTGTTCTTGAGGCTCTGACCATAAAGCGTGTGCAGGATGGCGTGGCCGGTGCGGTCGGCGGCGGCGCAGGTGCGCTGCACCGCGGGGCCTTCACCAAATTCGGTGGTGTGGCCGCCAAAGGGGCGCTGGTAGATCTTGCCCTCTTCGGTGCGGCTGAACGGCACGCCGTAATGTTCCAGCTCATATACCGCCTTGGGCGCTTCGCGCGCGAGGTATTCCATCGCGTCGGTATCGCCCAGCCAGTCGCTACCCTTGACCGTATCATACATGTGCCATTGCCAGTGATCGGGGCCCATGTTCGAAAGCGAGGCGGCAATGCCGCCCTGCGCGGCCACAGTGTGCGAGCGGGTCGGGAAGACCTTGGTCACGCAGGCGGTGCGCAGCCCCTGTTCGGCCATGCCCAATGTGGCGCGCAGACCGGCACCCCCGGCACCGACAACCACCACGTCATAATCATGTGTCTCGTATTCGTAAGCAGCCATGAAGGGGAACTCCGCTTAGAGGGCGATTTTGGCGATGGCGAAAAGACCGGTCGCCATGGCGCCATAGGAAAGGCAGGCCAGAAGGATGATGCAGACCTTTTGCGTGGTGCCGTGCACGTAATCTTCCAACATCACCTGCGCGCCGTCACGGAAATGCTTGAAGCCGACGATGATCGTCAGCGCCGCCACGATAGCCGGGAACGGCCGCGAAAAGGTCGCCAGAACCTCTTCGTGCGAGCTGCCAAGCGCCGGGCCCATGATGAAGATGAAGAGTGGTATCAGGATCAAGAGCGCCACGCTGGACATCTTCATTGCCCAGAAATGATGCACCCCGGATTTCGCCGAACCCATGCCCACAGCGCGTTTGCGGTCAGTCAGAAAACTCATGGCTCAGCCCCCTCAGACGACGATGACGGTAAAGATTGTCAGGCAGGCCGAGACGATGATCACGAGCCAGCCAAGCATCTCGGCCCTGTCGATATCCAGCATCATGGCGTTATCCCAGATCAGGTGCCGGACCCCCGCGCACAGGTGATACCAGAGCGCCCAGACCGACAGAAGCATGACCAAATCGCCAAACCAGCTGGTGATCACCGCGTCGGCAGTCGCGAAATATTCCGGCGAAGTGGCCGCGGCCAGAAACCACCAGACGATCAGCAGCGCGGCCACCAGCAGCGCATTGCCGGTGATCCGGGTCAGGATCGAAGTCATGGAGGTTAGCTGTGGCCGGTAGATTGTCAGATGTGGCGAAAGCGGGCGATTGCCCCGGTTCACGTCAGCCAATGTATCGCTCCCATTTTTGTCGCGGGCCTGGGGGCACACCCCCAACAAGATGCTATACTAACGAGACTGTGGCGCTTGCCCAGCCCTATTTCCCCGGCAAAACCGGCAAAATGTCGCGAATTTCAAGCTTTGTGATCACGTAAATTAGGCTGTGATCACAAACGCGCATCCATTGCTCGAAAAGATATCAAACATAACGGCCCAGAGCGATTTGAAAGTTGCCAAGCTGATTAAAGGCGGGTTTTGGAGCTGGGGTTGACCCTGCAAAGCCTTCACAACAGGCAATGATCAGCGACGTTTGGCGCTGCTAGGCTCACCTGCCAACGCGTGCTATCCTGAGCGCAACGGGAGGCTTGAGCGCATGACTGCAGCAACCACAATCCTTATCGGCACCACAAAGGGCGCGTTTCTGCTAAGTTCGGGCAACATGCGCGCCGGCTGGGAGATGAAAGGGCCGCTCTGCGAGGGTTGGCCAATCAACCATGTCGTTGGCGATCCTGAGACCGGCATGCTTTGGGCGGCCGGAGGTGGCGATTGGCAGGGGGCCGGTGTCTGGCGGTCTGTGGATGGTGGCGATACATGGACGCTTGCGAAATTCTCCAAGGGAGCCCTGGACGCCTGGGCCGCCGAAGATCCCGAACTTGCCGGTTTTTTCGGCTGGGAACCCGTGGATACACCGTTTGACGGGCAACTCACCTCGCTCTGGTCCCTGCACTACGCCCATGGCACGCTCTATGCTGGCGCCAAACCGGCTGCCCTCTTCGCCAGCCACGATCACGGCGGGACGTGGCAGAAAGTCGAAGGACTGTCCAATCACCCGTCGCGCGACAGCTGGAATCCCGGTGCAGCCGGACTGGTGCTGCACACGATCGTCAGCACGCCTGACAACCCGAAAAAGCTCTGGCTTGGCATTTCAGCCGCCGGTGTTTTCGCCACCGAGGATGGTGGCGTGACATGGGATCGGCGCAACCGCCTGTCCAACACCGATGCATGTGGCACCCATCATCACCCCGCCGCACCCCGCGACGGAGAAACCGGCCATTGCGTGCACAACATGGTCCGCGCGGCAGCGCCCGAGACTACGGGCGACCTGCTCTATCAGCAGAACCACCACGGCACATGGCGCAGCCCTGATGGAGGGCGCAGTTGGGAGGATATAACCGAAGGCCTGCCGTCAACCTTCGGCTTTCCCATCGCTTTGCATCCACGTGATCCGCAGACGCTCTGGGTATTGCCACTGAATTCTGACAGCGGCGGGCGCTATCCGCCGAATGGCTCTGCCGCCGTCTGGAAATCCACTGATGGCGGCGAAAGTTGGACCGCAATGCAGGAAGGACTGCCCGTGGAAAACTGCTTTTTCACCGTGCTCCGTCAGGCGATGGCGACAGATATGGCCACACCGGCAGGCGTCTATTTCGGCACGAATACAGGTTCGATCTTTGCCAGTGCGGACGAAGGTACAAGCTGGACCGAGATCGCCCGGCACCTGCCGACGATCCTCTCAATTGAGGCGCTGGAACATCGTGACAAGGCCGCCGCTTAGTTCGGCATCGTTGCGGGCACGACCTTAATCGCGGTTGATAAGACGGGGCAGATAGGTGCCGATCAGCATCACGAACAAAGCCACCGTCGCGTGATAGCCCAGATACCAGATCCTGCCAGCCACCGGCTCGTAATCGGCAGAATTAATGAAATACCGCGCCGCGTACAAGGTCACGCCAAGCGCAACCAGCAAGCCAAGGATGCACAAGCGCCGCAGCAGCTTGGCCAAACCCGGCGCGCGCCCGCCCAGCCAGCACAGACCGACCGTCAGCGCCACGCCAAGCCCAGCGCCGATCATCGTCGCTTGCACATGCCAGAAGGGATGCGACAAATCATTTGCCTTGATCACACCCGTCAGGTGCAGGATCAGCACCAGCCCAAGCGCTACCGCCAATGCAATTATCCGGATCATTCTGGCCCTCCTACCCTTTATCCGTCAGGATAATGGCAACACCGGCAATCACAATAGCGCCGCCAATCATGACGGTCATGGTCATGGATTCACCCAGAAAAACCACGCCGCCCAGCACGGCGAAAAGCGGCAAGAGCAGCAGGAACGGCGCCACTTGGCTGACCGGGTTTCGACGGATAAGCGTATACCACAGCCCATACCCCAACGCCGTCATTACCAGGCCGAGGTAAAGTACCGTTGCCCATACTACCCAACCCGCGCTCTGGATGGCCTGCCAGTGGTCACTTTCCACCGCCAGCGAGACGGCAAAAAGCTGCGGCGCTGCCATCACCGCGATCCAGGCGGTTACGGTCAGCCCGTCGATATCCTTTAGTTTCCGGATCATCGCCTGACCGATGGCCCAGACAAACGCGCCCGATATAACCAGCAGGACCGACCCCAGCGCCGCCGATATCTGCGGCTCTCCGGCAATCTGGTACACCCCGAAAAACGCCACCGCGATCCCTGCCCATTTGCGAAGCCCGGGTTTTTCTCGCAGGAAAACCGCGCCCACCAGAACCAGAAACGGCACCTCAAGTTGCACGACCAGCGCCGCCACTCCGGCATCCAACCCCTTGAGCCCTGTAAATGTCAGGCTGTATTGCAGGGCCGCCGATATCAGCGCGATGCCGAAAAGCGCCAACAACTGCCCTCGTGGCACCCGCACGAACCACACCAGCACCAATGCCGTTACGGTAAAGCGGAATCCCATCAACAGGATCGGCGGGAAATGCGCAATCGCCGCCTTGGAAAACACAATCCCTAGGCCCCAGGTCAGCGCGACGCCGATGCCCATCACAATATCGACCAGCGTCAGGCGTCCGGGGGGATGTTCGATATCGGTCGACATGTGCGCACCGGATCACGGCACTCATATCCCGTCTGTTCTGTCCCCGACCTCACGTCTGTCGCGAATGTACGCCTTTGCGCGCAAGTGCCCCCAGGGTTCGACACTCGCCATGTCGGTGATCTGCCACGCAGCACAGCATCTCATTTGCTATCCTTGAACCGTGCAAACCCATCGCCCTGCAAGGACTCGGAACCGCCGGGTTTGCAAACCTGCCCCGAGGCGCGCACGAGGCCAAACAGTTGTTTACGCGGGCTTGTCTGCTACCGAGTGCAGCTTTTCCATCAATCTTTTGAGCTCGCTAACCTCTGCGTCCGTCAAAACTGACAGTAATTCCACCTCTGCTTCAAGCATTCGGGGCACGAGGTCATGATAGACCGCCTTACCGGCCTTGGACAGCGTCAGGACTTTGCTTCGGGCATCGGAACGATTGGCCCGCACCAGTATCCAGCCGCGCTTGCTCAGGTTTGTGACTGCGCGGCTGACGGAAACCTTGTCGATACTGGATAACTCGACGATCTCGGCAGGGGTCGACGGGTTCCCCGATCCCAAAATCGCCAGAGTTCGCCATTCATTCGGCTTCATGTCATAGCGCGCCTCATAGACGCGCGAGACGGCCTGGATCACATGTTTATAGAAAACTCGGGTTTGGTAGGGAAAAAATGATTTAAGATCAAATCCTTGAGGTGGTATTTTCTGAGTTTTGCCTTCGACCATCAGACAGCCCCGTGCCTCGCTTAAGATTTTCTCCCAGTAACCTTTACCCGGTTGCATTTATAGTTTCAAATGAAATTACTTATTGACATAGTTTCATTGGAAACTAATTATGGGGCTAAATTGACCGACACCAGAAAACCCTGAAAAGCGGGGACAGTATTATCTGGCCCGCAAGGCTGATCGGGGTCACGCCAGGTACACTTCGTTTGCTGAATTGAGGAAACCAATGACCATCGACAGCACCATGATTGTCGCACCCTCACCCTCCGAAGCCCATCCCGGATACATGCCCGGCTTCGGCAATGACTTCGAAACCGAGGCGTTGCCGGGCGCGCTACCGCAGGGTATGAACAGCCCGCAACGCTGTAACTATGGCCTCTATGGCGAACAACTCTCGGGTACGGCCTTTACTGCTCCGTCGCATCAAAACGAACGAACATGGTGCTACCGCATCCGACCCTCGGTCAAACACACGGGCCGGTTCAAACGGGTCGATCTGCCCTATTGGAATTCCGCACCGCATGTCATCGGCGATGTCACATCTCTGGGCCAGTACCGATGGATCCCTGTCCCGCATTCGGATGTACCGCTGACCTGGCTGACCGGCATGCGCACCATGACCACGGCGGGCGATGTGAACACGCAGATCGGTATGGCAAGTCATATCTACCTGGTGACCCGGTCGATGGAAGAAAGCTATTTCTACTCCGCTGACAGCGAGCTGCTGGTGGTCCCTCAGGAGGGTCGGCTGCGCTTTGCAACCGAGCTTGGGATCATTGATCTGGCGCCGCAAGAGATTGCCGTCATCCCGCGGGGGCTGGTTTACCGGGTCGAACTGCCTGACGGGCCGGCACGGGGCTTTGTCTGCGAAAACTACGGGCAGAAGTTCGAGCTGCCAAGCCGTGGACCGATCGGTGCAAACTGCATGGCCAACCGGCGGGATTTCAAATCACCCGTTGCCGCCTTCGAAGACCGCGAGACACCATCGACGGTGACGATAAAGTGGTGCGGCCAGTTCCATGAAACGCAGATCGGTCATTCGCCGCTTGACGTCGTGGCCTGGCATGGCAATTACGCGCCGGTGAAATACGATCTCAGAACTTATTGTCCGGTCGGTGCAATCCTGTTCGATCACCCTGATCCGTCGATCTTTACTGTACTAACGGCCCCGTCAGGCCAGGCCGGAACCGCCAATATCGACTTTGTTCTGTTCCGCGAGCGCTGGATGGTGGCGGAGGATACATTCCGCCCGCCCTGGTACCACAAGAACGTGATGTCCGAGCTTATGGGGAACATCTATGGCGAATATGATGCCAAGCCACAGGGCTTTGCCCCCGGCGGCATGAGCCTACACAATATGATGCTGCCGCACGGTCCGGACCGGGAGGCACTCGATAAAGCCTCGAACGCCGATCTGACGCCCGAGAAGCTTGATAACACGATGTCCTTCATGTTCGAGACACGCTTTCCGCAACACCTGACCGCTTTTGCGGCCAACGAGGCGCCGCTGCAGGACGACTATATTGATTGCTGGGCCAGCCTGGAAAAGAAGTTCGACGGCACCCCCGGCAAGAAATGATCCTTCAGTGATGATGTTCCCGGCAAGAGGTGGCGCATGGGTCTGAAACTCTATTCCTACTGGCGCTCTACCACATCCCTGCGTGTGCGTGCGGTGTTGAACCTGAAAGGGTTCGACTACGAGATAGTGCCCGTTAACCTGCTGACCGGTGCCCAGTCGGGCCCGGCCTTCAGCGCGATCAACCCGTCGCAATCTGTACCGGTTCTGGTGCTGGAGGATGGTACGGCCCTGACCCAAAGTCTTGCGATCATTGACTATCTTGATGTGTTGCGTCCGAACCCGCCGCTTTTGCATTCCGATCCTCTTCACCGGGCACAGGAACGTGCCGCGGCTTATGCCATTGCGATGGACATTCATCCGGTGAACAACCTGAAAGTTCTGAACTATCTTCGCGGACCAATGGACCAACCAGAGAGTGAGGTGATCAGATATGTACATCAATGGATGCATCATGGGCTGGAAGCATTTCAACGGAAGATACGCCCCGGAACAGCCTTCACCTTCGGCGAAAGGATCGGGCTCGCGGATATCTGTCTTGTCAGCCAGTTGGTGAATGCCCGCCGTTGGGCGTTCGACCTTACCCCCTTCGACCGGCTGTGCGACATTGATGCCCGCGCCGTATCTAACCCCTCAATCGCGGCAGCAATGCCGGAAAACCTACCCGATGCAGCCTGATCAGGGGCTGCGGCCTATATCCCGGAGCTTCAAATGCCGCTCATGAAAAGCTGGGTCGCCAGCGCAAATTCTCCGACAACGGATTTTCCGCTGAACAACCTGCCATATGGTGTGTTTTCCGTCGCTGGCGGTCCACGTCACCTCGGCGTCGCGATCGGTGATATGGTGCTGGATGTCACCGCGCTGACATCGTCGCACCTGCCGTTCATGGCGCAGGCGCTGTCCGATCCGCGGGGCTGGAACGGCGTGATGGAGGCCGGGCCCGAACTCTGGGCGCGGTTCCGCAAGGTGATCACCTCTTTGTTAAGCGAAACCTATGAAGATGTTGGCGCCCTGCGCGACCAGCTGCATCCGATTTGTGATGTAGATCTGCACCTACCATTCAAGGTATCGGAATATACGGATTTCTATGCCGGCAAACATCACGCCGTAAACGTCGGCACCATGTTTCGCGGTCCGGAAAATGCACTGCCGCCCAGCTGGCTGCATATCCCCATCGGTTATAACGGGCGGGCGTCATCGGTGGTGCTGTCGGGCACCGATATCACACGACCCTGGGGCCAGTTGAAAGGCGCCGACGATACCATGCCACGCTTCGCTCCCTCTGAACGGTTCGATATCGAGCTTGAACTGGGCGCTATTGTCGGCACACCGTCACAGGGCCCGATCAGCGTCGATCAGGCCGATGCCAACATCTTTGGTTACGTGCTGCTGAATGATTGGTCAGCGCGCGACATTCAGGCTTGGGAATATCAACCGCTTGGCCCGTTCCAGTCCAAGGCCACCGCTACGACGATCAGCCCCTGGATCGTGACGAAAGCGGCGCTTGAACCATTCCGCTGTGCCACGCCCAATCGGGAGGTCGAGCTTTTGCCGCACCTTCGGGACACGTCACCCATGCTTTATGACATTGACCTGACCGTTGCCCTGGCGCCCTCGGGCGGTGAGGTGCAAACCATTGCCCGGACAAATTATAACGAGATGTATTATTCCGCGGCGCAGCAACTGGTACATCACACGACCAGCGGGTGCCCGATGCGTGTTGGCGATCTTTTGGGCTCTGGCACGATCTCGGGCGCCGAAAAAGACGCTCGGGGATCTTTGCTGGAGCTAAGCTGGGGCGGGAACGAGCCGATCACATTGGATGATGGGCAAGTCAGAAGTTTTCTGCACGATGGTGACCGGGTCGTTCTGCGGGGCGTCGCGAGGGGAAGCGGTTTCCGGGTCGGCTTTGGCGAATGCTCTGGGACTTTGGTTCCGGCAGCCGACCCAATGTAGGCAGCGGTGACCCTTGCCAAATACCGTTGATGAACCCGCGAATGGCGGTGTCGGGATAGGGTTTGGGCGTGCCATCAAGTGCAGACATCGGGCAGAGGGATTGATCACGAACTTTGAGGGCAATTGCATCATGGTGACCGGTGCCGAGACCAGGGCGAGCGATAGCACGCGCATCGCCGCAAACCACTACGGAACGCCTGACGAGATCGTAAGCGTCGCTGCTTTCCTGCCGGGTCGGAAAGTGGCCTGTTTCAGCGGTGTTACCACACCAATCGACGGCGCTTTCATGAGCTCAGGCGTGATCAAGAGAAACATGAACCCTAAGTTGCCGTGCTGAGGATTAACAGCTGTTCATCGCTCTCGCTGCAGCATCGGCAGGTCTTGGCCAGGGCCGGCATCTTTGAACCCAAAAAACATCGCAAAAACAAACCTGGCTGATATCTGCTGAAAATCTGCGCAAGCCGCCCCTGTCGCCTGCACAACCCACTTCCTATTTAGAGAGGGCATTCAACAGACAGGAAATGTATCCATGTTACGATCTCCCGGTTGGCGGTTTTTTATCGTCGGTCTCCTCATCCTCCTCATGTTCATCCCAATCCTCTTTGTCAGCGAAATCATCAATGACCGCGCCAATTACAACCGCTCGACCCGCGACAGTGTTGGTCAGGAATGGGGTGGCAGGCAGCTGATCAGCGGCCCGGTGCTGGTTGTACCGGTGCAGGAAACCGTCACCGTGCGCGAAAAACGCCAGGTGCTGGACCCCGAGACCGGAATCCAGAAGCTCGATGCCGATGACAAACCGGTCTTTCGTCATGTCGATGTGCAGAAAACCGTCAACCGCGATCCGGTTTACCTCTACCCGAACCAGTTCACGACGCAGATCGACACCACAACACAAGAACGTCATCGCGGCATCTTTACCGTCCCGGTCTATACCGCCAGCGCCGCGATGAGCTTCGATTTCCCCACCGATGCGGTTGCCGATGCCCTCAGGGGCAAAGAGGTTGCGATTTGGGGAAAATCCGAGATCGAATTGCACGTCACCTCCAACCGCGCCCTGCGGGGTGCAGCCGAGCTGACCACCAACGGACAACAACTGCAGATGGAACCGCTTGCCCCCAACGACAACCGCGTCGGCGGGCTGCGCGCACCAACGGGCGATCCACGCAATCACGATACCTACACGATGAAACTCGGTTTCAACGGTGCGCAGACCCTCTCGATCGCACCGGTAGGCCGCACCAGCGAGATTTCTTTCGCGAGCGACTGGGCACATCCCTCGTTCAACGGGGCGTTCCTGCCCAATGATTACGAGGCGTCCGAGGACGGGTTTACCGCCAACTGGCTGATCCCGCATCTGGCACGACCCCTGCCGCAGGTCTCTCGCGAAACCCAGGAATACACGGCCCGGCACGAGGCCAGCTTTGGCGTTGACTTCTATCAGCCCAATGATTTCTACCAGAAATCCTACCGCGCGGCGCGCTACGGGCTGATGTTCATCGGACTGACCTTCCTGACTATCTTCTTGATCGAAGGCCAGTCCAAACGTCCGACGCACCCGGTGCAATACCTGCTGGTGGGCCTCGCGCAATCAACCTTCTTCCTGCTGATGCTGGCGCTGGCCGAGCAGCTTGGCTTCGGCGCCGCCTATCTGGTGGCGGGCGGTGCCACAGTGGCGCTGGTTACCGCTTATGGGGCAATGGCGCTGGCGCTTGGCAAACGCACCATCGTGCTCGGGTTGTTGCTGACGCTGCTTTATGCCGTGCTTTACCTGATCCTGCGCAGCGCCGATTATGCGCTTCTGGCCGGGTCGATCCTCGCCTTTGGTGCCATCGCGGGTACGATGTACGCCACCAGAAACGAAAACTGGTACGGCGAGAAACGCGAGAAATCCGGTGGTGGCTGGTTCCGCCGCACGGCACCAGCGGCGCCCGAGGCCCCTCCGACCCAATCCTGACCCAACGTTTCTTCCCCCCGACCCCGGCCGTTTGTTAGGCTGGGGTCAACGGCGTTTAGGGGACGGGAAATGGACAAGGCCGATATCATCATCGTCGGCGGCGGGCTGGCCGGGCTTGTCGCCGCGCATGAGGCCACCAAACGCGGGCGGCACGTGATCCTGCTGGATCAAGAAGGGCCGCAATCGCTGGGCGGACAGGCTTTCTGGTCGCTGGGCGGCCTCTTCATGGTCGACACCCCCGAGCAACGCCGCCTGCGCATCCGCGACAGCCTTGATCTGGCGCAGCGGGACTGGCTGGGCAGCGCGCAGTTCGATCGTCCCGAGGACGCGTTTCCCAAACAATGGGCCAAGGCTTATCTCGACTTCGCAGCCGGTCCCATGCGGCCCTACCTGCACCAATTAGGCATGCGCTGGTTCCCGGTCGTGGGCTGGGCCGAACGTGGCGGCGAAGCGGCAGGTGGCCACGGCAATTCCGTACCACGCTTTCACATCACCTGGGGTACCGGCGAAGGTATCGTCGCGCCCTTCGTCCGGCGCGCGACTGAAGCGGTAGAGACCGGCCTGCTGCACTTGGCCTTCCGTCACGAAGTCATCGCGTTGGATACGACAGATGGCCGTGCGACCGGCGTCTCGGGCCACATCCTGGCCGATGACCCCGCACCCCGCGGCGTCTCCACCAACCGCGAGAAGAAAGCCGACTTTGCGTATACCGCCGACAGTGTGATCGCGACCTCCGGCGGCATCGGCGGCGATCACGCCAAGGTCCGCGCCCTCTGGCCGGTGGATCGTCTGGGAAAACCGCCCAAAACCATGATCTCGGGCGTTCCCGATTACGTGGATGGCCGGATGCAGGCCGCCGTCGTCCGTGCCGGTGCCCATGCGATCAACGAAAACCGCATGTGGCACTATTGCGAGGGTATCCGGAACTGGAACCCGATCTGGCCCAATCACGGTATTCGTATCCTGCCGGGCCCCTCCTCAATCTGGCTTGATGCCAACGGCGACAGGATGGAGGCCCCCTGCCTGCCCGGCTTCGATACGCTCTCGACCCTCAAGCGTATCCTGTCCACCGGCCACGATCACAGCTGGTTCATCCTGACGCAGAAGATCATTGAAAAGGAATTCGCACTGTCGGGCAGCGAACAGAACCCTGATCTGACCTCAGGTAAATGGCTCAAAGTACTGCGCGAGAGGCTGGGCAAGGGGGCCACAGGCGCGGTTGAAGCGTTCAAGGAAAGGGGCGAGGATTTCGTCGTTTCCGATGATCTGCAGACACTGGTCGACGGGATGAACCGCCTGACGCCCGAAACACCGCTCAACCTCGATCATATCCGAGACCAGATAGCCATGCGCGATGCAGCGCTCGCCGACCCGGCAGCGGATGCCCAGATCACCGCCATCCACCATGCGCGCACCTATCTGGGTGACAAGCTGATCCGTACCGCCAAACCTCATGCCATTCTCGATCCTGCAAACGGCCCTCTCATCGCAGTGCGGCTCAACATTTTGACACGCAAGTCACTTGGCGGGCTGCACACGGACCTCGAAGCCCGTGTATTGCGACCCGATGGTACAGTCTTTGACGGTCTTTACGCCGCGGGTGAAGTTGCCGGTTTCGGCGGCGGTGGCTATCACGGCTATAATGCGCTCGAAGGCACATTTCTCGGCGGTTGTATCTTCTCCGGGATCAAAGCGGGCCAGAACGCCTGAGCGTGATCTCCGTAGTGGCTGCCCCAAGGCTCTTGCCGGCGGCACCGGTGTTTATCAGCAACCACCAGACGATCCTGCTCGCGTAGGTTTTGTCGGCTCTTTTGAGATGCCGACGGTCTTTCCAAGGCGGATGCCAAGACCATTTATCATGCGGGACCAATACGCAAACGATGCGACAAGCTGCACCAAATAGGAGATGCCCTTGTCGCAAAACCCCACTGATCGCAACGCCTCTATATCCGCCTCGCCGATCAGCGACGGCTCCAACGACAATTTGCGCGTATAGCGAAGGGCGGCAATCAGGACCTGATCTTGCAAGGACGTTTCCCACGTATCGTCCCGCAATGCCGCAAGTAGCTCGTCGGCTCGCACCTGGTTTCCAAGGTACATGGCAAAATTGGCTCCGTGATTGCGGGCGGCATAACCGCATCCGCACAGGATCGCTACATAGGTCGAGACCAGCTCGGCCAGCCACGGCTCCAGCGGATTATCCTTGTTGTGCAGCAGGGCGCGGTAGTGATCGTCCGCGGGTTTGATGGCCTGCGGCGTCTGCGACATCGCCAGATAGAGGTTTTCGACCTCGCCATCGCCATCCATTACCGCATCATAGGCGGCGGCCAGATCGCCGCTGGCCTGATCCTGCGGTATTGTGTCAACCCAGGCGACGGCCATATTCTCAGCCATTATCCCCCCTCAAATTCCGATACTGTGCCGCACCGAGGAGTTCAGCAACGCGCGCTGCGGCGCGTCCATCATCGCCTGAATCTCTGGCCTGTCCAGAAAGACGAACCTGCCCTTGTCCCATACGGTCTGATCATCAAACGAGATGGTCATGTCCATCAGGTGAAGCGCTGCATCGCCCGGATCGAGCCCGGCCACATGCATATGCGTATAGCGGGGTGATCCGTAGGCCACCGTGCCCCAGCGTTCGAGATCGGTATAGGGATCATCTCTGAAATAGGTGTTCGGATTGATGCCCGTGTGCCAGGAATTGATGCGATAGGGATCGCCGCCTGTCAGTGCCGCGGCGCGTTCCAACTGCGCCTTCAGCCGGGCTACCAGATCGGGCGGCCCGTCAAAGCCCACCATGCGGGAATTTTCAACCTCTACAAGAACGGGATGGTCGATCACCAGGGTACTGTCCTCATAGGCGCGGGTAGAAGAGGAAGTGACAAAATGCCGGATCACCAGGGTTCCGTTCATGTTGTGACAGATGACCGGCGGAAAGATCATTACTGGAAAAAGCTCCAGCGCGAAATCAGCCACGGCCCCTTCACGATCCGAGGCAATATCACTGGTCAAATCCGTGCCGCACGCCCCCGTCAAGCGGTAGGTTTGCGCCTTCAGGATCAACGCCAGCAGCGCATCATGCACCTGCTTCATCACGCCGAAATCGGCTGACGCAAAGGGCGCAGCCAAATAGTCCAGATCGAGCGTATAGGTCATCACGACCTTGGCACTGTCGCCCGGCAGACTGAACCGGACCTGATCCCCCAATCGCGAGAAAAAGATCGTTCGATCGGCGCGGAGCATCGCGTCGTGGACCACGGAAGGAAACTGCGACGCATCTGCGACCGGCGCGGCCATGACCACTTCAGGCACCATGTCATGACGTCTTGCAATGCTGGCGACAGCATCACAGATCGCTGGGTTGAAATAGGGGTTATCTCCCTTTTCGCCCACAAGCAGGACACGATCCCCGGGCTGCGCTCTGGCGCAGTTCAGCAACAGATTTCGGACACCTGGTTCGATTTCATCCAGTGCTGCCATTGTGGTTCTTTCCCCTCGCAAATCTTGCCGGTCATCCCAGCTATGACTCGACTGTGATCACAGATCAATGCAAATTCTCATCCTTGCCAAGATAGCCCTCACCCGCTAACTGT
The DNA here is from genome assembly GCF_019966515.1 of Roseovarius aestuarii. GTDB lineage: Bacteria > Pseudomonadota > Alphaproteobacteria > Rhodobacterales > Rhodobacteraceae > Roseovarius > Roseovarius aestuarii. The sequence goes on along the minus strand of NZ_JAIMIB010000003.1, from coordinate 102,726 downwards.
GATCACAGATGGTAAAGTGAATGGATCCGAAATTGGGCTATTCCGGTTTTTCTCTGCTCAAGCACGCCGTCACCGGCAACAGGCGCTGGCCCGATTTTCTGGCCGAGCCCGAGATGCGCGCTTCCTATGACATTGTCATCATCGGTGGCGGCGGGCACGGTCTGGCAACGGCACATTATCTGGCCGCCAATCATGGCGTCACCAATGTGGCCGTGGTCGAGGGGGGTTGGATCGGCGGTGGCAATACCGCCCGCAACACCACGATCGTGCGGTCGGATTATCTACTGAACGCCAGCTTTCAGCTGAAACATTTTGCCCTGAAACTCTGGTCGGATCTGACGCAGGACCTGAATTTCAACGTGATGTACGAACCTCGCGGCTATGTCGATCTGGCGCATTCCGATGGCGAACTGGAGCATTTCACCCTGCGCGCCAATGCCATGCGGATGCGTGGGGCGGAGGCCTCGATCCTGACAGGTCAAGAAGTGCAGCACCGGGTTCCCGAGCTTGACCTGTCCGGCAGGAAACGGTTTCCCGTCGCGGGCGCGCTGGTGCAGGAAGCGGGCGGCGTTGTCCGCCACGATGCCGTGGCCTGGGGATTTGCCCGCAGCGCGGCGGCGTCGGGCATCCATGTCTTTCAGAACTGCCCGGCCACAGGCATCGACGTGAAATCGGGACGGATCGTCGCCGTGAACACGCCAAAGGGCCGGATCGCCTGCAAACAGGCGCTGATCTCGGTCGCCGGGTCCAGCAGCGCGGTGGCGCAGATGGCGGGGATCGACCTACCGCTAAGCACGATCAACGTGCAGGCACTGGTGACCGAACCGGTCAAGCCCGCGCTGGATGCGGTGGTCAATTACAACGCCGGTCTCAGCTATGTCAGCCAGACCTCGAAGGGCGAGTTCGTGCTGGGCGGCGCGACGGACGGCTACGCCTCCTACGCGCGGCGCGGCAGCTTTGAGCGGATCGAGGACGTGCTGGCCCGCGCGGTGCAGATGTTTCCGTTCCTGTCGCGCCTGCGCCTGATGCGGCATTGGTCCGGCTCGGCGGACATCCCGATGGACGGCAATGCCATGTTGGGGCGCACGCAGGTCGATGGCCTGATGATCAATGCGGGCTGGGGCTATGCCGGGTTCAAGGCGACGCCCGCCGTGGGTTGGTGCATGGCGGAATTGCTGGCCACCGGCAAGATCCCCGATCTGGTCGCGCCTTTCACGCTGGAGCGGTTCGCGCAGGGCGCGGAACACGATGATGCGGGCATCGGCCCCTATCCGTGGCTGCAATGACGGGGGTGGCGCGATGATCCTGATCCCTTGCCCCCATTGCGGCCCTCGCGATGAAGCTGAATTCACCTATGGCGGCCCGCGGCGCCACTTTTCGGCGCTGAACGGCCAGACCACCCCGGATGACTGGCAGGCGGCGCTCTATCATCCCGCGAACCCGCGCGGCCCGCTGGCCGAACTTTGGTATCACGCCAGCGGCTGCGAGCGCTGGATCGAGGTGACGCGCCACACGGCGACCCACGACATCAGCCAGAGCGGCCCGCCATCCCGCCCGGAAGAGGGCACATGACCCGCCTTCCCCAAGGCGGTCTGATCGACCGCGCAACCCGGTTGCGCTTCACCTTCGATGGTCAGCCCATGACCGGCCATCCCGGCGATACGCTGGCATCGGCGCTGCTGGCAAACGGCCAGCAGCTGGTGGCGCGTTCGCTCAAATATCACCGCCCGCGCGGCATCCTGTCTGCCGGGCTGGAAGAACCCTGCGCGCTGGTCACCCTCACGGATCAGACCGGCAGCACACCCAATCTGAAAGCCACCGAAATCATGCTGCGGGACGGGCTGGCGATCACCAGCCAGAACAACTGGCCCCGCCTGTCGCGCGATGCCGGCGCGGTCTTGCAACTGGGCGGAAACATCCTTGCTGCCGGGTTTTACTACAAGACCTTCAAATGGCCCCGCCACGGCTGGAGCAAGCGCTATTCAGGTCTCATTCGCCGCCTTGCCGGGCATGGCAAGATCGACCCTGAGGCCCCGCAAGCGCAGTACGACAAACGCAACCGGCATTGCGATATTCTGGTCATCGGCAGCGGTGCCGCGGGGCTGACAGCCGCGCTGACCGCCGCCCATGCCGGTGCCACGACGATCCTGATCGAGCAGGATCACCTGCCCGGCGGCAGCCTTCTTTTCAGCGGCAGCAAGCTTGACGCAGAGCGCGCGCCCGACTGGGCGGCAGATGCGGTCGGGGCCCTGGCCGAGCTGTCGAATGTCACCGTCATGCCGCGCACACTTGCCTTCGGGCAATATGATCACGGGCAGATACTGGCGGTCGAGACAATGCCGCCCGGCAGCAACAGCCACGCCATCCTGTGGAAGATCCGCGCGCGGCGCATCTTGCTGGCCGCAGGTGCCACCGAGCGCCCGATTGTTTTTCCCGGCAATGATCGCCCCAGCGTCATGCTGGCCGGGGCCGTTCGCAGCTATATCCGGCGTTTCGCCGTGGCGCCGGGCAGGCGCGCAGCCGTCGCGGTGGTCGATCCCGACGAGCGCGAGGATACGCTTGCCGCGCTGCGCGAGGCGGGCATCGGCGTCGCTGCGGTGCTCCCACGCGGCGCGACGATCACCGGTACATCCGGGCGGCTGCGTCTCAGGTCATTGCGCTGGCGCGACGAAAACGGCAGGCGGCACCGCGCCACCTGCGACCTGCTTTGTGTCTCGGGCGGCTGGTCGCCCAATGCGCATCTCTTTGCGCAGATGGGCGGGGGCCTGAGTTACGACGAAACGACGCGCAACCTGCTGCCGCCCGATGCGGCGGGCCCGTTGCGTCCCATCGGCGGTACGCGGGGTATTCTGGACACATATGACTGCATTGCCGATGGCAAGGCCGCGGCGCATCAGGCGCTGGCCGAACTCGAAATGCACAAGCATCTGAACCTGCCGCGTCCCGCGCCGAAGCCCGCTCCGGAACAGAGGTTTCACAGCGGTCGCGGCAAGGCGTTTGTCGATCTTCAGAATGACGTAACCCGCGCGGATATCGCCTTGGCGCAGCGCGAGGGATACCGGGATATCGAACTGGTCAAGCGCTACACCACCCTTGGCATGGGAACCGATCAGGGCAAGACAAGCTGGACCAACGGTGTGCTTGAAATCGCGGCACTAGCGGGCCGCGACCCAGCTGAAATCGGCCATACCACCTATCGCCCGCCCTATTCGCCGGTCACCATTGGCGCACTGGTCGGGGTCGAGACGGGAGGCGACATGATCCCGACCCGGCGCACGCCGTTTCACCGCGGGTTCGAGCGTATGGGATGCGTGTTCCTGACCTCCGGGGGCTGGCTCTATGCGCGCTATTTCCCGCGCGAAGACGAGGCGATGCAGGCCGCGATCAACCGGGAGTGCAACGCCGTAAGGACCGGCGTCGGCTGCGTGGATATGTCGACGCTGGGTAAGGTCGAGGTGCGGGGCAGCGATGCGCTGGAATTCCTCTCGCGCCTTTACTGCAACAACATCGGGACCATCACACCGGGCCGCGTGCGCTATGCGCTGATGCTGCGCGAGGATGGGTACGTCTTTGACGATGGCACAATCGCTCAGCTTGGCGACGATCATTTTCTCGTCACGGCGACCACGGCGAATGCCGCCTCGGTCTGGCGGCACATGACGAAATCAGCGCAGGTCGATTGGCCCGATCTCGACGTGACATTGACTGACGTTAGCGATCACTGGGCCTCGCTTGCCATCGCCGGGCCGCATGCCCGCGATCTGCTCTTGGCGCTTGATCCCGATTTTGACGGGTCGCGCGCGGCTTTCCCCTTCGCGCGTGTGCGCGAGGGACATCTGGGGGGGAACCTGCCGGTGCGGGTCTTCTCGGTCAGTTTTTCCGGCGAGGTGAGTTTCGAGATCAACACCCCCGCCGGTTTCGCCGATAATCTCCTGACCCGCGTGAGGGCGCAGGGCGCCGCATGGGGCATCACGCCTTACGGGCTGGAAACACTGGATGTGCTTCGGATCGAGAAAGGCCATCTGTCGGTCGGCACCGAGATTGATGGCCGCAGAACCGCGCGCGATCTGGGGCTGGGCGCAATGGTGTCTGACCGCAAGGATTTTATCGGTCGCGCCCTGCTGCAGCGTCCGGCCCTGCAAGCTTCGGGCCGCGAGGAACTGGTGGGCCTGACACCCGAGGGCGGCACGAGCCCCATCCCGCACGGCGCCGTGATGAGTGAAGAGCCTTTGGACGACGACGGCAGGGCGACAGGCTGCGGGCATCTGACCGCGGCCGTTCACAGTCCGACATTGGGCCATCCGATTGCGCTGGGGTTTCTGGCGGATGGACGGGCGCGGATGGGCGACACGCTCTGGGCGCATTCGCCGGTCGCGGGGCAATCAGTCCGGGTCCGTGTGGGGCCGGTCTGCGCCTATGATCCGCAAGGGGAACGTCTGCATGGCTGAAGCTCTCACTCCGGATCACGCCACCGATGCCCAGGGTTTCCTGCCCGGCCCGCTGGGCCTGCGGCTGGATGAAGAATTCCTGCCGGTTGTCGCTCTACATGCGCGGCCCGACATGCTGGACAGCACGGTGCCCTTCGGGCAGGTGAAATCGCTGCCGGATACGATCCTGCTGCGGCTCTGGCCGGACCGGATCTGGGCCTGCGGTGCGCCGCCTGAGGGTGCGCTTCGCCTCGCCGATATCTCGCACGGATATGTTCACCTGCGGCTGCGCGGGGTCGAGGCGCTGCACTTCCTCGACCTCTACACGCGCGCGGATCTCTTTGCCGCGCCGGTGCGCGCCGCCAGAACCCTCCGCACACGTCTCAACCACTATGACCTCCTGCTATGGTGGGCGAATACGCGCGACGTTCATCTGCTGGTGGCGCGGTCGCTGGCTCAATCGTTCTGCGATCATCTGGGCGCGCTTGCGCAGCGCCACGATCCCGCTGATCCTTCCCTAACCCCGCGCCCGGTGGCCCCGGACGCCCCTGAAAGAAGAGGCTGATATGTATCTCCGCAACACATGGTATGTCGCTGCATGGGACAGCGAAATCACCCGCGAACCGCGTCAGATCAAGGTTCTGGGCGAAAAGATCGTCACCTTCCGAACCGAGGCCGGTGATCCGGTCGCGCTGATGGATGCCTGCCCGCATCGCAAGCTGCCCCTGTCCAAGGGCCGGATCAAGGGCGACAATATCGAATGCGGCTATCACGGGCTGACCTTCGACTGCGCCGGTAGCTGCGTGCGCGTGCCCGGTCAGGATCGGATCCCGCCCTCGGCCAACGTGCATTCCTACCCGGTGATCAGCCGCTATGGCCTCGTCTGGATCTGGATGGGCGATCCGGCACTGGCCGACCCCGACACCATCTTCGAGGTCGAACATTTCGACGATCCCGACTGGGGTATGAACCGCGGCGACGCGATGCCGTTTCCCTGCAACTACCTCCTGATCACCGACAACCTGCTCGACCCCAGCCACGTCGCCTGGGTGCATCAAAGCTCCTTCGGCAGCGCCGCCTGCGAAGAGGAACCGCTGACCGTCACCGGCACCGAAAGCGGCGTGATCGTCTCGCGCTGGATGTACGACACCGAGGTTGCGCCCTTCTACCAGAAGCTGGTGCCGTTTGAGGGCAATTGCGACCGCGAACAGCATTACGAGGTGCGCTATCCCTCGCTCGCCTATATCAAGGCGATCTTCACCCCCGCGGGCACCGGCGGCGATGCATCAAACCTGCCCGAGGGGCAGTATTTCCAGATGGACAGCTACAATTTCATGACGCCCGTCGATGAAAAGACAACCCGCTACTACTGGTTCCAGATGCGCAATGTGCGTCCCGGCGACGACGAGATTGCCAAATATATGAGCGATTCAGTGCTGATAGCCTTCAACGAAGATCGCGATATCCTGATCGAAGTGCAAAAAGGAATGGACGAAAAAATCACCCGCAACATCGACATCGCCATCGACGCGGGTCCACTATTGTATCGCAGGCGACTGCAAAAACTCATCGACGCCGAAGCAAAACAAGAGGATCCCGAAAATGCTTAAACAAAGATTGGCCCTCATTTGTTGAGGCTGACCAACCAGTTTCTTCCGGGAAGAGAGGCCTGATGCCTAACATTACAGAGAAGCCCAAGCAAAACCTCCACAGTTTTCTTGAATGTAATGTGGAGCTGGACCTGACCAGTCTGGATGCAGATGTCGCGATTTTGGGGATCCCTCATGCTGACCCCTATTCGATGGAACAGATCAATAATGATCAGGCAAATGCCCCGACTGCCGTCAGACAGGCAAGTATCCTTGCCAGCGATGGCCCCTCGCAATGGGATTTCGACCTCGGAGGCACGATCTTCGATAACAAACCGGTTCGGATGGTCGACTGCGGCGATGTGATCGGCAATCCAAGAGATATCGCAGGCAATTCGATACGTGCGGAGGACGCGGTGAGGTTGATCCGGCGCTCAGGGGCGCTGCCGATAATCATCGGTGGGGACCACGGTGTGCCTGTCCCGGTCTTGCGCGCTTACAGCGACGAAGGGCCGATTTATGTTGTCCAGATTGATGCGCATCTTGACTGGCTTGATCAGTTAAACGGTGTCACCGAAGGGTTTTCCAGCCCGATGCGCCGAGCTTCCGAAATGCCGCATGTTTCCGGCATGCATCAAATTGGGTTGCGCAATCAGGGCAGCGCTACGGCAGCCGAGGTTGAGGCAGCCATTGCCTATGGTTCTAATCTGGTGACTGCGGAATACCTGCATGACGAAGGCATCGAGAAGGTGCTTTCGCAAATTCCGGATGGTAGAAATTACTATATCACCTTTGACGCCGACGGTCTGGACCCGTCGATCATGCCCGCTGTTGCCGGACCTGCGCCCGGGGGCGTGACCTATCTGCAAGCCTGTAAACTTATACGAGGGCTGGTCGCGAAGGGAAACGTGGTCGGCATGGATATTGTCGAACTCACCCCAAGCCGGGATCTGAATGAAATCTCTTCCATTACGGCATCGCGTTTAATCATCAACTTGGTCGGCTGGGCCACCCGTAGCGGATATTTCGACAAGAAGGACAAATGAAATATTGCCGCTCACCGAAAAGCGTGACGACCGATTGCCGCTTACCAAATTGAAAGCAGACGAGTATCGCGTGCCAGTTGAATAGGCTCCGGACCGAATGTTACTCGACCAATTCGCGATCGGCCCCGACCATGCGCCCCATGTAGTTCAGGAAATCCCAGATGGTACCCTCAAGATCGTCCGGCGCCAGAGGACCGCTGTGGTAGTAACGGGTGTTCTGCGCTTTCTGCAGGGTTTCCAGCTTTTCCTTATCCTCCACGTTGAACGATTTGCAAAGGTCGATATAGGCGACAACTTCAGGGTCCTGCGGATCGGATTTCAGCCCGCAAATCCCCCAGCGGATTGCAACCTTGTCTGCACCGGCGGGCCGCAGACATAAGTAGAGTGTGTAGTTCGCGGCAACCGCCACCACGAAACTGGGGAAGACGTTGAACAGGACCGAATTGCGCTGCTCATCTTCGGTCAGGTCTTCGTGGAAGGGCCCCCGAGGGGGATATTCAGGATCATAGTAGGACCGATAGGCGGTCCAACGGTCCTCACCGGGCACCTTGCGGCACAGTTGCGTGGGGGTCATCGGCTGCAACGTCTTCGGATGGGTGGAAAAGAGGTGATATCCCTCCATGAAGTTCTCGGTCAGGTTCTTCCAATTGGTGTTCCAGACGGCCTCATCGGTGAAAAGCAGGTTGCGTAATTCGTGGTGATAATTGTGCAGAATGCCCTGTAATCCGTCGAGTTGGTCGGCCAGCGGGTCGGCCATACCATCGAGATTGACGAAAATGAAATTGTTCCAAATCTCGGTGTTCAGCTGCGGCAGGCTGCATTTCTTCTGATCGAACGCCTTGGCCTTTTTCATCAGCGGCGCGGTTTTCAGGCGTCCGTCCGTGTCGTATGTCCAGGCATGATACTGGCAGACAAAGCTGCGGCGATTGCCGTTTGGCGCGGTTTCGACAAGATTTCCGCGGTGCCGGCAGACATTGGACAGGACATAAATTTCGCCATCCTGACCACGCGAGACAAGCAGCTGTTCCCCGACCAGTTCCGTCGTAAAAAAATCGCCCGGCTCAGGGACTTCACCAACATGACCCAGGCAGATCCACTCACGTCGGAATATCTGCTCTTTCTCGAGCTCAAGGAAGTCATCCGACGTGTAAAAGCCCGGCGGCATGGTGCGCGCTTCGTCGCGGCTCACGGATTTCAACTCGGTCAGTTCCCGACGTAGCGCATCGACATTGCTGGCATAGGTGGTGGACATGTAGAAACCTCGAGGCATTCTATCTGTGATCACAGTTTTGATACACCGTTGCGCCTATTTGTCCAAGAAGAAAAATGCGCTGTACTTACAAATCCAATACTTTGCCGGTGGGTATCTCGGGCGCGATCAGGCATAGGTGATCGCCAGGTGTGACAAGGGGATTGCGCCGGCACACGGCGATGATGCCGGAACGGTCGGAATAGAGCTCATTCAGAACAGAGCCAAAGTTGTGCAGATCGTAGATGGTGGCCAGATGCGTGCCCTTGGTAACCGCATCTCCAAGACGCACATGTATCTGGGCCAGCCCATGATGTCGCGCCGTCGCATGCACGCTGCGATCGCCGATATCAATGAAACGTGTTGCCGGTGCACCCTTTTCACCCTCGATCAGACCGAGATATGCCAGCACCCGCAATGTCGCCTGCAAACCGATCTCGAAAGAGTGTTTGGAAAACCGCCCTAGACCACCCAGCTCGCATGCCAGAAACCGGGTCTGCTGCTGATGCGCAGCCGTGTCGAAATCCCCGCCTGCCCCGTCGATCGGGCAGATCATGGCAAACGGCGCGCCGAATACCTTTGCCAGTTCCAGATTGGCCCGGTTCAGCGCCGCATCGGGTCCGATGCACAGAAATCCGCAATCGACATACTGGGTGGCCGACCCGCCCGAGTGGAAATCAAGAATGACATCAGCCCGAGGAATCAGATGTGCATCGACAAATCCGGCAATCGCCTGAGTGGGGCCCGCGTCGGCCGAGCCCGGAAAGCTGCGGTTCATATTGCCCTGATCCAACGGGGAAACACGTGCCCGATCCAGTACTGCGGGTGTATTCAACGCGGGCAGCAGGATCAGGCGACCCGTCAGATTTTCAGGTTCCAACATCTGCATCAGCCGATGCAGGATGACCTGGCCCTCGTATTCGTCGCCGTGATTACCCGCCGCCAGCAGCACCGTCGGGCCTGGCGCGCCGCAGATCACCCCCACCGGCACGCAGACCGCACTGAAGGCATGCCGATTGTCCGAATGTTCCAGCTCGATTGCGCCGCTTCGCTTGCCGGGGCTGTCGAAATCGAACGCGGATCGTACAGCGCCAAAAGTCAGCATGGATCACCTGTCTCTGTCACCAATGTTTTAACGGCATCAAGAACCGGGCAGAAATCGAAGATATATTGCCCTTCGCGCCCCATGGGCAACAACGGGCCCACCTGATCGTAGACGTTCCGCACGCCGGCACCAAGGCTTTCCCTTGGAAGGCCGCGCAGTTTGATGGCCCAGAGGGCGATCACGATCTCGCTGGCCACGATCAACCAGCCGATGTCCAAAACCTCTTCCGTCCGCTGAACCGACAATGGCGCCATGCCCGAGACGTCGATTACGCCATCAACAATCGCGTATGGGCATTCAAGAAGGACGGGCGCGGAAAGGCTGCGCAGCTCGGCCATCCGCGCCGCGGTCAGATGGGGGATGACCATGTTCTGAACGCCACTTTCCGCCCGTTCCGGATCGGCAAAGGCAGCTGGCAAACCCGACAGGGCAGGGTTCTGCACTCTCGTCGCGCGCTCAAAACTGGTCGAGGCCGCCATGGCCAATGACTGCCTCAGCATGTCCATCGTGCAGGTCAGCGGTGTGCTGTCCATGTTAATGCCAGTCACGATCTCGCCCAGTTCAAAGGAAACAACAGGGTTGTCACAGACACAATTCAGATCACCCTGAAATGCCCGACTCGCCGCGTCATGTGCCATATTTACGGCCCCGTGGACCCGCATCGCAAAGCGAAAGCTGAGCGGGTCGTGCAATTCCCGCCAATTCTCCGGCGCCCAAAGCTGTGATCCTGCAAGGGCCCTCCGGATCGCCTCGAACGAGCGTTCCTGATGCTCGTTGCTGCAACACGCGGCCATTTCCGGACGCAGATAGGACAGGTTTCCCCGATGCGCCTCAAGCGATACGGCGGTGGCCAGATCATGGGCCCGAAGAAGATGTGCTGCTTGGTTTAAAACAATCGCGCCGTGGGCGATGGCAAAGCTGTTATTGTTGATCAGTGACACCGCTTCCTTGGCCGCAAGCCGGAACGAACCCACCCCTTGATGATCCTGCGGCGACTCCAGAAAAGCCCGGGCCAGTTGCGCCAGTGGCCCAAGATCGGACCCGCCGACAGAGATATTGCGCCTGATTTCCGGCATCTGCCCGGTTCGGAAGAACCCCAGCATGTGGTGCACCAATTCCGGCCGAATGCCCAGTCTTCCGGTCGCGGCATTGTTCAGCAAGACGACAAGGGCGGCCCGGACAACCTCTTCTTCAAAGGACGGGCCCGGCAAATTGGTCGATTCCGAGACGATTACCGCAGCGTTGAACGCCTCGATTTCCTCGGCCTGCAATCGCCGGTCCTTTTGGGAGCCGACGCCGGTGTTGATACCATAGAAGGCTTTGCCACCCTGCATCGCCGCATCAACAATATCACGGCCTTTCCTTACCCGATCCCATGCGCTCTTTGTCAGATCGAGGTCACCGTCGTTCAACGCGATCTTTGCAAGCGCGTCGAGTGTCAGGTTTTCGCCATCGAGCAGGAGCATGCCCGCGCCATTCATCACCCACAGATCTCCTCTTTTCGCCGGGCGACATAGGCCCCGAGCTCTTCTTCGATAGCCGGATCAATTGGTGGCTTTTCGTAGTCACGCAGCAATTGCTTCCAGATTATGTTTGCGCGTTGGGTTGCGGTCCTGGCACCATCCTCCTGCCAGGTTTCAAAATTGCGCCAGTCCGACAGAATCGGGCTGTAGAACGCCGTCTCATACCGGGCGAGCGTGTGTGCCGTGCCAAAGAAATGGCCACCCGGACCGGCCTCGGCCATAGCGTCCAGCCCAAGCGCATCCTCACTCAGGTCGATAGGGTCAAGAAACGCTGCCTGCATCTGCAAAAGCTCGGCATCAAGGATCAGTTTTTCGAACGAACAGGTCAGCCCACCTTCAAGCCATCCGCCCGCATGCATCATCACATTGATATGGCCCTGAACGCAGGCATTGATCGACATGTCGGATTCGTAGGTGGCCTGTGCATCCACGCAGGCCGCCGCCGTGGTGTTGGACGATCTGATCGGAATACCGTAACGCCGTGCCATCTGGCCCGAGATAATGACCGACTGCGCATATTCGGGCGTGCCAAAGGCCGGTGAGCCGGTTTTCATGTCCACATTCGACGTGAAATGCCCGTAAAACACCGGCGCCCCGCGGCTTGCCGCCTGGCCCAATACGATACCGGCCAATGCCTCGGCGTTCTGCTGCACGAGCGAGCCGCCAACGGTGGCCGGGCTCATCGCGCCTGCAAGGGTAAAGGGGGTGATATGCACGGGCTGCCCGGCGCGGGCGAACTCGATCACCGCCTCGGCCTGCCCGTCATCGAAAAGCAGTGGAGAGTTGGTATTAACCCCGCCAAGGATGCCGGGACGCATACGCAAGCCGTCCTCATCAGTCCCAAGCGCGATCTTGGCCATTTCGATGCAATCGCGCGCGCGCTCGGCGGTGTTCATCCAGCACGGTTGCCAACCCTTGTCGCACAAGGTCGTCTGCGCCAGCATCATGTCCAGATGCCGGGTCTCGGGCGGCAGTTCCAGCGGTTCGCACCCGGCCCCGCCCTCGTGGTGGAAAATGTTGAGCGAGGCCGATAGCTTGACGAAATTCCGCATATCCTCAAGCGTGCCCGCCCGGCGGCCGCGGTCGAGGTCCGAGACGAAGGAGGGCCCGCAAACGGTGGCGAAGGTCAGGGAATTGCCGCCGACCGTCACGGATTTTTCCGGATTTCGGGCATGGATCGTGAATTCCGATGGCAGCCCGATCAACATCTCTTCGACTATGGCCGGGTCAAACCGGACACGATCGCCATCCACATCCGCACCAGCCCGTGCCAGAAGTTGGCGCGCCACTGCGCTATCGACCTTGAGACCGATGTCGCGCAGCACCCGCAGGCTGGCCTGATGAATGGTTTCGATCTGATCGGCCGAGATCAGCTCGGTCGGGCGGAGCGGGTTTCGCACTTCGCCAAAGGGTCTTTGGGCAAGACCGGTGTCACGGGGTTTGCGGGGGGTGCGGCGACGGGACATTTATTTTCTCCTGAATTGACATGGGATCGGACGGCATGTCCGTCACCCCGCCTGCCCAGGTCTCTTCACCGATCACCGCAAAAACGCTGTGCATTGGATTCCCTCCCAACTCAGATATAGCCCGTGTAACGCTTCGGCACGACGGATCGGTGCATCCACTCCACACAGGCTATGAAATCAAATACCGGCAGACCGGTCGCGTGCCGCACATCTTCGGCAAAAGGCGGCAGGCTGGTGCATTCCAACAGAACGGCCCCGACATTGGGGTCTCGCTCGCGCGCCTCGGTTATGGCATCCAGGACATCTTTTTGCAGCTCCTCCCGGTCAAAACTGATGGCTGTGCCTCCCATGCACATGGCGTTAAAGACCTTTGAATCGTCCAGCCCGGCCAGCGTGGTCCTGTGGCCCAGATCCGCACCGACGGCGGTAAAGAACTCGTTCGACAACAGCTTGGCGGCTGCAGTAACAACCAATACACTCTGGTCCGGGCGGATCATCTGCTGAATGACCGGGATCATCATCAGCGGCGATGTCATCACCGGGATGCTGACATGCTGCGCCAGAACCGGCTGGATCAGCGAGAAAAAGCCACAACACATCGCGATCGCGCGCACGCCGTCACGCTCCATCCGAACGGCCGCATCGATGCATAGCTGAACCTCGGGCGTATAGCTGCCATCTGCCCCGGTTAGCGGCGGGTACGGATTATCCTCAAGCCCCTCGATCTGGCGCAGAAGGACTGGAAACGGATAGCTGGTCGCGTTGCCCACGTCGCCGGGCGGCATGGGAAATCGCTTGTTGTCGAACATCAGGATGCCGACGCTGTAGCCCTGATAAGAATGTCCACCGGTAACGATCATGATGCCTCCTATTTCCTCAGCTTCGCATCCGGGCGCCATCGGGGTCATATAACGGCGCAGGGCAGAGTTGCGCCGGGCGCAACTGCCCCAGGATTTCCACCGCATAATCGCCCCCCTCACGATAGACATCGGGCGGCACATACCCAAGCGCGATATGCTTGCCGACCTCTGGCCCCCAGCCACCGGAGGAAACATATCCCACCGGTTCGCCGTCCAGAAACACCGCTTCATCGCCCCAGATTGCGCAGTCTCCCGCCTCCACGGTGAAGGTCGCCGGGCGTTCCTGCGCCGCGCCATAGGCCATAACGGCATCGCGTCCGACGAAATCCCCCTTGTCAGTTTTCACATGGTGCATCATCCCGCATTCATGGGCGAGATAGTCAGGGCTAAGTTCCGTGCCCCAGGCCGGAAAGCTCTTTTCCAGCCGCAGCATCATCAGGCTGCGTAGACCGGCCAGCGCCAGATCGAAGCTTTCGCCCTCACGGCGCAGCGCGTCATAAAGGGCAAGCTGACGGTCACGCGGCATATACATCTCATACCCGGTCTCACCAGTATACGAGACCCGGAAGGTCGTGACACCCGTGACCCCGGCGACACTCATGTCGGCCACGTCGAGAAACCGGAAATGCGCGCTGTCCATCTCGTGATCGGCAAGCTTGCTGATCAGGGCCTGCGCGTTTGGCCCGGCAATATGCAGACCAGCCAGCGCGTCGGACACGTTCCGCAGGCTGACCCCGTCGGTGGGCAGGTATTTCGCGAAATGCCGCATGAAAGCCAGTTGCATCGCGTAGGAGCCTATGACCAGAAACCGGTTTCCGAGGTTCGAAATCGTGAAGTCGCCCAGCATCCGGCCCTTGTCGGACAGCATCGCGCTCAGGCACATGCGGCCCGGTTTCGGCATCCGGTTGGTCATGATCCGGTTCAGCCAGTCTTCTGCCCTGGTGCCGGTCACTTCGAACTTGGCCATGTCAGAGAAATCAAAAAGCCCCACCGCGTTACGCACACGCTTACCCTCATCCGCCACCGGCTGCCACCAGTTCGGCTGGCGATAGGTCAGGCTGTCGCAAGCCTTGGTTTCCACGGGTGCGAACCACGTGGCATGTTCGCCGCCAAACCCGGTGCCAAACACCGCCCCGGCCTCGGCCTGCCGGTCATAAACCGGATTCTTGCACTGTGGGCGGGCCGCATCAAAACTCTGATAGGGAAAGATCTTCTCGGACCGGTGTTCATAGAAATACCGGGTCATTTCCTCGGTGTATTTCTTGTCCGCCCAATCGCCGAACCGCGCCACATCCCAGTTGAAGATGTCAATTTCAGGCTCGCCCCCGATGATCCATTCCGAGATCACCCGACCGATCCCCGCGCCCTGATTGAACCCCGCCATCACCCCATTAGCGCAGAAATAGTTGCGCAAGGCCGGGTGCGGACCGATCAGCGGACTCAGATCAGGCGAAAAGATCATCGGGCCATTGATCACCCGCTTCACGCCCGCTTCGGCAAGGCAGGGCATGATCTCGACCGATTTCTCGAAATTCCATTCCATGCAGGACAGATCGTCGGGCAAGAGCTCATGGCCGAAATCGGCGGGTGTACCGTCCTTGGCCCAATGCCGCATCTTGTCCTCATAGGCCCCAAGCAACAGCCCCACGCCTTCCTGCCGCGCATAGCAACCGGTCTCATTGTCGTTGATCTGCGGCAGTTCAAAGCCGAGGTTTTCGATCAGCGGGATCGATTCGGTCACCAGATAATGGTGCTCGACCGGCATCAGCGGCAGTTCCACCCCGGCCATTCGGCCAACTTCGCGGCCCCAAAGGCCCGCCGCGTTGACGACGAATTCCGCATGGATGGTGCCGCTGCCGGTCACCACGTCCCAGCTTCCGTCTGCCCGCTGCCGCGTTGCCGTCACCGGGGTGTGGCGGTGGATCGTCGCTCCCATCTGACGGGCGGCAGCGGCAAAAGCCTGCGTCGCCGAGGCCGGATCGACATGACCGCCCTCATCCTCCCAGAAAGCCCCGATCATGTGCTCGGTGTCCAGAATGGGGGCTTTTTCCTTAGCCTCATCAAGCGAGATGAAATGCCCCTCGATGCCCAGCCGTCGGCAGGCGCTCTGCATCATCGCGTTGCTATCAATCTCTTCCTGCGTCCTGCAAATGTTGATTCCACCGGTGAAATGGAACCCGCAGGGCTGGCCGCTTTCTTCCTCAAGCGTGCGGTAGATCTGAAACGTGTAGCGGTGCATTTCCGCGGCTGAATTGGGCCGGACCACGGTAAAAAGCCCGCCCGCCGCATGCCAGCTTGAGCCCGATGTCAGTTCCTGTCGTTCCAGCAATATCACATCGGTCCAGCCGTTTTTGGCCAGATGATAGAGGATTGAGCAGCCAACCACGCCGCCCCCGATTACAACAACACGGGCTGTCGCATTCATGCAGAGATACCTTCGGTTTTCGTTTCACTTCGGGCGCATGGCCCGTCTTCTAATCTCCCAAAGCCGCCACCAGCTTGCGCCGTTCGACGACTGCCTCATCCAGCCAGTCGGTGCGCATTTCCGGTACCGAGTTCAGCAGCAATTGCGTATATTCATGGCAGGGGGGCGTCAGCACCTGATCCACGGTGCCCTGCGCCACGATCCGGCCCAACCGCATCACCGCGATGCGCTCGGAAATCTTCGAGACCGTCGCAATGTCGTGGGTGATGAACATGTAGCTGAGGTTCAACTCGTCCTGCAGATCCTCCAACAGATCGAGTATTTGTTGCGCGACGATTGTATCGAGCGCCGAGGTGATCTCGTCACAGATGATCAGCCGGGGTTCTGCTGCCAGCGCCCGGGCCAGATTGACCCGCTGGCGCTGACCGCCTGACAGCTCGGGAGGGAAACGCCAGGCGAAATCTGTCGGCAGGTCGACCCGTTCAAGCAGCCGCGCGACCTCTCTGTCCGCCTCGCGGCGCGACAACCCGCGATAGAACAGCATCGGCCGGCTCAGGATCTTGTTGAGGCGCTGCCGCGGGTTCAGCGCCACATCGGCCATCTGAAAGGCGAACTGTATCTGGCGAAGGTCCTCTTTCGAACGCTGCCCGACGCTCTGCGCAAGTTGGTGGCCGTCCAGATAGATCCCACCCTTTTTGGCACCCATCAGGCCCGAAATCAGCCGCCCAAGCGTGGTCTTGCCCGACCCGCTTTCGCCAATCACGCCGACGGTTTCACCGGCATGGATCGTCAGGTCGATATCCTGCAGGGCGATGATGTCCTGATCCGGTCCATAGCCTGCTGTCGCATTCCTGACCTGTAGCAGAGGCGGGTCCTCATTGGTCACAACCGGGGGCGCGTGAATTTCATCGGGCATCAGATGCGCCGCCGCCATCAGCGCCTTGGTATAATCATGTTGCGGATCGCTGATGATCTGCTCGGTAGCGCCATATTCAACCATCTGGCCGTCTTTCAGCACCAGAATATGATCCGCCACCTGTGCCACCAGCGACAGATCGTGGGTCACGTAGATGGCGGCGGTCTTGTGGTCCTTAATCAGTTTCTTGAAGGAATAGAGAACTTCGATCTGGGTGGTCACGTCCAGCGCGGTGGTGGGCTCATCCAGGATCAGAAGGCGCGGATCGCTGATCATCGCCATCGCCGCCATCAATCGCTGCAATTGCCCGCCCGAGACCTGATGCGGATAGCGTTTGCCGATATTCTCCGGGTCCGGCAATTCCAGATCCGCATAAAGCTGTGCTGCCTTGGCCAGAGCGTCCTCGCGGCTCATCGCGCCGGTGATGATCGGGATCTCGGTGACCTGCGCGTCGATCGTCATCGCCCCGTTGAACGAGGCGGCGGCGGATTGCGCCACATAGGTGATGTCCTTGCCGCGCAACTCCTGCAGCGCTGTCAGCGATTGGTCCAGTACATTGGTGCCGCCCAGTTCTACCGAACCGCCGGTGATATGGCAGCCGGGCCTTGTATAACCCATGCAGCCCAGTGAAATCGTGGTCTTTCCCGATCCGCTTTCGCCGATCAAGGCGATCACCTCGCCCGGCTGCACATCGAACGAGATATCGTCCACGATCTTGAACTCATGACCTTTCTTGTCGCGGACCGACACGTCGAGGTTACGGACTTTCAGAAGCGGTTCAGCCATATCAGATCTCATCCGGCAGTTTGGCGCTGGAGCGTTGCAGCAACCAGTCGACGAAGACGTTCATGGAAATGGCAATGAAGGCGATGCCAAAGGCCGGATAAAGCGTGGTGTATTCGCCGTATAGGATCGCCTGCATGTTCTCCTTGACCATGACGCCGAGGTCGGATTGCGGCGGCTGCACCCCCAGTCCCAGAAAGCTGAGCGCTGAGATAAACAGGATCGCGTAGGTGAAACGAATGCCGAATTCGGCCGCCAGCGGGGTCAGGGCATTGGGCAGCACCTCATGCCAGACGATCCATCCCTTGCCCTCGCCGCGCACAATCGCAGCCTCGACATAATCCATCACCATGATGTTGACCGCCAGCGCCCGGGCCACGCGAAACACCCGCGTCAGGTCGATAAAGGCGATGGTGAAAACCAGCACCACGAAAGACGATCCCAGCGAGTTGATCACAATGAGCGCCAGCATCAGCGCCGGAAAGCTGAGCATCGCGTCGTTGATGCGGCTCATCCACATGTCAACCCGACCGCCAAAGGCCGCCGCCAGAAACCCGAGACCCACGCCGGCAAAGAACGACAGGAAAGTGATGACCAGTGCCAGAAAGAGCGTGATCCGAACGCCGTAGATGAGGCGCGAAAGCACATCCCGGCCCAGATAATCGCTGCCCAGCCACATGATCGCACTGGGTGGCTCAAAACTCTCATTGGTCAGAATCTGGCCTTCGCCATAGGGCGCGATCCACGGTGCGAAGGCCCCGACAAGGAAGACAAAAATCAGGAACAGAAGCGCCAGTGTGACGCCCGGTGTCAGATCCGAGGCAGCCTCGCGCAACTCGCCCTGCCATGTGCGCACCTGTGCGGTCATTTCTTGTACCTCACACGCGGGTTGGCCATGATCGACAGAATGTCGGCGGTCATGTTCAGGATGATGTAGACCGAGCAGAAGATCATTGCACAGGTCTGCACGATCGGGACATCCCGGTTGGTCACCGCCTCCACCATGTAGCGGCCCAGGCCGGGGAAATTGAACAGGGTTTCGATCACCACGACACCGCTGATCAGATAGGCAAGGTTCAGGGCAATCACATTGATGATCGGGCCGAAGGCATTGGGCAGCGCGTGGCGCAACAGCAGGCGCCGGCGCGGCACCCCTTTCAGGATCGCCATTTCTATCGCCGGGCTGGACAGGACATTCAGCACCGCCGAGCGCGTCATCCGCACCATATGGGCGAGGATCGTGAAGGTCAGCCCGAGAACCGGCAGAATCAGGATGCGGATCCAGTCCACAAGTTCATAGCTGGGCCGGATCGACGCGATGGCAGGAAGCCATTTCAGCTTGACCGCAAAGATCGTGACCAGCACCACCGCAACCAGAAAGTCGGGAAAAGAAATCAGCGCAAGCGAGGTCGAGGTAATGATCCGGTCAACAAGGCCACCAGGTTTTACCGCCGCCGCAAGACCCAGAACAATTGACAGCGGCACGGCAATCACCGTGGTGCACAGGGCAAGAATGATCGTGTTGCTGGCCCGCCTTCCAATCTCGGTTCCGATATCAGCGCCATTTGCCAGAGAGGTGCCAAAGTCACCGGTCACGAAGTTCCCAAGCCAGACGAAGTAGCGAACATGAAGCGGCTGATCGAGCCCCAGCCTCTCCTTGATCTGGGCGACAAGTTCCGGCGTGGCCCCCTGCCCCAAAATCGCATGTGCCACGTCGCCGGGCAGGATTTCCGTTCCGATGAAAACAAGAACCGACACAAACAGGAGCGTCCCGACGCCAAAAATCAGCCGCTTACCGAGAATCTCCAGTATGCTCATCCCAAATCCCCCTCGCGCACAGCCGTCATGGCCGGAGAATTGAGATAACTGTGATCACAGATTGAAAATATTGCAAGCGTTACTTTGTCATACGCCCGACGTAATCCGGGCTTGCTCAGCCAAGCTCGCGAAAAACCTCGACGCCCCAACGGGCGTCTTCCTCCATCAAACGGCGCGTTCCCGCCTTATCTCGCTGCTTCAGCGCTGCAATGATATTGTCGTGCTCACCCATCCATTTATCGGGCCTGACCAGATTGGTTATGCCAAAAGCCAGCCACGGACCGGTGCGCACGTAAAGCGCGTCGATCATGGATTGCAGCGCGCTGTTGCCGGTTAGTGAATAAACATGCCGGTGAAACTGATAATTCGCGAAAAGGAAGTCTGAAGCGTGGCGTTTTTCCCAGGCCGATTCCAGATCTACGTTGTGTTTGGCCAATATCTTGATATCCGCATCTGTGACCCGTTCCGCTGCAATCTCAGCAGCAGCCCCTTCAAGCACGGCGCGGACGAAAAACAAATCCGCTGCCTGTTCCGAGGTCAGATCGGGGACCCGGTAGGCTTTCTTGGCGGCGCCGATCAGCGCGTCCTCAGAGGCAAGCTGCCTCAGTGCTTCGCGAACCGGCATTGCCGACACCTGATATTCCTCGGCCAATGTGCGGATTGACAGGTTTTCCGCGGGCCTCAGATCACCCACGATGAGTTTCCGCTGCAAGTCCGCGTAGATACGCGTGCTGAGATTTCCAGGCACGGCGATATCTGATGCAAGGACTTGATTCATCGAACGGCTCTTCTCCATCATCTCTTTCGCTTTCTAGCCCGGTATGACCAAAAATACCAGATTTTGCACAGCCGCGAACGGCAACGGGGTGGTTTCAAAGAAGCTTGCTTTTATCTATATTCTGTGATCACAGTTTGCAATAACTCTAAAACAGGGGCGTCAAAGCTCCGAGACAGGGCGGTGACATTCGATCACCCCTTCCAACAGCGGAGACACGTGCATGTCTGACAAAAAGTTCAACGACTATCTCTTCCAGCAATATGTGGCCAACAAGATCTCGCGGCGCAGGTTCATGGGCACGCTTGCGGCGGCCGGTGCCTCTGCCACGGTCATCAGCGGCCTGACGGCGCAGCGCGCCCAGGCGGCGACACCCAAGACCGGCGGCCGCCTTGTGGTCGGTGTCGAGGCGGCACAGGCGCAGGACAGTCTGGACCCGACAAAGTACTTCAGCACCTCGAACATCCAGATGGGCTATGCGGTGCACGACAATCTGGTCAACCGTGACGCGGACCTGCAACCGATGCCGTGGCTTGCGACATCTTGGGAAGCCAACGACGACGCCTCTGCCTGGGTGTTCAATCTGCGCGAAGGCGTGACATTCCACGACGGATCAGATTTCGGCGCCGAGGATGTGATCTATTCGATGCAGCGCCACTACCGTGAGGGTTCCGAGGCGCCGTCGAAATCCTTCATGAGCCAGATCGCCAGCATCGACAAGCTGGGCGATCATCAGGTGCGGTTCAACCTCACCGCGCCAAATGCCGATTTCCCGATGATCCTTTCGGACACCCGCGTGCAGGTCACCAAGCGCGACCTCGAGGATTTCACCGGCACCCCGCCCGGCACCGGCCCGTTCAAGGTGGTCGAGTTTACCCCCGGCAGCAACTACCGCTTTGCCCGCAACGAAAACTACTGGGGCGACGATGGCCCCTATGCCGACGAGCTGGAATTCGTCGGCATCGCCGACAACACCCAGCGGATCAACGCGCTGATTGCTGGCGATATCAACGTCCTCCTGCAGCTTGACCAGAAAGCCACACGGCTGATCGACAACAGCGGCGCGGCCTATGTGATCGACGCGCCGTCGGGTGCCTTCCTGAACCTGGCGATGATGCTGGACCGCGAGCCGACCAATGATCCCGATTTCCGCCTTGCGGTGAAATACGCCATCGACCGCGAAGGGATACGCGACAACATCCTCAAGGGGCTCGGCTCGGTTGGCAACGATCATCCGATCGCGCCGATTGATCCCTACTATAACGGCGATATCCCGCAGCGCGAATACGACCCTGAAAAGGTACGGTTCCACATCAACAAGGCCGGGCTGGAAAACACCCCGATCGACATTTACGGCTCGGACGTAGCCGGTACCGGTTCGCTTGCCGCGGCACAGCACCTTCAGCAAAGCGCTGCCGCGGGCGGCCTGAATTTCAACGTCATCAACCCGCCGGCTGATAGTTTCTGGTCGGCGGTCTGGATCCAGAAACCGATCATCACCTCGGGCTGGGATCCGCGCCCGGTGCCCGATCTGATCTTCTCGATCGCGTTCTCCAACACCTCCGCCTGGAACGAAACGCTCTGGAACAACGAGACGTTCGAGAAACTGCTTGTCGAGGCGCGGTCGGTCACGGATTTTGCCAAACGCAAGGAGATGTACGGCGAAATGCAGCGCATGCTGCACGAGGATGGCGGCCACGCGACGCTGGGCTTCCGCAACTTCGTCGATGCCGCCCGCAACGAGGTGCAGGGCATCACGCCGCATGGTTCGGGCCCGCTGGGCTTTTACCAGATGCAGCGCACGGCCTGGCTGGACGAATAATAGACAGCGCGACAATCGGTCAGGCCAGCGGCAAATCGCTGGCCTGTATCCCGTCAGTACGAGGGTGTCATGGCGATCCGTGCAAAGAGCAGGCGGCGCAGGGCCGCGCGCCCCGCCGCCGCAAAGCCGCCCCGGCGGATGCGATTGCAGACGATTGATGCGCAGGGCGCCGAGGACATTTTCGGCGGCGTCCTGGAAATTCTCTACCGCGTCGGGATGCAGGTCGAGGATGACGAGGCGCGATCACTCCTGACTTCAGCGGGCTGCCGCGATCATGACGGACGGATTTTCTACCCCCCCGACCTGGTAAGGCGGGCGATTGAAGCCATCCCGCCGAGCATCACGTTCTTCACCCAGAGTGGCGCGCGGGCCTTCGCGACCGACGATGATACCGCCCGTTTCGGCAGCGCCGTCAACTGCGTTCAGGTGCTGGACCCGCGCAGCGGTGAATACCGCCCATGCCTTTTGTCTGATATCTCGGATCACGGTCGGTTGCAGGACCGGCTGCCCAATATAGATTTCGCCGCCGCACTTGGCTATCCCAGCGATGTAGATGCCCAGACCGAGGCGCTGGCCAGCGCCCGTGCGCTGCTGGACACCACCGGCAAACCCATCTTCTTTACCGGCCATGATGAACATGGCGTGCGCGCGATCTGGGATGACATGGCGGTACGCGTTGGCGGCATGGGCAATCTGGCCGACAGGCCCATCGGGCTGGACCTGATTGGGCCGATTTCCCCGCTCAAGCTGGGCACCGAGACCTGTCAGCGGCTTTTGATGGCGGCGCGGCTGCATCTGCCGGTGGTCTGCTATCCGGCGATCTTTCCGGGTATGGCCTGCCCGCTGACGCTGGCCGGGGCCATCACCCAGGCCACGGCAGAATCGCTGGCGGGCATCGTCATCAGTCAACTGGCCGCGCCCGGCGCGCCGGTGATGTCGGGGGCATCGGTCATGCCGATGGACATGCGCCGCGCCGACATGGCGATCGGATCGCCCGAATATACCCTGGCCGGGCTTGGCGCCGCGGATGTGTTTGACCATCTCGGCATCCCGTGCTGGGCCGGCTCTGGCTGCACGGACGCGCATGATATCGGCCCGCAGGCCCTGGCCGAGGCCAGCGCGAACCTGCACGCCACCACCATCGGTGCTACCGCGCTGACCCATAATCTGGGACTGCTGTCCAGCGGCCGCACCGGATCGACAGAGATGCTGGTGGCCTGCGATGAACTGGCGGCGATGGCTCGCAAGTTCGGTGCCGGGATCGAGGTGACCCGCGACACCATAGCCACCAGCGTTGTCGCCCGCGCGGCCAGCGATAACAGCTTTCTGACCGATCCCCACACGCTGGCTCGCTATGAGACCGAAATGTGGATCCCCGGCCTGTTCCGGCGCGAAGGTATCGAGAACTGGCAAGAAGCCGGTCAGCCAGACCTGCGCGCGCAACTCAAGGAGAAAACCCTGTCATTGCTGGAAGGAACCTGAATTGGCCCAATACACGCTCTATTGCGCCCCCAACACCTATGCCATGTGCGCCCACGCGGTGCTGGAAGAGGTCGGTGCTGATTATACGATTCACTGGGTCGAACTTTTCACCGACACGCCCGACCCCGCCTTTCTCGCTGCCAGCCCACATTGCCGCACGCCGGCACTTCTTGGGCCGGACGGCACGGTATTCGAGACCGGAGCGGTTGCGTTATACATTGCCGAACGGCATCCCGGTGCCGGGTTGGTCATCCCACCCGATGCCCCCCGGCGCGGCACGTTCCTGCAGTGGATCCATTATCTGGCGTCCACCCTCCAACCGGATGTGATCATCCAGTACCACCCGGAGTTTTATCATTCCGGGCCAGAACTTCAGGATGCGCTGAAAGACGCATCGATGCAGCGGCTTTCCCGGGTTTTTGCGACACTTGAAGCGGCCCTGTCGGAAGGTCCGTTTTTCTTTGGCGCCAACCCGACCGTGCCTGATTTCATCCTGGGCACGCAAACGTTGTGGGATGTGATCTTTCCTGGTGGCGACATTTCCCGATATCCCAACATCACACGACACCGCGAGGCTCTATGCCAACGATCGTCGGTAGTGAATATGCTGGCGCAACATCACGCCGAGACCGCACTTCGAAGCGGCTCAAATGCCTGAAATCACACTTTAAAGTGCGGATGCCTCTCAAACGCGCCCGTCAATCTTCACGTGGTGTCACGGCCCATATCGCAAATCGCAGCGTGGTCGCGTCATCTCCTGTAAGGGCGACGATCAGTTACTCAGCAAATCCTTCAATGCCAGTGCCATCACCTGAGCCGATTGCACCATATCCTCGATGCCTACATATTCATCCGGCTTATGGGCCAGATCAAGGATACCCGGCCCGTAAGCGATGCAGTTCTTCAGCCGTCCTATCCGGTCGATATGTTTCTGGTCATAGGTGCCAGGGCTGACCACATAATCGGGTTCCCGCCCGAACGTCGCTTCAATCGCCTTGGCAACCGAGGCCACCACCGGGGCATCACGCTCGGTCATCGTCGGCAAGACCCGGTGCAGTTCGCGAATGTCATAATCAAACGTCTCACGCCCCTCGCGCACCCGTTCCAGCACAGCGCGTATCTCGGCCTCGACCTCGGCGATATCTTCTTCGATCAGAAACCGCCGGTCGATCACCATCCGGCAGCGGTCGGGCACGCAAGGGGAGGGCAGACCGGTATAGTCGCCCGCCTGTTCCGCCTCGCCGCCATGAATGGAATTGATGTTGAGCGTCGATTGCTTTGCCCCGTCCGGCACCACCGGCATGCTCGTTCGTTTCTGCGCCAGCGCCGGAAACAGACTCTCCTCCATCTCGGCCACCACGGCCCCCATGTGCCGCACTGCGCAATCTCCAAGAAAGGGCATCGAACCGTGGGCGATCTCTCCCTTCGTCTCGATTTCGGCCCACCAGACCCCGCGATGGCCCAGGCAGATGCGGTCCTTGTTGAGCGGCTCGGGGATGATCACATGCTGCACCCGCTCTGGACTGAAATACCCTTTCTCGGCCAGATAGGCGACACCGCCGAACCCGCCCGATTCTTCGTCCGCCGTGCCGCTGATCTCAATCGCGCCCGCATAATCCGGGCAGATGGCAATAAACGCCTCGGCGGCGACGATACTCGCCGCCAGACCGCCCTTCATGTCACATGCACCTCGGCCATAGATGCGGCCGTCCTTCACCTCGCCGCCGAACGGGTCCGTGGTCCAGCCGTGACCAACCTCGACCACGTCGATATGGGAGTTGAAGTGCACGCAGTCGCCCGCCGTCGCGCCCTCGCGCCGTGCCACGATGTTCCAGCGCGGATGCTTGTCACTGTCACCAATCGCCCCCTTGGCGCGAATAAGTTCAGTGTGAAACCCGGACCGCAGCAGGCGGCGGTCGAGATAGTCACAAATCTCGCGGTAGTTGTCGCCGGGCGGGTTGAGCGTCGGAACGCGGATCAGGTCCTGCGTCAGCGCCACCAGATCATCGCGCCGCGCCGCCACTTCCACCTTCAGTTTTTCCGTCAGCTCCATCGCCAACCTCCTCGGGTCCGACTATGGGTCGGCGACACAAATCCGACAAGGCCCGCACCGAAACAACTGAGTTCGAGTTACGTACGGAACCGGCGTACAACCAGTGCGTCCCGTACGTTCTCAGGCCGTTGCGGCAGCCGCCCGGATGGCGCGGATATTCTCGCCGTAGGGCGCGGGATTATCGACCGAACCGCCTTTGAACACGGCTGATCCGGCCACCAGCACGTCCGCGCCAGCCGCGGTCATCAGCGGTGCAGTTTCGGGCGTGATGCCGCCATCAATCTCGATATGGATGGGGCGATCTCCGATCATGGCGCGCAGTTTGCGGACCTTTTCGACCTGGCTGTGAATGAATTTTTGCCCGCCAAAACCGGGGTTTACGGTCATCACGCAGATCAGATCGACCATATCCAGCAGGTAATCCAGATCCTCGATCCCTGTACCGGGATTAAGCGCCAGACCGGCCTTGCACCCGGCACCACGGATCGCCTGCAACGTCCGGTGCACATGCGGCCCGGCCTCCAGATGAGCGGTCAGGATATCAGCCCCCGCTTCGGCAAAGGCGTCAATATATTGGTCTACCGGTGAGATCATCAGATGCACATCCATCACCGTCTTGATATGCGGCCTGATCGCGGCGCAAAGCGGTGGGCCAAAGGTGAGGTTTGGCACGAAATGCCCGTCCATCACATCGACATGGATCCAATCGGCCCCTTCGGCCTCAACACACTGAATTTCCTGACTAAAATTCGCGAAATCGGCAGACAGGATCGACGGGGCGATCTTGATCTTGCGGTCGAATTCCATAGGCATGTCTCCCCCGGCGTGGCAACCTGCCCTGCTAATGATCACTGACGCGCCACAGGTCAAGGTCTTTATCCGTCGAACCCTTTGTGCCAGTTTCCAACGGGTGAATCATCGGTAGGGTCCATGAACGCAAACGACATCGAGGCCGTTTCAACTTGGCTTTCATCCCGCATGCCGGGGTTCCAGCCCATCGAAAAGATAAAGAAGTTCTCCGGCGGGCAGTCGAATCCGACCTACCGGATAACCTGCGGCGACACCACCTATGTGTTGCGCCGCAAGCCGCCCGGGATGTTGCTGAAGTCGGCCCACGCGGTCGATCGTGAGTTCCGTGTGCAACGTGCCCTTGCCGGATCGGGTGTCCCTGTCGCGCGGGTGCATGTGCTCTGCGAAGACGACAGCGTGATCGGATCGGCCTTTTATATCATGGACGAGGTGCCGGGCCGCGCATTCGACGACCCCCGGCTGCCAAACCTCTCGGCCACGCAGCGCGCTGATATCATGGATGAAATGAGCCGTGTGCTAGCCGCGATACATGCCGTGGACCTTAACGAAACTGGCCTCAGCAACTATGGCCCGCCCGGCAATTACCTGCAACGCCAGCTGGACCGCTGGGCCAAGCAGTACCGCGCAACGCAGACCGAAGACCTGCCCGACATGACCACCCTGATTAACTGGCTGAGAGCGCATATGCCCGCAGATGACAACCAGCGTACGCTGGTGCATGGCGACTACAGGCTCGATAATCTGCTTTTCGATCCGAACAGTAGCAAATGCGTCGCCGTGCTGGATTGGGAATTGTCGACCATCGGCCACCCGTTCGCCGATTTGGCAAGCGTCATCATGCAGTGGCAAATGCCGCCGGGGCGCGAGGGCCGGGGGTTGGCGGGGGTAGACCGCGCGGCGCTTGGCCTGTGGTCCGATCAGCGCTTCGTCGACAGCTATTGCCGACGCAGGGGTCTGAAACACATCGAGAATTTCAACTTCTACCTCGCCTTTTGCTATTTCCGTATGGGGGCGATACTGCAGGGCGTGAAGAAGCGCGCTCTGGACGGGAACGCTGCAGACCCCGAACGCGGGCTGAAGCTGGGCGCGCATGTACCCGAATTTGTCCGTCAGGGCCTCAAAGCAGCGAAAGGCACGGTATGAGCAGTTCCGATCTTGATCCCAGATTGCTTGAAGACAGCTCCCCCATGCAACAGCATCTGGGTTTTGAGATGACCGCGTGGCAGCCGGATTTCGCCCGGGTCGAAATACCTTTGAGCGACGTTTTGATGAACCGTCAGGGCCTGCCGCATGGCGGCGTACACGCCACATTGCTTGATAGCGCGATGGGCTTTGCGGGTTGTTATACTGGCGATCCGGAGAAGCGGCAGATGGCGCTGACCCTGTCCCTGACCGTCAACTATCTGGCACAGGCCACCGGCACTCGCCTGGTTGCCGAAGGCTGGCGCACCGGCGGCGGGCGCAAGACCTATTTCGCCGAAGGCAACGTCACGGACGACACTGGCAACGTCATCGCCACGGCGACAGGTGTTTTCCGCTATCGCGGCATGGCGTGACAAGCCCCTTGACCTTCCAGTGACTGGAGCCCTTATCTGTAGCCGGAGACTCAACCGGCCCGGAAACCCCAATGACCGCATCACGAACAGTGCGACTGGAAATCGATGGCATGTCCTGCGCCGGGTGCGTGGGGCGGGTAGAGCATGCGCTGGCGGGTGTGCCGGGCGTCAACGATGTCTCGGTCAATTTTGCGTCCCAAACAGCGCAGATGCGATTGGATGGCGTAGATGCGCGGGACCTGGCCGATATCCTTAAGGCCGCCAATTACCCGGCTCGTGAGACGAAGGTAACACTTTCAATTCAGGGTTTAAGCTGTGCGTCCTGTGTTGGACGGGCCGAGGCCGCGCTAGAGGCCGCGCCAGGGGTCACTTCCGTCGCGGTCAACCTGGCCTCAGAACAGGCGCAAATCCGCTACCTGGCCGGAATGACCGATGCCGCCACCCTCGCCCGAGCCCTGACCGAGGCGGGTTATCCCGCACGCCCAAAAGAAGAGCAGCGCGATGATCAGGCCACCCGGCGCGCTCAGGAAACTGCTCAGGCTCGGAAAGCTTTCCTGATAGCTGCCGCGCTGACCCTGCCGGTCTTTATACTGGAGATGGGAAGCCACCTTATCCCGGGGGTCAGTGACAGAATTGACAACAGTATCGGGCGTCAGAACGCTTGGCTGCTGCAATTTATCCTGACCACGCTGGTGCTGTTTTTTCCCGGGCGGGAGTTCTTTACGCGCGGCGTTCCCGCAATGCTTCGTGCCGCGCCCGAGATGAACAGCCTCGTGGCTCTTGGCACAAGTGCCGCCTGGGCATTTTCATGCGTCGCTTTGTTTGCCCCCTCACTTCTGCCCGAAGGCGCAATAGCGGTTTATTTCGAAGCCGCTGCGGTGATCGTCACGCTGATCCTGCTGGGCCGCTGGCTGGAGGCACGGGCAAAGGGCCAGACCGGCGCCGCGATCCAGGTATTGATCGGGTTGCAGCCCCCCGCCGCACGGGTTGAGCGCGCTGGCGAAATCGCCGACCTGCCAATAGACGAGGTGATGGCAGGCGACATCCTGCATGTCCGCCCGGGCGAGCGCATTGCCGTTGATGGCAATGTGCTGACCGGGCGTTCCTATGTCGATGAAAGCATGATCTCGGGCGAACCGGTGCCAGCGGCGAAAGGCCCCGGCGATAGTGTCGTGGGCGGAACCATCAACGGCGAAGGTGCGCTGACTTTTGAGGCCACCGAGGTCGGCCACGACACGGTATTGGCGCGGATCATCGCGATGGTTGAGCAGGCCCAGGGGGCCAAGCTGCCGATCCAGGCGCTGGCCGACAGAGTGGTGCGGATATTCGTCCCGGTGGTGATTGTGCTGGCGCTACTGACCGTGGTGGTCTGGAGCATCTTCGGCCCCGCCCCGGTGCTGAGCTATGCGCTGGTTGCTGGCGTTTCAGTGCTGATCATCGCCTGCCCCTGCGCCATGGGGCTGGCGACGCCAACGTCGATCATGGTCGCCACTGGTCGCGCGGCAGAACTGGGTGTGCTTTTCCGCAAGGGCGATGCGCTGCAACAGCTGGACGAGGCGCGCGTGATCGCCTTCGACAAGACTGGCACGCTGACCGAGGGGCGGCCCGAGCTGGTGGGGATGGAGCTGGCAGAGCGTTTCGAACGGGATGTAGTCCTACGCCTGGTAGCGGCAGCCGAAGCAAAGTCGGAACATCCCATCGCGCGGGCCATCACTGCAGCAGTCGCCGAAGATGAATTGCCCGAGGTTTCGGATTTCTCGGCCGTGAGCGGCTATGGTTTGCAAGCGCAGGTCGATGGCCACGCTGTCTTGGTCGGCGCCGAGCGCCTGATGACACGCGAAGATATCGCGACCGACAATTTGGCACCGTTCGTTGCAACGCTGACGACAAATGCCCAAACACCGGTCTTTGCGGCGATTGACGGCAAGCTAGCAGCGGTCCTTGCCGTGGCGGACAAGGCCAAACCGTCAAGCAAGGCGGTGATCGAACGGCTTCATGCCGAAGGGCTGAAACTCGCCATGATCACCGGCGATACGCCAGCTACGGCGCAAGCCATCGCCGACGAGTTGGGGATTGATCGCGTCGTGGCCGGGGTGCTGCCCGGCGGCAAGGCCGAGGCGGTCCGCACCCTGCGCTCCGACTTTGGCACGGTGGCGTTCGTGGGAGACGGGATCAATGATGCACCTGCGCTGGCCGAGGCCGATATCGGGCTCGCCGTGGGCACCGGTACCGATGTGGCGATCGAATCCGCGGATATCGTGCTGATGTCGGGCACGCTCTTCGGTGTCGTGAACGCCCTGCACCTGTCGCGTCGCACGATGCGCAACATCCGGCAGAACCTGTTTTGGGCTTTTGCTTATAACGCAGCGCTCATCCCGGTGGCTGCAGGCGTGTTATATCCGCTGACGGGTATGCTGTTATCGCCAATGCTGGCTGCCGGTGCGATGGCGCTGTCCTCGGTCTTTGTGGTCAGTAACGCGCTGCGTCTGCGCAGTATCCGGCCCGCGCTGGCAGCCTCAGAGTGAAAGGAAGCACAATGAATATCGGGGAAGTGGCCAAACGCATCGACATGCCGGTCAAGACCATTCGTTATTACGAAGATATCGGCCTGATCCGCCCACTGCGTGACACCAATGCCTACCGCGTCTTTCGCGAGACCGACATGCACAAGCTGGCCTTTCTGGGCCGCGCCCGTGCGCTCGGCTTTTCAATCGAGGATTGCCGCACCCTGATGGCGCTTTACGAAGATGAAAGCCGCGAAAGTGCCGACGTGAAACAGCTGGCGCAGGAGCATTTGCGGCAGATCGAGGACAAGATCGCACAGCTTCAGTCAATGCAGGCCACCCTGAAGGACCTCGTACACGCCTGCGCCGGGGATGACCGCCCAGATTGCCCCATCCTGCGCGACCTCGCTTCGCATTAAGAACTAACAGCGCTCCAGCAGGAAAAAGAACGGGAAATCGTCTCCGCGCAAATCCATAAGCCCCATCAGCCGCCGATCATCCACGCGCCGGAAATGGTCGATAATCGCCTTCTGATCATAGATCATCGCTGCCGAACTAACGCCCCGATAGGTAACCATACGCAACCGGGCCCGGGGCGCTCTGGTGCTGACGAGCGGGCAAAGCATATAGAAGATCTGGCGCATGAACGGCCATTTCGCCAGGTTCAAAAATTGCATGACGCCCAGAGACATCAAGTCGGGGTTCAGACTGACCGGACCGATGACAGAACGGTTGATCAGCGGATGCACCTCATCCGCCGAGATGAACCGTTTGCCTTCCCAGCCCGAGATCCCAAGCAACGCGTCAAGCGGATGGCCGGTCGATATACCCCTGCCGGACCATTCGCCCAAGATCTCCGGCACTTCAACCGGCGGCAATGACGCGAACAGCGCCTCGGCCTCTTTGTTTGGCATCTGATCGGGTATATCCATCAACGCAAAGTTAGCGCATTTCAGATTTAGGTGGAAAGGCTTCATTTACTTCTGATCTTCAGCGGGCATTAGCGCCCGACATGCTGATCCGCGCCAGCGATGCGTTCGAACGGCAGCGCTATGTCAGGCGCGCCCGGTGCGTTTCCGCGCCCGCCCGGAATACATCCGAAAATGCAACAGTCGCGCATAGACACCACAAAGACGCATTGGTGATTGCAAGTCGTAGGCCGGCATAGGCAAATCTGTTCGAAACAAGCACAGGGCGGTATTGAGCAATA
Source organism: Roseovarius aestuarii (assembly GCF_019966515.1). Lineage (GTDB taxonomy): Bacteria > Pseudomonadota > Alphaproteobacteria > Rhodobacterales > Rhodobacteraceae > Roseovarius > Roseovarius aestuarii. Next base: position 71,307 of record NZ_JAIMIB010000003.1, on the reverse strand, counting down.
TGTCGGGTGAAAATCAGCAATACGATTATATCATCGTCGGAGCTGGGTCTGCCGGTGCGGTGCTGGCCAACCGGTTAAGCGTGGATGCCCGCAACTCGGTCCTGCTGATCGAAGCCGGTGGCAATGACCTGAACCCCTGGATCCGAATGCCGATCGGCTATGGCAAAGCCTATTATGACAAGCGTATCAATTGGAAGTTCAAGACCCGCCCCGTGCCCGGGCTTGGCGGTCGCGAAAGCTATTGGCCGCGCGGCAAGGTGATTGGTGGATCATCCTCGATCAACGCGATGGTTTATGTGCGGGGACACCGCCAGGATTATGACGATTGGGCCGCAGACGCGCCTGGTTGGGGCTGGGATGATGTCGAACCCGTGTTCCGACGGATGGAAGATTGGTCGCGCGGGGCCGATGCCCATCGCGGGGTTGGCGGACCGCTGCCGGTACAGGATATCACCGATGTGGTTCATCCGCTCTGTCAGAATTATCTTGAGGCGGCAGCTGAGGCTGGCATCCCGTTCAACCCGGACTACAATGGTGCCAGTATGGACGGCGTGGGGGTTTACCAGATCACAACAAGGAACGGTCTGCGCGCCTCGACCGCCGCCTGCTATCTGCGCCCCGCGTTGACGCGGAAAAACCTGCGGGTGGCCATGCATGCGCATGTGACCCGGCTGACACTTGAGGGTCATCGCGTAACCGGGTTGCGTTATCACCAGAAGGGACGCGATCATATCGCATTGGCGGGGCGCGAGGTAATCCTGGCAGCAGGTGCAATCAGCAGCCCGATGATCCTGCAACGCTCTGGCATAGGTGCGGGCGAGATGCTGCGCGAGAAAGGCATCGACGTGGTGTTTGACTCGCCTCACGTAGGGCAGCACCTGCAGGACCACCTTGGGTTAGACAATCTTTATCGCGCTAGGGTGCCGACGCTTAATCAGGTGTTGCGCCCGTGGCTCGGGCGGCTGCGCGTCGGTCTTGAATATCTGATGAAACGAACCGGGCCGCTGAGCCTGAGTGTTAATCAGGGTGGTGGCTTTGTACGGCTGCGTGATGGCGACGGACGGCCCGATCAGCAGCTTTACTTCTCACCGCTCAGCTATACCCGCGCACCTGCCGGAAAGCGCCCGTTGATGACGCCCGATCCGTTCCCAGGGTTCCTTTTGGGGTTCAACCAGTGTCGCCCGTCGAGTCGTGGGCATCTACAGATCTCCTCGGCTGATCCGTTTGCAGAGCCGGAAATTCACCCCAACTACCTTTCCACTACCGACGACAGGCAGGCGATGATCGACGGCATGAGATTGGTGCGACGGATCGCCGAGGCGCCGGCGCTGGCATCTGTGATCGAGGCCGAACTGGCACCCGGACCTGACGTCACAAGCGATGAGGGCATCGCAGACTATGCCCGTGAAAATGCCTGGACAGTGTTTCACCCCTGCGGCACCTGCCGGATGGGGAGTGATCTGACGCAGACCGTTGTCGACCCGCGCCTGCGGGTGCACGGGCCTGGTGGATTGCGGGTTGCGGATGCGTCGATCTTTCCGATCATCACCTCGGGCAATACCAACGCACCATCGATCATGGTTGGGGAAAAGGCCGCAGACATGATACTCGAAGACAATATATGAAAGGACACGCCGACATGACACCGATCCGTATCGAGACCTTCACCAATGAATTCGTCGGCTTTGTGCGGGTCACCGATCAGGACGGTCATCAGGGATGGGGGCAGATTTCGACCTATCATTCGGATATCACCTGCCAAATCCTGCACCGGCAGGTCGCGCCTTGGGTGCTGGGGCAGGATACATCTGATCTGGATGACCTTCTGGACCTGGTCGCCGAGCGCGAGCACAAATTCCCCGGCTCTTACCTGCGCCGTGCGATGGCCGGGTTCGATACCGCGCTCTGGGATCTGCGTGGCAAACGCGCTGGCAAGCCGGTGGCAGAACTGCTGGGCGGCTCAGCGGGCACGATCCGTGCCTATGCCAGTTCGATGAAGCGCGATATCACACCGGAGGACGAGGCCGCGCGGATGCAGCAACTGGCTGGTGACAAGGGTTTCACCGCCTTCAAGGTCCGCGCCGGTGCCGAAGTGGGGCGTGGTCAAGACGAATGGCCGGGCCGCACCGAAGAGATCATCCCGACAATGCGCAAGGCCCTGCCAGAGGCCGATCTGCTGATCGACGCCAATTCCTGTTACGCACCCGAACGCGCCATCGAGGTGGGCCATATGTTGCAGGACCACGGCTTTGGCCATTACGAGGAACCCTGCCCCTATTGGGAGTTGGAGCAGACCAAGCAGGTGAGTGACGCGCTGGACATTGACGTGACCGGCGGCGAGCAGGATTGCGACCTGCCCACCTGGCGACGGATGATCGACATGCGAGCCGTCGATATCGTGCAGCCCGATATCCTCTATCTTGGTGGTATCGCCCGTACCTTGCGGGTCTGCAGGATGGCCGAAGCGGCGGGTCTGCCGGTCACCCCTCATTGCGCCAACCTGTCACTGGTCACACTTTTCACGATGCACCTGCTGCGCGCGACCCCGAACGCAGGCAAATATCTCGAATTTTCTATCGAGGGTGCAGATTATTACCCGTGGCAGGAGGGGCTTTTTGTCGAAGACCCATACGGTATCGAAGATGGCCAGGCCCGAGTCACTGATCGCCCCGGGTGGGGCGTTGAAATCAACCCCGAATGGCTGGCGCGGTCGCACTACCAGTGCTCAGAGCAGCGCTGAATACCTGGACCGCGGTGCGAAGCACTATTTCGATACGCGCCTCATGTGGCAGGCATTTGTTGCGTGGCACAGTGAATGCCACCGCCCATCTCACCCAGCGGGTCCACGTTTAGCATGACAATCTCACGCCCAGGGTAGTGGCGCGCCAAGGCATCTCTCGCGATCTGATCGCTTTCCCGATCTCCGAACTCAGCCGCAATGACAGCGCCGTTGCAGACATAGTAATTGGCGTAGGACGCCACGAAGTCGATGCTGTTTATCCGGCGGTAGTGAGGCTCTGGAATGACCTCCACGTCCAGCCCTTCGGCGATCAGCCCGTCATGGGTGTCTAGCGCCGCCACATGAAACGGATCATTCATATCCGGATGATCCGGCAGGTTGACAAGCACGCGCCCCGGCCCGGTGAAACGCGCGAGACTATCGATATGGTAATCCGTAATATCCTCGCCCCAAACGCCATCGGACCAGATCATGCGTTCTGCACCGTAAGCCAGCAGCAGTCGGCGCTCGACCTCCGTCCGCGACAGTGCAGGATTACGGTTATCGTTCACCCAACTGCTTTCATGCGCCATCAACAGACCGTGGCCATCCTGCTCGACGCCACCCGCCTCGCCGCGCAGTCCGGTTGGAATCAAAGATAGGCCCAGCCGTTCTGCCACGCGCCCAGCGATTTGGGCGTCTCGCCCATTGACCTGTTTTTCACCCCAGCCATTGAACTGAATGTGACTGACGGCAATGCCACCCGCATCATTGACCACAAAAATCGGGCCAGCATCGCGGCACCAAAGATCGTCAGTCGGGATATCCCATAGCTCCACCGCGGCTGACAATTTCGCCTGCGCGCTGCGATGTTCTTCCTGCGCCGCCAGCAGTGTCACCGGTTCAAACTCGACAATTGCGTTAGCAATGTCAGCAATTTTTTTCTGGGCGATCTCACGAAACACTGGATCAGGATAAACCCGTCGATTGACCGGCCATTGCATAAAGGTCCGTTGATGACGGGCTTCCTCGGATGGGACGAAATAACCTGATCCGGCTGCCGCGGGCGGGCTGCCTAGCATGCTCATCATCCCAACAGCCCCGCCCCGCAAAACCACGTCGCGCCTTCTCATAATCCGCTTCCCAAGTATCAAGTTAGTGGCTGGGATTTAATCTACTGTACGCGTCGAAACTATCAAAGCGGGCCGTTGTCCTGCCGCCGAAGCGCGACAAACTTCGCTAAAACTCGCCCACGGCAACACAGTATTCGGCTCAGACATCCCGATAAGACCCTACCGCGTTTTGAGAAGCTTGAGCAGTTTCTTTGAGGGGTGCCCATCCGGTTTCACGCCGACCGATTGTTGGAAATGCCGGATCGCCTTACCGCTGTTTGGGCCGATAATGCCGTCGATCTTCTCCAGTGGATAACCCTTCCGCTTGAGTAGGCGCTGCACCTCCATCCGCTGCTCGAATGTCAGTGGATCATAGCCGCGTGGCCAACTGGCCTGAATCTCAGGGCCGCCCTTGATCCGGTCTGACAGGTGGCCGACGCCGATCGCATAGGCGTCGGCGTTGTTATAACGCTTGATCACGTCGAAGTTGGCAAAGATCATGAAGGACGCCCCATTGGGCCCCGCCGGTTGCAGAATCCGGGCCACGCCATAATCGCGCACCGGCTTGCCGTCTATACCCACAATGCCGCGTCCGGCCCAATCTGAGGGCATCCGCTTGGCCCCGCCGGGGTTCGAACCCTTCGGCACCCGCACCTCGACGCCCCAGGGCATGCCCTTACGCCAGCCAAAACGCTTGAGATAGGCGGCCGTTGACGCCAATGCATCGGTCGGATCGTCCGACCAAATGTCACGTTTTCCGTCGCCGGTGAAATCGACCGCATAGGCCAGATACGACGTCGGAATGAACTGCGTATGACCCATCGCCCCGGCCCAGGAGCCGGTCATGTTCCTTGGCGCCACATCGCCCGATTGAATGATCTTGAGCGCGGCAATCAGCTGCTTTTCAAAAAACGCGCCGCGCCGACCGTCAAAGGCCAGCGTCGCCAAGGCGCCAATCAGCGGGGTGTCGCCCTTGCGGGTGCCGTAATAGCTTTCAAGCCCCCAGACCGCGGTCACCACCTCTTTCTCAACACCATATGTCTGCTCGATCCGTGTCAGGGCACGTTTATGCTTGCGCAGCGCCTTCTGCCCGCCCTCGACTCGCGGAGGCGAGGTAGCGCTATCCAGATAATCCCAGATCTGGCGTTTGAACTCGGCCTGGTTCCGGTCTTTCTTGATCACGTCCGGATTGTATTGCGCGTCGCGAAAGGCCCGGTCAAAGGTACGACCGCTGATCCCTGCATTCGCCGCCCGGCCACGAAAGCCCTTGATCCAGCGGTCAAAAGCCGGGTTCGAGGTGGCAACCTTAACGACGTCCATCGCATCGTCCCCCCTCAGAACCGCCGGGCGCGCGACAGGGCGCAAGCTGCGGACAGGTTCGTCAATGCTGACGACGACGGCATCGGTCGTCATGGTGCCGGGCCGCACCTGCGGGCGCAGCGATGTCTCGACCGGCGCAGCGGCCAGTGCTGAAATTCCGATGGATGTGCCTGTAACTGCGGCCACCAGTACATTGATACGCATTGCCCGGCCTCTTTTTTTGTTTTCTTTAGTCAAACATAGTGCGAACAGCGCCAAACCAAAAGCATTCAAAAGGATGGGCTGCGGGGTTCTGCCGAAATGCCGGGCCTTCACGCATGCATTTGCGCCAGGCACTCACGTAACATTGGCACCCTGCGCGGGCGGAACGAGGTTTCAGTCACCTCAAGCTCGCGCATCCGGTCCAGCCGGAACGCCCGGAAATCGCTGCGCAGATGGCAAAAAGCCAGCAGGCAGTGCGAGGCCTGCATGTAGACAATCGCCAACGGATCGACACTGCGTGAGGTCTGCCGTGCCTCGACATCGGAATAGTCGAACCGGATTGTTCGTTCATCCCATGTGGCCTGCCTGAGCACAGTGACATCGACACCCGGCTCGGGCAGAGACGTATAGCGCCGCGCGGTCAGAACCGCATGTTCCAGCCGATGCGCCTGACTGGCGGGTAGGCGTGCGCGCAATTTTGACAGCGCCGATGCCGCCGCCTTTGCCAGCGCCGGATCGCCGACTACCCCCACCTCCCGCAACCCCAGCACAAGGGCTTCCAACTCGTCATCGGCAAAGCTAAGCGGTGGCAGGGCAGCATCTTCGATCAGGGTGTAACCAAACCCCGCAGCGCCGTCGATCACCGCACCGAGGCCCCGCAGCGCATCGATATCGCGATATATCGTTCGTTGCGTGACGCCAAGCGTCTGAGCCAGGACCGAAGCAGTGGCGGGCGGCGCGGTATTGCGTAAGGCCTGCATCAGTTGGAAAAGGCGGTGCGTGCGTGTCATGCTGGACAGTATCTTCGCATATACTGACAGTTTTTGTCATCTGGAAACGTTAATAGTTAGCCATTGCTGTCCGTGAGGTCTCGTATGCCCATCCCCCCTCTGTCCGGTGACGTGAGCCGTGTCATCAGCCACTACGATCCGGCCACAAGAAAGTGCGTTCTGTGCTTGCGTGATCTGATCTTCGGGGTGGCATCAGAGCTGCCCCGGATCGGAACATTGCAAGAGGCGTTGCGGTGGGGGCAGCCGGCTTATCTTACGTCGAAACGCGCCGGATCACCCCTTCGGACGGGGCCACATCGCGATGCCAGTTTTGCACTCTTCGCCCATTGTCAAAGTACGATCATTGCCAGCTACGCGCAGACATTTCCCGGCTGGGACAGGATCGACGGAAACCGCGCGGTGCTGTTCGATGACGTCAGCGAGATCGAACCTGACCGCCTGGCACTCCTGATCCGTCATGCGCTGACCTATCACCTCAGCGACTCCGCTTGACCTTGCGTTTTGCTTTGTCGGACTTTCGTCTCGCCTTGGACAGCTGACGTTTGGCGGGTCTGCCGCGCCGGCCCGCGCCCGATTTCGGCATCGCCTTACCATCTAGGCTGATCAGGTCCAGCGCCAGCCCGCCGGTCACCGGGGCCGCCTCAGCCAGACGCACGGTGACGCGCTGACCCAACCCGATCTGGGCGCCGGTATCCGAGCCGGTCAGCGTGGCGGCGTCACGATCGAAATTGAAAAATTCCCGCCCCAGTGAACGCACCGGGATCAACCCGTCAGCGCCGGTTTCGTCCAACCGCACAAAGGCGCCAAACTTGGCCACGCCGCTGATCCGGCCGGTGAATTCATCGCCGACACGCTCGGACAGAAATGCGGCCAGGTAGCGGTCATTGGTGTCGCGTTCCGCCATCATCGAGCGGCGTTCAGTATCGCTGATATGCGCCGCCGTGCCCTCCAGCCGGTCCATGTCGTCCTTACTGAGGCCGTCATCGCCCCAGCCATGCGCCGAGATCAGCGCCCGGTGCACAATCAGGTCAGCATAGCGGCGAATGGGCGAGGTGAAATGCGCGTAGGCCTGCAACGCCAGTCCGAAATGGCCGAAATTCGCGGGCGCATAATAGGCTTGCGTCATCGCCCTGAGCGTCGACATGTTGATCTGCTCGGCATGGTCTGTGTCTCGGGCTGCATGCAAGAGAGAATTCAGATGCGCAGTCTTCAGCACCTGACCCTTAGCCAGCACCAACCCGGCGGCCTCGGCCACCTCGCGCAGGCTATCGAGCTTTTCGGGCGGCGGTTCTTCGTGGACCCGGAAAAGCAGAGGGGATTTCTTCGCGATCAGGGTTTCGGCGGCGGCCACATTGGCCAGCACCATGAATTCCTCGATGAGCTTATGCGCTTCCAGCCGGTCGGTGAAATTAACGCTTTCCACCACACCCTCGTCGCTCAGCACCACTTTACGCTCAGGCAGGTCCAGATCGAGCGGCTGGCGGTTTTTCCGCGCCTGTTTCAACGCCTCATGGGCAGCGTAAAGCGGGCGGATCACCCCATCCATCAGCGGCGCGCATTTATCATTGGGTGCGCCGTCCATCGCCGCCTGCACCTCGCGGTAATTCAGCGATGCCGGTGAGCGCATCAGCCCGCGCAGAAACCGATGTCCGATCTTCTCGCCGTGAGCGTTGATCTGCATGCGCACGGCGATACAGGCGCGCGGAACCCCTTCGTGCAGCGAACAGAGATCCCCCGACAGCCTATCCGGCAACATCGGCACGACGCGGTCGGGAAAATAGCTGGAATTTCCGCGTTTGCGCGCTTCTTGGTCCAGTGCAGAGCCCGAGGTAACGTAGTGCGCCACATCGGCAATCGCGACCCAGATCACATGGCCGCCCTGGTTTTTCGGATCGTCATCTGCATGTGCCCAACAGGCATCGTCATGATCGCGCGCATCTACTGGATCGATGGTGATCAATGGCATGTCCCGCAGATCGTCGCGGCCTTTCAGCCCCGCCGGTTTCATACCATCAGCCTCGGCAATCACCTCGTCGGGAAAATCATCCGGGATACCGTGTTGATGAATGGCGATCAGCGAGACCGCCCGAGGTGCCGACGGATCACCCAACCGCTGCACCACCCTCGCGCGAGGCAGGCCCATGCGTCCCTTTGGACCGGCCTGTTCCGCCTCGACCAGCTCGCCATCCTTGGCGCCACCCGCAGCGTCGCCCAGCACTTCCCATTCCTTACCATCGCCTTTGTCGATGGGCACGATCCGCCCGCCTTCGGTGCGCTTGCGGAACACTCCAAGAACTTTCAGTGGGTTGGTTCCGATCCGGCGGATCAGGCGTGCCTCATAGCCATGCGCCTCACCCACGACAGCGGAAAGGCGACCCAAGATCCGATCACCTTCACCAAGCGCCGGATCGCTAGCTCGCGCGACGACAAGAACCTGTGGCGGGGTGCCCTCTCCCTGCCATTCCATCGGCCGCGCCATGAGATCGCCATCGGGTGTCTGCCCCGACACCTGCAATACCGCTACCGGCGGCAGCTTATCCGGGTCGCGATAGGTCTTTTTGCGCTTCTGCAGATGGCCTTCATCAGCCAGTTCCTTGAGCATCCGTTTCAGATCAATCCGTGCGGCGCCCTTGATTCCAAAGGCGCGGGCGATATCACGTTTCGACGTTTGGGTCGGGTTGTCGGAAATCCATTGCAGGATTTCATCCTTGGAGGGCATCTGGCTCATGGCCGACGCCTACCACGATTGATTAAGGCGTACCACAAAGGAAAGCGCGGCTCGGGGTCTGGGGTGAAACCCCAGGGGCTGCGTGCCCTGAACGCAAATCTCAACTGCGTGAGCGTTCGCGAACTCCACTTGGGAGCAGACCGTTCAGAGGTCCGCCGCAGTGTCCACATCGCGCAATTTATCCACCAGCGCCACACGCGCATCACCGAGACTTGCAATACTGTCTTCCAACGCACGCTCAGACGACCAGCGCACATCACGAAATAGCGTGGCCGGCACTTGAACCCGCTTTAACCCCACCAGCCAGTAACCTCCATCCGGCGCCGGACCGAACACCGCTTCGTGCTGCCCAAGAGATCGGAATGCGCGCGCAATATGGATCTTTCGGATGCCTGGAATATCGCCGCCGACTATACAAACCGGGCCGGGTGGTAACCTGCGCATCAACCGCCCCATGCGCGCCCCAAGATCGCCAGGCCCCTGGGGTACCCGCAGTAGATGCGCGGGCCAGACCCGCGATACCATCCCCGCCCGATCCGGCGCCACTGCCAGCACCAGCTGCCAGCGCGGGTCTTCCACTTCGCGCAAAAGCCGCCTGACCTGATGACGGAACCACCAGGCAGCGTCCACCATACCGATATCGCCACCCAGACGCGTCTTGACCCGCCCCGGGCACGGCTCTTTCAGCATGACAACCAGCGTGGGACACATGGCCTCAGCCGAAATAATCGTGTAGGATGCGGGAATAGATCGCCTTCAACTGCACGATCTGGTCCACGGCGACGCGTTCATCCACCTGGTGCATGGTCTGTCCGACAAGCCCGAATTCCACAACAGGACAATGATCCTTAACAAACCGCGCATCCGACGTGCCACCGGTTGTCGACAAGACTGGTCTCACCCCAGTCTCCGCCTCGACCGCCGCTGCCACCAGATCAGAAAGCGCGCCCGGCGGCGTCAGAAAGCTCTCACCGGAAACCTTCACATCCATTGCCCCTGTTAAATCGAACGCAGCTTCAACCTCATCCAACTCACGCTGCATCCACGCAATGAGCGATGCGCCGTCATGGGCATCGTTAAAGCGCACATTCACGGTTGCACGGCATTCGGCCGGAATCACGTTGGTTGTCGGGTTGCCGGTATCGATGGTCACGACCGCGAGGGTCGACGGATCAAAATGATCGGTACCACTGTCCAGCTCGTGCGACGACAGGCGATCCATCAGCCGCGCCATCGCTGGCAGCGGATTGCGGGCCCGATGCGGATAGGCGGAATGGCCCTGCACGCCGGTCAGCGTAAACCAGGCCGACAGCGACCCACGGCGGCCGATCTTGATCATCTCGCCCATCTTGTCGGGGCAGGTTGGCTCCCCCACCAGGCAGACATTCATCGCCTCACCATTGTCCGCCATCCAGTCGAGAAGCGCAGTGGTACCGTGCTCCGCATCGCCCTCTTCGTCCCCGGTAATGGTAAGGATAATCGCGCCTTGGGGCGGGTTATCACGAACCAGGTCAATCGCCGCCGCCACGAAGGCCGCCACCCCCGATTTCATATCAGTCGACCCGCGTCCCCAAAGCAGACCATCTTTGATTTCCGCCCCAAAGGGTGGCATGGTCCAGGCGGTCTCATCCCCCAACGGCACCACATCGGTGTGACCGTTGAAGCCAAAGGTCTTCGCGGCACCCTTGTCACCCCAGCGGGCAAACAGATTTGCCACGCCGGCCCGGTCTACACGGGTGCATTCAAATCCGGCAGCCCCGAGCCGCTCTTGCAGCAAGGCCAGTGCACCGCCCTCCTCGGGTGTCACTGACGGACAGCGAACCAGATCGGCGGTCAGTTCTACAGGATCAACGGAATCGTGGGGCATGTCATCTCATGGCTGGCAATCAAACTCTGGCGGAGGTAGCGCGCTTTGCGACAAAGCGCAAATGCCACAAAAAAGCCGCAACTTGAAGGATTGCTGAATCCGGAAGAGAAAAATCTTAACAGGTGTTAATATTTTTGCTAACCAATCCTTAATAAATGACCCGAGGCAGGGCAAAAATCAGCAGGGCCGCAAAGGCCCGTATATCGAGCAGGCAAGCAAATTGCCTAAATAACATAAGGCGGGGAAAACCTCGCCACGCTGGCGTTTTGCGCTGCCTCCAACAGATGGGTTGGGGCAGGAAATGGTTGCAGGTACAGAGCTGCCGATCAACAGGAACGCCACGGCGGTCCAGATGGCGCAAGAGATGTTCGGCAACGGCGTTACCGTTGTCAGCGCCTCTTATACCGGTGACCGGGACTCCTCGGGCATCTACACCAATGGTGACGCGATCGCGCCCGGCGTCACGCCAGGCGATACCGGCGTATTGTTTTCCACCGGCGATTTGCGCGGTTTTACCAATAGTGCTTCGCAATCGAACCTGAACACCAACACGACCACCAACTCAAGCGGACCTAACAACGATCCCACTTTCAACGCCGCCGCTGGCGCAAACACCTTTGACGCATCCTATATCGACGTCGACTTCATCCCCACCGGCGATACGATGTCGATGCAGTTCGTCTTCGCTTCTGAGGAATACCCTGAGTTCACCAACGGGCAGTTTCAGGATTTCGTTGGCGTCTGGATCAACGGCACACAGGTCGATCTGGCAGTCGGTGACGGCGATATCGATCCGGCTAACCTGAATTCGGGAAGTAACGGCAACCTTTTTATCGACAACACCGCCGACCAGTTCAACACCGAGATGGACGGCTTTACCGTCACCATGACGTTGAACATTCCGGTCAATACCGGCGTCGTGAATTCTATCCGCATCGGAATCGCGGATGTCGCCGATAACCGCTACGATTCCACCCTCCTGATCGCAGGGAACAGCATCCAGACCAGCCTCGTGGCGAACGATGACAACTCGAACCTGTTTCCCACCGGAACCAAGACGATCGATGTGCTGGCAAATGATTCAAACAATACCGGCGGCACGCTCACCATCACCCAGATAAACGGTCAGAATGTCGTCGCGGGCAGCACAGTGACTTTGGCCAGCGGCCAGCAGATAACGTTGAACGCAAATGGCACCATCACCATGGTCGGCGATGGCGATATCGAGGATTTCGCCTTTACCTACGAGGTTTCCAGCACCAGCGGCGACACCGATGTGGGATTTGTCACCGTTTCGTCGATCCCGTGTTTCGTCGCCGGCACCTTGATCCGCACACAGGATGGAGAAAAGGCGGTGGATGACCTGTCGCCAGGCGACATGGTGATGACCAAGGATGAGGGCGCGCAGCCCCTGCGCTGGATCGGTCAGCGGTGCGTTGCAGCCAAAGGCGATTATGCCCCCATTCGCATCGCCGCCAACACTTTCGGGCCTCACCGGGAGTTGTTGCTTTCACCGCTGCACCGCGTCCTGATCCGCGACAGCCTGGCCGAGCTTCTGTTTGGCGAAACCGAAGTGCTGGTCGCCGCCCGCGATCTGGTCAACGATCGCTCCGTCCGCCGGGTCGAAGGCGGGATGGTGGATTACGTGCATATCCTCTTTGACCGGCATCAGGTGGTGTTCTCGGAAGGGCTGGAAACTGAAAGCTTTCTGCCCGGCCCCCAGACCGCCAAGAGCTTTGAAGCCGAAATCGTGCAGGAAATCTGCGCCTTGTTCCCCGAAATCGATCCGGAAACCGGCGCGGGCTACAGCCCCGCCGCGCGCCGCACGTTGAAACGCTACGAGGCACAGCTGCTCATGACCGGCACAAAGGTAGCCTGAGGTGGGGTGGATTGGCATCGCGGATCTGGGTGGTGGTCGTTTCGACCCGGAAGGCTTGGGAAAACAGGCCGGGAAGACCCGCAATACGCTTGATCCAGATGCTCTGATGCCGCAGGGCACGCTGATGCTCGAAACCCGCCTATCGTGCTGTGCGACACCGCAGACCCTGCTTGCCTTCCGGGGCAACCCACCTTTGGCCGGCAGTTTTTCCCTGCAAATGCTGCCAGGTGGCGGCATCATCCTGATCGAAACCCACGGTGATGACCTGCGTCACACCACGCTGCCACATGATCCCGATGGCCGCACCGACGTGCTGCGCCTGACCTATTGCTGGGATGTGCCGGGTGGGTGGGCCAGCCTGACGCTCGAACGCCCCGGAACGGATCTCGTTCAGTCGGTAGCACTCGCCCCACCGCGCCCGTTCCCGGTGCGCGACATCCAGTCAATGATCATGGATCCGCGCCGACGCGAGATGCATGCCGAAGTCGATTTCATAGCTGTTTCGAGAAAAACGGAACCGGTCGGCCCGATGCCCGGCCTCAGCGGCAGCGTACCGGTGGCAACACCAAAAGGAAACATCTTTGCCGACCGCTTGCGCCGCGGGAGCATCGTGCAGACAGCAGACGGCGCACAGGTCCCCGTACTGCAAACCGTACGCCGGACGGTGCCCGCGCGCGGTAGCTTCCGCCCGGTGCTGATCCGCGCACCCTATTTCAACCTGCGTCAGGATATTGTCCTGGCGCCGCAGCAGCGGCTTGTCATAGGCGGCTCGGAAGTCGAGTACATGTTCGGCAAGGAAGCCGTGCTTGTCCCGGCCCGACATCTGGTCAACGGCATCTCGACACGCTTTGCCGACGGTCCCGATCTGATCACATATCACCATATCGTGTTACCCGGCCACGAGGTGATCCTGGCTGCCGGGTGCCCGGTTGAAAGCCTCTATCTGGGCCGATTGCGCCGCAAGCCCGAGCAACTGGCCCTAAGTATCCTCGCCGGAGCCGACCGGTCGCTTCTACCCGAACATCCCAAACCGGTCTGGCCGGTGTTGAAGCCGTTTGAAGCGGTCACTTTGGCGATGCATCGCGCGGCGTAAAAACCGGCATCAGCGAATGTTCCAGATGCGGACAGACCCGCCTTTTGCGCATGCCACTTTTGCTGACGCAGAAACCATCCTCAGAGAAAGGAGGAAAATCAAGAAACTGACAATCCATAAACGACGCTTGCAGCACCAGAAAGCTGCGGCCTAATATGAAACCAATGATGAACCAGAGCCCCGGTTAGCAAAGACGCTCAGTTTTCCAGAACGTTTGAAGACGGACCTACTGCGCTCCTGCAGCAATTTTCGTGCTGCGCGCGCAGAGAGAAGACCTAAGGTACAGGATGGGCTCAGAGAAAACGTTCGCCATAGGTCTTTCTGCTCAGAACTTCCGACAGTCAGTGAACCCTTCACCCTCTAGAAACTCTCCGAAATCGAGGAACTGCGCGTCTTTCATCTGAACGACGAAGTTTAGCGATGCGGCTGTCACGCTGTCGCGGTCGTATTCATCTTGGCATCTGTATTGCGTTGACCAGTCGCTCCAACGAATATCAAAAACGGTCAAACTGTCGCTGTCACGGTAGAAGTACCCGCGCACATCGTTTTTTGCGACCATGTATCGACCGTTGATGACAATCATGTCCGCCGCCACGCTTGAGGCAAATATTGAAAAAATAAGCGATAGGCCCGCTAACTTCATTAATGCCATTCCTTCTCGCGGCAAGTGAGTTCGTAGGAGGCAGTAAAGGCAACCGCCCCTTGCTCGATGACAATTTTTAGCGCATCACAATCATTCAGCCAAAGGATTTTGTCGTGCCGGCATTGGGCTCAGAGCAGATGTTGGTACAGGCGAAACAGGAAACTACCCTTCGTTGTTTTTCCGGAGCAGCCAAATAAACGAGCCGATTGACAACCCCAATAACCACTTCCATTCAAAGTCCGATATTGGCGGAAATATTAAGGCTGTAACGACGAAATATAACAGCAGCCAAGATACTACGTAAATCGCTCTTTTCCACTTAGCAGACACGCGACAACTCTACCTTGCTCTAAATTGAAAAACGTTCAGGTGGGTATCCTCAAACCGCTTTTTTCGCGTATTGCCCAACTGGTAAATCCAATCTGTCCTGTCTGCTGTGGCCTCGCAAGCATTATCCGGCATGTCTATGAGGCATTACCACAATTGCTGCCCAATCAGGACTGTCAGCGTTGGTGTAGTCGATGGCCCGGGGTGTCGATTACACCAAAAGCACCTGTCGCAGGCGAGGAAGCGGCGCTATATTGTCCGCTGCATATGTTCTTACCCAATATATCGAATGGCAATACATCTCGCTTCATAGCTCCAAAATCTTCTGCCAAAACCTTTGGATCGAAAAGACAAAGAGCCACGCGTTCTCAGGCCGTCGATACTTCCCCGCAAACCGTTTGATTGAGAATATCGCACAAGGCCATTCAGACGAAGTTTGTCACTGCCAGATCAAAGAATTACACATTCGGCGGTGAAAACCCCGAGTTGGTGAAAGTTCTTTTCGACAGGCAAAGCAACCTCAACGCACCAAGGGTGGAGCGCATTATGTCACGGTATCTAACACAAACGGTTGGGGCGACAGTGCAGGGAGCAAAATAGCAGAGTGATGGTTATTGTGATGATAAAGTCGACTCATCTAGAATACCAAACTCAATCACCTCCACCGATTGCTCTTGATTCATACGCGCCCAAGGGATCGTTCTGTCCGGCGCATCCTCCGACCACCGTCATCATAGCCAGAAATACAAATGAAATTCTGATAAAGCGCATCTTTGTTCTCCAAGAATATGTATTACTAGAGAACGCAATACATGCGAAATTGGATATCTTTTGGGCACAATTTTGATTTGTCAGCTTTGCGCAACTTTTCAGATCCTCGCTGCGATTAACCTATGACTGCTTTGTTACAATTGCTGCCCGAGATGTTCCTCAAAGGTTGGAAGCAGGCTGGTTATGGTGAATATGGTCGCAATCACTTTTTGAGATGTGTGCGCTAGCCGAGCTGCGCTTAATCCAATGATGCTTTGAACGAGCTTGCAAGTGCGACACAGGCTACAATTTTGAAACTTCATTCGGCGCCTGAGGCTTGTGGTAGATGTTTCTGCTGGGGGTGATGGGCGTATCTGACGAAACCCAAGTTAAGAATTGAGAAATAGGAAGTTCGAGTGGTGACGTTAATGAACCAGCTTACTCCGCCCGAAGGCGTGACGACATACTTAACCAGCGATGGGCTACGGTTTTGGATGGACTACGCAAAAAATGGTGCGCCATATTTCGCACCGACAATTCGCACAGCTGACCCTAAGATTAGCATCGTATTTATCCCAGGAAATAGAGACACCGAAGAAGCGTATCTTCTGCGCTATCAAGGAACTGACGTCACATTTTCCAGACCGCCAGCATCTACGCATTCACATAGCGACGAACTAGATCAGCTTCGCAACAGAAATCCTGGTTACGATTTTGTTTTCAGTTGGATCGGCCGCGAAGTGGATTGGGTTGAACTTGCCGATGATGACAGCGGAAGTCGTATTCATAAAATTCAATCGACGCAAAAGTTCAACAGCCCTGAAGAACAATACGCTCTAATTGATATTTTCTGCGAGCTGATGTCTTGGACAAAACATGGTGCAAAGTTAATGGCGTTAGGTGGATTTCCGAAAAACGGGTTCGAGTTCAAAAAATGGGTCGTGGGACTTGATGTGTTACTCAAAACAACGTCTGGCCAAAGGGGCGTTTTTGAAATGAGTGATATTTGCTCAGTAGGCCGGGCTAATGATTGCTCGCATTTCTAACATTCATGCGTCGCGCAGCGTCGGTCAACTACGGGCTCAAAGCAGCCATTTTCAAATCGACTGAAAGATTTTTTCGTTTTTGGGTATCATAATCAACCCAACGCGGAATGACGTTACATACTAATCGAAAAACGGGGTGACCTGCGCGACAATCACGGCGTTTTCGTCCAGCGCGCGTTGCATCAACTCGCGCTCCTCATCGCTAATCTCGTGGCCCTCGGTCAGCCGTTCCTCCAACGTGCCGTACCCCGACACATCCAGCGGCGCGGTATCGGCCTGTTTCAGGATCGCCACGGTCTCGCGCACGGCCTCTGCCTCATCCACACCACTGGCATAAATAACCAGTGCGGCACCTGTTGCCTTTGCGGCCAACCCATCCCCATCTTTACGCCCGATCTCGACCAGCAGGGTGTAAACCTGCTGGCGAGACTTCTTTTTGGGTTTATCAGTCACGCAACAGCTCGTTGATACCGGTTTTCGAACGAGTCCTCTCGTCCACCCGCTTGACGATCACCGCACAATAAAGGCTGATGTTGTTCTTTGTCGGCATCGAACCCGCAACCACCACCGAATAGGGCGGCACCTCGCCATAGAAAACCTCGCCGGTCTCCCGATCCACGATCTTGGTTGACTGGCCGATGAACACACCCATGCCCAGAACCGATCCTTCGCGGACGATGCAGCCCTCGACGACCTCGGACCGGGCGCCGATAAAGCAATTGTCCTCAATGATTGTCGGCCCAGCCTGCATTGGCTCCAGCACACCGCCGATGCCCACACCGCCGCTCAGATGCACATTCTTGCCGATCTGCGCGCAGCTGCCAACGGTGGCCCAGCCATCGACCATCGACCCCTCGTCGACATAGGCGCCGATATTCACAAAACTCGGCATCAGCACCACGCCGGGCGCAATATAGGCCGAGCGGCGAACGATCGATCCTGGCACCGAGCGGAACCCGGCAGCGCGCCACTGATCTTCGCTCCAGCCATCGAATTTCGACGGCACCTTATCCCACCAGCCGGCATTGTCGGGCCCGCCTTCGATAATGGCCATGTCGCGCAGCCGGAAGGAGAGCAGCACCGCCTTCTTGGCCCACTGGTTGACATGCCAGTCGCCATTCTCACGACGCTCCGCCACACGCAATGTGCCGCTGTCCAGCGCATTGAGCGTATCCTCGATCGCCTCGCGGGTCTGACCGGTCGTCGCGGGGGTGATCGTGTCACGCGTGTCCCACGCGGCTTCGATGGCTTGTTCAAGCTGGGCATTCGACATGGGGGCCTCCGTTGGGTCAACTTTCAAATCTCGCAATCGCCTATATGACGCTGACGCGCGATGCGCAATGCGACGTGGCAGATAGCAATCGCGCCAGCAAAGACGCGTGAAGGCGCAGGGGTGGGCGGTTGGGACGCGCCTGAACGCGTTTTTCACCCCAGCGGGTCAGGTGCGACATTGCCGCCGCAAAGTAATACCGCAACCCGCTCACCGGGCGCCGGACGATAGGCGCCTGATATCAGCGCCGCCAGCGCCGTGGCCCCGGCCGGCTCCACCAGCTGCCGCAATGCCTGCCAAAGCCAACGCTGCGACTCTGTAATTGCACCATCACTGACCAGAACCGATTGCACATCCTGATCCAGCGCCAGATCAAAACAAATCTCACCGATACGCCGCGCGCCCAGGGCATTGGCGGCCACGCCCGATACCTCCACATCGACCGGCCGTCCCGCTGCCAGGGCCGCATGCAACGCGCAAGAGGTTTCGGGCTCGACCGCCACGATCCGGCGCCGCCCCGCCAGCCAGGCCATCGCGCCCGCGATCAACCCGCCCCCGCCGACGGCGATCAGGACGGTATCGGCGTCTAAACCCTGATCCTCCCATTCAACCATGCAGGTCCCTTGCCCGGCTACGGTCGCAGGCGCATCATAGGCATGGACTTGCATCGCGCCGCTACTCACTTCCACCGCGCGCGCCTGCGCCAAAGCATTGGCATATTCCCCCGGCACCACCGTCAGCTCCGCACCTGACCTTTCGATCAGCGCAATCTTGGCGGGTCCGGCCATTTTTGGCACAAAAATCCGTGCCCTATGCCCCAGCTTTTGCGCAGCATAGGCCACCGCCGCCCCGTGATTACCGCCCGAGGCGGCCACCAGCCCGGCTTCGGGTACCGCGCCCGAAAGCAAAGTATTGAACGCACCCCTCGCCTTGAAACTGCCCGTGTGCTGCACTTGCTCAAGCTTGAACGTCACGGGCACGTCCACTCCCGGCACAGATGCCGTCACCACGGGCGTGGATCGCACGTGCGTGCGGATCCGTTCCGCCGCGATTTCAATCGATGAAATCCAATCCATTTCGCGCCCCTGTCACTGGTCAAGTCCGATCCAGTCCTATACGCCTTGTTAACCAGACCCAAGCAAGGATATGCCGGAGATGAAAGACGACCGCCGTAGCCAGTTTCGCGATGCCCATTCCGACCGTTCCTCGGCCGAACAGGTGCCTGACACGCCGCAGACCCGCGCCCCGGCCTATCGTCTTGCCTTCAACGATCTGGATTTCATGTGCCGGGACGAATTGCGGCCCGTCCGGCTGCAACTGGAACTGCTCAAGCCCGAGATGATCCTGAACGAACGCGGCATTCAAAGCACGGTTGTGCTGTTTGGTGGTGCCCGCATTCCGGAGCCCTCGAAAAAATCCGAGGCGCGCACCGAAACACTGGCAAGCCTGTCGCATTACTATGACGAGGCGCGCGAATTTGCCCGGCTGATGACCGAAAAATCCATGTCCACCTATGGCCGCGAATATGTGGTGGCAACCGGCGGCGGCCCTGGCGTGATGGAGGCCGGAAACCGCGGCGCCGTGGACGCGGGCGGCAATTCCATCGGCCTCAACATCGTGCTGCCGCATGAGCAGGCCCCGAATGAATACGTGACGCCGGGGCTCTGCTTCAATTTCCACTATTTCGCGATCCGCAAAATGCATTTCCTGATGCGGGCCAAGGCGATCTGCGTCTTTCCCGGTGGCTTCGGCACTTTGGACGAAACATTCGAGGCGCTCACGCTGATCCAGACCGACCGGATGAACCGCGTGCCATTCCTGCTCTTCGGTGAAAAATTCTGGCGCTCAATCATCAACTGGGAAGCACTGTCGGATGCAGGCACCATCTCACCCGAGGATTTGGACCTGTTCCGCTTTGTCGAAACCGCCCAGGAGGCGATAGAGATCATCGACAACTGGGAAGAAGAAAAAGACTAAGTCGTTTCCAGACAATGCCGCCGGAATGCGCGTTTGAGCAGGTCAAGTTCTTCTCGCAGAAGCGCCATCTCGGCCCGGATATCATAGCTGAGCGCGTCGCCTGACATCAGCGCGAAACTATCTAGCGTGTCGCCGCTGCGTTTGTCGCATATCAGAAAGGTCTGCACGCCGTCGGCAATCATCTCAACGGGAATCGGCACCCGTACCACCCACAGCTTTTCCTCGGGCTTCTCGGACACCTGCACGCCCGGAACCTGTTTTTGTAGATGCGTCACCTCTATCTCGGGTTGGTAGTTCCCCTCGCCCTCGTAGATCAGAACGCCTTCCCATACGCCTTCGAACAGCCGGGTCTTGGTCAGTGTCAACTCGTTCATCTTGCTCCCTCAGAATTCCGCCCGCGGCCGCCGCCCGAAGGTCAGGTCGCGAAGGATCACCTGACTCATCTGCGGGTTTTCAAAGATCAGATCGATCCAGGCGCGCTCGATACGTTTTTCGTTAAGCTCGCTATAGGCCAGATCAAACTCGACCATCACGTCTTCTTCATGCAGCGGCAGTTCGCGTACTAGCTGCTCGGTATTTGGTCCGTGCTTGATGTTGAGCCGGGCAAAGATTTCCAGCGGCTTCTCCATCTCGACAATCGTGTCCATGCGGATCAGGTGGCGGCGGGTCAGCCGATCCACTGCCTCGAAAGGCAAGTCCAGCACCAGCGACAGGAAAGAGCCGTCGAAACTGAAGACGTCCATGCGCAGCCCGTAGGGCGCCAGATCGGCCTCGCGACTGTTGCGCAACTGGCGCAGTGTCAGCTCGGAATGTGCACAATCGTGAAACAATGTCACTTCATCGCCGAGCTTGGACTTGCTTTCGACCGACGACAGGCCAGGCGTGGCCAACGGCTCGCGCCAGAGCGACGGCCGCCAGGACCAATCGGTACCATGAGGTTTGGGAAACGCGTTTGACCCGATCATCGGCAGGGCCAACCGGTTATCCGCAATCGAAACAACCTCATTCAACGAATACATCAGCTTACGGGCACGGAACCTCTCGGCCCGCAGTAGCGAATGACGCATTTTCGGTGCATCGCGTGCGGTTCTGCTCCAGCGGCGCAGCTCGCGCTGGTGGCGCGCCCAATCCAGAAATGCACTGCGTAACTTGATCATTGCGGATCCATCTTGCCGTGGTTCCGGCCCTGTTTGCCTCAGATGCCCTTGTCATAGCATTAACCAGGATTTGGAAACAATCCATCCTATTCAAGGATATAATCGCAATGAAAGCTCCGCGCCCCCAACCTCGTGGAATTCGCGCCCTTTCAACTATGCAAGAACACCGGCCGGAAACCGTCCGATATCTTAGTATCGCAATCTAGATAGGTGACCGGACAAAAAAAATCGGCGCGGCTACCTCAGGCAACCGCGCCGACTTGTCTTGAGTCTCAAATCTGTCGCCAACCGGCGACAGTGGCTTAGCCTGCCTTGTGGCACTTGCCTTTGACCGGCGCCCAGATGCGTTTGTTGGTCAGATACAGAAGCACCGACAACAACGTCAGGAAAATCACACCTGTCAGGCCCGCATGTTTCCGTGCCATCAGCTTAGGCTCGGCCGTCCACATCAGGAAGGCTGCCAGGTCTTCGGCTTCGTGATGAAGCTCGTTGCTGTGACCATCGGCAAACTCAACATCCTCGCCGGCAAGCGGTGGCGCCATCGAAATCCAGCCACCCGGGAAAGCGGTGTTTTCGTATAGCGTAACGCCGGCTTCCTCTTTCTCTTCGCCGGTATATCCGGTCAGAAGCGAGACGATGTATTCCGGGCCACCCATGCCTTTAACCAGCTGGTTGATGCCGGTGCCCTCGGGCCCGTGGAAACCGGCGCGGGCTTTCGCCATCAGGCTTAGGTCCGGCGCGTTTTCCAGGTTCGACATCGGGAAGTGATCGGTTGGCCGTGCCGGGCGGGTATCGTCCAGTTCGGGGTCGAACACCTCGAAATTCTGCTCGGCATAGGCACGCATCTGATCTTCGGGCAGATGCGGACCGCCTTCGTCGGACAGCGTGCGCAGTGGTACATAACGCAGCCCGTGACAGGCCGAACAGACCTCGGTGTAGATTTGCAGACCGCGTTGCAGCTGGTTCTGGTCGAACTTGCCGAACGGCCCCTCGAACGAGAAGTCGACGTCATGCACATGACCCTCGGCGCCGGCGGCCATTGCGCCCCCGGTCGAAAGGGTCAGGGCGGTTACAGCGGCGATGCTGAGTTTTTTCATCATTGTCCCCGATCCTCTCTTATTCAGCCGGTGTTTCGGCTTTGCCGTAATGCGCTTCGAAATCCGCTTCGATGGTTTCCGGCGCGGCAGTTGGTTTTTCGATCACGCCCAGCAGCGGCAGAATCACCAGGAAGTAGGCAAACCAGTAGGCCGAGGCGATCAGCGAATAGGTTGCATACGGCTCTTCCGCCGGACGGGCGCCCAGCCACATCAGCACGATGAAGTCGATGACCAGCAGGGCGAACCACCACTTAAACATCGGACGATACCGGCCCGACCGTACGCTGGAGGTATCCAGCCACGGCACCAGCGCCATCACCGCGATCGCACCGAACATCGCCAGCACACCGAAGAACTTGGCGTCGACGATGCCACCGGTGATCCAGCTTGCCAGTTGCACAACCCAGACTTCGCCGGTAAAGGCGCGCAGGATCGCGTAGAAGGGCAGGAAGTACCATTCCGGCACGATATGCGCGGGCGTAGCCAGCGCGTTGGCTTCGATATAGTTGTCCGGGTGGCCCAGATAGTTGGGCATGAAGCCCACGATGGCGAAGAACACCACCATGATCACGGCCAGCGCAAACAGATCCTTGATCACGAAATAGGGCCAGAACGGCAATGTGTCTTTCTCGGCCTCGGCCTTGGAGCCACGGCGCACATCAACACCTGTGGGGTTGTTGTTGCCAGTGGAATGGAAGGCCCAGATATGCACCGCGACCAGCGCTGCGATCACGAAAGGCAGCAGGTAGTGGAGCGAGAAGAAGCGGTTCAGCGTCGCGTTGTCCACCGCCGGGCCACCCAGCAGCCAGGTCTGGATCGGCTCACCGATGAACGGGATCGCACCAAAGAGGCCGGTAATCACCGTCGCGCCCCAGAAGGACATCTGACCCCAAGGCAGCACGTAGCCCATGAAGGCCGTGCCCATCATCATCAGGTAGATCAGCATGCCGATGATCCACGTAATCTCGCGCGGGGCCTTGTAGGAGCCGTAGTACAGCCCGCGGAAGATGTGGATATAGACGGCAAAGAAGAACAGCGACGCGCCGTTCATGTGCAGATAGCGGATGAAGTGCCCGCCATTCACGTTGCGCATGATGTGTTCGATCGAGGCAAAGGCCAGTTCGACATGCGGCGTGTAATGCATGACCAGAATGATGCCGGTAACGATTTGCAGCACCAGGCAGAAGGTCAGGACGATACCCCAGATCCACATCCAGTTCAGGTTCTTGGGCGTGGGGATCATCAATGTGTCATACATCAGGCTGACAATAGGAAGGCGGCTATGCAGCCATTTCTCAGCGCCAGTCTTGGGTTCGTAGTGATCGTGCGGAATTCCGGACATATGCGCGCTTCCTTATCCCAGTTTGATCGTCGTTTCATCGACGAATTCTGCTACCGGCACCGGCAGGTTTTCAGGTGCCGGTCCTTTGCGGATGCGGCCAGAGGTATCGTAATGCGACCCGTGGCAGGGGCAGAACCACCCGCCGAAATCACCGGCATCGCCCAGCGGAACACAACCCAGGTGGGTGCACACACCCATCTGAACCAGCCATTCACCGGATTCGTCCATCGACCGGTTCTCATCCGTAGCCGGCGACCCATCGTCGATATTTTCGTTACGGGCATCGCCATCGGGCAGTTCAGCCAGATCCACGGCGCGTGCCTCGTCAATCTCGGCCTGGGTGCGGCGGCGGATGAATACCGGCTTGCCCAGCCATTTCACCGTCAGCTGGGTGCCCGGTGCCACATCCGCGACATCAACCCGGATCGAACTCAACGCCTGAACGTCGGCGGACGGGTTCATCTGGTCAACCAGCGGCCAGACGGCTGCGGCGGTGGCGACAGCGCCGGTGCCTGCGGTAGCGTAATAAAGGAAATCCCTGCGGGTGCCTTCGTGATCTTCTGCGTGGGACACGAGGTATACTCCATTCTGGTGCCGAATGCGGCTCATGCAATCTCGGGTCGCGGGAATCCTGCAACCTTTCCATCGCGATGTTTAACTGTGCTTTTCGGGCCAGTCCAGAGCACAATGCCGCGGAATTGACCAGGGTGCGCTTCTGTCGCGCTTGAGAGGGCCGTATTACGGGTGTAAGCAGAGGCAAATCCTACCGACACAAACCCGAAGGGGCCTTTCGACATGAAGAACATCCTGAAATGTGCCGCCGTCGCTCTTGCGATGACCACGATGCCCGCCGCTGCAGAAGTGGAACTCAGCCTCTATCTCGGCGTGCAAAGCGTTCAGGGAAGCACCGGCTCGGGCACATTTCCTGGCGGCGTTCCGGTCAGCCGCAGTTTCGATTGGGAAGGCAGACCACTGGAAAACCCCTATTATTACGGCGGGCGTGCGATGTGGTGGACCCAATCAAATATCGGCTTCGGCATTGAGGGCACGCATACCAAAGCCTATGCCTCGACCGCTGATCTTGCCGCTATCGGTGCCAGCAGTTTCGAGCTTTCCGATGGTCATAACATCATCACAGCGAACATCATGAAGCGTTGGCCCGGTGCGTTCAAACTGGAAAAGTTCACGCCCTATGTGGGCGCTGGCGCCGGTATTGCGATCCCGCATGTGGATGTCACCGTGAACGGCGCATCGAATCGAACCTTTGGTTACGAGACGACCGGCCCCGCCCTTCGGGGTATCGCGGGCATTAAATACGACCTGAACGATCATTGGGCGCTTTTTACCGAATATCAGTTCACCTGGTCGGATAATGACATCACCATTGATGCCGATCCTTTGGTACCCGGCCAGCTTCCCGGCTCGATCAGCACCGACATTCTGACTCATGCCGTGAATATCGGGGTCAGTTATAGTTTTTGAACCAGGGCCGGTCCGTTTCGAATTGGATCGATCACGTTAATCCTGACCAGACGCTGCGGCTCGCGTTTTCCACCTGTGGGGAATCAGCGCCGCAGTCCGCCACGCATCGGTCTTCGAGCTGGGCGCCATTGGTCCGAGCTCAATGGACGCCACTACCCGCCGCACGGGCCGCCAGTACTTAATGTGTGAATGTTCGCTCAAGGCCAAAACGGGCCTCACTCGGGCGCGGTGGCTTTCATGCTGTCGCGCTCGGCAAAAACTGCCAGCCAGTCGTCCAGGGCGTCATTTCCCTTGCGCCAGTTGCGATCACCGTGACGGAAATCCAGATAGGCCAGCGCGCATCCGGTAGCAATATGACTCATATCCAGCGGACCTGACAGGTGGCTCATCCAGCGGTCGTTTATGACCGACACCGCCCCCATGACCTTTTTCCACTGGGCGTCCAACCAGTCAACGGATTGATATTCGGGCGGGCGCAGGCGCTTTTCGTAAGTCATCAACACCGCTGCATCCATGATACCATCCGCCGTTGCTTCCAATGTCAGCGTGTCCCACAGCCGGTTGGCCGGATAAAGACCTGCGCTCGCGTGGTCATCGAGAAAGCGACAGATTACCCGGCTGTCATAAAGCGCCGGACCATCTTCGCGAATCAACGTCGGCAGCTTGCCCACCGGATTGGCCGCCAGCAGGGTTTGGTTCGTGTCGTAAGGCGTGGTCATGGCCACGACAGTCTCAACCGCGTCAGTCAGATCAGTTTCAAGGATCAGAACACGCACCTTGCGTGCAAAAGGCGAGGCGTCCGCAGATAGCAGTTTCATCGCAAAAACTCCTGTTTGGATATGACAAAGGTAGGTCCATCACACCCAGTTGACCAGCGCTAGGTCAGCCGCCGGGTGTAATCCCACGCATCAACGCCGACAGCACCCGCACATCGCTGCCAAACCCGTAGGCATCCATATGATCCGCCGCACGCAGCCGCACATCATCAGGCTTGTTCTGGCTTAATTTCCATGTGCCATCAATCCGATCCACCCGCATCCGACACGGCACAATCTGGCGCATCATCTTCTCAAGCACATCGGCCGTCATTTTGACGGTGGTCCAGGGCGGCTTGGGCTGCAAGCGGCTTTCATAGACGGCGGATTGTCGGTCGAGCAGATCGTGCAATTCGTCCGCCGGGCGCTGCTCGACCTCGCCCACCATATGCACCGCCATGTAGTTCCATGTCGGCACCTGATCGTCGACGCCATACCAGTCCGGCGAGACATAGGAATGTGCCCCCTGCACTGCCAGCCGTGCCTTGAGCGGTGTTTTCAACGCCCTCGCAATCGGATTTGACCGCACCAGATGAAATTCAGCCACTGTACCATCCCCGGACAACAGAAACGGAATGTGGCTTATCACCGGCGCGTCAGAGGTGGTGACGGCTAACATGCCA
Organism: Roseovarius aestuarii; assembly: GCF_019966515.1. GTDB lineage: Bacteria > Pseudomonadota > Alphaproteobacteria > Rhodobacterales > Rhodobacteraceae > Roseovarius > Roseovarius aestuarii. Next base: position 45,068 of record NZ_JAIMIB010000003.1, on the reverse strand, counting down.
AATCCCAACTCGCGGGCAAAGGTGATGTGCTGGCTGGTCGTCTCTTTGCGGAATACGGGGTTAGGGTGCATCTTGCGCGGCCTTCAAGGTGGATTATGCGCATCCTGAGGATTGCATTGCTAATTGCAAGGGAGAGAAAGCTCGTCAGGGAACAGAACTCTCTGGTCCGGCGCGCGCCACTGCGGATATTTTGTCATGATCGCAGTAAATCGGTTTGACGCTTTGAAAGCATCTAGCCAGCGGATCACATGCCGCCAACGCTGTCGATTGAACCAAACCAGATCGACATGAGCATACTGTCGAACGAAGGGCAGCACCGCCATGTCAGCCAGTGACGGCAAGGCTCCGAACAGCCAAGCCCGATCAGCCAGAAGCACGTCCAGTTCGCAAATGAACTCTGCGGCGATTTCCCGTTCTGCCTCGGCGTCCACATCTTTGTGTCGCGAGACGTATTTGTACCGATCCAGCGCGTGTTTGAACCAGCCGTCGTTTGCTTCTATCAGGCCGAATCCCTGTTCCGGCATGTTCAACCAATGCTCCGGGTCGTTTGTCTTCAGCGCCCAGATCATGATGTCAAAGCTTTCATCAATGACCTGAGATCCGGTGTTCAGACAGGGTACCGTCGCACTCGGTGAGGATTGCAGAAATTGAACCGGCTTGTCGCGCAACACCACTTCGCGCAATTCGACATGAACGCCCGCCGAGACGATCGCCAGACGTGCCCGCATCGCATAGGGGCATCGCCGGAATGACCATAAAACCGGCAAAGCCATGATCTAGGCCACCAGCCGTTGCCCGTTATGGCCGCGAATCCGCGCGGTCACGATCTGGCCTTCAGCACAGTCCGAGCTGAAATCAACTTCGGTGAACTGTTCGGTCCGTCCCATCCGGGGGCTTTCCATCAGGATCCGGTGCTCTTGCCCAACCTGCCGCTGCAGATGCCGTTCAACCTGACGCTCACCCGTCGCCCGCAACCGCGCGGCACGTTCCTTGATCGCCCGACCATTTACGGCGGGCATTCGGGCCGCCGGCGTGCCAGGGCGAGGCGAATAGGGAAAGACATGCAGCCAGGTCAGATCGCATTCCTCGACCAACCGCAGGGAATTTTCAAAATGTGCTTCGGTCTCGGTTGGAAATCCGGCAATGATATCGGCCCCGAATGTCATCTCGGGCCGCAGTCGCCGCGCTTCCTCGGCAAACCTGATCGCATCATCGCGCAAATGCCGCCGCTTCATGCGCTTCAGAATAAGATCGTCGCCATGCTGAAGGCTCAGATGCAGATGCGGCATCAGCCGGGGCTCGCAGGCGATCGCCTGCATCAGATTGTCATCTACCTCAATGGAATCTATCGAGGAAATCCGCAGGCGCAGCAGATCCGGCACCAGTTTCAGAATCCGCATCACCAGGTCGCCCAGGTGCGGCGTGGCCGGCAGATCGGCGCCCCAACTGGTCAGATCGACCCCTGTCAGCACGACCTCGTTATAGCCCCGATCCACCAACCGCTTGATCTGATCGACGACTACGCCCGCTGGCACCGACCGTGAATTTCCACGCCCGTAAGGAATAATGCAGAACGTGCAGCGATGGTCACAGCCATTCTGCACCTGGACATAGGCGCGCGAGCGTGTGCCGAACCCGTCTATCAAGTGGCCTGCGGTCTCGGTGACGGACATGATGTCATCCACCTGCACCGCTTCACTGTCGCCGATAAAATCAGCGGCAAGCCCTTTCCAGGTCTCCGGCTGCATCTTCTCGGTATTGCCGATCACCGCATCAACCTCGGCCATCGCCGCGAATGTGTCGGGCTCGGTCTGCGCGGCGCAACCTGTCACGATCAGCCGCGCTTTGGGGTGTTCACGCCTTAGCTTGCGGATTTCCTGCCGTGCCTTGCGTACTGCCTCGGCGGTCACGGCGCAGGTATTGACGACAACCGCATCGCCCAGCCCAGCCGCCGATGACAACTCTTTCATCGCCTCGGTCTCGTAGGCGTTTAGGCGGCAACCGAGCGTCGCGAAAATCGGCGGTTTACTCATTCGACCGCTCGCAGGAACTCGGCTGTCAGCACACCGTCAAATACATGCATCGTTGGTCCGGTCATCCATACGCCGTCATCGCGCCAGTCGATATCGAGGGTACCACCGTCCAGATCAATCCGCACCTTGCGCGAGCTCAGCCCGCGCCGCGCCGCCGCTACCGCTGTCGCACAGGAGGAAGATCCCGATGCCAGCGTGATACCGACACCACGCTCCCAGACCCGCATGCGGATATGGTCGGGCCCGATCACACTTGCAACCTGGACATTCGTCCGCTCCGGGAAAAGCTCATGGGTTTCGTAACGGGGCCCGAACTGCGCCAAATCAACGACCTCGGCATCCTCGACAAAAAACGTACAATGCGGATTGCCCATGCCGGTCGCCGACGGGCGGCCCTCGATCGGTAATTCGAGCGTATCCATTTCATGCGCCAGAGGGATTTCAGCCCAGCCCAGCTGCGGCAAGCCCATATTAACAGAGGTCCGCCCCTCACCAGCGTCTCGCGCAACAAGATCTCCGCGCGCTGTAGTCAGTTGCAGCTCGTCCCGATTGCTTTCATTCAACAGATAGCGTGCGATACAGCGCGTCGCATTACCACAGGCCCCGGATATGCTCCCATCTGAATTGTAAAAGGTCAGATGAGCATCCGCGTGGCCGTTCGAAATCACCGCAAGCTGATCAAAACCCACCCCAAGACGACGATCACCGATCGCAATCGCCATGGCGGGCGTGATATCAATCATATGCTCACGCGCGTCCACCACGACAAAGTCGTTTCCCAGCCCATGCATCTTCATGAAGGGCAATGCGGTATCGCGCGGTGTGCTCATGCTGGCGCATATAAACCCGCAGAACTGATGAATCCAGCACCGCAATTGATTTACATGGATTTTCGGGCTTGACCCTCGCGTCGCGTCTTTCTAGATAGGCCGCCTAGTGGGCCGTTAGCTCAGTTGGTAGAGCAACTGACTTTTAATCAGTGGGTCACAGGTTCGAATCCTGTACGGCTCACCACTGAAATCAAAGACTTAGCAGCGAAATGATCCTCTCAATCCGCTACGCAGATGTGGTTTGGGGGACATATGGGGGACAAAGTACCCATTTTTTGACGTAGTTTCGCTGTGTTCCATCATTTATTTCAACGTACTCAAATTACGTGACCAAATGACATTGGCGGATCAGGAGTTGGTGCAGATACTTAATGGCGACTCAAGAACTCCAAAATTTCACCCGCCGTCACCCTGCCGATGCCGAACATTCTCTCCCCGACGTATCTCTAACCGTACTCTTGGAGCACGCGTTGAAGTTCAGCTACAGTGTGAACATCGTTTGAGTTAATGCACGTCTGGCCCTTGTGGAAAAGGTTGTGTTGATGATTTCTAAGTCTGTAATCAGTGCCGTTCCATTGTGATTGAGCAACGTAGCCCTTAGGGGATCATATCGCATACTCAGGCTGAGTTGAACCTGACGTCAGCTAAGCGCAGATAGTGAACTTTGCAAAGTCGCGTGGACGGGGCATTCCCTCCGCTTTAGGTGTGATCTGGCGCTGCAATGCAGCTTCCGCAAACCTGCCGTTCGTGCAATACGCAGCATTTGAGAGGCGTAGAGGTCGGCCCTGCGGACAAACTGAGCTTTCGCAGCTAATGATCCAATGACCGCAGTCCGAGAGAGATCTCCGGTCCGCTCATTTTGAAAAACGACTTTTTCTTTTATGCTAAAAGGGGGGACATCAAAATGAGCACATATCTTTTGATCGGTACTGCTATAGGTGCCGTCCTGGGTTTTCTGCACATGTTAAGCATTTTTCGGGCGCGGCTGGGTCGCCCCGGGTTGGCCCCGATTAAGACAGTTTGGCAAGGCATCTGGACGTGGTTTCTCTGGACACTGTTCGGGGCCTATGTCCTGACTTTCTGGATACTGGGGGCAGTGTTTCTTGGTGCTTCAAAACTCCTGAACAGACGGCAGGCGGCGCCATGATCCACGGCAAGATCAAGAACGCGGTTGTCATCGGCGCAGGCATTTCCGGGCTCGCCACGGCGAAAAATCTGACCCGAAAGGGCATAAGCTGTAGGGTATATGACCGGAATTCCAAACTGGGGGGCGTCTGGGCCGACGGGTATCACGGGTTCGGTGTGCAAATTCCAAAAGACCTCTACGAATTTCCGGATTTTCCGTTGCCTGACGAGGTGCCGCATTACACGCCCGGCCCCGAATTTCAGAAATATATGGAGGAGTATTGCGATCATTTCGGCATTCGCGATTGCCTGCAACTGGGCACGCGCGTCACGGCGCTGCGGCGGTCGGGTGACGGCTGGACGCTGGAGGTGGAAGATGAAAGCGGTTCCAACATCGTGCAGACCGATCTGGTGGTTATCGCCACCGGGCTCTATTCAGAGACTCCGCAGATGCCGGAAATTGAAGGACAGGATCAGTTTCAGGGGGACATCCTTCACAACAGTCAGGTCAAGGATATCGAGATGCTGCGCGGGCGGCGTGTGGCCGTCGTCGGGTATGGCAAAAGCGCTGGTGATATCGCCGGGGCCGCGATCGGCGTGGCGGACAAGGTGTATCTGGTGTTTCGCAGCACCCATTGGCCCGTTCCCAGAAAGCTTCTGGGGCTGCTCCCGTTCAAGTGGGGCATGCTGACACGGCTGGTCGCGGCGATGATCCCGCCCTACGTCCGGTCAACGCCTGTCACGCGCGCGCTTCATACGGTTGGTTATCCCTTGCCCTGGCTCTTCTGGCGGGTGGTAGAGATGTTGCTGCGCATCCAGCAAAAGCTGGGAACCAGGATCGCCAACGGCGACACTCTGATCCCCGTGCACCCGATCGACTATGACGCCTACTCGGAAGTGACGATGGTACCACGACCCGGGTTCATCGAAAGCATCAGCGCCGGGGAAATATCGGCGCATCGCAGCGGCTTGCGACGCTTCACCGAAAACGAGTTGATCCTGGAGGACGGTGACACACTGTCAGTGGATTGCGTCGTCTTCGGGACGGGCTGGAAAACTGGTTTCGGGTTTCTGCCCAAGGATCTGCGCATCGCCTTAGGCGAAGAACCGGATGGCATTTACCTCTATCGGCATATTCTGCACCCCGACGCACCCAACCTTGCCTTTGTTGGCCGTGCGTCGTCGTTCATGAGCGTTACGACCTTTTCACTACAGGCGCGCTGGCTGTCCGAAGTCGTCGCCCGAAATGTGACCTTGCCAAGTAAGGGAGACATGCTTGCTGCGATTGCCTCACTTAGGCACTGGAAGCAATCCTGGATGCCCGACGGCGCGGCACGATCAGCCACGTTGCTCTTGCACATGACCCATTACCACGATGAACTGCTGCTCGATATGGGGGCAGACCCACTACGAAAAACAGGCATTTTAGCTCCCCTCAAAGAATTGTTTGTCCCCTATCAGGCCAGTGATTTCCGGGATGTTATCTGACGAGACATGAAGGCCGGCAGTCCGAGCACTACTGCTGTTAATTTATCCTACAGCACCGGACAGTTTGGGCTCTAAAGCGGGCATTGTTGTTCAAGCGGACGAAACTGCCGTTGTCCGTTAGGCTTCACAGATAAAAGAATAAGTCAGCATGCGGCGCTCATTGAGTCCTTTGAGCTGGTTCTTTGCCATTTTCGCAGCGTCGGTTCCAAACAAGAGCTGTGTCGTCACTGGAAGCGGGCTTGTCGATGGCGATTTTGTGGTCCTCTCCTTGAGCCAGTGGTAACTCTCCGAGGTTGAGTCCGATTCACTCAGGATTCTGAAACCAGCACTCATAATATGCGCGGACATTTCCTCCGGCGTCGCAAGATGGCTGATTGATGGATTAGCGGCCCACGGTGTCGGATAAAGGACTTCGCCACCTTCGCCTTGCAGAATATCGTAGATACCAAATCGTGCGCCGGATTTGAGAACGCGGCGCGCCTCCGAGTACATAGCAGCCTTGTCCGGAATATTCATGGCGACATGGACTGTAACGGCCCCGTCGAAGTGATCGTCAGGGAAAGGCATGTCTGTGGCATCCCCTTGGAGAAAGGACGTTCTATCGCCCAAATTGACCCATGCGGAAATAGCGATGGCCGCATCGCAAAACTCTTGCGTCAAATCCACCCCGGTTACGTGAACACCCACCTCTTCGGCCATGGTCCTGGACACGCCGCCCAATCCGCTCCCGATGTCCAGTACCTTCGAAGTCTGGTTCAAATTCAATTGTTTCAGTAACTGCAGTGTCGCCTCTCTTCCGCGGAAATGGAACTCGTCGATGGGTTCAAAATCAGAAGCACGAAAACTGTTCGGCTCCAATCCTGCGTCACGTATCCCTATTGCAATCTTTGCGGCAAGGCTGCCCCCACCCCTATAATGTGCGGACACAGGTTCGTTCATTTCACGTTCCCCAACCAAATTTTGCGCTATTGGGCCCCTGGGTGAGGCCGAGCACACCTCAAAGTAAAGTGTAACACACTTCGCCGCGCACGGCGAAATCAACCCATGTGCCAGTGGTGCAAAATGGGCTCGAAGCTGTCATGGGCTGCTAATAGTTTCAACGACCGCTATACGGGACAAAGCGGACTTTCTGAACATTGGGGCAGCAAAGAATTGAGTGCGCTGCTTTATGCTCGCATGGCTAATTCAAATTTTCACTTAGTGCATCATTTCTCTGCTAGTCTCTTAATAGCGCCAAAGGAACTGGGAAGAATGACTGCTCGAAGCTGTCAGAATAGTTTGCGTCAGTGCTTGTTGCTGATGGCTTTGTTTTTCTTGGCCGGTCAAACGCTTGCACAGGACTGCGGCAGTAAGAATGTACCTTGCTTGGTCGAAGCAGGGGAATATCACATTGCCATTCCCGCCGAGTGGGAAAATGGACCAACAGTGGTGCACTTGCACGGATACGGCAGCAGCGGTGCCAAGGTCCTCGGCAATGCAGGATTTGTAAATCAGTTGGCCTCAAGGGGTTATGCTCTGATCGCACCTACGGCGTTGCCGTGGCATGATGGAAAGCCGAACGACTGGTCCGTGCGCGACGGTTGGCAGATATACCCGCGGCGGGATCTGATTTTCCTGCAAGAAGTGATTTCGGATGCCGTGAATCGATTTGGAGTTTCTCCGGATCAGATTTTACTGACGGGCTTTTCTCGGGGTGGATCGATGGTTTGGGATGTTGCCTGTCATTCGCCGAACCTGGCCTTGGCATATGCGCCGGCTGCCGGAGGTTTCTGGATGCCAATGCCTGAGAAATGCAGCGCGCCAGTGAATTTATTGCACACGCATGGATTTACCGATCCAATGGTTCCGCTGGAAGGTCGATCATGGCACAATGATGAAGTTCAATTCACAATAAGTCAGGCTGATATTTGGGAAGGTCTTCAACTTTGGCGTAACGCAAATACCTGCCCAAGTAATGCTACTGAACATGAAATTTCCGATGGGATTTGGCGAAAAGAATGGAAATGTGAATACGGAAGCCTTGAGCTGATTTTGCACAAGGGGGGTCACGGATTACCCAAAGGTTGGGCGACAATGGTACTGGACTGGTTCGAGCAACTTGGTCACTGAAAAATCACCTAAATTGGTGCTAGCTCTATCCGAAAGGTAGCAATGTGCACAGAGCTGCCATTGATACTGTGCAAGCCAATGGCAGCAGCTGATCGACCGATCCTTAGAGGCCCGTGGAAGGTTCGAAGTCGAGAAGTTCAAAAGTCATCTTTCCGCCAGCATTGAACTTCTGAACAACATTGCCATGGCGTACTGCAGTCAGGCAGCGATACCGACCCTTGTCTGCGGCCATCGAAACGCAGACTTGGTCAGTGTCGGTAATGGCATATGCTCCTGTACCTTTCCAGCCGCCATTGGTAAGTTCACCACTGATAACGTTGTTGGGGTCATAGAAGAAGCGAAACATCTTTTCGCCCGACTTTGCCGTCACCACATGGCCAATTAGCAGCTCCGCAATCTGGTCTGATCCGAGCCTTTCACCGCCGTTTTTCAGGGCTGCGTCGAGGTCTGTCTCAGCCATCGCCATGCCCCCAGCCAATGCAATAGTAAAGCACACGACCACTTTTTTTAATTTCGGCATCTCAGTCTCCTTTTTCTTCCATAGTGTGTTTGTTGCCGGGCATAACCCTGTGCCATCCGTAGATTGAACCGACCCAAGAAGCTTGATTGGAACATGATTTTTTCTGACATTTAGATGACAACAGCGATCAACCGTTGAGCGCTCAACACCGTTAAAGGTAAGTATTTTTCATGTACAAATTTGCGGACTTCGAACTTGACGCTGTGCGAGGGCTTTCGCGCAACGGTGTTTCGGTGGAGCTTGAACCACAGGCGCTCCAACTGCTGGGGTTTCTTATTGAACGCCGCTCGGGCGTCGTAAGCAAGCAGGACCTCATTGATGAAATATGGGGGGGAAAGGCCATCACCGATGCGGCTCTAAACACGCGCATCCATTCTGTTCGAAAGGCTTTGGGCGACACGGCGTCGACCTCGAAATTTATTAAGACCTATCCAAAGCGCGGGTTCCAGTTCGTCGCGACGGTGTCCACAGACGAGACAGAAGAAGCGCTCACAAAACCTAAACGACGGTTGTGGAGTTTTGTTGTAGCTTCAGTGGTATTGCTGGGTGCGGTCTGGTTTTCTTTCTCCAGTGAGGAGCCATTGCCTCTAGATACAGAAAGACCGTCAATTGCGGTGGTCCGGTTCGATGACCTAAGCGGAGACCCTTCAGCACAGTACTTCGTTGACGGTTTGACGGATGAACTTATCGGGCATCTTTCGCGTAATCGAGAACTATTTGTTGTCTCAAGTGCGACGATGTTTTCCTACGCACGTGAATCGGACACGGCTCTCGAAATCGCCCGCGACCTAGGGGTAAGCTATGTTGTTCGAGGCAGCGTTCGACGCGACGAAGAACGTGTGCGCGTTAGCGGAGAACTCGTGGATGTCGATGCCAATGAGACAATCTGGGCCGAGGCTTTCGAACATCAATTGGACGACATCTTCTTCGTGCAAGGAGAAATCAGCCAAGCTATCGCGGGCAGACTTTTACCTGAAATCTATCAGTCAGACAGTTTGCAAGGGCGTGATAAACCAACAGATGACCTTGGGGCCTGGGACCTCTACTTGCGTGGACGTGTTCGACAGGCCGTATTTTCCAAGGACGCGCAAAGCGATGCCTTGAGTTTTGCAGAAGAAGCGCTTGTCCGCGATCCGGAGTTTGCGGCCGCGCATAGTCTTAAGGCTAGGGCACTCGGCACCATATTCTTCTTTCAGTGGAGCGATGCGCCACAAGACACACTGGTTGCCGCCACGGAGGCTGCCAAGCGGGCAATTGAGTTGGACGATCAGGACGCGCAGGCACACGCAGCCTTGGGTTACATCTATCGATTCACCGGCGAGGCCGAACCCGCGATTGCCAACCTTGAGCGTGCGGTTGCAATAAACCCGAATGATGCGCGCATTCGTCTGGAGTTAGCGCACACCTACGATTGGTTTCGTTTGCAGAGCAAAGCCCTGCCTCACATTGAGATGGCGCTAAAACTTAGCCCCCGCGATCCGATGCTCCAGAACATGTATTTCTACAAGGGGCACATCCTTTTTCATCTTGGTCAGCATGAGGGCGCGCTCGAAGCGGCGCGCCAATTGGGCGCCGTTGCTACAAGCAATACTTGGCGGGTCTTTCATCACCTGCTGCGTGCGGCCAGTCTCATCAAACTTGGAAGGGCAGACGAGGCCCAAAAAGCTGTGGATGCTGCATTGCAGATCAACCCGAAGCTTTCTATCACGGCTATGCAAAGACAGTTTGCGGGATCGAAAAACCACCCCGAAAACCGGCGGGTATGGCTTACCAGTCTTCGCGATGCGGGACTGCCTGAGTAAGCCGATCACCGAAGCAGACGTTTGCTACGAACGCAGCATCGAACACTCTGGCTCAGAGCCGCCTTGCGGCGGCGCGGCACACGGTTCACCGAACGAGACACACATCAGCGTTCCGGCAGATGGCTGGAGGCAGCCCTAAGCGGACGTGGGTTTCATTAATCTTCGACGGGAAACGTGAATTTGCTGCAAGTGCTCGGGCTGCAACCCGGCATAGCGAAAGCAGTCATTCATAGGCCGGAATTCCTCACCGTTCATGCTGCGGTCTCCACCAATGGCCGCAACGCGCAGAAAGCGGACTTTGCAAAGTTGGACGAACGGTCCATAGCGTGCTTCCAAACGAAAGACGACGACGGCCTCAGTTGGGTTGCTCGCCGTACAGAGACAAGTAGCAGACCATAGACATTGAGGTTACTCCAGCTGCCTTTCGAATTAGGGTAGGATATGATCAAAAAATATTCCTGTCACTTAGGCTTAGGAGGTAACGATCGTTGGATAACTCAGGGAACAGTTGGCGCAAGATCATCGGAGATCTTCCAGTGTTGAAAGCCGGAGAAGTGCTGACGTTCGGGGCTCTATTTTTCGCGCTATATGTTGGAGGAACAGGCGCTTTCCTCTTGGGGGTTGTTTTCGGCTTACCGTCGTCTGTCGTAACGCTCATCAATCACGCAACGATAGTACATCTTTCTGGTCAACTGACCTTTATAGCGTTGATAATTTTTGCCTTGTTCAAGGTCTCACGTCTGTTTGTCATTGGATCGGTAGTCTTTTTTAATTTTTTGATCTGCAAGTTTTACTTTGGCCTGAGAAAGTCGCGAGGTTTGCGGGACCCTGTCGTGGCTCGGCTCCAACGTCGCAGGAACAAAGCAGTCGTCGAAGGTCGATCCTACGGTGCATTTGTTTTTGGCGTGCGCATCATAATGGTCTTGGTGTTCAGCATTTCTACGTTTCTCCCAATTGAAACCGGATCCTTCATAACGTACCCATCCAGAATTGCGCTATACTATACGATTTTGTTTGGCGGCATCATGGCTATCTTGGGATTGTTGTCCGCCTACCGCGTCGCTGACAAAAGGACACATAGGGAGTTCTTCAACTCACCTGAGGGTTGGAAACTTGCTTTCGTAGCAACACTCTTTCTATGCATGGTATTTGGCATGGCACGAACATTTACAATGATGCAGGGCCCGACAGTGCGCTACGCTTTGGGAGCTGAGGTTTGTCAGCTCGCACCAATGATGCCGGTATATGGTGGGAATTTGTACTTCGACCGTGAGTCCTACAACTTCGTTGTTATCTCTTCCGACAAGATAGCCGTTTATGTTCCGCACCAAGCCTCAAAAAAAGCGCCCGCTTGCATCTGATTGCTGGGAGAGGGTCTGCTTTGGGCTGACATCGGTCAACCGACCAATATCGTCGGATGTCGGCACAGCCCAAACTTCACAATGCTGCATCTTGTTTGAATGTCCGCATTGTTTCAGTACTGTTCAACTGTCAGACAATCATTCCGCCATCGTCGTCATCGCCCGCTTCAATCAGCAGTCGGTCAAGGTCAGGTACGATCACGTGGCGTTTGCCTTGCAACTGAATCACCCCATCCCGTTTCAGCACCGATATCTGGCGGCTGACTGTCTCTAGTGTTAAGCTGAGATAGTTTGCCATCGCCTCACGTGTTAGCGGCAGATCAAATTCCAGTCGACCCTCGCGCGCATTCGACGACGATGACGCATCACGCCTGGCGAATATCGACAAGAGCGATGCGATCTTTTCACGAGCGTTTTTGCGACCCAACACTAGCATCCATTCGCGTGCCGCATCCAGCTCGTCTAGTGTCATTTCCAACAAGCGCTGCGCGATGTGAGGCGTTGAATGCACCAAATCTTCAAACTGCTTTTTGCGAAAACAGCACATCACAAGATCGCTGACCGCAATGACGTTAAAAACCGCCCCATCACGCCCTGGCCTCCCCACAAAATCACTGGGTTGCAAAAGGCCCACCATCTGGGACCGGCCATCCTCCATGGTCTGGGTCAACGTGGCGATGCCCGACACGACTGAGCCCACGAAACTTGTCTCGTCACCAGCCCAAATGACCGTTTGTCCAGCCTCAAAACTACGACAGTATTTCATCTTTTCCAGCACCGCCAATTCATCCTCTTCGCAGCGGGCGCACACCGCTCGATGTCGGATCGGGCAATCACCGCAGTTGCGGAGGGAGGGTTTCAACAGTTCCTTCAGAATGGCGGATCACCATTGACGATTTGATCTGAGATAATATTCGCGCTTAAGAACTAACCTAGTTCATCTCGCATGACTTGCAAAGAACAGCTTGGAAAACCAAGCGGCAGGTCGTTGTGTACTCGTGGTTCGAATAGCCGGCATCGATGACCGTTGCAGTGAATTGGAGCTTTGCCCGCGATCCTGCCAATCGCGACGCAAACCAGGGTCTCCTTTGGGCTGAATGCGATCAAACGACCAAAACTGTCAGATGACTGGTTTGAGCCCAAAGGAGACCAAGAGATTTTTCGCTGCACGCGCTCCCAGCACGAAAATTGCCGCGCCTGCATCATTCTCAGACCCACTGCGCGGTGTGAATACCAGCCATTAAGCATGCCGTTGCGAGACTTCTACAAACTTGCAGGTTGCGGACAAACTGACTTCTTAAAGAAGCTGTTCTTAAGCCAGAAGCACGCCGAGGTAGATCGCGTACTATTTGCGCGTGGGGCCGTGGATGTCTTTTACGACCTTTTCGCTGTGGCTCTTACGTGTTCGAGGTTTCTGTCTCATCTCCGCTCCCTGGTGGCAAGGATGTACCAGAAACCCTGTCCTAGCAAATCACCCTAAACTGCCCCATTGGCGCTGACGTCCGATTTGATGGAATAGGAAAGAGCGCGATCCCGTGGCGTCCAACGGCTTGGTTCGCGACATTCGGCGCGTGTTGGATCAGTTCGGGTGCTTCGCGTCTGGTCGGGCCAAAGTGACCCAGGAGACGACGACACGTTTCGACTATCCGAAGCGTGCCAGATAGGCTTCCGCTTCCTTACGGGTTTCCATGGTGAATTGCGGGCCGATTTCACGCGCGAATTCCAGGTGATCGACCTGATAGCCAAGCCATGCCAAAAGCGCGAAACGCCGCAACATGAAAAGCGTAGGCAACTGATCGACCATGGCTTGATCGAGGTTCGAGACTGCGCGATATCCCGCGATCCATTCGTGGATCAGGGTGTCGCGGTCGGGGTGGTCTTCAATGAAACTGAGAGCGGCAGGTAACTCGCTAAGATACCACCCAAAGCCGCAATCATCGAAATCGATTATGGCAATCTGATCGCCATCCACGAGGATGTTGGCCAGGCGCAGATCGGCATGTATCATGCCAAAGCTCTCTCGGTCTTTGGGAAGCCGTTCGCATTGGCGGCGCAGGATCGATGCCGCGCGTTCGAGAATGACTGCTGTCTCCCCTTCGATGCCGACGCCGTTTTGCCAGTGCCCCCATCCCAGCTTGTCGTCGAGTATCATGTCCTCGGTCCAGGTCAACCGTTTGAACCCGGCCGGTGGGGTCCAGGATTTCGCGTGGTTGTGAAGCCGCGCCGTGATCGAACCGAGCCTCCGGAATTCGGCCGGCAGGTTTTCTTCGGAGGGCTCGGCGCCGGAGATAAAGCTGTAGAGAGACACAAACCGCGGGGTTGGGCTATCAGGCACATTCAGTGTGTGGACACGCCGACCGTCACGGTCGGCGATCACTTCGGGAACGATCACATCCGTGTCCTCGCGGATTGCCGTCAGCCAGTCAAGCTCGCAGTTGATCAGCTCGCCCGTGTGATAGGCAAGTCGCCCGGAATTGACGCGGGCCACATATTTGGTCTCTCGCGCCGGGTCATCGACGAAAAAGACAATGTTCTCGGACCGGCTGAGGGGGGTCACGCGGACATCGTCGGTGAAATCATAAAGCTCGACAACGCGTGTCACTTCGGCAGCAATACTGGCATCGAGATCTGTTGCGGATGTATTCATTGTCATTCCCTCGGTCGTCTGCGAGATGTGATAAACGGGGTCTAAGCAATCCCCAGATAAGCCTTCTTGATGTCCGGGTTGTGGAGCAGTTCCTGCCCCGTCCCGGTCACCGATATTTCACCCTTTTCAATCACATAGGCCCTGTCGGCAACGCTGAGCGCCATGCGGGCATTTTGCTCGACCAGCACGATGGTCTTGCCCTGGCTGTTCAGTTCCCGCACGATCTTGACGATCTGGCGGCACATCAGCGGGGCGAGGCCGAGCGTGGGCTCGTCCATCAGAACGACGGAAGGGTCCGACATCAAGGCCCGCCCGATCGCCAGCATCTGCTGTTCGCCGCCACTGAGCGTGCCGCTCATCTGGATCTGGCGCTCCTCAAGCCGCGGGAAGCGCTCGAAAACGCTTGCCAGATCGCGAGCGATTCCATCCTTGTCGCTGCGCTGAAACGCGCCGACGAGCAGGTTTTCCTTCACGCTCATTTCAGCGAAAACCCTTCGGCCTTCGGGAACATGGGCAATCCCGGCGCGGGTCACGTCCACCGCCGACGCTCCGTCGATGCGCCGGCCGTCGAGCGTGATGGTTCCGGCGTCTGCGCGCACCAGACCGGACACGGCGCGCAGCGTTGTCGACTTTCCGGCCCCATTGGCGCCGACCAGGGCAACGACCTCGCCCTCGTTCACATTGAGCGACAAGCCGTGCAACACCTCGACCTTGTCATAGCTGACTTTGAGGTTCTTGATCTCAAGCATGATCGCCATCCTCATCCAGCAGATCCTCTACGCCAAGATAGGCGTCGATGACCTCGTTGTTGCCGGCAATCTCTTCGGGGGTGCCGTTGGCGAGCAGCAAGCCGAAATTTATCGCCGTGATCCGGTCGCAGATTTCCATGACCAGTTTCATGTCATGCTCGACAAGGACCACCGAAATCCCCTGATCATCTCGGATCTTGCGGATCAGCTCATCGAGCACGACCGCCTCCTGCGCGTTCATGCCCGCCGCCGGCTCGTCGAGCATCAGCAGGCGCGGGCCGGTCGCCAGCGCGATGGCGATTCCCAGGCTCCGCTGATGCCCGAGCGCCAGAGTTTCCGCCTGCGCATCCCGGTATTCACTCAGACCGACAAATTCGAGAATGCCGTCGGCCTGCTCAATTTCGGCGGCCGGGAAAGTCGGGCCGAAGTTGAAGATCGCCCCGAGCAGCGAAACCCGACAACCCGTGTGCATCGAGATCAGCATGTTTTCCAGCACGCTGAAGCCGTGATAAACGGCGCTGCGCTGGAAGGTGCGCGCCAGGCCGGCTTCAGTGATCTTGTGCGGCGCCCAGGTGGTGATCTCCGTGCCGTCGAAAAAGACCTGCCCACTGGTTGGCCTCATCGCACCGGCGATCAGCGAAAACAGGGTCGTCTTGCCAGCACCATTGGGACCGATAACCCCGTGGATCTCGCCGGTCCGAACCGTGAGATCCAGCGCATTGACCGCGGTCAGGCCACCAAACCGCTTGGTCAGGCTCTTGACGTCAAGGATCGGTGTCATTGCTTCGCTCCCCCCCGAGACGTTACTTTGTCGAAGAGTTTTCGAAGCAGCCCGTCCAGCCCGTTCGGCAGGAAGATCAGGAACAGGATCAGGATGCCACCGAAGAACAGCGGGCGCCAGGCCAGGAATTCGCGGGTCCATTCAAAGAAGAATGTCATCACGATCAAGCCGGCGATAGGCCCCCAGAACGATCCGGTGCCGCCGACCACAACCCAGATGACCAGATAGATCATCGTGGTCAGATCGAAGCCCTTGGGGTCGACCGAGCCCAACCGATGGACCAGCAGCGCGCCTGCCACGCCCGCAAAGGCCGAGCCGCACATGAAGGCCAGTTTGCGGTAGTAGGAGACGTTGATGCCGCCGCTTCTGGCCAGATCGGCATCCGTGCTGAGCGAGCGCCAGACGATCCCGATCCTGGATCTGTCGATTTGGAACATCAGCATCAGGCAGATGACGGCCACGGCCAGCGACAGGTAGTAGTAGATCACTGGATCGAACAGGCTGTAGCCGAAGACCTTGCCGATCGGGATGTTGATCAGGCCCCGCACGCCGCCAAACAGGGTATCGAACTTGAGCCAGCTCAGACGCACCAGTTCGGCAATTGCGAAAGAGGCGATGAAATACCCGAAGCCAACGGTTCTTGAGAGCGGCAGGCTCATGACATAGGCAACAAAAGCCGCGATCAGCCCCGCCGCTGGGATCGTCAGATAGATGCTGAATCCGGCGTCTTTGGCGAGCAGGGCCGCCGAATACCCGCCAACCCCCATCATGACGATATGTGCCAGGCCCCAATCGCCGGTCGTCACCGTCATGCGGTAGCTGCAAACCAAAATAACATTGACCAGGAAGATGTTTAGAAGCTCCACCGAGTAGAGGCCGAGACCTTGGGGCAGAAGGATCATGCCGCCAATGACGGCCAGGCTGAGCAGAGCGAATTGCAGTGTCTTCGAGGTGTTCATCGCGGTCTCCTGCCCCTAGACCGGGTTTTGGCCAAACAAGCCCTGCGGACGAATGACGAGAATGACAGCCATGAAGGCGACGCCGAGCATCGTTGCGGTGATGCCATCCCAGATGGTCGTTCCAAAGGTGTGAACGAACCCGATGATGAAGGCCGCGGCAACCGCACCTTCGACGCTGGCCATGCCGCCGATGATGACGACGATGAACGCGATCAGCACAACTCCGTGACCCATATAGGGCGTCACCGAATAGATCGGTGACATGAGCGCCCCGGCCAGCCCGGCGCTGGCGCCGGACAATCCCATGGTCAGAAGCGACATCTTCCGGATATCGATCCCCTGAAGTGCGGCGGCATCGGGGTCGATGGAACAGGCCCGCATGCCGCGCCCCCATTTGGTCCGGTAAAGGAAGACCCAGAGCGCCGCCAGGGTCGCGAACGCGATGGGGATGATGGTGAGGCGCTGCGTCGAGATCAGCGCGCCGAATATCTCGGTCGCACCTACGATCGGCATCGGCACCTGCTTGGCAAGCCCGACCCCCCAGATCTGCCCGGCCAGGACCTGAAGGATAAACGCCAGACCGGCGGTGGCCATGAAACCGGCGAGCGTGTTCGATTTGGTCGGGCGGAAAATGAGCCGTTCGGTCAGCATGCCCAGAACGGCGACAACTGGGACCGCGACGGCGACGGCGGCGTAGAAGGGCCAGCCCGCCAGCGCGTAGAGCGCGTACACAACGTAGGCCCCGACCATGTAGAACTCGCCATGCGCAAAGTTGGCCATGCGCATGACGCCGAAGGCAAGAGACAGACCAATGGCAACCAGCGCGTAGATCGATCCGAGGACCAGCGAGTTTGCGAGTGTTTGGACAAAGGTCGCCAGTTCCATATAGTCGCTCTCCGAGTGTTCAGGGCATACCGGTCGTGGAGTGGAATGGGTCAGGCGGAACCGCCCGCCCGAGACGTCCCGGCCCGACCGGATGACGAGCCTGAGCGCGTGCATCCGGTCGGGCCGGGTGTCTCACGAGATCGGCTACTGGCGCTGATCCCACATCTGCCCGCGATCCCGCACCTCTGCAATAATCTCGTCCTTCAGAAGCTCGAACCAGACATCCCAGTCGGTCACGGACACGACACGTTTACAATTGCATTCCGGATCAAAAGCCGTGGTCGGCACCGGGGGCGAGATCATGTTCTTGCCGCCCCAAAGGTCTTCGCCGGTGATCCGTGCCGGGCCCTGGATGGTCTGCACGTGATCGAAGCTGCGAATTGCCTCGAGCACCTTGTCGGCATCAAGTGTGCCCGCCTTTTCGACACCCTTCAGATAGACCTCGAGCATTGGCGCATAAAGCCAGTCGATCCCGTTCATCGGCCGGCCCAGGTTGTCCGACCCGTTCTCGCCGTAGCGCGCATCCCACTCGCGAAAAAAGTCATGCTGCGCTGAGGGCACGCCGAACCACGGATCATCGAACAGCTGGTAGCTGTCGATCGCACGCACTTGCGCCAGCCATTCGGCCGGAACCCGCTGCAGGATCGGGTCATGCTCGATGTAGTTCGCCGCGACAACGCCGGTAAAGCCTTGCAGGTAAAGCTGCTCCATCAGCAGCGGGATGAAGTCAGGCCATGACAGCCCGAGGCTGACAATATCCGGATTGGTCGCCAGGACAGCGGTTATCACCGGTGCGAAGTCGGTGGTTTCCGCCGAATAGAACGAGTCGTAGACCATTTCGAACCCAACGGCCTTCGCGGCGCCAACTTCCCATGCTTGTCCGGTATAGGCGCCCGGGTCTTCCTGGGCGATGATGGCGTAGCGGGTCTTGTCGGGATAAGCCGTCCGCATATAGGCCGGCCTGATCATCTCACCGCGGCTGTTCACATCGGAACCGGCAAGCACATAAGGCCGGTTGGGGTTGATGTCACTCACGATCAGCGGGGAATAGAAAACCTTGGCTTGTGTCAGGAACGGCGCCTGAGCGTCGGCCGTTGTGCCGCCGATGCCAAAGATCTGCTTGCAGTCGTGCTGGAGAACGAGCTCCTTCGCGCCCTGCAATGCCTTCGAGGGCGTGTATTCGTTGTCAAACTGGCGCAGTTCGACCTTGTAGGTCTTGCCGTCCGCCTCGATGCCACCCGCAGCGTTCACCTGGTCGATGATCAGGTTGAGCCCGGTCAGTCCAGGCAAGGCCCAGCCGGCAGAGGGTCCGGACAACGGCCCGTTCATGCCGACGCAGAATGTTTCTTCAGCCTGCGCCATGCCCGCAAATGCCGACAGCATCAGGCCCAGCGCGATTCCGGTTCGCCGTGCAGCGCGACCGGGGATCCGTCCTTCGATCATTGGATTACCTCCTTGCGTGTGATTGAACCCAGGTTTCCTGGTTATTTGCCCTTTACCCCGACACATCGACCGACGGATGAGTCCTCGGCAGCTTATGGGCATCATGTTGTACTTGCAACATTTATATTATTATATGCCAATATACGTGTTGTATGATACATCATGTCAGATGTTTGGCGCCGGCAAAAATCGGTGGTATGCCTGCAGTTGTCATGTGTGGCGCATACCCGTTCCGGGGCCGTAGCAATCTGCGAGAGGTGATATGAAAGCGAGCAAGGTTGAGCGACAGAAACGGCTCATTGCCATGATTTCCATGGATCCGGGCCTGTTGATTCGTGATCTAGCAAAGGAGATGCAGGTTTCGCGCGAGACCGTGCGTCGGGATCTGGACGAGCTTTCCAAGGCGGGGCGCCTGCATCGGCGCTACGGCGGCGCGACGTTTGCGCCGATCGGGCTTGAAATGAATTTCAGCAATCGCAGCGAATTTCTGGTATCCGAAAGGCGATCAATTGCCCAGCTTGCGGTGAAGCAGATTCAGGACAACGAAGTGATCATGCTGGGCTCCGGGGCGACATGCCTGCATTTTGCCCATGAGATTCTTGCTCAGCAAAGAAAAGTCACGGTCATCACAAACAGCATTTCCGCGGCGACCGTTCTGGGTAAGGGCGAAAACGCCCGAACGCTTGTTGCGCCTGGCGAATATGATGACGCCGAAGGATTCCTGTGGGGCCACGAGACAACTGATTTTGTCAGCAAGTTCCATGCGGATGTCCTTGTTTTCAGCGTCGACGGTCTGTCTTCGGCCGGCGCGATGGAGATCGATTCCCGGACCGGTTGGATCCTGCGCCGCATGATGTCGGTCGCACGACGCAAGGTGTTGCTTGTCGATCACAGCAAACATCACCAGAAGAGCCTGGAACTGGTCTGCCCGCTCACCAGCATCGACATGCTGGTGACAGACCTGCCTCCGGATGAAGCGTTGGCGCAGCACCTGGACAATGCCGGTGTGATCGTCAAGTGCGTCGAAAAGCAGGGCGGAAACGACGCCGAATTGCCCGGCGCCTAGTGCCTGCATCCATAGTGCTTTTTGCGCCGCCGACTCGGATCCGATCCGGCAACGGCCTCTTATAATTATTACAAACCTCCGATCCGGGTCGGCAACAAGTCACACTGCATGTTACATGTGACAACAAATATGTTGTAGATGCCTCATTTCTATGTGACGATAGCCATAAACTCGCCGGCTGAAGACTGGGCGCGGCAGGAGAAACAGGATTTCAAGGGAGGCCGGGATGCCCCAAAGTTTGCCTTCTCACGCCCGCATCGTTGTCATCGGAGGTGGTATCGTGGGCTGTTCCACCGCGTATCATCTGGCCGCTGCGGGCTGCAAGGATGTGGTGGTGCTGGAGCAGTATCAGCTGACAGCGGGTTCAACATGGCACGCGGCGGGGGCCGTGGGGCAGCTTCGTTCAGACGCCAACGTCACCCGGTTGCTGTCCGAATCGGTGAAACTCTACGATGAATTGGAGGACCTGACCGGGCAGCCTAGCGGCTGGGTGCGCAACGGCTCGTTACGCCTTGCCCTGACGCCTGAACGCCGGACGGAATACGAGATCGCCCAGTCGGTCGCACATTCGTTCGGGGTCGAGTTCAACATGATTTCGCCCGCCGAAGCCGCCGAAATGGTGCCGCAGATGAAGGTAAGCGACGTGCTGTGCGCCGCATTCGTTCCCAACGATGGCGTCGCCAATCCGTCCGACATCACCCAAGCCCTGGCAAAGGGAGCCCGCAATCACGGCGTGGAGATCATCGAAGGCATCCGGGTGACGGGATGCACTACAAAAAACGGAACGGCGAACGGGGTGGAAACCGATCAGGGGACGATCTCGTGCGAGATCGTCGTCAATTGCGGTGGTATCTGGGCGCGCGAGCTGGGGCGGATGGCCGGGGTCAATGTGCCGCTGCAACCGTCACACCACCAGTATTTCGTCACCGAGACCATCGATGGGCTGGCGCGCTACATCCCCTCGGTCAGAGACCCGGACAAGCAAACCTACTTCAAGGAAGAGGTCGGTGGTCTTGCCGTCGGCGGGTATGAATTCAACCCGATCCCGTTCCATCCCGATCCGATTCCGAGCAACCACGAGTTCAGGCTGATGGAACCGAATTACGACCACTTCACGCCCTTGCTCGAAGGCGCCTGCGAGCGCTTCCCGGCGCTGGAGGAAGTCGGCGTGCGGCAGTGGTTCAACGGGGTCGAGGCCTTTACCGAAGACGGTATGTTCATCATGGGCGAGGCGCCGGAACTCAGGAACTATTTCGTCGGTGCCGGGTTCAACGCCTTCGGCATCGCCGCTGGCGGCGGCGCGGGCAAGGCCCTGGCGCACTGGGTCCTGAACGGCGAGCCGCCATTTGACCTCTGGGGCGCAGATATCCGCCGTTTTGCGCCACACCACCACTCGGGGCGGCAGGTGCTGGCCCGGTCCCTGGACGGCCAGGCCAAGCATTACAAGCTGCATTATCCGCATGAAGAATCGACAGTGTGCCGTGGGCTTCGCCGCAGTCCGGTTTATGATCGGCTCAGGCAGGCCGGGGCATGCTTTGGCGGGAAATACGGCTGGGAACGCCCGAACTGGTTTGCCGCCGACGGTTCCGAGCCGAAGGACGAGTACCGGTTTGGGCGGCAGAACTGGTTCCCCCATGTCGCCGAAGAGCACAAGGCTTGCCGCGAGCGGGTCGCCGTGTTCGACCAGTCCTCTTTTGCGAAATTCAAACTCTTCGGGTCTGACGCCGTCAACGTGTTGCAAAACATCTGCGCGGCGAACATGGCGCAAGAGGTCGGGAAGATCATTTACACGCCAATTCTCAACGCGCGGGGCGGCATCGAAAGCGATCTGACGATCACACGTACCGCCGAGGACGAGTACTTCGTCGTCACCGGCACAGGATCGGCGCTGCGCGATGCATCCTACATCAGAAGCCACATCGCGCCGGAACAGGACGCCCGCCTGATGGAAGTGACCTCGGGCTACGCCTGCCTGTCGGCCATGGGACCGCAAGCGCGCGCGCTTCTGTCCGAGATCGCGGAAAACGACCTGTCCGATGCGGCCTTCCCGCTGGGAACCGCGCGCGACATCATCGTTGCCGGCGCGCCGGTGACGGCCCTCCGCGTCGCCTTTGTCGGGGAGCTAGGTTGGGAAATCTACATTCCGTCCGAATTCGCCGTTACGGTCTATGATGCGATCAAGGAGGCCGGTCGCTCGCACGGGACCGCGGATGCCGGATACCGTGCGATCGACAGCCTTCGCCTTGAAAAGGCGCGGCGCTTGTGGGGGCATGAGATCGGCCCCGACTACACGCCGCTGGAAGCCGGGCTCGGCTTTGCTGTCGACATGACCAAACCGGATTTTATCGGCCGCGAGGCGCTGATGG
Organism: Roseovarius aestuarii; assembly: GCF_019966515.1. GTDB lineage: Bacteria > Pseudomonadota > Alphaproteobacteria > Rhodobacterales > Rhodobacteraceae > Roseovarius > Roseovarius aestuarii. The sequence continues at coordinate 22,904 of NZ_JAIMIB010000003.1, read as the reverse complement.
CCCAGCAAGCGAGGGGCGTCAGGCGGCGGCTCTGCACCTTCACCGTAAATGACCCCGAACTTGTGCTATACGGCAAGGAAACCATTTTTCGGAACGGCGAACAGGCCGGATGGCTGTCGTCTGCCGGCTTCGGCCACAGCATCGGCCTACCGCTGGGCCTGGGTTACGTCTCATGCGAAACGTCCATTGCGCCGGGCTGGATCGCTGATGGCACTTACGAGTTGGAAGTGTTGGGCAAGCGGGTGCCGGCCGTGGCGTATCTGAAACCTGTTTACGATCCGGAAAACAAGAAGCTTTCGGCCTAGATCACCGGAAGTGCTCCATAAGAAAAGTGAAAGGGAGACCAGAATGTTCACACCTATGACCGACCGTTCCGTCATCGTTACCGGCGCCAGCAAAGGCATTGGAAACGGCATTGCCCGCGTGTTCGGAGAAGCCGGCGCACAGGTTCTGGTGGTCAGCCGGAACCAGACCGAGGCCGAAGCTGCCGCCCAGGAGATCGTGGCCGCCGGCGGCAAGGCCTCCGGGTTCGCTGCCGATATCTCCACGCTCGAAGGCGCCACCGCCATGGCGGAAGCCGCCGCTGAGCGCCACGGCGGCATCGACGTGCTCTGCGCCAATGCCGGGTCATATCCCCAGACAAAGCTCGAGGAGATGGATGTCGAGGAATGGGACAGCGTCATGGCGACGAACCTGCGCGGCAACTTCGTCTGCGTAAAGGCCTGCACGCCCTATCTCAAGAAAAGCGATTATGGCCGCATCGTGCTGACCTCGTCCATCACGGGGCCTAACACGGGCTATCCCGGCTGGACCCATTACGGCGCCTCGAAATCCGGCCAATTGGGATTCATGCGCTCTGCCTGCATGGAACTGGCGAAATACGGGATCACGGTGAATGCCGTCCTACCCGGAAACACCCTGACCGACAGCCTGCGCGCCTTGGGCGAAGACTACCTGGCAGGCATGGCCAAGACGGTCCCGGTCGGACGCCTGGGCGAGGTTGAGGACATGGGACATGCGGCTCTGTTCCTGGCGTCCAAGGAAGCGGGGTACATCAACGGTCACGCGCTGATTGTTGATGGCGGGCAAATCGTCCCGGAATCCCAGGAAGCCCTGGACGAGGCGTGACCTCCCGACCCGCCGGGCCGGGGTTGCGAAGGGATCCCTTGACGACATTCTGATTGGGACGGGCGGAGCGGTGCGTGAGGCGGGTGGGAAATCTGCAGGAATCGCGACCGTCCGTGCGTCTTACTTCGTCAGCTTCAACATGGGCGAAGCTCCATCGAACGGATCCTATCCGGAAGGAAGCGCAAAGTGGTCCGAGAACCGAGCCTCTTGGACCGAAGTGTGAAGCGTCTATGCGTAGCCGGGGGATTCTCGTTTCTCGAATTGGCTTTCACTGACCGCCGCAGTGAAAACCGCCGCGCTGCAAAATTCCAGACTCTGCGGGAGCGAAGTTTTTCTGCATCAGCAATAGCCGCAACAGCATCAGGCTGGTTTGTCCTGTGTGGATGGCGTCTGCTTTGCAAGAGTAAAATGCGTTGATTGCGCGGGCAGCGAGAGGGAGGTTTGAAATTTGCCAGAATTGACACCGCTGAAGGTCCGGTCTGGGGAAACTTGCTGCACCACCAAAATTTGTCTGCCGCACCTGCAAACAGATGCTGCGTCAGCAAACACCTGGAAGGGCAACGGCAGCAATGTCCGCACTGATGTCATCCAGTCTCAATTTGCCCGACTGTTTGTGTCAGATGACCGGTTTGAGCCCTAAGCAGAAGTGTCGGTTTCTCGCTGCGCGCGCTCGCAGCACAAACAATGCCGCAAATGCGAAAGTTCGGGTGCCGTAGTGCAGCGGCCAGTTCGGCCATTCATTCAAGACACGAAGATTACTGGAAACGCAGTGCAACGATTGAATGTGGCGCTGCGTTTCGTGAACCGTCGCAACGAGTCTTGAGCCTTCAGCGGCGCGCGCTACCTCCAACTGAGACTCTTGATAGAAAGCTGCGGTTTACGCACGCTCCTTTGGGAGGATGGGGCGGAGATCTAAAGCAAGGGCTTCTTCCAGCAATAGTGCGTTTTCGAGTAGGCCAACCTCGTTACGGACGCCTGATATGATCTGCAGGCCAACTGGTAGACCAGTACTCGTAAAGCCGCAGGGCAAAGACAGTGACGGTAGCGAAACAAGCGTGATTGCATAAGCGATAGCGAGCCAGTCGATATAGGTTTCGAAGGTCACGCCGTTGCAGCTTTTGACATAAAGTTGCTCCACCGGAAAGGGTGGCACAATTGCGGCTGGGGTGAGCAGCAGATCATAGGTTTCGAAAAAGCTGAGTACGCGTTGCCGGATTGTAGCGCGGGACCGGGTAGCGCGCAAAACCTCATCGATGGACAGGTTAATGCCTTTTTCAATATTTTCGACCAAATCTGGCTTAAGGCTACCTGAGTGCGATTTCAGCACGTCACCATAGGACGTCGCAAAATCAAAGGCGCGCAATGTCTGATAGGTTTCGTGGACGCCGGACAGATCAGGTGCCGCCTCCTCGACGATCACGCCCATCTCTTCAAATTTCAACGCGGCATGGCGGCAGAGGTCGGCGACCTCGGGATCGACTGGAGTGATGCCCATGTCTGGACTGAAGGCGACTTTGATGGGTTTTGTGCGGCGGCGGGTGCGTTCCAGAAAGGGCGTGTAAGGACTGGTCCACGACAACGGATCTTGCGCGTCTTCACCGGCCATCGCATCCAGAAAGAGCGCTATATCCTCGACATTGCGCGCCATCGGGCCGTTTACCGAAAGCGTTTGATATGGGCTGGGTGACGGACCGCGTGCAATCAATCCCAATGAGGGGCGCAGGCCCACAACATTGCAAAAACTGGCAGGGCTGCGCAGCGATCCCGCATTGTCAGACCCTTGTGCAAGCCAAGCAGTGCCGGAGGCCAGCGCAGCAGCGGCCCCACCAGAAGACCCCCCTGCCGATTTGGACAGGTCATAGGGATTGCGCGTCGCGCCAAACACGTCGTTGAACGTATTGCCACCAGCACCGAATTCCGGCGTGTTCGACTTAGCATAGATAATGCCACCTTCGCGCTCTAACCGGTCAACCATCACGTCGCTATAATCCGATATGTTATCGGCATAGATTGGGCAACCGAAGGTGGTTCTCATGCCTTTGACGTGTGTCAGATCCTTAATTGGCAGCGGCAGGCCACAGAGCAGGCCACGTGCATCAACAGGCTTCTTCAAAAGTGCATCTGTCTTGCGCCTCGCGGCCCCAAAATCAAGCGTGGGCAAGGCGTTGACTGATCCCTCAACCAGTTCGACACGTTGTTCCAAAGCATCCAGTAGATCATGAGGCGAAATTTCTTGACGCCGTAAGTCACCAACAATTTCGGTTGCCCGTTTTTCGATCAACTCATTCATCTTTTAGCCTTTTCTAAAACAAGGTTCGGTAGGAATAGTAACCTAACGAATGGCGGCGTTTGATCACTCGTCAGGCCAAACCGATCAAATATCCTCAGTCATGATTTGCTGAAAGATATTGGGATCGGTAATACCTTCTGACCCGATCAGAACCGCAACTGAATCACCATCCAGCCTCAGGTGTTCGCGAAGACCGTCTTGCAGTGCCGCGCAGATCAACCCGCACAGCCCTGCCACGCCACTTTCTCCGGCCTCAACCATCGTTTGTCCGTTTTTTGGCTGCGCAAGCATTCGAACAGTGGGGGCGACATTGGTTTCCGGTATAGTCAAAAAATCCGTTGCCACACTGTCCAGAACACGCCAGGCAATTTCCGAAGGCTCGCCGCAAGACAAACCGTCCATCAAGGTTTCGGCCTCAATATTAACCGACGTTGCTGTGCCCGCTTTGGCGCTGGCAAAAAGACAGGGCGCAAGTTCCGGCTCAACAACGATTACACGCGGCGCATTTTCGCCCCATTCCTGCTGAAAAACAGCGGCGACGGCGGCAGCCAAGCCGCCAACACCGCCCTGTAACAAAACATGCGTCGGAGCTTTGGGCAGATCGCGCACGACCTCTCGCGCCATCACGCCGTAACCGGCCATCACATCAAGCGGTGCTTTCATATAGCCGGGCCAGGACGTGTCGGACACAATCAACCAGCCGTGCGCATCAGCGTCGACACGGGTTTGCGCCACGGTTGCATCATAATCGCCATCCACGCGGATAACCTGCTGGGTGAAGCAGCCGGTACATCCCATTAATGACCAATGCTGCACATCGCTCGTACAGCAGCTTCCAATTGCGTCAATTTTCGACAATGAGCCCATTTTTCCAATTGCTGCACCGTGATCAAAGCGATCCAATCACCAAATGCAGGTATTCTATTCCCTGAGCGTTTCCTTAAACGCCTCAGCCAGAAATTCACGGCAAACCCGCACCCGCTTTGTGATATCCCTGCCGACGCGGGACAACAACCAAAGATGCCCGTTGGGAGGGGCCCAGTCGGGCAGCAACCGAACCAGATCACCTCGATCAACAAACCTTTGTGCCACCTGAACCGGTAGCGCGCCATAGGCATCCCCGACGGCGAGAAACTGAGCCAAAGTCGCATAGTCGCTGACAACAAGCGCATCGCGATTGACCGGAACTTTGTCGGCGCCTTTGGTATCGTGCAGCAGTTCCAATGTCCCAGCTGCTTCATCATGCATGGGCAGGATATACCGAAACCTGCAAAGGTCATCGGGCGACTTAATTGCATTGAAGACTGCTTTGGGAGCCGCATAGAGCCCCATCCGGACAACGCCCACATGTGTCGCCCAATAGTCCATGTTTGGAAGTGTGTCTGTTCGCGTAATTCTGATTGCGATATCGACCTTGTCGGTCGTCAGATCAACAATGGTATCCGCGGATGACAAGCTGGTGCTGATATCCGGATATTTCCGCAAGAGCTGGTGAAGCATCTCTGGCAGGACGGTCATGGAAAAATCGATTGGTGCGGATATACGTACCACTCCCGCCGCGTCCATCGCGCTCTCGGTGATTGCGAACATGCCATCGTCAATCTTCATCACCGCGTCACGGATAAAGGGATAGAACGCCGCGCCCTCGGCGGTGATCCGCGACGATCGCGCAGCACGGTCAAAGAGCTTTACCCCCAAATTATCCTCAAGCCGCGTAATGCGCCTGCTCACACTGCTTTTGGTTTCATGCAGCCGTCGTGCAGCGTTTGCAAGTGAACCAGCCTCCACAACCGAGCAAAAGGTTTTTAAATCGATTACGCGCGCATTGATAGTTTCCAAAACTGCAACCTCAGGTGTCAAATTTGTCGGCTGTTAGCATCAATTCTGCAACGATATAACCCTTTCAGCCAACAAGGCAATTCAACTCACTTCGAAAACCGCAACCTGAATTAAAGGCGCGACACATGAAAAACCTGATCAAAACAACCGTATCCACAGCCGCACTGGCACTGTTTGCAACCACATCCTTCGCCGATGGGATGAGTGAAGGCGGTGGCGCACGCTATGTCTGGACTGAAGGCGCTTTTGCTGGCGAATACCGCCTGACCCTGTTGGCCGACGGTCAGATCAAATGGGAAGGTCTCGAAGGAGCAGAAAAGGGCAAGTCCGCGACTGAAAACGGTTTCTATTCAACCGACATCGCCGAGGGTGTCTACCTTCTGTCGTGGCTGGAAAGAGCAGGTTACACCGTCAACGTGATCTTAAACACCGAAGCCAAAACCATCAACGGCATCGTTTCCAACGAAGAAGAGCACTATCCGCTCAAAGGCGAGCTGCTAGAATTCTCCACTGGCAACTGATCCGGTCCGGCCCACGGTACTGAGGGTGGGCCGCATCCTCCCAGTTTCAAGAAGGAATACCGCTATGTCACAAGTCCACCTGAAGCCGGCTGACGGCAAATACGCAGAGTTTCGCGCCGGACCTCCCAGCGAGATGCCCGCCCATGTCGCATCGTCCGAATTGATAGTTCGTGACTTGCAAGAGATGGCAGCCTGGTATGAAGATGTCATTGGACTGGAATATCTAAACGGAGATGTCGGTCAGATCAAAATGGGTATCGCTGGCGAACCCCTATTAACGCTAACACAAGACGTAGAGGCCGAACTTGCACCAAAGTCTGCGCCGGGTCTGTTTCACAACGCTTTTGTTGTGCCAAGCCGTGCCGCCCTCGCACGCTGGTTCGCCCATGTGGTTGACAGCAAAATCACATTGTCAGGCGCGTCGAACCACCTTGTCAGTGAAGCCATCTACCTGGACGACCCCGAAGGCAATGGCATCGAGGTCTATCGCGATACGCCACGGTCCGAGTGGACGTTTGATGACAACGACTTTGTTCAGATGGCATCTCTGCCGATGGATCTGGACCGGCTGTACGCCGAAGGCAAGGGCCAGCCCTGGTCGGGTATGGAGGCGGGTACGTCACTGGGCCATATCCACCTGAAAGTATCGTCCTACAGCGACATCAACGCTTTTGCACAGGACCTGCTGGGGTTTGACCTGATGCTGGGCTACACCAGCGCGTGGTTTTACGCGACAGGTGGCTACCACCACCATATCAGCGCGAACGAATGGCACAGCAAGGGTCATCCTGCGCGCGATGACAGCATGACCGGGCTCAAAAGCTACACGCTTCAATTCAACGACCGGTCGCTGCTGGATCAGGTGGCCGCACGGCTGCCCGACAGCGGTTACACATATTCGATCGGCGATGATGAGATCGTCGTTCGCGATCCCTCCGGCATCGACGTCCGGCTAGTCTGAATATCTGGGGCAGCGGAAACGGCGCCCCTTTCATCTCAATCTCAATCAGAAGGTCGCTAGAAATGACTGATACATCTTCTCTTGCAGCGCTCATGCTGCGGCTGGGCACGGGTACGCTTTTCATTGCGCATGGGCTGCTCAAACTTGTTGTCTTCACCCCTGCGGGCACCGCCGGGTACTTCGAATCAATCGGTTTGCCCGGGATGCTGGCATATCTGACCATTGTCGCAGAACTTGGTGGCGGTGTTGCCCTGATCGCAGGTGTTTACACGCGACTGGTATCGCTCGCCCTCATCCCCGTATTGCTTGGTGCAGCCTATTTTGGGCATGGCAGCAACGGCTGGGGATTTTCCAACGAAGGCGGCGGATGGGAGTTTCCGGTGTTTTGGGCTGTTGTGATGCTGGCTTTGGCTATTCTCGGAAATGGCGTCTATTCCGTGCATTCGTTCTTTGCCAAAGCAAAGCCCGCCTGACTTTACGCGCCATGTGACCTACGGGGTCACATGGCGTAAATTTAGTTCGACGACAGAAAGAAGAGATGGACATGGCTCACATTGCAGATGCGAAATTCACCCAAGGCAACCTGATGCGCCATGTGTCGACGATGTCGCTGACCTCCAGTATCGGGCTCATGGCAATCTTTGCCGTGGACCTGATCGACATCCTCTTCATCTCTCTGCTGGGTATTGATGAGCTTGCCGCATCCGCAGGTTACGCCAGCACGCTGATGTTCTTTGCCAGCGCCATTAATATCGGTCTGTCGATTGCGGCTGCAGCACTTGTCTCGCGCGCGATCGGGGCACATGAGGAAGACGAGGCCAGAAGGTATGCCACAAGTGTTGCTGTCTTCACGTTCGCGGTCGGCCTTGCTGTTCCCGTCATCATGCTTGCGAATGCGAACTACCTGCTGGGTCTGGTCGGCGCAGAAGGAGAGGTCGCGGCGAAAGCAAAATCCTACCTGATGATCATCCTGCCCACGACGATGTTCTCGGGCATGGCAATGGTCACTGTCGCGGTATTGCGGGCCTATGGCGATGCCCGACGCGCGATGTATCCGTCGCTTTTTGGGGGCGGTGTGAACGCAGTTCTCGATCCTCTCTTCATCTTCACCTTGGGTCTGGGGCTGGAGGGCGCGGCCTGGGCGACAGTAGCCGCCCGGATCGCCACGATGGGCTTTGCGCTTTACCCGGCGATCAAAAAATATGACGCCTTTGCCATGTGTAGCCTCAAATCGGTCTGGCGCGACTTGCCCAAGGTCACTGGGATTGCGATACCCGCCGTTCTGACCAATGTCGCGACACCCCTGGGAAGCGCTATCGTGACGCGGGAAATGGCCAAATACGGTACCGAGGCCGTGGCCGGCATGGCCGTCATTGGCCGTCTGGTGCCCGTTGTTTTTTCCGTAGTTCTGGCGTTGTCGGGCGCGATCGGCCCGATCATTGGGCAAAACTTTGGGGCGGCCCGCTTGGACCGGGTTCGCGAAAGCTACATTGACGGCATGAAGTTTTTGACGATCTACGTTCTGTTCGCAGCCCTGCTTCTCTATCTGGTTCGCGTCCCCTTGGCGGATATGTTCGATGCGCAGGGTGATGCGCGGGTGCTGCTGTTCTGGTTTTGCGGGCCGCTGGCGCTTGCCAACTTCTTTAACGGTGCAATCTACGTATCCAACGCGTCCTTCAACAACCTGGGCCACCCGGCCTATTCAAGTTGGATCAATTGGGGACGCCACACGCTGGGCACCTGGCCGTTCGTAATCGTATTCGCTGGCTGGATGGGTGCGCCAGGCGTCTTGGTCGGCCAGGCCGTTGGTGGCATCCTCTTTGCGGCAGTCGCTGTGTGGCTGAGCTTCCGGGCAATCGAACATCCCGGCGAGAACCCGTTCATGCCGTTTTTCTGCCCCCTGCAGTATCGCCTGCATGTGGTGAGCGGGCGCTGTATTCGTTGAGTTCAGCAGAAATTTAGTGGAACCGAAACCCGCCATCCCGAATGTTCTCGGTTGCAAACTCAAAGAAGGCGTGGACCCGGGCACTTCGGCGGATGTCAGGATGTGCAAGCATCCAGAGATCTGAATTGAACTTCTCCTCCGGATCGCGAACACGAACTAGGTCCGGGCAAGCCTCACCCAAATAGCAAGGCAAAGCACCAAACCCGAGGCCGCCGCGAACCAGCTCAAAAACACCCATCAGAGAGTTAGACATTGTAACGGGTGTGCCTTCTGGTTTGTGCTTTATAGTAATCTGACTCATTGGTGATTGATTGAGGCTGTCATTCAATCTGATCCATCGGTGCGCTATTGAGGGTAAGTTCTGTACGGTTTCGAAATATTCTTTCTGGGCATAGGCTGCATAGGCGAGCTTCGACAGATTGCGCCCGATCCAATGTTCCGGCGGCGCGTTTGTCGGGCGCAAAGCAATATCAGCGTCACGCTGCATCAGGTCCAGGGGTCGTGTGTCGGACAAAAGCCGCAGTTCAATGTCAGGGTGCTTCTGCTGAAATCCGGAAAACACGGGGGTCAGGCAGTGCAGCAGTGAATCCGTTGTCGTCACCGTCAAAACACCAGCCAGTCGAAGATCCTGTCCCCCCAACTCCCGTTGAATGCTGTTCATGCCATCCCGCAGCTCTAGCCCGTTTCGAAAGAAATGCTCACCCGCGGCGGTCATGACGTAGCCGTGGCTTAAACGTTCGAATAGGGTGACCCCCAATCGGGTTTCCACCCCTTCGATCCTGCGAAACACGGTCGAATGGTTTACCCCCAATTGGCGCGCGGCGCCGGACAGGCTGCCGGCTTCGCATACGGCGAGCACGAAGGGGATGTCGCTCCAGTCCAATTTCTGTGTATTCATGCAAGCTCTCCTTGCAGAAACTGTGAATTACCTTGCGCAATACATCAAGCTATCTGTTGTTCACCCGAATAAAGGAGACACGAAATGCTTACCCCCCTGAACCTGTCGCAGCGTGTTGGCCCCAAACCAGAAACAACCCACGGCCTGCCCCATGCCCAGATCACCCAGCATGGCCCTGATGAAATCGTCGACCAAATGCGCGACTGGGCGTTTTCGCTACCCGGTGTGAACGAGGCGCACAGCCTTGTGTCCGTGCCCGGTGCCCGCGCCATGGTCATGCATGATGAGGCTGCCTGCAATCACGAGGCCTTCATGATCGGTCGCGAGATCGCCCATATCCACCCCAAACCAGACAATGGCAGCATGCACGTGCAGCTTCCGCGCGAAGATGCGTTTGAGGTGGTCGAGAAAGGGTGGGGTGAACATCACACTCTGGTTGATCTGGGCCGTCGCCCCGTTGGCCTGGTCATGGTGTATTCGCCCCGCGACAAAGCCGAGCTGATCATCATCAAATCCATCCTCGGCCGATCCTACGAATACGCAACCAGCAAAGAAGCTGCGGCGTAACCACCTAATCCATTGAAAGGATATTATAATGAAACACGCACTCTTTGGTGCTGTCGCAGGCATGCTTTTTGCAACCTCAGCACTCGCAACCGAAATTGAAACTAAGTCACTTGACCAGCTTTATGCCGATGCGGTCGCTGAAGGTGGAGAGCTTGTCATTCGGGCAGGCGGAGATAAGGACGATCAGGCTGACTACTATCTGGATATGTTCAAGGAACGCTTTCCAGAGATCAAACTCACCCACAGTGTTGACCTGAGTTTTTATCACGCATCCCGTTATGATAATGCGCGGAAAGATGACAGCAAAGCTGATGTTCCGGATATCATTCAGCTGCAAACGCTGCACGACTTTGACTACTATGCAGAGCGCGGATTGCTGGAGCGCTACAAGCCTAAGAACTGGGAAAAGGTCTATCCGGACTACAAAGACCCGCATGGCTATTGGACCGGTCTGTTCGGCGTGGCCTTCACCAACGTCTACAACAACAGTGTCATTGCTGACGCGGACGCGCCGCGCGATGCGATGGATTACCTCGATCCAGCCCTGAAGGGCAAACTGATCCTGGTTTATCCGCACACGGATGATGCCGTCCTATACCAATTCTGGAACCTGAAGGAAAAATACGGCTGGGAGTATCTTGAGAAACTCGTCGCGACAGACCCGACCTGGGTGCGTGGCACATCAATGCCTTATGTCGCCATCGACAATGGTTGGTATGGCGCGAGCTTTACAACCTCCTGGGCGTTTGTGCCTTGGGACGGCAGTGATACACGCCTTGTGCTGCCCGAAGAGGACTTCTTTCTGACATGGTTCCAGGTCGCGGCCATTCCGACAGATGCCAAGAACAAGGCCGCAGCCAAGCTCTATCTGAACTGGATGCTTTCTGATGAATTCCAGGGCAAGTGGCTTCAGTTCCCTGCGCGCATGGATATTGAAGCACCAGGTGGATACAAATCCCATCTGCACTACAATACGTCCCCCGCAGATTTCCACCGCTTCATGCTGAAACGCGATCTGGTCGAGCGTTTTCGCCTGCAAATCGAGCAACTCGTTGGCCCAGCCACTGGCCCCGCACCGCTCGACCTGGACTACACCGTTAAACCTTAAACCTATCTCGCGCGTTGCCCTCGAAAACGAAAGGGCAACGCGCAAACCCCTTCAAACAACGGAGAAACACCATGAAGATCCTTATCGTAGGCGCAACAGGCCTGATCGGCGGCGCAGTAGCAGATGCACTTTCTGCCAACCATGACATCATCAATGCGGGCTACAGTGATGGCGATGTGAAAGTCGACCTCGGTTCCAAAGCCTCCATTGAGGCGATGTTCAAGTCCATCGACACCGTCGACGCGGTGGTCAGCACTGCAGGTCTGGCCGGATTCGCGCCCTTCAACGATCTGGATGATGCCGCTTACGACCTTGCGCTTGGCAACAAAGTGATGGGGCAGATCAACCTTGTTCGTGTTGGCCAGAACCACATCAGCGACGGCGGCTCGTTCACGCTGACAGCGGGCATTTTGTCCCGAGAGCCGATGCCTGGCTCCGTCGTAATCAGCCTGGCAAATGGCGCGTTGGAGTCATTTGCAAAAGCCACGGCGCTAGAACTTGATCGTGGATTGCGCGTCAACACGGTTAGCCCGGTCTTTGTCAAAGAGACCATGGAAAAGATGGGTATGGACCCGAGTTCCGGTCTGTCCGCATCAGACACCGCCAAGGCCTATGTTGCTGCCATAGAGGGCTGCATGAATGGCGAAACGCTGGATGCGCCCGACTACGCGTAAAAGTGTTGGTGAATCGGGTTGAACCTATTGGTCATGGGCTCAACCCATATGCCTCAGATTCCAGTTGGATCAAGTTGAAGTAATCCACTGGAACACGTCATAGCCTCAGGAAACAACCGCCCGACATAGCTAAGCAAAAGACTGAAAATTGGTGATTCAGCAAAAGTATAAAGTGTTGCCGCGAGCATGACAAAAATCGTGGTGTAGCCTAGAATGCGACGCGCGATCACGTTCTCGATCTCAGTGATCATCGCGAAGACTGGCAACCCAAGAGTAGTGACGGCGATGTAGAAGCAAAAGAGAAACCCCAAGATAAAGGGGAGGTTTGCAAGGACTTGATTGGATGGGCATGCCGCTAGCGTCATTCCGGTGATCAGGCAAAGCACGATGAAAAAGCCTGCAAGTCGGAATACATACTCAACACCGATCTTGGCCAAAAGCAAAGGGCGCGGCGAAATCTCGGCCAAATCGCGTTTCGGATCAAACGATCGCGCCAGCGCGGTTAGAAAATCCTTCACATTCATCCAACATGCGTAGAAATTTACGCTTCATCAATCAAGCATCAATCGCGAGTTGGCTCTTTTGAGCAAGACAAAACAATTTAGAAAAATACCAGACGATTTCAGGCAACAGGCACTCTTAAACTGTCTGACCGCTTTTGAAAGTCAAATATTTTGCGCAATTGCCGCAGGTTCGCATGTCGGACCACTTCCGGCCCTTACACCGGCCCTTATCCAGAAAGTGCGTCGGATGGCAAACACCAACCGAAGACTTCAGAGAAGAGATGATGAAACTGAGATAGCGGAAATCGTCGCAACGAGTCTTGAGACTTCACGCTATTTTGTCCCGGCAGGTCTGTTCTCCTATCAAGATTCGCTTTGCTTTGATCAGCGAATACATATCGACAGATCGCCCTCATTTTAATGTTTCGCGGGTGATGTTTTAACATAACCTAGGCACAGTTCTGCGATCAAAATTAGACCGATCAAACCACACACTTATTGGCACGAAAAGCTAGTATTGCCGGATCATAACATTTTAAATTCATTACGAAATTTAGCAATCAAACTAGGATTTCAGGCTTCGTTGTGACGGGCCGGTTGCTCCAGTTGTTTATGCGCCTTCGGAAAAGCTTACAAAATTGTAAGGAGCCCGCAGAGACGTTGTAAGGCTGGCAGTCCAAGTTCCTCTCATCGGTCAATAGACCATTCAACAAAGAAGAGGATATGAGATGCTCATCAATCGAGTTACACACACCGCCTTTATCGTCTCGGTTATTTTTGTTGGCCTGGCGGTCACCGCCGCCAGCGCCGCCTCCGATGAAGACAAAGTCGACACGGAGTTTTCCTATCAGGAAATGTTGGATGTCCCTGTCAAGTTTGGGCAAGCCATGACCATTGCGCGTGAAAATGCGGAAGGCCAGATCGTCGAAATCACGCTGGATGAATTCAATGATACGCAAGTCTATTTGGCGTCGCTGGCAAATGCCACCAGCCTGTCGGAACTGATGATCAACGCGCAAGACGGGACGATCATGGGAACCAACGTTCAGACTGCTGCCACGCCGGACCTCATGGAAGAGCTTATTGAGCGCGAAATCGAGGATGCCGTCGAATTCGCAGACGTCATGGGTGACATGATGGAGTTCGGGATGTTCGGCCTGATGAGCGATTTTGACGAAATGACCTGCGGCCCAGACACGTATGAAAACTGACAAATATCAGAGGGCCGACGCCTCAGATGCATGCGACGGTCCGCCTACCAATCTGCAATCGGTCCAAACCGGTCACCTTCAGTCTGCCTCCAGGCAACGGGACGGTTAGACGGGTTTAGCCCGGAGAACTCAAAGGAAAAGAACATGAAACGTATGGTTACAGGATGTCTTGTGCTGATCATGCTGTCCGCTTGCAGCAACTCCTACAATGATCCGCTGCTGGTCGATGGCACAAGAAATGCAGGCTTTGATTACGACATCGTCCAATGCCGTAATTTGGCAGAAGGCCACACCAAGGACGCGTTGAAAAGGCCTGCGATAACCGGGGCAATTCTGGGTGGCGCAATCAACGCCATCGGCAGTGGCGATGACTGGGCCGAAGATGCGCTGATCGGTGTCGCTGCAGGCGGTGGGGTTGGTGCGCTTGAAGGGCTTGACGAACGCGACAAGACGCGTCGTTCGATCTTGCTGCGCTGTATGCAAGGCCGTGGTCATCGTGTAATCGGCTAATTGACCGGGTCAGTACAAAACAGCCCAGTACGGTCATGATCGGTTGATGATTGAGTTTTGAAAGCTGTTCAACCGATCATGACGTGCCAATTTGGTTAGGAGGCGACATGCGCATTTTGTTCTTGGAAGACGACCAGGAGATCGGCGAATGGACTGTGAGTGGTCTGAGTGCCGCCGGGCATGTCGTCGACTGGTTGCAAAACGGGCGCGATGCACTGTTGGCGGCGACAACACGTGACTACGATGTTCTTGTGTTCGATCGGATGACGCCGGATTTGGACGGGCTGTCCGCTCTGAAAACCCTGCGTGGGGCAAGGATCACGACGCCGCTTATTCTGCTGACCGCGCTTGGTACAGTTGACGACAGGGTCGAAGGGTTGGAGGCCGGCGCCGATGACTACTTGAGCAAACCTTTTGCCATCACAGAATTGCTGGCCCGCATCACAGCCCTCAGTCGACGCGGCAAGGCTGAAAGCACCCAAGCCGTGACCAGGCTGGCCCATCAGGGGCTGGAGCTGGATCTTTTGGCACAAAAGTGCAGCTATAACGGCGACGCCATTCTATTAAATCCGAAAGAGTTCCGGCTGCTGGAAGTCCTGATGCGCTCAAAAGGTCGCGTTCAGACAAGAGCCATGCTGCTTGAGCGGGTGTGGGATATCAGTTTCGAACCATCCACAAGTGTGGTCGAAACCCATATGAGTCGCTTGCGCAACAAGATCGAAAAGCCGTTCGGCGTGGATTTTATCAAAACGGTTCGTGGTTCAGGGTACGTATTCGGTGATTAAGAAGCTTTTCAGAATGAGCGCTCTGCGGCAGGCGATGGTATTGTCACTGTCATTTCTTGTGCTTCTGAGTATCGGCGGTGCCCTGTTCGAAGATTTTCTGACCAAAGAACTGCAAACGGAAATCGATACGGAGCTAAAGCAGGAGTTTGCCGGACTTTCCCGTGAATTGACCACATTGGGCCAGGTTCCCGATGATTTTGCCAGCGGTGGCCTGCCATTGAACGATGAGACAGCCTACGGTTTCCTGAGAAGTGATGGAACGGTTATGGGACCCGTCAAAATTGAGGTTTTTGCTGCAGACGGCCTGCGAACACTCCAGGATGAAGAGATATTCCCCGAAGATGTCCAACAATCCATTATGGAAGCGCTGGAAAAAGCGTTTGATACCGAGAGCGATGATGAAAGCGACGTGGTGGAATTGCCGTTTGACGGCGAATTCGACACTCTCTGGCGGGCGTATGTTGGCCCGGCGCTGGATGGGCAGCTTGTGGTTTTTTCACCCACTGTCGGCGGCCTGGTGGCTGAGCTGTCGACCGTTATCCTGATTGCGCTGGTCTTGATTTCTATCCCCACAATGGCTGTCGGTGTCGTGTTTGGGCTGCGGGCACAGCGGCGGCTGGACAGGATTGGTCAAGGCTATGAACGCATCGCTGATGGCGATCTGACCGTCAGATTGGCGCCCAAGGTCGTCAAGGACGATCTGGATCTGCTGACCCAGCGGATCGACGGCGCAACAGAGCGCCTGCAGACGACCTTGCGGCAGATGTCTGAGTTTTCTGCGAATATAGCCCATGACCTACGCACACCATTAACGAGGCTACGCATTCATCTGGATCAAGCCAACGAAGCGAATGACCTTGCCGCTCACCTGAACTCATCCATCTCACAGACGGACAACATTATTGCGATTTTCGATGCAATTCAACGGATTGCGCGTTTGAAGACGGGTGAACGCCGCGCAAAATTCAAAGCTCTAGACCTTGGTAACGTTGCCAGCCAAGTCCATGACATTTACGAGGCCGTTGCCGAAGATGAAGGGCGCACTCTGATCTGCAATGTTAGCAACCCTGTAATCGTCGACGGAGACATTAACTTGTTGATCCAGTTGCTTTCCAACCTAATCGAGAATGCGATACGACACACTGAAGTCGGGGCCACAATCACGCTCTCCGTCAGGGGAAGATGGCTAAGTGTTTCGGATGATGGTCCTGGCATTCCAGAAGAGGAATGTGAAAAGGTGCTCGAACCGCTCTATCGTCTGGATCATAGCCGTAACACACCTGGCGCAGGCCTTGGGCTTTCTCTGGTCAAGGTCATTGCGGATTTGCATGAGGCAAATATGACATTGTCCAAAGCAGACACAAACCAGCAAAAGGGATTGTTGGTAAAAATTGAGTTCAGGAATCCTAGTAGCACATTGGCTTCGCCAGGCGCAGTGTCAGATTGAATTATCTCTCTTTCTTGTTAGGCTTGGTTGGTGCGACCGGAGAAGTCGCGTAGAAAGTAAACTCCTATCTCAGCATCATCCTGCCCGCGACAATGTTCTCGGGCATAGCAATGGTTGCCGTCGCCGTGTTTCCGCAGAGCCGAAACCGAGCCCATCAATGTTGCGGTGCGAGCTAATATCTGGCTTTCGGAGTTCTTCACGGTAAGGTTCTGACGAAAAGAGCAACGATCTCAATTTAGAAACGTTGGCTTCCAAACACGGAAATGTCTTGGTTCAGCGGAGGGCCGGTTACCAGACTGGCAACAATCTGGCCTGTCTTGGGAGCCATCATGAGTCCATAGTGGCTGTGCCCAAACGCTGCGAATAACCCCCTTTGGCCGGGAACCTCTTCGATCACAGGTAGACTGTCAGGAAAGGAAGGCCTTACTCCCATCCATTCAGAGGCATCGCTGCTGCCGAGATCGGGGATCATAGATCTGGCACAATGGCGCAAGGTCGAGAAGTGGCGAGGATTCGGCGGTGAGTCCGGTTTGGCGAAATCCGCGATCCCGGCAATCCGCAACCCCGGAGTCATTCCATTGGCCACCACATGGTTTTCTGCATCCATGATGGAATTGTTAAGGTGTACGCCAGTGCTCGCATAGCTCAAATGGTATCCACGCTCAGCCGCCAGCGGAACCCTAAAGCCTAAGGGACGCAGTAACTCAGCCGACCATGCTCCGGCTGAAATAACGACTTTTGGGGCCGAATAGGTGTCCTGATCGGTTCTTATCGTCCACGCTCCGTCCGCCTGCCGTTCAAGCTTTCGAGCCGACGCGCGTACAATCCTACCGCCTGCCTTTTGGAATTTCTCAGAAAGAACCGTCCCGATCCGTCCTGGATCAAGTGCACGGGCCTGACCATGAATCAGAATTGCAGCTTTGAATTCGGGGGAGAGGGCCGGTTCCAACCGGCGTAATTCGGCGCCATCTATGCGTTCAACCTGCGCGCCTTTTGCCAAACGCAGTTGGTTACCAAAGCTATTGATTGACGCTTCATCAAGCCTGCGAAAGGCATGGACATACATGCTGTCTTGAATCAGATCTTCGTGTCCGGTTCCGCTTAAGTGCTGTTGATAAAGCTCAATACTTTCATTGCAGAGAATATACATTGCATCTGAAACGTGGGCTGCGCTCTTCGCATTGCATAACCTCAAAAACCGAAAAAACCACGGCAAATACCCTGGTGCGTGGCGTATCGAAATTCCTGCAGCACCATACTTTCCAAATACCATGCGCGGTAGTTTTTTCCAAAGCCCGGGAACTGCCTGAGGGACGATGGACCAAGGAGAAATTGTTCCGGCATTGCCAAAAGAAGCACCTTGCCCCGGGTCGTCGCGTTCGATGAGTGTGACACTGACACCGTTATCTAGGAGCGAAAGTGCGGAACAGATGCCAATAATGCCGCCGCCGACAATAACGACTTCAGATACCGTGGTTCCGGGCATTTATTTAACTCTCGATTGATTGAATTATCTAAAGAAAGCACGCGCGACCAAAAGGAATGGAATCACCCAAAATCGCTAGGTGCCAAAGTGTCCTCAAGAAGCTTTGGGGAGGTTGAATGCTCCCTGAGGACAAAGATTGCTGGGTAACGGTTACTTTTTCTTTGCAGCGGCTTCTTTCATGACATCGCTGGTCTCGCGCATGCTGGCAATCCATTCTGCGCCTTCACGGTAGTCGACAAGGGCCCCCATGTTTGCATAAGCTTCCAGAACAGCCGGATCTTTCATGACCTCTGCGGTTGCAGCAACCAACGTATCGACCACTTCATCCGGAACACCGGCAGGAGCGAAAACACCGGACCAACCTTCAAAGCTACCCTTGATGCCGTAATCCGCAAAAGTTGGCACACCAGGGTAGTCATCCATCGTCTGGTTTATGACCAATACCTTGGCGGCACCCGCTTTGACATGCGGGCCGAAAGCGGGTGGAAAGGATACAGCGGAGTCTATGTGACCTCCAACGACCGAAACCATTGATTCAGCCGTGGTGTTACCATGCACGAACTTAACTTCGTAACCGGCCTGATCGGCAATGATCGTTGCCAGAGTTGTGCCCGAAGACGCTGCCCCCCAGGAGCCTTGAGTGACACGGTCCGCTTTGGCAGCCGCAACGAATTCGTCAAATGTGTTGTAAGGGCTGTCATTTTTTACAACGACGGCCAGTGGTACAGCGGTCATTTTGACGATCGGCGTGAAGCTGTCAAAACTGTAAGGCGTTTCGCTAAAGTTCGGCGTCACAAGCATATTGCCCAAGCCTGCATTTATCAGCGTGTAACCATCATTCTTGGCCGCAGCTACAAAGGCAGTGCCAACAACACCGCCACCACCGGCTTTGTTGATGACAACCACTGGAACTCCGAGCCGCTTTTCCATCGCATCGGCCCACACGCGGGTCGTTAGATCAGAGTCGCCACCAGCGCCGTAGGGCACGATAATGGTGATCGGCTTTTCGGGATATTCTGCAAGCGCAGCACCTGCCGAAACGGTGACAGCAAGCCAAGCTGCCATGCCCGTCAGCATTTTTTTCATGTTTTTCATTGTTTAGTCCTCTCTGTTGGTCGTGGATTAAGGAGTGTTGAATTTTCGTTTCGTATGCCCAAGTCCGCTTGGGAAGAGTCATTTACAGCCCCGTGTTTCGGAAATCACTTGCCATTACTTGGCTCCATCGCCGATCAACGCTGCGAGCTTTGCCGCCTCTTTCTTTTTCATCTTGATGGTTGAGTAGACAAAAAAGGCTGCCAGGGCCGTGAATACCCAAGAAAAGGGTGAGGCAAAAAACAGGTGGTAATCCGTTCCAACAATCGCGATGGATTGATCAAGGTTCTGCTCCAAAAACGGGGTCAGAATAAAACCGATGATGAACACTGCCGGATTAAGCCCGACAAGCCGCATCCCATAACCGAAGATCGTGAATAAGATCAGCATGAGCACATCATTCATGTTCTGATTGGCCGTGAAGGCGCCAACAAACGCAAAGACAGTGACACAGGGGAAGATAAAGTAACGCTTGAGCGATGCCACCTTGATCCAGAGCCTGAAGCCTGACCGCGCGATGAAGAGCAAGAAAAAGTCGGTCAGCAGAAAGCCTGCGAAGATGGCATAGATCACTTCCGCATTATCAAAGAAGATCATCGGGCCCGGCGTCAGGCCATGGATCAGGAAAGCCCCCATCAGCAAGGCCGCCACGTCATCGCCGGGGATGCTCAGCGTCAACATCGGGATCATGCTGGAACCGCAGACGGCGTTATTGGCAGATTCTGCTGAGGCAATGCCTTCAAGCGAGCCCTTACCGAATTTCTCGGGGGTCTTCGAAACCCGTTTGGCTTCGCCATAAGATATGAAGGCTGCTGTGCTGGATCCGAGGCCGGGCAAAGCGCCGATGAACGTGCCGATGCCGCTGGCTTTGATAATTGTCGGCAGCAGTGACCGATATTCTCTCCAACTGATGCGATTATCTGCAGGGTTAGGCGACTTTTTGAGCGCCATTTCGTGATGCGGCGTTAGTCGCTTCCGAATTGTACTAATCACTTCGGGCATCACCAACACGCCGATCAGCATCGGGGTGAAGGTAAAACCGCTCATCAACTCCAGCGATCCAAAGGTGAAACGCGAGGCCCCGGTAATCGTTGAAAGGCCAACCATGGCAAAGATCATTCCAAGGCAACACGACAGCAACCCACGGGAAATTGATTTGCCGGCCAGCGATCCGACAACGGTAAAGGCGAAAAGCAACAAAAAGACCTTTTCAATCGGCCCGGCTTGTAACGAGATGATCGAAATTGGGGCCGCGACGAAGATGAGAACAAGCGTGGCCAACATTTCGCCGGTTACAGAAGAATAAAGCGATAGATCAAGCGCCTTACCCGCCTTGCCGCTCTTGGCAAGTGGATTGCCATCCATGGCAGTTAGAAACGAGGCTGCAGCTCCGGGCGTATTGATGAGAATGGCAGAGATCGAGCCACCGTAAATGCTGGATTTATAAACTGCCAGCAGCATCGTAATTCCGATTATCGGGTCCACATAGAAGGTCAGCGGCAGAATAATCGCAATCGCCATGATCCCTGAAATTCCGGGTATGGCCCCGAAAACAAGACCCACAACAACACCGACGATGATGCCGAGAATGGGTCCGACCGCAAAGATCGAAGCGAAACCGTTAAGAATATTGTCAAACATCAATTCGCTCCAATGTTAAAGGGACCATGTGGGAAGGAAGACTCGAAGAAATTCGCGACACAGGTAGAAAACGGCGAAAGGCGTGATGAGCGACATGGATATGATGGGAACCCAATTGCGCCCCCCAAGTAGTATCGCGATGACCATCATCGCGATGGGCGTCGCAACGAGAAAACCAACGTACGGTACGGCGAACCAATAAAGTACGAAGTTGCCTACATAGATCCAGACGCCGTCAAAACCTTCGGTGTTGATACGATCCTCGCTGGTCAGTGCCTCGCCTCTGGACAGCTGCAAGATGGATTGGATGCCGATCGTTGCAGAGATCACAATGATACACAGCGCAACCAATCTTGGCAGGAACATTGATCCTAGGTCTGTCTGGACACCGCCTTGAGACAAGTTGTCGTTGGTGAGAATAATCACCGACGCAATCACAAATATGGATGTCATTGCGATGTCGATTTTTCTTCTGTCCATGATTTACCTATCCTTCTATGCGCAAACATTGGCGCGCGACGCCTCAAACCCATCACTCTTTGGATGCGCACTACTATTGGTCGCTCGACAAGACCGAGCAGTTTGACTGGGTGGCGCTTTATGGTCTCTGGTTTGCGGTTCGGCCCAAGAATTAATGACTGTGGCTCGAGCCGGGCCAAAGCTCATTGCACGAAACTAACGCCAGATTATGCATTGAAGCAAATTATTAATTTATATTATAATGAAGATATCATCTATGGATTAAAACAATGAACCTGAAACAAATGATTGCGTTCAAAGAGCTGATGTTGACGGGTTCCGTGTCCAAGGCAGCGATGAACCTACACCGGACTCAGCCAACAGTCAGCCACCTGATAAAAACCTTTGAAGACGAGTTGGAAATGAAACTGTTCGTTCGCGAGGGAAAACGGCTCACGCCAGTCCCGGAAACGAACTACCTCTTGGAAGAATGTGAAACCGTTCTGCGGCGAATCGACGTCATCAGCGAAAACCTCAAGAGAATGAAGGCCATGGATCGCGGAGAAATGCGCGTCGTGTCCATGCCAGGCCCCTCGGCCTTTCTGATGCCTGCATTGATATCAGAGCATGTTGCGGGCAAAGAAGATATAAAGGCGACCGTTATGTCACGCAGCTCTGAAGCGGTTCGTCACCTTGTGAGCTCACAGCAGTTTGACTTGGGGTTGGCTGACCATGACCCGGAAAACCCGTTTGAAGGGACGTTGCTCAAGGCCGAAATATTCACTTTCGATTGCGTTTGCGCCCTTCCTGCAGGAGACCCGCTTACAAAAAAGAAAAGCATCTCACTAGATGATTTATCAGGAAAGCCGATGGCATCCTTGTTTACTGAACATGTGATCCACAAAAGAACAGAGCAGGCCTTCGCGTCCATGTCGGCGGATTTCAATCTGCGATTTGAAACTAATTTTTTCATTCAGTTGTTGACATTCGTTCAGCGTAAACTTGCTTATGCAATTATTGACCCTCTGACGGTCGAGGCCTATCGCCTGTATTCAGGTGGTGCCGAGCACATAGTGTTTCGACCGCTTGAGCAAATCATTGAGTTTGGTGTCGAGAAGCTCTTACCCGGCTATCGACCCGCATCGATACTCGCCAGTTCCTTCGAAGATCGTTTGACGCGTGAACTTCTCAGATTGGGTGCAAAGCAGATCCGTCGCGTGGGCTTGTCTGACGAAGTTTGAACACTTCCAAACGCAGCGTGTTTTCGATTACCCTGCTTTTTGGGCTACGGCACCTGAATTAATCTGGTTCCATGAATGGTACACCCATCTTTCTTCAGTTGCCGCTCGTTCAAATTTTGCGCAGCCGAAACTGGGCATTCGAGTTTAATATCTTAGTGCCTACGAAGACGAAGACATTTCGATAGCAGCCGGTCATTCTTTCTCCCGCGTACCCGAGTAACCTGCAATGATCTTAGTCTATTTAGCTGAGCAACCATTGAGGCAAGTACAGCGGAAAATCACTTTGTTCCGCGTCTCGATTGTCAAAGCCGGCCGTAGGGAAAGGGCGGTTTGGATTTAGCCGATTTTTTGCACCCATGAATGACCGCAATCGGGAAACCTACTGCGTCGCCGCAAATGCCTCGCCGCAAGTGCGATGGTTTTCTGCGTCAGCAATAGCGGCGTCAGCAAAAGGCAGGATTGTCCGCTTTGCGGTCATATGGCTCTAAAATGACCGACTCTTTACCACAGATGACCGCTCCGAGCCCTTATTGACCAATGCTGCAACGATCATGAGTGTCTCGTTTGATAGATGAAAAACCTTTCACGAAGGCAACCC
>NZ_JAIMIB010000039.1 GCF_019966515.1 Roseovarius aestuarii | reverse complement strand
CTTGTCAGATTTGTCAACGCGGGCCATCCCGCCCCGCACAACCCTAACACCTTGGCCCGCATCAAAAAATCTTAGACAAAGCTGCCCTTCGCTGCAGTTGAACCAATGACTGCTGTAGGTTGCTTGGATCGTTTCGGTGTGCTCCACGACTCTTGTTAGTCGACTGTCTCGACGTATAGTGCTGTTATGGAAAACGAAGCACCAAAGAAACAGAAAGCATCGGTTCGAAAGCGCGCCGATGCAATCAAAGATTTTCGATGCAAAAACCTGATTGCAGTTATCGAAGACCCCGTTGACATCAAGAACATCGGAACCGTTATTCGAAATGTAAACGCGCTTGGGGTCGAAAAGGCCTACGTCGTTGATCCGCGCAAAGCTCTACCAGAAGATTGGCAGGATATGCGTGAGCGAAAGTCGTTGTCATCTACGTCTGTTTCAGCAGTGAAATGGACCTTCGTAAAACGGTTCGACAACACCGAAGACTGCATGGATCATCTTGAAACGAAAGGCTTTGTGTCTGTGGTCACATCTCCCCATGTAAAAGGAAAAACTAACGTCTTCCTTCATGAAGGTGACTTCACCAAGCACACGAAACTTGCTGTTTGGTTTGGCAACGAAAAGCGTGGAATTAGTGAAGCTGCGGTCAACCGTAGTGACATGTGCGTCGCGGTACCAATGTTCGGCATGATCGAAAGCCTGAACCTCGGCACAAGTTCAGGCATTGTTCTTTATGAAGTAGCAAAGCAGAGGCGCGAGTATCAAAGTCGGTACAGGCGCTCCAGACACAAAGGTAAGCGTGCAAATCCGCTCCCGACTGTTATGCCACGCGAAGAGGGCTGACGGATGTACATTTCTCCGGGCGCATCAGAAGAGCAGCCTTTCAAAAATCCGCATCATCGGTAGGTTTGGGCTCAGAGCGGTCATCTGAGGTAAAGAGTCGGTCATTTTAGAGCCATATGACCGCAAAGCGGACTTTTCGAACCTCCGCTGCGCTGATGACAAATGTCTGCTTTGAAAATTTCTTTAGCGTCCAATGTACCGATTCAAATCTGTCTGAGTCGCAGAACGTCGCGGACTACTCATCGCTGCGTCCAATTCTTACTAGGGCCGCAATTCTCTGAACTCCATAGGGTCGGCATGCGCAGGGACATAAACTTGCTGAAAGAATAGTGGCTTATCAGATGAAGCAAAACCAAGAATATCGCATATTATGCCGCGAGCGGCGGATGGCAGATCAAGGCGAAGGCTAACAGGATCAGGAAAGGCTGCGCAAACGACGCGATTGTTTGTGCGTACAGTGCCGATACCGAATTCTTGTCGGATGACGGCATGTAAGTGCACACCTTCGAAAGCAGCTGAACCAAGGTCGAGGACAGACCCAAACTGGCGGTCAGACAGGTAAAAGAAATTCATCAGCTTGAATCGGTGATCGACGTCGATCTCACGAGTAATCCTGACATAGAAGTCCTCGTCGCCGAGGAATTCACTCCATGGGCCCCTGGTTTGTATTTTCGCCATTTCAGTGACCTTGCTGTAGACAGGCAAGAGTGTGTCGGTTGCATCGTTTACAAAGCGAAATTGCCAGAGATCAAATATCTCTTCTGTTTTTTCAGCAATCACCGTTCCCGTGCGTGACTTGCGATTGACCACGCCAAGTTCAGACAAGTTTCGCAGCGCCTTTTGAATTGTACCAAGACTAAAGGGCAGCCCTTCGGCTAAGGCCGCTTCTGTTGGCAAGTGGTCGCCTGCCTGAAGAGTACCGTCTTCTAGTAACTCCATGATGGAATCGGCCAAAAGGCGATGCTTGATGCGTGTCTCTGATTTCTCGGAAATACGATTTAGCTTCGTTTTGATTGCTTCAAGGGTAGTGGACATTACCGGGGTTTCCAAACATTCGTAGACTCAATTACTATATAGTAATAGATCATTTTATGTGCATACTATACATTAGATACACGATACTGCACCTGTAACTTGACGCCACTTTGTAGGGATATGCTTCATGGACAAGCGAAAACTGTTTATCGATGGTGAATGGTGCGAAGGCAGCAATGCGCAAACGATCGAGGTGGAAAACCCAGCGACAGGTGAGATCGTGGCATTGGTTTGCTGCGCAGATACTTCTGATTTGGACCGCGCGCTTGTGGCCGCCGAACGTGGGTTTAAAGTTTGGTCCAAGACCTCCCCTTGGGAGCGTTCAAAGATCCTAAGTCGGTGTGCTGCACTAATAGAAGAGCGCATGTTAGAGCTGGCGGTTCTGATGACATTGGAGCAGGGCAAACCTCTTGCGGAGTCGCGCGGAGAGCTTGATCGCACAGTCGATGTTTTTCAGTGGTGTGCGGCTGAGGCTACCCGAACCTATGGTCGCTTGTTGCCACAACGTCAGCCAGGGTATCGCCAAACGACCATCAAAGAACCGGTTGGCCCTGTTGCCGCATTTGCCCCATGGAACTTTCCGGGCGTGATGTTTGGCCGAAAGATTGCTGCTGCTTTGGGTGCTGGCTGTTCGATAATCATCAAACCCTCCGAGGAATCGCCGGGCGTGTCCTCGGGGATTGTCAAAGCCTGCCAGGATGCAGGTGTTCCGGACGGTGCTTTAAACATGGTGATGGGAGATCCAACGATGATCTCGGATTACCTGATCCGCTCGCCGATCATCGCAAAGGTATCTTTGACTGGGTCAGTCGCAGTTGGGCGTAAGCTGAGCAAACTTGCCGGTGAATTGTTGAAACCTGCCACGATGGAACTTGGGGGGCATGCCCCCGTCCTGGTCTTTGGCGATGCGGATGCGGAAAAAGCGGCGGATTTGACCGCTGGTTTTAAATTCCGCAACGCAGGTCAGGTCTGTTTGGGGGTCAGTCGCATCTATGTGCACGATTCCGTTTACCAGAAATTCCTGTCGCGGTTCACCGAGCGGGTGGAGGCGTTGAAGGTCGGCGACGGCATGCTGGACGGCGTGACTATGGGCCCGTTGGCCAATGCACGCGGCGTCCAGAACATGGAACAGATAATGTCAGATGTGCAGGCGCGCAATGGCAAGACTGTAACCGGGGGCAATGGCATTGTAGGCAAGGGCCACTTTTGGCAGCCCACGATTGTCATCGACCTAGAGCACGATTCAACGCTAATGACGCAAGAGCCGTTTGGTCCGATTGCACCGATCGTTCCGTTTTCCACTTATGATGAAGCGTTGAAGCTGGCCAATGGCTTGGACTATGGCCTTGCAGCTTACGCGTTCACACGCTCGCTGGATATCGCAACCAATGTGGCGGACGACCTTGAGGCGGGATGGATCGGTGTGAACAACTTCTCGCCCGCTTTGGCAGAGGCGCCTTTTGGCGGCGTCAAAGATAGTGGCTTTGGCAGCGAAGGTGGGCCGGAAGGGTTTGACGCCTACTGCAAGACCAAATTCGTCAGCCAAGTGAACATGGACGGGTGATCCAGCAAACTATGAAGCAGCGGCAAGAAGAATGATGGGGCGATAAGATGGAAAATATTGGGTTTGTAGGATTAGGCACAATGGGCCTCGCCATGGCCAAAAACCTAATGAAGGGAGGTCATTCAGTCATCGGTTTCGACCTTTCGGGTACGGCAATGAACAATCACGTACTGAACGGTGGGCAGGCCGCGGACTCTCCCGCTGAAGTGGCAGAAAGCGCAGAAATCGTGATTACAATGCTGCCAAACGGAAAAATCGTGCGGCATGCGATTTTTGACGAGGGCGGAATTGCTGAAACGATGCAGACCCGAGCATTGCTCATTGATATGTCAACGATCCACCCCTCTGAGACAGATGGCATTCGCAAAGACCTTGCAGTCAAACAAATAGCAATGGTCGACGCGCCAGTGGGCCGAACCTCGGTTGAGGCCGCGTTGGGAACATCCTTGTTTATGGTCGGGGCGACCAAGGACAATCTTGAAACCGTACGTCCTGTTCTCGAATGCATGGGCGATACGATCATCGACTGTGGTGGGCCGGGGACCGGATCTCGCATGAAGATCGTAAACAACTTGATGACCACCAGTTTGAATGTACTGACCGCGCAAATCCTGACGTTTTCTGATGCAACCGGCCTTGATCGTGACCTTGCCGTAAGCGTGATGAATGGCACGGCAGCCGGACGCGGACACATGAGCACAACCTATCCCGCAAAGGTCTTAAAAGGGGATCTGACGCCTGCGTTTATGATTGATCTGGCGAAAAAGGATCTCGACATTGCCTTGGCGTTGTCAAACGAACTTGGCGTGTCCTTATCGCTCCCGACACAGGCTGAAGCAATCTACGCTGAAGCCCAAGAGGCTGGACGTGGCGGGCAGGACTGGACGGCTATCTTCGATATGCTGCACAGAAATCACTTTCCCGCTGATTGAACCGATATTTTTTAGAACGAAAAAGGACTGCCCATGTCTGATCCAAACGCCTTGATGACACCGCTTGAAATGCACAACGGAGCGCTACGGACACCTATAGACCCGTCGCATTTGGGCACTGCCATTTTGAACAAATCAGGGGAATTCGACGCAGGTACATATCACAGCTTCACACTGACATATGCAGCCGGGCGGTTCGGTGTTGATGACAGTGGCAGCATCCGTGTTGTCTGGCGTTTTGCGACGGACCAGACAAACCCGCAGTTCGATGACCCGAAAGCCGCAGGGTACACTGAGGTTGTGGCCTCTAACAACGCCGTCCTGCAGACCCGTTTCGATCCTAAAGGTAACATCCGACCATGGGATCGGACGCTGCAGATTAAGATTGTCAAAGGCTTCATGAAAGAGGGGGACACGATTACGGTCCGCTTTGGCGTCACAGATCACGGTGGCCCCGGCATGCGCCTGCAAACTTTTTGCGAAAGCCGGTATGAATTCCGTGTGCTAGTCGATCCAATTGCGACCTACAACTTCCAAACGCTGGCCGAACAACCGGCAATCTCAATTGTGCCCGGAGTGCCAGAGGCATGGGTTGCGGTTGTGCCGTCAACAATTGCCAGCGGTGAACCGTTCGCGCTGAAGATCAAAGCCGAGGACACGTGGGGCAACCCGACGAACAAAGCTTCGATGACGCTGACCCCTAAGGCTAATCAGCCCATCGAAAACCTGCCGGACACAATCGATGTTGTGGAAGGGAAATTCACCACGGTTCTTGACGGTTTGATTGCAAAGGACAACGGCCCCTTAGAAATCGCCCTGCATGCACCAGACGGATCGGTTGTAACGAACTGCAATCCGGCTGATGTTGCCGACAACCCACCACGGATGAGCTTTTGGGGCGATCTACATGGCCAATCAGATGAAACCTTGGGCACCAACAGCGCTGCCGATTACTTCACTTTCGGGCGCGACAAGGCGTTCCTCGATGCCTGTGCCCACCAAGGCAATGATTTCCAGATGACAGATGCGTTCTGGAAGGACCTTAACAAGGTTACCGCACATTTCAATCAAGACGGCGAATTCGTTACACTGCCCGGCTATGAATGGTCAGGTAACACGGCGCTCGGCGGTGATCGCAACGTGTTCTTTCCGGTTGAGGGACGCACAATGCGCCGTTCATCCCACGCCTTGATCGAAGACCGAAGCGACGTTGGTACAGATTGTCATACGGCTGGAGAATTGTTTGAGGCCTTCGCCGAGAACAAAGAATGGGACGTCATCTGTTTTGCCCATTGCGGCGGGCGCTATGCTGACATCACCATGGCCCACGATGGCAGGTTCGAAAAATCCGTAGAAGTTCATTCCGCGTGGGGCACATTCGAGTGGATCGTTCAGGATGCCTTCAAGAGCGGATACCGCGTCGGCATCATCGGCAATTCCGATGGTCACAAAGGCCGCCCCGGTGCGAGCTACCCAGGTGCTGGTTGGTTCGGCGCTGTAGGCGGCCTAACATGTTTCTTGATGCCCGAATTGACGCGGGAAGGCTTGATCGACTGTATCAACGCGCGCCACCATTATGCAACGACTGGTGGCCCAAGCGGGCGAGTCCGGATGGATGTCACAGCGACGTTCGATGGCCCCGCGACGCAATACCTTGATGATCCTTTGCTGACCGCTGACTGTGCAAACAAGCCATGCGAGGTGGCGATGATGGGCGACATTGTCCACCTTCCCTCTGGAGATGTTCACCTCAATATGAGTGTGGATGCGGCGTCACCGGTTCGCCGCATCGATATCTTCAACGGTCTGGATCATTTGGTATGCCATCGCCCTTACAGCGAAGAAGACCTTGGCAATCGTATCGGTGTTTTATGGGAAGGAGCAGAATATCGCGGTCGGTTCCGCGCGGTCCCATGGGATGGCACTGCGATTTTTGACAAGGCAACAATTACTTCTGCTGTGCCGGTGAATTTCTTTAATCGTGACAAGACACTTGACCTTAAAGACGGCACAGAATTGGAGTGGCAATCTGTGACAACAGGGAACTTTGCGGGTTTCGTAGCCGATCTGAATGACAGTACTACCGGAGATATCAAGCTCAGCACCACTTTGGTGAATGAGAGCGTCGCATTGGCGGACATCGGGTATGAAGACACCGTGCTGGACGCGTCAGATATCCTGCCACGCGGCATCCGTCTGTTCAGGCTGCCTGATGACAACCCTCACACCTCGGTTCGGATTGAGCGCACGCTGAGTCCGCAGTCAGGAAGGGACAACCCGTTCTACGTGCGAGTCACCTTGGAAGACGGAACACAGGCTTGGTCCAGCCCGATCTATGTTCTGCGCGAAATCATGGCTTAGGGATGACATAGTGAACCTTCCTCCATTTGACTTGATTTTGTTCGTCCCAGCAGCGTTCATTCTGCTGGGCGGCGCGCTTTTCCTAAAGACGCTTCGGTTTAGGACAAGAGCTCAGAAAGTGGACGTGCGTCTTGTTAAAGGAGAAGAGTTTGGTGCCTTGCGTAAGGATGGCCGCATGGCCGTTAGGCTTTCTTATAAATACACCGCCGCAGATGGGCGCGTCATACAGGCCGATCGCATATCCCTGCGGTGGAGCATCCCTACTATAGGTTCCAGACGGACGATGCTTGTCGATCCTGAAAAACCACAGACTCTGCATCGGCAAGGCATTCGCGAATACTTGGTACCGTTAGCTCTCGTGCTAACTGGTACTATCATACTGTTCATGACCGTTGTGAAACTCTGAAAGAGCACGCTGGCTTTGAGGCAATGTAAACCTTTTAGATGCCGAAATCTCTCCTGTTGCCAAGACCGGTTTTCCAATTAAACGGTTAAGCTAGCTGTGATTTTTGACGTTCGAATAGCGGACATTCAGACAGTTTGCGGCATTGGTCATTTTGGGCTCAAACAAGTCAACTCTCGAAAATACTCGGGTTTTGATGCCATTTTCGCGCCTCAATGGCGGCTGTACGGAAAAACCGGACATTTATGTTGTAAATTGTGTCTGAAAGAGATGGACGTTATTTGAGTTTGAATAAACATTGCCGACGTCAAGAAAGGCCCACCCAAAGGTGGGCGAATTATTTTCAACGACTATGCGTCTGCGTCGAACATGCCAGTTTTGAATAGCAAACCTGCTGCGACGGCACCGGTTATTGGCGCCGCTATGAACAACCAAACCTGTGCTATTGCTGTTCCGCCTGCAAATAGTGCAGGACCAACAGACCGTGCTGGATTCACTGAAACGCCTGTCACGTTGATTCCCACCAAATGGATTGCGACGAGCGCAAGCCCAATTGAAAGGCCAGCCATTGATGCTGGTGCGCTTTTGCCTGTCGTACCCAAGATCACAACCATGAACAAGAATGTCGCAACAACTTCGAACACAAAGGCAGAGATCATACTGTATTCGCCAAGATAACCCGTGCCCCAGCCATTCTGACCCAAGCCGTTTTCCGCTACAGAATATTCGGCTTTACCTGACATAATTAGCATAAGAACAAGAGTTGCTGCGATTGCACCTGCAACTTGTGCGATGATGTATTTGATAGCCTCCGACATGTTCATGCGACCCGCCGCCACTGCACCCAATGATACGGCTGGGTTGATGTGGCAGCCCGACACGGGACCAATAGCGTAGGCCATTCCGATCAATGCCAACCCAAATGCAAAGCTGATCCCCGTAAGGCCAATATCTGAACCAGCAATGACGGCCGACCCGCAGCCAAATAGAACCAAGGTAAAGGTGCCCAAAAACTCGGCGACTTGCTTGTTCATTTCCTCGTCCTCTTAGGAGTAAATCATTTCAGATACGTTAGGCATAAAC
Source organism: Roseovarius aestuarii (assembly GCF_019966515.1). Lineage (GTDB taxonomy): Bacteria > Pseudomonadota > Alphaproteobacteria > Rhodobacterales > Rhodobacteraceae > Roseovarius > Roseovarius aestuarii. The sequence continues at coordinate 5,082 of NZ_JAIMIB010000039.1, read as the reverse complement.
GGGAAGCTAGATAGGGGAAAATACAAATGGCAGCCTCAGAAACGTTCCGCCAGATGTCTAATAAGGGCTCAAAGCAGCCTTGTGGATGTTCTTTAACCGAAGAGCGGCTGCTAGATTTCTGTTGATGACGGCAGGGCAACCCAAAGCGGACATTGTTCGAGCGCCGGGGAGACAGCCCGCTAAATTGCTTGTTGGACTAGAGAGTAACTGTTGCGATTCAGCATTGAGTTACAGTCGCTGCGACGCCTAAGTTGTAGCCTGTCCGAATGAAAGAAGGTCTTCTAAATGTTGGGAACTCTCTCCCTGATCGGGTTGTTTGTCGCCGGAATTTGGCACGCTCCTTTATGGATCCTGATACCTTTCACTGTTTTGAACTCTTTTATTGGCGTTCATTTCCCGTCATGGAAGGCGCAAAGGCTCAAGGCAGATGGCACTTATTGGCGGACACTGATCGGCTCTTCGCCGCTACAGCTCGTGTTTGCCGTGCTAGTTTTTGGCGTTGGTTATGGCATTGGGGTACTATTCGGATGAGGTCAAAAGGTGAGTTTCTCTCACAAGTAGCCGCTGCTACTCTGTGCTTTTCGCTCGGAATGGCGACTGTTGCCTATACTCAGTCGGTTGGCGAAATCATGAAAGATGCAGACCCGCGCAAGTTGGCTATCGTTTTTGCTGGACAGTGTGTTCAAAGTGAAGCTGACATCGACAAGGTCAAGGCTGCCGCAGATCTGCTCGAATACATTCCACTGGATGAACAGGCCATGGTTGCGTTCGGTGCAGCTGAACCGAGCGAAGACCAAATGGGTTGGCTAGTGGGCTCTGGAGATGGTGCCCCATATTTGTTGGGCGTAAACACTGGCGCATTCAATGGGCGGAGCTTTTCGGTCTGTACTGTTTCAAATCCTTACGTCAGCGGTGCACAGGTGGTGGACGCATTTCTCGAAAACGCAGGACAATTGGAGTTAATTTCTGACGAAACGAGATTTGGTCAGCGCCAAAGATTTTGGCGCATAGTCGGTTGGCTCGACGGAGCAATCATCAATTCTGTCGAAGGTACGGTTGAAATGGGAGGTGGAGTAACACTTAGTGTATTGGTACCAAGTAGATAAAACTTCTCTTTCATTGATCTACTATAACGTGACCTGTTTTGCAGCAATGCCAGCCCAGCTAGGTGGCTGACTTTGAAAAGTCCGCTTTCTGCGCGTTGCGGCCATTGGTGGAGACCGCAGCATGAGCGGTGAGGAATTCCGGCCTATGAATGACTGCTTTCGCTATGCTGGGTTGCAGCCCGAGCACTTGCAGCAAATTCACGTTTCCCGACGAAGATAAATGAAACCCACGTCCGCTTTGGGCTGCCTCCAGCCATCTGCCGGAACGCTGACGAATGTCCAGGACAGCGAACAGCCGCCGCATCGCCGCAGGACGGCTCAGAGCCCATTTTACCGAATGCTGCATTCTGCATGAACGGCCGCAACGTGCGTGAAAAAAGTTTTTGGCCTTCCATCGGAGGATCACATTGAGCAGACGTTTCTAGAGCGCAAAAAGTGGGTCGGGATCAAACCATTCCCAACCCACTTAAAGTTGCTGGCTAATTTGTTCCGGCAATCGGATACTTAAACAAATTACTTCCACAGGGACGAGGAAGTGCCTACGCAACCGGCAACCTTATTCTTGATGCAGTAACCACACAGCCTATGTGATGGAGATCATGCAGAGCGCCAGTGTTGAACCTGTCGCCCTGCTGGTCTGATGTCACTGCTTTACTCTGCGGGTTCGGTCTCAAGCTCAGAGGGCTGGTACTTTTCTCGCAGGAAGTCACGGTACATCGCCTTGATCATCGCGATCATCATCAGCCCAAGGATGACGGCAAAGGGCAGTGCGCCAATGATCATCGCGTTTCGGATCGCCTCCATCGGGTTGGTTTCTCCGGCCGCCAGCAACAACGTGCCAAGCACGGCGGTGAGAATGACGCCCCAGACGATGCGGTGTTTGATACCGGTTTCCTGATCCCCGCCAGACATGATCGTGTTCATGACCAGAATGCCCGAGTCGGCCGAGGTGACCAGGAAGGTCAGCACCAGAACAACGCACATGACGTTGAGCATCGACAACAAACCACCATCCAGAATGTAGGACAGGGTGACGAAGAGCTTGTTGGTGTTCGACGCACCTGTGATTGCTCCTTCAGCAACACCACTCAGCTCCAGATCAATCGCGGTGGCACCGAGAATAGTCATCCAGGCGAAGCAGACCAGCGAAGGCGCTACAACACAGCCGATGACAAATTCCCGAATGGTGCGGCCCTTCGAGATACGCGCAAGGAAAAGGCCCACGAACGGTGCATAAGCCACCATCCATGCCCAGTAGAAGGTTGTCCAGCCGGCCTGCCAGGTAAACTGGCGGCCGTTGTTGCCAGCGTCATAGACCGCCGCAAGCGTCGCCTCATCCAGCGCCGCTGCGTCACCTTTCAAATCCGAGACAAAACCATCGTAGCTGCCCCAGGCGTTGGTTGCTCCGGCGAAAAGGTCGCCTGCGAGTGGCTTTGCGGCCTCTGGCAGCGCTGCCGCGAAATCGGCTTCACTCATCGGGGAATAGGCATTGAACGACAGTGAAGCGAACTGAACGACATAATCGACCAGAGCAATCCCGTAGGTTGTCATTGCAAAGGTAAACGACCCGAAGACCACGAAAGTGAGCAGCAGGATCAAGGACAGAACCAGGTTGAGGTTCGACAGGTATTTCACACCTTTTCCAACGCCCGAAACGGCCGACAGGATCGACAGGGTCATGATCAGAACCAGCCCTGCAATTAGGCCCGCACTGCTTGGTGCCGGCGCCTCGCCGCCCAGGTTCATGATCCAGTCCATTCCGGTGATCGCATAAAGACCGTTGATGAACTGGCTGACACCGAAACCGATGGTGACCGAAACCGCGAGGATCGTCGCGACCACACCGAGCGTGTCGATCACGTGCCCGATGATCCCATTCGCGTGGCGGCCGATCAGAGGTGTCAGCGCGCTTCTGATCGTCAGGGGAAGCCCGCGCGTATACGAGCAATATGCCATGGCCAGACCCGCGATGACGAAGACGCCCCAGGTGTGGAAGCCGTAGTGGGCAAAGGTGAAGACATAGGTCGACCGCAGCGCAGCTTCGGAATTGGCCTCGACGTTCTGGGCCAGAATTTCAGGGTTTGATCCCCACAGCCCCAATGGTTCCGCGGTGGCAAAAACCATGAGACCCACACCCAGACCTGCACCGAACATCATGGCGAACCAGGAAAAGTTCGAAAACTCCGGCTTTTCTCCCGGCAACCCCATCACGCGCTTCCCTGTCGAGGGGATTACGGCGATGGCGATGAGGAAGACCGCAAAGAAGCCAAACAGGATAATGTAAAAGGCATTGAAGCTTTCGAGCAGTTGCCATTTGAAACTATTCAGAATGCTGTTCGCGGAGCTGGGCCACAAAAGCGCCCAAAGCACCAGCGCGACCATGATGCACTTGCTGCCGATCGCGATCGGAAGGCTGTAGTTTTCATAAAATCCGGATGGTGATTTCTTAATCACGACATCTGTAAACGGTGGTTTGATCATCTTTGTCCCCATTCGCAACGGTTTGTTCCCGGCGGGGTTTCATCACAAAACGGCGAAGATCCAAATTTCTCGGGGATACACACTTGTAATCACTTGTAATCAGTATAGTGTAAACTCGCGAAGACAGGGGCGCCGATGTCAGAAAATTTTTCAAACAATTTGCGGCGTCTCTGTGCAGAACGCATCAGCATTGCCCAGGTTTGCCGCGAAATTGGGTTCAACCGCCAACAGTTCAACCGCTATCTCAACGGTGGCGGCATGCCCTCGGCGCACAATCTCCGCCGGATAGCCCAGTATTTCGGGATGAACGTCGATACGCTCTTATTGGACGACGATCAGTTTTCCACTGTTTTGAAAACCCTGAACCCCAGCGATAATCACAGATCGCGACATTCCCTGGATTTTATATTCAAAGGTCAGGCCCGACAGCTGCGTCGGTATCTGGGGTTCTACCACGGGCATTTCCAGACCCCGACCTGGGGTGGAGACATCATCCGTACCCTGGTCTGGTTACGTGAAGAGAAAGGCAAAGTCGTAAGCCATACGTTTGAACGCGCCTATAGCAAGGATGGCTCTGTCCGGCAGAGAACACGGCATTTGGGCCTGGTCGCCTACCAGGGGAACCGTATTTATCTGATCGAAAACGCCAATAGCGAAGACAGCTTCATCTCCAGCACAATCATGTTCCCTGCCCATCGCCAGAGGATCAATCTGATCCAAGGGCTGACCATGGGTGTTGCCACACGTCCGCGGCTGATGCCTTATGCGACACCAATAATCTGGAAACGAATTTCCGAGGAAAGATCACCGCGCTGGTGCATCGAGCAGACCGGGATTTTTTCCGAAACGAGTACCGCTATTGATCCTGTCATCCGTAGACGACTGGTCGAGACGGCCTATCCGCATGAGTTTGTTTCTCAGATTGGGTGAGCATCGCAATAAATTTTTGCTTCGGAGTTCGCTCAAATAAGAGGTAATGCATGCCTGAACTCATATCGTCTCCGAACTGAGCGCGATGAACGATTTCTCCCAGACCTGCCGTTCGATTTTGGCGCAACGAAATTATCCGAAGAGCCCAAACTGCAAAATGCTGCGCATGGTAAGAAAGGCTGTTTGTGGGACGAAACCTACCTTTCTTTTTCTAACAGCTTTCAAAAAAAGCGCTCGCAGCATCCGTGCGAACTGTTAGAAAAGGCCTGAAACAGTCATCTTGCGTCATTTTTTTAGTATTTCAACTTAGTATTTGCCGCTGGCTTTCTATGGCCTATTCGTTGGGCAGCGGTAATGTTTCTTATCGCGCAAGCACATCGATAAGCACAGTAGCAAATTTTTCGCCCGCCTCGGCTCTGGTAATTATTTCCATAAGACCGGTGCGACCGGCACGGCGTTCGATACTTGCTACTTCGGCAGCGGCAACGCCGTAGGCGCGGCGAACACCAACTTCGCGATAGGCTTTGCCCCAGTGCCAAGTCCTCTTCGCACTAAGCACGCGCTT
>NZ_JAIMIB010000038.1 GCF_019966515.1 Roseovarius aestuarii | reverse complement strand
TGCTGTCGCCCGTTGACTTCGAAATCAGACAGCACAAAATCAACCAGGCAGGTGTCTAGGAAACTAGGGGCACCTCATGGTTCTGTAGCAAACGCGGTTCACACGTTCGCGTTTGAGGACTCCGAAGAAGCTTTCGACGACCGCGTTGTCATAGCAGTTTGCAGCGGCGCTCATTGACTAGCTGTTCCGGCGCCAACCCGCAGCTTCACCAGACCAGCCATTGGTGCATCTCGCAGCATATCCGCTTAGTCGAAGACACGCTCCCCGATATACGTTGCCCGACGATAGCCGGTGATCAAGTGCACCGAGCCCTTTGTCACGCAACAACGCTTTTGCGAAGGTTTGCGAAATAGACGGGTGCAACTTTGACAGGAGAAAAGGGGGCCACTGTCTCAAGCAGGTGCACTGCCCATTCGAATGATGGCTCGCTTTTCGCGAGAGCATCTTCTATTCGGGGGCGTGCAAGTGCAGGTGTCTTGAGGCGAAACGACTGGTTGCTCACTGCTTGTTCCCACTGATCTCGAAGCCAACAAAAGAATTTTTTCCCGTTCCCTCCGGCCAGAATAAACCGGGCAAAGACATCCATACATCTCAACGAAACAAAAACTAAATCGCGCAATGGAATACTATTCCCATGTCGCGTGTGTTCAAGCACGACGCCAACGCATGAGGCGTATCCGAGCATATCTGCGGCTTCATTGGGAGTAGTAGTTTGGAAAGCCTTCATCAATTCATCAGAAAGGCAGTCAGCCTGTTGCCTGCGAAAACCATGCATCAGTCGATCTATCCCACCAATGCCGTCGGTGAGGGCAATTTCGCACATCGACGCCAAGAGCCAAAATTGGGCCTCCCCATGTCGAGAAAGCCCGTTGGGCTCAGGCTCTGGGATCGAGTCGAATACTTGAGCTGTGAGGTCGTTATTTGCAGTCCTGTATTTTGATACGTAATCCTGAGCACCTAAGGCGCACTTTAGACTCTGGGCGATTTCATCTACAGCGCGCCGCTGCAAGGCCCCAAGAAAAACAGAAACGATAAGGCTGGCACGAAGCGGGGTCGGTAACCCGTGCCGAAAATCCGAAGAGAGAACGCTACGAGCTATACCGGTGTTCAACTGCCACTTTTGCTCAAGGACGGCTAGCATCCACCAAATCCAAATGAATTGTGACTTCGGTTTGGGTTCCATCAACTCTTTAGCCGGCACCGGATTGGATGCTGCGCCGGAGAGTAAACCCGCGATTCCCGGCCGCTCCGTTGGAGCGTCAGATGTCTCGTTCTGAATAGCTGAGATAAAGTGAGCTAGCATCGCATGGACCGCAACTGGCGGGCCTGGATTCAACAAATCGAGTTCTTCGACTTGCAAAAGCGCATCCGACATTGCCGTAAGCGCCGCCTTTCTTCTGCCGTCCCAATACAGTTCCACCGACGTGTCGGCGCGGAGCCCAACCGCCATCGCACTCATCGAAACATTTCCAAAGCCTAAGGCAATCGGCGCCGCTTGTTCAAAAAGCTCAGCCGCTTCTCCATGCAGGCCCATGAGTGATTTTGCAATTGCAAGTTCTCGGAGAAAGTACACCTGAGAGACCGGGCTGCCTTCAAGTTGATTCGAGATCGCCTCTGCAACTGAAATCTGTCCTTGGTAATCTCCTATATTGTGAAGAACGCGTGCCCGCGCGCGCGCCAGGTCCAGTCTATCCCCAAGTATGGAATTTGCTTCGTCTAACACCGTCAGCGCGCGTTCTGAATAATCGTGATTTTCGTCGAAGATCACCGCAGCAGTGTCGAATGAAGCAGCAGCCATATCTAAAAACCCATGGGCCGCCGCAACTCGACCTAGGTCGATGTACTCTTTTGCCATGCCAACTGACGGAATTCCATCCCGGCGGATCACGGCTAGCCACGGGTTGCGAACAGCAAGGCCGTCGTCAAATTCCTTAAATTCCTTGTAGCTGGTAAGGAATTCTCTGTCTGTTGCGGGCAAATCCCCTAGGGAATTGATCACTCGCAGCAGAGCGGCAACCGTCCGAGCCTTAGTCATCTGAATTGGCAACATTGTAGGAATTAGACTTGCATTTGGAATGTCGTTTGGTGCGTCGCCATTCTTGGGGTCTTCCGCAAACGAAAGAGTGTCATCTCGCAATTGAATTAGCATCTTGGGAAAATCATCGACCAATTCGATGAAGCCTTCTTGCATACACAGCTTGCCTGTGACTAGGGCCCGGTCCGCTCTGCGTAATTCTGCGGGATCGTCGCGCCCAACGTTCTCGAATTCTCCAAGGGCTTGTTCAAAAGCCAAACGATCCCCGGCAATCGCAGTTGCTAAGACATTCAGCTTTGACAGCATTGACCGAGCAAAAGGTGTACCGGAAAATCCACCTCCATAGTCTGTTCGGATCGATTGTAGCAGAACAGAGTGCTCAACGAGGGCAGCAAGATTCTGTGGATCGGCTCGAAACAAGCCAATCCCAGCTTTCATCAACGCGTTATCGTTTCTCCCAGCGAGACTGTGTATGAGGATTTGGTCAATGTCGTTGCCATTAAGTGTTGGCCCGGCGGTAAGCGACGATGCAATCGCAAAATGGACACGTTCAACCTCGTTTGAACTAAGCATTTTGCTACCCCGCCGCGAAACCAAAGGCGATGTTCGGTATCCGCCATCGATTGTTTCAACCCAAGGACCGAGCAACGGTTCCATGGCTTCACCGGGCATGTCTATTGACGGCGAAACCTGACAGATCATCGTGAGAGCTTGCTCGTCGAGTGTGCCGCTCCCGATTTCCATGCGATAAAGAAGTCGTCGAGAATCCTGCGGGAGCTCCTCTAAGACTCGACGGCGAATATCCTGTCGTGCCTGCTCCAGGGCACTGTCGCGCCCGATTAGGGCATTCAGTGATTGAAATTCTTCATTGGGCCATCCGCGCCTGGAAAGGTCGGCCGCCAAGGCATGAGCCAATTGAGGATGCCCGCCCACTGACGCCAGATGAATGTACTTACCCCACCTCTCCTCGTCGCCTCCAAGCGAGGTTACAAGACCGCAAATCTCTTGCTCGCTAAGCTCAGTGATCTTGATCGACGGGTTCGCTGCGAGCCCTGCCAGTTCTGTAATTCTCGCTCCTAAGGCATCGTGAGAAGTCACAATCAGTTTGCAATCTAGCCGGCAACAAAGCTCAATTAGTTCAACAAGGTAGGCAATTTCCGTGTTATCTCCTGGACGCGCTAAATCGTCCAATAATAACCCCTGCGGTCTGTCCATCGAGACGACGGCCGTCGCCATCCGCAATACTTGAAGCCGATCAGGTCTGGTGGCTCCTCGCAGCCGTGAAACTCGCCAGCGGTCGCCGCTGCCCAAATCCGACTGGTCGGCGAACAAAGTTGCGAGTGTTGTTTTACCGAAACCCGTGCCGCCATACAGCCAAGCCAAGCCGGCTACATCGAGCTGTTGCCCAATTGATTTCTCAAGGCCAGTCCGCCGGGAGAAGTGCTTCCTGTTGATTGGCAATAATTGCCCGATGGCCTCGCGCCGTTCCAAAAATGTGGCTTCAGCATTCGGACCGCTTCCTCCTATTGCATCTACGAATCTATTCACTGGCACGGAAACGTGGGTAGCTTCGCTGAAGGTCCGAAGAAAGTCTGCGCGCTTTAGCGAGCGGGGCTCCTCTCCGACTGATGTTTCCAGTACGTTGCAAAGAATTGAGTCGAGCGTACTTTCGCTCGAAACGGCACTGACCCCGATCCGATCACCGTGCAGCACAAGCATGTCTTTCAATCTATCTCGTGCGCCATCCACGCCCGGCTGACCACACAACCAACTGATGCGTCTTATCAGGCCGTTTCGCAATTCGTCGTCGCTGGATTCGGCGACGAAACTTCGTGCCTTCTCGGATATGCCCATAGTAGATAGTCGAGTTCTTAGAGGCGGCATGTCTGCGCCACGAGCCACTTTTTGCCAGTACTCCAGCGTCGCAACGCCGTTCACCCGATCAGCGTGGCTGCTTTCAAGCCCGATATCCGCGGTCGTTAGATGGCAGATTGATACGTCAAGTCCTGGGTTGAGCTCTGCCAACTCGAACAAATTGTTAATGCTTCCAATTACAGAGTCCGTGTTGGATGTTACCGCTCTGCCTTCGTTTTTTACCTGTGTTGCGGTTAGTGCTGCGCCGACAACTTTGGCGTAGTCCTCTGCCACTTCAAGGAAAAGCAAATCCTCCTCTTTGAGTTGGCACCACTCCGATGCGCTAACAATGATTTGATACAGATAGCCTCTCAGGCTTGCGACCGCTTGGCGAGAAGCTGATCCTCGGATGACATCATTCGACTGCTGCATCCGTTCAACATACACGTCGCGCATCAGTTGCAAACAAGAGCCTGCTATTCGCCAAGCTCTTATAATGTTTACATGGCTAGCGGCTTTTGTTTTTCAACGGGGATCTTCGGCGCCCTACAAGGACCGGGCCAGCACCAAAAAGCGCCTAACACCACATTCTGAATGCCCGAAAATGCCTCGGGACAACCGAATCTGCGCACTCGCAGCGAAAGTCCGCTTTCCTGAAGATGTGTTCCGAAACAGGACAAACCAAAAATATAGGTTACGAAGGTCTGCTTTCACGGTCCGTGCAGTTTCTCGTCGCAACGCCGCGAATTCACACTTTCCGCCCATCCCTGCAGAAAGGTTGCTGTTTGCCCGTAGTTTTGCAGTCTTGGCAGCCACCATCAAGTTGTGTTAGGAAACCTCGGACTAAGAATACAATTGTCTGAGGTTATCTATCAGTGCCAACTGACGTGACACAGAGGCAGCGCCTCCTTGAGTATCTGGAGTTCCATGCGCCGGCGCGCGCACGGGAGCTCGAGGGTGTGGGTGTCTCCGCAGCAACGATCTCACGCTCGGTGCTGTCTGGCGAGATCCTCCGGCTTGGCCGAGGGCTCTACGGCCTTCCCGATAGCACACCCGATACGCATGAGACCCTGATCGAAGTCGCCAAGCGGGCACCAAAGGCCGTCATCTGCCTGACGTCGGCGCTGGCTTTCCACGGCATCACAGATCAACTGCCTCGTCGTGTTTGGATTGCGATTGGCGCCAGAGACTGGGAGCCGAAGATCACATATCCGAAGATCCGAACTGTCCGGTTTCGCGAACCCTATTTCTCGGGCGGCGTCGAGGAGCACCAGGTGGGTGGGACAACGCTCAGGATGTATACGATTCCCAAGGCGCTTGCCGACGCATTCCGAAACCAGCGACTCGTCGATCGGTCGGTTGCCATCGAGGCTCTCAAAGCCGCGATCGAACAGCGCAAGGCAACGCCATCGGCGATTGCTGAGGCTGCGCAGACCTACGGTGCCTGGAACCAGATGCGCCCCTACCTCGAGGCGGTGACATCAAATGGCTGACACACCCACGAACATCGCAGCATCAGTGCGCCAAAGACTTCTGAATCTTGCACGAGCAGAGGAGCAAGCCTTTGACGTCGTGCTGGTGGCCTTTGGCCTAGAACGGCTCATCTACCGCTTGTCCATATCTGCACATCGCGACCGCTTCGTCTTGAAAGGCGGTATGCTTGTAACCCTGTGGACCAAGGACCCAGGCCGGTTTACCCGGGACGTAGATTTCCTGTCGTTCGGTGCTGAGGACGAGGAAACCCTTAAGGCGGCCATTGCCGAGATTCTGGTAATCGACGCAGATGACGGCCTGATCTTTGACGACGCCAACCTTACAGCAGCGCCGATCAGGGACGATCAGGTCTACGGCGGCATGCGCCTGAAGACGACTGCTTTTCTCGAAAAGACGCGGATCCCGATCACGATCGATGTCGGGTTCGGAGACGCGCTTGGAAAGCCCGACTACAGGCTCGACTACGGCTCACTGCTCGACTTTCCTTCCGCTTCGGTGCGCGCCTACTCACCCGAAACGGTCATCGCCGAGAAGTTCCAGGCCGTTGTGGCGCTCGGTTTCATCAATGGTCGGATGAAGGATTACTACGACCTCTGGGCGCTTCCAAAGGCCGTCGATCTCAATTTGGACGGTTTGCAGGCCAGCATCGAAAAAACCTTTGAACGACGTCAAACGGAGGTGCCGCAAGCGCGACCGCCAGGCCTGTCCGAAGCATTCGCCGCCGACGCGACAAAGTCTGCTCAGTGGCGCGCCTACTCCGAAGCCACCGAGATCGAAGGTATGAGCCTCGTGGAAGTCGTCGATGATATCTGGGCGATGCTTGAACCGATCTGTGCGCGCGCCGGGTAGTGTGATTTGAGGAAGCCAGACCTCGGCTTGTGTATCCGAACGTGTCAATTGGAAGCTAGCAAACCTCGCCGGCCGTGGGCGACCTGACTCCCTTGCTGCCCAGTTAGTGCGCTTCGCCGCAACGCGCCAATGAGCTATAGGCCTCATTTCTATAACTCATCTCAGTCACAAATTTGAGCGATAGAACTGTGTGTCACGCCTCCGTAAGCCCTGCGTCCTCAAGCTGCTCCCGGTCTGGCAGATCCTGCAGAGTCTCCATGTCGAACGCGATCAAAAAATTCTCGGTCGTGACATAGGTGTAGGGCGCGCCACGTCGCGGCGAGCGTGGGCCTGTCCCGATCAGTCCTTGCGCATGCAGACGGCCGATCAGGTCGCGGCTGATCTCCTTGCCGAAGATCTCCTTCAGCCCGTCACGGGTGATCGGCTGGTGATAGGCGATGGCGGCAAGGACCGCGACATCGAACTCGCGCAGATCCAGCTCTTGTTCGCCGAGATCCGCCGCCGCCCGGATGGCGGGTGTATAGACCGCGCGCGTCCGCAACATCCAGCCCTCTTGTCACTTGGCATTTAATCATGAGACAACACACTCAATGATTTCAATAGGTTGTGTAGCACTTAATTTGAGAATTAGCAGTTAATTTGAGATTCTGAGCTATGTTTTGACACTTTATTTGAGAACCACCCTCCTGTCATTTTTCTTCATAATCTGCCAAGGTCGAACCTCTTCGCGACAAGATGAACGGGCCTCCTTTATCATGAAACCCCAGGCCGTGACGATAAAATTATCTGCTATTTCAGGTGTTTGCACAGCCTATCAACCGCTACAGACTCGTCCGCATGTGCCACAAAGTCAGCCTCGACCGGAAGCTGCTTGGCAGTTAATTCGAAAATCCAGCGTTCGTAAGTCTTACATTTAAATGCCAAGTGACAGCTGGTCTCTGGACTTCCTGTCCGACACCTTCGGTGTGTCGCGCGGGAGTTGGACGCACTTGTCCGGCTCTATGGCAAACCGACCAGCATTGTCAGTGATAACGGGACAGAGTTCACCAGCCGGGCGATTCTGAAATGGGCCAACGACAACGATGTCGACTGGCGCTAAATCGATCCGAGCAACCGCAGCAGAATGCCTTTATCAAGTCGTTCAACGGCAGCTTGCGTGATGAGTTGCTGAACGAGGAGATGTTCTGACAGTCTGGACGATACCCGGCGAAAGCTGGCGCTCTGGCGATACAATTACAACAACGTCAGACCGCACTCATCGCTGGGGAACCAGGCACCCACACAAGCGCGTCGGACGCTTGAGCAATTTGAGGGCTCCGCGCCCGACGCGCTTGCCCAAATCGACGACCAACAATATGAATACGAAACCCGCAAACTCTCGTTGTGAATGAGGGAGACTTGGGGAGCAGGTCAGTCTGTTTTGTAGATTGGCCGATTACGAAAAGCGCATAGGTATTCCGCGCGGGTTAATGCCCAAACCAGACGGGCGCGGAGGAATCGAGCCGGAGAACGTGGTGCCGGAGGAGTGGTTGGAGTGAATATAGAGATGCTCGCCAAGCTTAAGCAATCATTAGGATTCGGTTAATAAACTTCTACCACCAAGTTTTTCGATTAGAGCATTTCTGGGGGCAGCTATGCGTACATTTGAACTCTTAATGAAGTCTATTCATGCAGCAAGGGATGCGCGTGAAAAGGGCCTTCACAATACAGCCAGCGCTTTCGACAAAATTGTGAATCATCTGTTGGCATTGTTGGAAACTGAATCTCGATCAGTGAATCAGGTTTCCATGCAACCAGCTTCAAGACAATTGCCACGTCGATTGAGCACAAGAATACACTCGCATTCGCCCAATTAGCCGTCCACTCTCCTGCAACCTGAACACCCGTGCAACCTCAACTCGCCATGCGTGGAACGGATCATGTCGCAGTATCTGTGCTGTGCATCTATATTGAAGCGTGCGGGAACTCTTAACTCTTGGTGGGAGAATTTCGAGGTGGTCAAACACATAGCTCCCACACAATTCAGATGATTGGATGATTATGATAAAGAAAGTGTTTGCCCTTTGAGCGCGCGGTTGAATGCTTTGGGAGACCGCCAACGGACTAATCGGACATCCGATACTTTCAATAGAATTCGCCGTACGCAGTGATACCGTCCGTTTCCAACGACGGCTAATATGAAATCACACTGATATGTTTTGCCCGATTTTCCCCTTATGAGCGCGGTTTATTGTGACAGTTTGACGGGAACGGTAACGTGAATTGGGGAAAGTAAATGGTAAATCCGGTTGATATTGATGTTGGGAAGCGCATCCGCCATCGACGTAAGCAACTTGGTATAACACAGATGGCGTTAGCAAATGACGTCGGTGTCAGATTCCAACAAGTGCAAAAATACGAAACCGGAAGTAACAGGGTTAGCGCTTCAAGGCTTTGGGAATTGTCGCGAGCACTGGATGTCCACATCTCATACTTTTTTGAAGGATTGGGCGTCTATCCAAGACCTGACCCTGCCAAGCGGAGCAATGCCCTGCTCGAAGAGCATGCCGTGATGTTGGTTACTGCCTATACCAAAATTCCCAAAGAGAAACGGAAAGCATTACTGAGGTTCGCGAAGGCTTTATCGAGCCCCTGAGAAGCCTCCCAAAGTAGAGTACGCACGAACTAATCGCTGCCAAAACGGACATCTGAGTTTAGCCGGATAAAATCGCAAGACTGCAACTGAACAAATTTACATCAAAAGAATTGCTGAATACGCAGAGTTTCCAAAGTGAGAACAGTCGGCAATTCGTGTCGAAATTGTGGCAACTCTATGACGCTGAGATGGCCGTCGCTTAGTTAGTGGAAACGATCAGAACAGTTCTTTCAGTATTTGTTCCCTGTGTAGAAACACTTCAGCTATGAAAGGTAGTTTCGCAATCAAGCTTGCGACAGGCGAATATTCATATCCGCTTTAAAGGACTAGAATATCCGCAATATAGGCTCATATTGGAAGGCGTAGTAAGTACCGGCTGTCGGGGTAATTAGACGGTTGGATTTTACGAGTAGAAAGTGATGTTGATGAGTATCTACATTGAAGAACCGACTTTCCCGGAGGCAACGCATCCTTGCCTTCGGGAAGTGGCGGGCGCTCCTTCTCCTGGTGTAGAAGTGAACGCAGATGCGCTGATGACGCATACCATGCTCCAAGAAAATTTCGGACCAAAGCATGAGTGCTAGCCGGCACTTGCGCCATGTGAATTGCCCACGAGAGAGCCAAAGATCCTTTAGTGTGCATGGCGCAGGTATTATTTTTCGTCACGTGCCACTCATTCCCAATTTCTGCACGTGTCAAACTCGCCTGTTGTACCTGGGCGAGCAACCCCCCGCCAAGCTACATGGTGGGGGGTTATCTTTTATCCGAAAACTTGAGCGCCACTCACGGCCCAACAATCTGAGCATCTAGCCAATCGGAAAGAACTTTGGGAGGTGCGAGAAACCGCAAAAGGTTGCGCAGTTTCGAAAGTAGGGGGAAAAAGGGGTTTGCATCTGAGACGTCCGAGGCGACCTGGACTAGCAAGCGCACAATACAGCAAGCCGTATCCCGCGCAGAAAGTGTCACACAGCCGCCAGAGTTGCCAATCATTAAGAATGAGGGCATTTTCCAGCAAGAAGTTACGCCGTTGTTAACCTGTGACACACCAATCTTGTTATAGATTTCAGAGCGGGCTGATTATCGTTTGGAGATGGTATGCGAATGCCGATACTTGAATACGCCCATTGCCTTGTTCTCGGGATAATTCGGCCATCGGTTATTGCTTTATTGCTGAGCTTATCCGCCGCTGTAGTGAGCGTAGGAAACGCATCTCAGAAGAACGTCATACACTTGAAAGATTTAGGTTTCTCTGGGTCCGTGATTCAAATTTCCAATTAAAATGGTAAAACCCACGGTTTAGTCCGCTATGCGGACAATATCGTCGTTACCCTTCCAGGTGCTTGCTGACGCGGAATTCGCTCGCAGGTGCGGCACGCTCATCGCGGCGTTGTAACCGATGCCGCCAATCCGATCATTCAAGGCCTGTCGTTTCAAATCTTTAGCACGTCTTCTACAAGTACAGGGTAACCGCAGATGGATGTGCGACCCAACAAGCGCCGCACATCCCCTCGCAACCGCTCAGTCCGGGCGATGGCCCGAGGATGGAATCGCGGTGTCATAGCTCTGACCAGTCGTGCAGGTCTTAATGCTGCTGTCGGTTTCGTATCGGGTGTTGTTGCCGCCATAGACAAATTTGTACTTCACTCGGATGCCAACCTGTTCATTCCTGCTGCCCGGGACGTTCTCGGTGACGCGCATGTACGTCCCGGTACTGGCGGGACTGACCTCGAAATTCGCGCTGCGGATTGTGCGCCACTTGTCGTCATTCTCGTTGTAGGCGCGGATCTGCACAACTTTCATAAGCTCGTTTTCGTGATTATGGATATTGATCTCGATATCCTTGCACTTGGCCGCCAAGGCGGACGAGGCGGTAAGGGCGGATATGCATACGGAAAAGAGCAAAGATTTCATAATAGTCTCCTGTTTCAAATAAAGTGAGGTGGCGCGAGAAATGAGGGCGCCGATCAAGTAATAGTTGAAAAAATATGAGCTTTAGATTAGGCCGATCCACGGATCGGCGCTAGTCTGGAAAACCCGACCTCCCGCTGCCACCATCCAGCAGCCCGTGAATTGACGCCACAATTCTCGCTGCATATCGAGTGGATGACCGAGTGTGCTGCTGCATTGCGGCGCTAGAAACTCCGCATTTGCGGCATTTTCCGCGTTGCGAGCACTCGCAGCGATAAATCGGCATGTTAGCTGCGGGCTCCGAGCAGTCATCTAACGTGCAGTTCCTGAATTTTCCTCATTTTCTTGGTGTTACGCAAATTCACATCTATCCTGACTGAATGTGTGGACGCTTTACTGCCGGTAATCTGACCCAAGCCCAAATGCTGGAAATCATGCGGGGCTTTCTGGATGGCCCTGTCGCACCCGATAGTGACGCCGTGGAAGCGCGGATAGGCTGGAACATCAAGCCCACGCAGCCAGTAAATATAGCCTGCGCGGAAGGTGGCAATTTCACAGCAACATCGGCCCGCTGGTGGTTCGTGCCACGTCACTTCAAAGGCAGCACGAAAGACTGGAAGCAGACGACGTTCAATGCCCGGATCGAAACGGCGGCGGACAAGCCAGCCTACAGAACCGCTTGGAAATCGTCCCGCTGCGCCATTCCTGCTATTGGCTATTACGAATGGACAGGCCCAGATAAGGACCGCCGCCCAAACTACCTTACGGTGGAAACCAACGCACCGCTTATCTTCTTCGCAGGGCTGTGCTCAAAGCTTCTGGACGGCACACGAACCTGCACGATCCTGACACGCGAACCCTCAAAGCAGATTGCCCACATTCACAATCGAATGCCGGTCATTCTCACAACGGACGAGCTTTCAAGCTGGGTAAGTGGCGAGATGACAACCACCGTCGCTCAGAATGCGCTCGGCACGGGCTGGGATGGAAGGTTCAAGTTCCACGAGGTGAACAAGTTTGGGCGTGATGATGACGGGCTGGAACTGATTAATCCGATTGACAGGGTTACATAGCCCTATTTAGGGGATTCATTTCAGAGCTACTCGCTTCGTCTGGAACTCCGATGAACGCATGGCTTCGAGTTTCTTGTCTCCAAAAACGAATTCATCATCCGCTTCATCGTGCAACACGCTGAGCTTCGAGATATAGTCGGTTCTTACTTTCGAGGAATTGTCCATGGGTTGTAGGTTACACGGGTTCGGTAAATATTTAGTTCGAGTTTACGCTCCACTTTGAAAGATTGAGCATTTCGGCCGCGTCAGCATTGGTAACGCGCGTAGTAGTACCTTGATAATGCTCACGACTGCTTACTAAGTGCTCGGCCCTTGGTATGGGCAAATTTGCTGCTACCTTGTGCTGGTTGCCGCGGAATTGGCAACTGCGTCATGCGCTGCTTTTCGCTGAGTTCTCAGACGCAAAACCGCCATTAGTACTTTGTTAGTGAATTGAACCAATAAGCGATTCACCGAACGCGAGCTCAAGATGCTATGTGGGTCACGAACGAAGCCTAGGATGTTACATGCGCAGGGGCTGTGTGTGTAATGGCTTATTCTCGCACGTGATACGTTTGTAAGAGCTGGCAGACGGTATTTGGTCGGGCTGGTTTGCATCTCGATGGGGCACAAAGGTACAAAAAAAGTTTCCCAGTTTAAATGACGCAAACCAGCAAGACCTTCGTTAGCATCGGCGACCTTAACGAACAGTTAACCAAGAGAAAAATGTTAGCCAAATTAATAGGTTCTACTGATCGACAACGCTGCATCAGCTACTCTTCGCTGACCGTGGAAATCGCGCACAGGTTGGTTGAGCAGTTCGACCTATTGCTTCAATTCGTTGAGGATATGAAGCTGATTTTAACTCGATTGGGCGGCTGATGAGATTTAGACGCTGATGACCATTCGAGCTTCAGTTCGCTCAAGTCGTAATCATCAGGATCAGACTGCGAGCAAGGACAAGAACGAAGCAGGCTCCCAACAGAAGGATAGCAGCCAGCTTTAGCTTCCTGGGTAGACTGGGTGAGCTGTTATCGTTAGCGGGAAGCATTTCCACTATCCATACCAAGTGATATTATTCACCATTTGCAGCGAGATTTGTTACGAGCTGGTTCACGTCTCATCGTTGACAGGCGACAACCGGAAAAAGTCAAAGCAAAGAGAGGTAAACCAGCTTAAGAATTGTTAACACCAGCATTCTTAACTAATAGTTAACCAAGGTAACGGGACCTGGCTTGGTCTGCAAATGTATCTCAAATAGGCAATTTTACCTAGGCAACAACGCTCATTTCAAAATCCACCGGTACAGCGCAGAATACCTTACCTATTATGTTGCGAGTTTCGGATATTGTTCGATGGTCTTGTGTAACGAGTGATCGAAGGCCTTAGTGAAACTTTCTTGTTCTGTTGCGTTCTCATCCCCAATTTGACCAATAGCGCATTTCACACATTGGCTGATTAGGTATAGCGTTGCCTCATGCTTTGTACCGGCATGAGGCAACGCTTTTTTAGTGTAGACCCACCCATAATCATTGTTGGCTTATCGGCTGCGACTCCTTCGAATCGGCTGACGAAAACGACCGCCAGTTACGGGAGATAGATGAAAACCCAATCCGGTCGGAACTTACCGCAACCCATCAGACAGAGCATCTGGCGAAGCGGAAGGAGCTTTGGGTTGCGCGAAATGAAAGTGGTGCAAGCTGCACCACTTTTGAGGTGCCCCTAGATTTGTAGACGCTTTGCCCCCTAACTTTGAGGCGAGGAGGCCGACATGGGGACAAGCAATTAC
>NZ_JAIMIB010000037.1 GCF_019966515.1 Roseovarius aestuarii | reverse complement strand
ATGCGTCCGAAAGATGTCAGCGACCTCCAGCCTCGGGCGCGGCACCGCCCGCCCGCGTCACTCCGACCTTCGGTCCTTGTCCCGCAGAGCCGACCTCTACGCCTCTCAAATGCTGCGTATTGCACGAACGGCAGGTTTGCAGAAGCTGCATTGCAGCGCCAGATCACACTCAAAGCGGAGGGAATGCGCCGTCCACGCGACTTTGCAAAGTTCACTATCTGCGCATTGCCGACCTCTGTGCTAGCCGCCGCAAAAGAAAACCTGTCTCAGACCTGTGAATGGCCGCTTTTGCAGTTTGGTGGGATTGCTTTCGCGGATGCAGCGAATTCACACTTTCCGCCCAATTTTGGATGACGCTTCGAGGCGTCTGAATAATCGCAAGGTGCCGAAAGCCGACATTGACGTCATCCAAGGTTTCAAAGGTAGGGGTAGCTCTTCTGACAGGTTGGATGGCCGATCACCATTGCCGTGCTGGCTTCCCAGAATTTATTCAGCAAGCACAAGTAATATGCTTGACGCCCTGATAGCCAGCCAAACCCCAAGGGCCCAGTTCTCGTCCAATGCCGCTACACTTGAAGCCGCCCCATGCGCTGTCGGGATAGACAACCTGAGGCGTATTTATCCAGATCTGGCCCGCTTCGATGCCATTGGCGAGCGTTTTTGCGCGCGCTTCATCAGCGGAGACGACCGTGCCGACCAGACCGTATTCGGTGGCGTTCGCCAGAGCCAGCGCCTCTTCATCCGTCTCGAAACGTGTCGTCGCCAGAACCGGGCCGAAAATCTCTTCGATCCAGACCGGATTATCATGCGGCACGTTGCGATAGATTGTCGGGACAACGAAATTGCCGATCGTTTCCTTGCTGATCCCGCCTGTGACGCAATCCAGACCATCCGCCTGCGCCCGCGCCAGATACTCTCTAACTTTGATATATTGTGCACGGGCGGTCATGGGGCCCATATCGCAGGTCTCGGCAAAGGGTGAGGCCGTCACCAGCGTTTCGGTTTTTGCCAACAGCGCTTCGATCAGTTTGGCCTCGATGGAGCCATGCACCAGCAACCGTGAGGAGGCAGAACACATTTGGCCGGCATTGAAGAATATACCGCCGATGATGCAGTCGACCGCGTGATTGATATCGACATCTTCCGTGACGATGATCGGTGCCTTGCCGCCCAATTCCAACGACAGGGGCAAGCAGCGCGGTGCGATGGCCGCCATCACTTTCGCGCCCACCATGTTCGACCCGGTGAACGAGATTTTGCGGAACGCACGCGAGCCGGTCAAAGCGACGCCGACTTCCATCGCGCCGGTCACGATGTTCAGGACACCCGGCGGGAGACCAATCTCCTGCGCGATCTCGCCATAGACAAGTTCTGCCAGCGGGGTCATTTCCGAGGTCTTCATTACCGCCGTGCACCCTGCAGCCAGCGCCGGTGCGATTTTCCACGCGCTTGTTACCAGCGGGAAGTTCCATGGAACGATCATCCCGACCGGCCCCACCGGCTCGCGACGCACCATTCCGATGTGATCGCCCCCGGCATGATCCACGCGGGCATCCTGACAGGCGTCGAGCGTGTCGGCCAGACCGGCGTAATACTTGAACGTGGCGATGGCATCGCCTACATCAATCTCGGCTTCAACCCGGGGTTTACCGTTGTTACGCATCTGGACATCGACCAGACGTTCCTGCCGTGTCGCCAAACCCTTGGCAAACCCTCGCAGATAGGCCGCACGTTCCGATGAGGCCGTGACTTTCCAGTCAGCGAATGCGCGCGCCGACGCCTGGGCGGCACCTTCTACCTGATCCGCACTGGCGGTTTCGAGCCGACCCAGAGCATCGCCGGTGGTCGGGTCAATCGGCGTGAGGATGAGTTCCCCCGAACCCCTGACCCATTCGCCGTTGATGAAAAGAGTTTCGTCGCGTTTCTGCAAATCCATCGCCGCCTCTCTAAGCTGAAATCTCATGGGTGATCGTGCCGTCACAAATGGTCAGGACGACCTGAGTTTGTTCGGTATTCGTTGCGGTCAGTTCGCGGTCAAACATCACGATATCCGCGCGATACCCCGCTGCGATGCGGCCCAGTTGATCATCCTTTAGCACCGCGTAGGCCCCGCCCGACGTATAGGCGGCCAGCGTGTCTTCGAAGGACAGCCGCTCATCGCCTAGCCCGTCGCCGAAGGGCGTGCGGTTCATCACATAGGTAATGCCGGTCAGTGGCGCCAAAGAGGCAATTGGCCAGTCGGAGGAGAAACAGATAGGTGCGCCGGCCTGCTGCAAGCCGCGCCAGAGGTAGGCATTCGGCCAGTCATCCACGCCAATGATGGTTGCGGTCGGCTCCAGGGGAAATTCGCACCCCGGCGGATGCGGTGGCATGACCGAGGCCACGACGCCAAGCTCCGTCAGTCTCGGCAGGTCTGACGGGTCGATCAGCTCGATATGTTCGACTCGGTGACGGCTGTCACGCGCGCCATTGGCGTTACGCGCCGCCTCATACCCGTCCAGCACCGTTCGCACCGCGCCGTCCCCGATGGCATGCACGCTGATCTGAAAGCCGCGCCTGTCAAACTCGGTCGCGAGTTCGACAAAGCGTTCGGGCTTGTGCAGCGGCTCGCCCTTGTAGCCAGGCTTGCCCGGATAATCCTGCACGCGATAGGCGGTTTCCATGTCCAGAACACCGTCCATGAAGAGCTTGATCCGTCCACACCAGAGCTTGTCCGAGGTCAGATCACGTCGCTTTTTCTCGGCGATCTCGACATTTTCCAGCGGCTTGCCGGGGGTGAAGTGATAGGGCAGTTCGACACGGCAGATCAGATCGCCAGCGTCTTCGATCTCTTTCAACAAGTCCGCCTGATAGAGGTTCCCGTCCATGTTGATGATGGTGGTGATGCCCTGCGCTGCGCAATAGGCAAGACCTTCGCACAAGAGCGCGAGATCGGCGGCGCGGTCCGCCGCGTTTACCGGTCCTTCGGGTTCTGCACCTTTCAGTCCCAGCCCTTCGCGCCCGCCATGCCGGCCCAGTGTCAGAACCGTTGCCACGGCTGGCGGTTCGGTCAGCAGACCAGTAGCGACGCCGTCGCTGTCCAGCACAATCGCCGACCCGGGCCCGACATCGCGGCCATGCAGTACATCTGCAGCCTCAAGGGCCGCGGTATTGACCCAGGCATTATGAAAATCGGCGCTTTGCAGCAGCAGCGGACGGTCAGTGCAGATCGCGTCCAGATCATAGCGCGTCGGGTCGGCCCCATCGTCGAGACAACCGTAAGCCACACCCTGGACAATCAGCAGGGGCTCATCGGGATTGGATTCGGTGAAATCACGGATGGCGGAGGTAATCTGCTCCGTTCCGGTCACGTCGGCCAGTTGCAGGACCTTCTGCGAAAACGCGCCGAGGAAAAGATGCATGTGGCTTTCGACAAAGCCGGGCAGGACGGTGGCAGCCTGCGCGTCAATGACCCGGGTTTCAGCATCACAGAGTTTTCTTATGAATCCCGAAGTTCCGACCGCTGTGATTTTCCCGTTTGCGATGGCCAACGCCTCGGCGGTGGGCGAAGCGGGGTCCATCGTGCGAATGGCCGCATTCAGGATGGCCAGATCTGCGCTCATGGTAACACCTCAGGTCAGGGGAAAGCCGAGTTTGGTCACCGCTTTCAGCCACAGATTGCGCCAGCCACCCTTGGCGTCCGCGGTGTCCATCGCGTACATGGTGATCTGCGCGCCAATGTAGCGGAACGGATCGGGCGGGATCTTGTTGGGCATGGTGCGGGCGAATTCGAGTTGCAGCTCCGGCCGGTCCTCGCCGTTAAGCTTGGCCAGACCCATCTCAGCGCCGAAGCGGCTAGTGGAGACACCAAAACCCGAATACCCGCCGGCATAGACGGCCTTGCCGTCATAGTAGCTCTGGAAATGTACGGCCATACGCGTGGTCAGGGCAATCGGTCCGCTCCAGGCATGGGTGAAACGGATGTCTTCAAGCTGCGGGAATGTGCTGAAGAAGGCCCCGGCGAGGCGTTCATAGGGCTGCGTGGTGCGGTCCAATTCGGGATCGCGCGGGGAGTTTATGAAATACCCTAGCCGCCCGCCGAAAAGAATACGGTTATCTTTGGTCAGACGCATGTAGTTCAGTTGGGTGCGCGTATCATAGACACCTTGACGGTTTTTCCAGCCGACCCGCGCTAACTGCTCGTCGGACAAGGGTTCGGTCATCACGATCCGGTCACGCACCATGGCGATGCGGCTGCGGATTTTTTTGTGGCCGACGGCAAAGGCATTGGTGCCCAGCAACACTTTCGGCGTCTTGATTTCGCCGTCGCGGGTGACGACTCGTAGATACGATCCCTCATCCTCGATCCGCTTCATCGGGCATTCTTCGTAAAGACGCACACCCAACGAGATTGCAGCGCGTTTGAGCCCCCAAGCGAGCTTGGCAGGATTTACGGTGCCACTGTTTTTCTTGGACCAGAGCCCGCCGTGAAACAGAGGCGAGTTCAGGTGTCCGCGTACGGCCTCCGCATCCAGCAGTTCAACCTCGTGCCCGTGTTTGACATGCAGATCGTATTCCTCCTGGACGACAGGCACGTTTTCCGGGCCGACGGCGACGGTCAGCTCACCATTCCATTCCTGATCGCATTCGATCTTGTGTCGCTTGATCGTGTCCAGAAACCCTTCCATGTTCCGGTGCCCCAGCTGTTCAAGCTGATCCAGATCATTGGGAAAAATCCGCACGGCGTTGTGCAACCCGTGCATGACAGAGGTCGAAACGATCGCGCCGGGGCGCCCTGATGCGCCATAGGCAATCTTCTCTGCCTCGATCAATACCACGTCCTGATCCGGGTTCGCTTCTTTCGCGATGATCGATGCCCAGAGGCCGGTAAAACCGCCGCCGACGATCACCAGATCCGCCTCACTTCGGCCGATCAGCTGAGGTTCCGTTGCGGGCGCATCGGGACTGTCCAACCAATAGGGGAACAGGGTTACGTCATTCAGGGCACGGGTCGCAAGCGAAGTCATTTCAGGCTCTTTTGCTGTATGTGTGGTTGAGAAGCCCGCCGGAACATGATGCCCCGGCGGGGACAGGTTGGTTCATTCAGTGTACAGGATGTAAATCTTGCGCAGCGTCTCGAGCACCTCAAACTTGCCGTCGAACCCCTTGGGAACGATGTAACAGTCACCGGAGCTGAATTCGTTCACGCTGCCATCTGGGTTAGTCAGGACAACACGGCCTGAGACGACAACGCAAAACTCGTGGTTGTCGGGATAGGCCAGATTTTCGGCATAGGGCGTGCATTCCCAGGTGCCGATGAGGAATTTACCACCGCCCGCTTCGAGATGAATCGCACCGGTCTCATCTGCTTTGCCGCTCAGCACGGCTTCAGGCGGCACGACCGAGCATGCCTCCATTGCGCCGCCACTCAGGCCGTCTTTGGAAAGTGGGATTACAGATGTCATATTTTGGACCCTCATTATTTCGGCCATTGCCGGGTGACTTTTAGGTTAGGATACCCGCCGATCCAGGTTTGGATTGCTGCGCATCACTTGGTCCCCGTCCTAAAGGTTGTGGCTGCTGTCAAAAATTACACTTTGCAATTCGATACATTTGTGGTTTTCAATGCATTCATGAGGATTTCAGGTTCGGACATTCACCTTCTTTCGGTTTTTGACAGTGTTGTACGCAACAACGGCTTCAGCGCAGCGCAGGCCGAACTGGGGCTGAGTCAACCGACCATTTCAAACCACATCACCGCGCTGGAAGAACGCATAGGTGTCAAGCTCTGCCAGCGCGGGCGTCGTGGGTTTTTGCTGACCGAAAAGGGGCAGATGGTCCACGAGGTTGCCAAACAGTTGATGGATACGCTCAGCGAACAATCCGATCATCTGACGGCACTTAAGGGATCATTGGTTGGTGAATTGAAACTGGCCACAGTAGACTGCATTGCTTCGGACGAAAATCTGAAACTCCCTGATGCGATCAGGATTTTTTCTAATACCGCTTCCGCAGCTCGGTTGCGGCTGTTTGTTGAACCGCCGCAAAGTATTCTGAGCGGTATTGCAGGTGGGGCATTTCACCTAGGCTTTGGCAGTTTTGACAATCGCATTCAGGGGTTGAGATACGAAACGCTCTACACTGAGTCACATTCTTTGTATTGCGCCAAGGATCACCCTTTGTTTGGGCTGCCGTCTTCAAAACTAAAACAAGACATGTGTTACGCGTACCCATGGGCGCATCGAGGTTACTGGAGCCGTCAGCGGAAAAAATCCATCAAGATGCATGACCTTGACCGAGTTGTGCTGAATATCGAAGCACAGATTTTGCTGGTTCTAAGCGGTAGTTACCTGGGATTGCTACCTGACCATGCGGCGCAGCAATACGTTGCGGCGGAACGGTTGCGCCGCCTGCCGGAAACCGAAGATGACTTTGCCTGTGAGATGCAGCTGGTCAGCAAATCCGGACCACAGCCAAAAATTATCGATAAATTCCGTGAGATTCTGAAAGCGGAATACGCTTAGCAATACATTTGCCCACGCAAATATTTAAATTCGGCCTGCGTTATTTTCGATGATGAGCCGCTTGGCTACTCTCCTGGCATAGAGAAATTCTCAACCTCGCCAGGAGCGGCCATGCCACAATCTTCAACTAGCCAGTTCAACCAACCTTTGGGCGGAAATGCCATGCCACGGTTTGGTGGTGACGGGACAATGATGCGTCTGCCCCTGCAGCGCAGCGCCGAAGGGTTGAATGCTTGTTTCGTTGGCATCCCGATGGATATCGGCACCTCGAACCGCGCCGGCACACGCCACGGTCCGCGCCAGATCCGCGCCGAAAGCTGCATGATGCGGCCGTTCAACATGGCAACCGGAGCCGCGCCGTTTGAAAACATGCAGGTCGCCGATATCGGTGACATCGCGATCAATACATTCGATCTGAAAAAGACCGCCGACATCATCACCGCGGCATACAAGGACATTCTTTCGCACGACGTTGTCACGCTGACATTGGGCGGTGACCATACCCTGACCTACCCTGTGCTGCGGGCCATCGCTGACAAGCATGGTCCTGTCGCGTTGGTGCATGTCGACGCCCATGCCGATACCAACGAAGAGATGTTCGGCGAAAAGATCGCCCATGGCACACCCTTCCGCCGCGCGGTCGAAGATAATCTGCTGATCAACGACAAGGTATTCCAGATTGGACTGCGCGGCACCGGCTATGCCCCTGATGATTTCAACTGGGGGCGCGAACAAGGCTTTACTGTCATCCCTGCCGAAGAGTGCTGGCACAACTCCCTATCGCCATTGATGACCGAAATCCGTGGCAAGATCGGTGACGCACCGGTGTATCTCAGCTTCGACATCGACAGTCTGGACCCGGCCTTCGCCCCCGGTACCGGTACGGTTGAAATGGGAGGACTGACCACCATCCAGGCGCTTGAGATCGTGCGTGGATGTGCTGGTCTGAACCTTGTTGGCTGTGATCTGGTCGAGGTGTCCCCGCCCTACGATCCCAGCGGAAACACCGCGATGATCGGCGCAAATCTGCTCTACGAGATGCTCTGCGCGCTACCTATGAACTGGAATAACTGACCAATACCCCAAGGAGGAAATCATGAAAACGCAACTCAATCGCCGCTCGTTTCTGGGCACGGCCGCAGCCGCTACTGCACTGCTCTCTGCCCCGTCCATAGCCCGGGCCGACAAGGCATCGATCAAGGTCGGAACGTATGGCGGGTTCTTTGAAGACAGCTTCAAAGATGTCATCTACCCGGACTTCACCGCAGCAACTGGTATCGAAGTGAACTCGATCGCCGTGCCCACCGGTGAAACATGGTTGGTGCAAATCAAGAACGCGGCACGTGCCAAGCAGGCGCCGACCGATGTATCACTGATGGCCGGTATTCCCCGTCAGCGCGGCATTGAACAAAAACTGTTTAAGACGCTGGATCCTGCCAAGATACCGAACCTGTCCAACCTGTCGGACAACTTCAAGGATTACGACGCAGATGGCAATCTGGTCGCTGTCGGGGCTGTGTCCTGGTACATCACCCTGTGCTCGAACACCGACGAGATCGCCGAAGCGCCGACAAGTTGGGCCGACATGTGGGATCCTAAGAACGAGGATCTACTGGGTCTTCTGGCGTTGTCGACCAACTCTTATCTGTTGGAAATCACCGCAACCACATTCTTTGGCGGGACGGATATTCTGGATACAAAAGAAGGTATCGAGAAAGTCTTTGAAAAGCTGAGTGAGATCAGGCCCAATGTGCGTCTCTGGTATCGTGATGAAGGAGCGTTCCAGCAAGCTTTGCAGGATGGCGAAATCCCAATGGGGCAGTACTATCACGACGTCGCAGGTCTTGCTGCTGCCGAGGGCTTCCCTGTTCGCTCAACTTTCCCGAAAGAAGGCGGCGTGCTGGATTCCGGTTTCTGGATCGTTCCGGAACACGCGGAACCCATTGATGAAGCGCATGAATTCATCAACTACATCAGCGATCCGGAAATTCAGGCATCGCTGTCGCGCAATCTGGGTACCGCTCCGGTTGTTGACCCGTCTCTGACTGACCTTACCGCCGATGAACTCGCTGCGGTGGCGAGCAACGGCGCACCGATCTTGCCACGCTACGACATCTACAAAGAGCACGCGGACTGGATCTCGGACAAGTGGAACCAGATGCTGGGCGGCTAAGGCCGAACTCACAGAAAGTCCGCATCGAACATGCGGGCTTTCTATAGGACAGGAAAGGAAACGCTGATGAGCGGTCTGAACATTCAGAACGTGACAAAGAAATACGGCGAAGTCACTGCCGTGCAGGATGTGAACCTGCATTTCAACAAGGGTGAGATGATCTGCTTTTTGGGGCCTTCTGGCTGCGGCAAGACAACCTTGTTGCGGATGATTGCCGGGCTGGAAGAAGCCACGAACGGGTCTATCAGCTTTGATGGCAAAGATTTAACCCATGTACCGGTGCACAAGCGCAATATCGGCATGGTGTTCCAGTCCTTCGCGCTTTTCCCGCATTTGAGCGTGGGGGAAAACATCAGCTACTCCATGAAAATCCGTGGCCATTCTCGCTCGGAATGCGAAGACCGTGTAAAGGAGCTGCTGGACATGATCCATCTGCCGGGCATCGAGGACCGACGCATCACCCAGATGTCGGGCGGACAACGGCAGCGGGTAGCGATTGCCCGCGCACTGGCGCTGAATCCCGAGATTTTCCTGCTGGACGAACCGATGTCGGCGCTCGATGCTAACCTGCGCGAGTCGATGCAGATCGAGCTGCGCAGGCTCCAGCAGAACCTGGGCATCACCACCGTTGTCGTGACCCACGATCAGACCGAAGCGATGACCATGGCCGATGACATTGTGGTGATGGGACGTGCCCGGGTCCACCAGACCGGATCGCCGATGGATATTTACAAGACGCCGAAAAACAAGTTCGTCGCTGATTTCATAGGCACGTCGAACCTGCTTCCGGCAAACCTGTCTGCCGATGGCGCGGTTGCCGTGAATGGTGTCGCCATGAAGTTTGAGAACAAAAGCGATGACGCCCAGGCCGGTGACGTCGTCCTGATGACGCGACCCGAAGAGGTATTCGTGCACAAAGAGGGCAACAAACCCGCAGGTAACGCGCTGGAAGGCATCGTGAATTTCATTCGCGATATCGGGATGACAATCGAAATCCTGGTCGATTGTGACGGTCAGGAAGTCGTATCCGTCATGACCCCCAAAGATTTCCCCGAGGTGGAACTGGGCGAGAAAGTCTATGTCGAAATGCCCCCCTCTGCCTGCAACATTCTGGCAGCGTGAGGGATGGCTATGACCAACAACAAATCCCTCCCGCAATATCTGACGCTAATACCGTCCTCGGTGATGATCGGCATCTTCTTTATGATCCCGTTCGCCCTGATCCTTGCTGCAAGCGTGGCTGTCCAGACACCCGAAGGTGATTTCAACTATGGATTTGACCTGGCACATTTTGAACGGTTCCTGACTTGGTTCTATATCGAACGGGCCTTGTTCTCTGCCGGTATCTGCGCGTTGATCGCTGCCCTCAGCCTACTTATCGCGTTTCCCTTCACTTATATGCTGACGCGGTTTAATGAGCGCGCCAAAACTCTGTGGCTTATCTACATTCTGGCGCAGTTGTCACTGTCCGAAGTTCTGATCGCCTTCAGCTGGCAGGTGCTATTCTCGCGCACTGCGGGCATCGGTAATATTCTGGAATTTGTCGGCATCGTGGAAAAATCCTTTGCTATGGCCCCCAGTGCCGGTGCAGTGATTGCGGCGCTGGTCTATCTGGCAGTTCCTTTTGCCATATTGCTGCTCTATCCGGCGCTCAGCCGCATGGACCGCAGCCTGATCGAGGCCGCCCGTACGCTTGGCACCTCGACCATTGGCACGTTTTTCAAGATCGTGATTCCGGTGAACCGCTCGGCGCTGGTCTCCAGCAGCGTCACGATCTTTGTTCTGACGCTGGGCGCGATCATCGTGCCGCAGGTTCTGGGCAAGCCCGAACACTGGACGCTCTCAGTGCTGATCACCGATCAGGCGATCTTCAACTTCAACCTGCCGTTCGCCTCGGCGCTGGCTGTTGTCCTCCTGATCCTTAGCGGATCGGTGGTGGCAGCGGTCATGAAATTCGGTGGGGAGAAATAGGATATGAAACTGCTCAGAAACGCATATCTCGCAATCTTCGCGATCTACCTAATCGGCCCGATCTTCGTGATCACCGCCGTATCCTTCAATGCCAAGAAATTCCTGGCCTTCCCGCCCCGAGGCTTCTCGTTCCGCTGGTATGCCGAAATCTTCGTGGATAGCGGCTGGTTCAACTCGCTGATCAGTTCGCTGCTGATTGCCCTCACATCGGCAACACTGGCCGTACTGATCGCCCTGCCGATTGCCTATGCGGTGTGGAAATCGGGGCTGCGCTATGCAAAAGCGCTGTTCTCGCTTGGTGTGGCACCGTTCATCCTGCCCCCTGTTATCATGGCGCTAGCCTTTCTGCTTCTCTTTTCAAGCATCGGCATGAACGGGTTGATGATCAACGTCATCATCGCCCACGCAATGTTCCTGCTGGCCCTGCCGTTGGTGACCATCTCGCTTGGCCTTGAAAGTGTGGACCGGGCATTGCTTGAAGCGGCGCAGACCATGGGTGCTGATGGTAAGACCGTCTTTCGCACCGTCATCCTCCCGATCGCCGCGCCCTTCGCCTTTGCCGGCTTCGCCTTCTGCTTCGTACTCAGCCTGAACGAATACATCATCGCGCTGATGACCGTCGGCTTTACGGTCGAGACATTGCCGATCAAGATCTTCAACGCCCTGCGTTACGGGTATACGCCGGTGATCGCCTCGATCGCAGTGGTTTTCCTGCTGATCAACGTCTTCGTCTTTAGTCTGATCGCCAGGTTCAGCAACCTGTCGCGTATCTTGGGCGCGATGGATTAAGTGAGCGAGGTGCAGATGCCATTGATTGACCATCTCAGCGTCGGCGTTGCCGACATCGATCGGGCCAGGGTCTTCTACGACTCGGTCCTGGCGGCCCTTGGCACAGGCTGTCTGGCCGCGGATGACGAATTTGCGGCCTATGGGCAAATCCGCCCCGAGTTCCTACTCCTGCTCCCCTATGACGGCGGGGCGCCAACTGGCGGAAACGGCACCCATATCGCCTTTTCCGCAGAGTCTAAGGATGCCGTCGATTCCTTTCACGCCGCCGCGCTCGAGAATGGCGGAACCTGCGAAGGCGCGCCCGGTGGGCGTGATTTCTACCCGATGCCGGATGCATACACCGCCTATGTCCGTGACTCGTTCGGCAACAAGCTCGAGGTCATCTTTAACGGCTTTTCCACTCAGGAAGCCCCGGAAGGGAATACATGAAACTTGCTGTTTTCCAGATGTCGGCTACGGCTGATCCGGACACCAATCCCGACCGAATCGAAGACGCCATGCGGCGCGCCCGTGCGGCTGGTGCGGATGTCGTGGTTGTCCCGGAGCTGGCCCTCAGCGGTTACGGACGTGGTGACGCGCTCAGAAACCTTGCGCAACCGTCGGATGGCGCCTGGGTTCAGCGCATGAAACAGGCCGCGATCAGGATTGGCATCGACCTGGTCGCCGGGTTTCCCGAACGCAACGGGGAAGAGGTCTTTATCAGCGCGATGGCCGTAAAGGCTAATCCCGTTGCGTCGGTCCATATCTACCGCAAGACCTTTCTTTATGGCGATTACGAGAAGGAGATTTTCCAGCCTCATACCCCATCGGTGGCGACTATTGAAATGCGCGGCGTATCCACAGGATTTCTGATCTGCTACGACGTTGAATTCCCTGAAAATACCCGACGGTTGGCGCAGGCGGGGGCGGATCTTGTGATTGTTCCCACCGCGCTGCCCACGGGGACGGATGGCCGCCACATCGCTAGTCGCGTCATCCCGGTTCGCGCTTTCGAAAATCAGATATTCCTCGCCTATGCCAACCACGCCGGATCGGATGGTCGGTTTCACTACCAGGGGCTGTCATCCATCGCGGCGCCGGACGGGTCGGTGCTGGTCAAGGCAGGCGAAGATGAAGAGGCACTGATCTTCGCCGAAATCGACGTCTCGCAGTTTGAGGAAAGCCGTCATGCAAACCCGTATCTGGCCGACCTGAATAAGCGCGGCATCAAAGCGTCATAACCTGACATTCTGAACACTGAAAACGAACGAGGCAGCACCATGGACCTTCCGAATATCGATACAGCAATCACGCGGAAAACCAGCCGGGGCATGATCGGAGAGGTCAGTTATTCCGGTGTCACCAGTTTTGCACGCTGTAAATACACCAAGGATCTGAACGGTGTGGATGTCGCGATCACCGGCATCCCGTTCGACGTCTCGGTCACGCATCGTGGCGGCTCGCGTTTCGGGCCGCGCCAGATCCGGGAACTGTCAACGATGCTGGCCTGGGATGCGCCCTATGGTTGGCCGATCAATCCTTTCGAGGCTATGAACATCATCGACTACGGCGACTGCCCGTTTGACCATGGCAAGCTGCAACTGGCCCCAGCTGCGATCGAAAATCACATCAAGACCATTCTCGACGCCGGAGCTGCGGCCGTTTCCATGGGCGGCGATCACTACACAACGTTACCGAACCTAAGAGCCCACGCGGCAAAACACGGGCCCTTGTCGGTAATCCAGTTCGATGCGCATTCCGATACATGGGTTGACCCCGACCCGGAACGGATCGACCACGGCACCTTCATGTATCACGCGATTCAGGAAGAGCTGGTCGCTCCTGAACGTTCGGTTCAGGTCGGCATCAGAACGCACAATTCCGATACGCAGGGTTTCAATACGATAGATGCGCCGGAGGTTCATGAATTTGGCGCCGTCAGGGCGGCAAAGCGGATCAAGGAGATCGTCGGCGACAACAAGGTCTATCTGACCTTCGACATTGACGGGCTTGACCCGGGTTTCGCGCCGGGAACCGGTACCCCGGTGTTTGGGGGGCTAACATCTGGGCAAGTGGCGCTGATGTTCCGAAATATCGCCGGCATCAAACTTGTCGGCGGTGATGTTGTCGAAGTGTCGCCTGCCTACGACACAACTGGCGCAACAGCTGTCGCGGGATCGCAGATTTTGTTGGAGATTCTATGTCTCTTAGCGAACAAGTAACAAGTTGGAATAGTAGAACTTCTTGAACGTGGAATTGTGGGCTCTGTCGTCAAATCCGGATGCGTCCGAGGCCGAGAATATTGTCGGCCGGGAGCCATTCGAACGTATCCAATCTTCAAAATTACGATTTGTTCCGACGCGCCAAGAGCGAAAATTCGGCCAGGTCAAACGTTTGGCGGCTTTGTCCGGTTGGCCGCCGTTCGAAGACTATTATCTAAAAGTCCGGTTTGCGGGACAAGGACGAAGCCGCTCTCGCGGCATTGGCGCACTTGGCGGGTGTTGGACACTGATCCAGCTGTTTTG
>NZ_JAIMIB010000036.1 GCF_019966515.1 Roseovarius aestuarii | reverse complement strand
CCTTGCGTTCTATCGTGAACACGAGCATTGAGCCTTTGTTATCGTTTTTCTTTCGAACCTCTGCTTCCGCTAAACCGTTATTCAGTTGATCGATTAAGACCAACTTTACCCGGCTGCCGCATTCCGCGGGCAGCGATAGAAAAGGAAGACCGTGAAATGGCCAATGGTACCGTGAAGTGGTTCAACACCTCAAAAGGCTTCGGTTTCATCGCACCGGGTGATGGCGGCAAGGATGTTTTCGTTCACATTTCTGCTGTTGAGCGTTCCGGCCTGACAGGTTTGGCAGACGACCAGAAAGTAACCTTTGACCTGGAAGCTGGCCGGGATGGTCGGGAATCTGCTACCAATCTAGCTCTTGTCTGAGCTTCACCTGGTAGGGCGCCGTTTGGGTAGCCCTTCCGGCTTTGAGCTGAACTTAGCTCCTTCGAGTTCTAGGATCTGGTACATTTCAACCCTTTGATTTTAACGCCAGCATCAAAAAAGGTAGACTTGCCTGATATGCCTGCCAAAAAAACGCCCTTCCAGCCAGCTAAGTTGGATTCCAAAGCCGACAGAACAGATCACGCTGCACGTGAGATCATTCGCGACACTGTGGATGCTCGCCAAGCAAAGACAGAACGCCTTAGAGCCAAACGGATGGAACGGGATGCGGTTCAAAAGACGCAGAAAAAGCCGCCAGCCGCTTAAAATTTAGAGCGACCGCCTCGAATTCTATGCGAACTACAGATTGTCCGACGTCTGGCGGAGCGGATCGATTGCCAAAATTCAATTCAGAAATGTCTTGTTAACCGCGACGTGGGAAAAGTGCGGATGTTACAGGTTTGGAAAATCACAATCCCCTCGCATAACACCAACGCCCCTTCTTCTCATGGCTGGGCGTTAGCGCATACTGCTGAAGAAGCGAAAGCGCTTTCAGGCTTTGGAAAAGCTGTCATCCAACAAATGCCTGAGCATATTTGGATCGTGCGAGAGCGCATCATTTGGGTAAATCAAACCGCCACGTAACAGCACGTGTCGTTTTTGTCGGCCCACAGCCGACTTTGGACGTGTTGTTCAGTTTCTGCGGTCGCAGCCCATTTTCCTGCCATTTGCTGCGGGCGCAAAATAGCACGACAACCGAACTCACCAAGTGCGGGACCTTCCGGGCTTTGACCGCCTGCGCGGCATGGAGGGCAATGAGAGATAGCTTTGCGCAGATACCTATTCTTTCATCCCGGCCTTCCGTAGCCCCGAGATGTAGCGATTTCTCTCGCCTTCTACCGCAAAAACGTTACGCGCCAGGATGGAGGTGACATTGTCATTTGGATGCAGCCGAAGCGCGGCATTCAGGGCGTCCGATGCCTCGTCCTGACGGCCTAGTTGCGCTTGGGCCGCGGCCAATACTCGATAGAGGGTCGCGTATCCAGCACTCAGGTTTAAGCCATCTTTAGCTAGCTTTATTGCCGCTTCATCATTGCCTGCCTGAAGCGTGGCCATTGCCAGCCCACCCCTGATCGACAACGCCCAAGGGCTGTAGCCACCCAAAACAGTGGCTTTCTTAAAACAGTCAATAGCCGCGATGTTATCTCCTATCCAGACATACGCCCACCCGCTCAGAGCCAATGTTATGAAATCAGACGAGCATTGGCGTAGAGCATATTCTACCGTCGACCGCAAAATGGCTGGTTCTCGATGCTGCGAATAGGTTGTAACGCCAAGCGCAAGGCGCAAAAGGGAGTTATTCTCGGCGAGCGGTGCAGCTGCAGAACACCACGATGGCACCGATTTGGCGTATTTCCGTGCAACGTTCTCGTACCCCATCACAGTCGCGGACAAAAACGATACAAGAGCCAAGGCATGCGGATGCGGCAACGAAGGATCTTTTCGAATTGCCACGCTTGAGTATTCCAAGGCTGACGCGAAAGCGTCCGGATCCAGCCGATCTATTGCCAGTTGCCCACGCAATTCACACTGGTTGGCGGTCATGTCTTCAATCGCCAACTTGTCCAGTTGCAAACGCTCGCTATCAAACGTCGCCGTCATGACTTGGCTAATCAGAGACTCCGCTGTTTCATCCTGCCAGTCAAATGCGTTGTCCATGTCGCCGTCAATTTTGGTGGACCAAAGTTCGACCCCGTCCGGATCAATATATTTTATCTCTAACCGAAGGCGGTTGCCGCTGGCGCGTATACGCCCCGATAAAACATAGGATCGACGAGCAGACTCTGTTGCGGTTACGGAAAGCCAGTGCGTTGCGCCAAGATAGGTCATCAAGTCACCGGTAAGGGCATCAGAGAGTTCTCTGACCTCATCTCGCGGATCAGATGTCTCTATGGGGCGAACTACAATCTGAGGTCGCTGAGAAGCGCTGGAATCTGGTGCCTTCTGACCCGGAAGGGATCCTCGTGTCCACACACGCACCGGTCTGGAGATGTTTTTTAGCTCACGTTCCCCGGCATCGTCAAACGACGGTCTGAGTGTGCCATCAAGGCTGCCGAATACGGCGTCGGAGATCGCAATACTTCCGGGCGCGGCCATTTGTTCTAGCCGGGCTGCGACATTCACCCCGTCGCCGAAAACATCTTCCTCTTCCTCGACCACGTCACCAAGATGGACGCCCAGTCTGAGTTGCATATTTGGAACTTGATGGCTTGCGTTTTTTGAAAGTAAATCCTGTATTTGCAGTGCGCAGTTCGCAGCATCAGAAGCTGCGCCAAACAGAACAATCCAGCCGTCTCCCATGCTTTTGACAACCCTACCGCGTCGAGACGCCACTGTTGGGCTGAATACTTCAGTTCGAAGCCGTCTGAGTGAAGTTAGGGTTTGCTCGGTATCTTCACCAAGCAACTTCGAATATCCAGCGACATCTGCGGCCAATACTGCAGCGAGACTTCGCTTCATGCGTGAGTTCCCCATTCTTTCAACATGCTGCTCGCGTCAGTAAGCTTGGCCAAAATGTGCTCAATAGACAAGTATGTCCTCTTCGCAGAGACACTGGAGATCGGCAAAGGGGGCGCCCATTGGCCTGTATTCCCATTGTTGAAAATGAGTGGGAAGTGGTTAACATCATGAATTTAAGAGGATTATGAAAGGTGGTCGCCGCGATACATTTGGATTGGAGCCATGTTCAAAATCAACTGAAGGACTTGGGTTGTTACTTGGATATCGTTGACGGAATTCCGGGGCCTAACACGAAAAACGCTATCCTGATCTTTCAAAAGCGCGCGCAGTTGGAAACAGACGGTGTTGTTAGCAGAAAAACTAGCCCCCCTCTTAGTGCGCAGCGTTCAATCCTGGATTGTTCGATTTCAGCAACTACCAAACTTGTGAATATCGGGCTCTGAGCAGTCAACTGGCTCACGCGGTTGGATTTTCATTTCTACATTGGCCCTAGAAGCCCAAGGCTTTCAGTTTCTGGTCAACGGTGATGTTGCTGTCAGGCGGGGTGTTTCGCTACAGAAGTTGTCGTCAGGCGAAAGGTGGTTGCTCGGATGACAAGGTTATCTTAGCCCAATAAGCACAACACGCTAAATCGTTAATGGTTTAGTCAAAATAGAAGTTCTTCGTGCGCCTCTCGTAATCAAATCCAAATGCCTCTGGCGCATGTTTTCAAATTCACAAGTTTGTGGATTTTGGGTATGGAAAGTCGTCGTTTTTCTGGCATCTGGTTTCCGCGGTCAATTGTCAGCGGTGTCACATTATCACTGCTACTTGTCTGTGTGATGACAGGAGTGATTACCTATGGTGTACACCGGCTGATCAATACCGCTATCACGACAGCCATCAAAAGTGAGGCCATACAGGAAGCGAACAAGTGGGCGAAGTATATCAACGCAACGTCGCCAGACCTGTCAAAAATGCTAGACGATGGCACCCTAACCCCAGAACAAAGCGAAATCGTACAAGCTGCAATAGACTACAACAATGTCTATTCATTTATGATCTTTGATTTGCAGGGACGTTTGATTTTTGAATCAGATGAAGGAGTACTCGTTGACCCCAGAAACCAAGCATTCAGTGAGGAGGCCCAAGGTGTAATCCAGTCTGGTGAACCGAATGTAAGCCTGATTGAAAGACAATCCTATTCAACCTTGCCTGATGTTTTTATTAATGCGCTGGTCCCGGTCTATGGAACAAATGATAAAATGATCGGTGCTATCCATCTCTTCATGGATAAATCCGACCAAGCAGCTCTTTTTCACCAATTCCTGAACTGGCTGGGTAATTTATTACCAATTCTGTGTGCGTTGCTCTATTCAATCCCATCGCTCGCGTTCGTACTGAAACGCGAGCAATCCAATGCTAAGACCCGGCATGTCAACCACTTGTCGCGGTTCGACCATTTAACCGGCGCTCTAAATCGACACACGATGTCTGCGGAGGCCAAAAAACGTTTCGCCTTGTGTCCTGCAAATGAGCACATCGGGGTCATGTTTTTGGATATCGATAAATTCAAGACAATCAATGATGAAAACGGACATGAGTTTGGCGATGCTTGTTTACACAATGTAGCGTCAATCCTGATGGGAAATGTACGTGCTACCGATTTGGTTGGGCGAATGGGTGGCGACGAATTTGTTGTTGCTATGCCAGATACTACCCACGAAGAACTGGAGCGCATCGGAAAGAGAATGCTATCGGACGCACGTAAACCATTCGAGTACAAAGGTAGAACGATAAGGTCTAGTATAAGCATTGGATACCGCTTGTCCCCGAATGGAGAGACGCCGCAAACAGCGCTGCATTGTGCTGATCTCGCATTATATCACGCGAAGGCGAATGGGCGGGATGCAATGGTTGAGTACTTTCCAGAACTCGACGTAGCCCTCAATCGACGTCGTGAAATCGAGGCTACGATGCGCGAAGCCCTGGTGAATAAGCGGTTCGAAACGGTTTTCCAACCGATAACCAATCCCAAAGATAACTCGGTCATAGGGTTTGAAGCTTTGTTGAGACTTACATCCGAAAGCGGTGAGCAAATCCCTCCGACAGAATTCATACCTATTGCTGAAGAAACGGGATTGATCCATGAGCTCGGGCTTCAAACTCTGCGTAACGCGATCAAAACTGCTCTGAACTGGCCAAGCCACGTGTTCTTATCGGTTAATATGTCGCCACGCCAATTTGATCGGGATGATCTGATAGAGAAGATTTCGGCCATACTCACGGAGTTGAACTTTCCTGCCCATCGTCTTGAATTGGAAGTCACGGAAAGTCTGCTGATGGAAAATGAACTTCGTGTTTCGGAGCATCTTGCGGATTTAAGACACCTCGGAATATCGATAGCGATGGATGATTTTGGCACGGGGTACTCAAGCCTCGGCTATCTATGGAAGTACGAATTCAACAAACTCAAAATCGATAAAGTCTTTCTGGAGGGGTACGATTTTGATGGTGAGAGATATCGCGAGATCATAGAGACCATTGTCGTGCTGGGGCACAAGATGGGTATGCAAGTGACGATTGAGGGGGTCGAGGACGAGAGACACACAGATATGCTGCAATCACTTGGTTGCGATCAATATCAAGGTTTCTTGTTCGGCAAACCAATGGCCGCAGTTGAAACGCTGGATGTCCCGTGGGGCCATGCAAAAACGGCCTGAAAAGTGGGTTCTTTGACTAATCGCTGCGCTAAATTGTTAACAGTTGCGCCATCTTTTGATGCTGACTACCGAAAAATTTATAACCCTTGGTTAGATGACCTTGGAAGGCAATGTCGGGTACAAATTCACACGCGATACGAAATATTTCGGTTCAGATACAACCGCAGTACCTAAACGACATCAAATTAACATTGTTCATCCGATTTTAGGCGTCTCGCATGCAAAGTTGAGCCGCAATTTGATCACATGGATGTGATGGAACGTGAATAATTATTGTGCACTCACGCGCGGGGAACTGAGTGAAACCGGAGTAAAGAATGGCAACTCTCGATAATGCTATCTGGCTTACAGGCCCTGGTAGTACGGCAGCAAATGGAAGCACTGTTCTTTCAGAAGGTGGCAACACTACAACCATTACCGGGACATTCACAGCAAACGCGTGGGACGCAACGGCGGGCGGGACTGGCGTTTCAGATTTTGGTGCTTTCTCAACAGCAACGCCGATCACCGCGAGTTACGATTTCTCCAACCCTGTTGAAAACCTATCGTTTGACATAGAGCATCTGAACGATGATGGCGCATCTACCTATGATGATAGCTGGACAATCTATGCTTACGACGAAAATGGCGAATTAATTTCAGCTACCGACGTCATCGCAGGTCTCAGCGGGCTGGCCGACGAAACCGTTACCACAAACCCGGATGGCTCTGTCACTATTGAAGCTGCAGGCACTACCGCAAATAATGTGACAGTCGACCTTGCAGGGCCAGTATCTCAGATAAGCATGACACTGGAACCTGGCTCAGGCGGAACTGTCAGCGGCGGCTCTGGTCTCAGCGATTTTACCTTTGATATCCCGCTCAATGACGTCGATGGCGATGGGGTTGCAGATGGAATAGACCTAGACTCCGACAATGACGGAATTCTGGATGTCGATGAGGGATATAGTACGTCTACTCCCAGCACGATCACCATCAACTTTGACGGTGATGAGTGGGCAACGACCGACAACACTCGTTGGGAGTTGTACGACGCTGACGGCAATCTGATTGCTAGTGACAATACAATCGACACGTCTTCCGAAACTACTAATGTCGATATCACGGGTCTGACGCTCGGTGATTTCCAATTCATTGTCTACGACGACTTTGGTGATGGTATCGCCGGTCCCGCTGATCCTGCGAGCTATTCAATCGAGATTGATGGTATTGAGGTCATCAATTCTGGACCAAACCCAAGCTTTTCCAGTCCTCATGTCGAAACATTCACTGTCAGTTTAACCGAAAATACAACGGACAGTGATGGCGATGGAATCGCAGACCACCTGGATTTGGATAGCGACAATGACGGCATTACCGACAATGTTGAAGCTCAATCCACCAATGGATATGTAGCACCCACAGGTATCGACAGCGATGGCGACGGGCTGGACGACGCTTACGAAGGCGCTGGCGACGAAGGGCTTACGCCGGTCGATACCGATAGTGACGGTACAGCTGATTTTCTCGACACTGATTCCGACAATGACGGCGTTGATGACGTGGATGAGGCAGGGCATGGCATAACCCAAGCCGCTATCAATGCATCGGGCGATGCTGACGGTGATGGTATTGCTGATGTCGTTGACGATGTTATCGGCTGGGATGTGAACGATGCCGACATCAACGGATCAGGCGATTTTACCTTAGCTGACACCGACGGCGATACCGCTGCTGACGGATCTGGTGCAACACCTCTAACGCGCGATTTTGATTTTCGGGATGTACCTTGCTTTACCCCGGGCGCGCGCATCCTGACGCCGCAAGGCGAAAGGGAAATTGAAACGCTGAGGGTTGGCGATATGGTAGTAACCCGTGACCACGGACCTCAATCGATCAGATGGATTGGAAGTCGAAAAGTCCCGGGACGAGGTCGATTTGCTCCAATTATAGTTGAAGCTGGGGCGCTCGCAGGTGCAACTCGAATGCTATTGGTTTCTCCGCAACACCGCTTTCTCTTCGCCGACTGCCGTGCTGAGCTCTTGT
Source organism: Roseovarius aestuarii (assembly GCF_019966515.1). Lineage (GTDB taxonomy): Bacteria > Pseudomonadota > Alphaproteobacteria > Rhodobacterales > Rhodobacteraceae > Roseovarius > Roseovarius aestuarii. The sequence goes on along the minus strand of NZ_JAIMIB010000036.1, from coordinate 8,266 downwards.
TTGCTACGTCGGAGGTATTGGTATCCGCGAAGCACTTAATTAACGGGATTGACGTGCGGCAAGCTGACCGTGCCTCGATTACATATCTACATATGATGTTTGACCAGCATGAAGTGATTTACGCGAATGGTATTGCGACCGAAAGTTTCCATGTTGGTGATGTCAGCATCTCTGCCATTTCGAATCAATCTCGGGAAGAGATGTTCAGGTTATTCCCTGAGCTTAGGGCAAATGTCGGATCATATGGAAACACGGCTCGTACCTGCCTCAAAGCGAATGAGGCTCGGGTGGTTGCTGAGTTCTTCCGACCCAAGACTTTTTATGCTGCTGCATAGCTAGGTTCATCAACGATCAGTTGGCGGCCTGTGTGACGCCTTCTGCGCGAGATACAGCGCGGGTCACCGTGGATTTGTCGACGCCAGTTGCATCCGCTGTTTCGGCGGCGAATTGTTTCTCAGGCTGTGGTTTCTTGGTGGTGAAACTTGCACCAGCTAGCTTTCTCGCGCCCCAAAGCTCTTTTCGCTTCGCCAAATGCTCTGCTTGCTGGGTTGCAGTTAGTTTCGACCGGATCAGGTTACCGGCTGAATAGAACTACACACTTAGCCAAGACAAGGATGGCGTTGGACGCTCAATAATTCACAGAGCATACGATACGTTGGCAAATAGTGGCTATTGAAGCCACCTTAAATCATTATACTCAAACAAGCACGTCTGAGCAGGATCACTCAATCACACCGTCGGTGTTCTTTCCTTTCGAAACGCTCGAGGTGAGAGACCTGTTTTCGCATCAAACATCCGGCTGAATGCGCTCCGACTGGAAAACCCAACGAGTTGGGCAATGCGTTTGACGGGCAGATCCGTTGTCTTCAGAAGAGTTCCCGCCTGACGCAAACGAAGGTCTCGAAGAAGCTCCATTGGACCGCTGCCGTACGCGTCCGAAAACCGTTTTGCAAATGTCGATCTGCTCATGCCGACGCTTGCAGCAAGTGTCTCTACCGTGTGTGGATCCCCCGGAGCGTCGAGCATAAGTTGAAGCGCGTTCCATACGGATGTGTCCCGAAGTGCCGTCATCCAATGAAACGCATTGTCTTGTTGTTTCAAGCGAACGCGCAGCATCTCAATCACGGCCTGCAGTAATATCGCCCGTGTCATTGCAGCGCTTCCAAGGGTTGGGTGCGAGACTTCGAACAGCAAAGAGGAGACGAGCCGTTCCATTCCGCTGTCTTTGGATATGCTTTCCACCAGGGGTTCTCGAATAAGATCAATCAGATTCGAGGCACCACGCAAGCTCACGCCGACATGAGCGCATAGCGCCGTTAGTTGTCCCGATTGAGGCGTCGCATTTACTGATACTTTGAGTAAGTGCGCCAACTTTAGAGCGGCGGGTTTACAGTCTGGTAGTGGGTCACGAACACTTCCAAAACTGTGCAATACGTGGCTCTGTAACGCGGGTATCAACACCAAAGAACCACGGGCAACTTTTAACGGCGGCCGCCCACGGATCGAAATCTCACCTTCACCCGACAAGATGTAATGCAATGTCGCGGAAGCATCCCGACCAAGCCCCAGATCACAAGCCCCCCGCAATTCACATAATGCGAATGGATCGGTTCTGATTTCCAGCTCGTCGAAGATGTAATCATAATCCATCCAATATATCTGCACCGTTCTCGGACGAATGGTTACAAAAATATGAAGAATTGGTCATATCTCGGACGAAAAGGCACGGAGAAGAGGCGATGCTGCATCCACACACACAAATCGAAGGAGCATCTCTCATGTGTAATTGCGATGATCATGACCACAGAAATATTTCGCGCCGGGCTGCATTGCGCGGAGGGCTGGCCGCAACAGTGGCAACGGCGACCACTGTTGCCGCGGGAACGTCTTCTGCCCAGACCGCAAACCCATACGCTGATCCCGCCGAGCCGGCCCTGCCGCCGTCAAACATGGAGCTTGACCTCAGTCGCGCCGCACTTGTGGTCACCGATCCACAGGTCGATTTCCTGAGCCCCGACGGTGTGACTTGGGCCGTCGTCGGCCCCTCCGTTATTGAACACAACACCGTCGAAAACATCGAAACTCTGTTCAAATCTGCGAAAGAAGCGGGGATCACTGTCGCCGTTTCCCCGCATTACTACTACCCAACGGACCATGGTTGGAAATTTGAAGGTGCTTTGGAAAAGCTGATGCACAAGATCGGCATGTTCGACCGCAAAGGCGCGCTGAATCTGGACAATTTCGAGAACTCTGGCGCAGACTGGATGCCCCAGTACAAGCAATACATCGAAGATGGTGAAACGGTCGTCACATCTCCCCACAAGGTCTATGGCAACGATACCAATGACCTGTCGCTGCAGTTGCGCAAGCGCGGCGTCGACCAGGTAATCCTTTCCGGTATGTCGGCAAATTTGTGCACTGAATCGCATCTGCGCGAGTTGCTGGAGCAAGGCTTTGAGGTTGCGGTGGTGAAAGATGCGACAGCCGCGGCGATCCTGCCAGAGGGGGACGGCTATCTTTCTGCCTTGACCAATTTCCGCTTTATGGCGAATGCCGTTTGGACAACAGAAGAGGCAGTGGCAAACATCAAAGCCGCAAGCTAACCCAATGAACCACGCGGAGTCACTCAGAGTGTGGAGTGGCTCCGCGAATTTTCTTACTCTGCAACGTGACTTAATCTCATGGCGTCAGTTAAAAGTTCGGCCCTTTACCGACATTCTAGTACGGTCGAACGCGAATTTGCCGATTGCCGAAACCAGACATTCAAAATCTAGGTGCCGGCGCAGTCACCAAGCCATTGGCCAATGATGGCGGACTGCGGGTGATCGATTGTATGAGTCGCATAGTAGCCGTTTTTAGTATGCACTCTCATATCTGGAAGTTCGATGAGCCAACCGTTGGACAGATAGGGCTCGATCAGGTGACGCCACGCCAAGGCAACCCCTTTTCCTTCGGTCGCGTGCTGCAGGATGAAGTGATAACCTGGAACGGGGTGCGGACCAGGCAGATGCGGATGTTTGACATCATGCGCAGCAAGCCAATCAGCCCAGCTCAACCAGCCATACTCTCCGTGGTCCTGCACCAATAGCGGCAGGTCGGTCAGAGCCTCGGGGCGCATATCATCAGGCTGATGCCCGTGCTTTTCCAACAGTTTGGGCGCACATACCGGCATGACCTCTTCTGTGAATAACGGGATCGTGGTCAGACTCGGCCAGTTCCCGGATCCAAACCGGATCACGAGATCCGCTTCGTCGGTTTCATACCCCTGAGGACTGTCGGAGGTGTTCAACCGAATCTCCCACCCCGGCAGCAATGCTCTCAGCCCCTCAATTCTGGGCAAGACCCACATATGCGCAAACCCGTGAGAACTGGCGATTGAGAACCTCTTGGTCTCGGTGTGCTGTGTCAGATCGTCCAGAACGGCCCGGATATGGCTTAACCCGAGCTCGGTCGCCTTGAACAGCGCGACGCCTGCATCGGTCAAAGTGATGCGATTATGCTGACGCTCGAAGAGCGCGACGCCAATGTGACTTTCAAGATTGGCGATAAAACGGCTGACGGAAGGTTGCGCCATGCCCAATATGTCAGCGGCACGGGTAAAACTAAGCTCTCGTGCGGCGGTTTCAAACACGAATAGCGCGTTCAGGACCGGTTGGATGCTGAGATCTCTTCTCATATAATTATTTTATCCGGTGAATGAACTTTTTCCAACTTTAATTGAGTATCTCTCTGTCTATATTTCATTCTGTTTATGACGTTCGAGGCTAAAAGATGCTGAAAGTACCTCAAAAACCATCTAAAATGACACTTGGTGACCGGCTGAGATTTCCCGGCGGAATACGGTTGCTGAAAGCCTGGCAGGACGGTGAGGCGTCGCGTCGCGATGAACTCAAGGCGGTTATGCAAAGCGCAATCGACGGGAAGTTCGACGAGAACTTTTCTTGGGCGGGGCCAACGAATGCCATTCATGTCGGGGGGTCAATTAACCTGCTGACTTTGACGATCATGCACGACCTCTTCGGGTTTGAGTCCGCTGAGTTCTACAAAGGTGATCCCGAAAGATATGTTCGGACCACGTTGATGACGCGTCGCTTGCTGGGCATGAACAAGCTCTATCTCAGCTGGCCGGTCTACGCGTTTACAGGCGAAGCGCTCGGGCAGGAAACCATGTACCCAGACAAATTCCCCCCAGGCTCAGACCCCGACGTGATGCTTTTCAACAGGCAAAACTGGCGGGAAACCCGGACGCCTGATTTTGGTTCAGGCATCCCCAGGATCATCGAAGACATGATCCGGATCTATGTGCGCCTCACCGGCCTTGAGCCAATCCTGCACCTGTCGGCGCCTTACAGTCTTGCGGCAGATACCTTTGGCCAAGAACCTCTTTTGGCGGCGCTGGTCCATGAACCGGAATTCGCAAAGGATCTGTTGAAGCAGCTTGCCGATACGGTGCACAGACCGTGGATACGGGATTTCATTTCTAAATTTCCCAACGGCTGGGTCGAACTATCTGATGCTTCCGGCTCTCCATTCTTTGTCGGGCCAAAGAACTGCCGTGACATTTCGATAGACGCCATCAGATATCTCAAGTCGGACGAGCCGTGGGGGGATCGCGTGTATGATGCAAACTACCGCGGGGATTACGTAACCCAAGCGCGCCAGAAAAACCGCCGCAGCGCACGTAGCGGGGCGGGTGCCAAACCCGCCGAAGCGGTAACGCTGGAAGAGTTGACAGCCGCCAAGCAGTCGGTCTGCCAACATTACGTGCAGCGTCTACATGATGACCGAGTGCCTGTGGAATACTATCGAGACAAGGCGATCGAGCTAAACGTACCGCTATATGCCGGTGTCGGTTCATCCCAGATCGACCGAAACAGCGTGTCTGATATAGCCGCGGCGAAGGCTGATTTGCGAACGGTCGCGCAGGCTGACGTCGCAGCCGTGAAAACGGTCGCCCGCGCGATACGGGACAATGGCTATACCGAGCGCAGGCCCCCGTGGCCGGGCACAATCTACTTGGAAGACGTCAGCTCGGAATCCAGCATGGAACTGGTCGAGGTCATCGTGGACGCTGCCCTGTCTGAGGGACGCTATTGATCTGCTGAGTTTCGGCCAACTTTGGAAAATACACGAATATTCTAGTGCGACGCATAGCTAAAACTGTATTGCATAACAGCGGGTTTCGTCTGGCGGTGGCGGCCCTTTGCCGACATTCGGTTACGATGAAAATCGCAATGTCAGTTTCCCGAAACCGGACGTTCATGCATTTCGCAGCGATTTCTGTGATTGAAAGGCAAGGACGAGGGACTTAGTGTAACTTCACTGTAACCGCACCAAAGCAGATTTTCGGAAATTGGACGCCTTGGCTAGTTTCACTTGGCTTTTATAGCATTCTTACGCGACGCTGCGGATACCCCGGCCATATACCATTGCTCCGACTTAACTGATCATTTCCGAGATAGCCCGGGCACCATCTTCCTCAATCATTAATTCGCCCAGAGACCTAGCAGTATTCGTCATCTTTTCGCTCGTGGCTTGTTCAAGTGCACGCGCTAGCCTGTCGGCACTGAGGTGTTTTCGCGCTATCGGCGCTGGCCCAACACCTAGATCCGCGACACGTTGACCAAAGAACGGCTGGTCGGCAAACAGTGGGCAGATAACGCTAGGACGCCCCCACCTCAAACCTTCGTGCGTAGTGCCAGATCCACCATGATGCACAACGGCTTCAACCCTTGGGAAAAGCCAGGAATGGGCACGGAGCCGACTTACGGCGATGCATAGCCGGGTCTTCCAAATGCAGTATTTGAAACTCAGCTTCTAGCTTTTCACTACTAATGGTCGCTGGGGATGAGAAGGTGCCCCAATTGTTTACCTAAAGTCGCGTAATCAAGGTTATGTTAAATAGACTACGGGTCTGCAGGGTTTACATTGTGAATTTTTGAAGCCTGAACCGTTAGGTCTATCGGTTTGCATCAATCCATTTTGACATCATCGTGCGATCCCGAAAGCATTCCTGCGGAATGTCTCGGCGCTTCATCCGCGCGATCCGCTCAGCAAAGCCAACCTGTTTGGAAGAAGGATAGTTTGAAAACTGGCCGACTGGTTTCGCAATCTTGTTTGCGTCTATCCAGCGCGACAGCGCATAGCGATCCCGCTGCGCCTCCTGCGGTAGCGTGACCCCAATCCGTTGCGAAATTTGCTTGGCAAAAGTGATCTGTTTTTCGGTCGCCGGAATCTGGTGGTAGTCATTCGAATAACTTGGAGACAACGACATCTGTTGCTGTGCTGCTGGCATAGGTTTCGCTCCTCTTTCCCCTTCTCAACCAATATAGAACAAATAAAGAACAAATCAAGATACTGTGGCGCTTGCAGCGAGGATTACTTTATATGGTATGCAAACGGGTCACTTATCAAGGCAAGCAGGAGGTGCTGATTGGCTTAGAGAGTGCCGTAAAGGCACATGCAGATCCGGCTTGAGAAGATCATCCCCGAAAAGCGCCAGCACCGGTTTTACGTGATGCAGGTCACACGGACGCTTTTTGGCGAATGGTGCCTGATCCGAGAATGGGGACGGATCGGATCAGCTGGCGGGCAGAGGATGACAGATTACACCGCGTCAAAAAAGGACGCAGAAGCCGCGCTCACCAAACTTTCCGATCAAAAACGCCGTCGCGGTTACCATCTCTGTGAAGCCCAGCACGTCTTCTGATTTGGCCTTCAAGATTGCGAGCCGCTGGAATATGGCTACGCGCGCATTGATGTTCACTGGTGCAGAGTTTGAGTCGTTTGTTGATCGCTCGACGTTGATTGCGGACAAGTTATGAAGAGATTGCGTGCATTATTCAGATCATAATTGCGTTGATTTTGATTTGAATAATGATAACAATCCCCTCATGATTCATATTTGGGAAACGCCAGCCTGGCCAAACTTTTCTTACAATGCCGCCGCAATCGAACCGGCGCTGGCGGCGGCAATGCGAGCGATTGGTGAAGTTGCGGGTCTGAAAGCTGGGTTGGGTTCTGACGATCTGGAGGAATTCAACCGACGACAGCTGGTCCAGGAGGCGCTGTCGAGTTTTGAGATTGAAGGCGTCACCCTGAATGCGGCGGAAATCGAAGCATCCGTCATCGCATCGCTCAAACATCGCGAACGGGCTGCTTTGGATCGACGCTCCGATGCAATCGTGGCACTGATGCTCTCAGCGCGAGGGTCTGCGAGCGCACTGGATGCCAAGACGTTGTGCGAGTGGCATAGGTTGCTCTTTCACGGCATAGAGGTCGAAGATCTCGGCCAATGGCGTCGCTTTGACATCGAGATCGTTCGCTCTGCTGTCGCCGGTAGCCCCGATGTGATTTACAAAGGCCTTCCTCCCGATCGGGTAGATGCCGAAATGGGCCGGTTTCTGAGTTGGCTGAACAACGAGATAACACTGGCATTGCCGGCCCGGGCAGCCATTGCGCATTTGTGGTTTGAATCAATCCACCCCTTTTCCGACGGGAACGGCCGGATCGGACGCGCGATTGTCGAACATATCTTCGCGACGGCTCAACCTCTGCCGTTTTCCCTCTCGCGCCAGATTGAACGCGACAAGCGTGGGTATTACACGGCGTTGCAGGAAGGGCGAAAAGAAACACAAGGTCAGATTGAGGCAACGCCATTTGTAATCTGGTTTTTGGAGGCCTTGGCCGCAGCGGCGGATTACGCCCGGCAAGAGGCGTTGTTCGTTGTTCGGCGCAACCGGCTTTTTGCACAAAAGGCCAAGGTTCTGAACGCTCGCCAGATCAAGGTCTTGCAGCTCCTCTTTGACCAGGGTGAGGAAAGAGTTGAAATGGGGCTCTCAGCGAAATTCTATCGCAAAATGTCCAAGACGTCAGCGCCAACAGCGACGCGAGATCTGGGCGCGATGGAGAAAGCTGGGGTTTTGTTGCGATCGGAGGCAGGAGGTCGTTCAACGCACTACAAGGTCTTGTACTAAAGGTGCCGTTCGGCGGCGGTTCGACACCTTTTTTCTGTGCAGAAATCTGCACGATGGGGCTTATTTCGTTGAAAAGCTCTTCCTTGATTGAGGGGCATGTCGCTGATTCAATTCTCACATTGAGGGGGAGGATCAGTGATGTTGGGACCGAGGCAGGAAGCGCAGGCAGCGCTGTTCTACGCGTTCTCGCTGGAGGATCACGTCCCTCAAGAGCATCTGTTGCGGTCGATTGATCGGTTCGTCGACTTGCACAGCATTCGCGCTCATCTTGCCGATTTCTATAGCCATAC
>NZ_JAIMIB010000035.1 GCF_019966515.1 Roseovarius aestuarii | reverse complement strand
TTCTCACTGCGCCCCGGAGACAAGACGGTCTTGCAGGAAAACATGACCCTGCATTTCATGACCGGCCTCTGGATGGAAGACTGGGGTTTCGAGATAACCGAAAGCATCCGCATCACTGAAACCGGCCATGAATGCCTGGCCGAAGTGCCGCGTAAGATGGTTGTGAAGGACTGAGCTGACGAATGCGTCGTCAATAAATGCGGCTTGTTCGATCGTGTTCTAATTGATTGTTGTCTCCAATCCTTCAGGTTTTCCCGTAACGACAAATGTCAGGCTGTCAGGGTCCAGAAGCTCTTTTGCCACGCGATTGATATGCTCCAGCGTCACCGCGTTCACCTGATCATTGCGCGTCGCAATGTAATCTGTCGGCAGCCCCTCCATCTGCATCCCGACGGCAATATTGGCAATCGGGCCGTTGCCGTCAAAGCGCAGCGGATAAGCGCCAGTCAGGTAGGTTTTGGCGTCGTTCAGCTCGGCTTCGGTCACGCCACCCTCACGAATACGCACCCATTCGGCCTGGATCACTTCGATGGCTTCGGCCACGCGATCATTTGCGGACGCGACCGACCCCATCCAGACCTGTGCGCTGTCCATGTCCAGAAGGTAGGAATAGACGCCATAGGTCAGCCCTCGCTTTTCGCGCACTTCCGTCATCAGACGGCTTTCAAACCCGCCACCGCCAAGGATGTGGTTCAGGATATAAGCGGCAAAAAAATCGTCATCGTCACGATCAATCCCGGGCTGCGCGAAGGTTGCCACCGATTGCGGCGTGTCGAAATCCACAACCATGACGCCGCCGGGCAGGTTAATTTCGGCATCCTCGGGCAATGGCCCACCGCTCGCGGGCAGGTCGCCGAGTAACTTGTCCAGCAAACCCGTCAGTTCATCAGCGGTAATATCCCCCACGGCGCTAACGTAGACCCGGTCAAGCGCCAATGCGTTGCGATGCGCCTCGAATAAATCCTCACGGGTCAACGCGCCCACCGTTTCCAGTGTACCATTGCGCGAGCTTGAGTAGGGGTGATCGCCGAAAACCAACGTGTCAAAGGCGCGTTCCGATATATTGCGCGGATCTTTCAGATCGGACTGGATGATCGAGATCACCTGTCCGCGGACCCGATCCAGATCGGCCTGTTCAATGCGCGGTTCCACGAGGCTGGCGCGCAGCAGCGTCACTGCCTCATCGCGATTTTCGGTCAGCATCTTGGCCGACACCGACACTACATCATCGCCCGTATCATAGCTGAATGACGCGGCCAGCCCTTCGACAGAACGGGCAAAGCCACGCGAATCGAGCTCCCCCGATCCTTCCTCCAAAGTTGCCATCATCAGGCTGGTCGCCCCGCGCTTGCCGGGCAGGTCCAACGCCGCACCGCCACGAAAGCGCAGTTCAAGGGCGACGAACGGAATCGAATGATCCTCGACCAGCCAGGTATTGATGCCACCGGGCGTTGTCAATTCCTGTATCCCGACCTCGGCGCGGGCGGGCAACGCGGCCAGAAGAGCGATAAAGGTAATAATAAAACGGATCATTGCGTGACCTCCGGTGCACGCAACCATCCTGTTACGGCGTTGTTGCGGTTAAAGACCAGCGTGGCGGCCTCCATGATATCCTCGGCGGTGACCGCTTCAAGCACATCGGGCCAGGCCTGCACATCAGCGATCGTCAGGCCCTGAGTCAGGGCGCGGCCATAGCGGTTCGCAATCGAGCTGACATCGTCTCGTGCATAAATCTGCGCCGCGCGCACCTGCATCTTGATGCGTTCCAACTGTTCAGCGTCAATGCCATCCTGCATGAAATCGGCAATCACCTGATCCATCGCCTGTTCGGCCTGCTCAAGCGAAACGCCCGCGCTGGGCACAACGAAGAGGTTGAAGGTCGTGTCGTCCAGCGACCGCCCGCCATACCAGGCTCCGGATTGTATTGCGATCTGACTTTCAAACTGCAGCTTTTCAACCATGACCGACGTCGTCCCGCCACCCAGAATTTCCGACAGCATGGTCAGCGCCGCCGCCTGTTCCTGCGCACCGCTGTCACGTTCGGGGGCAAGATAGGAACGGCTGACATAGGGTTGCGCCACGCGCGGGTCCTCGAAAACCAAACGGCGTTCCGCCATCTGCCGCGGCTCCTGCGCGCGTTCGCGTTGGGGCAAGTCAGGATTGGCCGGGATCACACCGTAATATGTCTCCGCCAGGGCGCGCACTTCATCGGGTTGCACATCACCTGCGACAACCAGAATGGCGTTATTGGGCGAATAATAGGTGCCATAGAACGACAACGCGTCTTCCAGTGTCAGTTCCGGCATCTCGTGACGCCAGCCGATGATCGGGACGCCATAACGGTGGTTGAGGAACTGCGCCGCGCTCGCCTGTTCGCGAAAAAGGGCGGCAGGGTTGTTCTCAACCCTCTGGTTACGCTCTTCGATGATCACATCGCGTTCGGTCAGAATCTCTTCTTCACCCAGTTGGATGTTCTTCATCCGGTCGCTTTCCATCCGCATCATCAGCTCCAGCCGGTCGGCGGCGACGCGCTGGAAATAGGCGGTGTAGTCGTAGCTGGTGAAGGCGTTGTCCGTACCGCCATTGCGCGCGACGGTGGCGGAAAATTCGCCCGGCGCCAGCTTTTCGGTGCCCTTGAAGAGCAGATGTTCAAGAAAGTGCGCGACCCCTGAGGCGCCGGGTGGCTCGTCCGCCGATCCGGCACGGTACCAGAGCATATGCACCACCACCGGCGCACGGTGATCTTCGATCACAACCACCTGCATGCCGTTATCCAGATTGAAACTGCTTACCTGTTCATCGGCACCTGCCGGCAGGGCTGCGATGATAAAGGCAAGTACGGCGATCAATCGGTGCATACGGAATTCTCCCAAGCGCCCCTAGATGAGCTTTGACAAGAACATACGGCCCTACCGCCCCGGTTCAAGCCCCGGCCCGGAAAACCTGACAGAGTTGTGAGATAAGTGGTCTATTTCTTGGGTGGCGCCGAGGGAACGGTGATGCCCGCTCGGCGCAGGCGGCGGAATTCAGCATCGCTGTTCAGCCACTGACGCCGGTAGGCGTTGGTATAGTCGTCCACCGGCCCGATATTCAGAATATTGACCCGCCCGTGACGGCGGCGCACATCGTCATCCTCTGCACGCAGGGTCTGGCGGATGCCTGGATTGACACCATAGCGGCTGGCGTGACGTACAAGGCCCGCATCGGTTGCCGGGATGCCAGCCGTTGCCAATGCCGCCGGGTTCCCGCCCAGCGCCACTGCCCCGTCTGCCAGCGGATACTGATCCGTCAGGTTCGATCCACCGGGTGTCGGGGTGGGCAGGGCCGCATAGCTTTCCGGCGCCTGCAGGGGCTTGCTGGGAATAATGGTAAACTCGTCTGGTCCGTCACCAGTCTTCTCGATCCGGCTCAAAGGTTTACCCTTGTTGCCACAGGCCGCCAGGGCCAGCATCAAGAACACCATCAATACGCGCGACACGTTCATCGCCACTCTCCTGCAACATCTGGGTCCGGTTTAGCGCATAGCAACGCGAAGGTCACGAGGGGTTTTTATCCGAAGTGAAGAGGATCAGGCCGAAAGCACCGGCAAAAACCGCAATATCAGCGACATTGAATGCATACGGGTTGTTCAGACCACAGCAAGACATGTTTAGAAAGTCCGCCACGGCGCCATAGATCAGCCGGTCGATGACATTACCCAAGGCACCACCAACCAGTATACCAACCGAAATCAATTGCCAGCGATTGGCGGCGATCCGCGAAATCCACCACAGCACGCCCACACTGATCGCCACCGCGATTGCGATCAGAATCCATCGTGTCAACGGACTGTCCTGCGAGAACAACCCGAAATTGATACCGTAATTCCACGCCATGCGGAAATTGAGGAAAGGCGGCCAGACGTCGATCTGATGCAGGTCTTTCAGGTTCATCACCTGCACCACCAGATACTTGCTGACCTGATCCAGCAGGAAGGTAAGCGTAGCCGCCAAAAGCACCGTGCGCATCTGTGGTCTGCTCCTAATGCCGGAAATGACGCATGCCCGTTAGCACCATGGCAAGCCCCGCCTCGTCTGCCGCAGAAATCACATCGTCATCACGCATCGACCCACCGGGTTGTATCACCGCGCTGGCCCCGGCCTCAGCCGCCGTCAGCAAACCGTCGGCAAAGGGAAAGAAAGCATCCGACGCCACGACACTGCCTTGGGTCAACGGTACAGGCAGGCCCAGAACCTCAGCCATGTCCTGCGCTTTGCGCGCGGCGATGCGGCAACTGTCCACGCGGCTCATCTGACCGGCGCCAACGCCGACGGTCGCACCGTCTTTGACGTAAACAATGGCGTTGGATTTGACATGTTTGGCAACCTTCCAGGCGAACAGCATATCCACCATTTCCTGATCCGTCGGCGCGCGCTTGGTCACCACCTTAAGGTCCGACAGATCAATATGGCCGCTATCCTTGTCCTGTATCAGATACCCACCCGACACCTGTTTCAGCATCATCGCCGCGTCACGCGGATCGGCCAACCCCTCGGTGGTCAGCAGGCGCAGGTTCTTCTTGGCCTCGAATATCCGCCGCGCGTCACCGTCGGCACCCGGCGCAATCACCACTTCGGTAAAAATCTGACTGATTTCTTCGGCGGTGGCGCCATCCAGCGGCTGGTTGAGCGCGATGATCCCACCAAAGGCCGAGGTACGGTCACAATCAAAGGCGCGCATATAAGCGTCTTTTAGCGTCTCGCCCCGAGCCACACCGCAAGGGTTGGCATGTTTGATAATCGCGCAAGCAGCACCTGCCCCCGGAGTGAACTCACTGACCAGTTCAAAGGCGGCATCAGTGTCGTTGATATTGTTGTAGCTCAGCTCTTTGCCTTGAAGCTGGGTCGCTGTCGCCACGCCGGGGCGGCTTGAACCTTCGATATAAAAGGCGGCGCGTTGATGCGGATTTTCACCGTAACGCAACGTCTGGGCCAAAGTACCGGCTACCGCACGGCGACGCGGCGCTTCGACATTGATCGCGCCCGCCATCCAACCCGACACCGCAGCGTCGTAAGCACCGGTTCGGGCGTAAGCCGTCTGTGCCAGGCTCTGACGGAACGCGTAGGTTGTTTTCCCGTCATTGGCGTCCAGTTCAGCCAGCAACGGCGCGTAGTCCTCGACGTCCACGACGACGCTGACAAAGCTGTGGTTCTTGGCCGCCGCGCGGATCATCGCGGGGCCGCCAATGTCGATATTTTCGATACAGGTGTCATAATCGGCACCCTTGGCGACGGTTTCTTCGAATGGGTAGAGATTCACCACCAATAGGTCGATCGCGCCGATGCCGTGGGCGTCCATTGCCGCGACGTGATCGTCGTTGTCGCGCAGGGCCAAAAGCCCGCCATGCACCATCGGATGCAACGTCTTGACCCGGCCATCCATCATTTCGGGAAAGCCGGTCACATCAGCGACATCGCGCACTTCAAGCCCTGCCTCACGCAATGCTTTCGCCGTACCGCCAGTTGACAGCAACTCGACACCACGCTCGGACAGCGCCTTGCCCAGCTCGATCAGGCCGGTCTTGTCGGATACAGAAAGAAGCGCGCGGCGCAGGGGGGCGAGGTCGGTCATGGTGGCAGCTATCCCGTGGTCGTTAGACGTTAAGTTCAGTCGTCGGCCACCGGTTCAAGCGCGTCCTGTTTGACGTCGCGAATGCTGATCGGAGTGTCCTGCGCCTTGGCAAGTGACCATCTTGTGCGGGTCGCATACTCCATTGCGACACCAGATAGAACAATCTGTTTGGTCGCACGCGGCTTCAAACGGGTTTTTTCCAGATAAACACTGGCATCCAGTGACAAATTTAATTGGCCGCCGACGCGGAAGATCCACATTTCACCGGATTTCAGCGCCATCGACACCGCTGTCCCGCCCAGATCGACCGCCGCATCGATATCCGGATGCAGATGAAACCGGATCTCAAAGGGGATACCTTGCTGTGCCCGCGCGCCCATCGCCTTGTCAAACTGCCGCCGATGATCGTCATCGATCGCGATCAGCATGTCCTCGCCCGCGATGCCGCGCCCGTCAAAGGTCATTTCGATCTTGCGCGCATGGGTCAGGCCATGAGTTTCGACATAGCCATCATGCGCGCCCTCAAACCGCAACCCGTCAGGCGCCTGGCTCATCTCCACGGGCACGTTCAGCGGCGCCATGGTCAGCCATTCCTTGCTCATGCTTCCGGTACCCAGACGCGCGCTGGACCGACCGGCCAGCACCAGAGTGGAATGCGACGGCGTGGCTCGGCCCGCCCGCCGCCAGTCACGTCCGAAACTGGCGCCTGAGCCACAATTGACTATCAGGGGGCGCCGTCCCGAGGTCAGCTCGAAGGCAAGCGTTGACGCGTGCGCATTGGCCGACGCCCGGCCCGCAGGTGGCGGCGCCGCGTCGATGATCACGCTGGTGCGCCCGGCACTCAGCCGCGCATACCCCATCGACAACCCGTCTGGCTGCCGCGTCTTGATCCCGCTTGACGCAAGCGCATTGTCCAATCGTCCTTCAAGCCCACGCCCGCCACCGTGAAACCTCGCCAGCCCACCGTCTGAATGGCGCAGGGTGCGCAAGGTGGGCGCAATCCGCTCGATCGCCCGCCAGTGTTCGCGGCTGGGGGCGCGATCCGATTCCGCCAATGCCACAGCTGCCCAATTGAGCAACGTAAACACTTCCAGCAGATCCTCGGGGTTGCGCGTAGGCAACCCGCCCTCGACCCCGATCTGGCTATCACATTCCTTGGCCAGCGCCCTGACAGCCGGATCGACATGTGCCTCCATCCCCTCAAGCGAAAGGCCAGCATAGATCAGCCCCGTCAGCGCCTCGAACCGTGCAAGGCCGGGACGCGAAGCGCGCCAGCGCCGCCCCAGAAAGATCGTCTGTTGCGCCAATGACCGATAAAACGGCCCGGTCACATCCGCGTCATTGCGCCCCAACATCACGAAAAGTGCGTGGTTGATCCAACGGATCAGCCTGCGCCCGGTCAGTTCCGGCGTCCAGCCCGGCCCCTTGCCATTGCCGAACCGCTCGATCCAGCCACTCAGCCAGTCCTGCGCCCGCTGACGTGCCGGCATATCCCCCGCCGCCGCCAGATCATCCAGCCAGACGAACCCGTGCAATTCTTCGGTGAAACTCGGGTCAGGCTCCGGCAGGTCCCAGATGCTGGTATCAGGCTGTTGCACCAGAATGCCTGCGAAGACGAAATTCCCCGCCGAAAGCTGCCGCCCGCGGGCGAAGCTGCCAATGGTGCGCGGCTCGGGTTGGGACACGAACGCCGTGGCCGGGCGCGCCAGAGCCGCGCGTCTTGCATGCGCGCGATCCATCATGCGCGTCCACCGAAGCGTCAGGTTTTCCGAGTTGAACATTGCCTTGCCTCTGAACGCTCTTTCCGGCGCCATTTTCGGCAGTATAGCGCGGTTCCCCGACAGGTCACGTAAAGATTAACGCACAAAAGGTGATCGGCATTTACCGGCGCAGGCAGGCGATGTAAAATCCGTCCATCCCGCCCTGATCCGCCCAGTAGTCGGGCCTCAACCGCAACCCACCCTCTTCGGTGATCCAGGCCGGATCAGCGCCGGGCACCGCCAGCGCATCGCGGTCAGTATAGAGCCCGTCGTGGCGGACCAGTGCCTCTTCGACCTGACATTCACCTTCATCCGGCAGCAGCGAACAAGTACAGTAAACCAGCCTGCCACCGGGTTTCAACAGGCCCACCGCATGGTCGATCATCCGCGCCTGCAGCGCGATCAACTCGCCGAAATCCGACCCATCCTTGGCGTAAGGCAGATCAGGATGCCGACGGATCGTGCCGGTGGCTGAACAGGGCGCATCCAACAAAAGCGCGTCATAACTGCCCTCGTGTTCCAACACGTCACCGGTCACGCAGGCGGCCTCAAGCCCCGTCCGTTTCAGGTTTTCCGCCACCCGTGCCATCCGACGTTCGGACAGGTCCACGGCGGTCACCTCGGCCCCGGCAGCAGCCAGTTGCAAGGTCTTCCCGCCCGGTGCAGCGCAAAGGTCTACAATTTTTTCGCCCGGTTTCGGCGCCAGAATGCTTACCGGCAGCGCCGCAGCGGCATCCTGCACCCACCAATCCCCGGTCGCAAACCCCGCCAGCGCCGAGACCTGACCGACATCGTCCAGCCGGATCGAGCCCGTGGGCAGCAGACGCCCGCCCAGCATTTCAGCCCAGCGTTCGGCACCCGCCTTGACGGTGATATCCAGCGGTGCACCGGCGAAATGCGCCTTCTCCATCATGTTGACCGGGTTCGCGCCCCAGGCAGATACCAGTGGCTCGCGCAACCAGCCAGGCAGGCGTGGCAATCGCAGATCTTTCCAGGGCTTGCCCGCATCACCCGCCATCTTACGCAGCACCGCGTTGACCAGCCCCTTCAGCTTGGCGTGGCGCCGGTCATTGCCCATCAAACCGACCAATTCGTGTACCACCCCATGCGCATCGCCACCCATGCACAGCTCGACCGTGCCAAGGCGCAAAATGTTATGCACATGCAGCGCGGGCGGCTTTCGCAATTGACGATTAAGTAACCGATCTGCCCGATCCAACCCCCGCAGCGTGTCATTGGCCAGCCGCTGCGCCCGCGCCCGATCGGCGGGCGGCAATCGGTCCAGCTTCCCACTAGCGATCAGATCCGACATAAGCCGCCCCTCGCCCAACACCTGATCCAGCAGGTAAACCGCCGAACGGCGGGCGGTGTAGTGCGGCGTATTCATCTGGCATTTTCCTTGGCGGCAAGCTGCGCGCGGCGTATATCAGGGGCAAGACGCCAAAGAAAGCCCGCCAATGAGTAATGCTCCCAAAGACCTCCCGCCCGAAGCACTCCGCGCGCTGGCCGAAGCCGAAGAGCGCCGCAGGCAAACGGCTGCACCGGACCTGCCAAAAGAACTTGGCGGCCGTAAAGGCCCCGAACCAGTGCGCTATGGCGACTGGGAAAAAAAGGGCATCACTGTTGATTTCTAGCCTCAATTCAAAGCACGAAATGCGGACTTTGCTGCCGTTAACTTCGTCTTGCTTATCGCCGAGCGAGCATTGGCAGGATCAGGCCCCATTTGGTCTCTTGAGGCAATCCGGAAGGCTCAAACCCCAGCTTCTTGTAGACCGCAATCGCCCGAGCGTTGTCTGGATGGGGATCGGTCGCGATCACAGTTGCTCCCTCATCGAAGAGAACCTGCATTCTCGTTCCAATAAATGCTGATCCATGACCAGAATCGACCATTTCAAGATCTCCGATGTACTGATCAATTCCGCGCGACCCTTTGGGAAGGTTGGCAAAATGGTGATCTTCCCATCCGTGTACCGAATAGTCCTGCATGAACGCAAAAGGCCGCTCAATGATTGAAACGATCCAGCGGGCTACCCGGGGATCAGCTAAATCCGTTTCATCATAAGGTTCATCTGAGTCCCACCATTCGCGGACATGTGGATTCGACTGCCACGCCTCCAGTAAAGCAAGATCATCTAAGTTTGCCCTGCGAAATTTGTATTGGCTGGTAGCGATCATTCCATCACTTTATCAAATCGACCGGCGGCAGGTATGGACTCATATTCGCGACTCGCGACTATTTTGGAACGCAGCTATTCGCCATCCTCAAACCAGCGACGTCACCCACAAGATCGTCGCGTCCTCATCGCTCGTCGAAATCACGTTATGCCCCATCGTGGCATCGTAATAGGCGCTGTCGCCCCGGCGCATCTCGACGGGTTCGTAGAACTCGGTATAAAGCCGGATCACCCCGGTCAGCACATAAAGGAATTCCTCGCCGTCATGGCGCACCCAGCCGTCGAACTCCTCGATATTGCGGGCGCGGATGCGGGCGCGGTAGGGTAGCATCTGCTTTTTGGTCAGGGTCTCACCCAGCAGTTCATGCTCATAGGTAGTGGTCGCCTGATGCGCGCCGGCGCCCGCCTTGGTGATCGACATTCGTCCGTTGATCTTGTCGCGCTGCGGCGGCGTGAAGAGCTGCGGTACCGAAATCTCCAGGCCCACCGCCAGTTTTTTCAACGCATCATAGGTCGGCGACATCTGCCCGTTTTCAATCTTGCTGAGCGTCGAACGTGCCAGCCCTGCCTGCGTGGCCGCCTGCTCCAGTGTCCATTTCCGCTCCTTGCGCAGCTCGCGCACCCGCGCACCAAGGTTCAGGGGCTCTGCCTCGGCGGATTTGCCGTTTTCCCGGGCGATACGGATCAGGTTGCCATGCGATTGCGTCATGTACCCAGTTTACGTCATGGCTGGCGGTACTTGCAACCAGCCGCAGGGCAGCCTAAGCCATCCAAATGACCTCACTTTTCGACCAGGGCCCGCCACCTACCTGCCCCGCATCCTTCAACATGGCCGCCCATGTGCTGGGTCGCGCTGATGCCGCGCCCGACAAGGTTGCGCTGGCAGTCATGGGCCTGACCGGCGCCGAACGCTGGAGCTTTGGCCGGATCAGGGATGCGGTGCTTGGTACCGGCACCGGCCTGCTGGAAACCGGCCTCAAACCCGGCGACATTGTGCTGATGCGGCTGGGCAATACGGTTGAATTTCCCATCGCCTACCTGGCCTGTATCGCCGTGGGGTTGGTTCCGGTGCCGACCTCCTCCCAACTGACCGAGGTCGAAGTCAAGGCCATCATCGATACGCTGGCCCCGGCGGCGATCCTGCTGGCCGAAGGCATTACCTGCCCGGCTACCGAAACGCCGACCATTGATCAGCAGACGCTGGAAACGATGCGCACCCTGCCTGCCGCGCGCTACGATATGGGCAATCCCGACCGGCTGGCCTATATCATTTATACCTCGGGCACCTCGGGCGTGCCGCGCGCGGTGGCTCATGCCCACCGGGCGATCTGGGCGCGGCAGATGATGTTCGACGGCTGGTACGGGCTGCGCGAAGACGACCGGCTCTTGCATGCCGGTGCCTTCAACTGGACCTATACACTGGGCACCGGGCTGATGGATCCGTGGACCAAAGGTGCCACCGCCCTGATCCCCGGGCCGGGGATCGACCCGGCGCAATTGCCGCTGTTGATGCGGCGCCATGACGCCACGATCTTTGCCGCCGCGCCCGGTGTTTTCCGTAAATTCCTGCGGGACGAAACGCCGCTCAACCTGCCGAAACTGCGCCACGCACTGTCCGCCGGTGAAAAGATGTCGGAGCGGGTGCGCACCAGCTGGACCGCCGCCACCGGCACGCAGATCTACGAGGCTTACGGTATGTCCGAATGCTCGACCTTCATCTCGGGCAGCCCAGCCCACCCGGCCACGCCCGGTATGCTGGGCCGTCCGCAAAAGGGCCGCCGGGTTGCGGTGATAGACGAAAGCGGCCCCGTGCCGCTGGGGGCGGAAGGCACCATCGCCATCCACCGTAGCGACCCGGGCCTGATGTTGGGCTACATGCATGCCGAAGAAGACACCGCCGCGCGGTTTCAGGGGGACTGGTTCGTCACCGGCGATCAGGGCAGTATGGATGCCGACGGCCAGATCACCTATCTGGGCCGCGCCGACGACATGATGAACGCTGGCGGCTACCGGGTCTCACCCTTAGAGGTCGAGGCAGCGCTCAACACCCATCCCGGCATCACCCAGGCCGCCGTCACCGATATCGAGGTTAAACAGGATGCGCGCCTGATCATGGCCTTCTATACCGGCCCCGGCCCCCTGCCCCCCGAGGCGCTGGAGGCCCATGCTGCCGAAAGTCTTGCCCCTTATAAACGCCCACGCGGGTTTTATTATCTTGAGACGCTGCCCACCGGGGCAAATGGCAAAATCCTGCGGCGCGAGTTGCGCCCGATCTATGAAAGCCTGAAATGATCAAGCTCGACATCATCTCCGACCCGATCTGCCCCTGGTGCTATATCGGCAAGACTCTTCTGGATCAGGCCCTGGCCCAGCGCCCGGATCACCCGTTCCAGATCGAATGGCACCCGTTTCAGCTGAACCCCGACATGCCCCCTGACGGCATGGACCGGCGCGCGTATCTAGAGGGTAAGTTCGGCGGTAAAGAGGGGGCGATCCGCGCCTATGCGCCCGTGGTGGAACGCGCCGAACAGGCCGGACTCAAGATTGATTTCGCCGCGATCAAACGCACACCCAACACGATCAACGCCCACCGTCTGCTTCACTGGGCCGGGATAGAAGAGCGTCAGGATGCAATGGCAATGGCCCTCTTTGCCGCCTATTTCGACGAGGGCCGCGATATTGGCGACAGCGAGATACTGGCAGACATCGCCGACAGTCTTGAGATGGACGGAGCAGTGATCCAGCGCCTGTTGGAAACCACTGCCGATATTGCCGACCTTCGCGCCCGCGATGCAAAGTTCCGTGAAATGGGCGTGACCGGCGTGCCCACCTTCATCGTCGGTGGCCAACAGGCTGTCCCCGGCTGCCAGCCCGCTGAATTGTGGTTGCAGGTTATAGACGAACTGACCAACGCCACCGCAGAGTCCGGCTAAGGTGATCACGGCTCATCTGCCCGCAGGCTATCTGACAGGGCAGGCTTTTGCCGCGTCTGGACCCGTTTTGTGGTGCGCGGTCACCGGAGGGTTGTTCCCGGATCTGGACCTGATCTGGTTTTACCTGATCGACAATCGCGCTATTCACCACCACCATTACTGGGTGCATATCCTTGGCTTCTGGTTTCTGGTCTTCCTTGTCGACCTACCGTTAGTCAGGATGCTCAGGCCCGGCTGGACAGGCGCGTCGCTGGCTTTTTTGCAGCGATATTTGCGCACCTTCTGCTGGATAGCATTGCGGGGGATATCAAATGGCTCTGGCCTTTTTCAGAAAATTTCTTTCACCTCATCGAGGTACCCGCCGTCCATTCCGCGTGGATTTTGAACTTTGTTTTGCACCCTGTATTTGTATTGGAAATCCTGATCTTGGGGACTGCGATAACGGTCCTCATGCATACCCACCGCAAAAGAGGAAGAGCTGAATAACCATGTTGCGCCTGTTTACACTTCTCACCACCCTGCCGCTCATTGTTCTCACCGGTACAATTTTCTTTCGCCTTGTCGAAGGCTGGAGCTGGCTTGACGCCTATTTCTTCACCGTTGTGACCCTCTCGACCGTGGGCTATGGAAGCCTCGTGCCCGTTACGGCCCTTGGCAAGATCGGCACCACGATCTTTATCTTCACCGGTCTCGGCGTCTTTGCCTTGACGATCCAGCAATTCGCTGCCTTTGCCATGCGCAAACGCGAACAGCACACCGAAAAGCTGATGGGCATCACGGCCCGGGGTGCGGTCCACGAAAGCCCGTCAGACGCAGCCAATACCGATGAAAGCGCACCCGGTTGAGGCAGATATCGCATATGGGCAAAGTAGAGTTTGTCAGCCTGATGGCCATGCTCGGCGGCGTCGTCGCCTATTCGATCGACGCGATGCTGCCCGCCCTGCCCAGCATCGGCGCCGAGTTCTCGCCTGATGCAATCAACCGCGCGCAGCTTGTGGTTACCTCCTTTGTTTTCGGCATGGGGCTGGGGACGTTCTTTGTCGGCCCGCTGTCGGATGCGTTTGGGCGCAAACGCATCATTCTGATTGGCACCGCGATCTTTGCGCTGGCGACCGTTCTGGCACTTGTTGCACCGTCGCTAAACCTGCTTGTGGCGGCACGCGTGCTTCAGGGTCTGGGCGTGTCCGCTGCCCGGATCGTTTCCATGGCGATCATCCGCGACCTTTATGCTGGCCGCGAAATGGCGCGGCTGATGTCCTTTGTGACCATGGTGTTCACCCTTGTCCCGGCGGTTGCACCACTGATCGGCAGCGGGATCATTGCCATCGCCGGGTGGCGCGGAGTGTTCGGCAGTTTCCTGATTTTCGCCGCGATCTTCAGCCTGTGGATGTCGCTCAGACTGGCCGAGCCATTGCCCCGCGAACACCGCCGCCCGTTTCGCGCGGATGCGCTCTGGCTGGCGGTGAAAGAGGTTTTGTCGCACAAGACTGTGGTCATCTCAATCGCCGTACAGACGCTTTGCCTGGGTGCGCTTTTTGCCTCGCTCAGTTCAATTCAGCAGATCATGGGCGACACTTACGATCGTGCCGCGCAGTTTCCTTACTGGTTCGGCATGACCGCGCTGATCGCCGGCGGGGTCAGCCTTTTGAATGCGGCACTGGTGCTGCGCTACGGCATGCGACAACTGGTCAGTGTCGCGCTTACAACGCAAGTAGCCCTGTGCCTGCTGGCGCTCACGCTACTTCACCTTGAATTACCACCGCAGATTGATTTCTCCGTTTATGTCATTTGGCAGGCCAGCGTTTTTGCGATGGTGGCCCTTACCCTTGGCAACCTCACCTCTCTGGCGATGGAACCGCTGGGTCATATTGCGGGCATGGCGGCCAGCGTGACGTCCGGACTGGCGACTGTCGGTTCGGTCTTGCTGGCGGTGCCCATCGGGTTGTGGTTTAACGGCTCGGCGTTGCCGCTGGTCATAGGCGTGCTGATCTGCGCCACTCTGGGCCGGGTGTTGATGATAGTGCTGAACCGCATAGAAAAAGTTCTCCAGCGGGTCTAGACTTACTTTGTATACTATTGCATACCGTATTCTAAAATAAATCTGAATACGCTAAGAGGCGTATAGCTCAACACCGGATCGAAAGGGTTCCCCGATGGTCACTTCACCCCGTCCCGACATTATCTACACCAAAGTTGATGAAGCACCAGAACTTGCAAGCGCTTCGCTTTTGCCGATCATCCAGCGGTTTGCCGCTGCCGCAGGCGTATCGGTTGGCACCAAGGACATCTCACTGGCGGGGCGTATCCTGGCCACCTTCCCCGATTTCCTGACCGAGGAACAGCGCATCCCTGATGACCTGGCAGAGTTGGGCGAGTTGGTGAAAACCCCCGATGCGAACGTAATCAAACTGCCCAACATCTCGGCCTCGGTGCCGCAGCTTGTGGCCGCAATAAGGGAATTGCAAGCGAAGGGTTTTGCCCTGCCCGACTACCCCGAATCCCCTGCCACAGAGGACGAAAAGAAGATCCGCGCGCGCTATGACACGATCAAGGGCTCGGCGGTAAACCCGGTTCTGCGCGAAGGCAATTCCGACCGGCGCGCCGCCAAAGCCGTCAAGGCCTTCGCTCAGGCCAACCCGCACCGGATGGGCGTCTGGTCTGCCGACAGCAAAACCCGCGTGGCCTCGATGTCAGGCGGCGACTTTCGCTCGAACGAGACCTCCGCGACCCTCGACAAAGAATCCACCGCCAGTATCGTTCTGGAAACCGCAAATGGCGAAACCGTGCTGAAAGACGGCGTCAGCTATCCCGCAGGCACCGTGGTCGATGCGACCTTCATGTCGGCGCAGGCGCTTGATGCCTTCCTGGCAGCCGAGATCGAAAAGACCAAGGCCGAGGGCGTTCTCTTTTCCCTGCACATGAAAGCCACGATGATGAAGGTCTCGGATCCGATCATCTTTGGTCACGCGGTCAAGACCTTCCTCGCGCCGGTATTCGAGGCGCATGGCGAGGCGATGGCCGAACTGGGCGTGAACCCCAATCAGGGGCTTGGCGCGCTGCTCGACAAGGTCAGCAGCAACGCCGGGATCACGGCAGCTATCGAGGCCTGCATGGCGGATCGCCCGCCGATGTACATGGTGAATTCCGACAAGGGCATCACCAACCTGCATGTCCCCTCGGACGTGATCATCGACGCCTCAATGCCCGCCCTGATCCGCGCCGGTGGCAAGGGCTGGGGCCCCGATGGCAAGGAACATGACGCCGTCTGCGTCATCCCCGATGACAGCTATGCGCCGGTCTATGACGAAGCTATCAATTTCTTCAAAGCCAACGGTAAGCTTAACCCGGCCACAGCCGGTACCGTGCAGAATCTCGGGCTGATGGCACAAAAGGCCGAGGAATACGGCTCGCACCCGACCACATTCGAAATCCCCGAAGACGGTACTGTCAAAATGGTGCTTGAGGATGGCACTGTGCTGCACGAGCACCGGGTCGAACAGGGTGACATCTGGCGTTCCGCCTCGGCGCGCAAGGCACCGATCGAAGACTGGGTGAACCTGGCCATAGAACGCCAGAAAACCACGGGATATCGCTCGATTTTCTGGCTGGATGAGACCCGCGCGCACGACGCAGAACTGATCGCTTATGTTAAACCCATCCTCGACGCCAAAGGTGTTTCCGACAAGTTCGAGATCATGGCCCCGCGCGATGCCACCCGCGCTTCGCTTGAGACGATCACCAAGGGCGAAAACACCATCGCCATCACGGGCAACGTTCTGCGCGACTATCTGACGGACCTCTTCCCCATTCTGGAACTAGCCACCTCGGCCAAGATGCTGTCGATCGTGAAGCTGATGCAGGGCGGCGGGCTGTTTGAGACCGGCGCCGGTGGATCCGCTCCGAAACACGTCCAGCAATTGCACGAGGAAAACCATCTGCGGTGGGACAGCCTTGGCGAGTTCTGTGCCCTGGGTGAAAGCCTCAAGTTCCTGGCCGACGCCAAGGATAACGCCCGTGCTCGCGTGCTGGGTGAGGCGGTCGAAGATGCAACCCAAGGCGTCCTTGACAACGGCCGCTCTCCCAGCCGAAAGGTGGGCGAGCCAGACAACCGCGACAGCCACTACTGGTTTGCCCGTTACTGGGCCGAGGCGCTGGCCGCGCAAGGTGACGACGCCGCATTGGCCGAAGAATTCACGCCCATCGCGGCAGCACTGGCGGAAAATGAAACGGCGATCACCAACGAGCTCGCCGCGCCGCAGGGTGATCCCGCGGATACCGGTGGTTACTACACCGCCGACCCGGCCAAACTGGCATCCGTCATGCGGCCCAGTGCAACTTTGAACGAGATCATCGGCTAGCACCCGATACGCCTTCCCGACGGGCCATCCGGCCCGTCACGCCAGTAATCCAGCCGATCGCATAGGCGCACCTTGTCGAACGACGAGTTTATGATCCAACAGCAGCGGCAGGCACTTCATTCTCGCCAAACCCGAAAAAGCTAAATTCGGTGCGCGACCCTCTCCAACCCGCCGGCCCTTGCGGGCGGTGCCGTCCATTGGGTTCGGACCAAAGGCATCCTGCCGAGCCGCCAATACACGGCAGCCTGCGGCCTTGATTGGGCGCCGGAGACAAGATTGGAAGGCAGCGCCAGAGACAAGATAACTAACACAACCTCAGGCGGCGCATCCGTGAGTGGTTTTTTCCAAAAACGCCCGTTGTTCAACACTGTTCGCCGAAAAACGGCATACCACACCTTGCGGTACTGCGATCCAGCCCTCGGCATCGGAAATCAACGGCTCCGACACCACCATGTGCCCGCCCAGACGCTCGCAGTAGCGGTAATACAGCGTCGGCGCTCTGCTGTCGGACGCATAGCGCACCGCATAAAGATGCACGCCATCGCTATAGGCCGCCGACAGGCGCATATGCGGCGTTGTGCCCCGCGCTTCGGACAGGGCCTGCATCTGCATCACCGCCTCTTCCATCGCCGCGATGGGCCGATCCTCAAGCCCAAGGCCCAGCGCAGTCAGAAAGATCGCCTCGCTGTCGGTGGCACCCTTGCGCTGTGAATAAAGCGCGTCCGGCACCGCCATATCGACCTGCTTGCGGATCGCCTCGAACCCGCCGACCTGACCGTTATGCATGAAGCTCCAGCGGCCCACGGCGAAAGGGTGGCAATTATTCCGGCTGATCGCGGATCCCGTAGAAGCACGCACATGTGCCAGGAAAAGCCGCGATTTCACCTGGCTGGCAACCGCTTTCAGGTTGGGGTCGGACCAGGCAGGATAAACATCGCGGTAAAGCCCCGGCTCAAGCCGGTGATCATACCAGGCGACACCAAAGCCGTCGGCATTGGTCGTGGTCTTGCATTCATCCGCCTGCTGGCTTTGCACGACCAACGAATGATCCGGTCGGCTGATGATCTCTTCCAGGAAGATCGGCGCGCCGGTCCACGCGGCCCAGCGGCACATTCACTGACCTCGGTTGTGGGTTTTGGCATACATCTCGGCGATCATCCGGCTGGCGGTTTTTTCAAACGCGCAGGGAATTACCGCGTGCACCATCGCGCAGCACCCGGCGGCAAAGAGTTTCAGGCCAAACTTGCCCGCAAAGGCCATATGTTCGAAATAGCTTTCATCGACGCTGCGGGGATGATCCAGAAAAACGCGGGAAATCATCATTAAGTCCTTTCGTTCGCGGTATTTGCAGCAGAGTATCCCGATACATGGTTGAAATTTTCTCAATAATTGGGCGAAATGAATTGATTTTGTGATTATTTCCCAAGATATTGTCTATTTATGAGCATTATTGACGACATTGACCGCCGCTTGTTGACAGAGCTGCAGCGCGATGCCGATCTGCCACTCGAAGAGCTGGGCAATCGTGTGGGGCTGTCGCGCAATGCCTGCTGGCGGCGCGTGAAAGCGTTGCAGGCGGCAGGCGTCATCCGCGCCCGCGTGGCCCTGCTCGACCCCGCCAGGATCGGTCTGGGGCTCGAGGTTTTCATTCAGATCAAGGCCACCCGGCATGACGCCGAATGGCTGGAAAAATTCGCCCGCGCCACCCGCGCCATCCCCGAAATAACCGGCACCTACCGGATGACCGGCGATCTCGATTACCTGATCCGCGCCCGCGTGGCCGACATGGCCGATTACGATCGGCTCTATCAGACCCTTATCGCCCGCGTGCCGATGGGTGATGTTTCGGCCAGCTTCGTGATGGAGGAAATCAAGGACACGACCGAGCTGCCGCTGCACCGTGCTGGTTCGTCGTGAAACGGTTCTGCTGACAGATATTGGCGGCATCCCCCGGTTTGCGGCTTCACATGCGTTTCAGGCCCTTCTGTTTTCTGTGCTTTCCGATATGAAGGCAGGGAACTGAGCCGAGAGGAAATCCCATGCCCTTCACCCTTGCCACCTGGAATATCAACTCGGTCCGCCTGCGCGCGCCCATCGTCTGCAAACTGCTCAGCGAGGAAGCGCCCGATGTGCTTTGCCTGCAGGAATGCAAATCACCGGTCGACAAGATCCCGGTCGAGGATTTCGCCGCGCTTGGTTACACACACTTGATCGCCCGCGGCCAGAAGGGCTATAACGGCGTCGCCATCCTGTCGCGCCTGCCGATTACCGAGGTGGGTTCCGAGGATTTCGCCAGCCTCGGCCATGCCCGCCACATCGCCGGAAAGCTGGAAAACGGCGTAACAATCCACAATTTCTACGTCCCCGCGGGCGGCGATGTGCCGGACCGCGAGAAGAACGAGAAATTTGGCCAGAAGCTCGATTACCTGACCGAAATGCGCGATTGGTTTCATAGTGACAAACCGCAAAAATCGGTACTGGTCGGCGATCTCAACATCGCACCTCGCGAGGATGACGTCTGGTCCCACAAACAACTCCTGAAAGTTGTCAGCCACACGCCCATCGAGGTCGAACAACTGGCTGAAACGCAGGATGCAGGCAACTGGGTCGACGTCACCCGCGCCGACATTCCCGACGGTCAGCTCTACAGCTGGTGGAGCTACCGCGCCCGCGACTGGGACGCCGCCGACAAGGGCCGCCGTCTGGATCATGTCTGGGCCACGCCGGGCATCTCGAACGCCGCACATTCAAGCCGCATCCTGCGCGACGCGCGCGGCTGGGAAAAACCCTCAGACCACGCCCCGGTCTTCGCCACGTTCGACCTCTGATGGCTCTATCCAGACACGTCTAACCGCTGTGCGGACAAGGACGAAGCCGCTCTCGCGGCATTGGCGCACTTGGCGGGTGTTGGACACTGATCCAGCTGTTTTGGGATTT
>NZ_JAIMIB010000034.1 GCF_019966515.1 Roseovarius aestuarii | reverse complement strand
AATCTCCCATCTCAATGTAGAGATTGAATCAGCGACATGCCCCTCAATCAAGGAAGAGTTTTTCAACGAAATAAGCCGCGCCGCAGCACCAAAGGCCAGCGTCGGATGGCGGCTTTGGGCCGGTCTCGCGCTGGATAAACCTCAATGGGATTTTGGTGCGAGAAAGGTTTCGTTGAAATACTCTACGACCGAGTTTACGGCCCGTGAAAGTTCGATGCCTTTTCTCCAGGCCAAGCCGACATCCATCGAAGGTATGCCCTGATCTGTCGCGGCAGTGCCAATGCGTTTTCCTTCCAGTGACCAGGGTCGATACACCATATCTGATAGGATCGTGACACCTTGGCCATTGGCCACCATTGAACGAACTGCTTCGACCGAGGAGGTACGTAACCTGACATTGGGTTGGTAGGCGCTGAGGCTCCAGTAGCGCATGGTTGTGTGCGCGGCTTCATCGACCGTCAGCATAATGTAATCTTGTTTTGAGATGTCTTCGAAGGTGGCTTTGCCCTGCCGGATGAATTCGTGTGAGTTCGCGGCCCAGAGGCGCCGCGAAGAGCGAAGCAGAGTTTGCGTTTCAATTTCGGGGTTGTTCAGGTTCGATGTCAGAACGACCGCAATATCAAATCGGTTGGACAGGAGACCTTCCTCGATGCTCTCACGGTTCAATTCGCTGATCCGAATATCCAGATTGGGAAAAAATTGGTTCAGGCGGTCCAGATGCGGCGGCAGGAAATAACCGATCACAGTGTATGTCGCGGCAATCGAGATTGTACCCTTAACCGGTGATCGTTTTTGGGTAAGTCGTTTGGCTTGGTCCAGCTTCTCCAGTATCTCTCGTGAAGATGCCAAAAAATCGCGACCGGCCTCGGTCAATTCCATCCCCTGTGCAGATCTGACAAATAACGGGGCTCCAAGCTCGGCTTCGAGTTCCTTGATGGCGCTGGTGACAGCAGATTGGGATATGGAGAGCTGAGTGGCTGCTCGGCTGACCTGCCCGGATTCGGCTGTGGCGACAAAGAATTTGAGATGTCGAAAATTCATATGACACCAATATTCAGAATATTGTCGTATGTATATATAAAAATCAGATACACGCCAAAGCAGCATTTCTCGAAATACCCCTTAAATAATTTGAATTAGCAATCTGGCGAAGTGCAGTGGTATTCTGTTTTCTCGATATTATAGCTTAAAAAATTAATATTTTACATATCACCTTTCCGCCACGACCATCGCTTTCAACCAATCGAGGGTCGGTGCAAATGCATGATTTCGTAGATCTGAACTGTGATATGGGTGAGGGCTTTGGCCAGTGGGTGCTTGGTGAAGCGCCCGACGAAGACATCATGTCGCTGATCAGCTCGGCGAATATCGCGGCCGGATTTCATGCTGGTGATCCCAATTCTATGGATCGGGTGATCAAGCTGGCCCATGACTATGGTGTCGGGCTGGGTGCCCATCCGGGCTATCGAGACCTTCAGGGGTTCGGGCGACGATATATCAAAACCAGCGCCGAGGAATTGGTTAATGATATTGTCTACCAGGTGGGTGCAATTCGTGAGTTTGGCCGCCGTCATGGGATTTCGCTACAGCATGTAAAGCCGCACGGTGCGCTTTATATGGAGGCGGCGGCAAACGAAGAGCTGTCGAAGATGATCATCGATATGCTCTCGAAAACCTGCGGCGATGTCATTCTGTTCTGCATGGAAGCGTCAAAGACCTACCAGATCGCCAAGCAAAGCGGGTACCCCGTCGTGCGTGAGTTTTATGCAGACCGCGACTATGACAACAACGGCTCGATCGTATTCAAGCGCCAGGTTGGCCGACCCGATCCGAAAGCCGTGGCTGAAAAGTGCATCAAGGCATGCGAGACCGGAACTGTCACAACAGTTGAAGGCGATGAGATCGAAATCGGTTTCGAGTCGATCTGTTTCCACTCGGATACTCCCGGCGCGCTTGAGATCGGCAGGGCCATTCGTGAGGGGCTGACAGGTGCGGGCATCACCATCGCTTCTGCGGCAACGGTTCTGGAACAATCGAAATAAAGGACAGCGAAACCAATGGCAGATATCCAATCCCCATTACCGGGAATGTTTTACCACAAACCCTCGCCTGATGAAGCTGCGTTCAAGGCCAAGGGTGATGACGTCGCCGTGGGCGATACGATCGGTCTTGTCGAGGTGATGAAGACCTTCATCGAAGTCAAATCTGAAATTGCGGGCACGTTCGAGGCATATGTAGCCGAAGATTCCGCCCCCGTGACTGCGGGCGAAACGCTTGCAATGGTGAGCGACTGATCATGCCCATCAAACGCCTCTTTATTGCCAATCGCGGAGAGATCGCCGTGCGGGTCATCCGGGCGGCCCAGGAATTGGGGATCGAAACCATTCAGGCCTATTCTGAAGGCGATGCCGATATGCTGGCTGTCAGGATGGCAGGCACTTCGGTTTGCATCGGGCCAGCAGCGTCCAAGGACAGCTATCTGAATGTCGATCGCGTGATGACTGCTATCACAGACAGCGGTGCCGACGCGGTTCACCCCGGCTATGGCTTCCTGTCGGAAAGCCCCGATTTTGTGCGCGCGGTCGAAGCCGCCGGGATTACCTTTATCGGCCCAACAGCGTCCACCATCGAGCGCATGGGCGACAAGGTCGAAGCGCGAAAGGCAGCAGAGGCGGCTGGCGTTCCGGTTGTTCCTGGCTCCAGGGGACGGGTCGATACAGTAGACGAGGCCGCCGAAATCGCCAGAACGGTCGGCTATCCGGTGATGATCAAGGCGGCGGCTGGCGGCGGGGGGCGCGGCATTCGCGTGGCAGACAGCGAAACCGAACTGCGCAAACTGGCGCCGCAGGCCCAGACCGAAGCGGCGGCAGCCTTTGGCGATGGCGGGCTTTATCTGGAACGGGCAGTACGAGCACCCCGTCACATCGAGGTTCAGATTCTGGGCGACGGCACTGACGCAGTGCATTGCTACGAGCGCGAATGCTCTCTGCAGCGCCGCCGCCAGAAAGTATGGGAGGAAGCGGGCGCATCTTGCCTGGATAACGCCACCCGGGAACAACTTTGCGCGTCTGCCGTCGCCCTGGCCAAATCTGTCAACTATCGTGGTGCAGGTACGCTGGAATATCTCTTTGACGAGGCCAGCAATGAGTTCTTCTTCATCGAAATGAATACCCGTATTCAGGTCGAACACCCGATCAGCGAAATGATCACCGGCGTTGACCTGGTGCAGGAAATGATCCGTGTCTGCGGGGGCCAAGCACTCAGCATGACTCAGGATCAGATCACCCGAAACGGCCACGCGATCGAAGTGCGCATCAACGCCGAAGACCCATTCACGCAATTTATGCCTTGGCCCGGCAAGTTAAGCGAAATGAAAGTCCCAAAAGGCGATGGCATCCGCTTTGATCACTTTCTTTATGATGGCTACCAGATCCCACCGTTTTATGACTCGCTTCTGGGTAAGTTGATCGTTCATGGCGCCACACGTGCCGAGGCCATCACCAAGCTCAAGAGCGCTTTGCAGCAGATCGAACTGACCGGTCTGAAAACAACAATTCCACTGCATCTGGCGCTTGTTGATGATCCCGCCGTGCAAAACGGCGTCTTCCACACCCAGTGGCTGGAGCCCTGGCTGGAGGCCGGTAATCTGAAACAACTCGAGACAACAGGAGGTGCATCGTGAAGACACGTTACACATTTGGCGGTGACGAGCACATCCATGTGGAGATGGATGAGGAAATGTCGCTTGATGCCTTTTTCAAATCTCTCTCGATGAGCAACGCTGTGCGTGATGCCGACATCCCCGGTGTGACCGAGATCTGCCCTGCCAATGCATCGTTCCAGGTCAAATTCGATCCGGATGTGACCCATCCCGATGACATGCTTAAACGCGTGCAAGAGCTGGAACATATGGCCGAAAGTGCCGAAAAGCGGCTGTCGACCCGGATTATCGAGATCCCGGTCTATTATCAGGACCCCTGGACCCATGAGACCGTGATGCGCTTTCGCGAACGGCATCAAGACCCGTCGGGCACCGATCTGGAGTATGCGGCCCGCATCAACGGCTTTGATAGTGTCGAGGCGTTCATTGAGGCGCATCACGCGCAGCCCTGGTTCGTGTCAATGGTAGGTTTTGTTGCGGGGCTGCCGTTTCTTTATCAACTGGTCGAGCGTGACAAGCAGCTGCAGGTGCCGAAATACCTGCGCCCCCGAACCGATACGCCCAAACTGACCGTGGGCTATGGAGGGTGTTTTTCCTGTATCTATTCCGTGCGCGGTGCGGGCGGCTACCAGATGTTCGGCATCACCCCGATGCCAATCTATGATCCGGAACAGAAAGTAAGTCACCTCAAGGACTTCATGGTCTTTTTCCGCCCTGGCGACATCGTTAAATGGGCGCCGATTAACCGTGCTGAATACGACCGGATCATCGCTGCGGTCGAAGCTGGCACCTATGCACCGCGAATCGCCGAGGTGGATTTCGATCTCGAAGAGTTCAACGCCGACATGGCGGGCACCAACGCGAAATTGATGGAGGCCCTCAATGGCGCTTAAGATCATCAAACCCGGCCTATCCACATCCATTCAGGACCTTGGTCGTCCCGGTTATTTTCACCTCGGCATTCCCATCGGCGGCGCAATGGACCGCTTTGCCATGCGTGCCGCGAACATGCTGGTCGGCAATCCCGAGGACGCGGCGGCGCTCGAGGCCGTGTTCATGGGTCCCGAGATCGAATTCACCGAAGATGTCGTCGTGGCCGTGACCGGCGCCGAAATGCCAATGAGTGTTGATGGCGAAGCAGTTGAAGGCTGGTCATCCTTTGCGGTGAACGCAGGGCAAACGCTCAGCTTCGGCTTTCTGAAATCCGGCGCGCGGATCTATATCGCGGTTTCCGGCGGAATCGCCACCGATCCCGATCTGGGTAGCCGGTCGACCTATCCCATCGGCGCATTGGGCGGCATCGAAGGACGGCCCATCGCCGAGGGGGATGTCATTCCGGTCGGCAAGGCGGAGCAGTCACCCGTCGGGCGTAGTGTTTCGGCAGCTCTGCGACGCGGTCCGTCCAACCCGGCCGAGTTGCGCGTGTTGCCGGGACTTTACTGGAACCGGCTGACCGAGGCTGCAGGACAAGGTTTCTTCGACGACACATGGACTGTCGCGCCCGAGGCGGACCGGATGGGATATCGTTTCAAGGGCGGACGCGCGCTGGAGTTTGTGGATCGCGAACAGCCCTTTGGCGCGGGCGCTGATCCGTCGAACATTGTCGATGGCTGCTATTCCTACGGCTCCATTCAGGTGCCGGGTGGGACCGAACCCATCGTGCTGCACCGCGATGCGGTATCGGGCGGTGGCTATTTCACACTGGGCGCAATCATTTCTGCCGATATGGACCTGATCGGACAGCTGCAGCCCAACACGCCGGTCAAATTCTTGAAGGTCGATATGGATCAGGCGCTGGCCGCACGAGCCGAACGCCACGCAGGCCTGCAGAAAATCAGAGAAGAGCTCGCCTAAGAGCCCAACCAAAAATCCCGCGGGAAACCGCCAAATTTGAAGAACTGACAAGGAGGTCAGAACGATGAGACTCGTCTTGAAAACCGCCGCTGCTTTGACGCTGGCAACTGTGATACCTGCGACCGCGGTCGCTGGAGAGAGCTGGTATCCCTATGAAGCCGAAGAGGTTTCACCGGCTTTTGCCGCCGATGGCACCGTTAACGCGGTAACCTACACTCCGCTGGACAAGGCGGATCAGAAATGGAACATCTGCGTGTCCTTCCCGCATATGAAAGACGCCTACTGGCTGGGTGTGAATTATGGAGTTGCCGATGAGGCCAAGCGCCTTGGTGTGGCCATGAACAATGTGGAAGCGGGTGGATATACAGAACTTGCCAAGCAGATCAGCCAGATAGAGGATTGCGTATCAAGCGGCGCAGATGCGGTTGTCATCGGGGCCATTTCCTATGATGGGTTGAACAATGTGATTGGCGAAATTGCCGGGAATGGCACGCCCGTTATCGACGTGATCAACGGTGTGTCCTCCACCGATATCTCGGCGAAATCCCTGGTCTCGTTCAAGACGATGGGGGCAGAAACCGGACGCTACCTGGCCGAGAAACATCCTGCCGGTAGTGACCCGGTGCAGGTCGGCTGGTTCCCCGGTCCGGCGGGTGCCGGCTGGGTCGAGGCCGCGCACGCGGGGTTCATGGAGGCTGTGGAAGGGTCCGCAGTTGAAGTGCTTGAGCCCCGGTTTGGTGATACCGGCAAAGAGGCGCAGCTGAAGTTGGTCGAAGACGTGCTGCAGGCCAACCCTGATGTGCGCTATCTGGCGGGCACCGCAGTGACGGCCGAAGCCGCACAAGGCCTGATCCGCGAACGCGGGCTGCAAGGTGAGGTTGATCTGCTGGCTTTCTATATGACGCCGGGCGTTTACACAGGCATCAAGCGCGGCTTTATCCTGGCTGCCCCGGCGGATTCGATGGTGGTGCAGGGCCGTATCGCCATAGATCAGGCCGTACGCATCCTTGAAGGCAAGGAATACGTCAAGCATGTGGGTCCCAAAATCTTTGTGGTCGATCCGTCGAATATCAACGATGTGCCCCGCACCGACATTCTCCCTCCTGATGGCTTCAACCCTGTGTTTTCAGTGAACTGAGCGAGTTGGCTACAGGCAGACATGGGCCGGCCCCTCAGGTTCGGCCTATGTACTGGAGTGACAGAATGACAAACATACCCCTCGTTCAAACCATCGGCTTGTCCAAACAATATCCGGGCGTACTTGCACTGGATGAAATCGATTTTGACCTAATGCCTGGAGAGGTCCATGTGCTTTTCGGCGAAAACGGTGCGGGAAAATCCACGCTGATTTCGATGCTGGCTGGCGCGAATGTGCCCAGCAGTGGCGCGATTCTGCGGGACGGTCAAAAAAGCCACTTCGAAAGTGTTGCCGACGCGCAGAAGCGCGGCATTTACACTGTATTTCAGGAATTCTCACTGATCCCAACGCTGAGCGTCGCACAAAACATATTTCTTGGGTGGGAGCCCAGAAAAGGCCCGTTCATCGATCACCGCGCCATGCGTCAACGCGCTGCGCAGATGTTTGAGGAACTGGAATTTGATATCGATCCCTCCGCAATCACCGCAACCCTGTCGCGCGCGCAACAACAGATGGTCGAGATTACCAAGGCTTTCCACGGCGATCTGTCGGTGCTGATCTTGGATGAACCGACAGCATCGCTCACGGACCGCGAGGTTGATCACTTGTTCAGGTTCATCAAGGATCTGAAGGCCCGTGGTATCGGCATCATCTATATCTCCCACCGGATGCAGGAGTTCGCCCGGATCGCTGACCGGATCACCGTACTGCGGGACGGTGCCAAGATCGGTACGGTTGCAATGGCTGATACCAACGACGGCGCTTTGGTCGAGATGATGACGGGCCGCGCGATATCTGAAATCTACCCGCGCATCGCTCAAAATACCGGTGATGTTTTCTTGAAGGTCGACCAGGTTCTGACAACTGGCCTGCATCCTTGTTCATTTGAAGTCAACGCGGGTGAGGTTTTGGGAATTGCCGGTCTGGTCGGTTCGGGAAAATCAAGAATTTTTCGAACCATTATGGGATTGAACCCGCGTCTTGGCGGGCAGGTCGAGCTTGCGGGGTGTGATATCACCAAATCTTCCACGAGAGCTATCATTGAGGCGGGTGTCTATTACCTGTCACCGGATCGCAAACATGAAGGTCTGGATCTGGCGAAACCGTGCAACGACAATCTGGCTGTGAACCCGATGATGGCGCGGCTTGATGAAAAACTGCGCGGCTTTGTCAATTGGATCGCTATTCGACAAAAAACCGGGGCCATCGCCGATAAGGTCGAACTATCCGAGGGTTATCGCAGCAAGCTGGTTAGCCAACTGTCGGGTGGCAATCAGCAGAAAGTACTGTTCGGTAAGGCTTTTGGGCAGGACATCGATGTCTACATATTCGACGAGCCGACTGTCGGCGTCGATATGGGGACGCGCGCGGCTCTTTACCGTCTGATCCGGGATCTGGCCGAGGCGGGCAAAGCAGTAGTGCTGATTTCTTCAGACCTTCCAGAGGTGTTGAACCTGTCGCATCGCTTGCTGGTCTTCGCACATGGCAAAATCACCGCCGCACTTAGTGGCGACAGCATGACCGAAGATCAGGTCCTGAAACATTTCTTTGACGAAACTGGAGCGACCGCATGAGCGCTGAAACCACTAACACCAGTACCAACAACGCCGCATTTTACAGGACAAAACGTGTCTTTGTCCGAGTCGGCGTTTTGCCGTTCTTCCTGGCCATCGCTCTGATCGTCTTTACAGCGCTTTCGTCCAAATTCCTGACTGGCCAGAACCTGATGAATGTCGCCCGGCAATCAGTATATCTGGTGCTTGTTTCTCTGGGGCAAATGCTGGCGCTGATCTCGGGCGGGTTCGATTTATCGGTGGGAACGGCGATCGCACTGACTTCGGTCGTATCGGCGACCGGTATGGTTTGGCTGTCGGCGGTCTTCCCCGATGCAATCTGGCTGGCCATAACAATCGGTGCCCTGATGGGCATTGGTGCAGCGCTGTTAATCGGCTTGGTCAACGGTGTCGGCGTGGCCTATTTCGAGGTATCCCCCTTTATCATGACTCTGGGGGTGTCTTCGGTCGGCGCGGGCCTTGCGCTATTCCTGACTGGTGGTGTGCCGGTCAGCGACCTGCCTTTCGCTTTTGGTGATACATTCGGTTTTGGCCGGCTGTGGGGTATCCCTGTTCCGGTAATCGTGGCCACGTTTTGTAT
The DNA here is from genome assembly GCF_019966515.1 of Roseovarius aestuarii. GTDB lineage: Bacteria > Pseudomonadota > Alphaproteobacteria > Rhodobacterales > Rhodobacteraceae > Roseovarius > Roseovarius aestuarii. Next base: position 12,544 of record NZ_JAIMIB010000034.1, on the reverse strand, counting down.
CATCATCATGTGGGTATTCATGTCCCGTACCCGGCTTGGCACGCAAGTATACGCTGTGGGTGGCAATATCAAAGCGGCGCATCTGTCGGCGATCAACACCCGCAAGACCCTGATGCTGGCCTACATGATCTGTGCTTTGATCGCGTCTTTGACCGGCTTGTTACTAACCGCCCGTGTTGAATCGGGTGAGGCCAATCTTGGAGGCACCATCGCGCTTGAATCCATCGCCGCCTGTGTGATCGCCGGCGTGTCATTAAGAGGTGGCATTGGACGGGTCGAGAACGTCGTTCTCGGCGCCTTCTTCATTGTACTCGTCCAGAACGGTATGAACTTGGCGCAAGTAAGCTCTTACATGCAGATGGTTTTGTTGGGCATGTTGCTGATCCTCGCCGTCATCTTCGACCAGCTTCGTTACCGCATGATCATGAGCGGGAGATGACATCGCAACCGCGCCAAGCACATCACATGAACCGACAACGCCAATGAAATGAACCGGAAAAGCGCAAATGCGACATAGAGAAATCATTGGTGAATAATCAGCGGACGGCAACTTCTGCCTGCTGAATGTGAATTGGAGATCCATTCCTTTTGCGTTCGCAAAGAATGTCGTGTGTGGATGGCTCATGCATAGCAAGACATTTTTTGAGCTGATATGAGCGTCTGTCAGATGCAGTCGTGTGTCCGGCCTGTTGGCGCAGCGCACGCGGCTGCTGGCCCTGATGGTTTCCGCTGACCAAGTCCCAATCGGCAATACGGACAACATGGTGTCCCAGACATTCGACGGGGTGTCTCGGTTGGCGGGCTGACATTGCTCCATCATCTCAATGGTCTTGCGTCTCTTATGTTCCTTTTGTCAGTTTATGCCGCATGGGGTTGGTAGCGTTCGTTTCGTGTCAGGACGGCCCAGATGATCCGAGCGGTTTTGTTGGCCATGGCCACGGTTGCCAGTCTTGGCGGCTTTCGGTCCAACAAGGCGACTGCCCATGGATCGGCGCGGTCCGGATTATCCTTCATGTGTTTCAGGCGTGCCGTCATGCCTGCCACTAAAAGGCGTCTGACGTATCTGTCTCCCATTTTTGAGATACGCCCCAGACGCTCTTTACCACCGCTTGATCGGTTAATAGGCGTCAGCCCCAGCCAAGCAGCAAACTCTCGCCCACTGCGGAATTGATGTCCGTCGCCCGCTGTAGCGACGATGGCCGAGGCGGTCACAGGGCCGACCCCGGGAATGGTTCGCAACAACATCACCTGGCGGTCTCTTCGACCCTCAAGCAGGATGCGTTTGTCGTACCAAAGAATGCGCAGATGCAGAGCAACCATCTGGTTACACAGGTTCGTCAAAACATCGACGGCAACTTCAGGAATACTCGGACGCTCTCCGTCCAGCACCGCCTTTGCAAACTTCACAGCTCTGCCGACCCCCTGCGCGATCACGATCCCGAACGCGCCCAACAGTCCGCGTAACATGTTGCTGAGCTGGGTTCGCTGACGCACGACCATGTCTCGGGCACGGTGAAGGAACAGCACGCCCTGCTGTTCCTCGGTTTTGATCGCGATAAAGCGCATCGTGGGGCGTGTTAAGGCCTCACAGATCGCCTCTGCGTCGATGGCGTCCGACTTACCGCGCTTGACATAAGCCTTCACGTACATCGCTGGCATCAAGCGCACTTCATGGCCCAGCTTTTGGAATTGACGCGCCCAGTGGTGGCTCGATCCGCAGGCTTCCATACCGATGAGACACGGATCAAGCTTTTCGAGGAACTCCAAAAGCTGAGCGCGCCCGAGCGATCGATTGAACGCAACCGTTCCATCCGCTGTGATCCCGTGCACCTGAAAGATGTTCTTGGCCAGATCTAGGCCGATTGTTGTAACCTGCATTGGGTGGCTCCTTTCCTAGCAGTCGATAACAACTGCACTATCGCGCATCGTGACGCCGATGGAGCAGGAGCCATCCACCCAATCCGCAATGCGGGCTGCGACCGCAGCATCGGGATCAGTGATCGGAGCTCTCCTATGGGCCGCAATCTACTTCACATTTACCCGCCCACTGCCACTCGACCTCCGCCAGGGGTTTAGGAGGACAACAAAATGCTATCGATGCCGATTGCGCTTAATTGCTTATTGAGAACCGAACTGTGCACCGCATTCATTTAACCCGCGAGTACGACAAATTACATCTGCGCCACGCTCATTTATGACAAAGCTTGGTTATGCCGAGCTTTATCTCGTATGGATGGATAGACTGACCTTGGGAGGCAGACTTGGAAGCAGTAGTGCTGACAAACGAGATGATAGCGGTGCTGGTACTGCTGACGTTCACCGTATTTCTTTTCATTTCAGAAATCGTGCGGATCGATGTGGCGGCGGTATTGGTCATGGTGCTGTTGGGCGGGCTCAGCTATTTGCCGGGACTTAACAATCTGGCGGACGCCTCGAACTTATTCGCCGGTTTCTCGTCCAACGCAGTTGTTTCGATCATTGCGGTGATGATTATCGGCGCGGGGCTGGATAAGACCGGACTGATGTCCAAAGTCGCGGCGTTGATAATAAAACAGGGTGGGACGAGCGAGGCACGTATAATTCCTATAGTGTCCGGTGTGGTTGGGATCATCAGTTCATTCATGCAGAATGTCGGAGCGGCTGCTTTGTTTCTACCGGTAATTTCTCGTATTTCAGCGCGCACTGAAGTTCCAATGAGCCGGCTACTCATGCCAATGGGTTTTTGCGCCATTTTGGGCGGAACGATCACGATGGTCGGTTCTTCTCCGCTGATATTGTTGAATGATTTGATAATTGCATCGAATGAAAACCTGCCGACAGAAAGGAAGATGGAACAGTTTGGATTGTTCTCGGTCACGCCTATTGGACTGATGTTGGTGGCAACAGGTGTTCTTTACTTCGTTTTGTTTGGGCGGTGGGTTCTACCTGCACAACGCGATCGGGGCACAGATGCAGGGTCTGCCCGTTCAATGCAGACCTATATCGAAAACACCTATGGATTGCGCGCAGATATGTTTGAGGTGCGCGTTCCCGAAGGGTCGATCCTGATAGGGCATACCTTGGCGGATCTGATGGTCGCGCATCATATGTACATTCTGGGCACGTCCTACCGGGGACATAAAGTCATTGCTCCGATGGCTGACACAACAATCGAGGCACCCGCGCGTCTCGCGGTCTTGGGGCTGCATCGGGTGGTGCGGGAAGAATTTGCCGAACCCTACGGGTTGGAAATCTTGCCTCAGTTGGATGTATTTTCGGATGATTTTGCGTCCACCCAATCAGGCGTGGCAGAAGTTGTGATCCCGCCGGGTTCGAGCGTGATTGGTCATACCCCGATTGATCTTCGGCTCCGCCAGACGCACGGGCTTTCGCTTTTGGCGATCCATCGTGGCGAAGATACCTTGAGCCATGTTGAGACAGAAGATCATGTCGCCACGCATATTGGACAAGTCCCGTTACAGGCAGGCGATACTGCAGTGGTTCATGTCCAATGGGACAGGCTGACCGAACTCCTGTCAGACCGGGATTTCGTGGTCGTGACATCGGATTTCCCACAAGAAGACCTTCGCCCACATAAGGTGGGTTGGGCATTGGCGTTTTTTGCTATGGCGTTGACGCTGATCCTGTTTTCGGATGTCCGTTTATCCCTGTGCCTGCTTGCTGGGGCTATGGGGATGATTCTAAGCCGTGTTCTATCGATTGATGAGGCTTATGATGCCGTCAGTTGGAGTACGGTGTTTTTGCTCGCCTCCCTTATTCCATTAGGCCAGGCGGTTCAGAATACCGGCACTGCAACCTGGATTGCAGGACAAATTCTAAGCTTGCTGGAGGGGTGGCCACTTTGGGCGCTACAGGCAGGTCTGGCGATCTTAGCGACGGCGTTCACGCTCGTAATGTCAAATGTCGGCGCGACCGTTCTACTTGTACCGTTGGCGGTGTCGATTGCGCTGGCCGCCGGAGGGGACCCGGCAGTCTTTGCCCTGACAGTGGCAATTTCGACCTCCAATTCATTCCTAATCCCAACCCATCAGGTCAACGCGCTGATCATGGGGCCTGCGGGCTACCGTGTGATCGACTTCGTGCGTTCCGGCGGAATTATGACTATTCTCTTTCTGATCGTATCCATGGCGGGTCTGAATCTGTTTTTCTGAGTGGAACGCTTCGCAGCGAATGAACACCCGTTCAGAAAAGCGGCGACACAACGCTTGCGACTTACTCAGGCCCAGGCTTTTGGCGAATTGGTGCGGCGGGGTACCCGATCGTATTCGCGACGATAAGTGCGGTGGTGAGGCTTATGTCCATAGATTGGACCCTTTCTTCTCAGGCATTGAGCAAACGTTCCGCCAGTGTCAGCAAAGTCCGCGACTTGTGAATTGCCCCTGCCGAGTTCACTGCTGGCGGCACCAACGACCGGTTTTCCCGATGCTCAGCAGCACCAGGTTTCGGGCATGCACAGCATTACTCGCGCTGCGTGCGCACGCAGCGCGAAAATAGAATTCACAGGACGGGCTCAGAGCCTGTCGAGATCGCGGGCGCAGCGGAACCGAATGGCGACAGAGAGCCAAAATTTACCTTTGACTACTAGTCAGGTATGCCAGCCGCGCGCAGCGCGCCATAGTAACGGTCCCGGTCTTTCGCATGTTGAAATGGGGTATTGCGAAAGGTCGATAGTCGGAAATCAGGGTTGATCGCCAGGTAATTTTCGACTTCGTGCCTTGCCTCATCCAAACGACCGGTTTCCACAAGCGTTGCGATGAGAATTCGGCGCGGTGCCAGCGAGGCTGGATATTCGGCCATTCCCGTGCGGGCCAGCGTTTCAGCCTCGCGATAATCCTGCACGAAGAACCGGGATTGGGCTGCATTGAAGTTATACCAACCCGGATATCGCGGGTTTATCCGCTTGGCCTTGTCATTCCATTCGATAGCCTCTTGCGGTTTTCCCATCAGCGCGCGCAGAAACCCCATGTTGTACAGAACGTCGGCATCGTTCGGGTTCTCCTTGATCGCCCGCGCGAATGCGGCAAGCGCAAGTTCGTGATCGTGGTCAGCAAAAAGATGAAGCATGCCAAGCCTGAAATGCCCACGATAGTCGGACCGGTTGATTTCAAGTGCGCGTTTGGCGTGCCACCGCGCAAGCCGGACAGCCTCTTCAGGATCTTCGGCACCGCCAAACCGGTAAAGACTAAGATAGCGACCGCTGAGTTCAAAATGCGCGGCTAGGTAATCCGGGTCGCGCTCGACCGCTTGTTTAAGCAGCTCCACCGCATCAGCTCGCCCTGCCCGCGTCACCAACTGACTTGCTGCCTCGGCCCGCATGTACAGATAGTACGCGTTGAGATCACTGGTCGGGCGGGAACGGATCGCGGTCAGTTCCTCTTCTCCGACAACAACGTTCAACGTCGCGACTATTTCCGTAACGATATCGGCCTGCGCACGCAGGGCATTGTCATGGGAAAGGTCGAACTGCTCTGCCCACATCGTGTGCTCGGTTTCCGCTTCGACCAGTTCGGCATTAACCGAAACCCCGTTTGACTGTTTGCGGATACTTCCATCAAGAACGTATCGCACGCCTAGCTCGCGCCCTATTCCTCGGGCCGTGCCCGGATTGTCCTTGAAGGTCACCGAGGTTGATCCGGCAATGACAAAAAAATCGGGAAACTTCGAAAGCTGCGTGCGAATAGATGTACTGAAGCCCGCGGCAAGATAATCTAGGTCGGTATCCTCGGACTGGTTGTCAAATGGCAGCACGATGATTGATGGCCCATCCGACAACGGCAAGGCTGCCGAGAATCCCTTACCGGGATCTGTACTCCAAAATTGAAAGGCCATGATCGCACCCAATAGTGCAATCGCTCCGGCGACGATGAAGTAAAAGGGCCGGCCGTTGATAAGTGAGTTTGCGGGCTCGTTATTCTCGGTGGGTCGCTCCGTCGGGACAAGCATGTAGCCCTTCTTTGGAAATGTCCGGACGATCTTGTGATCTCTGTCTCTAAGTGTACGCCGAATATCGACAATACATTGGCCCAGGCTATCGTCGGTTACAAAGGTCTCGGGCCAGATTTTCTCAATCAGTTCGGCTTTCGGAACCACCCCGCCCGGTCGCGCAGCGAGGTAAGTCAAAACTTCCAAGCTCTGCCGCCGCAACGGGATGACGGTGCCGTGCTCATCCCTCAATTCACTCGAATCAAAAAGAAATTGGTACTTGCCAAGCCAGACCTCCTCATGAGGTTTCGCAAAAATTTCTGGCTTTTCTCCGGACATTTCGGGCGTCCCCCGCTGACCTATCGTAGCGGTTGCACCTTTTAAAAAGCAACCGGGTTCTGACATCCAAAAGGAGGATTAGAGATGAGACCAGCACTAAGAAACACGATGTTCCCCGCGGTTTTTCTGCCCGCTGCAATGGCGGCAGGAATTGGCCTTGCAAACAACTTTCAAATCATCGGCCCAAACGAAACAGCTATGGACATTCAGGACGGCGTGGTCACCGCGCGCCTCAGCAATGACGGCTGCGCGGCTGGCTTTGAAACTGCGTGCACGCCAACCCGTCAACGGGCCGAGTACCAACTGACGGAGGGTCACGCCCATGGCGACAAGGTCGCCTACCGCTGGGAGGTCAACGTGCCCAAGGATTTAAGAATCAACGCGGCTGATTTCCACCTTTACGCTGGGCGCTTTCTGTCTGGCGACAAACCCGCCCTACAGTTTTTCGTCGGCCACGATTATGGCTACGAGATCAGCCGGAAGACTTGCTTCGGACCCATAGGTTTTGGCGAATGGCACCAGGTTGAAGTGCGCATCATGTGGGATTCGACAAAGAAAAAGGGCTTGAAGGACAAAACACCTGGAGAGATCCACGTCATCTGCGATGGAAAAGAGGTCTATTCGAAAACGGGTCGGCCAAACATCAAACCCGACGACACGATCAACCTTGTCCTCGGTCTGGAAGGTGCGTTGAAACTGGCCGACGGCGACAATGTTTCAGTCTCATACCGAAACATCGAAGTTGGCAGTTGGTAAGACCGGCAACAACTTGCACTCACCTATGAAATTGCGGGGGGTCCCGAACTACCCCCGCAATTTCAGATGCCGGCTCTTCGCGCGACCTGTGAATTCGGGCCCTGATACTTGACGCAGCCATCATGAATGGTCGCTTATCACGCAGTGCTGCGAGCGCGCGCATCTAAAAATCTCTTGATCTCCTTTGGACTCACTGCCGACCTCGGCTGGGCCACAGCATCCGCTGTTACGGGCGATATGGGCTAGATCACTCGCGGCCCTTAGCCGACATTTGGCAACATTCATAATTCACCAATCAGTTTCCCGAAGCCGGACATCCAAAATCTAGCCGCCTACGCTTTCATCTAGCCATTGTCTATTGATGGATATCAGCGGATGCCTGAAGCGGCGCTACGAACCAATATTCGGTTTCGGGGAGTGGGCCGGCTGAAATTGTGCAGCGCTGAATGTCTGGTATGGGCCGGTAACATTATTAAATTACTTTCTTGAACTGGCGCCGCTCGGTTTCCAATCTTAGCGTGTAAAAACGGTAGGATTTTTGATGAGCGTGTGCTAACCGGCTGCAATCAGAATTGGCGATGTCGCAAACACGGTTTTGCGGAAGGCGACAAGCTTTCCAGACCAACACTTTGGAAACCGAAATTCAGCTCATCATCGGCTGTCATGTAATGTCTGGTTGATTGGCGAGCGCGGTCAGCAGGGCCGCACTCTCATCGTCGGCTGGAAAGAACAGCTCAACCTTTAGGTCATCGAGAGTTTCATCGGCTACAGTGCTGAACTGAGCAATGGTTCCGAACATTGAAAGGCGCTGGCCGGCAAAGCGATAGACTGTTGGAATGGACGGCCCCATCACCGCGTTACTCGAAGTGTAGGCGTGTGCCGCCAATGTTTTTATCGCAGCTTCTAGTTCGAGGATACCACCAGCCGCTGCGCTTTCTGCACGAAGGCGAAGCATCGTGTAATGCGCCACTTCCGGCCAGTTTTCCACAACATCTGCCATCATTGGGTTTGTCAGTAAGTCGAGAAGGCTCAAGCCTTCCCCCAACCCCAACGGAGCAAACAGCATCGCGGCAGGGTCGTTCAGCTTTATGATCCGCCAAAGACGATCAAGAACCAAACCGGGGTATGGGGCATGCCGTTCCAGCGTCCATGCGACAGCGTCTCGAATTGGCGCCATTGCCGTGTCGTCGAGTGGGATCGCGGTATATCGTGGCGCAAAACCTGCCGCACGCATCATCTGGTTTCTGGCGTCCATCGGCACTTCCATGACTTCCGAAAGATGTACGATCATCTCTGGGCTAGGCCGCGACCGACCAGTTTCTAGAAACGAGATATGACGCGCACTTACATCAGCTTCAACGGCCAGACTGAGTTGGCTCATCCGGCGGTGATTGCGCCATTCTTTCAGTAGGTTTGGGTAAGACGTCATGAGGCAGTCTTAACCTGTTTGTTGGTGGAAATCACTTACCTCTGAGGTAATTGCTTTGATCCCTACTGAACGCGCAAGAGGGGTATAGCGTTTTAGGAGGACACCATGACACAACAACAATCTGCCATGCGCCGTTCAGGATGGATTCTGATTGTGACGGGCGCGCTATTTGCTTTGACAGGGCTACCGTTACTGCACCCCATCGCCCAGATCTTTCTTCAGATCGCGTATTGGCCGATGCAGGACGTTCCGTCCGGCCTGGCAGTGCCAGTCCCTCTGCTGGTCGCCATCACCGGTGGGCTGACGGTGGGGTTAGGCGGCATGCTGTGGGCTTTAGGCACATATGTCGCACCGCTCTCGCCCGATGCGGCAACCAAAGTGACCTGGGTTGCAACCTGGTCCTGGTTCTGCACGGATAGTACAGCCTCCATCCTCGTTGGTGCGCCGTTAAATGCCGTGCTAAACTTAACATTCCTAGCCCTTATGTTACTGTCCTGCCGACGCAGGGTCACAACTGGCACCATATCCCAAAGCGATTTCAATGCCGCGCCGGAAGCAAGAGCCGGAAGCAAAGGAAAGTAGGATGTATTGAAGCCATGACTTGAATGGTAGTTTTGTCCCGCTCTGCTGTACCTGGCGGGCCAAATTGCTGTGCGATGCGCAATTGTCGAACCCCGGGGGAGCTGGAAAACTCGACTTTCAGGAGATGCGAATGCCCGGATTGGGCCTTGATCAAAGTGCTAACTGCTGGTCTGGGTGAAAGGTGAGAAACCTCCAAGCGCAGTTTGCATTTGACTACGCTTCAACCGACCTTGGTTAAGGATGATCTGCATCCTGTGAAACGGTTCATAGCCAATCGTCACCTTCTCAGTTCTGTTGGTAATTTGCGCGCACTAAGTATCCAACAATATTTCTACCGCCATTCATTTCGATGCGTTAACCTCAAAATTGAATAGATATCAGAGGCGCGCAATGAAAACTGTTCGCGGGCATGTGCCGGACAATTGCGACATCATCATCCAGGGCGCAACCATAATCGACGGCACCGGCGCTCCGGTGCAAGCGGCGGATATCGCGGTACTTGGCAACCAGATCGTTCACATCGGCGATTGCTCGACCCTTCAGGCAGAAACAAGCATTGACGGCACAGGGCTTTGTGCCGCTCCCGGGTTTATAGATGTGCATACACATGACGATTGGGCACTTCTGCGAACCCCCGACATGCCCTTCAAGGTGACACAAGGCGTGACGACCGTCGTTGCGGGAAACTGCGGGATCAGTGCTGCGCCCTTTAGAATGCAGGATGGGTTGCCTGATCCATTCAATGTTGTGCCTGGATTGCGAGAGTATAGTTTTGACAGCGTGGCTGAATACCGGCAGAGATTGACTACTTCTCCTCCAGCAGTGAATGTTCGCCTGCTGGCCGGGCATTCCTCTCTTCGGGCCACCGTTATGGGGACGGACTTGGCCAGACCCGCCTCCGGAGAGGAGATTGATCTCATGGCACAGTTGCTGGATACTGCACTGACCGAAGGTGCCGCCGGTCTGTCTAGCGGGCTAGACTATCCAGCATCATTGGAAGCACCAATGGACGAAGTGGTGGCACTGGCAAAAGTCGTGTCAGGGCACCAAAACACCATCTACGCCACCCATATCCGCGATGAGGGCGACGGCGTGATCGGTGCAGTGAGCGAGGCGCTGGAAACAGGGCAGCGAGCAAAGGCGCGGCTTGTCCTGTCTCATCACAAATGCGCCGGTAAAGCCAATTTTGGAAAAAGTGTGAAAACCCTGGAGATGATCGATCTGGCCAGGCGGCATGGTGAGGTCAGCTTTGATGTCTACCCTTATGTGGCCTCCTCCAGCGCGTTGTTGGAACGGTTTGTAGGCAGCGCCAGTAAGGTGATCGTGATCTGGTCGACCCCATATCCCGAACTCGGCGGGCAACTTCTGGATGATATCGCAGCTAACTGGGGTGTCACCCGCGAAGAGGCCTGCCACCGCCTTAAGCCAGCTGGGGCGATCTATTTCGACATGGATGAGGCCGACGTTCAGCGTATCATGAAACACCCGGTGGCGATGATCGGGTCAGACGGGTTGCCAGGTACAGAAAAGCCGCATCCTCGTCTTTGGGGCACCTTTCCCCGTGTGTTAGGGCACTATGTGCGTGAATTGAAACTTCTGTCCCTGACCGAGGCTATCCACAAGATGACGGGGCTGTCCGCTTCGCGTTTCAGCATATCTGATCGCGGCGTGATCGCTGCCGGCAAGAAAGCTGATCTCGTCTTGTTTGATGCGCACAAGGTCAAAGATCTGGCCGATTTTTCAAATCCTGAGCAACCGAGCGCAGGAATCTGCCACGTTCTGGTCAACGGGCAATTCGCGCTGAGGCATGGTATCCAGACGGACACGCGAGCCGGTGTTTTTTTGGGCAATCAAGCTGCATGACGGGGAATAAGATGAGTAGAACAATCTGGCTGAACGGAGAGTATCTGCCCGAGAATAAGGCGCAGGTTTCAATTTTTGATCGCGGCCTTCTGTTTGCCGATGCGGTTTATGAGGGCTTTGGCGTTCTGGATGGGCGGATCGTTGACTTCCTGTATCACCTGCAGAGGCTAAGTCGATCCCTGGCAGAACTCGAAATACTGTCACCAATGAGCGATGCAGCTCTTCTGGACGGATTGACCGGGCTAATTGAGCAAAACAACGTTCAGGAGGGCTTTTTGTATCTGCATATTACGCGCGGCGTGCATGACCGAGACTACCTGTATCCTGGCGGACTCAAGGCGACTGTATTTGCGTTCACCCAACCGCTGCACGATGGATCGGCGAGCGAGCCACCAACACCCCTGCGACTTGCATCAGCCCCTGATATCCGCTGGGCACGGCGCGATATCAAGACCAGCAATCTATTGGGGCAGGTCCTGGCCAAAGAGATTGCCCGCAAAGCCGGTGCCGATGAGGCTCTTATGATCGATCCAGAGGGTTACGTCACTGAATGTGGCGCGATGTCCTTTTTCATAGTTCGGGACAACCAGATTTGCGCCCGTCCTCTGAAACGGGATCTGCTGCCCGGGATCACTCGGCAGACCATGCTAAAAGTAGCAGCGGAACAAGGTATTACGATAGTTGAAGAACGCTACAGGTTGGAAGATGTGTTCGGCGCCGACGAGGCTTTTGCCACAGGCGCCTCGAGCTACATCCAACCTGTTCTCGAGGTAGATGGCAAAGTGATTGGCACCGGAGCGATCGGCCCGGTCACGATGCGATTGCGTGAAGAGTATCTTGTGTCGGTCCGTGCCGCTTTTGAATGAAGCAACACAAATGGCAGCTTTGCGTAAGCCGCGGCGCAGCACCGAACCGTCACGCCAAAGCCTGCTTGGGCCGAGCTGATTTTTGGCAATAAGAAACTTCAAGATCCTAAGGCGCGAAATCCTCCTAATCCGCGTTTTTTATTGATATGTCGATGCGCATGCACTGCGCATTTCCACGCCTCCAGAATAGCTGCCGCTTCCCTATGTCAGCGCTGCACTAAGGTGCGAAGCAACGGAAGGCGTTGGCTGAACGACGGATCATGTGGATGCATCGTATTTTCCACCGAATGCGGTCGTTGTCGCAAGTGCGACCGACGGCAGGCAGTCCCGGCTGATCCTGTTATTGCACCTCAAATTCAAATCATATTATTCGAATTTTGAAATTGTCGCCGCAGTATTGCCGCCTGGCTGCCTCATTCTTGTAGCGCCAGCCACTTAAGAAGTCCGGCCAGGAACAAACGGACTTTAGGAGACAACATTCCATGAGCACTCTCTCATTTACGCTGGGTGGACACGTTAACGTCAGTATCACGATCACTGAACAACCAGACGGCAGTCTGAAATTCGACCTTATGGTATTGGATGACACCGGTTCTATCGGTGATCTGAACGCAATTTTCTTTGATCTTGCAGATGATAGCATCGCGGATGGCCTGACCGTAACAGGAGACGATGTCACCGGGACGAAATTCAAGGCCGATGGTGTTACCAAGGTCGACAATTTCACCAACATCAACGGTGAAGTCGCCAACGAATACGGTAAGTTCGACAGTGGCGTTCAGTTTGG
>NZ_JAIMIB010000033.1 GCF_019966515.1 Roseovarius aestuarii | reverse complement strand
GCTATACGAGTGTCGTGAAGAGGCCCATGTGGCTCTCGGAAGCTTTGCAGCACCCTTTTGAATCGAGGTTGGTAGGGTGTCACGGGCGGCCCTAACCAGACATTCGGCCACTAGTCACGATTCTGCGATTGCAGCCCGCATAGCCGCCATTCATGCAGTGCACAGCAATATTGATATTAAGACGCCAACTTGGGAATAGTTGAAATTTGAAGACCCGCGAGTGTTCACGGGCGTTTTCACTTACATCGGGACAATCTGTCTCCTAAACTTCGCCAGACCCTTACTAAACGGTGGATCAAGTGAACGGCGCAGAATCGTTAGTCAAAACCTTCTTGCACTGTGGCGTGGATACCGTTTTTGCCAATCCTGGCACATCTGAAATGCATTTTGTCGCAGCCCTTGATGACCACCCCGAGATGAATTGCGTTTTGTGCCTTTTCGAAGGTGGTACGACGGGCGCTGCAGATGGCTACTATCGTATGAAGCGAGACGTTGCAGGTACGTTGCTTCATCTTGCGCCAGGGTTTGGCAACGCATTTGCAAATCTACATAACGCCCGAAAATCCGGTTCTGGGATTGTGAATGTGGTCGGAGATCATGCAACGCATCACCTGCGCTACGAAAGCCCGCTCAAAGGCGACATCGTCGGCATCAGTCAGGCCGTGAGCCATTGGACACGGGTTTCTGGGGATGCCACGAGTGTTGCCGGGGACGGTGCTGCAGCAATACAGGCTGCCCGATCTCAAAACGGCCAGATTGCCACGCTGATCCTTCCTGCCGACACCGCTTGGGAGACCGCCAATGGCCCGGTGACGACAATCTTGCCAACCCAGCGATGTCATCGCCCGTCCATCGATGATATCGAAGCTGCGGCTGCACGCCTGACTACGCAACAAGCTGCCCTTATGATTGGGGGGGCCGCTCTTTTTGGGCCGCTTCGCGAACTGGTTGGCAAAATTGCGGCGGAAACAGGATGCCGGGTGCTGGCCGACACGCTGATTCCCCGCATCTCAAAGGGTGCTGGGGCGACAAAATTGGATCAGTTGGTTTATCCGATCACTCCCAAAATCGCTCAGCTTGATGGCACATCCTCAATCACCTTGTTAGGCACCGACAGGCCCGTCGCTTTTTTTGCCTACCCGGGTAAGCCAAGTGTCCCAGAGCCATCGGATTGTCCGGTTATAGATCTTTGTAGCCCAACGGATGATATCGACTGGACGCTTCAATCCCTGGCGGATGCCGTCGGGGTGTCCAGCACAACCTCGGCGAACACATATCCTCTCGAATTGCCTTCCATTCCTAGCGGACAGCTGACGTTGGCGAAGGTTGGTCAGACCCTGGCGGCTCTGATCCCCGAGAACGCTATTTTGTGCAATGAATCAGTGACTTCCGGGTTCCACGTCATTCCACCGACCGCCACGGCTCGGCCGCACGATTTGCTTGCCGGAACGGGTGGGGCAATCGGCCTGTGTCTGCCCTGCGCAACCGGCGCGGCGATTGCCTGTCCGGATCGGAAGGTCATTGCCCTGACGGGTGACGGCTCAGCCATGTACACATTGCAATCCTTGTGGACCATGGCGCGCGAAAACCTCGACATAACCGTGATCGTATTTGCTAACCGAGGGTATCAGATCCTTCGGGATGAGCTTACGAATGTCGGTGTAGAGAGCTTTGGTCGAAATGCTCAGGCAATGTTTGATGTAGAGAATCCAACGCTCGACTGGCTGTCGTTGGCAAAGGGGCATGGTGTACCGGGGACACGTGTCGAAGAGATCGAGGGTTTTGCCAAGGCACTGTCTGCCGGAATTTCCAGCGACGGTCCTTCCTTGATCGAAGTTGTTTGCCCCTCACTCGCTTGAATGCAACCTCGTTTGCAAAAAGAACGATTTGCGAGATTGACTGGACCTCGCGGCCCAGAGCCGACCATGAGCATTGCTCTTGAATGCTGCAGCCGCAGCCCGCATTGCGGACCATCGCTGCAAGCGCATAGCAGATGGCTCTCAGATGGCGCAGCGCGGACAAACCGGCCTTTGTCATTCAGTACAGGTTTTTGGCCAAAACGTGCTAGCATCGGCACGAAAACAACAGTGGGAGCGGACAGATGACCCTTGAACGCAGACTGATATCCAACGGGAACCCGATGGAAGACGTTGTTGGTTTCAGTAGAGCCGTCCGGGTCGGCCCTTTCATCGCGGTCGGCGGCACCGCACCGGTTGATGCTGAAGGTAGGACTGTGGGTGTTGGAGATGTTTTCGCACAAACAACGCAGTGTTTCGAGATCATCAAAGCCGCCTTGGAAGATGCTGGGTCCGGGCTACATGACATCATCCGCACCCGTGTTGTCTTGACCGATATTGACAACTGGAAGGAAGCAATCGAAGCACGAAAAGTCTACTGCCAGACCGTAAAGCCGGTTGATACGATCATGGCCATCGATAGTTTCGTCAACCCGGAATGGCTGGTTGAAATTGAAGTAGACGCGTTTGTCGCCAACTCGTAAAGCATGTCCACTTCGGGCTCTCTGCCGACTTCGGATGCTACGCAGCATACGCTGAACCGCGAGGAAGTACGCCTTTAAGGACGACCCGAAACAGCCGTTCACCATATGAGCCCCGTGGATCGGCGCGACCGCACAAACCGAACATTGGCTGTAGGTGCAGAAATTTAGGTGCAACTATCGACATGGGGCTTAAACCTGCCACGCACCGTGCTTTGAACTAGCGCGATGTTGTTCGATAGGCCCACACCCGCAGAGCGGCCAGAGCCTTCACGGTCGCCGTGAGGACCAGCACGCAAAGCGCTACCTTCGACATCGTCTCCATTGTTCCTTCAATCAACATTGCATGCACCACGCTTCCCACAACAACAACCGCCGCAAGGGCCGTGTGGCTGCGACGCCAAAGATGCGGTCGCAGACGCAATCGTCGGCGCAGCAAGCCAAGCTGCGCCGCAGCAAATACGGCCCACATGGCAATCACGCCCCAGGCTGAAAATGGCGTCGGCGACGTGAACAGGAGTGCATCGATTACATCTGGCGGGCTGGTTATCCAAAGTGCCACAACGTGGACCACAACGCTCACAACCATTACGACCCCGACCCAGCGATGCGCTTGCCGCCCACGAAGTCCAGACATACCCGGCAGGTATCCCGCCACCAACAAGGGCTGAACAAGCAGGAGGGTCATGGCGAATACTCCCGCAAACCCGGCCAAGATGTAGATCGGATCGCGCCATGCAAGAAGCGGGCTTGATGCTGACATGGCAATCGGTGCGGTGACGGCAAGGGCGAGAGCCATCCAGATCAGCACAGCACGAACCAAAATCATTCGCTTTTTGCCCAGTCCAATCAAACCGGCTGAAGGACGAAATGCGCCTCAAGTTCGGTATCGCTGGCGCTCGACATCACAGGACGCAGAAAGACAGTCTCGTAGTCATCGCTGTCATAAGCAAGGTGACCGTGTGGTTGCCCGAAGGCCGGGACAATTTGCGGCATTTCAAGGCGGAACATCCCGTTCGCGTCTGTAAGGGTGGCCCCATGACTGTGAGGGTCGCGCTCATGTCCTTCGGTCGTATGCGCCCAGATTTGAATGCGTTGGCCCGAAAGCGCGGAACCGTCACCCGCGCGGCGCACAGTGCCCGTCATCCAGAACCCGCCGCCTCCGATCCGATCTACGATAGGCGCGCCAGGCAAATAGTTGTTCGACCCACCCCGCATCGAGCGTGTTGGCGCAAGGCTTTGAGCCCGCACCGGCACAACGAAGCTGGACGTTCCGGATATCGCAATGGCACCGCCTGCGACAATCAACTTGCGGCGAGTGATCAGCGAATGTGTCATTTTGAATGCCTCCTCTTGAGCCTCTGCGTGCTATGCAGATTTGCGCAAGTGCGCGCTTTTTTCGCCAGCATTACACCACAAACTTCTTTCGCATTCGAACGGGCAGTTCAGTTTACGTCAATCGGCTTGGCCAGAGGCTTTCAGATAGCGCGCCATTCCCTCGATATTCTCGCCACGCCATGCATCGTATTGCCCCCAATCTTTGTATGCGTCCATCGTAACCTCGGATTTCAGTTGCTCCACCGATTTTCCGGCCTTCAGACCGTCAAGCACCTCAGCTTGCAGATCGACCATGTAGGTATATGCGTTTACAAGATCGTCCTTCGTTCCAATGGCTCCGTGACCTGGCGCAAAGATTTCAAAATCCAGTGCCTGCGCAGCTTCGAGCTGTTGGAACCACCCGCCGATATCCGAGCGGGCAAAATCACGATATGGAAGCCGCTTGGGCGCCGCGACATCGACAATAAACGCAACATTCTCGGGTCGAACGATCGTGACCAGCATGTGATTGTCGTGGCCTGCGCCAAGATTGGTAAGTTCGATTGTTTTCCCGCCGATGGACAATGAATGTGTGTCCCCAACACGCAGGTCGGGTGTGATGCCATTGATCTCATCCGGAGCGTCCTCGTGGGCGATCACAATGGCGTCTTTGTGCGCACCACCGCCCGAACCGTGATCGCCGTGACTGTGTGAATAGATCAGGTGGCTAACTTTTTCCTGTCCAATCTCACCAAGGTTTGCGTTGAGCCATTCGCCAGCCTCGGCATTTATCGGATCAACGCGGACAACACCTTCCGAGGTCGCCACCAGAAGCGAGTTGTGAAAGTTATTTCGCATCAAATAAACGTCGCCAGTCACCGGTTCGATGCTGCGTGTCACGTCCTGAGCAAACGCCGGAGCGGCCAAAACGGCCATATAAAATCCTACCAGCAGTCTCATCAGGCCCTCCCAGGGTTACAGAGCGAATTGGATTAAGTATGCAGTCGGCCAACATTTTCGTCGCGTCAAATTCCTGTGAGCACATCTGGCGGCGAATTATTGCGTATGTGGTCGTTTCAGCGAGGACCGAAATCTGCTCCGACGCTGCTCACGAAGACGTGCCGATCATTACATCAAGATCGGCCCTAACCGGACGTTCGCGTCGGTCTTAATTCATCCTGTCCGCTTCCCGAAAGCCGCCGTTCATGCATCTTGCAGCATTCTTGGGTTCATGAGTGGCAGCAGCGCGGACCAAACCTGTCTGCCGAGCTAATTGTCCAGCTGTCCGGTGAGAGGCCGTTTTCGGATGTTGGTGACGTTTTACGGTAGGGTCAACGCGGTTGCTTTTGTTTGCCCTGAAAAACGGATCGAGTTCGGGCTACAGCGAACCTCGGTCATCACGATCGACATCGTGTCCGATAGACGTCAGGAACCTTGAAAGAGCGGAAGTGGCTAGCGCCATGTCTTTGGCCGAAGCGAGTTCTTCGGGTTTGTGGCTTACGCCACCGCGGCATCGAACAAACTGCATGGCGATCGGGCATAGATCTGCCATCGCTGAGGCGTCATGGGTCGCACCGGAGGGCAAAAGCAAACCGCGCGCGCCAGACTGAACGGCAGCCGATATGAGGCGGCGGGACAGATTTTCGCTACAGGGCTGTGCCACCTGGACATAGGTCCGCTTGGCTTCGATTGTCAGGGAGCGCCGCGTCGCCAGGTTCTGGGCAAAGTCGTGAAGCGTTTCCCCGGCCTTGCTGCGGATGTCGTCTCCGGGCGAGCGGAACTCCGACGTCATCCTGACAGCGCGTGGCACCGCGTTGACGACATCGGGCTCAACCGTCAGGGCACCGACCGTGGCACGCAGATCGGCGGTCTGCTGCCCCAGCTTTTCAACTTCCAAAACGAGTGCGGCCGCTCCGACAAGCGCATCACGCCGCCCTTTCATCGGCAAGGTACCGGCATGGCCGGTTTCGCCTGTCACCTTGATCTCGTGTCGTTCGATACCGCAGATTGCCGTAACGACTCCAATGGCTTCGTCCTCGTGTTCAAGGAAAGGGCCTTGTTCGATATGCGTTTCCAGAAACCCGATTATGTCGTCAGGATCACGGCGAAGCGCGCCGATCCCCGAAGGCTCCAGCCCGAAAGACTCCATCGCATCGCGCAACGTGACGCCGTTGCCGTCGCGCATGTCCAAGACGGACTGCTCAAAGGTGCCTGCCAAGGCGCGGGACCCGATTAGGGCGGTCGGAAAACGCACGCCTTCTTCGTCTGCAAAGGCCAGGACTTCGACAGCGAAGGGCAGATCAGCACTCTCGTCCCGTAGCTTCTCCAGAGCCAGGATCGGCAGGACCACACCCATAACCCCGTCATATGCGCCACCCTCGCGTACCGAATCCTGATGCGATCCCATAAGAAAGGTTTTGCTGCCCGGTGGCCCGCCGCGCCGTCCGATAAGCGTACCGGCAGCATCCAGCGAGACCATGAGCCCCGCGGTCTCCATCGCCGTTTGCAGGATATCGAGCGCTGCGCGGTGTTCGGGCGTAAACGGCAGGCGTGTGACTCCGGGGCCGGGTTCCGAACAGGCGGCAAGATCGTTCAGCAATGCCTCAGCGCGCTGGCCCCAGTCAGTCAAGTATACGCCCCCTGTCATTCAGGACGGGCACCTGTTCGGCCCATCTCGCATATGCGCCGGAGGTCGCAGCGCCGTGCAGCGCGACCAGCGCGCCGACGGGGTCGTCCGGGTGGTGATCAATCCGCAAGGTCAATGGCGGTCTGTCCGGGTGCAGAACCAGCAGCGCGGCGGAAAGGAGGCCGCGGAAATCGCCACCTTGTTCAGTGGCGGCCTGCAAGGCGGCAAGCAGCCGGTGATCGAAATCGCCCTTCGCTGTCGTGAAGCGTTCGACCATCGCGTCCATTACGCTGGTTTGGGCCAGCATGTTGCCAGAAACGACCCCATTTGCAAAAGCGCGATCCCCCTTCTCCGGTTCGTTCGACCCCCCGGTAAAGACACCGATCCCTCCGTTCCGGTCGAGCGCGGCCAGCTGGCGAAAGTCCCGGCCACTATCTGTGGCCGTGACCGTCTCGACGGCTTGGGCCGCGCTGTGCCCCTCGCGCATCTCCGCCAGAACCTCCTCGCCCCAGAAGGTCGATGGGGCCGCTCCCTGGCTGGCGGACATGCCAGCGGCAAGGTCTCCGCGCAGCACCCAGCCACCGACGCAAAGAGAGCCGGTCGCCGCGGCGCCTCCGATGGCGCCGGTTTCGGGATCACGTGCAAGAATCGAAAACGTCATGCTTCACCTTAGCTGGGTTATAAGTATTTATCATGATAATTTGACGATTGCAATTTATCATGATAAATATAGTGCCAGAATTTCAACAGGGAGTAAGACAATGACACTCATGACCTGGACCCGCCGGGGTGTGATGGCCGTAACCGCTGGGGCGGTGCTTGCCATTGGCGCCGTCGTGTCTCCTGCTGCTGCGCAAACCCCGCCCGGGGTGCTGATCGTCGGGCAGATTGCCGAGCCGAAATCGCTGGATCCGGCGGCCGTGACCGCGGTGAATGATTTCCGGATTCTCGTGAATGTTTACGAGGGGTTGACCCGTTACAAATCCGGCACGCTCGAGGTTGAACCGTCGCTGGCCACCGACTGGTCGATCAGCGATGACGGCACGGAATACACCTTTACCCTGCGCGACGGGGTGATGTTCCATGACGGCACACCTTTCAACGCTGCAGCGGTGAAGTTCAATTTCGACCGGATGCTCGATGAGAATCACCCGTTCCACGACACCGGCCCGTTCCCGCTCAGCTTCTTTTTCGGCGCGGTGCAATCGACCGAGGTGGTCGATGACATGACGGTGAAATTCACGCTCAACGCGCCTTATGCGCCGTTCCTGTCCAATCTCGCCTATCCCACCGGCCTGATCGTTTCACCCGCCGGGGTCGAGGCAAACGGCAAGGAATTCGGCCGTAACCCGGTCGGCACCGGGCCGTTCAAGTTTGCCGAATGGCGCTCGAACGAGGCGGTCGTGGTTGAACGCAGCGGCGACTACTGGGGCGAGGCCGCGGGCACCGAGGCGGTCGTGTTCCGCCCGATCACTGACGCCAACACCCGCGTGGCCGAGATGTTGGCGGGGGGGATCGACCTGATGGTCGAGGTGCCACCCACCTCGCTTGGTCAGTTCGAGGGGGACGGCTTTTCGGTCGCCGAACAGGCGGGTCCGCATGTCTGGTTCCTGATCCTGAACGCCAAGGAAGGCCCCTTCGCCGACAAGAAGGTGCGCCAGGCCGCCAACTACGCGATCAACAAGGAAGCGATCGTGAACGACGTGCTGGAAGGCACGGCCACCGTTGCCGCTGGTCCGACGCCGCCCGCCTTTGCCTGGGCCTATAACGAGGCGCTGGACCCATACCCCTACGACCCGGAAAAAGCCAAGGCACTGATCGCCGAGGCTGGCGCCGATGGGGCCGAACTGACCTTCTACGTGACAGAAGGTGGCTCGGGCATGCTCGATCCGGTGCCAATGGGGACGGCCATTCAGGCGGACCTCGAGGCCGTGGGCTTCGACGTGAAGATCGAAACCTATGAATGGAACACGTTCCTGGGCGAAGTGAATCCGGGTCTGGAAGGCAAGGCCGACATGGCCGAGATGGCCTGGATGACCAACGACCCCGACACGCTGCCTTACCTGGCGCTGCGCTCCAAGGCATGGCCGTCGGATGGTGGCTTCAACTCGGGCTATTATGCAAACGATAAGGTCGACGAACTGCTCGAGGCCGCACGCACCGCGACAGATCAGGACGAGCGTGCACGGCTTTATCGCGAGATGCAGACCATCGTGCAGGATGATGCGCCCTGGGTCTTTGTTGCCAACTGGAAACAGAATGCAGTGACCAGCAACCGGGTGGAAAACTTCGGTCTGGAGCCGTCCTTTCTGTTGCATCTGCAGGGCGTCGTGAAAAACTGACGCAAACTGCATCGGGCCGGTCTTGCAACTGGCCCGATGTTAACGCAGCGAGGGCAAGATGGGCGGTTACATCCTGAAACGGCTGATTTCGGCCATCCCTGTCCTGCTGGGGATCACGATCATCGTTTTCCTGATCATGTCGCTCATTCCCGGCGATCCGGCAACGGCAATCCTGGGCTCCTACGCCACGCCCGATAACGTCGAGAAGCTGAACCGCGACCTGGGGTTGGACAAGCCCATGGTGCAGCGGTATTTCATCTGGCTTTCTAATATGTTGACTGGCGATTTTGGGCGCTCGTATTCGCTCAACCGGCCCGTCATTGACGAGGTGATGGAGCGGTTCAACGCGACGCTAATCCTGGCAGGCACCGCCTTTGCCCTCTGTTCTCTGCTCGGTATCCTTGCCGGGGTCGTTTCCGCTGCGCGGCAATACGGGATTGCCGACAAGGCAATCACCTTCGTGGTGCTGATCGGCATCTCGGTGCCGTCCTTCTTTCTGGGCATGATGATGATCCTGGCTTTCGCGGTGAACCTGCGTTGGCTGCCCGTGTCGGGCATGTTCGCGATCTATGGCGGTGGCGATGTGCCGGATCTTCTCCACCACCTGATCATGCCGGCGCTGGCGCTGGCCGCCGTCGCCACTGGCGTCATTGCGCGGCTCTCGCGCTCGGCCATGCTCGAGGTGCTGCGGCAGGACTATATCCGCACCGCTCGCGCCAAGGGCGTGCCGGAGCGCCGTGTGATCATGGGCCATGCCCTGCGCGCCGCGATGGTGTCGATCATCCCGGTCTTAGGCATTCAGGCCGGGTTTGTCCTGTCGGGCGCGGTCTATATCGAGATCGTGTTCCAATGGCCCGGCGTCGGGCGGATGCTGGTCGATGCGATCCTCAAACGAGACCTGTTGCTGGTGCAGGGCGGCGTGGTTTTCGTTGCCGCTTGCTACGTGCTCTTCAACATCGCCGTGGACGTGACGCAGAGCCTGCTTGATCCGAGGATCAAGACATGAGAGCTTTTCTCAAGCTCCTCTTCCGCAACGGGCTCGCGGCGATGGGCGCGGTGGTGCTGGCGGCGATCCTGATCCTTGTGCTGATCACGCCGCTTTTGCCACTACAGAACCCCGACAGCACCGCCACCGCCGACCGGTTCCAGAAACCGTTTTCCGAAGGTCACCCGCTGGGCACCGATCATCTGGGTCGCGATCTGCTCAGCCGCCTGCTGCACGGCACGCGTTTGTCGCTGGCCGTCGGCATTGCAGCGG
Organism: Roseovarius aestuarii; assembly: GCF_019966515.1. GTDB lineage: Bacteria > Pseudomonadota > Alphaproteobacteria > Rhodobacterales > Rhodobacteraceae > Roseovarius > Roseovarius aestuarii. Next base: position 13,486 of record NZ_JAIMIB010000033.1, on the reverse strand, counting down.
CGCTGATCGCCGCCACCATCGGGTCGGCCATCGGGATCATCGCGGGGTATTTCGGCGGGCGGACCGACAATATCATCATGCGCGGCGTCGATATGCTGATGGCCTTTCCCTACATCCTCCTGGCGCTGGCCATCGTCGCCGCGCTCGGCCCCGGGCTGATGAACGCGCTGATTGCCGTGGCCGCCGTCAACGTCCCGTTCTTTGCGCGAAACATCCGCGGCATTACCGTCGGCCTCGCGGGTCGCGAATTCATTGATGCCGCCCGGCTGGCAGGCATGGGGCATACACGGATCATACTCACGGAACTCCTGCCCAATGTCTTGCCGGTCATCATCATCGCCATGTCCACCACCGTGGGCTGGATGATCCTTGAGACTGCAGGGCTTTCCTTCCTCGGACTTGGGTCACAGCCGCCACAGGCCGATCTGGGCTCGATGCTGGGCGAGGCGCGCTCGGCGCTCATTTCTCACCCGCATACGTCCGTGGTGCCGGGGATCATGATCTTCCTGATTGTCATGTCGATCAACCTGCTGGGCGACGGGGTGCGCGATGCGCTCGATCCACGGCTGCGCTCGGGCGCGCTCAGCCGTGCAAGCGCCACCACGCTTGTGGACCGCAAGAGCGACATTCCCGCCGCCACGGATGATCTGCTGGCCATCCAGGAGCTTGAGACGCAGTTCCATGTGGGCAAACGGAACTATCGCGCGGTAGGGGGCGTCAGCCTTGCCGTAAAACCCGGTGAATGCCTGGGCGTGATCGGTGAGTCGGGCTCGGGCAAATCCGTGACCGCGCTCAGCGTCATGGGGCTGGTCGCCTCGCCCCCCGGAGTGATCACCGGCGGTGCGGTACGGTTTCAGGGCGAAGACCTGATCGGTACGCCCTACGAGACGCTGCGCCAAAAACGCGGCGATCGGGTGGCATATATTTTTCAGGATCCGCTCAGCACCATGCACCCGCTCTACCGCGTGGGCCAGCAACTGGCCGAGGCGATCCGGTCACATCACAGGATCAGCAAGGTTGATGCGCGCGCCCGCGCCATTCAACTGCTCAAGGATGTGCGCATACCCAATGCCGAAAGCCGCGTCGACAATTTCCCGCATGAAATGTCGGGAGGCATGCGCCAGCGCGTGGGCATCGCCATGGCGCTGGCAAACGAACCGGAAGTAATTATTGCCGATGAACCCACCACCGCTCTGGACGTGACCGTGCAGGCGCAGATCCTGTCGCTGCTCGACGATCTGCGCCGCGATCGCGGGCTGGCGATCATCTTCATCACCCATGATTTCGGCGTGGTTGCGCAGCTTTGTGACCGGGTGGCGGTGATGTATGCGGGCCGGATCGTCGAAGAGGGGCCAACGCAAGCTGTCCTCGGTGCGCCTGCCCATCCCTATACCAAGCGCCTGATTGCCTGCGTGCCCGAACTGGGTGGCGGGCGGCGCGAACTGGCGGCCATCCCGGGTCTGCCGCCTGTCGTTGATGACCTGCCGCCGGGCTGCGCCTTTGCCACGCGCTGTGACAAGGCGCAGGAGGCCTGCCAGGCGGGCGATGTCGCGCTCAAGGGCGCGGCACCTCGTGCGGTCCGGTGCCTATATCCCGAGGAGGCTGTGTGATGCCCGCGCTCAAGGTCGAAAATCTCGCCAAGACCTTCCCATTGAAAAAGCCGCTCTTCGGCCCGGCCCCGCCCGGGGTGCGCGCGGTGCGGCCCATGAGTTTCAAGGTGGAGACCGGCGAAACCCTTGGCGTGGTGGGCGAATCCGGCTGCGGTAAGTCCACACTGGCGCGGATGCTGGTGGGGCTGCTGGAGCCCTCCGAGGGCAGGATCGAGATCGAGGGGCGCGCGCTTGACAATGCCGATCCGGCGGAATTCGGCAAGCTGATCCAGTATGTGTTTCAGGACCCGCAAAGCAGTCTGAACCCGCGCAAGACCATCCGGCAGGTGATGGAGGCCCCGCTGAAGCGGCTGCATGGGCTGGGCAGGACCAAACGCGACAGCCGGATTTCCGAGATCTTTGCCTCGGTCAACCTGCGCGAAGAGTTTCTTGACCGATACCCGCATGAATTTTCCGGCGGGCAGGCGCAGCGCATCGGCATTGCCCGCGCCCTAGCCGCCAGCCCGCGCATCATCATCCTGGACGAGCCGGTTTCGGCGCTCGATGTTTCCGTGCAGGCTCAGGTTCTCAACCTGTTGGCCGGGCTCAAGGCCCAATTCGGCCTGACCTATCTCTTCATCACCCACGATCTGGCCGTGGTCGAGGCGGTCAGCGACCGGATCGTCGTGCTCTATTTCGGCGCGGTCGTGGAAATCGGCAGGGCCGAGAGCATCTTTGCAAACCCCCGGCATCCCTATACAAAACTTCTGGCGGACAGCGCGCCGGTCGTCGGACGCCCGCTGACCGCCCCCGAGCAGAGAGGGTCCGAACTGCCCGATCCGCTCAATCCGCCACCGGGCTGCGCCTTTGCCGGCCGATGCCCGCGCGCGACCGATCTGTGCCGCGCGCAAGTGCCGGAACTGAAAGACATGGGAGAAGATCAACTTGCTGCCTGCCACCACCCACTCCAAGACTGAACCCAAGCTCAGCCGGCCGGTTCAGGTCGCCGAGGCGATCAAGGACTGGGTGGTCGAACGTGGCTTGCAGGCCGGAGACCGTTTGCCCGGCGAATCCGAATTGATCGAACAGTTTGGCATGGCCAAGGGCACCATCCGCGAGGCGATGCGGGTGCTTGAGGCACAGGGGCTGATCAAGACCCGCACCGGGCCGGGTGGCGGCAGTTTCGTGCACGACGTTAGCCGCCAGCGTGCTAAGGCCCTTCTTGGAAATTACTTTTATTTCAAAGATTTGACCATTGGTGACATCTACCAGCTGCGCTTGACGCTCGAGCCGGAGCTGGCCGCCGCCCTGGCGGGAAAGCTGCCCGAGGATGTGCTGCAGCTGCTTGAAGAAAACATCGCCGAATATTCCGAACCAACCACGACGCTTGACGAAGAGCGTGAGCAGCACGTCGCCTCGCTGCGCTTCCATGCCATCCTCGCGGAGCAGGCGAAGAACCCGCTGCTGGGGTTCATCATCGACTTCATGGTCAATCTGTTGACGGATCTGACCGTCTACCGGCGGCTTTACTCGCCGCCCAATATCGAGCTGTGGAAACAAGGGCGCGATCACCAGCAAAGGCTTGTCGTGGCGCTTCGGGACGGTGATGCCAACGGAGCCCGCGCCATCATGTCCGATCATATGGAAACCGCCTGGGCGCTGATGCGTCAGCAGGAGGTCGAAATGCAGAACCGCTTTATCTCGGAATAGAAATCTTTGGTGTTTTGAGTTGCCCAAAGTGCAAACCTATGCGCGGCCAACGTTCTAGACATGTCTGCTTTCAACTTGGAATTGGTTGTTCATCCATAGCGCAGCATTTGGAAATAGAGCTCACTGCGACTGTCGGAGCGCTTTCAGAAAGCTATGAAAGTCCCTGAGATCGATCACCAAGGACGGCCCAAAGCCGCCGTTCGACTGTTTCTCCACATACTGCGCTGCGGCCCGTCATAGCTGCCGTTCGTTGCGAGCGCGAAATCCGAGGCACTAAAAGCCACTCAGGCGGGCAGATCCGACTTTTTCTGTCGCAACGTTTGCTCACGCAGAGACGGGAAATTCAAACCACCCTTTCGCTGCATCAGATCACAAGCCAACCCAAGCCAGCGGACTGTATCCAGTCCGCTGGCTGAGCTTCTCAATTTTCCTCGAGAGCTTTGACAAGCCTGACGCCAAGCCTTAGGCAAACGACCACCGTTCAATGCAACGCTCGCCATCCATATCCCAGTTCGACCCCAACTGCGCTGGCGTCACGACGTTGTCGCGCGTACCAAAAACGTATGAGGCGAACATCGGGGCAATCAGACCGCCGTCGTTGCTCAGAAGTTCCTGCATCTCGTAGTACATGGTGCGACGCTTGTCTTCGTCGAGCTCTGCGCGCGCGGCGATCAGCAACTCGTCGAAACGAACGTTGGACCACCGTGTGCCATTCCAGGGTACGCCGCTCTGATACGCGGTCGAGAACATCTGGTCTTCGACAGGACGGCCGCCCCAGTAAACCGCGACAAAGGGTTTCACATTCCACACATCTGTCCAATAGCCGTCATTCGGCTCACGGACCGGTTTGATTTTGATCCCGGCCTTGGACGCCGAATTCTGATACAGAACAGCCGCATCCACAGAGCCAGCAAAAGCCGCATCAGACGCAGAAAGGTTGATATCAATCGAGTCGAAACCGGCTTTTTTCAAGTGGAACTTGGCCTTGTCTGGATCATATTCACGCTGCGGCAGGTCCTTGTTGAAGAACCGCTGCCCCTGACCGATGGGATGGTCATTCCCAATCACCCCGTATCCAAACAGAATTTTGTCGACGAGTTCCTGGCGGTCGATTGCGTATTTCAGTGCCAGACGAAGATCAACGTTGGTGTAGGGGTCCGATGTGCACATCATTTCGAACGTAAAATGCTGCGTTCCGGGAATAGAATGCACGGTAATACCCGGCACTTGTTTGATCCGCTCGACGGTTTTCAGGTCAAGCCGGTCAATCGCGTCCAGGTCGCCAGCGACCATCGCAGATGTACGGGCATTGGTATCCGTTATTGCCAGCATTTCTGCAGAATCAAAGAAGGCGCGGTTTGCGAGATCCCAGTGCCCGTCATACCGTGACAGATCGGACCGCACTCCTGGTTCGAAATTGTCCAGTTTGTAAGCGCCGCATCCGATGCCGGTATTCCAGTCAACGGCGCCGACTTCGGACAGACCAATCGGTATATGATAGTCACTCAGCACAAAGGGGAAGTCCGCGTTTCCCGAGTCGAGCTGGAAGACCACCCGATTGGGACCATCCGCGGCGATATCCGTGACAGCAGCAACCAGCGGCTTCGCAGCCGAGGTACTATCTTCGCCGCGATGTTGATTGACCGATGCAATAACATCCTCTGGTGATACCGATTTTCCATTGTGAAAGGTCGTTCCTTGGCGCAGATTGAAGCTCCAGGTTTTTCCGTCAGGTGAGGCTTCCCAACTTTCTGCGATCCCCGGTGCAAGGCTGCCATCCGGCGCGACTTCAGTCATGTATCCGTGGAAGGATTGCAGCAGGTTGACCATATAACCGTTTTCGGCAGTGCCCGGGTTCATCGTGTCGGTGGTCTGGCCGTGGCCTTTCCCCAATCTGAAAGTGCCTCCGCGTTTGGGCGCCGCGGCCAGTGCCTGATCGGCGACCATCGTCGCCGCTGTAAACGTCATGCCGCTGGAAAGCAGCGTTTGCATGAACGTACGACGGCTCATTTTACCGGATTGATACCGTGCTTTCAGTCGTTCAGGTATGTAAGAATTCATGTCTTTTCTCCCATTTATTTTTTAGTTGGTAGATTTGGCAGGCTCTGGGTTCGAGGCGTCCCAAGCGCGAATTTCCAGCCCTTAAGACCCCACTGAAAATCGCAGGGACATGCATGAAAGCCCGCCGTCAATTTTGGCGGCTTCCGAAACGCTCAAAGTCTGGACATCGTACCCGGCGCCGATCAGCAGCTTCTTTGTTTCAGGGAAGCCGGCGGCGCAAAAAACCTTGTCGTTGAAGCGGATCAGGTTTGCGGCGGGCTCTTCGCCTGCGGGGCAGGTGATGACCTCATATCCTTCGAAGCAACCACTTAGATCCTGAACCGCAAATATGGTCTGGTCGTCCAACAGGGCGCACCCGGTTTTGAAATGAAGGATATGTTCGGGGGTCTGCAAGATCCGCAGGGTCAATCCCATTTCCTCGACAATAGGGCGCAGCAATTCGACCCCGGCATTGTCGGTGCGGGCGGACAAGCCAACCAGCACTTCGGTTTCCGTGACCAGAATGTCGCCGCCATCCACGATGCCACCCTCGGGCAGTTCGATGATATTTTCAGCGCCCATGACTTCGGTCAGCACTTGCCGTGCGGCATCACGTTCACCAAAGCGGCTCTCTGCGCCCGGGCGCAGAATGATAGCTTTGCCCATCAGGCACAGAGCAGGGTCCTCGACGAACACGCTGTCTGGAAAATCTTCCAGTGGCGGCGCGACGATCACTTCAGCACCGGTCGCTTGCAGAGCTGCGTTGTAGCTATTGTGATCGTCCGCAAATTTTTGCGGATCCGGGTCTTGGCCACTGCCAGCGCGCAACCCTTCTGCAACACTCTCGCTGGGCGTGCGGGTTAGGGCGTGGGTAAACCGGTAAGATGAATGTTCCATGTTGTATGGCCCTTCAGCTAGCGTTTGGCCGGTCAACTCGACCGGGCACAGATGGGTGAACTTCTTGATTTGTGATCTTGTCTGTATGGATTGGTAGGTAATACAGATATTGTGATATATCTATTTGCATTTTTTGCTTTTTTGTTAATGATAAATATCATCATGGAAGATATTGACTCTGCCCTCATTGCTGAACTGCGTCGAAATGGTCGCGCGACAGTGTCGGAGCTGGCTTCAAACCTGGGCGTTGCCCGTGCGACGGTGAAGACCCATATGGACCGCCTTTTGAAGAGCGGTGACATAGTGGGATTCACTGTCGTCACTGACAAAGAGCCGGAAGCGGCAGCTTTAACAGGGCTGATTACGATTGCACTGGAAGGCGCAGCGATAGAAAGGGTTGTTTCACAGCTACGCAATCATCGTGAAATCACATCCATTCGCACCACGCATGGTGTCTGGGACATTATTGTTGAATTCGGCGTATCAACCGTGGTTGATCTGGACAACGTATTGGCAATGATCCGCGAGCAAAACGGTGTAACTCGCACCGAAACGAGTATTTACTTGCGGAATCGACTCTAGTCTTGAGTTTTTTCTCGTATATTTAGCCAAAGCGATAAGTAAATTAGCCAAAAGCGCTAATTGGGTTGATAGTGATTCTTCATCGTGGGCAGACGTGGACGGCCCTAACCGGACCTTGAGTGTGGTAGTTGAATGCTGCAGTCGCAGCCTGCATTGCTGCCGTTCGCTGCATGAGCGAAATTAAATATCGAAAAAAATTCACGGTCGACGGGACTTTCCTACCATACGGGGCGATAAGTCCCTGGTCAGATTGTGGGAATGCTTCAATAGAATGCGATGCCGGAGAATTGCCTGATCCGTTAGCTGAATCAGACCGGAACATTGCAGAAGAATCTAGGCGATCCTCAACCTGACATCGCCTCAGTTCTCAATGGTAAGCGAAGCCGAAATCGGCACGCCTGCAAGGACAAACTCAGAATGGTCATTTGCATTCAAACTTACCGAGATGACATGCTCGCCCTCGGGCAGTCCCGCAATATGGTAAGCCATTCCGTAAAGCCGGGTCAGTTTTGCCCCGTCCAAGTATAGATGCGCATGCCCTTCGTTCTGACCAGGGGCAAGATTGACCTTCTCAGGAGCAAATCTGAAGTTCTGAACATCCAGGTAGACGTTCCAGCCTGACATCGCATCGCGAACAACGTCAATCTCTACACTTGGGACTAGGCGCGGATCGACTTCGATCTTTCCGTGAGCCGCGGAATGGTCATGGGTGAAATGGATTGAGTGATCTTCGGGTATTGGCGACCCCGTCAGCGATGACAGTACGGCACCGACGAGGACGCAAACCACCGTCCAATAGAGTCCATATACGGGTTTGATTGGTACCATTTCCAACCTCATGACAAAGCCTCCTGCATTTCACTCCTCGGGGAGACATTGGTGATCTTGAGACGTTGCCCATATCCCAACAACAGCAGGATCAGGGCGGTCGCGATGATGGGCAAATGACCGATCAATTCCGTCAGGGCTGCCTCTTGTTGGTTTTGGAACAAGAACACGGCGTTCGATATCAACATTAGGCAGGCAACGGCGAGGATATTGAGGCGTGTTACGACACCAAGGATCAGGATGACACCAAACACCACTTCCATGACGCCGGCAGACAGTATGAACAGTTGGTCGTTGAAGCTTTCAAAACCCAATAGTGGCATGAAGTTCCATTGGTGATCGGCTATAAAAGATTGACCAAAGGCCGCGCCATGAAGCTTCTCTGTGATCCCCAGCGTTACGAGGGAAAGCCCCGTGAATATGCGCAGAACGTCGACCGAGAAAGGCTTTAGCTGTTCGCGCCAATGATCTGCTGGCAGAGAATTGAACAGCAAGAACAGTGAAATGCCGATGACGTTCACATATTCAAACGACCGGACAAATCCGAATTGAACCATCATTCCGAGAAACAGGATGATGATCAGGATTGCAGCGTGGTGGATAAAGTGATTGCTGAGCAGTAGAATGCCAATCGCTGCCTGCAACAACACCAACAGCGTGCCTAGAGTGCCATAGGCCTCGAGGTGCGGTGCAACCAGCGCACCTTCATAGGCTGTCAAGAGCAAGGACATTCCGGTCAGGATCCGCATCAACTCCATCACGTCATGGCGAACCCTGCTCTTGGCGATCGGAATGGTTGGCAATCTCGTATCGAGGAATACCGCGATGCCAACCATTGAAAGTGCCACTGCGATCCAAATCAGGACGGCAGGATCATAAAACGAGAAGGGTTGGAAGTTTTCAACCGAGGGATTGTCAGTATCCACGAACCAACGGACATGAGTATGGCCCATCTGGGTTTGAGCCAATACCGCGATCACGATCAAGAACAAGAGCAACCAACCTCGTCTGCGCCTGGTCCCAATCTTCGCCACGGTAGGCCACCCAAGTGTCGAGGCAAATTGGACGTTACACCTTTGGGGCGCCGGCGACATATGTGCAGGTTTTGTGAATTTTGCGTCAAACAGTTGATAGGCCATCTCTAAGGCTCCTCGTTCAAATCTCCGGTCAATAGGCCACGGTGAACCGTTCTTTTCGATGCCGGGCGGTCTGCGCCTCATCGATCATCGCGACGGCGAAGTCCTCCATGGCGATTGCAGAATTGCCGTCAGCATCGACCACAAGCGCGTCTGTGCCGGTGCGATACTGGCCAGTGCGCTCACCGGGCATCAGCATGGCCGGCGGGCACAAGTAGGTCCAATCCGCATCGATCTCGGTGCTGAACAGCTCAAACTGGGCCTGGCATGCCTGTGCGATGGGTACGACGTCAGCCGGCAGAAAGCCTGGAGCGGTCAAAACTGTATGCTGACCCAGGTCAGGCACTTTCAGGCTCGCGGCACCGCCTACAATCAGCGCTCGCACGCCGGTCTTGGCTGATGCGGTCAGAACGGATTTTGTCAGTTCAACCAGTATCTCTTCCTGGCCATCCGGCGGACGCAGCGCGCTGATCGCCAAATCGTGGCCAGTCATCAACTCGGATACCTGTTCCGTGTTGGTCACATCCGCGACCCGACCGGACGCCGAAGGCGGCAGGGTGTCGATTTGCGTCTCTTTTCTCACAACTGCTGTGACGGAGTGGTTTCTTGCCAGAGCTTCAGAGACGATACGGCTTCCGACGTCTCCCGTTGCGCCAAATACGATGATGTTCATGTTCTTTCTCCTTTTGGATTGAGGGTAATCAGGCGGGCGCTGCCAGACGCGGTTCGCGAACGGCAAGCTGGCTGATCCAGATGCCCGCCAGAACGGTGACAAATCCGAGGATTTGCAGATGGTTTAGGTGTTGATCGAGCGCCCACCACCCGAGCAGGAGGGCGGTCACGGGGCTGAGGAAGCCCAGAGATGAAATCGCAGACGGCTCCATCCGGCTGATCCCGCGGAACCAGAGGACATAGGTCAGCGCAGCCCCAATCAGACCGAGATACGCGATCCCCAACGCGTTTTCGGCGCTCAAGGCAGGCAGTGGTGGTTCCAGCCAAAGTGACAGCGGAAGCAGCAGCAGGCCTCCGGCGGACAATTGCCACGCCGTGAACGTCAGCAGGGATACCGGTGGTTTCCATTTCCGGCTCAGTACCGTGCCTGCTGCCATCGAAACCGCACCACCGATGCCCGCTGCAATACCGACAAAGTCCAGCGACGCGTCGGGCGTCAGGACAAGTAGCGCAACACCAGTCATCCCTGTGACGCCAGCAATAACCGAGAGCGCCCGCACGGGAGAACCCAGAAGCGCGAAGGCAAGAACGATGACGATCAATGGCTGGATTGCACCGACCGTTGCGGCAACCCCGCCGGGCAGTCGATAGGCAGCAACAAACAACAGCGCCCAGAAGATAGAGAAATTGAGGGCGCCGAGTAGCATAACTTTGCCCCACCATTCGCGGGTCGGCAGCTGGCGGACGACCAATAGAAGCAAGAGGCCGGCGGGCAAAGCCCTCAGCATCGCAATCGTGACCGGGTAGCCATCGGGCAGAAACTCGGTGGTTACGAGATAGGTGCTGCCCCATATGGCAGGAGCCAGCGCCGTCAAAATCAGATCTGTACCACGGGACATAACGCCCTCCTGTATTATCTTGACGTCAAGATATATATTTTTACCTTGACGTCAAGATAAATTTTCCAGACAATCTGACCATGGATCATATCGATAGAATTCTCGCCCAATGGCGATCCGAGCGCCCAGACCTGGAAGTCACACCGATGGGATTGATCGGTCGCTTCAAACGAGTGATGGCCCAACTCTCTCGGGAAATGGCAGAGACCTGGGCAGAACATGGCTTGAACGCGGCGAGCTTCGATGTTCTGGCGACTCTACGGAGGTCTGGTCCGCCCTATGCGTTGTCACCGAGCGACCTGATCGCCTCGACCATGGTGACGTCCGGCACAATGACAAACCGGATAGATCAACTGGAGAAGGCCGGACTTGTCGTGAGAAAACAAAGCGATGAAGACCGTCGCAGTTTTCTCATTTCTTTAACGGACGAGGGGTTTCGCGTCATCGATGAAGCCGTCACTGCCCATGTCGAAACCCAAGCACGGTTGGTATCGGGATTGTCTGAGGAAGATCGCGAGAAACTCGACGCATTGTTAAAAGTGTTCCTTGCGGGTTTTGAAACAAAGTAATCTATCCATTGGGAAAAAATAGTTTGAAGTCGCTGATGCGGACATTCATTGCTGACGCAACACCATGCTCTTGAACATGCGTCCGCCACCCCGAAACTCCGGTAGAATATGGCACATGAATGGGGGGCTAAGACACTCCCATGTCTGCTTTTGACTTGCAGAAAACGCCTCCGGGATGCATGGCTGCATTGCATTCTTGTCGCTTGTGTCCGGCTCAATTCCACATATTTAGTCAAAGATATCAGGTTGAACGATCTTGCAAACCGGAGTTTCACCAATGAAAAAGATCGATGTAAAACAAGACTACAAACGGTCAAAGTTTCTGATTGTTGCGATGCTGGCGCAGATTGTCGTGGTTTGGATTATCATGGGTATCTATTTGGCTTGGTTGAGCTGAGATCCAAGACGCGCACAGGGCTGTTCCGGTTCGCCGCTGTAGTACCGAGATGGCGATAAATTGTTGAAAGACGGCACCACAGGCTAGGTAGTAATTCGGTGAACTTCTTAAATCACAGCTTTGAGACGCAACTCAATTTATCGCAATTCTAGACATGCGGACTTGATCAGACGCCTCAACCATTGGTGTGCTGGGTCCTGCGTATAGCGTTCGTGCCAAATCTGCGAGACGGTAAAGGAAGGGGATTGGAGCTCTTTGGGCAATCGCGTCATATGCAGCGCATCTGTCATCACTTGCCTGGCGAGGAGTTCGGGCACTGTGATGATCAAATCTGTTGGCGCAATCACCGCGCTAATAGTCATGAATTGTGTAAGTCTGAGTGCAATCGTACGCTTCAGACCCTGCTCTTTCAAAACGTCGTCTATCCGGCCACCGCCTCTTCCAGTGATGCTCAGTAAGGCATGCGAGGCGGCCGCATAATTTTCGACTGTAATGCCATTGTCGAGGAGAGGATGGTCTTTGCGCAAAAGACAAACCTGGCGATCATCAAACAGCGCCTGAGCTGCAACATTGTAAAGCGTCGGTCCGTCATCAACCACGCCGAAGCCGAGTGAGATTTCGCCATTGCACAATCCCGTAATGCCGGTGGCCGAAAGGTTCTCCATCTCTATTTGAATTCGCGGTGCCAGTTTGAAAACCTGCGCCAGCACTGTTGGCATGATCATTTGAGCTACATAATCAGGGGCCATAATACGAAACCGGTCCTGCGCTTTGGACGGATCGAATACCTGCGGCTTGAATACGATCGACACTTGAGCCAATGCATCGCGAACCGGCGTACGCAGAGCTTCCCCACGAGGCGTTAGAACCATTCCCCGGCCTGAACGAACGAGCAGCGGATCCTTTACAACATGTTGGAGGCGATTTAGCGCCCGGCTCATGGCGGGCTGCGAGAGGTTAGAAAGCTCAGCAGCTTTAGTCACACTCTCAGTTTGCAACAAGGCATCGAGTGCTTTCAGGAGGTTGAGATCGATGCTGGATACATTCACTTCATGCATACATTAGATATTAAACATGCATTTTATTTATTCAACTCTTCCTTCTAGGTTTGGTTCATCGAATTCAAACCAACCAAGGAGACATCATCATGTTTGTCATTTCAGGAGTAACCGGAAACACAGGTTCCATTGTCGCTCAAACTCTCATCGACCAGGGACAACCGGTTCGGGTCATCGTGCGCTCTGTAGAAAAGGGCGACGCATGGAAAGCAAAAGGAGCTGAGGTAGCTGTCGCAGAGATCATGGACAAGGATGCCATGACCCAAGCACTGCAGGGAGCCAGTGGAGCATACTTCTTGCTCCCACCCGATCTCACGAATGAGGACTTTCTGGGTGACAGTCTGAAGCGTGCTGATGTCATTGTGGCTGCCGCAAAGGCAGCACGTCTACCCCATGCGGTCATCCTTTCGTCGGTCGGCGCGCAGCACAGTGACAAGGTTGGCCCTATTTCCACAATCGGACATATGGAGAGACTGTTCGTTGCAGCGAATATCCCTCTGAGCGCTGTTCGGCCCGCCTACTTCCTTGAGAATATCAAAGACCTGATGCCGGTAGTGCTTCAGGAAAGCGTCTATCCCAGCATGATCCAACCGCTCGATTTCAAGATCGACATGGTTGCAACAAAGGATATCGGATTGACGGTGGCTGATGCACTGATCAATCCACCTACCATCCAACACCGAGTGATTGAACTCAAAGGCGCCGAACAATACTCTGCTCAAGACATCGCCGCCGCGCTCTCAAAATCGCTGGGCCGCCACATCTCGCCGGTTCCGGTCCCACAAGAAGCCTGGGTCGACACTTTCAAACAAAGCGGACTTTCTCAGCAATCGGCCGAAACCATGGCAGAGATGCATGAAAACATAAACAATGGACGCATTGAATTTCTAAATCCGAATGCCAGAAAGGCCAGCGTCGACTTGGCAAGCTTTGTCGAGAAACTGGTCGCATAGGCTTATCGAGAACAGGAGGCTCCGCATGCATCGCCCTGCGGGGCCGCCTCGCCTGCTATGGTACCGCTTGATGGTAAATACTCTGTCGTGTCTGAAAGGCTGATGGCTGAATACAAAACGACTGTATAGCAAGCGAAAATGCCTCTAACCTTTTGG
>NZ_JAIMIB010000032.1 GCF_019966515.1 Roseovarius aestuarii | reverse complement strand
TGAGAAGCCATCTAGCCCATGCGGTTGGATTTTCATTTCTACATTGGCCCCTGAAGCCCAAGGCATCCAGTTCCTGGACACAGGCGATGTTGCTACTGAGCAAGCGGTACTGGATGCTGCACTGACGGTTTTTGAACCAGAAGGGGCCGTAGGTTTTATATGAATTAATTCGAGGCCGTATCCCATGTTTAGGAATGATGGCTCAAGGTCAATTTGCTCCGCACCGGAAGGCACAGCCACACTCATTAACGAGAATATCAAAGTCAATTAAATTTGCATTCTAAGAACTCAGGACAGACATGACTGCACCTCTTCGCTGGTATCCTATAATTGTGTGTTGGAACTGGGGCGCTTCAGTGAATTTTCTACGAAATGCTCCAGGCCACAACCAATGATATGCCACCTATTGAGCGGCGGAGAGACAACGCACACATGAATCCTAAATGTTGGAATTCAGCTAACCCGTAGGACAGTTTGTTTCCTAATTTCATGTTGAATGTCGGCAGGAAATCCAATGCTCTGCAGGTGTAGTTTGTCACCAGTATTCAGGTTTATCTTTAACCCTCAGAAATTGGCTCTAGCATGTCGAAAATAGAAAACCTGACCGCAGAGCTTTGCGATCAGTTGATGCAGAAAGCATCTTCCGGTGACCTGGACAGCATTAAAAGTACTGTGGTGATGCTAATCGAATATTCCGCTTATGAAGTAGCTCGACATCGAGATTCAGAAGCCTCAGCTTCTTTATTCAATCTTGCCAAGGAGTTCGCGAGAGCATTCCCAATAGTGTAAAATTGTCATTCGTTAAGCATTTGGCTTTGTATCCGCCAAGGCTTTAGCGAATTCCAAGACCGCTTTTCTTTTTTCCTGCGGTATCTTGAAGTAACTGGCAATCAATATCGTGGCTTTATAGTCTTTCAAGATGTCTTCCCGTTCAGTATCTTGTTGCCTCAGGTCCTCGAAGAAGTATGCCACCGGAACGTTTAGCACGCGCGAAATCTCCCAAAGCTTCGAAGCGCTGACCCTGTTTGAGCCGATTTCGTACTTCTGAACTTGTTGAAACTTGATACCAATTCGATCAGCCAACTCCTTCTGAGTTATACCGTTGAACCATCGTAGATGGCGAATACGCCTGCCAACATAAACATCTACCGCTCGCGCCATGCACGCCACCCCAATTCGCGTTACCGTTCCCGTCAAACTGTCATAATAAACCGCGCTCATAAGGGGAAAATCCGGCAAAACATATCAGTGTGATTACCTATTAGCCGCCGTTGGAAACGGACGGTATCATTGTGTACGGCGAATTCTATTGAAAGTATCGGATGTCCGCTTAGTCCGCAGAGCGCTAGCTCGTTGAATGCTTGATTTCGCACACGCAGCGAACGGCAGGTTCGACGGGCCGCAGCGCGGCATCTTCACCGGTCGGTGAAAGGCAGCAAAGGGCCGGCTTCGACATATTCTGAAGCTGTCGGATAGCCAAAGATCGGATAATGCTGTCACTCTGTCGCGAGTTGAAATTTGAGAAAGGTCGCCCCGTCATAATCGACTTCGCCAACCTTCCACGCGCCAAGCCTGTCGAGTGCCCGCAGGTTCGTGCGTGACGGTGGTAAAAGGAAGGTCACATACGGGATGCGTTCATCGGAAATTGCAAAGTCGATCGCCTTTCGCGAAATGCGCGGCCCGAGGCCAAACGCGTCGGGCCGCAAGACCAGTCCGAAATCCCACTCGGCTCCTTCTTTTTGAAATCCACCCCAGCCGACATATCGGTCATCGGACAAAAATGCCCAATGTCCAAGCCCGTCACGGCGCCAACACTCTTCCTTTTTGGCAACAAACCGCGCCACTGTTTCGGCATTCCAACTAAATTTCAGAAGCGGCAGATGCTCGGCCACACGAGGGTCGGACATGTGCGCCAAGATTTCGGCTGGGTCGATTTCCGACATTCGGACGAATTTTATTTCAGATTTCATTGCGGCGTCTTTCGATGCGCTCTTCGCCCATTGTCCGCTGGACGTGATATTTCAACAGCCAACTCTTTGCCTGGCGTCACGCTGGGACATAGGCATTCAGTTTGTTGCCATCCAGATCCCGGAAATATCCTCCGTAGAAACCATGATCTCCGCGTGGGCCGGGGGGCCCCTCATCTGTTCCGCCAAGTTCGAGGCACTTGGCGTGAAGCGTACCGACGGCTTTTCTGTTGGTCATTTTCAAAGCGACCATCACCCCGTTTCCAACCCTTGCCGGTGCCCCATTGAATGGACAAGCAAGGCATAACGCAGGCTCGGCCCTTGAGCGGCCCCATGCGGCCATATCGCCGTGTTTCCAAAGACGGTTTGCGCCCACGCTCGAAAACAAGGCGTCGAAGAATTTCAGCGCGGCCTCGAAGTTGTTGGTTCCGAGGGTAACATATCCGATCATGCTTGATCTCCGTAAATCTGTGGGCGCTATTTTCAACTCTAAGCCCGACTACAAAGGCGCCTGGGTTGCTGCGCCAGACCGCCTTGCAAGCAGGGTCGAGGCCGGACCATGGCTCGGAATTGCCCGCACTTCAAAATTTTTCGAAACGCTCGATTGCCTGCATCAATCGGGAGCGGGACATAAACCGGCCGGTCCCGCGAAACAAAAGCGCCTGCCGCATAAGGCTGTCGGCAAGACCACGGGCAGGCTCATCCGCGCAAAACGCGAGACAAAGCGCGCCGCCGGCTCGAACAACCCTGCAGAGCTCACTTAAAGCCAGGTGGGGATCGGGGACGGTTTCCAAAGCCCAAGCACAAGTCACAAGATCGAAGGTGCCATCTTCAAACGGCAGGGACTCCAACCGTCCTTGTATCTTCGGCACAGGAATGTCGGCGCAGCGTGCAAGCATCGCTGCGGACGGGTCGAGAAGGGTCATCGAATTCGGCGGCATGCCCTCGGCGATCAGTCTACGTGCCAGGTTGCCGGTGCCGCAGCCAGCATCCAAAAGCCTCGAATTCGGCGTCGCAAGTGCACGCACCAGACCTTCCAGGGCGGCCTGCGCCTCGCCACCGGCATGACGCAGCCAGCGATGATGAAGTTTGTCGTAGCGAGGTGCGAGCTTGTCATAAAGATCAACCGCATCGTCTAAAGGCGTTTCTGCCAACATCTATTTGGTCCTATTATTCATTCATCGTGTCCGCGGTGCGCGCACGTTTTTTACGGAGAACTTGCGTCGGATTGCGGTGCGGTGTGTTCGTGCTCGGGCCAGATCCATGCGGTCCAGAGAATTGCGATTAGAGCCACGATCTCGATGACGAGTTGGAAGGTGTCATCCATGTCGGTGGGGGCCGAGGAAAGGAGCGTACCGGTTGTGACGATCGCTGCAAGAAAGGTGACAGGGCGGCCAATCCTGCGGGTTAGCAGGAGCGAAAAGAGCACCATCGCAATCGGCACTTGGACGAGGAAACCGCCGAGAAGCATCAGCCCTTCGGTGATCTCGATGCCGTTGTAATGGCCTGTCAGCAGCATCTCGATATGGGACGCGAGGACAAACTGGTGAATATCGCGAAAGATGATGTTGAGCAGTATGAACAGCCACAGGGCCGACAGAAGAATATGGGGATCGAGCCGTCTCATTTTGGTGTCTTCTTTCTGTGTTTCTGGAGTTTGCCGGTTTCAGGCCGGGAGCACGACCGGGTTCAGATCGCCGCGCCGGATGTGCGCGTTGCAAAGGCGCGGCGGATCAGGAGTTCCGCAATCGCAAGGTTGATGGCCCACGCCCCGACCATCAGGACGTCACGGGAAAACCCCGACGGCTCAGTGTCAAAGAGGCCCATCGTGACCAGAAAGAGCGCGGTCTGCGTTGAGGCCCCTTGGCCGATGGCATAAGCGCGCAGCATCGCAGCGCGGTGCGCAGCGACGTTTCGCGACCGGATCGCGACGACGGCCCATGCGATGAGGGCGACCATCGCGAGGCTAAGCGTGACCCTTGCCACGTAAAGCAGTGGTCCCTGCAGGGCGTCGGGAAATGCATAGGCCACGGTCATCCAGAGCCCGGTGATGGCGCTGACGCATCCCGCTGCCGCCACGATCCGCCCGAGGGTCCTGTGCAGGGCGGGGCGGTAGCGCCTCAGGCTCGGCAGGAACTGCACAGCCCCCACGAGGCAGAAAACTGAACTGCCGAGAATATGCAATGTGATCGGGAGGGGATCGATCACCGCACGCGGGTTCGGCGGTATGATCGCCGGAGCGCCGAGAAGTTCCGGAAGCCGGACCAGACCGACGACTGCCGGAATGAAAGAGTAGAGGAACACGAGGGCAATGAACGCCCATTCGCGACGGCTGATAAAGTGCATGCTTCGGTCTCTCAGAACAAGGTGTCGGTCTGCCTCAGTCGGGCTTGCGCGCGACGATAAAGGGGCTCAGTCGGTTCTTTCCGAAGTACCGCGTCTGCTCGATTTCGAACCCGGCCCGGAACAGGTGCCGGGTCAATTCAGCGCGACTCAAGATGATCACATTAGGCGCGATCCGCAGGGCCATGAGCACACGAACCATGGTTCGCATCCAGCGCGGCGCGTCCTTCAGACAAACCGTCTTGGAAATGAAATGACCGCCGGGTTTCATTTGGTGGAATGCTGAATCCAGCGCGGTGGGTATGTCATCCACCAGATGAAGCAGGCTGAACGCGCAAATGACCTCGAACGGTTGGCCAGGAATGTCTTGTGCCGCCTCCGCCTGAAGGAATTCTGGTGTTCCCGCGGCATCGCCGCCTGAACGTGACCGGGCGATCCGGATCATCTCGGCAGATAGGTCGGTTGCGGTCACATGAGCGACGAGAGGCGCGATCTTACTCGCCGTTCCGCCTGTCCCGCAGCCGATTTCAAGAACGCGATCGGTCGATCGAAGAAGCGCAGTGACGCATTCCAGCTTTTCTTCGTAGGCGGTGACATCGGCGATGGGCTTTTTTGCGTACTTGGGCGCATGCCGGTCCCAGAAGGCTTGGGCAGTCATGTCGGTTTCCTTTGCGTGTTGCACTTCAGGTTTGAAGCAGCGCGGATGCGCCAGCCGTAAGAACCTGCGGAATACATTGTGTCGCTTTCAGTTGCCGAGATCGGGCCGATCTCGTTTCGCAGCCGGTATCATCCATGCGCTTATGAAAGGTCGATTGCTTAAATTCGTTCACCTGCTATACGCTCATGAATGAACTGGCAGGCCGTCTCCTTCGATTGGAACCAGGTACGAGCCTTCCTCGCGACAGCGGAGGAAGGCTCGTTCAGCGGCGCGGCGCGCGTACTGAAGACAACGCAGCCGACGATAGGACGGCAGATCGGTGCGTTGGAGGAGGCACTTGGCGTCACGCTGGTAGAACGCAGCGTCCGTGGTCTTACTTTGACTGAAGCAGGGCGCGACCTGATTGATCACATGCGCACGATGGGCGAGGCTGCGACGCTCATCTCGATGGTGGCCGACGGTAAATCTCAGGATGTCACCGGTGAGGTCACGGTCACGGGAACGGACCTCTTGTCAGCAGCGATCCTGCCGGGCGTGCTCAAGCCGGTGAGACAGATGGCGCCGGGCATCCGCGTGCGCATTCTTGCGTCGAGTGAGATGCAGAATTTGACGCAGCGCGAGGCGGACATCGCGATACGCCACGTCCGCCCAGATCAGCCTGACCTGATCGCACGGCACTTGGGCGACTTTCGCGCCACTCTCTATGCCGCGACCGACTATCTCGATCGTGCAAGCCGCCCACGGACACCGCGCGATGTGGCCGCACTCGATTTCGTCGGCAATGCCGACCCTGAGCGGCTAATGGCCCCGCTGCACAACATGGGCGTGCCCGTTCGCGCAGAAAGCTTCGTGATGTCGAGCGAGAGTGGTGTCGTCGCATGGGAATTGGTGAAAGCGGGCTACGGCGTCTCGATGCAGCCCGAAACGTTGGGCGAGGCTGAACCTGGCATAGAGAAGGTCTTGCCGGATTTCCCTTCGCTTGAATTTCCAATCTGGCTGGTCACCCATCGGGAGTTACAGACCAGCCGCCGTATCCGGATCGTATTCGACCTGCTGGTCCGGGGTCTGTCAGACATTGCGAAGCGCCGAAGTGGTGGCGATTGACAGGTGTAAATGCGCCGAACCCGGAGCAAATGAGGTCGCGTGGCATTAATTGAAGCTGCGGTTGCACGAGTTCGTTTTGTCCGATGAGTGTATGTTAATGTTGGAAATGCTGCGCAATCGATCAACGTCCGCTTTGGGGAAGCTGCAATGCGGCAAAGTCTCTCGCGATGAACGGCTGCTTAGGGCCGGTCCCTTTCGATCAGATCAGGTCCTTTTGACCGAAACGCTAAGAGGCGGAGAACGGCAAGAATGGGCCCTCCTTAACCAATGCGGCGTTGCGCCCCAAAAGTCGCGATGCATGCAAAGCGAGCATAGCGTAACCGAACTTGAAAACAGATGCTCAGCTGTTGATAAATGGACGCACCTTGGTCCAATCGAAATTGGCGCCGCATAGCAGTACAACAGTGGTTTGTCCGCGCAACTGATCGGAGATCTGACTGAAGCCCGCCAATGCGAGCGCGGCGGCCCCTTCGACCAGCATATTTTCATCCACGGCCAATTGCTTCAGCGCCGCGCCGATTTCAACCTCGGTGCAATGTACGACCTGGTCGATCACATCCCTTGCTAATGGCAACGTAACGCTGTCCTCATCCACCCCTCCGGCCACGCCATCAGCGAGCGTGTCCAGATGCTGAGTTTCCACGACCTTCCCGGCCGTCATCGACGCCGCGAGGGCTGCTGAGTTTTCTGCCGACACGCCTATGACGCGGGTTCCCTGACCAAAGCTTTTGAGAACCGACCCAATGCCGCTGATCAATCCGCCACCGCCCATAGCGATAAAGATGTTGTCAACGCGGTCGACCTGTTCCAACACCTCAAGGCCAATCGTGCCTTGCCCAGCGATCACATCATGATCGTTATAGGGCGAGACATAAGTAAATTTGCCACCCGCCGCGAGGCTTTGCGCGTGCATTTCGGCCATCCCGGATTCCGCGCCGTGCAGAATGATTTCAACCCCGAAGGACTGGATCTTCTCTAGCTTCGCCCGTGCCACAGTTTCGGGTAGCACGACGGTCAGGTCCTGCCCGGTCAGCGACGCAGCGCGCGATGCAGCAATGCCATGATTGCCCGACGATGCGGTGACCAGCTTTTGCCCGGGCGCCATTGCTGTCATTTTGCTGGCGGCTCCGCGCATCTTGAATGAACCGGTCAGCTGGAAGTTCTCGGCCTTGAACCAAAGGTCACACCCGGTTTTGACACCCAGTGTCTGCGATGGCAGGGTCGGTGTTTCATAGATCAGCTCACGAATTCTTGGGCGGGCTTGAACCGAGCGGTCCGCAGATTGCGCCATGCGTTCTGTCAAGTTGTCACCTGCATTTCCACACGGGCGGCAGGGATGCCCTGGTCATTTAACTGCCGCAGAAACCCACTGACTTTTGCCAACCCATTGCGGAGAATTTCGGGGCTGTTGGCATATCCAACGCGTAACCAACCTTCCATATGCAAGACAGATCCGGGCGTGAACATGACACCTGTTTCCTTCAGCAATGCGATGCAGAATTCACGCGATGGCATGTCGAAATCATACTTCAGTAATGCCGTGGTTCCCGCCTTGGGCTTGATGTAAGATATCGCTGGTTCACGCTTCACCCAGTCGTCCAGAATTTGTAAGTTGCCGCGCGTGATCTGATGGCTCCGCTCTAGGATGCGGGCTTTGCTTTCAAGCGCAAGCGCTGCAAAATAATCGTCGAGCATCCCCACGCTGATGGTGTTGTAGTCGCGGTGGATCGACACGGCTTCGCGTATCTCGGGTCCCGCCGCGATCCATCCCAAGCGTAATCCGGCCAGCGAAAACGTCTTGGACATGCCCGCGACGCTGATGCCCCTTTCGTAGAGATCGGCAATGGCGGGGGAAAACCCATCACCGTCCTGGGCGGTGCCGCGATAAACCTCATCACACAGAATGTAGGCCTGACTGCTTCGGGCAATCTCGATGAATTTCTCCAGATACCCTGCATCCATCAATGCGCCTGTCGGATTGTTCGGGTTGTTGATCGCGACCAACTTGGTCTCGGGCCGGATCAGAGCAGCGAATTCATTGAGATCTGGCAGAAACCCGTTTTCTGGCCGCAGTTGCAGGATATCTACCGTCGCGCCATAGCTTTCGGGGATGGAGTAGTGTTGTTGATATGTCGGCCGCACCGAGATTACATGGTCACCCGGTTCCACCAGAGTTTCATGCACCAAGGCATTGGCCCCGATCGCCCCGTGGGTCACCACGATATTGTCGCGCCTTTGGTGCTGGTAAAGCGTGCAGATCGCATCGCGCAGCCGGTCCGAGCCCTCAATCGCGCCATAGGTCAGCTTCATCGGCATGAGATCATCCAGCACGTTGGCGTTTTTGCCCGACATCTCCAGCAATTGCTCAACCGTCAGTGAGGCGACACAGGTTTCCGCCAGATTGAACTCGCAGTGATTTTCGAATTCGTTCATCCAGATTTCAACGCCGAAAGGTTTGATTTTCATGTCATATCTCCTGTCTCGGAGGCGCGCCAAAGCTTCCAGATACCGTAGGCCATCGCGATGTCTTCAAGTCCCAGCCCGACCGAACGGAAATAGACGGGTTTATCATAGGCGGGCATTGGGGCTGCACCACATGCAAGCGTGGCAAGATCGCCCTTGACCGCCTCTGACGACCAGCCATGTTGTGCGGCGGCAAGCTGCATCTCGGCCGCGGCACCAGGCGTTGTCGGAGCATAATCGCAATAAACATCCGCCTCTTGCAGGAACGCCGGGGGCACTTCATGCGCGTTCGGTGCGTTAGTGCTGATCGACGTGACAAGCGCAGGCTTGCCGATATCGCCTGGATCAATCACAGGCGTGCCGGACGAGGTGCAGAGCATCACCACATCTGCCCCTGCAATGCAGCTTTTGGCATCTGGCGCAAAAACCACCTGGTCCGAAATGCCGCGCCATGTGGATTGTCTATCCTGCTCCTTCGCAAGCGCGGGCGAATAGACACTGATCTGCGCCCAAGGTCGTAGGGTCAATACATGTCTTAAATGCGCCTGGGCCACGGCTCCGCTGCCGATGATGGCAAGATTTGTGGCGTCTGAAGTTGATAGAAAACCGACCGCCAAAGCGGTGGCACCCGCCGTCCGTTCGGTGGTGAGAACACCCGCATCACACCACACCAATGGGTGACCGGTTGTCATGCTCATCAATGCGGTCCAGGCGGTGATTATGGGCGGGCCGTCCGTCACGATATAGGGCGACAACTTGGCGCCAAACACACCCATAGCCTCAACCGCACCCATATAGGTGATAAAATCACCGTCTTTGCCGGGGAAATCCGTCACCGTTTGGGCGGGTTGCACGGCTTTGCCTTCACCCACTGCCCTGAAAAGGGTGCGCAGTTCGGCCTGCACATCGAGCTGTGGCAGCAAGGCCGTAACGGCGGCAGCATCCAAAATCGCAGGGCCATTGGCTGACGAAGTTTGTTCCATAGATAATTCCTTTTGTCAGGCGGCAGGTCAGCCTTGCAAAATAAAGAGAACTTCATCCAGCCGCGATTTGTCACCTGCGGCAAGAACATTGCCCCTCATGTCAAACGACAGCGGATCGCCGTTCCAATCGGTGACATAGCCACCAGCACCGGTAATGACCGCTGCCGGCGCATAGATGTCAAACGCATCAAGACCCCCATCCAACGCCAGATCGGTACGCCCCGAGGCAAGAACCCCGTAGGCATAGCAGGATCCGCCATATTGCACGTATTGCGCACAGCGGCGCACCAGGTCGAACTTCGCACGGTCCGTGTCATTCATGAAATCGGCATTACTGCAGGTAGTCAGGGCCGTTTCAATTGACGCACACGCGCGGGTTTGGATGGGCTTGCCATTGAACAGCGCCATCGTCTCGGCCACGCCGACCCAACGATCTTGTGTCATCGGCTGTTCGATCACCCCCACATAGGGCGCGCCGTTCCACGCAAGACCAATCAATGAACCAAAAATCGGGATCCCCGCCACAAACGCCGCCGTGCCGTCAATCGGGTCCAGCACCCAGACAAATTCGGCATCGGTATTCTTGTTCTCAAACTCCTCCCCCAGAATGCCGTGATCAGGATACTCTGCCTCAATCATCGCGCGCAGGGCGGTTTCAACGGCTTTGTCGGTAGAGGTTACGTATGATGCATCCGGCTTGATCTCGATATCGGGGTCGGTTGCACTGGCCTTAAGCAGCATCGCGCGGCTTTGGT
This sequence comes from Roseovarius aestuarii, assembly GCF_019966515.1. GTDB lineage: Bacteria > Pseudomonadota > Alphaproteobacteria > Rhodobacterales > Rhodobacteraceae > Roseovarius > Roseovarius aestuarii. Next base: position 15,905 of record NZ_JAIMIB010000032.1, on the reverse strand, counting down.
CGGCCAGCGCCTCCGCGAAGGCCAGAAAATCCTCATGAGGGGGGAAGTCAGATGTCATGTGGCGAACCCTTAATGTGACAGGATTTGACTGAGGAACAACTTGGTTCGGTCGCTTTTGGGGGTGCTGAAGAACGTCTCTGGTTCGGCCTCCTCCACGATCTCACCTGCGTCCATGAAGATCACACGGTCAGCGACTGACCGGGCGAACCCCATCTCATGGGTGACACAGATCATTGTCATGCCGTCGCGGGCCAGATCGACCATGACCTCAAGCACTTCGTTGATCATCTCGGGATCAAGCGCCGAGGTCGGTTCATCGAACAGTATCACCTCGGGCTTCATGCACAGCGCGCGCGCAATGGCGACCCGTTGCTGTTGGCCACCCGATAGCTGGATCGGATACTTGTCGGCCTGTTCCGGGATTTTCACACGTTCCAGATAATGCATAGCAACCTCACGCGCTTCAGCCTTTGGCGTCTTGCGCACCAGCTTTTGCGCCAGCATCAGGTTGTTGAGGATCGTCATATGCGGGAACAGATTGAAGCTTTGAAACACCATGCCGACCTCGCGGCGCACGGCGTTCAGATCCTTGAGGTCGTCGGTCAGCTCAATCCCGTCGATGATGATCGTGCCACCATCATGTTTTTCCAACCGGTTGATGCAGCGGATCATGGTGGATTTACCGGAACCTGACGGACCGCAGACCACGATACGCTCGCCTTTCGTGACACTCAGATTGATATTCTTGAGTGCCTGGAAACTGCCGAAATGCTTGTCGACATTCTGCATCAGGATGAGGGGTTGCGGGGATGTCATATCAGCCCTCTCTTACGGTGTAGCGGCCAAGATATCGTTCGATCCGGCCCAGCAATCTTTGCAGGAAAAATGTCAGGATCATGTAGACGATGGCCAGCGAAATGAAGATTTCGTAGGGCGCATAGGTTTGCGCCACGATGGTTCGGGCGATGCCCGTCATATCCGCCAGCGTGATGGTACTGGCCAGAGCGGTGGATTTCAGCAGGCTGATGATGTCGTTGCCATAGGCCGGCAGGGCAAGCCGTGAAGCTATTGGCGTGGTCAGATAAATGAAGCGCTGCGACTTGGAGAGGCCCAACGCCTCGCCCGCCTCCAGCACACCACGGTCCACGCCCAAGACGCCACCCCGCAGGATTTCCGACACATAAGCGCCGGTATTCAAAGTGAGCGCCACAATCGCGCAGCCAAAGGGATCACGGAAGATCGGCCAGAGAAAGCTCTCGCGGATGAAATCCAGTTGCGGAAAGCCGTAATAGACGATGAATATCTGCACCAATATGGGCGTGCCGCGGAAAACATAGATATAAACCTGCGCGGGCCATGAGAGGTACCATTTTCCACTGATCCGCATCAGCATGATCACGATTGCCAGCATCAGCCCAAGAATGGCCGACAAGACCAGGAGCTGAAATGTCAATCCGATGCCCATTAGCATTTTCGGCAGGGACTCGGCGATCAATGAGAGGTCAAAACTCATGTGCCTGCCCTCATCGTGCGCTGTCCGTAGCGTTCCAGCCCCATGACTGTCAGTGTGATCACCGTGGAAAAGCCCAGATAGATCAGGCCGACAACAATATACATGGTGAAGGGCTTGCCCGTGGTGCCGATGGCCTGTTTGGCCACAAAGAGCGTTTCATTCAGGCCAATGATCGAAATCAACGCCGTGTCCTTGATCAGCGACAACATGTGATTGCCAAACGCAGGCAGGGCAAGCCGCCACATCTCGGGGACGCGCACATAGAAGAATACATGCAAACTCGACATGCCGAGCGCCTGTGCCGCCTCGATGCTGCCGGGTTTTACGCCCAGGAAGGCCCCACGAAAGGTTTCGGTCGCATAGGAACCCACGATCAGGGCAATGGCGATGGTGCCGGCCCAGAAGGGTGGTACATCCAGAAACTTGATCTCGGGGTTAAACATCTGCGCAATTGCGGTCAGCGTGATGGCTGATCCGAAATACAAAAGCAGGATCACCAGAATTTCAGGCGTGCCACGAAAGACTATCGTGTAGCCATTGGCGATTTTCTGGGCGATCCGGCTGTTTGACAGCTTGGCCGCGGCGCCTATCAGGCCAAAGATGACCATCAGAACAAGCGACGCCAGAAACACCTGCGCCACAACGACGGAACCCCAAAAGAAATCATCCCACCAGCCGGTTAAGACGTCCAAATTAGCCTCCCTCGGCTGGTCTGGTTTACGTTAAATATGGGCGGCGCGTGCGTTTGGCGCACCGCCCATTCGGGTGGCCTTAGCCATCGCCCCATTCTTCGTTATGAATGGGGAAAGGGAAGTATTTCAGCGCATATTCTGTCAGCTTGCCATCGTTGATCAACTGTTTGATGGCAGCATCCAGACGTGCCTTCAGCTCCGGTTGGCCTTGCCGAAGGCCGATACCCACACCAATGCCAAAGAACTCAACTTCGCTGATGGCCGGGCTGATGAATTCGAACCCGCTGCCTTCTTCCTTTGTCAGGAACCGCAAATGCGCTTTCATCGGGTTGGTCATGATTGCATCGACGCGGCCGTTGACCAGATCGAGATACAGCGGTTCCGACCCGTCATAGAGCACAACATCCGCGTCCGGCAAACGTGCGTTGAACCAGGATTCGTATGTCGAGGCGCGCTCCAAGCCGATGCGCAAGCCGGCAAAATTTTCAGGGATAGGATTGCCCGAGGGATCAAAGAGGTTCTGTTCGCTCCCGGATTTACCCACAAGACGCCCCACGGAATCACGGTAGGGACTCGAGAAGTCGATCTTTTCAAGACGACTGTTGGTGATCGACATCGACGCAACGATGAGATCGAACTTATTGGCCAAGAGCGCTGGAATCATACCGTCCCATTGCTGGCAGACAAATTCAAGCTCGGCGCCGATGATTTCTGCCACCCCTTTGGCAACGTCAACGTCATAGCCTTCAAGCTCGCCTGAATCGGTACGGTAGTTGAATGGCGCATAGGTGCATTCCATTCCCACGCGTAGGTTTTCTGATGACGCGGGCGCGCCGATCGCGAACGCGACGGCCGTGGCAGCAATCAGTTTTGTTAAACGTTTCATGGGTGTTTATTCCTCCTTGCTATTGTGTCTCCGTTGCCGGTTTTATCCGGCTATTTTTACGGCTTTGGTAATTTCATTCAAAGTGTGCTCCACCTCGGATTGAGTGTTGTAATGCGATAAGCCGATCCTCACGACACCCTCCTCAAGCGGCAGGTTGAGGGCGCGGGCTGGTTCATAGGCATAGTTATGGCCATGCCAGACATGGATGCCCGACTGCGCCAATGCGGTTGCGATGGCTTTGGGGTCATGCCTGTCATGGCGGAACGAAACAGTTGTAACACGTTCCGCGATCCGGTTTGGGTTTGAGATGCCATAGATCGTGACGCCCGGTATCGTCTGAAGCCCTGCAATCAGCTGGTTAGTGATCGGCTCTTCATAACGGCGCTGAGCATCATAGGCATGGGCAATCTGGGCGCGCATATCCCCGGACCCACCGCAGAGTGCACCAAGTTCGGCAAAATACTCAACCGTGGCGGAAAGCCCGGCCAGCAATTCATATTGCGGCGTCCCCATCTCAAACCGGTCAGGACTCGCATCCGAAACGCAACGCCCTTTATAGGGGTAGAGTGACGTCAGAAGTTCTTCCTTGCCCCAGACAATTCCCATGTGTGGCCCGAAGAATTTGTAAGACGAACAGGCCAGAAAGTCGCACCCCAATGCCTGCACATCGACCAGATGATGCGGCGCTAACTGAACAGCGTCGACATAGACCAGCGCACCTGCGTCTTGCGCAATGCGCGTCAGGCGCTTCACATCGTTGACGGAGCCGGTCATGTTGCTGGCATAGTTCAGGGCTACCAGACGCGTGCGCTCGGTCAACGAAGCCGCCAAATCCTCGGGCTCGATCTGCCAGCTATCGCGGTTGAACTCGACCCAGCGGATTTCCAACCCTCTGTCCCTAGCAATCTCCAACCATGGACCCACATTGCCTTCGTGCTCCATCCGGGTGATCACGATTTGATCGCCCGGTCGAAAATCATGGCAAATGCTGCGCGAAAGATGGAACGTCAGGCTTGTCATGCTCTGGCCAATCACGATCTCAGCGGCAGAGTTCGCACCCAAGAACGTGGCCATATCCTCATGCGCCTTCCGCCAGGTGCGGTCCGTTTCAATACTGGTCGCAAAAGCCCCGCCCGCATTACTGGCGTTGTGCAGCAGATAGTGAGTGATCGCGTCGATAACCGTGGACGGGACCTGCGTGCCGGCCGGGTTATCAAGATATATTCTGTCTCTCTCACCATCTTTTACGGACAAAGAAGGGAACCTGTCTCGGATGTGCGAGATTGGAAAAACCATTGGTGCTCTTGTCCCCCGGGGCGGCAAAGTTGGGCCCTTATCTACCCCGAGTATCCACCAAAATGAGAGATGCCCCTATCATCCCAAAGGATGACGGCATTCTTATGCAGCTTGATCAGAGGATAATTTTGCCAGTTAATAGACACGCAATCTGATTGGAAATTTCTTCGATGAAGCACGACACACCCTGCGCCAGCTACCCGGCCATCACCGATAGGATGATCGTTTCGTTAATCGAATTGCTGGGTCGTGACAGTTTTGCAGCGGATCTGGCTGACATTCTGGAGCAGCAATTTGGTCACGCACATTTTCACATATTTCTCTATCGCGAAAAACTGGCACCTGCCGCGCTGGCGAGCCGCCCAAACCCGATAGCCTACGCGCGCGGGTTGGAAAACTATTTGAACTATACCTATGTCATCAACCCGGCCTACCGGGCGTATCGGATGGGAAAACCTGCCGGTGTCTACATGATTTCAGACTTCATCCAGAATGACAGTCAGGCCATCTTGGATGAGCATGATGTCGATGTGCATATCGAGGATTCTGAACCAATTGGATACCGCACACCGGGCTGGCCCAAGAATATGGCAGAGGTGATTGTTCTGGTTAACCTGCCAAACAATACAGTGCTTGATTTCAGCTTCCTGTCGCCCCTTGGAAGTCGTCAAACCCTGGACGCCAAATCATCGCTCGAACGCCTCTTTCCAATCCTCAATGCGGTGGTTCTACGGCAGTTTGCCGTTAGCCCGAACAGCCTGGACGCCGAAAATACCCTATCCGGCCAAGAAGATCGGTTTCACGATTTTGGCGGCAACGTGCTGACCGTTCGGGAACGCGAAATCGCGCAACTCATCTTGATCGGGCACAGCAGCAATTCGATCTCGCTTAATCTCAGGATTTCCCTGGCAACCGTAAAATCCCACCGACGCAATATTTACAGCAAGTTACAAATCTCTTCCCAAGCCGAATTGTTCAGCCTGTTCCTGCTTCATTTGAAATAATTACGGTTTTTACCATGTGTCCGATGGGTCGTGCCGGGCTATTTCACCACTCCGTTTTGCGTGTCCACTAAGCGCACGGTCCAGTCATTCCGACGAGAATGCTGAATCCCTAATGAGTCTCGCGAACTGTAAATTCATCATTGCCTGATTTTACATATGCAGTGAACGTCCGCTATGCGGGCTGCAGCCGCAGCATGGCGATCGCTCGCTGGATGTCGGCTTTGGGCCGTCCTCGACGCGCGATCACTCTTTCTGCCTACAACTGCGCTGTAAGCAATCTGTTTTGAAAATACGCGACGCCCTGTTCGTGACGGGGCGAAAGCGGGCCAGGGCGATAACCACCGCTTTCATAGTTTTTCTGGGTTTCCGAACAGACCTCAAAATCCTCGCGGACCACGGTCAGATTGTCCGCAATGGTATTGTCGCGCGCCGCTTTGGTGGCATCAGATGTATCGGCAAAATAAAATTGGTAGATCAGTTCGGTCCGACGGTGATCAATTGGATTGATCCGCGATGTGTTCATGCCGCCGTTGAAGAGCGAAAGCGTCCAGTTAGGCCACATCCAAAGCCATTTTCCCCTGTAGAACAGCCCCTCCCGCGGCGGGGCGGACATACGGACCAAGCCATCGCGCGCAACGGTTTCGAACTGATCGAATTCGATGGCGGCGTGAAACTGAGGATGAATACCCGGGATGTGATAACCTTCGACGAAATTATCCGTGTAGATCTTCCAGTTCGCATTAAAAACCAGACGCTCCTCATGCACCCATCGGAAGGTTTCCAAGGGTTCGTCTTCCAGCTCTTGCACTGTATCGGCCAGTTGCTCACCCAGGTCGGTTTCCGGCGCGATCGCGACAAACAATAATCCGCGCCAGACCTCGAAGGAGACCGTGTCCAACGCCCATTCAGCCTTGTCGAATTCGGCGTCATCGCCCCACCACGGCACGTTTAGCAATGACCCGTCCTCACCCCAGACCCATTGGTGATAGGGGCAGCGAATGGTGCCGCAACGTCCGGTTCCCTCTGGCAGAAGCCGTGCGCCACGATGGCGACAGACATTGCGAAATGCCTTCAGTCCGTCCTTCGCGCGAACAACGAATACCTTTTGACCGGCAATCTCGGTGGCGATGTAGTCGCCGCGCTCCGCCAGCCTCGAGGCTGGGCCAATCATCTGCCATGTGCTGGCAAATATCCGTTGGACATCGGAAGCGTGGATCTCGGCGCAGGTATAGTGTCGAGGGTCTAGGTTTTGCATGTTGTTGCTCGTCGGTTCGCTTCGGCTAGTGCAGCCTAAAGCGTATGCCGCGTCATCAGAAACGAAAAAGTCCGTCGCAGGGCGCTGCAGATAGGATTAGAATTCGCCAATCAGCCGAGATTGCGGTCGCAGCGAACGGCAGGTTCGACGGGCCGCGCCGCAGCATTCGCACCGATCGACCAATGGCAGGAAAGGCGCCGACTAACCCAGCCTTAACGATTTACCAGACAAACACTGGAATGATCCTGATAGGAAACTCGGGACTCCGGTCTCAAGCCTCCAACAGGCTGTTTCGACGTTTCAACGGGAAAAGCCTGTCATACGCCAGAGTGAAGAAATAGGTGTAAGCGACAACAAAAGACGTGACGACAATGTCCGTTACGAATGCATCCAGCAATCCAATGCCGAGCCACCAAATGTATATTGGCAGCGAAGTAATGGTCAGGGAAATCTCGAAACCGAAGGCATGCAGAATCCGCCCAACATGTGTCCGTTCACTGGACACTCGTCCGGAGCGGGCGTCAATTTTGTCGAACAACCAGTTGTACACGAGATTTAGCAGCATTGCCTTGCCGGCGAGAACGGCGCCAAGCACGCCGATTTCTGCAACGGGTTTATCGAAAAAAGCCGCGCCAACAGGCACCAAAATTGCCATCAGCAACAACTCGAAACTGACGGTATAGCGCAGACGATCTTTTCCAGACCTCAAGATGACTTTATCCGACATTTCCCGCTCCATTGTTGGATTTGCTTCTATCGATTTATTCGGATAAATATAGTTAATTAGTATCTGAATATCAGATAGGTTAACTATGCCGTCACCTGAAAGCTTACAGGCGTTTGTCCTTGCTGCCGAGCTTGGTTCCTTCTCTGCGGCGGCGCGAAAAATGAATAAGGCGCAGTCAGCAGTATCAACCGCAATCGCCAATCTCGAAATCGACACAGACCTTCAGCTATTTGATCGAAGCAGCAGGTCCCCGACGCTCACTCAGGCCGGGAAGTCTTTACTGCCTTACGCCAAGGGTGTCCTACTCGGAAATCAAGAGTTTTTCGCCAAGGCAACGTCTATGGCCGAAGGGGTGGAAGACAATCTTTGCATTGCTATCGAACAAGGGATCAATCTGATGCCGGTTCTGGATGTGCTTTGCGCATTCTCAGAAGAATTTCCGGACGTATCATTGGAAGTTCTGACCACGGGTCCTAACGATACGGCAGCTTTGCTCAAAGAGGGGCGCGCAATTCTCGGTCTGATGACAGAACAGGAAAGTTATCCTGCAGGCTTTCAGTTCCGCGGAGTGGGGCATTCGGCATTGATCCCAGTTTGTAGCGCATCCCACCCCCTGGCAAATTTGGAACGCGTGGCTCACAGAGATCTGCGGCAGTATCGTCAGTTGGTTCTCAGAAGCCGCTCACTAGACGTCCCAGTTCAGGTTGGGGAAATCAAGAGTGCTTCGATATGGTATGCGGAAAATCCACACATGATCGTAGATCTGGTCTTGCGCGGCATGGGATGGGCTGAATTGCCATTTCCAGTTGTCAGAGAATTAGTCAGATCAAACAAGCTGGCTCAAATTAAATACACGTTCCAGCAAAGCGACGCGTTAGAAGGTATTGACCTAGTCTGGACTGAACAACGCGTCCTGGGCCAAGCAGGTCAATGGATTCAGAGTCAGCTTCTCAACTTCTCGCAAGATGTATGGCAGGGATGAGCTCTCGAAAATGCCGCGCTGCGAGTTAATGTCTGATTTCGGTAAGCGGGCATCGCAATTTTTTGATTCACTTGAATGTCGGCAATGGGCCGCTACTGGCCCGCTCTCGCTATCGACTGCCGCATTCGATAACAACCTGACGCTCGTCGCGATTGCCAAGGAATTGGCCAGAATTATCAAATTCGGTCATTCAATCTCCGAAACCTGCGAATGGGCCTTAAGACATCTCCAAAATCCAGTTTTCCAATACGGTGGCTTCTTGGGTCAACTTCACGCCTAACCGTTTTACAAGAAAATACCCGCGCCCAGTCTTGAGCGACACGTTGAGCGGCTGCACCAACTCGCCGTTTTCCAATTGATGGTCCAGCAATCTGTCCCATCCAAGAGCAATCCCCTGCCCCGAGCACGCCGCTTGAATAAGGAGCGGTAAGTTGTTGAAACCAAGAGATCGCATGTCTTCTGAAAACGGGATTTTTTTCTTCGTCAGCCACTGATGCCAATCGACCCAGTCCCAACGGTCCCCTCGAAGATCCAACAGAGTGTGTTCGACAAAATCACACGGATCCAAGATTGGCGCGTTGGTTTCCAAATACGCCGGTGCACAAACCGGATAAATCTCTTCCGACACCAACAGGGTGGCATCGAATCCCGGCCAGTTTCCGTCACCGTACAACAATGCCATGTCGACGCCGCTCTTGAGGCAATCCCCCTCGCTGTCTGACGCTATGATGTTCACCGAGATATCGGGGAACCGCGCCTGAAATTCTGGAAAACGTGGCATCAGCCACAGGTGTGCCATCGACAGATCCGCGCCAAGCGTCAGGTCATGAGGTGTATTATCCACCCGGATCGAACCAGCCGAATTTGCAAGTAAGTCCAAGGCTACGGATACCGCATGCTGGAACCGTTGACCCGATTCAGTCAACTCAACGCGACGGTGGGCGCGATCGAACAGTTTCACACCAAGGTATTGTTCTAGTATGCGAATTTGGCGGCTAACCGCTGCTTGCGTGATGAACAGTTCTTCAGAAGCGCGCGTAAAACTCCTCAAACGTGCGGAAGCCTCGAATGCCGCGAGCGTTGTCATAGGTGGTAACTGGCTTCGGATTTTTTCCATAACTATTCCTGATGAGATAAGCAAAGTTAATATCGTTTGAGCGGATACAAGCACAATTATAACTTATGACTCACGGATATGTGGGCTGAACATAAGTTATTTGTTCTGACGATTTTGAAAAGCCCGTTGTTCCGTCAGAGCAGGCATTAGCCTGCCGAAACTCGAACAACAGGGAGCACGACCTATGTCTGATCCGGTATTTTTTCAGTTCTCTACAGTGACCGTCATCATACTCTTAGCGCTTTTCTACGGCGGCACCTTTTGGATGTCGACTTTTGTCAATGAAAAGGAAGAGAGCGTTGACGGTTTCATGGTTTCAAGCGGCGAAGTGGGCTTCGGCATCTCTGCCGCAAGTATGACCGCCACATGGATTTGGGCGGCGTCTTTTTATGGCGCGGCCATCTCGGGTTACAACTACGGCCTATCGGGACCAATGCACTACGGGTTTTGGGGGGCGCTCATGATCCTGTTCATTTATCCTTTCGGCTTGCGGTTCAGGAAACTTGCGCCAAATGCCCACACATTGGCCGAGATCATGCATGCACGACACGGTTCAGGTAGTCAGTTGATCCTTGCCATATCCAACCTTTTCGGCAGTGTGATTAGCCTGATGGTGAACTTCACTGCTGCGGGCGCGCTGGTGTCTGTGCTGTCTCCGCTTTCGTTCCAGGCAGGTGTTTTGATCGCGGGGATAGGTGTCTTATCCTATACGCTCTGGTCTGGGTTTCGCGCGTCCATCTTGACGGACTTCGCACAGGTGGTTGCAATGATGTCCATTGCCGTTGTCATTATCCCCTGGGTCTATTTCAGTGCGGGTGGAAGCGAGGCGTTGAGCGCCGGTTTCACCATCATAACCGAGCAACAGGCCGACTTCTTCTCTACCACTGCAATATTGGAACAGGGCGCCCCCTTCTTCGTGGCAGTCCTTGCCTATGCCATTGGCAACCAGACCATAGCGCAACGTCTGTTTGCGGTGCGTGAAGACCTGATCAAGCCGACCTTCATCACAGCGACGCTTGGATATGGTTCGATTGTGATTGGTCTGGGTATGCTTGGTTTGATGGCGTTGTTGTTGGGCGTAGCACCCCACGAGGGCGATCTGAACAACATTATCCCGCAGATGGCCTCAGCATACCTTCCACCCGTCATGATAGCGCTGTTCTTCATTCTGGTGATCGGTTCGCTATCATCGACAGCAGATTCCGATTTGTCAGCGCTATCGGCGATCATGATGACAGATATCTACGGTCGCAACTTAGCCAAGGGCAATCCAAACCCACGTAAGATGCTGTTGTTGGGTCGTCTGACAATGATCGTCGCCACGGTGGCAGGGCTCATTCTCGCCAGTTTCTCACTCGACATCCTGGTTATGTTGGTCTTCGTCGGCGCACTCTGGGGGGCCATTGTGTTCCCGGTGATTGCAAGCTGCTACTGGAACCGTGTCACCAATGCGGCGTTCATCTGGGCTGTGATTGGCGGGCTTGTCTTGTTTACAATCGTGCGTTTCGAAATCCTGCCACTTACCGGTATTGCCGGCGGATTTTTTGAGTTTGTCGCAGCAGCTGGCGGTGGCGTGGTTCTGGCGCTGATGGCCTTCGGTTTCTTTGGTCGTATCGTTGGGTTGTTGGTCGGGGCCATTGGGTTTTTGGCCTGTGCTTACTATTTCAACGGATTTCTTCGGGATTACACCGTCCTGTTGGGGTCGCTGACCGCCTACGGTGCCAGCACGATCATCTGCGTCGCCGTAAGCCTGATGAGCAAGGATGAGTTCGATTTCGATCTGATCAATGAGCGTGTGACGAGCTTTGACGATGATGCCGCTATGGGTGCGGTTCGCGCTGAAGATGAACGCCTGAAAAACGCCTGATAGAACGAAAGGAAGTTCCCAATGCTGACACTCTACATTCTGATATGGCCACTCATTTCCGCAGTAGTTCTGGCCTTAATCGTAACGACGTTTGTGCGCGAATTGCGCCAGGCCAAGAAAGAAGGAAAGAAGGTGGTCTGAGAAGTCGGTCGAGCATTTTTGCACCGGCCTAGCGCAGAGGGATCTGATCCCTAGCGCAAGTGCCCTCGCGTTTCCCGTTTCGCGAGGGCACCTTTGTATTGATAGATGCCATCTTGGACGAAGATTGCAGTCTACGTGAAACCCAAAAAAAGCGGACTTTAGTCAATAGGTTTCGAAAGGTGGCATTGAGTCCTAAGAGGCGGCGGGACAGTGCAGGATACGATCGACAAACTATGGTAAGATGCGGCCATGTTTTGGTGTATGACTAAAGCCGTGCTTATCCTTCCTGGAACAGCGCTGATCTACATCCCGTTTCTGATCCAATGGTTCAGCAACAGTTGGCCATTCGATGTGATTGTGGGAACGGGTCTACATTGGGCTTTGGCGGTGATGTTGGTTGTCCCCGCGCTTGCTTTGGCCGCCAACACGATGAAGCTGTTTGTTCATGAAGGGCATGGAACTCCAGCACCGTGGGACCCGCCTCAAAGACTTGTAATCAACGGGCCCTATCGCTACGTCCGCAACCCCATGCTTTCAGCTGTCATTCTAATGATACTTGCGGAAGCAGTGGTACTGAACAGTCCGTTCCTGCTTGGTTGGGCGATAGTATTCTTTTTCCTCAATACACTTTACTTCATTTTCATAGAGGAGCCGGGGCTAGAGCGACGATTTGGCGAGGACTACCTACGATACAAGGCGGCGGTGCCACGATGGCTTCCAATGTTGCGGCCGTATGAACCGCCTGAGGCAAACTGCAATTGAAGAACAAATTTTGCACCACACTTCAGCCATATGATCAGCCAAGATGCTGCGCGATTTGAGAGCGTCGGCTTTTCGAAAAGCGGCCAAGCAAAAATTGAATCGAGCTGGATGTCCGATCTGGACCGCTCGCCTAGTGCATGCAGCAGAAAGAGCCGTGTTTGACGTCTTTCATCAGTTTATCGAAATCCTTGCCGCGCATTTCGATTAAGGTTTTGTGGTCTCCCGCTTCGAACCAAATTTTATCAAGCCCGGTGAGACTGTTGTCCACAATGGTTGGTACACTATAGGCTGCACCCACTGGCGGCGCTGCACCAAGGACGCAATCATCAAACAGATCGCCTATTTCAGATTCTGGAGCAAGACCTAGACGGCGTTCCATCATCGATTGCAGGGCGCTGAGATCAACCTGATGATTGCTGGGCAGAACAGCCAGCATCGGGCCTTCCTCCATGTGGATGAGCACGGATTTGGCCAGATGTTCGCCGGGTACATGCGCTGCTTCGGCGCATTCGCTGGCAGTTGCGGCATAAGGGTGAGGGACTATGTCAAAGGGGAGTCCTTGGGCATCCAGATGGTGTTTTAGGCGAGTTGCAATAGTCATGGCGTCCTCCGTATCGTCGAAGGCGTCCCGGCTGCAAAACGTGCCATGGTGCGCACCCAGGGCGCAATTTAGCGTGTGAGTCTTCAGTGTGCGCCTTATGATCAGTTCGGGCAAGGGGGATTTCAGCATTGAAGGCCAAAGCGGAAAGGGTCAGGGCAGTCATGCATTCGACAATCGAACCGGGGTTCGTGTGTCTACAGAACGCTTTGGCTTGAGCTTAAAAATCCTCGCTTGATCGTGACCAGGTGTGTTAACTTTGGTTCGGCCCACGTAGCGAGCGAATTGCTTGGCGGATCGCCTTCCAGTTGGTTGCTTCTTCGCTCTGCCCAGCCTCTTCGCATTCCCTCATCTTTCTAGAAGCTTCGGCTTCGGCCTTGTCACCATGCGAGTTATACAACGCATGTGCATACTTTGCGACTTTGATTGCGTTCATGCTCTCTATCCTTCTTGTCGTGGTACGGCGCGGCTTGACCTTGTGGGTCCGCTGGGGGACTCAGATAGTACATCAGATGATGCTAGGAGTCAGGACGCTAAAGATCGGCACAGATGCCCGGAATTCGGATTGTCCCGGCTACTATTATTCGCTGGCGGCAATTGCCGCGCGATATAAGGATGGCTGGTCTGGCGAAACTGCGCGGCAGCTTTGGATAACGTGGTGAAGGTCCGGAACGGACCGGCAGCAATTAGACTCTTTAGTTACAGGCTCTTGACTGACCAATCATGTCTGGCTGACACTGAGAGCAATCCGAGTGGCTGGTGGCAGCGGATCTCCGTCGTTTGCCAGACCGTTGCTCTATCCAGGGTGGGACACAGGCAGTGATCCTCTGTCGCGCAGAAGGCGTAATTCTACGCTATGGGCGCAGGGAGGATGTGTTAATGCGAGCAATAGCTGTAACCGGGCCATCGGGTTCTGGCAAGACAACGCTGGTCGAGGCCATGGCGAGTTTGGAAGGCTCGCGTTCACAATCGCTGAAGCTGATGGGTGATATCGGCGTCACCATGTTCGAATACATGGAAGATAAATGGGCGGTTCTGGATATTCCCGGCGGCCATGACAACCTATCGCAAATCGGATCCGTGTTGGCTGCTAGTGATGCGGCGGTATTATGCGTTCCTGCAGAGACTGACGCAGCCGTACTAGCCGCCCCGTATTTACGAATACTTGAAGAAACCGGGATGCCCGTGTTCATTTTCATTAACAAGATTGATGTGGCTGCGGATCGCGTTTCGGACATCGTTTCAGCGCTACAGCGCTACTGCCGACACGGAATTGTCCTGCGTCAAGTACCGATGCGATCCGACAATGAGATTGTTGGTGCAATCGACCTCATATCAGAACGGGCCTGGGAGTACCGCGAGGGTGAGCGGTCTACTTTGGTTGAAGTGCCCGAGAAAATGTTCAATCGCGAACAAGAAGCGCGTACCGAGTTGTTGGAGTCACTTGCGGATTTCGATGATAATCTTCTCGAACAGATTATCGAAGACCAGAGCCTTCTGACCGAAGATGTTTATGAAGTCGCAACCCGCGTCCTCCAGCGTCACGATCTGGTTCTGAGCTTTCTGGGCGCTGCGAGCCACGGAAACGGAATACAACGATTGATGAAGTCATTGCGCCACGAAGCACCGCAAGTTGAAGCGCTACGCGAAAGGCTGAACTTGCCCGACGATATCTTGGCCGTAAGCTGCTCTGCGGACCACCTGAAACATGTTGGCAAGGCAATCTTGATTAGGGCGCTCGGAGATGGGGTGCAATCGTCTATCCGGTTGGGCGGCGGCATGATCGGCAGTCTGAACGCTATCGATGTCAAAACGCCGGTTTCTTCGCTCGCCCCGGGTAAGTTCGCACTGATTATCAAGAGCGACCATGTCGCGCCGGGTAATTTCTACACATCCAACAAGACGATTGACCTGCCCGAGTGGACCGAGGCGCATCCGGCCGCACTGCGACGCCTGGTGGAACCCGTCCATGAGAAAGACGATAACAAGCTCTCGACAGCGCTCGCCCGTCTTGCCGAGATTGACCCGGGGCTCACGCTTGCCCAGGACGAGACTTCGGGCCTCCTGGAGATCGGGGTTCAGGGACCGCTGCATTTGCGCCGAACAGTCGAGAAACTGGCAGAAGCCTATGGCATCGAAGTTGAATGCTCGGACGTGCCGACTGCATTTCGTGAAACCATTCGCAAGGGGGTCGAAAAAAGGTATCGACACAGGAAGCAATCCGGTGGGGCAGGACAATTCGCGGATGTTGTTGTCGCGATTGCCCCTGGTGTTCGCGGCAGTGGCTTTGAATTCGGTGACACGGTGAAGGGCGGCGCGGTGCCGCGAAACTACATACCGTCGGTGGAGGCAGGTGCCCGTGAAGCATTGACGTCTGGTCCATCGGGTTATCCGGTCGTTGACTTGCGTGTCACATTGTTGGACGGCAAGACCCATTCGGTCGACAGCTCTGACTACGCGTTCCAGATGGCCGGTCAATCGGCGACAAGAGAAGCTTTGTCGGAGATTGGCACATTCGTTTTGCAGCCGATCCTGAAACTTGAGGTGCACGTGCCGTCGATCTTTGCCGGCAGCCTGGCGCAGTTGGCAAGCGGTCTAACGGGTCAGGTCCTCGGCTTCGAGGCCCACCCCACCGCAACTGGCTGGGACGTTTTTCGCACCCTGCTTCCGATGGCGTCTCATGAAGAGTTTTCACGTGCTCTTGGCAGTGCAACTCGGGGTACCGCATGGTTTGAAAGCAATCTCGACCACTACGAACAAACACGAGAATACGCTGCCGCAGATGCTTAACAGGGGTTTCGGGTAAGAATTACTCAAAGTGTTCCGGTCTTGAAGGTCTGCTTCGGGGATCTCGCTATGTGTTTTCTGGATTTCAACGAATGTTAGTGAGGTTCCCCTAGTTTCCTAGACACCTGCCTGGTTGATTTTGTGCTGTCTGATTTCGAAGTCAACGGGCGACAGCATGCCGTTGTTCGTGTGCTTGCGTTTCGGTTTAGCGGAAGCAGAGGTTCGAAAGAAAAACGATAACAAAGGCTCAATGCTCGTGTTCACGATAGAACGCAAGG
>NZ_JAIMIB010000031.1 GCF_019966515.1 Roseovarius aestuarii | reverse complement strand
GGCTCACACCCATCCAAACAAATCCCAATCGCACATACCTTCGGCACAGAATAAACACGAGCATTCGCCTCAATAGGCGCTTGAATATTCATAGTCGTCGTCCTTTTCTTAAGCAGCCAGTTTGGCCCGTTCTTCCAGTGCCGCCTGCGGCGGTGAGGCATCATTTACACCCATTTCCGACAGGGCCGCTGCGGCGGCCTCTACCACCTGCCGCATCACGTTTTCATCCATCTGCCCGATACAACCGATCCGGAAACTATCCACGACGGTCAGCTTGCCGGGATAGATGATGAACCCCTTGGCTTTCATCAGTTCGTAGAATTTACCAAATTCGAAGGCCGCGGAGGCCGGGCAAAAAAAGGTCACGATGATCGGGCTGAGCCAACGATCCTTGAGCAATGTCTCAAAGCCCAGATCGCGCATCCCGTCGACCATCACATCCCGGTTGCGGGCGTAACGCGCACCACGCCCGGCGACGCCACCCTCGGCCTCGTGCCCGCGCAACGCCTCAAGAAACGCGGCAACCACATGGGTGGGCGGGGTAAATCGCCACTGACCGGTCTTCTCCATATTCGCCCACTGCGCATGCACGTCGAGGCTAAGCGAATGGCTGTTGCCCTTAGCCGCCTCAAGCTCGGATTTGCGGGCGATGACGAAGCCAAACCCCGGCACGCCCTCGATACATTTATTGGCAGAACTCACCATCGCTTCGTAACGGACCTGTGCCACTTCCAACGGGATCGCGCCAAAGGCTGACATGCTGTCGACCAGCAATTTGCGCCCCGCCGCGTAGGTCACTTCCGAAATTTCTTCGACCGGGTTCAGAATGCCCGAACTGGTCTCGCAATGGATCGCGACCACATGGGTAATCGCCGCATCATCCGCCAGGATGCGAGCGACCTCGTCACCGCGCGGCGGCAGATAGTCGCCCTTGTCGAGCACGATGTAGCCTCGACCCAGATATTCCATTGTTTTTGCCGAGCGTTGTCCATAGGCGCCATTGGCCAGCACCAGTGCTTTACCGGTTTTCGGGATAAAACTGCCAAGCATGGCCTCGACACAGAAAGATCCGGACCCCTGCATCGGCACGCAGTCGAAGTCGTCGGCGCCCGGCCCCAGCAAGGCCAGGAGGCGTGTTCGCATGTCACGGGTCATGGCGCGGAAATCATCATCCCAGCTGCCCCAGTCTTTCAACATGGCTTCTTTCACCGGAAATGAGGTGGTAAGCGGGCCCGGGGTGAGCAGGTAGGGTTCACCTAGCCTGGGGGGCAAAATCTCGGTCTGATGGGCAGTCATTTCAGCCTCCGAACTGGTGATCTCACATCACCATTGCAGGAAGCCACATCATATGTGAAATTGTTATTTGCGATTGATTCATAGGCCAAGCTAATGGTTAAACCGAGGGGCGTCATATGCGACACAGCCAGCTGAAAGCATTTCATTTCGTGGCGCTGCACGGCGGCTTTTCCCGCGCTGCCGAAGCATTGTTTCTGACCCAGCCTGCAATTTCCGAACAGGTTCGAAAACTGGAGCAGGATCACGATGTGTTGCTGTTTCACCGCGAACGCAAACGGGTACAGCTGACCGAGATCGGCGAAAACCTGTTTCGTCTGACCAAGCACTATTTCGAGATCGAGCAACAGATCAGCGAATATATATCCGAAACCAGAACATCCGTGGATGGGTCGCTGCGGATCATCGCCGATTCCGCTTATCACGTGACCGATATCCTCAGTGCATTTCGCAAGCGTTACCCGAACGTTATGGTCACATTGCGCACCGGCAACTCGGACGAAGTGCTAGAAGAGTTGCGGGCCTTCAACGCTGAGGTCGGTGTGGCAAGCAGACTGTCACCCGGGTCCGACATGAAAACGCTCAACCTTGGTGAAACGCCGATCGTGGCCTTTGCAGCACGCGGGCTTCTGCCCGCTGACAAGACGACCATCACGCTGAGCGAACTGACCGAGTTGCCGCTGATCTTTCGCGAAACCGGATCGAAAACCCGGCAAAAACTGGAGGAGGCCGCGACACAGGCGGGCGTCGTTCTGTCGCCGGCAATTGAGGCGGAAGGCCGCGAAACCGTTCGCGAGCTTGTGGCCTCTGGTGCGGGGGTGGGATTTGTGTCCAAGGCCGAGTTCGGCCATGACGCGCGACTGGTCGAAATCACGCTTTCGGATATTAATCTGCGGATGGGCGAATCCATCGTGCATCTGGCGCAGCGCCGCGAGGTCAAGGTGATCCGCGCCTTCATGGAGTTCGCCAGAAATCACGTCACCGCCGCGGCGGGTAATCAGGTATCTTCGTCATCCTCAGACATGGTTTCGATCAGCCGCGTTTCCAGCAACTGACCACCGCGATAGAGGATCGGGTAGCTCACCGAGGCGATATGGCTGTTAATCTCACGCAGCCCCCTCAGCACTTCGAGATGAATGTCGCTCGAGTCAAAGCTTGTCTGCGTGCCTTCGGTCAGACGTTTCAGATGTCTTTTGCGGCTCGAGCGTTCGAGCCGTGTCATCTCAGATTTTTCTTCCAACAGCAGCCGGGCGCTTTCCAGATCGTCTGACACCAGCACGTTCAACGCCAGCCCCATATTGGCCATCAGCCGCTCGTGAATACTGATCAGTTCTTCCTTGCCAGCATCGGAAAAGCGAATGCCCTTCAGCGCCCTTTCCCGCGCCAGCGGTAGGATCAGCTTGACTACCAGATCGCCAACCGACTCAAGCGCGATGGCATATTCCGTTAATTCGCGCGCGCGCTTCTTCTGCCGTTTAGTAGCCTCCTCCATCGGCATATCGGCAACAAAGCGGCGAATGTCGTCCAGCGCCTGATTCACGATTGTATCGCGGGCAATCAGCGCTTCGGCCTTGGTCTTGTCGTAACTGTCGAAAAATTCCATGACCGGCGCGGTCATACCCTCAACCACCTGCGACATGCGCAGGACCTCACGCTTGAGGTTCGCCAGCGCAAGGGGCGGCGTCTGCAACGAGGCCTCGTCCAAGACGGATCGGTGCAATTGCGGCACATCCTCGTGCCCTTCGGCCGCCATTGGCAGGAACCGCTGCATCGGCGCTTCCATCAAACGGCAGAATGGCAATGCCAACAGAAGCAGTGCGTTGAAGACCAGATGCGCGTTGATCAGGGTCTGCGCCTCACCCATGCCCGACAGGTAAGGCAGAATCGACAACTTGTTCACCAGAACAAGGGCGATGATTGCGCCGCTGCCTCGGATCAGAAAATTTGCCAGCGGTACGCGCCTGGCGACCGGGGTCATATTCCGAGTCAGCCAGATCGGGATGATCGCACTGCCCAAATTGGCGCCCAGAACAAGCGAGACGCCTGCCGCCGCCGGGATGGCATCGATCGCAACCAGCGTCACGCACATCAGGATGACCGCGACACTGGAGTGCATTACCCAGGCCAGGATCGCACCGACGATAAAGGCAGTGATGAAGTCACGCTCAAGATAGCCCGCGATCGACGGCAGAAAGGCACTGTCGCGGATCGGGTCCATGGTTTCGCGCAGGAACCGCAGCGAGATCAGGATAAAGGCAATGCCCAATATGATCCGGCCCGCCTGTTTCAGCTTGCGGCCATCGGATTTGATGAAGAACGCCCCGCCCACGGCCAGCAAAAGCGGAACCAGCCATTCCAGCTTGAACGAAAGCACCTGGATGAGCAGGGCCGAGCCCAGATCGGCCCCGAGCACCACCGACAGCCCGGCGCCGAACCCCAATGCGCCGCTGCCTGCGAAGCCGGCCACCAACAGGCCGACCGCAGCCGAGCTTTGCAGCACGATCGCAAGTATCAACCCGGTCGTTGCCGAGCTGATCGGGTTGCTGGTGGTTGTCACAACCCGTTTGAATGACGCACCAAAGGCGCGTTCGATCCCGGTCCGCACCATGCGCACCGCATAGAGCAGCAACATCGTCGCGCCCATCAGCTGCACAATGAAATAAATGATGGTCATCGCCGTGCCCCTGCTTCATCTCCGCACGGCATTACCGGGGCACCGTTCAACATGTCGCGCTCTCCCGACCGGCATTCACCAGCTTAACATGCCATGCATTGAGTTTTTCTGAAAAGTTGCGTTCTGGCGCGCGGTCGGTGACGATGCAATCCACGGCATCACCGTCGCACATGACCAATGGCGCCGCCTGTCCGAATTTCAAATGATCTGCCACGACAACGGTACTTCCGGCCCGGGCAATGACCGCGCGCGCCAGCGCCGCCTCGGCAGGGGCCGACAGCAGAAAACCAGTGTCCACGTCTACACCGTCGACGCTCAACACGGCGAAATCAAAGCGGAATTGCCTGACATGCGCTTCGGATTCGGGGCCGAATGTGCCCCATTCCGCGTCGCGCAATTCGCCACCTGTCAGAAAAACGCGATTGCCCCGGCGTTTAGCCAGCGATTGTGCTGCATTAAGCGAATTGGTCACCACAAAGAGGTTCTCGTGTTTGCGCAGCGCATGGGCGACAAAAGCCGTGGTAGAGCCGACGTCGAGAAACACGCAGGCCCCGTCAGGGATGAGCCGCGCGGTGGCCCGGGCGATCAGCGACTTCTCATCCGAGCGCTGACCGATGCGCGAAAACACACCCGCGTCGACCCGCGCGTCGGGCAGATAGGCCCCGCCATGTACCCGGCGCACCAAATCGGACTTGGCCAGCGCCTTGGTTGTCCGTCGCACGGTTTCTTCGGACACGCCCAGCAAATCGGCAATGTTGGAATTGCGCGCGGACCCGCCAAGACGGCGCAGCGCTTCCAGCACTTCAACTTCACGATGGGTCGTTGTGGAATTGTTGAATTTAGTCATAAGGACACCTTTAATCGGTCAAAAAACCTTAAATTCGGTCAAATGTCCACCCACGATTCAACTGCATTCCGCCTAATTTCTTGCCGCGACTGTTGCGCAATTGAGGTAAATGACCTTTATGACCGCTATCCAAACCGACCTGACCCGGACCTGAGAGATTTCATGACGACCCGGACAAAACTGCTCGACAGCATCTCTGTACCCATTGTGGTGCTGAACAGTGACCTGTGCGTCGCGCTGGCAAATGAAGACGCCCTCACCAGTTTCCCCACTCTCGAAACAGGTATGGAGCTGGAACGCCTTGGCAATTGGAACAGCGATTTCATCGCAGTACTCAAGGGCGCGCTTTCTGACCAAGAGGCTGCCAGCCTTACGCTTGTGACCGATGATACTTTTCAGCGTGAGTTTCTGGTCTCGGTGAAAACCCTGACCGCCCCGGATCAGGCTTCCGACACCACGCTGGCGCTGACGTTCATTGACCAGACCCCCCTGCGCGTCGCCAAGTCCATGCGCAGCGATTTTGTTGCCAATGTCTCGCATGAAATCCGCTCGCCCCTGACTGCGATTTCCGGCTTTGTAGAAACCCTGCAGGGCGAGGCCCAGAATGACCCTGAGGCGCGAGCGCTATTTCTGGACCTGATGGGCAAGGAAGTTGTCCGCATGACGAATCTGGTTTCGGATCTTCTGTCGCTGTCCAAGGTCGAGGCCAAGGAAAGCCGCGCGCCGAAAAACCGGCTCAACCTGAACCAAACCATTCTGCAGGCCGTTGAATCCGCTACCTCGCTGGCAAGGAAGCGCGGCAAAAACCTTGAGTGTCAGATTGAACCGAGCCTGCCGACCGCTTTGGGCAAACGTGATCATCTGGCCCGAGCGCTGATCAATCTGCTGGAAAATGCCATCAACTACAGCCGCGAGGATGGAACGGTCACCGTAACGGCGCAGGTGGCACCAGCTGATAATCCGCTGAAACGTGACGCGGTGATGATCGCGGTTCGCGATCAGGGCGAGGGCATCCCCGCCAGGGAAATCCCACGCCTGACCGAAAGGTTCTACCGCGTTGACAAAAGCCGATCTCGAAACGTCGGTGGCACCGGCCTGGGGTTGGCGATCGTCAAGCATATTCTGGTGCGCCATCGTGGCATTCTGACGATCGAAAGCACCCTGGGAGAAGGATCGACCTTCACCGCTTACCTGCCTGTCGCTGCGCCGCAGCATAAAAATTAACACTGTCATAGAACTGTTACAGAATCGTCGTACTCGTGTTTCACGCGCCGCCGAGACAGGCGCCGTTCCAAACCGGAACGTCTGATATACGCTAAGGAGACACCATGTCTGTTCGCCTGAAAACACTTGTCACGACCACCGTGTTGACCGCGGCCATTGCCGCCCCTGCCATAGCACGAGACCAGATCAATATCGTCGGGTCATCCACCGTTTTCCCGTTTTCAACCACCGTTGCCGAGCGTTTCGGCAAATCCACCGATTTCGCCACACCGATCGTCGAGAGCACCGGCTCCGGCGGCGGCCTGAAACTATTCTGCTCGGGTGCGGGCGTCGACACACCCGACATCACCAACGCCTCGCGCCGCATCAAATCCTCCGAGGTCGAGCTTTGCGCCGAAAATGGCGTAAATGACATTGTCGAGGTCAAGATTGGCTTTGACGGGATCGTACTGGCCAATGCCCTTGGCAATGATCCGGTTGAACTGAGCCTGCAAGACATCTTCCTGGCGCTGGCCAAGGATGTGCCGAACGGCGAAGGCGCGCTGCAACCCAACCCCTACACCATGTGGAACGAGATCAACCCCGATCTTCCGGCTGTGAAAATCGAGGTTCTGGGACCGCCACCCACATCCGGCACCCGCGACGCCTTTGCCGAACTGGCGCTGGAAGGGGGCTGCAAGACCTTCGACTGGATCAAAGCCATGAAAAAGGAAGACAAGGCCGCCTATAAATCGCTGTGCCACACGGTACGCGAAGATGGCGCCTATGTCGAAGCCGGTGAAAACGACAACCTGATCGTGCAAAAGCTCGAAGCCAACCCCAATGCGTTCGGCGTCTTCGGCTACAGCTTCCTTGAGCAGAACAGCGACAAGGTTCAGGGCTCGCTCGTTGACGGTGTCGAACCGGAGTTTGAACTGATCGCCGATGGTGACTATCCGATCGCCCGCTCGCTCTATTTCTATGTCAAGAAAGATCATGTGGGCGTGGTGCCGGGCATCGAGGAATTCCTGGCCGAATTCACCTCGGAAGATGCCTGGGGTGAAGATGGTTACCTGGCGGATAAGGGCCTTATCCCACTTAGCGATGACGAACGTGACGACTGGGCCGAAAAGGTCAAATCGCTGTCGCCGCTTAGCATGTAAAGTGATGCGCCCTGGCCCGTATCTGACGGGCCGGGGCACTCTTCTGCCTCCCCTCAATGAAAGCCTGCCCCTATGCCTGACGGTACGCTGATCATCACCCGGTCGGGCCGGAGTCGCTGGCGCGATAGCCTGATCGTCGCCGTTATGGCCGCAGCTGCCGGGGTGGCCATTCTGGTGACGCTCGGCATCGTGATGTCGCTGGTATTCGAGACCATTCTCTTTCTCAAGAAAATCCCGATCAGCAATTTCCTTTTCGGATTGGAATGGAGCCCGCAAACCGCGATCCGTTCCGATCAGGTGGGCGCCGAAGGCAGTTTCGGTGTCCTGCCGCTGATCAACGGCACGCTACTGATCAGTGCCATCGCAATGGCCGTGGCTACGCCTTTGGGGCTGACTTCGGCGATCTATCTGTCTGAATATGCAAGCAAACGCGCCCGTGACTGGGTGAAACCGGCGCTGGAAATCCTCGCGGGTATCCCCACCGTCGTCTACGGTTTTTTTGCCGCGCTCACCGTCGCGCCCTTCATCCGCATGACCGGCGGGCAATTCGGGTTCGAGGTCGCCTCGGAAAGCGCCTTGGCAGCGGGACTGGTGATGGGGATCATGATCGTGCCGCTGATTTCCTCACTCTCAGACGATGTAATCAACGCTGTACCCCAATCCCTGCGCGACGCTTCGCTGGGCATGGGTGCGACACAGTCGGAAACCATCCGCCGCGTGGTCATGCCCGCCGCCCTGCCCGGCATCGCCGGATCTCTGCTCTTGGCCACCTCGCGCGCCATTGGCGAGACGATGATCGTGCTGATGGCGGCCGGGCTTGCCGCCAAGCTGAGCCTCAACCCGCTTGATGCGGTGACCACGATCACCGTGCAGATCGTGGCCCTGCTGACCGGCGACCAGGAGTTTGACAGCGCCAAGACGCTATCGGCCTTCGCCCTTGGCCTGCTGCTTTTCATTCTGACGCTGATCATGAACGTCATCGCGCTCAGGATCGTCAAGAAATACCGGGAACAATATGATTAATTTCACCCAACAGGCAGGCTTCGGCCTGCGCCGCCGCAAACGGGCCGAAGCGCGTTTTCAATGGGCCGGACGCGGGGCGATTCTGATTTCGCTGGCCTTTTTGGTGGTCATGTTCGTGTCGATCATCCGCGACGGTGCCGGCGTCGTGTGGCAGTCCCAAATCGCCGTAACAGTTGAGCTCAGCGCTGACGAAGTGGACCCCGAAAACATCGGCGATGCCAGCTTTAACAGCATCCTGAAAGAAGCCCTGCGCGAGGCCTTCCCCGAGGTCGACAGTCGCAAAGAGAAAAAACGCCTTTACGGGTTGGTAAGCTCCGAGGCCGCGTTTGAGATTGAGCGTCAGATACGCGATAACCCTGCCTTGCTGGGCGGAATGCAGACGCTCTGGGTCACGGCCTCGGATGATGCCGATCTATATATCAGCGGCCAGGTCGATACCGAGTTGCCGGAAAAGCAACGCCGGGTGTCTGATGCCGAGATTGCCATGCTGGACCAACTGCTTGCCGATGGCATGGCGCGCGAGGCTTTCAACCGCGGGTTCTTTACCAGTGGCGACAGTCGCGAGCCGGAAATCGCGGGTATCCTCAGTTCTCTGGCCGGATCGGCCCTGACCTTGCTGGTCTGCTTTGTCCTGTCCTTCCCGCTGGGCATTGGCGCCGCGATCTATCTTGAGGAATTTGCGCCGAAAAACCGCATGTCGGACCTCATTGAGGTCAATATCAACAACCTCGCCGCTGTGCCCTCGATCGTGTTTGGCCTGCTCGGCCTGTCGATCTTTCTGGGCACGATGGGCCTGCCTCGCTCGACTCCGCTGGTGGGCGGCATGGTGCTGGCGCTGATGACCCTGCCCACAATCATCATCGCCTCGCGTGCGGCGCTGCGCTCGGTCCCACCATCGTTCAAAGAGGCAGCACTTGCCCTTGGGGCGACGCCGGTGCAGGCGGTCTTTCACCACGTCCTGCCCGTGGCGATGCCCGGTATGCTGACCGGTGCGATCGTTGGCATGGCGCAGGCTCTGGGCGAGACCGCGCCGCTTCTGATGATCGGCATGGTCGCGTTTATCGTCGATGTCCCCACCTCGATCCTCGAACCCGCCACCGCCCTGCCGGTGCAGATCTTCCTCTGGGCCGACGCGCCCGAACGCGCCTTTACCGAAAAAACCGCCGCAGCGATCATTGTGCTGCTGACGTTTTTGATCCTGATGAACCTCATCGCGATCCTGTTGCGCCGCAAACTTGAAACAAGGTTCTGAAACCATGGAACAATCTTTCATCGAGGCCCGTGGGGCAAATGTCCATTACGGGGAAAAACAGGCGCTCTTTGATATCAATCTGGATATCGAGGAAAAGCGCGTGACCGCCCTGATTGGCCCCTCGGGCTGTGGCAAATCCACTTTCCTGCGCGCCATCAACCGCATGAACGATCTCATTCCGATCTGCCGCTTTGACGGCAGCCTGCAAATCGCCGGACAAGAAGTTTACGACCCAGCCGTCGACGTGGTGGCGCTGCGCGCGCAGGTCGGGATGGTGTTTCAGAAACCAAACCCCTTCCCCAAGTCGATCTTTGAGAATGTCGCTTACGGCCTGAAAATCCACGGCATGACCAGTTCCAAGACCGAAATGGCCGACCGGGTCGAGTGGAGCCTGAAAAGTGCGGGCCTCTGGGATGAGGTTGCCGATCGGCTCGAGCAGCCCGGCAACAGCCTGTCGGGCGGTCAGCAGCAGCGGCTGTGCATCGCGCGAACCGTCGCGGTCGAGCCCAAGGTGATCCTGATGGACGAGCCCTGCTCGGCGCTCGACCCGATCGCCACGGCCAAGGTCGAAGATCTGATCGACAGTCTGCGCAAGGACTTCACCATCGTCATCGTCACCCATTCGATGCAGCAGGCAGCGCGGATTTCGCAACGCACCGCGTTCTTCCACCTGGGCAAACTGATCGAAGTGGGCGACACAAGCGATGTCTTCACCAACCCGCGCGAAGAACAGACGCAAAACTATATTACCGGGCGTATAGGCTAGGATAGACTCATGGAAAATCAGCATATCAGTTCGCGTTACGACAAAGATCTGGACAAGCTCAAACAGCGCATTCTTGACATGGGCAAACAGGTGATCACGCAACTGGCCGAGGCCACGGAGGCGCTGGATGAATTCGATGCCTCGGAGGTCGACCGCCTGGTCGCTTTCGACCGCACGATCAACGGCATGCATCAGGATATCTACACCCGCTCCGAGCGGCTGATCGCGTTGCGCCAACCGATGGCCCTGGACCTGCGGCAAGCGCTGTCGCCGATCAACATCGCCGGAGAGCTGGAGCGCATAGGCGACCACGCCAAATCCACCGCCAAACGCGCCCGCAAGCTGGAAGGCCACGAAGCCGGTGGCCCTGCCCGCGACAAGATCCGCGAGATGAGCGGGTTAGTGCAGGTTATGCTGACGGATGCACTAAGGGCTTATGCTGAAAGCGATATTGCACTTGCCGAAGACATCCGCGCGCGCGATCGCCAGATTGACCAGATCAACAAGGATATCTTCGCGATGCAGATCGCCACGATCAGTGAGGCGCCACAGGACGCCGAGACCCATGTGCACCTGATCGTACTGGCACGCGGATTTGAGCGGGTTGGCGATCACGTCGTCAATATCGCGCGGCATGTCCACCAGATCGTGACCGGCATCGACCTGAAGGCGACCAGCTAAGAGGTTTGCCGATGCAGCTTGAATCCGATACCAACCCCCTCGCAACCCGCAAATCACGGACCCGACGATTGAGCCTTTCAAGCCCCCGCCTATTGGTCATCGAAGACGAACCTTCACAGGTCGAATTGTTGCGCTACAATCTTACGAAACAAGGATTCGACGTACGGGTCGCGATGGATGGGGAAGAGGGGGTTGAGGCCGCGCGCGAAGATCCGCCCGACCTTATCCTGCTGGATTGGATGCTGCCCAATGTCTCGGGTATCGAGGTTTGCCGCCAGCTGCGCCGCGACAAGGCCACCCGTGAAGTGCCGATCATCATGCTGACTGCTCGATCCGAGGAGCGTGACAAGGTCCGCGGCCTTGATGTGGGCGCGGACGATTACGTGACCAAACCCTATTCGGTGAAGGAACTCATCGCCCGGGTCCGCGCCGCCCTGCGCCGCCCCGCCGCCCGCGTCGCCGACAGCAAACTGGTGAGCGGCAAGGTCGAGATTGATCTGGACAAACACACGGTCGCCGTGGGCGCCAAGAATGTCACGCTCAGCCCGACCGAATTCCGCCTGCTGGTCACGCTGATGCAAAGTCCCGGCCGGGTATTCTCGCGCGATCAGCTTCTGGACATGGTCTGGGGCATCACCGCAGATGTCGACACCCGCACCGTCGACGTCCATGTCGGCCGCCTGCGCCGGGTGCTGGATGGGGCTGGCGGCAAGGGCCTGATCCGCACCATCCGGGGCTTCGGCTATGCGCTGGCGAGTGATTAAAGGCGCGCAGAACAGCCCGATTTGCCGGGATCACATGAGAATCGGGTTAACCGGCTGATTCATCACGGAATTTCATGGCTGGTTTATGTATGGCTTTGGGCCATATCCCGGGCCGGAAAACGCGGGCGGTTAATAGGGCGAACGTACGAGATGGGCGGGGAGTGCGAATTTTCCGCGACGGTAGGGCAGCGCCCGACCCTGGGTGGGCGCTTGCAACGCTCATTTCGTTGTGACCCGATCGCCAAACCTTCAAACGGTCTTTCCGGTCGCAACGTCGCAAAAGCACCCTCCCGAGGGGAGGGTCGGGCGCTGTCCGGACAAGCCGGGTGAACCGAAGATTTATGCCGCCAATCGCACACAAAGCTTGCAGCTTCACTTACAAGGAGGTTCAACTCCCCACGCTTTCCGCCATAGAGATTTAATGCGATGGTACCGCGATGAAATACGAAAAGCTCTTGCGAAACACCGCTTTCGGCGGACTTGTCGGCACACTTGTTACTCTCGCTCTTGTCTGGGCATTTGACAGTGACGTTTCGACAGAAATAAAGCGGTTTTACACGTTCGTTTTCACAGCGTGCATCACGTTGGCCGCTGCCACCCTAACTCTGTATGGTGTTTTCTCAAATATTGAAAATCAGCAAACTCAAGCACAACAGGATAGAAATAGAAAGCTTCTTGCGGCTAAAGCATTGCTCCCGAATGCTTTGTCGAAAATGTGCGAAGCATGCCGATAGGGAATTCGCTACTCTCATTCTTTCCAAGCCTATCGAGACGATTTAGGGTTTGAAGTTTTTGAACAACAATCAATCGACCGCCTTTCACTGTCAGACGAAATCGTTTCCACTTTCCGCGAAATAATTGAGCTCTCCGACGATGGAAAAGTAGCTGACCGTTTAGCAGGCGCTCTTAGGGAACATCAAGTCTTCTTAGCAAGATGGAAATCTGAATTTTCACAGGATGGCCCTAACATGATTGTTACTTCAGCAAACGTTCGAGAAAGGACAGTGGCGTGGGCCTACCTTTATGCGATCACATCGTCGATGTTTGAATACGCGAGGAATGAAACACGTTCGCTCGATGAAACTGTAACAGAAACAGAGATTAGAAGTGCAATAAATACAGCAGGCGACGTGAGTATGTATGCCAGCGATTTCACCGGCGAGATTGGCTTGTATGCGAGAACTTTCCAAAGGCGATTTGAGGCTTAATAGAAAATTTTTGTTGAAATACCCCGGCCATTTCTGACCGGGGCTTTTATCTGTTCGTAAGGTGGTTGAAACCCGGTTCGGGTTTCAGCCTTTTTCCTCAACAATCTCGACCATATGCGGGATCTTGGCGATCATGCCGCGCACGGCTGGGGTGTCTTCCAGCTCGCGGGTTTTGTGCATCTTGTTGAGGCCCAGCCCGATCAGCGTCTGGCGCTGTTTTTCCGGGCGGCGGATCGGGGAGCCGATCTGTTTTACGACGATGGTTTTGGCCATGACTATGCCTCCTTACGCTTCTGCGGCTTCGGCGGCGGGGGCCGGTGCGTCATCCTTTTTCAGGATGTCGGCGACCTTCTTGCCACGGCGTTGTGCGACCATGCGCGGGCTGGCTTCGCGGCCCAGACCGTTCAGCGTGGCGCGGATCATGTTATAGGGGTTCTGCGATCCGATGGATTTGGCAACAACGTCCTGCACGCCCAGCATCTCGAACACGGCCCGCATCGGACCACCGGCGATGATACCAGTACCGGTTGGCGCGGTGCGCATGACCACCTTGCCGGCGCCGTGACGGCCCTCGACATCGTGGTGCAGGGTGCGGCCTTCGCGCAGCGGCACGCGGATCATCTGGCGCTTGGCTTGCTCGGTCGCCTTGCGGATCGCCTCGGGCACCTCTTTGGCTTTACCCTTGCCAAAGCCTACGCGGCCTTTTTGATCGCCAACAACGACCAGAGCGGCGAAGCCAAAGCGCTTACCACCTTTAACTGTTTTCGATACGCGGTTGATCGCAACCAGACGATCGGCGAATTCCGGCGTTTCGTCGCGGTCGCGACCTCCACGGCGGTTGTCATCTCTTGCCATTATGGCGTCCTTTCAATGCGGCGCAGCGCGCCTTGGCTCTTTCAATCCTTGGTGGGCAGATGCCCCCGGATCATCGAGGCGGCCCAGAACGGACCGCCTACGCTGTCTTAGATCTTCAGACCACCTTCACGGGCGGCGTCGGCAACGGCCTTCACCTTGCCATGAAAGAGGAAACCGCCACGGTCGAAA
Source organism: Roseovarius aestuarii (assembly GCF_019966515.1). Lineage (GTDB taxonomy): Bacteria > Pseudomonadota > Alphaproteobacteria > Rhodobacterales > Rhodobacteraceae > Roseovarius > Roseovarius aestuarii. The sequence continues at coordinate 15,275 of NZ_JAIMIB010000031.1, read as the reverse complement.
TAAGCTTCGCTTACACCGGCCTTCTTGGCGCGTTCCGCAATCAGGGCACCCACTTTGGTGGCTGCTTCGACATTGTTCTTGCCCGCAACGCCCAGATCCTTTTCCAGGGTCGAGGCCGAGGCAAGTGTCACGCCGTTCACATCGTCGATCAGCTGAGCGCTGATATTCTTTGACGAACGGTGAACGCTCAGGCGCACACGGCCCGCGTTAACCTTGCGAAGTTTGTTCCGAACGCGCAGGCGGCGCTTAAGGAACAGTGTTCTTTTGCTGTTTGCCATTTTATCGCGTCCTTACTTCTTCTTGCCTTCCTTCTGGAAGATATACTCGTCTTTGTAGCGAATGCCTTTGCCCTTGTAGGGCTCGGGGCGACGCCAGTCGCGGATATTGGCCGCGACCTGACCGACGAGCTGCTTATTCGTGCCTTCAACGACCAGTTCGGTCTGTTTCGGCGCGGTCACAGTCACTCCAGCAGGAATTTCAAAATCAACGTCGTGGGAAAGGCCCAGGTTCAGTTTCAGGATGTTGCCCTGAACATTTGCCCGGTAACCAACGCCGCGAATCTCAAGCTCTTTCTTGAACGTTTCATTGCAGCCCTGAACCATGTTGGCCACGACAGTGCGGGTCATGCCCCACTGCTGACGCGCCCGCTTGGATTTACCGCGCGGTGTCACGGTAACCTGACCATCGTCTATGGTCAGTGTGACATCGTCAGTCGCGGTAAAGCTCTGCGTGTCTTTCGGGCCTTTGACCTCGATGGTCTGGCCCGAGAGGGTCGCAGTTACGCCACTGGGCAGTGCAACGGGTTGTTTTCCGATACGAGACATTTCTCAGGCCCCCTTAGAATACGGTGCAGAGCACTTCGCCGCCAACATTGTGGCTGCGCGCGCTTGCGTCCGACATCACGCCTTTCGACGTAGAGACAATCGACACACCCAGGCCCTGACGGACCTGCGGGATGTCATTAACGCTCAGGTACACGCGACGACCGGGTTTTGAGACCCGTTTCATTTCGCGAATAACCGGAGTGCCTTCGAAATATTTCAGGCTCACCTCGATGGCCGGATGACCATCCTTGCCGGTGGTTGCCTCGAAGCCGCGAATATAGCCTTCATCCGCCAGCACACTGAGGACGCGCTCGCGCATTTTCGACGCGGGCATCGAAACGGTGGACTTGCCGCGCATCTGACTGTTGCGGATACGGGCCAGCATATCGCCGATAGGATCATTCATATCAAATCTCCCTTACCAGCTGGATTTCACGAGGCCGGGGGCCTGGCCGTTCGAGCCAAGCTCGCGCAGCGCGATCCGCGACACTTTGAGTTTGCGATAATACGCATGCGGACGACCGGTCAGCTGACAACGGTTGTGCAGCCTTGTGGCCGAGCTGTTGCGCGGCAGTTTCGCCAGCTTCAGGGAGGCGCGGAAACGCTCTTCCATCGGCTTGGCCTCGTCATTCACGATCTCTTTCAGCGCAGCACGCTTGGCAGCATATTTCTCAACCAGCTTCTGACGCTTCTTCTCGCGTTCGATCATTGCTTTTTTAGCCATAAGTCTTTCCTCCCGCCGCTCAGCTGTTGAAGGGCATGTTGAACGCTTTCAACAATGCCTTGGCTTCAGCGTCGGTTTGCGCCGTGGTTGCGATCACAATATCCATGCCCCACATCTCATCGACCTTGTCGAAGTTGATTTCGGGGAAGATGATGTGCTCCTTGATGCCCATGGCATAGTTGCCACGTCCGTCGAAGCTTTTGCCCGATACGCCGCGGAAGTCGCGGATACGGGGCATGGCGACGGTGATCAGACGATCGAGGAATTCGAACATCCGGTCGCCACGCAGGGTTACCTTGGCACCCATCGGCATGTCTTCACGTACCCGGAACCCGGCGATCGAGTTCTTGGCCTTGGTGACAACAGCGTGCTGACCGGCAATGGTGGTCAGATCTTCCTGAGCGGATTTGGCTTTCTTGCTGTCTTTCACAGCCGCCTTGCCACAACCGATATTCAGAACAATCTTCTCCAGCTTGGGGATCATCATGTCGTTCTTGTAGCCGAATTCCTCTTTCATCGCCGGACGGATGGTCTCGCGATAGGCGGTCTTCAGGCGCGGGGTGTAGGTTGCAGTATCAAGCATCGATCACGTCCCCCGTGGTCTTGGCGAAACGCACTTTCTTGCCGTCTTCAATCTTGAAGCCAACGCGCGACGCTTTGCCGTTCTTGTCCAGGAATGCCAGGTTGCTCAGTTCGATCGGCATCGCCTTGGGGATGCGGCCACCCTGGCTGGTCTGGCTTTGCTTGGTGTGGCGGATCGCCATGTTGATGCCGTCGACAACGGCCTTACCGGCCTTGGGGTCGACAGACGAGATAGTGCCTTCCTTGCCTTTGTCCTTACCGGCAAGAACGACGACCTTGTCGCCTTTTTTCAGTTTCGCAGCCATATCACAGCACCTCCGGGGCGAGCGAGATGATCTTCATGAAGTTCTTGCCACGAAGCTCGCGGACAACCGGCCCGAAGATACGGGTACCGATCGGCTCACCTGCATTGTTCAGGATCACGGCGGCGTTGCGGTCAAAGCGGATGGCGGTGCCATCTTCACGACGGACTTCCTTGGCGGTGCGTACGACAACGGCCTTGCGGACATCGCCCTTTTTCACGCGACCGCGTGGGATGGCTTCCTTCACCGAGACGACGATGATGTCGCCCACGGATGCGTATTTACGCTTGGAACCACCCAGAACCTTGATGCACTGAACACGGCGCGCGCCGCTGTTGTCAGCAACATCCAGGTTGGTTTGCATCTGGATCATTTGGTTTCTCCCGACCTATGGGGGGCGATGCATTGCCTTGTCCCCAGGGTTTCGAATAATGCCAAAAGGCGCCGGAACTTACGCTTCCAGCACCTCCCAACGTTTCGTTTTCGATTTCGGTGCGCATTCGATGATGCGAACTTGGTCACCGACCTTGAAAGCGTTCTTTTCATCATGAGCCCGGTATTTCTTGGACTTACGAATGGTCTTTGCCAGAACCGGGTGCTTGAAGCGGCGTTCAACCGACACGGTTACGGTTTGGGCATTGGCGTCGCTGGTCACGGTGCCAGTCAGGATACGCTTGGGCATCTTTGAGGCTCCTTATTCAGCGTCTTTTGCCGCGGCGGCGGCTTTTTCGTTCAGGATGGTCAGCACACGGGCCGCATTGCGGCGGGCTTCACGCATCTTCGCAGGGTTTTCCAGCTGGTTTGTGGCCGACTGAAAGCGCAGGTTGAACTGCTCTTTCTTCAGCGCGACCAGATCTTCACGCAGCTGATCCGGCGTCTTGTCACGTAGTTCCTGGGCGTTCATGTCGCCATTTTCCTTCTCTCAAAACACCGGCCAGCCCCTGACGTTGGTTCAGGGTAACCAGAAACCCGGTGGATGAATTGCAAAACAAAGACGAATCCCGGTTTCCCGAGTTACGTCAGATGGGGCCGTATAGGGGAGGTGACCTTAGAGGGCAAGGGAAAGTTTCCATACAACGCGAAAACGCCGCGCCCTGCTCAAACACCAGCAATATCAGCGGTAAGGACCACGCCCGACCCTGGGTGGGCGTTTGCAACATTCAAGTAGCGTAGATCGACGCAAAAGCCGCTACAACGGAGTTGGTTGCAACGTCGCAAAACGCCCTCCCGTGGGGAGGGTCGGGCGTGGCCCGGCCCTGCGGTCCGTGCCGAAGTGGTTATCAAGGTTTTCAGAATTGTTCGACGAACCCGTTTGGCAGCGCCAATGCGGTCCACTACACTCAGCACAAAACGAATGGATGCACGGACCCAAATGCTCACAGTAACATGCGATCAAAATGCAGATTTAAAACGCTTGAGAAAACTAGAATTAGCTGGCTTGGTCGAACTTTGGTGCGTTTCAATTGAGGAACTGAAGAATACGAGACGCATCGCAAAAGGACGAAAAGAACCGCCCATTATTGTGATCGGCAGTCCGCACTCCACTTGGGGCAATGCAATGGTGGCTTCAGCGGACACACCATATTCTGAGTTGGAAGAAATAATTGGTCGTCAAAATCACGCCGATGTTTTGCATCTAGAGCGACACATCGAAAGTGGCAGAGACGTATTTGCAACGAGCGACAAGGATTTCCTCGCCCATCGTGCAACATTGGAAAGCCGGTTTTCCATCCAAATAAGAACTGTGGAAGAACTAGTCAGAGACTTGGACATCTGATGTCAGGCGTAAGATCTGTGCCAAACCAGCGTTCTTCGACCACTACACCCATCACCATGAGCCATAATCACCACCCCCAAAACAAATGGCGCCGGGTTTCCCCGACGCCGCTTGCGAAATTCAGATCTGATCGTATCAGGCCAGAACGATGTTCGATGCCGACTCGCGACCGTCACGGCCTGCTTCGATGTCGAATGTCACTTTCTGGTCGTCGGCCAGACCGGTCAGACCGGCGCGCTCAACGGCAGAAATGTGAACGAATACGTCTTTGCCGCCACCTTCAGGTGCGATAAAGCCGAAGCCTTTGGTTGAGTTGAACCATTTTACGGTGCCATTAGCCATACCGTAATCTCCTATCAAAATGCTGCCCGCGTAGGTGCGACAGCCCGGCGTCGTTGGTCTGTATCGAAGGACTGAGCGCCGGTTTAGAGGAGACAGAAGGTCGAAAAAGAATAACGTTAGCAAGCGCTCAGTGAGGCATACGGAACAGTAATGCAAGTCTTATTCGCGACTATTCGCCTATGGGCCATATCCTGTGCTAGCGTCGCTGAAAACTCCCGGGGGGACGACATGACGACATCCGACATCAAATCCATGCAGCTTTATCCCCGGCCCGAGCGGATACTGGATGATCTGACCGCGCGCGGATATGGCCCGGGCACGTCCGTCCCGATTTCCGAGCTCAGCCAGCTTGATCAGTTGCACTATCACGGCACCGATGCGCTGGATGTGGCGATTGCCGATTGCGGCGTCGGGGATATGGATCAGGTGCTTGAGGTCGGCTCGGGCTGGGGGGGATGTGCCCGCTACATCGCCGATCAGACCAACGCCCATGTCACCGCCATCGAATTGCAGGAGGATTACAACAACGTCGCGCGGGACCTGACACAGCGCACCGGGCTTGAGGCCTGCCTGACCCATGTGAATGCCGATTTCCTTCAGGTCGATCTGCCCGAGAACGGCTTTGATCATGTGGTCAGTTGGCTGGCGCTTTTTCACATTCCGAACCGACCCCGCTATCTGAACCGGATCAGCCGCACGCTGAAACCGGGCGGAAATTTCTTCGCCGAGGATCTCTATCTCATCCAGTCTCCGCCAGCGGAAGAGCTTGACGATTTCCGCCGCCACCTCTTCCCCAATTCACTGATTAACCTGACCGAGTACCAAAGCACGCTTGCGGATGCGGGATTTACCCTTGCCGACCTTTCGGACATGACCGCTGATTGGACCGGCTTCACCGCCACGCGCCTTGCCGCCTTCCGCGAAAATCGCCGCAGCTACGAAGCCATCCATGGCACAGGCGCGTATGAAGTCATCCACACGTTCTACGACAAGATGGCCGGGTATTTTGCCCGCGGGCTGGTGGGTGGCGTGCGGTTCAGGGCCATACTTGACGGCTGAAGCTCAGGCCCAGTTATAGTTGAAACTGACGCTGATCCGGTCGTCCTCGGACATGTTCATCGGCACCTCGTGGCGCAGCCAGCTTTCCCATATCAGCACGTCGCCCACGTTGGGCGCGACATAGATGAAGCTGCGCATCTCTTCGCGTGCATCTTTGTTCCGCGCTGGCGCCGCCATCATCATCGCCGATCGCGGGTCTTCGAGTTTCAACGCACTGGCGCCATCGGGCATCGCCACGTAGGTCGTGCCAGAGATCACCGAATGCGGGTGGATGTGGCTCGCGTGCATGCCGCCTTCGGGCAGGATGTTGATCCAGATGTCTTCAAGCTTCAATTCCCGTCCATCAAGATCAAATTCCAGGTCCCGGGCAAAAGCGGCGACATGCAGATCCAGCAATTTGACCAGATCGGCAAAGATCGGAAACCGCCAACCCAGATCGGTCAGCGAAGCATAGGAGGTATAGCCCGGATAGCCGTTTTCCTCGCACCACGCCTGCCCGGCCTCATCATCCTCGGCAATCGAATAGCACGAGGCTTCCATCTCGGCAGCGTCCGGCGCCTCTCCCATCTCGGAAAGTGGGGCGCGATAAAGGCGGGTGACGAAAAGCGATCTGATCTCTGACATGGCGCTGTCTTAGCGCAGCGATTGACCCAAGGCGAGGGGCAGAATGCTCACCTCTCAGAACACGATGTTCAGCATCACCATCGACACGATCAGAAAGAGCACGGTCATGATCCCGCCCGAACGGACGAAATCAGTGACCTTATACCCCGCCGGCCCCATGATCAGCGCGTTGACCTGGTGGGTCGGGATGATGAAGGAGTTCGAGGTCGAGATTGCCACGGTCAGGGCAAAGATCGCCGGATCACCGCCCGCCGCCACCGCGATCGACACCGCCAGCGGGACCAGAAGAACCGTCGCGCCGACATTGGACATGACCAGCGAAAACGCGGTCGCCAGAATTGCGATGCCGGTCTGCAGCGCCCAGAGAGGCCAGCCATCCAGTGCGATCAGAATTTGCTGCGCGATCCATTCCGCGGTACCGGTATTCTGAACCGCCTGCCCCAGCGGGATAAGGCTCGCCAACAAAAAGACCGTATTCCAGCCCACGGCACGATAAGCCTCATCAATGCTGAGTACACGGGTCAGCATCATCCCCACCGCCCCGGTCAGCAGGCATAGCGACAGGCGCACATCGGTAAACAGGATCATCGACAACGAGATCAGGAAAAAGAACAGCGCCCAGCCGACCTTTTGCGGACGCAATTCCTCTTGCGGGAAATCAGCAGTCACCACCACGAAATCGCGGTCCCGCTTGATCCGCACCAGATTGTCCCAGCGGGTATGCGCAACCAGCATGTCACCCGCCTGAAACGGCACCAACCCGATTGCCGTGGGCTGGTGATCGCCATATTCCACATGGCTCATTGTGTCCTCGCCGCGATGAATGCCCAGCAGACTGAGGCCATAGGTCTTGCGCAGCAAAAGATCGCGCGGCGACTTGCCGATCAGTTTGCTGTCGGGTGGGATGACCACTTCGGCGATGCCGGCATTGGTGGGCGCGAATTCTTCGGCAAAGACATCAAGGCTGTCCCGGATCGTCAAACCGAACTTCTTGGCGAAGGCATCGACCACCACGCCTTTACCGATGATCGCCAACCGACACGGCGCCGCGATCTCGGCGGTAAGGATCTGGACCATCGACACTTTGCCGCGATAGAACGTCGAGATGATGTAGAGATTATTTTCCAGATTGATATCCGCAAGTATCTGCCCCACCAGCGGGCTATCGGCGGGCACATCGACCTCATAGACATCAGCCTTAAGCCCATAGACCCGCTGTAGGTAGTCCGATGTACCCTGGCCCTGGGCGGCTTCGACCTTGGAGGTACCCGGCAACACGAAACGCCCCAGGATAAGGAAGTAAGCAATACCCGTCAGAATCAGCGCGGCCCCGATAGGCGTGACGGAAAACAGCCCGAAAGGTTCCATCTGCGCATCCGCAGGCAGGCCCTGATTGGCGGTGTCGATCAGGTCATTGAGCAGGATCAGCGGCGATGAACCCACCATCGTCATTGTCCCGCCCAGAATGGCGCAGAACCCCATCGGCATCAGCAGGCGTGACAGTGGAATGCCCGTGCGGGCCGAGATGCGGCTGACCACCGGTAGAAAAAGCGCCGCCGCGCCGACATTCTGCAAAAAGCTCGAGATGAAACCGACCGTGCCCGAAATGATGGGCATGACCCGCCCCTCGGTCGTGCCGCCATGTTTAAGGATCTGCGCCGCGACCTTGTTCATGATCCCGGTCTTGTCGAGCCCCGCACCCACGATCATAACCGCGATAATCGATATCACCGCGTTCGAGGCGAAGCCGTCAAACAGGTGGTTCACATTCGCCAGGTTATCAAGCCCGGGGATGTAGGACAGGATGCCAATAAGCACCAGAACAAGAATTGCAGCCAGATCGACCCGGATGATTTCAGAGACAAAAAGGAAAACAGTAAAAGCCAGCGCACCGACTACAACGGCCATTTCTGTGGTAAAGGCCAGGCTTTCCATATGAGTCCCTCATTGTCTTTTCTTTTGAGTGTGCGGCGAAAAATGAGATGGGTCAAATCGGCTAGTGAACCGCACCTGTTCTCAGTGTTCCCCGAAAAGTCGCCAAATTACGATCTAGACGGGAATCCATCACGAACCTGCGATGGGACCGTGGCGCGGCTCTGGGTGACGTTTGCGTCTGTTGGGAATGATCTGTCAGAGACACGACGGGGCGCCTCGGGACATAAAATCGATCTTCGAAGCTATCCCGGCGCAAACTGCCGAAAGGTGCATTGCAAGATTCGACTTCAGCTACCGTCTGTCTGCGCGATCAGCGCTCGCAAGATCGCCAGCGCGCTTTCGGAACTCCAGTCTGCCTCGCCCTGAAGGCGGGCAATTTCCTGTCCTTCAGCGTTGAGGATAAGCGAATTGGGCAGGCCAAAGATCGCCATGCCTCGCGCCACAGCCTGCTGCGGGTCGCGGTGCAGCGGCAGGTTATCAACGTCGATCTTGTCAAAGAACTTCTGCATCGCGGGTTGCGGATTGTGACCACTGGCCAATGTCAGAACTTCGAACTGATCTCCTCCCAGTTCGGCCTGCAGTTCTGCCAGCATCGGCATTTCCTGACGGCACGGACCGCACCATGTCGCCCAGAAATTCAGCAAAACCACCTTGCCCCTGAAATCTGCCAGCGTCACTTCGCGGCCATCTTCATGCAGAAACACCTCGGTGGTGACCTCGCGCGGCTCGGAATGCAGGTTGAGCTTTTTCATATCGCCTTCACGCAGGGCCGCGATATCTGACAGATCGGCCAAAGCGCCGTTTGCACCAAGGGCAAGGGCCATATAAAGGACGAGCGACGCAAATATTTTCATTTTCCCTCCGAAAGGCAGGACATGTCCAAGAAGACCTCGAACCAGATGTGGGGCGGCCGCTTTGCCGCCGGGCCGGACGCGATCATGGAGGCGATCAACGCCTCAATCGGGTTCGATCAGCGGATGGCGGCACAGGATATCGCCGGTTCCAGGGCCCATGCCGCCATGCTGGCCGCCACGAGCATCGTAAGTGATAGTGACGCCGAGGCGATGAGGGAAGGGCTGCTCACGGTCTTGTCAGAGATTGAGGCCGGAAATTTCGAATTTTCGACCGCGTTGGAGGATATTCATATGAATGTCGAGGCGCGGTTGAAGGAATTGATCGGAGAACCTGCCGGGCGGCTGCACACGGGTCGGTCGCGCAACGATCAGGTGGCGACGGATTTCAAACTCTGGGTGCGCGATCAGCTGGACGCAGTGGATGGCGCGCTGCAGGCACTGATGAAGGCATTGCTGACACAAGCGGAATCCGGGGCCGATTGGGTGATGCCGGGCTTCACCCATCTTCAGACCGCGCAGCCGGTCACCTGGGGCCACCACATGATGGCCTATGTCGAGATGTTCGGCCGTGACCTAAGCAGGGTGCGCGATGCGCGCGCCCGGATGAACGAATGCCCGCTGGGGGCCGCAGCATTGGCCGGGACCAGTTTTCCGATCGACCGAGAGATGACGGCACGGGAGCTTGGGTTTGACCGGCCATCGGCCAATTCGCTTGATGCGGTCAGCGACCGGGATTTCGCTTTGGAATTCCTTTCCGCCGCCAGCATCTGCGCCATGCATCTTAGCCGGATGGCCGAGGAACTGGTGATCTGGTCCTCGGCGCAGTTCCGGTTTGTATCCCTGTCAGACCGTTTCTCGACCGGGTCATCGATCATGCCACAGAAGAAGAACCCTGACGCGGCGGAACTGATCCGCGCCAAGATCGGGCGGATTTTTGGGGCCAATGTGGCGCTGATGACGGTCATGAAGGGCCTGCCGCTGGCCTATTCCAAGGACATGCAGGAAGACAAGGAACAGGTGTTTGACGCTGCAGACAACCTGATGCTGGCGCTCGCCGCGATGGAAGGCATGGTACGCGACATGTCCGCCAATCGGCCAAGCCTTGAGGCGGCGGCGGGCAGTGGGTTTTCCACTGCGACCGATCTCGCCGACTGGCTGGTGCGGGTGGCGGACATGCCCTTCCGCGAGGCGCATCATGTGACCGGCACGCTCGTGGCGATGGCTGAAGAAGCTGTTGTGGACCTGCCGGATCTGAGCCTCGAACAGATGCAATCCGTGCATTCTGCCATCACCGATGATATATTTGGGGTGCTTGGTGTGCACAATTCGGTGGCGTCGCGCACAAGCTATGGCGGCACGGCGCCTGAGCAGGTACGTGCCCAGATCGCCCGCTGGAAAGAGGTGCTGGCATGAGAATTCTGACATTTCTTCTGGCGTTCGGTGCATTGGCCTCTTGCGGCGCCGATGGTGAACCCATTCGCCCATCGATGACGACGACTGTGGGTGTCGGCAGCAGCGGCACCCATGTCAGTACACGCGCCTCGGCCAGCAGAGGCAACTGGACCGTCGGCGTTGGTCTAGGCCTTTAAGCGCGGTTTGTCGGGGAACGCACGGACGACTTAGACAAACGCTGAGACTTAAGGGGCGAACTGCTCAGCAGACAGGATTCCACTTGCAATACCACTTGTCGCTTTCTGCCTCGGCGCTTTCCCCGACAAAAGGCAGGAAATCGAACCAACCGCTGAACCAGCCCGTCACGCTGCCGATTGCCCAGGCAGCCAAACCGATAACGATGGCGGCCAGAATTAGGTAGAAAATCACCTGCCCGATTGAACGCCCCCCCTCGCGCGCAAAATTGAAGGCAAACAGCTTGAGAGAGCGGTTAAGGACCTCTCCCCAGGGCCGTTTGGAGATACATTCGTCAACGGGAAGATCGCGCGTCTTGATATTCTCTTGGGTCATCTGATCTGGTCGTTTTCAATGCTGGAATGTCTACAGAACGATCTGCACCAAGGCTTTGTGCATTCTTGGGCAACAATTCGGCGAGATCTGGGCGGTTTCCATCCACTGGTGCGATCCAGCAATCCAGTCTCCATCGTCGCAGCCGCAGAAGGAGACCAGACAGGGCGATTGCAAACCTTGTCCGCTTTGATATGACGCTCTGGTGGATTTCGAAGGGCGCGGATCATGGACCATTTTCTCTATCGCGACGGCGCGCTTTATGCAGAGGATGTGCCAATTGCCGAGATCGCGGCAGGGGTGGGCACTCCGTTCTATGTCTATTCGACCGCCACCCTGACCCGGCATTTCCGCCTGTTTGACGAAGCACTGGATGGTGTGCCGCATCTGGTCTGCTACGCGATGAAAGCGGCGAGCAATCAGGCGATCCTGAAGACGCTGGCCGGTTTGGGCGCGGGCATGGATGTGGTTTCGGGCGGGGAATATGCCCGCGCAGTGGCGGCGGGCGTGCCCGGTGATCGGATCGTGTTTTCCGGCGTCGGCAAGACCCGCGACGAGATGCGGCAGGCCCTGACAGGCGGCATTCGCCAGTTCAATGTCGAAAGCGAACCGGAGATGGCGGCGCTGAACGAGGTTGCACAGGAACTTGGCACCGTGGCCCCGATTACCGTGCGGGTGAACCCGGATGTGGATGCGAAAACCCATGCCAAGATCGCCACCGGCAAATCCGAGAACAAGTTCGGCATCCCGATTGCCCGCGCCCGCGACGTCTACGCCCACGCCGCCACCCTGCCCGGCCTCAAGGTTATCGGCATCGATGTGCATATCGGCAGCCAACTGACCGAGTTGGAACCGTTCCGGCTGGCCTATGAAAAAGTCGGCGAGCTGACGGAACAATTGCGCGCGGATGGCCACGATATCCAGCGGCTCGATCTGGGCGGAGGTCTGGGCATTCCCTATACCCGCTCGAACGATGCCCCGCCGCTGCCTACGGAATATGGTGCCCTGATCAAGGACACACTGGGACATCTGGGGTGCGAGATCGAGATCGAGCCGGGGCGTTTGGTGGCAGGCAATGCCGGATTGATGGTGTCAAAGGTAATCTATGTGAAGTCCGGCGAAGATCGCGAGTTCTTGATTCTCGACGGGGCGATGAATGATCTGATCCGCCCGGCGATGTATGAGGCGCATCACGATATCATCCCCGTGATCGAACCCGAAGCGGGGGCGGAACAAACTCCCTATGACATTGTCGGACCGGTCTGCGAATCGGGCGATACATTTGCCAAGGGACGCATGATGCCGCCTGTAAACACGGGCGATCTGGTCGCGTTTCGCAGTGCTGGCGCCTACGGCGCCGTCATGGCAAGCGAATACAATACGCGGCCTCTGATCCCCGAGGTTTTGGTGCATGGGCATCAATTCGCCGTCATTCGGTCACGTCCAAGCTTTGACGAAATGATAAATCGCGATACCATTCCTGAATGGTTGTGATGCAATCGGCGCGTCACGCCCCCATATGGTACGGTAGATGGCACGCCAGACGAGTTCCCTGACACCGGTTCTGCACCGGTTGCGCAGACCCCTGACCCTGACATGGGCGGGGCTGATCGCAGAGCGCGTAGTGCGCGCTTTCTGGCCCTTGTGGACCTTACTGGCCACATTTGCAGCCGCGCTGATGATGGGCTTTCATGAGGTGTTCTCTTTCGAGATCGCGTGGAGCGTGATCATTCTGGCAGCGCTCGCGTTGATGATTGCAGCCATTCACGGGATGCGCCGGTTCCACTGGCCGCGTCGGGCCGAGGCGCTGGCCCGCATGGATGCTGCCCTGCCCGGTCACCCGCTGGCGGCTTTGGCCGACACGCAGGCCATCGGAGATGGCGATCCGGCTTCTGAAGCGCTGTGGCAGGCACATCAACGGCGCATGGCAGACCGTGCGGCGCAGGCCAAGGCGGTCGAACCTGACCTGAAACTCTCGCGGCGCGATCCTTTTGGACTGCGCTATGTCGCGCTTCTGGGATTGGTGGTGGCACTGCTGTTTGGGTCGATCTGGCGCGTGGGCAGCGTTGGTCAGACCGGGCCCGGCACTGGCGCGGCGCTGGCCTCGGGTCCTGCTTGGGAGGGATGGGTTGAACCGCCCACCTATACAGGCCTGCCCAGCCTCTATCTGAACGACATAGACAGCCGTATCACCGCGCCCGAAGGTAGCCGCATCACCATCCGGCTTTATGGCGAAGTGGGCGCGCTGAGTGTGTCGGAAACTGTGTCGCAACGCACCGAAGGGCTGGGCGCGGCCACTGACCCAAGCCAGAGTTTCGAAGTATTGAAGAATGGCGAGCTTACGATCGACGGCCCAGGTGGGCGGAGCTGGAAAGTATCCGCCGTCAAGGATGTGGCACCCCGTGTCGAGGTAATGCCCGAAGGCGCGCGGATCAATTTCGACGGGCAGATGAACCATCCATTTCGTGCGATCGACGATTACGGTGTCGTCAGTGGAACCGCCACTTTCACCCTCGATCTGACGCGCGTAGGCCGTGATTACGGGCTGCGCATTGATCCCGAACCGCGCGATCCGATCGTTCTTGACCTGCCGATGCCCATTGCTGGAGACCGGGCGATATTTTCCGAGACATTGATCGAGAACCTATCCGATCACCCCTGGGCACACCTACCGGTAAAAATGCAGATGCAAGTGGTGGATGCCAAGGGCCAGACGGGCCAGAGCGACGTTATTGATATCGATCTTCCAGCGCGGCGTTTCTTTGATCCGCTGGCAGCGGCGATCATCGAACAACGGCGCGATCTCTTGTGGTCCAAAGGCAACGGGCGTCAGGTGGTGCAGATTCTCAAGGCAATCTCTTACAACCCCGAGCCGGGCCTCTTTCGCAAGGATAGTTCTTATCTGAAAATGCGAGTAATCCTGCGCGATCTCGACAAGATGGTTCAGGAGGCGCGCCTGACCGACGAGTCGCGCAATGAAATCTCGGAGGCATTGTGGGACCTCGCGGTGCTGCTTGAGGACGGCGATATCGATGACGCGTTGGAACGGATGCGGGCGGCGCAGGAGCGCCTGAACGAAGCGATGAAAAATAGCGCCTCCGAAGAAGAAATCGCCCGTCTGATGCAGGAATTACGCGATGCCACGCAGGATTATCTGCGGCAGAAGTCGCAACAGGCGCAGCGCGAAAACGACACCGACCAGCGCGGACAGACGCCACAGGACATGATGGAGCTCAGCCAGCAGGACCTGCAGGACATGATGGACCGTATCCAGGAATTGATGGAACAGGGCCGCTTTGCCGAAGCCCAGCAGGCACTGGAAGAGTTCCAGGAGATGATGGAAAATATGCAGGTCACGCAGGGCAACGGCTCGTCTCCCGGCCAGGAGGCGATGGAAGGGCTGAGCGATACGCTGCGTCAACAGCAAGGCCTCTCGGATCAGGCCTTCCGTGATCTACAGGAACAGTTCAATCCCGGCGCGCAGGCCGGCGAGTCACAGGGCAACGAGGGTCGCAGTGGCGGCCAGGGTCGTGGCCAGAGCCACGAAGGCCAGAATGGCGAAGGCGAAGGTATGGGTACCCAGCAGGGGCAAAGCGGTGCGCCACAGTCGGGGCCCGGTCAGCAGTCGCTCGCCGATCGGCAAGAGGCGCTGCGCCGAGAATTGGAACGCCAGCGCGGCAACCTGCCCGGCATGAGCGGGGAAGCGGGTGATACCGCGCGCGAGTCACTGGAGCGCGCGGATGACGCCATGCGCGGGGCAGAAGACGCGCTGCGCCAGGATGATCTGGCCGAAGCCATCGACCGGCAATCCGAAGCCATGGAAGCGCTGCGCGACGGCATGCGTAATATGGGCGAAGCACTGGCGGAACAGCAAAGACAGGCCGGTCAGGGCGAAGCCTTTAGTCAATTGGGCCAGCAGGGATCAGACCCCCTGGGTCGTACTCCGGGACAATCAAGTCGTGGGGACAGCTCGGACAATCTCTTGCAGGGCGAGGATGTCTATCGTCGGGCGCGCGAGCTTCTTGACGAAATACGGCGCCGGACAGGCGATTCAGACCGCCCGGACGTCGAACGCGATTATCTGCAAAGGCTGCTTGACCGGTTTTAGGATCGAACCCTGTTACGAACTCAACCTGGCCCGTCAAATTTCTGCTGAGCGCCGCAAAATCTTTGCCGCAATGGCCTAACATTTACCCCGGCAAGTTTTCGTTCTGGCGTGATCAAAGATGTATTGGGGTCTTTATTTGCGCGATGTCGTGAACAATCAGATTATTTTCTGGCCATTTGAATGAA
>NZ_JAIMIB010000030.1 GCF_019966515.1 Roseovarius aestuarii | reverse complement strand
TCCGCGCCGAAAAAAAGGGGCACCGCTCCAAAAAAGAAAGCGCGTGCCAAAGTTGCATATCGTCATCCCGATGATGCGTCCAAAACATGGATCGGCCTCGGCCCGCGACCGGCATGGCTGAAACAAGAACTGGAAAGCGGAAAACAGCTGGCCGAATTCAAAGTGTGAATCGGCAGGAATAGAGACACTAAAACTCTGTGCAGTTTGCCGATTACGATCCCAGAACGGATATCTGTAGCTGTCAGGCGCGGTGGAGTTTCTAAACCTAAGTCGTGTCCCGCCCGGCGGTCATTTCTTCAGCCTAACCCCAGGCCCACCACCGTTTTCGGGGATGAACTAGTTGGCAGCGACCATTCGTGAGGTTTGAGCCGAACCAATATCTGAGCCAGGAGCATCAAGAAAGCTTTCGTATTCTTCCGCATTGCTCAATAGGTCAATGCCGTTATACTTTTTCCTACAATTGGGTTTCGATGTGTTTGATATGTTATGATTTAAGGTGATTTTGAAATCGAGGTAAATTGATGGCTAATCTTGCTGGCACAAAGTGGGGTTCAAATAAAATTGGAACAAAGGGCGGCGTTGTCACCTGGAGTATTGCCGGGGCAGGCGAAAATATTAGTGGTTTTGGTACAGCAAGCGGAAATTCTGTCAGTGGTGGCAGTTTTCTGAACTTCGATTTCCGTCAGGTTATCAGCGATGCCTTCGCGTCATGGTCAAACTATGGCGACATAGAATTCATACAAGTTTCTGATCCCGGGGGCGGAATCGGGACGTCTGCCGCATCCGATATCCGGATTTTCTTTGGGGTGATACTAGGCTCCTTTATCGGATTTGCGAGTTTTCCCACACAAAATGCGTCAGCAATTGCGGGGGATATTGTACTGGATACGTTAGGGTCATTTAACACAGACATGGCTCGTTTTCGCGGCTTGGTTTTGCACGAGATAGGGCATGCCCTCGGATTGGACCATGCTGGTGTTAACTCCATCATGGCGCCGAGGATCAGGTTAAGTAGCCTGCAGCAGGATGATATCAACGGCATTCGGCAGATTTACGGTGCTCAGGACAACGCTGACCCGGTCTACAAAGTCAAGGGCGGCGGGACGGTCAGAATTCTGGAAGGTCTGGATAATCTGACGATCAAAGGCAACAGTAAGAACAACAAAATCATCGGTTCCAGTGAGGACGAGGTGATGACCGGATCAAGCGGCAACGATTTTCTCAACGGCGGTGGTGGCGCGGATTCGCTGTTCGGCGGTACCGGGCGCGACAAACTGGCGGGCGGCGCCGGTGCAGATGTGCTGAACGGTGGCAGCGCCAGAGATACCGCCGACTACAGCAGCAGCAATGCTGCCATTGCGTTTGATCTGGCCGTGTCCTCGACCGGTACCGCAGGTCATGCGTTGGGCGATACGCTGATCAAAATCGAGAAGATTATCGGTGGCGCCGGCGATGACACACTTTCAGGAAGCAATGGTGTCGACCGCTTTGCAGGGGGCGATGGCAGTGATCTTCTGAGCGGTCTTGACGGCAATGACAAATTGGCCGGTGGGAACGGAGCCGATACCCTGGATGGCGGGAACGGTAACGACAATCTCATCGGCGGTTCCGGAGCCGACCTGTTGCGGGGCATGGCTAACGGCGACACACTCAGAGGTGATGATGGCAATGACACTCTGGAGGGTGGCAGCGGCAATGACATACTGGAAGGCGGCGATGACCAGGATGTTCTGAACGGCGGTACTGGCAATGATAAGCTTGAAGGCGGTCGCTCTGCCGATACTTTCATTTTTGTTGACGGGCACGGCAATGACAGGATCACTGATTTCAAGCCCAGTAGTACCGCCGAGTTCATCGACTTCAGCGGCGTTACTGCGTTGAGTGATTTCGGCGATGTTCTGGCAGCCTCTAGTGACACCGCAAAAGGAGTGCTTATTGATACCGGTGGTGGCGATTCAATCCTGCTGAAAGGCATCGGATTGAACATGTTAGGGATCGATGACTTTTTGTTCTGAAGTAATACGACAGATTAAGCCCTACTTAGACAAGGACGCTCGTTACCTCTGGCTAAACAAGGGTCGTAGTTGGGGTCCAGTTTACAAGTTTGAATGCGCCAAAACATTCAGCGGGAGTATCCGAAACTCTGTGTATGGGGCTCGGCCCATGCGGTTGAAACGGGTCATTTGTTGAACCGTTCTGGGTATAGGATAGCGAACTGATTTCGTGCGGCAACCCATTCTCTGACGCACCGGCCAGTCTTCTCGAAACGTCGGATGGCCAGATAGATCAGCTTGGTGGCGGCCTCGTCGGTTGGAAAGCTGCCGCGTGTTTTGGTGGTTTTTCGGATCACCCGGTTCAGGCTTTCAATCGCGTTCGTCGTGTAGATGATCTTTCGCACCGCTGGCGGGAAGGCAAAGAACGGGATCACTTCTTGCCATGCGCGTCGCCAACTTGGGGCGATTGAGGGATAATTGCTGCCCCATTCGGCCTCAAAATCATCAAGGGCTTTGGCGGCTTCCCCTTCGTCTACGGCCTGATAAATCCGCTTCAGATCCTTGGCGACAGCCTTGCGATCCTTCCAGCCGCAGAAGTTCAGAGAATGGCGCACCAGATGCACGATGCAGGTTTGAACCGTCGTATCGGGGAAAGCTGCGTTGATGGCGTCAGGGAAGCCCTTTAGGCCATCAACGACGGCAATCAGGATATCTTCCAGGCCCCTGTTCTTCAGATTGTTCATGATCGACAGCCAGAATTTGGCACCCTCGTTGTTGGCGATCCAAAGCCCCAGAACTTCACGCTCGCCCTCCGGCGTTACGCCCAGGGCCACATAAACCGCCTTGTTCTTAACCTGTCGGCTTTCCGCGTCACGGATTTTGACCCGCAGAGCATCGAGAAAAACAATCGGATACATCGGTTCCAGAGCGCGGCTCTGCCAGTCTGAGACCTCTTCCAGGACGGCATCAGTGACACGGCTGACAAGGTGGGCTGACACCTTCAGGCCGTAGACCTCTTCAAGGTGGGCGCGGATGTCACGGGTCGACAGGCCAGCCGCATAGAGGCCAATGATCTTGTCATCCATGCCGTCAATCCGGGTTTGACCCTTCTGGATCAACTCCGGCTCAAAACTGCCGTCTCGGTCACGCGGGATGTCGATGGGCAAAGCGCCGTCATTGCCCTTCAACACCTTGCGAGCGCTGCCATTACGGCGGTTGGATTGCTGGATGGTAGGCTCACCATGCGGTTCATAGCCCAAGTGCTCGGTCAACTCCGCACCCAGCATCCGCTCCATCAGCCGGACCTTGAGTTCCTTCATCTGGCCTTTGTCACCCAGCAAATCTTCAGGTCGTTCAACGCCGCTAAGCAGCTCGTCCAGCAATTCCTTGGAAATCGTCATTGTCGTCATGCTCCTTCGTTGGTGAAGCATGGGCCAAATCTCTCATACACAGAAGGTCGGACACTCTCCATTCAGCTAGTCGCATTTAAGCGCCACACCCGGCCCCGCAACAACATCATCGTTGTCCAGGAATTGAATGCCTTGGGCTTCTAGGGTCTTGCGAATAGCTTCGGCACTGGTGTCACCCGTTTAGATCCTCACAACCCTCTTCCCATTCGATAAGTGCAGCGCCTAAGCTAGTGACATATCTGCCCAGGTCCGATTTCCAATCATCAGGTGTAACAAGCTTTTCTACTTGTCCATAAGCCGCCTGTTCCTGCCGCAGATCAAGCGCATCGTCGGGTGCCATCTTCTCGAAACCGAACCAGATCCGTTGGACTGGCACCAGGCCACCGACCTGCTCATGCTGGACGCCCGCGACATGCGCATTGCTGCGCGGGTGCGCCGACCGGGGTAAGCCAGTCCCTATCTTACCGTGAAACCATCAATCCTTTGGCGGCACTAAGGCAGTACCGCGTGATGCTTGTCGACCTGCACAGTGGGACGATGAAACTTACACGTAAGATGACAACCCGGGCGAAAACAACCGGGCGCAGCGTTGGCTAATTCTTTGCATACTGAATCTTCGAATTTTGCACTGACAATATTGTCGAAAACCTTTGAGGGAATCTCTTTATCAAACTTCAATCCGGCAAAATTACTATTACTCCAGACGATCCGTGCTGAAGTGCTAAACGCGGACACGTGGACACCTAATCTATTTGTAGTGAACGTTTCCGCAGGAACTTCGACCATTGCACCGCTGCGACTAATATTCACAATCGTCGATATCGTACAAAGAGATTCATAACGCAGTAGTGCAGGGATACTGCAAACTAAGCGTTTATCATCGCGCCGCCAAACCATCCGGATGATACCTAACGACAGAATTAAAAGTAACGCCGATACAGCCAGATATGACATCGTATCGGTATCAGCATCGCCAGTATTCCATAGGGGTGGTGTTCCGCTAGGATTAGGGGGTTTGCACCCAAATTTTCCAACTATATCAGCCAATTCTCGCTGAATGGTCGCCGTTGTATGAGTTAGACCGGCTATCTGTCGCCCATCGAGAGAGAGCCCATTGAGTTTCCAGTCTTTGCGGATGGTTCCCGAAAATATCCGCAATGTACGGATTTCCGAATCTGTGAAAACGACAGTTTCACTAGGTGTCTTCAAAAATTCCAGGGCACTAGCCAAACTTCTCTTGAAGCGGGCCGCATCTCCGCCACCTCTTCGAGCAGCTTCTAATTGGTTTGGCAGGTCAATCAACCTTTCGACGAAATTACATGTTCGGACCTGTTCAGCGCTGGCGCGCACCGGGCAGAAAATTATCAATAGCGACAGGTTCATTATCAAAAGGAAGCGCATCACAAAGCTCCAAGAACAATACCTATGTAAGATGCCTCAAATTCTTTAATAAAGACCTCCGCGTTATGGAGCATTTCTGAAACGGTCGTTGGATTGAGTAAATCCAGATCAGAATTTTCTCGTACTATCGCTGTAGATTCCAGCCAGATACCGCAATTCTGGATGTTGCGTGTGGGGATGGCTAACCTTGATGAGCAGATTAAGAATGGTAAAAACACACCTCCACACGCATTGGATTTTTAGATGATTATAGCAAAGAAAACGTTGGTCTGCTGGAGCCGTATTCGACTGTTGTGAGTGCAATTTATATGGGATCAAGAAATAGCGGTTTCTTAACTCAAATTGAATGAGATATCGACGAATTCGCTGAACTGCCAGCACCACTCTGTTAACTTATCCAAACTAGTTTCAATGCGGATTCCGGTTACTTCAGAGGAACGTTTGATGTTGGTATCCCTGCAAAACTTCAAAACAAAAAATGGCGTATCTTCTATCGTTCTATTTGCAGTCATAATTGTCGCAATGTTCGGTCTGATACGTTTGTCTCCAACAATAATCGTCGACAAAATGCTTGCGCGCGACATCCAGTTACAGGCAAGCCTCTGGGAAAACCGGGTCATCAACCGTGTATCAGCTGGAAAGCAGGCATTTATTACGCAGCAACTCTCCGCACAGGACAGCGAGTATCTGCGCAGCATTACGCTAAGCTCTGATATTTATCGATTTAGCATGTTTACGCCTGACGGTCGGGTGTTTTGGTCCTCCAATGAGTCAGAGATTGGCCGGGTGGTATCCGGCTCATTCTTCTCTGAAATTGTTGCTACGGGCAATGACTACTATATGCACGAAACAGTGCGCGCATCGGAAATTGATGACTTTAATTTGCATGCAATTTCTGGAGAAAGCAGCGGCCTTAGAGAGGTCGCGGAAATTTTTACGCCCATCATTCAAAATGGCGTCACACTGGGTGCAATAGAATTCTTCACGGACATCACTGATGTAAGAAACACATTTATTTTCCGTGTTCAGGTGGCGTTAGTGGCAATTTGCGCCATTGTGCTAGCTTTGATTGGCGTTATCGCTTTCATGATACGTCGCAGTGGCAATCTCTCCGTAAAACGTCTCCAAATGCAGTCTGAGAAAGAGCGCGAATTGATGGATCAGCGACTTCAAATGGCTCGCGAAGTTAGATTGTTGGGGGAACTGAATGAGTGGCTACAATCAAGCAGTTCGCTAGATGAGCTCTTTGAAATGGTGAGCGAGTTCATGACTCACATCCTGCCTAACTATGAAGGTAGTGTTTATGTTTACTCGAACTCGCGAGATGTTCTTGATGGTTGCGTTAGCTGGAACGGCGGAAGTCACAAAGAGCATATCGTTCCAAAGGCTTGTTGGGGGCTTCGAAAAGGCCGAACTTATAGCTACGGGGAAAGCGAAGTCGATTTTGTTTGCGAACACATGAAGCCAGCAGACAAACGTGCGTATATCTGTTTCCCGATTCTGGCACATGGCGAAACTGTCGGCCTTATGACGCTAAGAGCCGCTTCAAACACGACCAAAGAAGAATTCCAGGCGGGGAAAAAGCTTTCGCAAATGTGCGCTGAGCAGATCAGCATGGCAATTGCAAATGTTCGTATGCGAGATCAATTGCAGGACCAATCTGTACGAGACCCCTTAACAGGTCTGTTCAATCGCAGGCACTTGACTGAAAGTTTGCGGCAAATGATCACTCGTTCCCACAAAGATGGCACGGCTCTCAATTTAGTTTCAGTCGATGTCGATCACTTCAAGAAGTTTAATGACAACCACGGACATGATGCCGGTGACATGGTTCTGAGAGCTGTCGGTGCCGCGATGGTACAGCTTTGTGATGGTGATGAATTGGCCTGCCGTTTGGGAGGGGAGGAGTTTATGCTTCTGTTGCCGGAGGTATCAAAAGAGGATGCTCTCGCGCGTGCCGAAAGGTTACGACAAGTTGTTGAGGACATCCGCGTCCGGTATGGAGAGAAGAACCTTCCCAGGATTACGATTTCAATTGGCGTATCACACTATCCCGACCACGGCACCATGCCACAGGATTTGATGCGGGCGGCGGACGACGCGCTATACGAAGCAAAAGCGCGAGGTCGAAACCAGATAGTTGTCGCCAATATGGGCATCGAAGCTGAATGCTCATCAACGAAGCAATCAAAAGAGCCAAAGAATAATGGCAGAGCCTCAAACCTGGCGGCTGAGTAACATCCCAATATATCCACACTAAGTATTCCGAGGGTGTGTGTTCGCCCGCACATCTTTGCGCGCAATCCTAACGCCGCGTTCTGATACATTGAGAATTTCGGCAGCTGTCTGGTTCTGCAAAACTATCGATTTAATCCGTCGACCTTCCGGACGCGAACCATGAACATTGTTTCTTTCTTGGTTCGATTAGGCACGCTCGGCACATCTTATGGTAGTTATATAAACGCACTGATTGTATCTTCTGCGATTTCGCCAGTAATTCATAAAATTTTGTTTGTTGCGGTAATCCCAGCATCTAACATTTAGCTTTGTGTCACAGTTTGAGTGTTAATAGTGCCCATTGCGCATGCCGAGGTAATCGAAGAATTTGTAGCTGATTTCATCGTATCAGACGCGGATTCTTCAGTAAGAGATGCCATTGCGGCAACAATGGTAAAATTCCCAAATTCAATGGCTATTGACGCGGCATTTGCCTTTGTTTCAGTGGCTGCTGCGCTAGAGCAACCGGTTTTCAAATATACCGAAAATGACGCGACGCGTTCAGACGAATTATACCGTTCAATAGCAATGTTTGTTGCAGATATTTACGCGGTCGAAAAGCTCAGTGGCTGGCCTGCCATGTGTAGTCAAATTAATGATTTTTGGACAAAATACGGGGACACGTTCTTTTGTCCGCAAAGCTCTAAATAGACGACTGCAATCCTGACAATCATAGGATTCCAGGGTGGAATCCAGTGCTATATCGCGCTTCAAGCCATGGTGCAGAAAAGGACGTACGAGGTCAGGATCGCCCGAACCAGCGGCAATGCCAAAACAAGTTGCCACCTCTTCATGATCCAGACACCCCTCAGATGAGACGTGATCGAGCAGGGCCGATATGATGTCGCCCTTGCCGGCCAGCACCGCTTCGCAAAGGACCGAGCGGGCGCCGAAATGCGACCAGAGCGGATCAAACGAATCGAATAACGGTTCAGCATCTTGCAGCGAGCCGTAGCGCACCGCGTGATGCAGTTTGCTGAAACCTGCTTTTTCCCCGTCAGCGCCCAGCTCGATCAACAAATCAAAGACATCTTCGGTACCTCTGTAACGGGCAAATTCAAGCGGTGTGTCCTTAAGAAGGCTGGAACCGTTGGGATTTTCTCCGTCGCTCACCATTTCGCGGATACGTTCAACTATCCCTTCTGGTGGTCCAGTCTCAATCTCGCGCAACAGAGCTGACTTGCTGGCTTCATTTTTGGCCATCCAATCATCACAATGCCTTTTCGCCTCCTGATACGTGAGGCAACGGGATTTGACCTCGGCCAATTCTTCAGGTGCGGACAGAAAATCCCAATATGTCCAGTCCTCACCTTCCCAGGCCGCACTCTTTTCAAAACGTGCCAGAAAATCCAGATGGGCTTCGTGAGATTCTTGCCTGTTTTTGATCAGGTCAGAAATGCCTTTCTTTATCATGCTGATCGGGTCGGAAAAATCCATGAGAGAACTCGCAATTTGGGTGGCCCATACATCGACAATAATGTTGACGAAAAGATGACTACTGCGACAGGATTGGCATTTTTAATTCTGGGGTCCGGGTCTAGCTCTCCCAATTGCAATTACCGTGCCCAGCCTAATGACACCGCTTCTGCCGCATTTTGAAAGGCTGCTTTGCTGTCTTACTCATCCTTGTCATCCAACGGTGGATGGGTCAAATCCAGAGCAATCACGAAGAAGTAGTGCAGTGCTATAGGCAGTATTGAGAGCGTTACCACTCTGGTGCCCAAAGTCGTATCCAATGCCATCAGTGTTTCGTTGGTCGCTATGGCAAGAATGGCTACCAGCGCGTAGAGCATTAACAGATGGCGCCTGAAATCGAGAGGAACACCGGAATCTTTCGATGCTGGCGCGAAACGGTTTAAGGCATCACGGTCACCCCAAACACCTAGCGCCATGATTGCAGCATAAAGCCCGCAGTAAATACTGACCAACCGCTGACTTAGCCAAGGATCGGACCACCAGATTTGGAATGACAGAACGCAGATAAGGATTGCAACAGCCCATCTTGTCGCAGAGCGCACGCGATCAAATGTGAGACGTTGTCGCTGAACTGTCATCGGGAGTGTGCACCAGATTTGCGCCGCCTGCGCAAGCACACCGGCCCAAACAAAGGCGACAGATTCAGATACGTGTACTGCCCGCAAGACTGTCCAACTGCTGAGGAATATGGCAGGCATCAGCAATCTCCCGGGTGAAATCGGTGGGAGATTTCTTAGGAAAAACCACAAATTCAATGAAAAGCGACGCAGTGGATTCATACATCATATTCATAACTTTCGTTGTGGCCGGACTGCGGCGGCCACAAGGACATTCCGCGACTACTTGTTTGCCGGGAGCGAATGAATTTTAGACCTCACCGTAGCTTCAAAAGAGCTGACATGGGAATGTCTTGCGGTGTAGGTCAGTTGGCTTTCGCATCTCAATTGTCTAATCTTACCGTGGCGAGCTGGTGGTTCCAAATTTGCTGTAATTGACACCGTTAAAGCGCCGGTTCGGTGAAATTCGCTGCACCACCGAAAAGATGCTGCCGCAATTGCGAAGAAATGCTGCGTCAGCAAAAGCCCGGTGAGTCCGCGACCTGTAAATTTGCCCTCCAAAAATGCTGCGTTATTCACGAATGGCCGGAATCGCCGCCGCGTGGCGGCGCGGATTTTTTCGCCTGCGCAGAAAATTCGGTACAGTATGCGCACGCAGCGTAAATTCGAGAGGTCCGGTCAGGACTCGCAACTGTCATTAGATCGTGCGCAGAATTCCCCCCTGTTAGGTCGCACCCACCGGCTGGGACGGCCCATAAGAGACATTTGGCACGCTGCTGGTAATCTGCAGCCGCAGCCCGCATTGCGGACTTTCGCTGAAAGCGCTTCGCAGATGGATTTCAGATGACTGCAGCACGGACAGAGAAGAACTTCATCTTGAATGCAAGATTCAGCGAGTTTCTAAATGAGAAATCGTTTGTATTCTTACAATTCTCATTTACTCAAATCTTTGAGTTCACTTGAAAAAGAATTGAGGCAGCAGAATTGATCAAGTTTCCCAAAAATAACACGAAAACGCCAAACCGGACCGCCGTTGGCGGATGCCAACCTAGATTTGCCGGGTGGGCAAAAGTCTGTGCCGCAGCAGTCACTTTGGGATTCAGCCTGTCAGCAGTTGCGATGGCAACCGAAACCGCGCTGGATCACCTCAATCCAATAAGGGCATCGGTTGGTGTGACCGCCTTCCAAAAATATTGCGGTGGAACCAAAGGCAAGGCTGCGAAAGTTAAACGGGCATTGAAATCGGACGCAGATTTTGTGCTACGCCGAGACCAGGATGCTAAAGTGTTGGCCCTCCATAAACACGATGCAATTCAGGTGTCCGTGAACAGCGAAAATATCTGTTCGGTGTTTTTTCTGACAACGGCGAAACCTGCCGTTGCTACTGAAAGAGCGACAGCCCTGTTAAAGCAAACAAAGCTCATCAAGGGCACGGGCAAGAAGATGATGCGGTTCCGAACGGACTACAAGTCTTCGCTTGGAACGGTAATCGTTCTCAATCACGAAGTTCTATCCATAAAGGGCATGGAAATAGCGCTGATGAGATGACGGCTAGGGACATGAGACTAATCTAAGCCGAGGATTCTCCAGGCTGGTCTTTTTTGACCGCTTTGGGCTCGGTGAGGTCATTCGAAGAATTTGGATCTGTCCCAAGGCGCCCTGCCCCGCCACTTCGTCCAACGGCCCATACCGGACTTTGGCCCGGGCTCGGTGATGCTGCGTTGTGACATTCGAAGCAGCCATTCGTTGAGGCTGCAGCATATTCTTACAGAAGGCTGTAATCATTGCGGCTTGGCAGCTTCTAAGGTTGGCTGGTTGTTGGGGTTCTCGCGTAGCAAGAACACCAACAAGCCAGCGAAAATCGCTATCCAAACAGAAGACCACCATACCCAGTCATATTGGGCGAAGATGTCGAACAGGATGCCGCCGAAGTAAGCCCCTAGGGCGCCTCCGACCTGATGGCCTGCGGAAATTAGTCCAAATGCCAGCCCCATCACACGAAGACCAATGTGACTTGCCACAAGGCTTGCTGTTACCGGGCTTGTCGAATAGTCCACCAGTCCAAAGATGATCGCAAACAAGAACAGCGCGTTGAGGTCGGTTCCGACATTCACGAGCAGGATAAACGTCACCCCGCGGATCAAATAGATGCCACCAAGAAGGAATGGCCGGTTCATTCGGTCCGTTAGCCAACCCACGCAGATTAGGCCCACTAAGTTAAGAGCAGAAAGTGTGCCAAATGCTGTAGCGGAAGAAACCGGGCTGAAGCCGCAAATGGAAGCGAAGGGCAGAAAGTGTGTCTCGATAACGCCGGACGTGGTGTAGCCACACAGAAAAAAGCTCCAGAACAAAATATGGAATGCGGGTTTTTTGAGCACCATGATGACATCTGCCCAAAGACCGGGTGTCACACCTGAGGCAATATCGGACTTCGGCGTGGTACGCATTCCTTTCGGAAGCCACCAACTTGCGAAGAACAATAAAACCAAGGCCGAGACTCCGATGGCGCCAAAAGCCCAACGCCAGTTGAAAACAGCCAGTAACACGGCAATCAATGGAACGATGACAAATTGCCCGGCAGTGGAGCCGGACGAGGCGATCCCGGTAGCCAACCCTTGGTTAGCATCAAACTCTTGTTCCACTGCCGTAGAGGCGACGTGTATCGCCAACAATCCAAAGCCAGTGCCAGCAATCCCCGCAAACGCTACGACGAAGGCCATAGGATGTGTTGAAATCGCCGCCACTATGCAGCCAGACGATAGCAAACCTAGACCTATTAGGATGACCGCACGGGCACCTTGCTGATCTACCAGTCGGCCGCCGATGGGAGCCAATACCGCCGTCATCAGCAATGCCACAGCAATAATTCCGGATGTAAAACTTCTCGACCACCCGAATTCTTGCTCGAGGTCGGGCATTACAAGCCCATAGACAGCCCGAACCGAATAAGAAAATGCGAGCGCCAGAAAAGAGAGGCCAACGATCAGCCAAGGGCGCCAGCGTTCAAGATCGTCATTTGTCATAGTCGTTCCGCTGCTTGATGTTGGTTACGTCTCAAGCAGCTTTACGTAGCTAGATGTTTGGCGTAAATGACAATAGAATGTCAATTTCTGCCAAAATATCCGATGGCGCAACCTCCGAGCTAAAGCGGGTTGTGATCGTCATTTACCCTGGGGTGACCCTGTTGGATGCAGCGGGACCCGCCCAGGTGTTTTCCTCGGCCAACACGGCCTTGGAGAGAGTCGGAGAAGCACCCTATTACGAGGTTGTTCTGATGTCTCCCTTGGGAGGCGACATAGAAACAGACACCGGGGTCGTTTTGAAAACGGCTTCTTTACTAGACGTCTCTGAACAACCGATTGATACGCTGGTCGTTTCGGGCGGTGAGGGCGTATTTGATGTCCTGGATGAGGCAGAATTCCTTGAGTGGATATCGAAGGCCTTTGGTTCATCTCGCAGAATGGCAACCACCTGTATGGGAGCGTTTGTCGCTGCGAATGCGGGATTGCTGAACGGAAGGAATGTTTCAACCCACTGGCGCTACACCACGGAGCTTCAGCGCCAGTGCCCCGAGGCAAATGTGCAAAAGGATCCTCTCTTTGTTCGTGATGGAAAGCTATGGTCAGCGGCTGGTGTAACAGCTGGCATCGACCTTTCCCTCGCGATGGTGGAGGAAGATCATGGTCATCAGATCGCCATGCAAGTTGCTCAGGCGCTTGTTGTGTTCTTCAAACGACCAGGCGGCCAATCTCAGTTTAGCGATGTGTTGGCGGCACAGCAGGAGGATGAAGGCGGCAAGTTCACAAGACTGCTAGCCTGGATCGCTAGCAATCTTCACCAAAACTTGGACGTTGAAACTCTTGCCCATAGAGCTGGGATGAGTCCCCGGACGTTCGCTCGAAAATACACCCAACGCATAGGTGTTTCCCCTGCCAAATCCATAGAAATGTTCCGGGTTGAGGCCGCCAAGCAACTGCTTATGCAGGGAGAATTGCCCTTTGCCGATATTGCGATAAATACAGGCCTCACTGATGAACAAAGATTACGCAGAGCCTTCCTACGCCATGTAGGCGTCTCACCCGCAGACTATCGCAAGAAGTTCGGGACGCGTTTGGTGGAGAAAGAATTCTAGCGCAAGCCGGCCCATTGCAGACATGCGTTCTACCAAGAAATTCGTCTCGCCATTTCCTCAGAGCGGACCTTCGTTTAGTTCGCAGCATTTATTTATCAAGAGGGCTGCGCATTTTTACGGGACTAAGAAATTCAATGGACCTAGGATCAGATAAAATTTAGTTCGCTTGGGGAGCTCAGCAATGAATTTAGGCCACGTCAAAATTGCATTGGTTATCACATTCACCCTTTCCTCATCTGTTCAAGCCCAGTCGAAACACGAAGCGCCGCTTTGCGAGGCGGCAGAAACAAACCGAGTTGTCGAGATCGTCTACGACAAGGACGTCAGCAAGGGATGCCTTCCTCGACTTGTAGATGTACACCAAGTTGCAATTGGCAATAACGGCAAACTGTACATGCATGGCTGGCAAAATCGTGGTTGCACCAAAGGGCGAGATTTTGCTTCCGAGCGGATTTTCAAATTTGATAAGATAATGTCGGTGAAACTCATTGAAGGTCTATTCAGTGAAAAGTCACGTTCCATCAAACTTGAAGGGTGGGACGGCTGCATTGGTTCAAATTGCTTCATCAAAGAAAACATCTGTGAATAGAGCCCTCCTAGAAAAGATCCACAAGCCCGAACGACCCAGAGCCAACTCTGATCATAATCAATTACGTTGCTACACAGAACGTCAGAGGAGGCATCCGCTGGATTTACGGCATGCGACGCCACCTAAGCTCAATTTAGAGAGGATGGAGCTTCTTTTCGCTGAAATTAGATATTGATCGCTTTTTGGCGAAAGGCGCTACGCTGATGTCAGAGCGCGTCAAAATCTATCACTTCAGCGAAGACCAACCGTTCTTCTATGATGCGCCGGGGAAAGAAGCTGGTGCCTATCTTCTCGTTCACCACATTGTCGGAATAGAAGCGTTCGAACTCGCGCAGCACAATTCGCCGTTTCCCGGAACCGGTTGGTATTTTGACCTTTCCCTCCCAAAAGGCGGGGTCTTTGATAAACGGATCGAACACGCCGAGACCCCCTGCACCGGCCAACTGCCCGCTGTCGCCCGCAACAATGGTTCCGATTGATGTGCCTGGGTTCAAAGCCAACATACCCAGATTGACTGAGCCAGGCAGATTAATGGTACCGCCCGCCCGGCGCCGCACCTCGCGGCCAAGACCAAACGGGTTTGCACCGGTTGCGCCAATCGTGATCCCGGTGCCAGAAACGCCGGTAGCAGGCCCAACCCCGGTTCCAACCACGGTGGTCCCAAGACCCGGTACCGTTAAAACCGGTCCGGTGTTCGGGTCATCCTCTTCACCAACAACATGCTGTTTGAGAACCTGCTTATCTTCCCAGCCCAGGTCGCTTTTTATACCATCTTTTTGCTCCTGCAAGACCAGTTCTACCCGGTTACGGCCTGTCTCAAACGGGCCATTTACGAACGAGACGTTCTGGAATGCGGAATCCCGGGTGGCATCCAGCGGGCCCCGTTGCGGATCGGGGCCATGCAGCGTCACATCCAGCTTTGTAGCATCTTTCTTGGCAACAATCCGGCGCCGCGGCAGGATCTGGCTGAACTCTGCCAATACAACCTTGGAAATCTTTGCCCCAGGAATCGCGTTCGGTTGATATCGTACCAACGCCAGACGCACGAACGGCATATATGTGGCACCCGGGTTGAGTTCTATATCGCAGAACCAAAGCCCGCGCTCGCCATCCCAATGCACCCTGTGTCCAACGATACGGACCTGCGAATTGTTCGATCTTTCCTGCAGCGGGATTGTCTCGGCCGTTACCCGCGCTGGAAAATCCTGGTCGCGAATGGTTTTCTTGGGTTTGGCGGTTTCCCAAAGCGGATCGGTGCCCCACTGTGTGACAAGCTTTTCCATGTCGTCGGTGATGGTGCTGAAATTGGCGTTATTGCCGTGCAGAACGACACCCAGCAATTCCCCATCGCCCGAAGAAAACCACGGTCGGTCAAGCCAGATGCGCAGGCCATTGCCATGCCGGGTAGCCTCGTACTTATCCGTCGCTTTTGTGCGGCTCCACTTGAAGGTCGGAACGACATAGAGCAGCTTAGGGTCTTTAGGCGCGGCGCTTGAGCGAACAAGGCTTTGCTGGGTCGAGCCGCTGCTATCACGCAAAACCGGCGCTCCGGCATCCTCATCCGACGGCAGGGCCACGGCCTCTCCTTCTGCAACCGGCCCGAGATGAGAGATCAGATCACGCTGATCGTACATCGACGGTGGCAGGTATTCGCGGAAACGGGTTGCCGCCCGGACACGGTACTGGATTAGCCTGAACCGTGTGTCGCTTAGTTCATGAACATCGCCCCGCACCGCTTCGGGGTCAGCCAGTTGATTGCTGACGGCGGTGTGCAACGGAAACTCGTTGCCATGGTTTTCAGCCAGACGCACCTCGCCCAGCTGCCCACTGAATTCAATGCGTTCCGGTTCGGGCCGGTTGATATCATCGACCCATTCCTTCCAGCTCGCCTCGATCTCGAACTTACCGGTCGATGGGCCATGAAGGCGAACCAGACGGCAATTGAGCTTGACATTGTGTTCACCTACGCCTCGGCCTGGCGTCATCTTGATCAACTCGGGCAGGCAGACTGGTTGCTGCGTGGCGTGCACCATCGTCAGGCGGCGGTAAGGCGTCATCAGCCAATTCGCCCCCATTGCGGCGGCCTTCATGCAGGCCTCGGCGGCCTTGTTTGACTTGGCCCATCGCGGGATGCCGAAATGGTGCAGAAAATCGGGGTGGATCAGACTGGAATAGAGCAACCGCAATATCTGTCCTTTAGCAAGGTACAGGGTCAGCACACGATTTTCTTCATCCCAATCGGGCCTGCCGTCGTTGGTGAAGTTTACTTTGCAGGGCAGATCGGTGTCCGCCTCTTCACGTTCGGCCAGAACAAGACGGAACCCCTGCAAGGCGGGCCAATTGCGGCGATGTTTGATCAGAATGATCAAGTCATCGTTATCAATAGACTGAACGACCCGGCAATGATCGCCCAGAACCATACCGTCAAAAATGCCGGATATCTTATGCCCGGGTATGGCGCGGATTGCGACGCCGCCCGCGGCCCCGTCAGGCAGATAGGGTGTTTCGACATGCTTTTGCCGGTGAATGATGTATTGCCCACCTGCCATCCGGTCCCCCACCGGGTTGTCGGCGCTTGGCAATTCCGGCGGCACCGCGGCGGTTGTGGCAACATCTGCAACTGCCTGCGGTGTGATCAGTTCGATCTGGCTACCCGGTATCGGGTCATAGAGCGATCCGGCCTCGCGCGCGGCTACTTCATAGCCTTTCTTGGCATCCTGCCAGTCACCCCCCAGATACGGATCAAACAGACCATGAACCTCGCATTGCTGCTGCGAGGATTTGGGCGGTACTACGTGGCGCTCATTCTCTTTGGTATAAGCGAAATCAGCCGATGCGTGCAGGGCTATTGCATCCTTGAACGCGTCTGTCTCAAGATACTCTCCGGTGGTTTTGTCAAAGTTCGACCGGATCACCATACGCTCGGCCTGCTCCCCCTCGCTAATCCGTTCACGTTGCACCAGAACCGGAGGGTCGACAGGTTCGAACCGCCAATAGCCCACCGCATCACTGGCCTGTTCCAATGGCTCAATCGACGGGTCATCCAGGGCCAGCGAGTTGCCCGCCAGATCAACATCGCGCGCCCTCACTCGGTAAAAGCTGCCAAACCGTAGGCGGGGCAACGTCCCCTTCTGCACCTTGAAGATGGCGGACAGCCCGTTACCATTCTCAGCCGTATCCGCCACGTCTGCTGGTACCTCGGCCTGCAGGTTGTTGTCGTCATTTGTTTCTGACTTGATCGTCTTGCCCGGCCGGGGTGCCACCAGCGACCACCCGGACCAGCGAAACAGGCTTTCATGCATGTATTGCTCGCCCGGGTCGTTGATATCGCCACTGAGTGACGATCCCGAAACGTATCCCTCGTCTGATCCGAACTTCAGCTCGACATCAGGCTTCAGGGCCCGGTAGGTCCCGTCACGGGCGCAGAGGGTTTGCCATTTCCCCGGTTGAACAAGGTCGGGAACCCGCGCGACATCGACCCGGTGACCGCGATGGACATCCTCGGCGAAAAGCACCACATCCTTGGCGTTGCCGTTGACAATCTCGGTGTTCTTCAGATCCGACGCCGCGGCCAGCTTTGCCAGCTTTTCGGCGCGGCCATGTTGTGACACCCCGATGCCTGAGCTGCGCAGAGCGGCCACAGGTTGGCGGTCGCCGGTGGTATAAGTCACCTCGCCGTGTTTTTGCCGCAACGACAGACTTTTAGTGATAAGGTTTTGTGCTGTCAGCGTATAATTTACCGTTTTCAGCGCCGCCCCATCCGGATCCACCTGATAGAGATCAAACAGGCCGGGTTTGTCATCTTTGGTCGTGCTCCACCCGTCATCGGACCTTTCCAGCCGCAAAAGACCAGCCGCATGATCGTTGGTGCGCGGCCTGGGCACAAACCGATCACGCTGTGCCAGCCAGGCGGTACGGGGGCGGGCATCCTCGCCCGGAGGCGCTGCAACCCATTTAACACCAAGCTGCATCTGCCCAACGCCGGTTCCGTTTCCAAGCTGAATTCGGTCTCTGATTGTGCCGGGGTCTTCGAAAACGAAATCAATCACCAACCCAAGCGTCCGCAACAATTCACCATAGTCGGAATAGGACGCTACGATTTGGTGGAAATCATAATCGGGTGCAGGGGGTGGCGGCGTGATATCCTTGAAATCCGGGCGCAATTTTTCCTTTTCGGCGTCGGTTGGCTTGCTGCGACGATAAAACCGATCCGCCTGATAAAACGTGTATTCATCGGCGCTTGCAAAATTGCTCATCACGCCCGCATCGCCGCCAGCAAATTGCGGGTCGCGCCAGTCCGACTTCATGACTCGTAGTGGCCGTTTGGCAGACACCCCAGGCGTCGTGGTGTCGCCTTCTACTTGCGGCGCAACCACATCCATCTGGTAGACGGATTTGCCGTTGAACACGCTGCCCGTCAGCTCTTCGTCAATCGTCCCGTCGTGAAATCGCGAAAATCCGGGCAATGGCACTTCGATCTGCTGATCGCCAAAGGTGATCGTTTGGGTCCGCGTTCCAACGCCGGTCAGCATGCCTTTCACACTGGGATCGGCCTCGGACCAGGGCAACAGTTTCGGGTGTTCTGCCCCAGTCTCGGTAGCAAGACGCCCATAGTGATCGCGCACAAAGGACAGGACGTTCTTCACCGCATAAGAATGCAGGTTAACCGTGCTCATATCCTTGTAGACAAATCCTGCTACCGGCGTGTTTTCGTCAAAGAACTGTTTCCACATTCCAGCATCTGGCTTGCTGACACGTTCAAGATCGACCTCATCCATGCCGATACGCAATGAAAACTGTGCCGCGTCCAAACTACCTGGCCAATCCAGCCAGGCCTCAAACGCACCAAGTTTCTGTTCACCCGCAGCCTCGGGCGTCAGACGGGGCGACACAACGACCGAAACTCGCCATTTGCCTTTGTGCTCACCGTCACGCACGCGGCCGAAGGGCAGAACGGTCCAGACAATCAATTGTTTCGCCATCCTCTCGCCTCCCTTAGGCAAATGCCTCGGCATATTCGCGCCAGCCGTAGTCCACATCTGGACCACTGATAGCGACAAGTTCTTGTTCAAGCGGCAAGTCCGGCTGATGCCCCATCATCTCTCGCAGGCTTGGATCGCCATTGGAGCCAGCGAATTTCTTTTCACACTTGATGGTAACGCTGCCCGAGAAAAACAGCACCGACACTTCGATGGTCAAGGATGCCCGGCCCGTGCACTTGCCAGACGAAAACTCATATTCCAGCTCTAGATAAAGTTCGAGCGAGGCTGAGATCAGCCCCAACACATTCACATGCCCACCAAGACGGAAATATCCGGTCAGGGACGCGTCGTCCTGCTCCATCCGGAAATAGATGCCGGCCATCACCTCGACCCCGCCCGAGGCGACGCCGAAGTCAACTGACAGTGACGCCCCGAATTCAAACGCCGCTTCGAGGATCTGCACGCCCTGCGGGTCGATGGTGATGCCAAAGAACCCACCCCCGCCAAAGCAGTAAACCGTCAGGCAAAACGGTTGTTCACGAGTGCAGAAATTGAAACCGACAGAAAGCGGCTGACCGATGAAAGGCACGGTGAAACCCGCGCCAAGGCTGAGGTTCGAAATATTAAGAACGCCAACGGCAACTGTCGGCAGGGCGATGTCGAACCCCGCATGTATGCCCTCGGTCGTGATGTCCAGATAGGGAGGGTCCGAAAACCCGTCGAGCGGGATCAGATCGCGCAGTGTTTCGACGAAACTGAGAGGGCCGACAAACTTGATGTCACTTAGAACAACGTCGACATCCATCTTCGCTGCGCTATCGATGGCAAAGCTGATTTTGTCGAAATTCAGCTCGATGAAGGATGCAGGCGCGATCAGGACTAGGTCGAAACTGCGTAGCGAACAGCTGACCGAAATCTGCGGGCTGGACGCGCCATTTTTTTTCACTTTGCCCTCGACCGCAACCACAAGCCCCTTTTTGTCGTTTGCGCGGAACAGCGGTGTGGACGTATCGGGCCAGTTGGCAATTTCGGGGTTCCAATCGAACCGGATGGTCAATTCATCGCCGGTCAATGCACC
Organism: Roseovarius aestuarii; assembly: GCF_019966515.1. Lineage (GTDB taxonomy): Bacteria > Pseudomonadota > Alphaproteobacteria > Rhodobacterales > Rhodobacteraceae > Roseovarius > Roseovarius aestuarii. The sequence goes on along the minus strand of NZ_JAIMIB010000030.1, from coordinate 9,304 downwards.
CAAGATTTCGGAAAGCTGCCCGGCAATCACCAGCACATCTTCGACCTCATCAAACGCCGAGACAATCGGCATCCGAACCGCCTCGGGCAGCAGATCAAAATCGGCAATTGCGGTGCGGAACATCCCGACAGCGGTGCCCAACGCATTCAGCTTTATGCCGAAATCGGTGGGATCTTCAAAGAGGTCAGCCAGATCGGACGGATCGCCGACTATATCGTTCAGTTTTTCAAAAACCTCTTTGCCCGCGTCAAACACCGCCTCGGCATCCTTGATCGCCTCCAACACGGTATCCAGCCCATTGGCAAACGCAATGATCTGCTGCCGGATATTTGCGGGGATCAGATTACCCTGCGGGCCGTTCACAATCGCCAGCAGTTCGATGATCCTGGTCTTGAGCGTTGGAATATCAGCAAGTGCGTTGACGAAATTCGCATCCGTGCCAATATCATCGACAACCACATTCGCCGCGGCTTCGATCTTGAGGCGCAGTGCCTCGACCAGCGACAGCATTTCATTGAGCTTATCGATGGCCTGCTGCATTTCCTGCGGCACCACCTGACCTTGCTGGATCAGATCCTCGATTTTGGCGAAATGCTGCTCTAACGCGCCTTTGGCGACGCCAAGCGGTCCTTTTGGCAAGTCGATGGCAAGGCTAAACAGGCGCAGCAACGTTGAGATGAAAGTTTCAACCTGTGTCCCCGCCTCGGACGCAAATTTTGGAATTTTCTCCGGCTCGCCTGAGATATCGGCCACAGCCTTTATAAGCTCTCCTAGCGGGATACACCCAAAAAGCAGGGGAAGCGGCAAATCGTTGATCGACGGTGCGGTCGGGAAGCCTGCACCGGCCTCCTGTATGCCCTTGGCGAATTCCATCGGGTCGGACATGATCGGCCCGGCAATACGCGACAGGGCCAGTGGTTTGATGTTGGGTTGCAGAAATCCACCGGACTTGTCGCCCTGGGACGAAAAGTCCAATTGCCCCATATTGCTACCGGTCTGGACAATGTCGGCAAAGACCTCACCGATATTGCGATCAGCCTCAGCGGCAGCCGTGTTGGTGTTAAACCCAACCCGCAGATATTGCGCATTCCACTGCAGCTTATTGGTTTTCGCCGACCCGGTCAGGTGAGCCACGGGGCCAAGTTTGGCCTCGACCTGGAACACCTTGGGCACAAACAGCGGGCGCGTAAGTTGATTGCTATAAGCCCTCAGGCTTTGGTTTGCGACAGCATTAACGCCGGCGCTTGGGCGCACCGGGGATTCCATGTTAAGCGTAACCGACCGGGCTTCGACCGCACTGTCACCGGGATTGGCTGGTGTAGCAAGCGACAGCTGCTGAAGATCAAGGTCTACATTGTGCAGGAAACTGGTGTTGTATTCGCTGGCCGCGTCGGCAGCATAGTTTTGCGCTGTGGTCCAATCTGGTACCAGCTTCTTATTTAACAAATTGCGCGGGCAGGCGATGGTATTGTCCATGAAGATCATCGGCAACTCGAAGGTGATGCGACGATCATCCAGATCGGTTGCCACACACTGAAACTTGAATGGGTTTGTGCCAACATAGGGCCAGAAAAACAGCTGTTTCTTGTCAAGGATGACTTCGGTGTGTTTCGGATCATCAAGGTCGGGCGTCTGATCTGTCAGGATCTCCACTTTGGCAAACGGGAATTGCCGCGCATAGTTCACCGACCCGTCGATCGACCCGGTCGCCTGAAACGCACTGTCGTCGAAATGTCGGACATGTTCCCGGACAACAATAAAAAACCGCTGCCTCAGATATGCATTCTGGCTTAGATCAGGCGCCACCCCGTCAGTGTCCTTGTGAAATTTCCGTTCGGTGACCTTGACCAGCGAAACACGGTGTCCAAACGGGCACAAAAACCCACGATAGACGACCTTTGCATAGTGATCGCGTGCCATCGCAGCGCGGTGCACCCACTCCTCGACCGACAGGCCGACTGGATCCCAGGCCCCTCGGCTGTCCAACCACCCCCCCAAAGACGACAACATCATCGATTTGGTGTCGATCGGTTCGGGGTGATAGTTATCCGCGCCGAAATTCGAAGACAGATGAACAATCTGAAACCGGTCAAAATCGTCAAGCGGCTGGCGGAACGGTACTGTGCTTGGATTGGGCAGATCATTGGCGCCGGGGTATTCACGTTGCATCGGCGGGGTTGCAGCCTCTAGCCCTGTCCCGCTTCTGGCCCAGATCGCACGAATTGTGCGATTGGGGTCGGGATAGGGTGGCCTGATATGCGAGCCATCCGATCTTGGAACAACCATCCGGGTATGCCAAAGTTCTGTCCGGTCTGTGGCCTGCGAGTAGGCAGGCTCAGTGGTATGTCGCCAAGCTGCACCGGCGTGGGGCGACAGGATCAACCGCCAGGGCATCTCGATCGAGGTTTGGCTGGGCGTCGGGTTCTTAGGCTCGGGCCCGTTTACAGGTTGCAGCACAGTGCCAATACCAACACCTACATTGTCGGGAATGTTTGTCAGCACATCAGTGTTTGATATGGCTTGCCGCGCCCGCAGGGTCGACACATCACTTGCACCGCGCGCAACCATCCGGAAAGACGCCGCGACGTGGGCAGACAAGGCCGCACGCTTTTTGATCGAAAGCGTGTTTATAGCGACCTGATTCAGCAAGTCTTTGATCGGCAATATTAGCCCGGGCTTTTTTGCCCGGGGTTTGGCGTTTCCGGCCACCACCAGCTTGAGGTCCTGTACGGCCTGAAGAATTCCGGCGAGCGAGTATTCGATTTTCGAATCCGCCAGCACCTCGAAAACCAACCGAGACTCATCCGCACTTCGCGCCCGGATCGGTGGCTCTCGCAACAGCTCATCAGCGGATGCATCGCTTGGCTCGGGTTTTGGCTTACTGTGATGGCTGGGGTGATCGGGATCAACATCCTTGGGATCAGATATGTCAGGCGGCGGAGGTTCGTAAAAAGTCTCTTCCGTAATGGTTTGCGGCGGGAAATGCAGGATCAGCAGCCCCTTGCCGGTTCCGGTTTTTTTGATGAGTGGTGGCGATCCCGGCACGACTGAACAATTTCGCAGCTCGATGCGCATCGCAACAAGGTCGTCGACCCGCAGAACCGGCGTGCCTGCGCGGCTTTTCTCGAAAATATTCTTGATGACATCGAGTGATTTGGGAATGAGCGTCAGACCGTCTAAATCGACACCTAACGCCGAAGTTATTGCCCCAGTCGACGTCATCGCGCTCACTGGAATGGAAGCACCTATGGAAAGCCCTGATAGTAACTGTGCAGTGGGGCGGACAGCCATCGCAACCCCCGAGAAATGCGTTTAGGTATGATGCAACCGTAACACGAGTCTCCCATTCTGTCGATTCTGTTAAGATTTGCAGCGTCGCTTCACCATGTCTTTTCAGGCACGATCACAAAAAATATACTTCTCAAAAGTGATCTTTTTCTGTTTTCCCAAAAAACTACCCAATCGCATCGACAAGTTGGGGAGATGACGGTTTTTGCCACTTATATCAAATATCTGAATCGGGCACGGGAAAGTCAATTTGGGCACGACTATCGAACGAAGTTTGAAGTGGCTCATTCTTGACGGTTTGCTCACATTCAAATCGAATGTGGTGAACGTTCGTCTTGATTCCGTCCTAAATTTGGTTTGGCCAGATCCTTTCAATTTGCCTTCTTTCGCCCACGGCCCAAACCCGACATCCAGCTCTGCTCAAATTTGCTTAGCCGATTTCGTGAAAGACGCCGCTCATGCACAACGCAGCATTTTGGATTTTAAGCGACTACGCGAACTAGCAGCAGTTGCGGCCCATTTTATCAAGGACCGCCTTAATTCTGATCGGCGTCCGCGATTCTACAATTCGAAGCAGGCTCAGCAAGCTCTGTTTACTGCCGTCAGACGTTGCTGCCTTTCTCAAGCCTTCCTCGCCCTGGTAATTCCTGGCTCAGGCCATTCTGCAGAATGTTCTTCGAATGAGTATGGCCGAGAAACACTTTAGGTTTCGAACATACAAGGACCTGAAGATCCCTTGGATGAGGTGTCCATCATGCTGTATAAGACCTTATTTATTATTCGATCGACGGATATTGGCGCAATTGAGTCAATGAACCCCGAGAGACCGTCAATTAGCCTGTTGGCTTAGACAGGCAACGAACGGGATTTTTCGACAAGGAGTTTAATATGAGAATATCGCATTTTTACACCGACGCTGATGAGAAGATCTTTGGATACATAAGCTATGGTTGGACATTTCAAAACGGACAATGGGTGCTGGGTCTGACCTTTCGCGACGATGAAATCCACGCGGGTGGCGGCGATGACACCATCAAATCCAGTGGAGGGGATGACATAGTTTACACCGGCGCGGGTGCAGATTTCGTCGACGCCGGCGAGGGAAACGATACGATTTACGGCGACGCCGGCGAAGATACGATCTATGGCGGCGACGGCAACGACTTCATTTATGGCAGCCCTCAAGGTGGATTGTTTTACGGCGGCGACGGCAATGATTTCATAAGCGGCGAGGGGGCTGCCCATGTCAGTATTTTTGGCGACGCTGGAAATGATACACTTGTTGGCGGTAGCGGCTCCGATACAGTCATCGGCGGGATTGGCAATGACACGTTGTACATCACCGAAGGTCAAGACAACATGCATGGCGGAGAAGGGGACGATGTTTTCATCCTTGATCAAAGCGTCGCGGATCTGGGATTTCGCACCAGCGTGTTTGACTACTTCGACGGTTCGGAAGGATACGACACCCTAGATATGAGTGCCGCGTCGGGGCGACAAGTGCTTTTTTCCTGGTACGTTGCTGGCGGCTTCCAAGGCATCACTGGCTTTGAAAAGATCCTGACCGGCTCTGGCGACGACGAGATTCGCGACATGATAGGCGTAGAGTACATAGATTCCGGCAGTGGCAACGACTTGGTCTATGCAGGGGGTATTCCGCAGGTCCTGATTGGAGGTGGCGGCAGCGATACGTTGATCCTGGCTACGCTTTTTTCAAACCCCCATGGCATTACACTTGATGCGGCCCAAACAAGCGGCGTCAACGGGTTGTTTGGTAACTCCACCGGCCATGTTATCAGGGGCTTTGAAAATTATGTCCTGACCTTTCGCGAAGATCGTTTTTACGGCTCGAACAAAAGTGAAGAAGTTAAACTTGGCAACGGTAATGACATCGCCTTTGGCGGCGCTGGCAATGACACTCTATTTGGCCAGGCCGGGGATGATTTTTTAGACGGCGGCACCGGCAATGACATCCTCCGGGGCGGCGGCGGCGCTGACGAGTTTCATTTCGACATCGACCGCCCCTTTGGTCACGACACAGTCCATGGGAACAGCGCCGTTGATACTTTTACATTCGATACCAACGGAATGTATGTTGGTCAGGTGCAAATCAATGACGATGGCGATGACGCTGTCATTACTTTTCTGGGCTTGGCAGGTTCGTCGGTTACCGTGGTCGGCGCGGCCGGGAAATTAACCCAGGAGGACATCAACATAATTGGTGGGTTTGGGCCGGTTATGCCAGATGATTTCCTATTCTGACGCAGCAACTGCGTAGTCCGTGACTGACAGCGACCATTCAATCGAGACGCAGCATCTGAAGGCATGGCCCCAACCAGAACTTCGGATGCTATGCTGCATTTAACTGACAACCTTCGAACCGTCTTAAGGGCCGGCCCGATCCGGACATTGGAGGGTGGTTATATGCCATCCCACCGGCCGCCAAAAGCTGCCATTGGCGCAGTGCGCAGCATTTCTCTGTTGCACGATCGACAACCCATCCTTTGCAATCCTATTGACGTGATATCACGAATAAGTATCGCGCTATACGTCCAGCTTGGACGTCAGGTAGATAACTTTCTCGCGACTCTCGAATGAGACCTTCGGCTATAAAACCGTTGCCTTCGTTTTCGTATCGCGCCAGAAGATCCTCGGCAGCTGCGCAGTTTCTAATCCAGAACTCTCTGATCTCATTGGTGAAATCAAAGCTCTCATAAGGTTGACCAAGGCTGTTCAAGGCAATTGCCAAATCGGCATGTTCCATGGACAAACTCTCAACCGGATCCGTCGGGCCAATATGGTGGTTCATGAACACGCCCATACGTCCCTGGGGCTTGAGCATGGAGATTAAACGAGCCGTGACATCCTTTAGATCAGTAGCCCAGTAGAGCGTGTCCAGCGACAGGATCGCATCAAAGCTCTTGTCGGGAAAATTGAGATCGTTGAAATTACCGCTGGTGAAGCTAATCCTGTTTCGCTTTTCAAGCGTGCGTAGGTTTGCAGCGTCGATCGCGGCTTGTGAATAGTCGAGCCCTGTAACTACGGCGCCGATTTCATCGGAAACAAACTCGGCAATTACACCAGCTCCACAGCCAAGATCGAGAACCTCGTCGCCAGGTCGTAGATTGAGCAATTCAAGAAGTCTCATCAGCGACGGCATATCCGTCTGGCCATCCTGGCAAAGGTCCATCCCAAATACACGCTTGCAAAGCTCAGAATGCGCATCGCTTGCATGGGCCGCAATGTAAAATTTCTGATATTGATACCAATATAGGTCAGGCCGCTCGTCATGGAACTTTTCGGCAAGCGGCCGTCCCATTTCGGTCAGGATTAGGCCAGCCTCATCCGTGTCGATCAGGCCTTTTGCGATGAGGGTATCAAAGGCACCCGACCAATCTTCCTTATAAGTCCAGTACGCCTCGCTCCGTTTTTCCACGTCCTTTTGTCTGGTTGTTCTTCCGTCCGCTTTAAGTACTGCGATAGATGCTAGGATTTGGATTTCCGCTTCGGTAAGTTTCATGAACGCCCCCAAACGGCGAATGCGTCTGCCGTTCTTTGTGACAGCAAATTTCTCGAACCGTAGCATGATTTCAATGGAATGTCCGTCATGGCGCGGAGCAGTGTTGCGTGAAGCGATAGGTTCGGCCCTTAGCTGCCGTTCAACTTGCTATCGCCCAGGTCCCGGAAGCTGCCATTTATGCGCAGTGCAGAAATTTCGTCGATCTAAGGCCTTTTCTGCTGGCCTGACTGAACTTGATGCACATGTCGCCCTAGCTAAGACCTACCGTAAATCAACTTTTTCTGCGTCGCGGAAGTCGCCGCGGGTTGGGTACACGCCATCCTCTGTAATGGGGGTGCTTGTAAAGGTAGTAATCAATCGCGCGGTTTGCCGTTTCGCGAAACTGGTCATCGTTCCAGAGTGCAATGATGGCCTTACGTTTCAACCTGCCAGATTGCTTGGACTTATCGTAAATCCAACCAAGGTAGGGATCGAGCTTGTCGGTCGATCTACCCGGTAGTTTGTGGCCATGAGGAACGGACGGAAACCAATCGTCGTCGAAGGGGTGAAATTCCCAGCGATTTCCGCCAACCGCTATTACAAGATGCAAAAATGGATCGCCTGGGTCGTCATCTGATCGCCCCTCCGTTATTCGTTCGCCATTATTGTCATTTATCTCTGACCTTTCCCGTTCCTGCCAATCCTCCGACCAATCGTTGTGGCCTTGCGGCCGATCATTGTCTTGCAAGATCTCGTTTGCAAAGACAGTGGCTCCATCGGTCTGCTTTCCAATGGACGAAAGCACTGCCAATCGTTCGAGGAGGATAGACTCGCCAATGATGCCGTAGTTGAACGAAAGAAGGGTCAGGGAGAAATAGTCTTGGGCTGCTTCTCGGGAAAGGATATCTGTCATAGATAATTCCGACTGGTTGGGCGATTTTAGATCCGCCAAGGAACGTTAGCTTTATTGTACACATCGTCAAACTCAGATGCGCCGCGCAACGCCTGACTTTCGTTGCCAGCGTGCGTCCGGACGGCCCAAACCCGACCTTCACCCCTTTATCAAGCGCCGCGCTGCAGCTTCACCAGACCGGTCATTCGCTGCGGTTGCGTAATTTCAGTCGTGCTCAAGGCTCCCTGTGCGGGACTTTGCTCCTGTTGGATTTTGCTTAGACTTATCACTTGGTTGCAATGGTCTATCGTTTTTGCTTTCGTAACTGAATGGGGAAATTCGTATGTGTTCTTGTCTTACAACTTCTAATCTCCACCGCTTCGGTAGCCCAAGGAACGAGCTGGGAAACCGCAATCCAGCGCGTTGAGCAATCGTCCAAAGAATACTTCGACTACGCAGTTGAGGTGGGCGGCACATCATGGGCCGGTACCGCCTACAATGGATACCAGTTTGACAGGCACCTTTGCGCGATAGTTGGACGGATGCTTGAGCAAGTAGAGGCAATCAAGGAAATAGAAACCCTGGAATATCCGCCTATAGATGCAACTAGTGATCCGCATGACCTGCTTGTGTTCTCAATCTCATTGGAAAATTGGACGATTGCCGCGCGGCGCGCCCTCAGCATGAGCCAGGATGAAAGGATAAACGTCTGGAATCTCGATTGTGTTGGCGAGATGGGGATACCGGCAAATCTATTCATGGAGAGCGCACAGCCAAACGCAGCCTTTGATCTAAATGGTCAGACACTCTTGGTATACGGCGACATAGAAGCGGGATTCTTCGATCGGTTGAAGGCCGAGTTGGACGCTAACCCGGAAGTCACCGAAGTTGCCCTGGGAAGCGGCGGCGGAAGCGTTCGGGATGCCTTGCTTGCTGGTTATGAAATTCGGACCCGCGGCCTGTCCACCACAATCTATGGGAACTGCTTTTCAGCTTGTCCACTAGTGTTCATGGGTGGTGAACGCCGCGTGCTCTGGGCTTCGCCAAGCCGCCTCGGTTTTCACCAAATTTACACTGGCAACGGCAACGCGCTTCCAGTCGAAGATCCAATCTACCGGCTAACCGCACGATATATGGCCGATATGGGGGTGAACCCTCAGGTCGTTATCCCTTGGATGCTTTCCGCGCAGCCTCACGAGATGTTTGAGCCGGAAGTATCAGACCTCTGTGCACCCGGTGTCGCAACCTTTGTTCAAAGAGTTTGTGGATGGTGACTTATGCAATCATAAATGACACCGCCCATTTACGTGAGTAATGATACGCACCGGGCTCGAAGCCCCCATCAGATGAGTACAGCATATTGCGTACACGCCTCTTTCCTATCGGCACTCCCTCGTCTTACCCCGTTTCAGTGGACGGTTTCAAAAGATCCATCTGACCTCTTTTCGAAGTCAGCTGGGCTTACGTTGCCAAGATACCCGTGGCGACGTTTTCGATTATAGAACACCTCGATGTACTCGAACAGATCTGCGCGCGCTTCCTCCCTGGTGAGGTGCCCCTAGATTTGTAGACGCTTTGCCCCCTAACTTTGAGGCGAGGAGGCCGACATGGGGACAAGCAATTAC
>NZ_JAIMIB010000002.1 GCF_019966515.1 Roseovarius aestuarii | reverse complement strand
CGTAAGCGCCCTGCAAACTAAAAACTAGTTTCACCACACCGCATTCCAGAAAGTTGGGTTTAGTCACTTTGTCCGCAAAGAAGCTATGCGCGAAAACGCATCTGCCCTGTTCGAGGACGGTCGTGACGTGACCTAGTCTGGCGATAGCCGGTAGAGCGCGCCCTGCCCGACGCTGAGATACCAGATCGTGCCATCCGGGGCCTCGCGGATGTCGCGCACCCGTTCGGTTTCAGCTGATTTCAGCTGTTCGACCTCCGCCAGCGGGTCACCGTCCAGACGCGCAATGTAGTCGAATTTGAGCGAGCCGACGAAGATGTCGCCCTTCCACTCCGGCCAAAGCTTGCCGGAATAAATCATCATGCCCGAGGGCGCGATCGACGGATCCCAATAGTAGGCCGGTTGCTCCATCCCCGGCTTGGCGTTTCCCTCACCGATCTTGAACCCAGAATAATGCCGCCCGTAAGAAATCACAGGCCAACCGAAATTTGCACCTTTGCGGATGCGGTTGACCTCATCGCCGCCGCGCGCACCGTGTTCGTTGACCCAAAGGTTGCCTGCCAGATCCAGAGCCGCGCCTTGGGGATTGCGGTGTCCATAAGACCAGATTTCAGGCTGCACGGTTGCGTCGTCAACAAAAGGGTTGTCATCCGGCACGGTGCCATCGCGATTGATCCGGATAAGCGAGCCGTTTTCGCGTGACAGGTCCTGCGCCGACGGGCGGTCGCCACGCTCGCCGATCGTTACGAAAAGCGTGCTGTCGGGTGCCTCGACAATGCGGCTTCCGAAATGCCGGCCACCCGATGAACCGGGGGTGAGTTCAAATATTTCGGTCCAGCCCTCCAGACGCCGCCCATCAACGGAAAGACGCGCCACCGCCACGGCGGTGCCCGCGCCACTAGGCTGCCATTTGGCATAGGAAAAGAACAGTTCCCGGCTGGCGGCAAAATCACGCGGGACCATCACATCAAGCAAGCCGCCCTGCCCCTTCACTGCCACTTCGATCACACCCGCCACAGGGTGCTGACCCTCCCCGGTCACGCGCAGCAGCGCCCCATCACGTTCGGTAATCAGAACCGATCCATCCGGCAGGAACCCAAAAGCCCAGGGAGCCTCCAGCCCCCCCGCCATTTTGGTAACGGTCAACGACCCCTGATCGGTCTCCATCGCATGGGTGGGCAACAGGGTAGAAAAACCGATCACGCCTGCCAGGCAAAGCTTCAGATACTTAAACAACATTCGTTTCTGCTCCGGACGTTTTGCGGATAATGCAACAATCTTGGATCAAGGACTAATGTAGGCGACGTTTGGCCTGTGGCAATCCAACAGTCGGGCGGAGTGTCTCGCCTTCCGCCAGGTTTGGAAAAAATACCCGGACAGCGAATGTTTGCAGCAACTAAGCCCGTCGATCACCAATCTGGGCAATATCCAGCAGTTCAAGCACTTTCGCCTCAATATGTTTCGCGTCCAGCCCTGCGACACGGTACATATCCTCGGGGCTGGCCTGATCAATGAAAATATCCGGTAGTACCATCGAGCGGTACTTGAACCCGCCATCGAACACACCGTTTTCCGCCAGAAGCTGCGCCACATGGCTGCCAAAGCCGCCGATTGCGCCTTCCTCAATCGTAACCAAAGCCTCGTGATCCGCCGCCAGCGACAGGATCATATCTTCATCCAACGGCTTGGCGAAACGGGCATCGGCAATCGTCAGGGTCAGCCCACGCGCGTTAAGCGATTCTGCTGCCTTTTGCACCTCGCCCAGACGTGTGCCGAACGACAAGAGCGCGACGCGTGCGCCGCGTGAAATGATCCGGCCCTTGCCGATCTCCAGCACCTCGCCGTGTTCCGGCATCTCGACGCCTTGTCCTTCGCCACGCGGGTAGCGAAAGGCAATCGGACCGGTATCATGCGCCGCCGCCGTGGCGACCATGTGCACCAGTTCGGCCTCGTCCGCCGCCGCCATGACCACGAACCCCGGCAGGTTGGCCAGATAGGCGATGTCGTAGCTGCCCGCATGGGTGGCGCCATCGGCCCCCACCAGTCCCGCCCGGTCAATGGCAAAGCGTACCGGCAGGCGCTGAATGGCGACGTCATGCACCACCTGATCGTAGCCGCGTTGCAAGAAGGTCGAATAGAGCGCGCAAAAGGGCTTCATGCCGCCCGCCGCCAGACCGGCAGAAAAGGTCACGGCGTGCTGCTCGGCAATGCCGACATCGAAGCAGCGCGACGGGTAGCGTTCGGCAAAAAGATCCAGACCGGTCCCGTCCGGCATCGCCGCGGTTATAGCGCAGATCTTGTCATCCGTGGCCGCGTGATCCAGCAGGGCATTGGCAAAGACCTTGGTGTAGCTGGGCGCGTTGGACGGGGCTTTTTTCTGCGCGCCGGTCACCACGTCGAACCGTGCGGTTGCGTGGCCGCCATCTCGGGCGGCTTCGGCGGGGGCATAGCCCTTGCCCTTTTTCGTTGCCACGTGGATCAGGATCGGACCCGAGGCACGTTGCTGCACGGTGCGCAGAACCGGCAAAAGCTGATCCATATCATGCCCGTCGATCGGACCGACATAGGAAAATCCAAGCTCTTCGAACAAGGTGCCACCAACGGCCATACCCTTGAGCATTTCCTTGGCGCGCCGCGCGCCTTCCTGAAACGGCTCGGGCAAAAGCGACACTGCGCCCTTGGCGGCGGCCTTGAATTCCTGAAACGGCTCACCAGCATAAAGCCGCGACAGATACGACGAAAGCGCGCCCACGGGGGGCGCAATCGACATCTCGTTGTCGTTCAGAATAACGATCAGTCGCCGTTTCAGGTGGCCCGCGTTATTCATCGCCTCAAAGGCCATGCCCGCGCTCATGGCGCCATCACCGATGACGGCGATTGCGTCACCATGACCGGTCTCGCAGAGCCCGCCCAGATCGCGGGCCACGGCAAACCCAAGCGCTGCGCTGATTGAGGTGGAACTATGTGCCGCGCCGAACGGATCATAGGGCGACTCGGATCGCTTGGTGAAACCGCTCAATCCATCCTTCTGGCGCAGGGTCGGCATCCGGTCGCGCCGCCCGGTCAGGATCTTGTGCGGATAACATTGATGGCTGACATCCCAGATGATCTTGTCGCGCGGCGCGTCGAACACCGCATGCAGTGCCACCGTCAACTCAACCACGCCCAGCCCGGCCCCCAGATGGCCGCCGGTCATCGACACCGCACTGATCGTCTCGGTGCGCAACTCATGCGCCAGACGGGTCAGCTCGGCATCGGAAAAGCGCTTCAGGTCAGCCGGGCTTTGTACCCGGTCCAGCAGTGGTGTTTCAGGGTGTGTCGTCATTGGGGCTCACCCGGGTTGGTTCATGTCTTGCGGGCAATAACGAAGCGCGCGATCTGCTGCAAGGTTTCGGCATCCTTACCATACTCAGATAGGGCGTCACAGGCCTGGTCAACAAGGTCCGCGGCGCGGGTTTTTGCCGCATCCAGCCCCAATAGCGAAACAAAAGTGGCCTTGCCCGCAGCCGCATCCTTGCCGACGGCCTTGCCTGCGGCCTCGACCGAGCCCGTCACGTCGATCACGTCATCCTGTATCTGAAATGCCAGCCCCAGGGCGTGCGCATATGCTCTCAGAGAGTCGGCGTTGGCCCCCGCCATGACCGCACCGCAAGTTGCCGACCATTCGATCAGCGCGCCTGTCTTGCCCGCCTGAAGGTGTGTGATTTCTTCAAGCGTCAGGGGCGAGGACGCAGTTTCGGCTGCGATATCAAGCGCCTGCCCCAGCACCATCCCCTGCCCGCCTGCGGCGCGTGCGAGATCGAAGCACAGGTTCGCCCGCGCCGTCGACGTTTCAGCTCCCGCAGGGTGGCTGACAAGCTCGAACGCAAGTGATTGCAACGCATCGCCCACGAGAACCGCTGTCGCCTCATCCCATTTCACATGCACCGTGGGCTGGCCACGGCGCATGTCGTCGTCGTCCATACAGGGCAGATCATCATGCACCAGACTATAGGCGTGCATCGCTTCGATTCCCGCCGCGGGCCAGATCGCGCGTTCACCAGCAACCTTGTGCAGCCGCGCGCTTTCCATGACCAGAAGCGCGCGGACGCGCTTGCCGCCCGAGGTGGCATAACGCATGCCTTCCGCCACCGCGCTGTCCCCAAAAGGCGCCAGAACTTCTATCAGATGTTCCTGAACCCGCGTCGCCGCCGCGGCACGCCTGTTTTGCATCGCGTTTACTGTCCCTCGACGGGTGTTGTGCCGGTGGGCTGGCCCTCGGCGTCCAGCGTAATGGCCGCGACTTTCTCTTCGGCTTCTTTAAGCTTCGCCTCGCATCGCTTTTTCAACTCTGCGCCACGCTGGTAAAGCTTGATGGAATCCTCTAGCGCCACATCACCCCGTTCCAGCTTGCCCACGACCTGTTCAAGCTCGCGCATGGCAGCTTCAAATGACATCTCGGAAATCGGCGTATCGGTCATGATCTGGTCCTGTGGATCGAGGCTTCGGCGCACCATAACCGTGCTGTTGCCGGTGTTCAATTCGGCTCACGTAATTGACTGGTCAACGTCAGACATGCCTGACGCTTTGGCGGCGACCCGGTGACGCACAACGCCCTAACGCCCCTTGAAAAGCCCGCCCAATATGCCCCGGACAATACGGCGACCCGTTGTGCCCTTCAGCTCTTTCAGTACCACATCGGTCACCGCCTTGCCAAAGCTTCCGCCAATACCGGTTTCGCGTGTGGTCGTGCGACGCGAGGATGAGCGCGACACCTTGATCCCGGTATAGCGCCGCCCTGCGTTAAACTCACGCTCGGCGGCGGATTTCTCTTCGGCCTTGGTTTCCGCGTCTTCCGCCTCTTTCGCGGCCTCATCCGCACGGGCCGCCAGAATTTCATAGGCTGATTTGCGATCAACGGTCGTGTCGTATTTGCCCGAGACCGGAGAGTTGGCCATCACTTGAGCCCGCGTCGCCGCATCAATCGGGCCCAGCTTTGACGACGGTGGCCGGATCAACGTGCGTTCAACGATGCCCGGCACACCCTTCTTCTGCAGCATCGAGGTAACCGCCTCGCCCACACCAACGTCACGAATGGCCTCACCCGTATCAAAGCGCGGGTTGGGACGGTAAGTTTCAGCGGCGCGGGTCAGCGCCTTCTGATCGCGGGCGGTGAAGGCACGCAGCGCATGCTGAAAACGATTGCCCAGCTGGCCCAGGATATCTTCGGGCACATCGTCCGGGTTTTGCGTAATGAAGTAGACCCCAACCCCTTTGGAGCGGATCAGTCGCGCCACCTGCTCGACCTTTTCAACCAGCGCCTTGGGCGCGCCTTCAAAAAGCAGATGTGCTTCGTCAAAAAAGAAAACCAGCTTGGGTTTGTCCGGATCGCCCACTTCGGGCAGTGTCTCGAACAGCTCGCTCAGCAGCCAGAGCAGGAAAGTCGCATAAAGGCGCGGCGCCGACATCAGCTTGTCCGAGGACAATATGTTGATCCGCCCCCGCCCGTCGGTGTCGGTACGCATCAGGTCCGACAGTTCCAGCGCCGGTTCACCAAATAACTTGGTTCCACCCTGATTTTCCAGCACCAGCAATTGCCGCTGGATCGCGCCGACGGATTGGGTCGAGACATTGCCATAGCGTAGCGACAGCTCAGACCCGTTCTGACCGACCCAGACCAAAAGCGCCTGCAGGTCCTTGAGGTCGAGAAGCGGCATGCCCTGCTCATCGGCGACGCGGAAGGCGATATTCATGATGCCTTCCTGTGCTTCGGTCAGTTCCAGCAGACGTGACAGCAACAACGGCCCCATTTCGGCGACGGTCGTGCGCACCGGATGCCCCTGCGCGCCAAACAGATCCCAGAAGGTCACCGGGAAACTTTCATAGCGATAATCGGCAAACCCGATGGTCGCCGCCCGGCTCGTAAATGCCTCGTGCAGCTTGAAATCGGCGCTTCCGGCGGCGGCCAGCCCCGAAAGATCGCCTTTCACATCCGACAGGAAAACCGGCACTCCCGCGGCAGAGAATCCCTCGGCCAATATCTGCAATGTGACCGTTTTTCCGGTGCCGGTCGCCCCCGCAATCAGGCCGTGACGGTTGGCATAACGCAGATTAAGACCCTGTGCTTCGCCATATTCTGCACCGCCGCCGCCAATAAACACCTGATTTTCCAAGACTCTTATTCCCTGTCATATTTTTTTCACGGTCTGAACATACTAAGTTAACGATTTACCACCAGTATGAATAGCGACTCGGGGCCTCATGTCCTCTTGGCTTCGAGTGACTTCCTCCCTGTCAGACTGGCCGTGCCTTCGGGTACGGCCTTTTTTTGTGCAAAGTTTTTTGCATCTTAACTGTTGACCGTTGCAAATATCTGCCCTAGCGTCCGGAACATAATAAGCCGGCCAGTCCGGCAGGGAGATACTAAGAGAAGAGGCCATTGGCCTCTTTTCGGTTTCTTGTGACCCAAAAACAGTAAATCAGCACCTCAGGCGCCTCTCTGGAATGTGATTTGGGCCTGACACTCTGGCCGCACCATGTTAGAGCGCAACCAACATGTAGTAACCATCAAACGGGGAACCGATGCTGAGACTGTTTAATGTATTTTCGCTGATTACGGCGCTGAGCTTTGCAGGCGCGCTTCACGCCCAGGAAACCACGCAAACCGACACGGATGCAGGCTCTGATGCGGCCGGTCAGACCGACGGAAACGCAACACCTACCGAAGACCAGGCAGAAACAACGTCCGAAGCCACCGAACTGGACATGGGGCGCGAAGTCGACGAGGACCCAACCTATATCAAGGAAACCCACGGCGACTGGCAGTTGAAATGCTTCCGAAGTGAAGGTCAGGAAGATCTATGCCAAATGTACCAGTTGTTGACAGAAGACGCGGGCAACCCGGTTGCCGAAGTCAGCATCTTCAAGCTTCCAGAGGGTAGCCAAGCCGCAGCGGGTGCGACAATCGTTGTCCCGCTGGGCACGTTGCTGTCTCAGGATTTGCGCATGTCGGTCGATGGCGGCCCTGCAAAGAGCTTTTCCTATTCCTTCTGCAGCGTGGTCGGATGTTTTGCCCGTATCGGCATGACCGCGGCTGATCTGGAAGCCTTCAAAAAAGGCTCCAACGCCGTGCTGCAGATCGTGCCTGCCCAGGCCCCCGATCAGAAGGTTAACATCAAGATGTCTCTGAGCGGGTTTACCGCCGCGCTCGAAAATGTCTCGACCGTGACCAATTAAGGGCTCGCACTGAAAACAACGAAACGCCGCCCCCAGCTGCCATCAGGGGCGGCGTTTCCTATTGGCGCATCTGGCGTCACAGCAAGCGGTATCAGCGCTCAGGTTTCGAACCGTTTCAGGGCAAGAACCGCATTCAGCCCGCCAAAGGCAAAAGCATTGGATAATGCCACTTCAATCGGCGCCTCGCGTGCCTGGTTTGGCACCACATCCAGCGCGCATTCCGGGTCTGTTTCCTCGTACCCGATCGTCGGTGCAATCACCCCGTCACGCAGCGCCATGATACAGGCCAGCAACTCCACTGCGCCGGTCCCGCCGATGCAGTGCCCGTGCATGGATTTCGTCGAAGAGATCATGAGCCTGTCGGCGTGCGGGCCAAACACATCGGCAACAGCGGCACATTCGGTCTTGTCATTGGCCGTCGTGCCCGTGCCATGGGCGTTGATATAACCCACCCTGTCGGCATTGATACGTGCATCACTCAAGGCGCCGCGCATCGCCCGGGCTGCCCCCTGCTTTGACGGCATGACGATGTCGGCGGCATCAGAGGTCATCGCGAAACCGGCAACCTCGGCCAAGATCTCGGCACCGCGCTTGCGGGCATGTTCATATTCCTCGAAGACAAAAACGCCGGCCCCTTCGCCTTGAACCATGCCGTTACGATTGGCCGAAAACGGGCGGCAGCCGTCCTTGGACATGACCCGCAACCCTTCCCATGCCTTGACGCCGCCAAAACACAGCATCGATTCTGAACCGCCCGTGATCATCACCGGCGCCATGC
Organism: Roseovarius aestuarii; assembly: GCF_019966515.1. GTDB lineage: Bacteria > Pseudomonadota > Alphaproteobacteria > Rhodobacterales > Rhodobacteraceae > Roseovarius > Roseovarius aestuarii. The sequence continues at coordinate 381,705 of NZ_JAIMIB010000002.1, read as the reverse complement.
CGCCATGCACCATCTGAAATGCCTGCGCCATTGCGTGATTGGACGACGCACAGGCGGTCGAGACGGTAAAGCTCGGACCTTTGAGATTATACTCCATCGAAACATGACCGGCGGCCGCGTTGTTCATCAGCTTGGGCACGACAAAGGGATGCACCCGGTTCTTGCCATCTTCGTAGACCGAGCGGTAATTCTCATCAAGCGTTGTCATGCCGCCGCCGGAATTGCCCAGCACCACGCCGGATTTAGCCGCCAGCGCGCCGGAGAATTCAAGCCCTGACTGGCTGATCGCCTCGTGCGCCGCAATCAGCGTAAACTGTGTGAACCGGTCATAAAGCGAAAGCTGCTGGCGGTTAAAGCGGGTGTCGGCACTATAGCCCCGGACCTGCCCACCGATCCTAATCGCAAGCCTTTCGACGTCGCGAAATTCGAGCTCACCGATGCCGCAACGGCCCTCGCGCATCGCCTCGAGCGTCTCGGGAACGGTATGCCCTAGGGCATTGATCGTTCCCGCCCCGGTAATGACGACCCGTTTCACGACTGATCTTTCACCAGCTTTTCAATGCCTGCGACGATCGACGCTACGGAAGAGATGTCAAAATCGCTCTCCTGCGGCGCATTGGCATTGAACGGGATTGAGATGTCGAACTCTTCCTCGATCGCAAAGATGCTTTCGACCAGTCCCAGGCTGTCGATGCCCAGGTCTTCAAGCGTGCTGTCCATGCTTACATCTGACCGCTCCAGCACGGCCTGCTCAGCGATAATTCCGATAACGCGCTCGGTGATGCTCATTGTCGTCGCCTTCCAGCTATCCTTGCTCAGGACTTAGTCACTCGCATCATTCTTTGAAACCGTTTTCTTCAACTCTGCGACATCAGTGAACAACCGCTTCAACCGGCGCAGGCCTTTGAACACTTCCATCGTCGAGTCCATTTTCATCGCCGGATATCCCAACATCACGCGACCCGCGGGGATGTTGGACAGCACGATCGTGCCGCCCCCGGTAATGACGTTATCGCCGATAAAGATGTTGTCGCTGACCCCGGTCTGACCACCCAGAACCACGTTATTGCCGATTCTGGTCGATCCCGCGATGCCGACACAACCGCAAAGCAGGCTGTCATTGCCGATTTCCACATTATGACCGACCATCACCAGGTTATCGATCTTGGTACCGTTGCCGATGCGGGTGTCGCGGATCGTGCCACGATCAATCGTGCAATTCGATCCCAGTTCGACATCGTCGCCGATCCGCACCGCACCCAGGCTGTGGATACGTGTCCAGGATTGCGACTGGGTGTCGCCGGTATCGCCGAGGGTCTGGCGCGCCTGTTCAACCGAGGACTTTTCCGGTGTGACATAGGAAAATCCATCACCACCAACCACCGATCCGGGCTGCGCGATAAACCTCTCGCCGATCATGACCCGCGCGCCAATCCGCACACCTTCGCGCAGAAAACCCATCGTGCCGATCTGCGCATTCGTCCCGACAAAACATTGCGGGCCGACAATGGTGCCCGCGCCGACCTTGGCGCCGGCACAGATCACCGCGAGCGGCCCAACGGCAACACCCGGACCCAGTTCAGCAGTGTTGTCGATCACAGCCGACGGGTGAATGCCATCGCCCCACCCCTGGCCCGGATCCATCATCGTGGTCAGACCCGACATCGCATAGCGCGGACGCGGCGAAACAATGGCCGCATCCAGGCCCAGGGATTGCCAGTCGGCATCGCTCCAGACCATCGCGGCGCGGGCTTTGCCCTGCGACAGGTTCGCGGCATATTCGGGTTTCATCGCCAGTGCCAGATCGCGTGCCGTGGCGTCGGCAGGTTCGGCCAGACCGTCAATTTCCAAATCTACGGCGCCAAAAGCCTTGGCCCCAAGCGCCGTTGCAATCTGTTCTATCGTGTAGGCCATGGCACTCTCCTTATTCAGGAGAGGGGTTTATCCCTGAACCGCCCCCAGTGAAACCCCTGCCTTGGCCAGCGCGCTCCAAATTTTAGCGTCGCGACCATAGACATCGCGACGGAACTGCGTACGGCCTTTCGCCTGAGTAAATGCCGTACGATAAGTGATGTGCACGGGCACGGGTTCGTCAAGCGGTACAACCGTTTCGCGACCCGTTTCCAGCTTGGCGTGGAAAAAGGTCTTCGGATCGCTCTCTTGCTTGGACAGCATCTCGTAAGCAAACTCGAAAGGCTGTTGCAGGCGGATACAGCCGTGGCTGAAATCACGTTTTTCGCGAGCAAAAAGGGCCTTTTCCGGCGTATCATGCAGGTAGATGTTATACTGGTTGGGGAACATGAACTTCACCAGCCCCAGTGCATTGCGCCGCGACGGCGGCTGCTTGATGCTGAACGGAAAATTCCTTGAATTGAAGGCTTCAAAATTCACTGCACCGCGTGGAACCTTGCGGCCCCGCCTGTCGTAGAGCTGTAGATGCCCGGCTGCATTCGGATTGCGCTTCATCATCGGCAGATATTCTTTGACCGCGATTGAGCGCGGCACATTCCAGGTCGGATTAATGACCATGAACTCCATAACGTCCGAGAATTCCGGGCTGCGACGATCACTGATATTCTTACCAACGACGGCGCGGGTCTGAAAGGTCACCCGATCGTCATCAATGATCCGGGCACTGAAATCCGTCAGATTGACAAGCACGTGGCGGTCGCCGCGCGGCTTATTCAGCCAGCGCTCGCGCTCCATTGCCACCATCACCGATTGCAGCCGCGCCTGCACCGGCTTGTTGATTTCGGCCAACGTGCCGGCGCCAGCCACGCCATCCGGCGTCAGGCCGTGATCCGACTGAAACTTCTGAACCGCCCTTTTCACATCCTCATCATAGGAACGGCTGGACGATCTGCGCATATAGTCCATCTGGATCAACCGGTTGCGCAGCGCCACCACCGCATTTCCGGTTGCACCCGGCTTGAGGGATTTTGCGGGAACCTTCGGCCCCCAGCCCCCCGCAGCGAGGCGTTTTTCAAGTTGGATTTTTTCTTTCATCAGACGCGTGTATTCGTTGGTTCTAGGCGGCAGCGCGCGAAAGAAATTGCGCGGGTTGCTCTTGGCAAAACTGGCCAGATAGCTATCGCGTTTGCGCAACGGCACCTCGCGCTTGATGCCATCGTCGATAAGCGTAGGGACCAACGCGCCCGTCTGCATGTCGCGCGAGAGCTGAACAAATGTCCGGCTCAGTTCCACCTCAACCAGTCCACGGTCACGCGGCGACGTGGCGGCCTTCATCCGTGCCTTCAATTCCGGAGCTTTGTAACGGGCTTCGGGCAGTCCATGCAGGTCGGCCATCTCGATCGCCCGGAACAATTCCTGACGGCGGCGACGCTCCTTGACGCTGTTGCCGGTCCAGATGCCCCGATAGCTGTTCGCGTGATAGAAAGCGGCCAGATCCCGGTCCTTTGACGCAGCCTCGGCCACGGCCTGTTTGAAGGCGGTCACCTGTGCCTTGGCAGCCGACGGCCCGAAAACACTAACTAACGCCACAACTGATGCGAACACGACGCCTTGCACCAAACTTCTTTGCATCGCCAAAATCATACTCTTCCCCCTGGTCTGCCTACTCGCATAAAGAATGTGGCTGTCTATCAGCCGAATTGTCAAATTAAGTCCATTCAAATCTTTATCAGGATGTTAACGACGGGCCGGAATGTGGCGAACCGCGTCGAACTTCACACAAAATAAACACATTCACGATGATTTGCGCGAGAATTCGCCGAAACCAATTGATAATTACAATTTGCCCTAAATCACCCTTGGTTGGTGATTCCGTTTATGCCATAAAACTCGCGCATCTGGGGATGAGATGGCAGGCCTGCTGAATGGCAGGTGAACAGGTAAGCGACGGGACAGGCGCTAACTACTATGACGGAACAAAGCACTACGGGCAGAATGACCCGACGTGGGGTGCTTGGTGCATTTGCGGCGACCGCAATTGTAGCAACCCCGACATTCTCCAAGGCCGCAGGCTTCTTGCGTGGCGGAGGCGATATTCGACGACTTCGCATGACGTCGCCCCGTACCGGCGAGAGAATCGACACCATTTATTGGATTGAAGGCGACTATATCAAAGACGCACTGAAAGAGATTTCTCTGTTCATGCGCGACTGGCGCACCAATGACGTCAAGGATATCGACCTGCGCACGATCGATATCCTTGCAGCCAGCCATAACCTGCTGGACGTGCAGGAGCCCTACATGTTGCTATCTGGTTACCGCACGGCGAAGACCAACACGATGTTGCGCAGCCGGTCGCGCGGCGTGGCCAAAAACTCTCGCCACCTCAAAGGCGAAGCCGCTGATCTGCGCTTGTCGTCGCGGTCGGTCAACCAGATGTATCGCGCAGCTCTGGCATGCCGGGGTGGCGGAGTTGGCAAATATTCCCGCAGCAATTTTGTACACATGGATTGCGGCCCGGTCCGAAGCTGGGGCGGCTGACACCCACACCAACTGTTTGATCACGGATAGCACCGGCGACGTGGGTCTCCGGTGTTTTTGACTGCATGCCTCAGTAGCAGGTGGAACCAATGAAGTTAGTTTGGCCTATTGAGCAGATATTGAAAAAGCCGCGCATCGACGACGCACGCGAGGGGGCGATACGACGTTAGTGACTAGCGCTTTATCGCTGCCAAACCCGAAAAACTTCAATGTCGTGCGCAGACTTCACCAAATCGCCGCCGCGTGGGAGTGCGCCGTAGATACGCAGCGGCCTGCGGTCTTGGCTCCGCGCTGATGATAAACCCCAACGGCAACTTCGGGCCAATCCTGACCAGCAGTGGTTTCGGTTCGATATGATCTGCTCTAGCGCGCTGAATTGGAAAACTTGGCATTACGCGCGGCCTGAAGCTGCGCGAAGTCATCACCTGCATGGTAGGAAGAGCGTGTCAAAGGCGTGGCCGAAACCATAAGAAAGCCCTTGCCATAAGCCGCTTTCTCATAGGCTGAAAATTCTTCCGGGGTCACGAACCGATCGACCCGATGATGTTTGGGCGTCGGTTGCAGATATTGCCCGATCGTCAGGAAATCGATCCCGGCGGCGCGCATGTCGTCCATCACCTGATGCACCGATTGCCGGTCTTCGCCCAAGCCCACCATGATGCCGGACTTGGTGAACATCGTCGGATCAAGCTCCTTTACCCGCTGAAGCAGGCGAAGCGAATGAAAGTACCGCGCGCCCGGGCGCACTTCGGGATAAAGGCCCGGCACGGTTTCCAGGTTGTGGTTGAACACATCCGGCTTGGCCTCGACCACCACCTCCAGAACGCTCGGATCGCAATTCAGAAAATCCGGGGTCAGAATTTCGATCGTGGTCGTGGGGCTGCGATGCCGGATGGCGCGGATGGTCTGGGCAAAATGTTCCGCCCCACCATCATCCACATCGTCGCGGTCCACGCTAGTCACCACTACATGGTTCAACCCCAGCTTCTGCACCGCATCCGCCACCCGGCCCGGCTCGAACGCGTCAAGCGCCTCAGGTGGCTTGCCGGTGGCAATATTGCAAAACGTACAGGCACGGGTGCAGACCTCGCCCATGATCATCATTGTTGCGTGACCCTGGCTCCAGCATTCGCCCACATTGGGACAGCCTGCTTCTTCGCAGACGGTCACAAGCTTATGTTCGCGCATGATATTACGGGTTTCGAAATACCCCTTGCTGGTCGGCGCCTTTACTCGGATCCAGTCGGGTTTACGCGGCTGGGTGTTATCGGGCCGATGCGCCTTTTCGGGATGGCGTTGTTCAGGAATTTTGAGGTCACGCACAAATTATTCCCCGCGAATGGTTTAGTAACACTACCTATCTATATTGAGCGGCGGTGGGAAGTACCAGTTCTGCAAAGCCGCCATGCAGGCAGAGCAGCCGCTTAATCAGTGCCCACCGTTTAATGAGTATGTTGGTATTTGTACGGCTCGTGTCTCTCTGGGGGTCACGAGCCGTTTTTTCCTGGTCAAGATTTTGTCGCCGAAAGCGCCATCGGCGCTTTCAACACGACTGCGTGCCCCCTATTCTGAGCCTGCCATATCAAGTTGAAAGGTCGGGCACATCATGGATTGGCAGGCGCATCGCCGCGAGGCGCACGCATTGGGGCGCACCCAGGAACATCTGAAACAGATCGTCTATGGCGGCAATGACGGGATCGTCACTACCTTTGCCATCGTGGCGGGATTCGCAGGCGCGGCAGCCGATGGCGTCGCCCAGATTGGCGGGCTGGCGGTGCTGGTATTCGGGCTGGCAAACCTTTTTGCCGACGCCATCAGCATGGGATTGGGGGAATTCTTGTCACTGCGGTCGCAACACGATCTTTACCGCAAACGCCGCGAGAGCGAATTGCGCGAGATCATGCGGAATCCGCAGCAGGAACAGATGGAATTGTTCGAGATATTGCGCCAGCGCGGCCTGCCCGCAGGCGAGGCCGATACAACCGCGGCCATCCTCGCCCGCCATCCCGAAATGATGGCCGATCTGATGATGACCTACGAATTCGGCATGCAGGATCCGGACGAAGAAAGCCCTGCCGTCAATGGGCTGTTCACCTTCGGATCCTTCGTAATCTTCGGGGCTGTGCCGCTGGTTCCCTATTTCATCTTTGAACCGGTTGACGACACGTTTGCGCTGTCGCTGGCAGCAACATTCACGGCGCTGGTGGCGCTTGGGTTACTGCGCTGGAATGCAACCGGCGAAAAGCCAATCCGTGCTGTGGGCGAGACCGTGCTGGTCGGCACGGTCTGCGCGGCGGTTGCCTATTTTGTTGGCTGGATTGTGGGCGGCTAGACGCCCGGCCAGGCGTCAGCCGATCAGCCCGCCTGCATCGCCTAGTTCCTCATAATGCCGCTTCAGCCGCTGCAGCGCGATGCGCAGCACGATCTTTCCCGAGCGCGCGGACCATCCCATGCGCTTTTCGGCGCGTTCCAGCCCTTCCAGATAGCAACAGCAGCGCAGGGCAACATCGCCCAGCCCCGGTCCCAGTTCGCGCAATGCGCCGGTCACCCGTGCTCGTGCCGCTTCGGCGCCCCTTGCGGATCCGTCAAGCGGTGCAATCGCGCGTTCGGTATTCGTTAGAAACTTATCCCAGTTGTTTTCCTTGCGCGGCCCCATCTGCGCCAGTTCGAAATCCTCGCGCAGTCGCTCTCCAGCACGCACCAGATCGTTGGGCAAAAACGGCTGACCGTCGCGATCCTTACGCCGCGCCAGGGCAGAAAGCGGCGTTTCTGCCATGTTGTACCTGACGCGTTTCGACCGTTCGGCGCTCGCATCCGCATCATCAGCCATCTCGACTGGCTTAGCGGCACCATCAAATGGCGCCTGAGCATCGTTAAATCCCATTGCCTTGTTCTCGGCGTCCGTCAGCATCGCATTAAGCGCTGCACGCCCGGCACGGGTGATATGATATCGTGCGATCCGGCCGGGCGCATCGCAGGCGATCCAGTCTTTCAGCGCCATCGCCTCAGCGATCTCGCGATCGACGATACCTGAGCGTACGGATTGCCCGTCATCGGTTTCACGAACGACTACCGCCTTGTCCATTTCGGCAGCGACCGCCAGCACTGCGCCGGTCTCGCACAAATTACGAAGGATGCGCCGACTTTCCTGCCTAAGACGTGTTTCGCTCAGTGTGTCAGCTTCAGTTTCAATTTCGACTTTGTGTAGTGCGTTCATAGTGCTCTCCGTATAGGGAGAACCGGTATTTTTCGCCCCATAGAACTTGCGGCCCAACCGGCGCAGCGCCTGATCGATCAGCAAGTCGTCCCGCCGTGTTTCAAAACTGCGTATCTGGCGAAGTATCGTCGACGCATGGCACCCAGCGTCGCGCGCCAGAGCCCGGATCGATGCACCGGTTTCGGTATGAACGAGATAATGGAACGCCGATTCAGGCAACCAAACCGGCAGCTCGTTTAAGCCGTCTTCAGTCCGAACCTTCTGCCCCAATGCCTGTCCCTTACCCTATTCGAAACCTTACTTTTCTACCGAGTATTCACAGTCCCTCACAACCTAAGCGAGTAGTTATTACCGGTTCGTTAATTGTTGCGAACATTACAACCATTGTTTCCGCTGTGTGAACAATTGCAAAGCGTGCCGAACGCCGGTTTCGCCCTGAACGCAACACCCGTGTGGGTTGTGCAATCAATGTCAATGTTCAAATTGGGGAGAATATCATGAACGACTTGCTGACCAAGCTAGATAACCTGAAGCGCCCACGCCTGTTGATCCAGGCCGCGCGTATCGGCATGGCGGAATACCGCCGGGATGTGCATCTAAGGCGTCATCTGGGTCAGGGGCCATTGCCGCGCAGCGGTGCCGCGCTGGCCCGGCTGGTCGAGATCGAAACCGACATCAATGAACAGCGCCGCATGCGCAATACGGGGTATTCATCGATAAAACACGTCGACCTGTTGATCGCGATGATGGGCGAGGCACGCATATTGCGCACCTCGAGCATCGAATTCGCGCCGCTGAGAAAATGCGTCAGGTAAACGCATCCGGCATAGAGGCTTTCTTTTCCGCTACATAAGCCGAAAGCGCTTCGGCCACGGCCGGATCGAGCGCAGGCTGTTGATAGTTGTTCAGCAGAAACTCAACCCTGTTTGTAGCCAGTTTATAGGTATCGCGCTCGCCTTCATCTGCCCAGGTTTCAAACGGTTTATAATCCAGTAGGTTGGATTTCCAGAATGCCGATTTGAAATTCGCCTGCGTATGAGCGCAGCCCAGATAATGACCGCCGGGGCCTACCTCGCGGATCGCATCCATCGCCTGTCCGTTTTCATCGATCTGAACACCTTTCGCCAGATGATGCAGAACGCCAAGCTGATCTGCATCCATCACGAACTTCTCGAAATCCGCGACCAGGCCACCTTCGAGCCAGCCGCAGGAATGCAGCATGAAGTTCACGCCAGCCATCAGGCCCATGTTGAGGCTGTTGGCGGTTTCATACGCCGCCTGCGCGTCCGGCAGCTTCGAGCCGCAGAACGACCCTGACGACCGGAATGGCAGGTTTAGACGCCGGGCCAGCTGCCCTGCCCCGTAGGTCACCAGCGATGCTTCGGGCGTACCGAAGGTCGGCGCCCCAGACCCCATATCGATAGAGCTGACGAAGGCGCCGAAAATCGCGGGCGCCCCCGGGCGCACCAACTGGTTGTAGGCGACACCGGCCATCACCTCGGCCAGAACCTGCGTTAGTGTACCGGCCACCGATACCGGTGCCATCGCCCCGCCAACGATGAAGGGCGAGATGATGCAGGCCTGATTATTCTCGGCATAGACCTCTAGCGACCCCATCATCACATCATCAAATGTCAGCGGCGAATTGATGTTGGTCAGCGAGGTCATGACAGTATTCTGCTGCACGAACTCCTCACCGAAGAGGATGCCACACATATCGACACTATCCTGTGCCCGGCTCGGATCGGTCACCGAGCCCATGAACGGCTTATCGCTTAGTGTCATATGCGACAGCAACATGTCGAGATGGCGCTTGTTGACAGGGATGTCTGTCGGCTCGCAGACGGTACCGCCGGAATGGTGCAGCCATTTCGACATATAAGCCAGTTTCACGAACTTATTGAAATCATCCATTGTCGCATAACGCCGCCCGCCGGCGGCGTCGCGTACGAAGGGCGGGCCATAGACCGGCGCCAGCACCAGGTTCTTGCCGCCGATGACGACGGACCTTTCAGGATTACGGGCATGTTGAGTGAATTCTGATGGCGCGGTCGAACACAGCTTGCGCGCAAGACCGCGCGGAATGCGGACCCGCTCTCCATCAATATCCGCGCCGGCATCGCGCCAGCGTTTCAACGCGGCGGGGTTATCGACGAAATTAACCCCAACCTCTTCCAGGATGGTCTCGGCATTGGTCTCGATGATTTCGAGCGCCTCGTCATTCAAAATCTCGAAATTGGGAATGTTGCGCTCGATGTACTTTGCCGTCTCGATCGAGACGGCGGTCCGTTCTGCCCGGCGGGCGGCACCGCCGCCTCCACGTCCACGTTTGCGGGCTGATGCCTCGGCCATATTGTCTTACCTTTTTTCCAGCTAAGCACCCTTTTGCGGGTGCGGACTTAGGTATTTTTATCCCAGCCGATGACGTTCCCGCGGAAGAATTGCGCCCTTTGAGGCGGGAAAACGACATTGTGCGCCACTGTATATGTTTTTACCCAACTGCATTCGAAGTCTTGCGTATATTCGGCCTGTGTCCTACGAGGCAGGTCATGAGCCAGACATCCCATGACCGCCTTTTGATCGTTGATTTCGGCAGCCAGGTGACACAGCTGATTGCCCGTCGCCTGCGCGAGTTGAACATCTATTGCGAAATCCATCCCTACCAGAATGTCAGCGACGCTTTTCTGAAAGAATTCGCACCCAAGGCGATGATCTTTTCCGGCGGCCCCGACACGGTCACACGCGAGGGCAGTCCCCGCCCGCCGGAATCGGCCTATAAGCTGGGCGTACCGATTCTGGGTATCTGCTACGGCCAGCAGGTGATGATGCAGGACCTGGGTGGCAAGGTAGAGGGCGGCAAGATTTCCGGCGGAGGCGGCACAGCGGAATTTGGCCGCGCATTTGTGACGCCCACGGATGAAAAGCTTGGCTTGCTTGACGACTGGTTTGCCGATGACAAAGAACAAGTCTGGATGAGCCACGGCGATCATGTCAGCGAACTCGCGCCGGGTTTCCGGGTTTTCGGCACCTCGCCCAACGCGCCCTATGCCATCACCGCCGATACTGACCGCAATTTCTATGCCGTGCAGTTCCACCCCGAGGTACACCATACGCCCAACGGCAAGAAGCTTTATGAAAACTTCATCCGCGCTGCTGGGTTCACCGGCGACTGGACCATGGGTGCCTACCGCGAGGAAGCGATCCGTAAGATCCGTGATCAGGTCGGCGACAAACAGGTCATCTGCGGATTGTCGGGCGGTGTCGACAGTTCGGTCGCCGCAGTGCTGATCCACGAGGCGATCGGCGATCAGCTGACCTGCGTTTTCGTCGATCACGGATTGCTGCGCCAGAACGAGGCGGACGAGGTCGTAGGCATGTTCCGCGACAACTACAACATCCCCTTGATCCACGCCGACGAGTCCGAGCTGTTTCTGGGTGAACTTAACGGCGTAAGTGAACCGGAAATAAAAAGAAAAATAATCGGCAGGCTCTTTATCGATGTCTTCCAGAAACACGCCAATGCCATCGAGGGCGCGGAGTTTCTGGCACAGGGCACGCTTTACCCGGATGTGATTGAATCCGTCAGTTTCTCTGGCGGGCCGTCGGTGACCATCAAATCCCACCACAACGTTGGCGGATTGCCCGAAAAGATGGGGCTGAAGCTGGTCGAGCCCCTGCGCGAACTGTTCAAGGACGAGGTGCGTGCCCTTGGCCGCGAATTGGGTCTGCCAGATAGCTTCATCGGCCGCCACCCCTTCCCCGGCCCGGGCCTTGCGATTCGCTGCCCCGGAGAGATCACCCGTGAAAAGCTCGAGATTCTGCGCAAGGCCGATGCGGTTTATATCGACCAGATCCGCAAACACGGGCTTTATGATGATATCTGGCAGGCCTTTGTCGCGGTCCTGCCGGTGCGCACGGTCGGCGTGATGGGCGACGGGCGTACCTATGACTTTGCCTGTGCCCTGCGCGCCGTAACATCCGTCGACGGTATGACCGCAGATTACTACCCGTTCAGCCATGAATTCCTGGGCGAGACCGCCACGCGGATCATCAACGAGGTGCAGGGCATCAACCGGGTGACCTATGATATCACTTCAAAACCCCCCGGCACGATCGAGTGGGAGTAACCGCGTCCTCTGAAAGCGGTAACATCTTGCGGGCGGCGATATGGATGATCGGCGCGATTGTCTCATTCACACTGATGGCAGTTGCAGGGCGCGCGATCAGCTTCGAACTCGATACGTTCGAGATCATGATGTATCGCAGCCTGGTCGGCATATTCATCCTTGGCACCTTTCTGTCGCTGACCGGAAACTGGTCCCGTGTAGAGCGTGGCCATACCGGGCTTCATCTTATCCGGAATGTCTGTCATTTCGCCGGGCAGAACCTGTGGTTTTTTGCGCTTACCGCGATTCCGCTGGCGCAGGTTTTCGCGCTTGAATTCACCTCGCCGCTTTGGGTGCTGATCTTGTCACCGCTGTTGCTGGGGGAAAAACTGACGCGCCTCCGGTCACTTTCGGCGGTCCTGGGCTTCATTGGTATATTGATCGTGGCGCGCCCCAGCCCTGAGACGGTGACCATTGGCACGATTGCCGCGGCGATCGCTGCGATCGGATTTGCCGGGGCAATCATTTTCACCAAGCAGCTAACCCGCGTGACCACGCTGGCCAGCATCCTTTTGTATATGACGATCACGCAAGCCATTTTCGGGCTAATTTGCGCCGGGATTGACGGTGCCGTCGTCTGGCCGTCTTCCAACTCGATGCTATGGCTCGTCGTGATCGGCTGTGGCGGTTTGTTGGCTCATTTCTGCATCACCAATGCGCTTGCTATCGCGCCGGCAACTGTTGTCACACCGGTTGATTTCGCGCGACTGCCGGTGATCGCGATCGTCGGGTACCTCTTTTACAACGAACAGATTGATGCTTTCGTCCTGATCGGCGCACTGATCATCTTCGGCGCGAATTACCTCAATATCTGGTCAGAAACGCGAAAATAGCGGGTCATCAACAAAAATACCCGCTAAAAGTGTGTCGTTGAAAGCACCCGGATTATTCCTGTTGGTTGTGACGCGGCGTTAATGTTTGACGATTGTGTGATAGCCGATAACCATCATCTCAATCTTTTGTGAGGAGAGAGAAGATGAGGAAACATGCATTGGCAGCAACCGCGCTGACCATCGCCGCGACAGGCGCCCACGCCGGTGGCATCATGCGCGACGGAGATCGGTCGCAGGTTCTGTTCGAAGACGGCAAGAACTATCTCGAATTCAGCACCGCCACGGTCAATCCCAATGTCAGCGGCACTGTCGCCGGCGTTCTGGGCAGCGGGAATATCCAGTCAAGCTATCAGAATTATGCATTGAGCTATAAGCATCAAGTCAATGAAAAGTTCAGCTTTGCCATTACGGGAAACGAGCCCTATGGGGCGAATGTAACCTATGTGGCAGGCACGCCCTATCCGTTTTCGGGATCGAGCGCTGTGCTGGATACATTCGCTGTCACCGGGTTGGCGAAGTATAACTTTTCAGAACGTGTGAGCGCCTACGGCGGTGTGCGTATACAAGCCCTTTCGGGCAATCTGCAAATTCGCACGGCGGGGCTACCTTTACCGGCAGTATACAACCTGCAACGGGATCGAGACTGGCAGACCGGGTATGTGTTGGGAGCGGCGTACCAGATACCGGATATTGCGATGAAAGTGGCAATAACCTACGAGTCGGAGATCGAACACGAATTTGTCGATAGCCTAGGGCTGCCTTTTGACGTGACGATCCCGCAAGCTGTGACGCTGCACGCCCAAAGCGGTATCGCCAAAGATACGCTGCTTTTTGGTTCCATCCGGTGGCAGGAATGGACCGAGTTCGAAATCAGACCCATGGATTTTCTGGGCGGCGCGGTTGCGATTGCCAGCGAGCCTTCGGATATCTGGACCTATGAGGTTGGCATCGGCCGCAGGTTTACCGATCACTGGTCAGGTGCGTTCACCATCGGTTACGAAGAAGACCAGGGCGATGTCGTCGGAAATCTCTCGGGTAGAGATGGTTACACAAGCTTCGGTGTTGCGGTGAAATACGAAACCGAAAACTGGGAAATCACCAGCGGCGTCAGATATATCGATGTCGGCAGCGCACGCACCAGCATCGGTGCAAACTTCACGGATAACGATGCGATTGCAGCCGGGATCAAGGTCGGCCTCCGCTTCTGATCGTTCGGTAGGACAAGCCAGTTAACCCGCCCCTCACCGGGCGGGTTTTTTTGTGCAACACTGATAAAGGTTTGACCCGCCCGGCGCTGCTTTGTACGACAGCGCAAAGGGGACAGGCGATGATCTACAAAAGCGCTGAGGATTGGCTCAAATCACCACATAAGCGCGTGCTGTTCTACGGCATGTCCGGACTGGGCAAAACGCATCTCGCAAACTTGCTGCGAGCCCAGGGCGCGTGGTTTCATTATTCGATAGACTACCGCATCGGCACACGCCACATGGGCGAGTTGATCGCCGACAACGCCAAGGCCCATGCCATGCAGGTGCCATTTCTGCGCGATCTGCTGCTGACGGATTCGATCTATATCGGCTCGAACATTACCTTCAACAATCTCGCCCCGGTCTCGACCTATCTGGGCAAACCGGGCGATCCGGCCAAGGGTGGATTGCCCTTCGAAGAATATCAGCGCCGCCAGGAACAGTTTCGCAATGCCGAGATCGCGGCTCTGCATGATACTGCCTATTTTATAAGCCGGGCAGAACGTCTTTACGGCTATCACAACTTCATCTGCGATACCGGCGGATCGATCTGTGAATGGGTCGATGGGAATGATCCAAACGACCCACTGCTCACCGAACTGTCACAGCATTGTCTGCTCGTGCGCATCGAAGGCAGCGAAGAGCATACCCAAGAGCTGATCCGCCGATTCGACCGCGCGCCCAAGCCGATGGCCTATCAGCCCGAGTTTCTGGAAACCGCGTGGACGCAATATCTGAGCGAAAACAATTGCGCCGCTGACAAAGTCGATCCAAACGCCTTTATCCGTTGGACTTATGCCCGCGCGCTCGCGCATCGCAAACCACGATATGATGCGATGGCGGCATGGGGTGTCAGCGTCACCGCCAGTCAGGTTGCCGCAGTAACCTCGGCAGAGGATTTTGATACAATGATCGCCACCGCAATTAAGGCTGCCTGACACGGCGCGCTGCGGCAATTTCCAAAAACCACCTAAGCCCGCTGGAATTTCACGAAAAAACGACCTATCTGTGCCGCTCAACTGTTCAGGATGAGATCCAATGCCTATCAAGATCCCCGCCAGCCTGCCGGCCTATGACGTGCTGACGCGCGAAGGCGTGATGGTGATGGACGAGGATCACGCGGCGCGGCAAGATATTCGCCCGCTGCGCATCGGGCTGCTGAATCTGATGCCAAAGAAAATCCAGACGGAAAATCAGTTCGCCCGACTGATCGGCGCCACCCCGCTGCAGATCGAGCTGAACCTGATCCGGATGAGCGAACACCGCACGCGCAATACCGCCGCTGAACACATGGCCAGTTTTTACCGCCCTTTTGACGAAGTTCTCGCCAGCGATGAAAAATTCGATGGGCTGATTATTACCGGTGCACCCATCGAACATCTGGCATTCGACAAGGTCACCTATTGGGAAGAACTGCGCCAGGTCTTCGACTGGACCCAGACCCATGTGCATTCCACCTTTGGGGTCTGCTGGGGCGGCATGGCGATGATCAACCATTTCCACGATGTGCGCAAACATATGCTGCCCGAAAAGGCGTTCGGGTGTTTCCGCCACCGCAACATGGCGCCGTCCTCGCCTTATCTGCGCGGGTTTTCTGACGACTGCGTGATCCCGGTCAGCCGCTGGACGGAAATGCGCCAGCCCGAAATTGACGCCGTCGGCGATCTGAGCACCCTGCTTTACAGCGATGAGGTCGGGCCGTGCCTTGTGGAAGATCCCGCACACCGCGCACTTTATATCTTCAATCACCTTGAATATGACAGCGGAACGCTAAAACAAGAGTATGACCGTGACGTTGAAAATGGCACACCGATCAATGTGCCCTGTAACTATTATCCCGGTGATGACCCCGCGCGGCAGCCGCAGAACCGCTGGCGCAGCCATGCGCATCTGCTCTATGGCAACTGGATTTCGGAGATTTACGAAACCACGCCGTTTGACATTTCGCAGATCGGATTGGCGCGCACTGACCTGCGGGCCTGAACGATGAGTATCGCGTTCAAAAGCGTGCTTCTTCTTACCTTGGCGCTGATCGCGGGATGTACCGTTCTTGCCGAAAAGCGCGAGACATCAGCGCGCGAGACCCACCCGCCCATCGGACAGTTCATCGATGTCGATGGCACGCGTGTGCATGCCTGGGTCAAGGGGTCGGGCCCCGATCTCGTGCTGATCCACGGCGCGGGCGGCAATCTGCGCGATTTCACCTTCGCGCTTGCGGGGCAACTGACCGACCGCTACCGCGTCATCGCCTTTGACCGGCCCGGCCACGGCTGGACCGACCGGATGCCGGGATATGGCGGGCTGGGGAATACCCGAGGCGAAAGCCCGCAAGAGCAGGCCGCGCTGCTACAAAAAGCGGCGGATAAGCTGGGTGTAAGCAACCCCATTGTCGTGGGCCATTCCTACGGCGGTGCCGTCACGCTGGCCTGGGGGTTGGCACGGCCAGATGACACTGCAGCACTGGTCACACTGGGCGGCGTGTCAAACCCCTGGCCCGGTGATCTCGACCGGCTCTACACGGTCATCGGCTCTGCGGTCGGCGGCGCCACGGTGGTGCCGTTGATCACCGCGCTGACGCCCGAGGCACGGGTGAAAAGCGCGGTTACCTCCGTTTTCGCCCCGCAGCAGCCACCAAAGGGCTATATCGACTATATCGGCACTGACCTCAGCCTGCGGCGCATTACCTTGCGTGCGAATGGCCAGCAGGTCAGCAGCCTCAGACCCCATATCGTGCAGATGGAAAAGCGCTACGGCACGACCCTGACCATGCCGATTGAGATTGTACACGGCACCGCCGATACAACCGTGCCCATCGCGGTCCATGCCGAGCGGCTGGTGACACAGGCACCCCGCGCGCGCCTTACTCGGCTTGACGGCGTCGGACACATGCCCCAGCACGCCGCACCCGGCCAGGTTCTGGCAGCAATCGACCGCGCTGCCGCCCGCGCCGGAACGCGCCCCTGATTGCACACGGCGCACGGACCCGCCATAGTGCCGTAAAAACAGCGCCCTCATAAAAGAGGAGAGGCCCATGCAGTTGCCCTTCGACGGCGCCATCAGCGCCTTTTACGAAAATGATGCGCCCGACATGGTGCGCAACGCCATACGCCGGGCCGAAAAGGGCGATATTCTGGATGCCAACTATCCGCATTCCGAACGGACGCCGCGCAAGGCCTACGAACAGGATATGGCCCGGCTTCAGATCGAATTGGTCAAGATGCAGGCCTGGGCCAAGGACACCGGCGCGCGTGTCGCCATGGTATTCGAAGGCCGCGATGCTGCTGGCAAGGGTGGCACGATCAAGCGCTTCCGCGAAAACCTCAATCCGCGCGGTGCTCGTGTCGTGGCGCTATCAAAACCAACTGAGTCGGAGGCCAGTCAATGGTATTTCCAGCGCTACATAGACCACCTTCCCTCGGGTGGTGAAATCGTCTTCTATGATCGCAGCTGGTACAATCGCGGCGTGGTCGAAAAGGTCTTTGGCTTTTGTACCGACGATCAGCGCGAGAAGTTTTTTCACCAGGTGCCGGACTTTGAAAAGATGCTGGTGGATGAGGGCATCCACCTGATCAAGTTCTGGCTAAATGTGGGCCGCGCCGAACAGCTTCGCCGGTTCCTCAAGCGCGAAAGCGACCCGCTGAAACAATGGAAGCTCAGTTGGATCGACGTCGAAGGGCTGAACAAATGGGACGACTACAGTGCCGCTATCCGCGAAACGCTGGACCGCAGCCACACGACCGAGGCCCCGTGGACGATCATTCGCTCGGATGACAAACGTCGGGCGCGTCTGGCCGCGATCCGGCATGCGCTGCACCGTATCGACTATACCCATAAAGATACCGCTGCCATCGGCACGGTCGATACCGCAATCTGTGCCGGACCCGAGATCTGGGATGCCTAAACGCGGCTATCATCACGGCAATCTGCGCCAGGCACTGGTCGAAGCAGCGTTGCAACTGATCGAGGCCAAGGGTCCGACCGGCTTCACCCTGTCCGAAGCGGCAAAGCAGGCCGGTGTCACCCCGGCTGCGGTGTATCGACATTTCGAGGGTCGCGAGGACCTGATCGCCGAAGCCGCCCGTCAAGGCTATGAGGTTTTTGCCGACCTGATGCAGCACGCCTATGAAAAGGGCCAACCCTCGGCATTGGCGTCGTTCGAAGCCACGGGCCGCGCCTATCTGGCCTTCGCCCGGAAATACCCCGGTCACTATATCGCGATGTTCGAAAGCGGTATCTCGGTAAACCGTACACCGGAACTTGCAGCGATTTCGGGCCGGGCACGCGCCGTTCTGGAACGCGCAGCCGAAGAGCTCAGCCAGCATATCCCGCCGGAAAAACGCCCGCCACCGTCAATGTTTTCGGCCCATGTCTGGGCACTCAGCCACGGTGTGGTCGAGTTGTTTGCCCGCAACTCCCCAGGCACGCAAAGCCCGTTTCCGCCCGAAGATCTGCTGGAAACCGGAATAGGCATTTACCTGCGCGGGCTAGGGCTTATGCCGCCCGACGAATGATCTGAAACTAACGGTGCATATAGTGTTCGACGACCAACGGCGACACCGCCAGTGCGCCCTCGATCGATAGGTGATCGCTATCGCGATAAAGCGCTACGTCGTCGCGAAACCAGGCATAGGCTTCGCCATCCACGAAAAAATCGTTCAGCGACAGAATTTCCGCGCCGTATTTGTCGGCCATTTTCGCCAGCACGCTATCGGCATAGCTGGTCAACTCATGAAACCTCTCGCGCTCGACGAAACTGGTCCTTATCTTCTGGCGGCTTTGCTCGTCATCAAGGCTTTGCAGCATCGACTGCAACACCACGTTATCCGGCAGCACCCATTGCTGCGGCACCTGCGCAACAAGGATCACGCGTAACCCCGCCTCTCGGTAGAAGGCAACGGTCTGATCAAGCGCCGCCTCGAAATTAACCCGCCGGTCCTCGTCACTCTGCAACCGGGTACCCGGCGTCAGGGTCAGGGCAAAAGGGGTGTTCTCGCCGCTATAGTCACCAGTGGCGTAAAGGCTCCACCGTGCCGCGATGAAGACCGCATCGACGTTGCGGCGGACAACCTGCTTAGCCATTTTCTGCGCGACATTATGACAGATCAGGGCATCTGCCCCGCCGCTTACAAGATATACACCCAGCAGAGGCGGACAGGCCGCCCGGACCCCGCGCAGCACGTTCACGCCATGACTGCGTGGTAATTCTTTGAACGCGGGAAGCAGCGATTGGGCGTGGCTGTCACCCAAAACCGCTACGCTCGTTACCGGTGCATCGGCTTCGTACAAAACACAGAGGCCTTGCTCAGGGTCAGTCTTCTCATTTTTGCAGGTATTCTGCGGCCAACGCTCGGCCACCTGTGCACGCAGCGCCGTCAACAGACCCGGCGTGCTTTCCTGAACCCTGATCGGAAACCCCTTGGTTTCATCCCCCCAGGTCCCAAAGCCGGCGAAGAGTACGATACCTATGGCGCTGGCAGACAGCAGCTTGTTTCGCTTCGACAGGATAACCCGGCGCCGAAATGGCGTTTCCACAAACCGCCAGGTCAGATAAGCCAGCACCAATGAGGCCAGCGCCAAGCTGCTCATCAACAGGGTCGACGGCTCGTTCACGCTGCGAATGCGGGCAAAGGCAAAAAGCGGTTGATGCCACAAATAAGCGCTATAGCTGATCAAGCCGATCCCGACCAATGGCGAAAGCGACAGGAACCGGGCCGTCAGGGTTGTCTTGTCGGCAAAGAGAATGATCAGCGCCGTGCCCAGAACCGGGACGATGGTGTAGACTGACGGGAATGGTACGGCCTCATTGTAGAACACAACGCAGCCAGCAATCATCAAAAGCCCGGCAAGCGCCAACACGTCATTGCGCATCTGCGCCCGGTTGAACAGGATCGCCGCGCAGATCGATCCGGCCAGCAGTTCCCACAGGCGCGAAGGTGAGAAAAAGAAGTTTTCGGTCGGATAATTGCGCCACCCCCATTCTGCCAACCCGATGGACAGCGCCGACAGAAGCAGAAAGACAATCAGGAACTTGCGGCGCATGAAGCTGCCCTGAACCCACAGGACCAGTGGGAAGAGCAGGTAATATTGCTCTTCAACCGCGAGGCTCCAGGTGTGTAGCAGCGGACGAAATTCGGCCCCGACATCGAAATAGGAGGATTTTTCGAGAAAATGGATGTTCGAGATGAACATCGCCGCATAGGACAGGCTGCGCGCGTAATCCTCGAAGGGATCAGGTGGTATCCAGCGCCACGCAAAAGGGATCGTGCAGATCAGGACAAGAAACAGTGCGGGCAAGATACGCCGCGCGCGGCGTTCGTAAAATCCCAGCAGGGAATACGTGCCCTTTTCACGCTCGTCGATCAGAATGGTGGTGATCAGGTAGCCGCTGATGACGAAAAAAACATCAACGCCCACATAGCCGCCGCTGAAAAATGAATACCCGGCATGAAACAGAATGACCGGAAGCACAGCCACCGAGCGCAAGCCATCAATTTCCGGGCGGTACTTCATTCAAAATCTCAGTATCAAACCAGACGAGTGCTATACCGCACCCCATATCGATCCAGCGTAGAAAAAAGGCGCCGGGGATAAACCACAGCGCCTTTCCGTATTCATTTGCGCCACAAGACGTCTTAACGCTTCGAGAACTGGAAGCTCCGGCGCGCCTTGCGCTTACCGTATTTCTTCCGCTCGACCACGCGGCTGTCGCGGGTCAGGAAGCCAGCAGCCTTAAGCGCCCCGCGCAGGCTGGGTTCGTAGAGTTGGAGCGCTTTCGAAATACCGTGCTTGACCGCACCGGCCTGACCGCTAAGACCACCGCCCTTGACGGTTGCCTTCACGTCGAACTGATCTTCGACACCGGCAACCGAGAACGGCTGACGCAGGATCATCTGCAGCACCGGACGCGCGAAATAGGCATTCATTTCCTTGCCGTTGACTTCGACCTTGCCGGAACCCGGCTTGATCCAGACGCGGGCAACCGCATCTTTCCGCTTACCGGTGGCATAGGCACGGCCCAGCTCGTCACGAACGGGTTCGCGCGGCTCAAGGGTTTCGACTACGGCCTCGGCGGTGACACCTTCGGCAACCGCTTCCAGACCTTCGAGAGATTTGATTTCTTCAGCCATCAGATTGCTACCCGCGTATTCTTGGAATTCATGGATTTCACATCCAGCACTTCGGGGCTTTGCGCCTCGTGCGGATGCTCGGTACCAGCGTAAACGCGCAGATTGGTCATCTGCTGACGCGCCAGACGGTTGCCGGGCAGCATGCGCTTAACCGCTTGTGTCACAACACGCTCGGGATGCGCGCCTTCCAGGATCTGGCCGGTAGTGCGCGATTTGATGCCGCCCGGATGGCCGGTGTGCCAGTAGTTCGGCTTTTCGCGCTTGTTACCGGTCAACTGAACCTTGTCGGCATTGATGACAATCACGTTGTCGCCCATGTCCATGTTGGGTGTAAAAGACGCCTTGTGCTTGCCGCGCAGGCGCATGGCGATGATCGACGCAAGACGGCCCAGAACAACGCCCTCGGCGTCAATCAGGATCCATTTCTTGTCGATATCTGCCGGTGTTGCAGAGAATGTTTTCATAAGGTGAAACCCTATCGTTTGACATGCCGGATGGGCTGGCTGCTCATCCCCGAATTGATTGGGGCGTTATATCCGGTGCGCCGATCACGTCAAGCACATCTAAGTCAATTATACATAGTAAAAACAGTAGTTTAAAAAATAGGTATTATTTTACCCCACAAACTACGGCCTCAGTGTCTCTGCAATCAGGGGCGCGACGCTCAACGCACCACGGAGTGTCAGGTGATCCGTATCGCGAAACAGCACATTGCCATCCTTGAACCAGACATACGCATCCTCGTCTTCGAAAACCGTGTTCAACGACAGCGTCTCAGCGCCATGCGCCTCTGCCAGTTGCGAAAGAACCTTGTTCGCGTAGCCCGTCAATGCATCAACCTCGTCCCGCCTGATGAAACTTTGCTTAAACCTGGCCTCGGCCGCAGTTTTGGTGCCGCCCAGCGATACGGCCTGCCAGAGGATATTTTCGGGAAATATCCGTTGTTGCGGTACTTCGTGGACCAAGATGACGCGCACATCCGCCTTCCGCAGCGCAGAAAGCATACGGTCAAGGCCCAATTCGAAACTTGCCTTCCAACCCGCCTGGGTCTGGAACTGATCGCCAAGCGTATCGCTGATCATGAAACCGGCATCTTCACCCGCCAGATTGCCACTTGCATATAGGCTCCAGCGTGCGACCAGAAACACGGTGTCGATGTCACTGCCGTCGATGTCGCGGACATAGGCCTGCATCGTGTCGAAACATTCCCGTGCATCCTGTCGGCCATAGGTCAGATAGACGCCCAGAAGCGGCGGGCACGCCGCACGAACGCCGCGCATCAGGGTAAAGTTGCGCGTCCTCGAAAGCTCTGCAAAGGCAGGCAGCATCGCCTGCGCGTGGCTGTCGCCCAGTAACGCCACCCGCGACACCGGGTTATCGGGCTGATGAAGCGTGCATAGTTTACCGGGAACGGGCTCGACTTCGGTGCAGATATCCTGCGGCCGCCATTCATTGAACTGTGCACTCAGGTCGCTCAGATACTCTGATCCGATCCTGTCCAGCCGCTCGGGTACACCCTTATTGACATCACCCCAGAACCCAAAACTGGCAAGCGCGATGATACCGACTGCAGAGGTTGTCAGCAGCGACGCGCGACCGGCCAGAATCGCGCGCCTGCGAAATGGTGCTTCGACGAATTTCCATGTCAGCCAGGCCAGCGCCAGTGACAGCAGTATCAGCAGCCCCATCAGCGCATGCGATGGTTCAGACACGCTGCGATACCTGGCAAGAACGAATATCGGTTGATGCCAGAGATAGGCACTGTAGCTGATCAGCCCGATGGCCACCATTGGGCGCAGTGACAATAAGCGCGCGGTCCAGCCATCCGTCGCTGCAAAGAGGATGATCAGCATGGTGCCCACCACCGGCACCAAGGTGTAAAGCGACGGAAACCTGACCCCGGTGCCATACCAGAAGACGCAAAACAGGATCATTGCCAGCCCTGTCAGTGCCAGAATATCGTTGCGAGGCTGGCTGCGGCCCATCAGAATGGCCGCGCAGATCGACCCGCCCAGAAGCTCCCACAGCCGCGAGGGTGTGAAAAAGAAGTTTTCGAGCGGGTAGTTGCGCAGACCCCATTCAGCAATGCCCAAAGAAATGCCCGAGAGGCCTAAGAAAACCCAGAGATGTTTGCGCCGACTAAACGCCCCTAACGCCCAGAGAACCAGCGGAAACAGCAGATAATACTGCTCTTCGACCGCAAGGCTCCAGGTATGTAGCAACGGCCTGAGTTGGGCTGCCGCGTCGAAATAGCCGGAATGCTCGATGAAATGGATATTCGAGATGAAAAGCGCGGCAAAGGCCAGGCTGCGGGCGTAATCTTCGAACGCATCGGGCGGTATCCAGTACCAGGCAAAGGGAATGGTGCACAACAGCACAAAGAACAGCGCCGGAAGGATGCGCCGGGCACGCCGATCGTAAAAACCCAGCAGGGAATAGGTGCCCTTTTCGCGTTCATCGATAAGGATGGTTGTGATCAGGTAACCGCTGATAACGAAAAACACGTCAACGCCGACATACCCGCCGCTAACGCCGGGGAACCCCGCATGGAAAAGGATGACCGGCACAACCGCCACTGCGCGCAAGCCATCAATTTCGGGTCTGTATTTCATCTGATGTCTTAAACCCGAAACCGACAATTGGATCGTCATGTATGGCCGACCGAAGCCAACCGGTAGCTGACGAGATCGCGCAAGCCAATCATTTTGATGTTGTCTGCAATCTGTTGGGCGGCATATCTCGGGTCAGATTTCGCGTCAAGCGTCACTAACCCGAAGGTGAGGCGCCCACTGTTCCAGGGCTCAGACGGTTATTTCCTCGTTCGGATTGTCCAGCAGGTCGCGGATCTTGTCCACCGCCGCCTCGAAACACCCCGTGGCGATTTGTGCGTTAATCGCCATCCGGATGGAATGCGGGGCACGTTTGTCGCGCAGCACGAAATCCTCCGACGATTTCAGAAGCACACCGCGATCCTGCGCCTGTCTGACAAAGCGGCTTGCCCGCCAACCGCCGGGCAGCGATATCCATAAAAGCGGCACATCCTCGTGCCAGGTCACATCATGTCCGCCCAGATGGTTGACCGCCAGCCGCACCCGTGCTGCCATTGCCTCGCGGGTTTTGGCCAGCACATCCGGCAGCCGCGGATCGTTGAGCACCGCGTGGGTAATGTCCGTCAGAGGCCGCGCCAGTCCGAAGCTGCCAAAAGACACCGTACGGGCCAGATCCTTGGCGCGAAAGCGCGGCGCAATCACCCAGCCTACCCGCAGAGACGGCGTGAGCGATTTTGACGGCGACGACACGTACCACCCCAAATCCGGCAACAACGCCCGGTAACTCTCACCGCTTGCCGGGGTCAGCTTGTAGCAATCATCGTCCAGCACATGCATCCCGAAACGCCGCGCGACCGAGGCGATCTCGCGCCGTCGCCGCGGTGTCGTTGTCCGCAAGGTCGGATTGTTGACCTCGGCCGAGGTCAGGAAAATCTGTGCCCGGTGACGCTGCACTGCTTCCTGCAAGAGATCCGGCCGCGGCCCCTCATCGTCGCATTCAACGGCAACCACGCGCGCCCGGCACAGTTCTGCAGCGCGGCGGAACCCGGCATAGGCATGCTGTTCGATCAGCACCACCGGTTCCGGCCCCTCCAAAACGGTTTGCAAAACGGCCAGCATGGCGTTTTGCGCCCCGTGTGCCAATACAATGTCATTTGCCGTGAAGTTTCCGACCGGTAAATCTTCCAATTGGCTCCGTATTGTATCGCGAAGAGGTCGGTCATCTGCCCCGCCCAGATTCTGATTTGGATATTGCATCAAGTCCAGCGGGTCGGCGTTTTCGGCCACGTTCCTCATGGCGTCTCGCAAAAGGTCAGACTGCCCCACATCCGGCATCCATGGCGACCGGAACGAAACTGTCGCGGGCCAATCAACCGGTTCTTTCGCACGAACCTTTCGATCTGCAACAAAGGTCCCCCGACCAACGCCAGCCTCAAGTAATCCCTCATCAATCAGAGAGGAATAGGCCCGCGCCACAGTCCCGGGCGTGACCGAAATGCGATAGGCCAGTTCGCGGACTGGCGGCACCTTGCTGCCCTTCGGCAACATGCCGTCAGCAATGCCCTTGCGCAGCGCATCTGCCAGCGCCTTGTATTTCGATCTCCCCGCTCTCGACAGGTCAGGTCGCCACATTGTATCCATTACAATCTTTTTCTCGACGCCACATTACATAAATTGTATCCCTATGTTACGGAATTATTCCGCATTGTGTCAATACAATTATGGAGCCCACAATGTCACATGCAATTACGATCAAACTCCCCGACAGCCTGATGACCACAGGCGGATACCCCCTGCCCTTCCTGGCACGTGTGGCGGTACAGTTTGCCGTGATCGTGACCAAGTGGGACATGAATTATCGCACTCGAAAACAGCTCGCGCGGCTGGACGAACATATGTTGCGCGACATCGGCATCGAACGCGACGCGGCTTGTACGGAGGCCCGTCGCCCATTCTGGCACTAGTCATCCCTGATTGCCGGAATGCCCTGAGGGTCGGAGCTTGCCTCCGGCCCTTTTTTGCGCCCTGATAGCCACGAAAGCTAGCATGGAACGCAGGTGGACATGGTAGAGACATCTTTTGAGACTGCCCGCCTGGTCCTGCGTTCCTGGCGTGAAGACGATCTGACAGATTTCACCCGCCTGCTTGGCAATCCGGAAGCCATGCGCGATTATCCCCACCCGTTCGGCGCCCGGACCTGCGAGAAACGGTTGGCGGATTATATGCTGGCACATCAAAACCACGGCTATGTACGTTGGCGGGTCGCCACAAAAGCCGGCGATTTCCTCGGCTATGTCGGGCCTTATCCGAATGGCACAGACCACCCGTTAGGGGCACATGGCGATATAGGCTGGCGTCTTCTGCCGCACGCATGGGGATACGGGTACGCAACCGAGGCCGCCGGTGCCGCCCTTGATCACGCTTTCGAAAAGGTCGGTCTGTCCGAGGTTCTGGCCTACACACAGGCGGACAACCTTAGCTCGCAAGCGGTTATCTCCCGCCTTCCCTTTCACCGCGACCCGTCGCGCGATTTCTCAATAGAAGATGACCATCACGGGATCTGGCATGGGCTGGTCTGGGTGATGTGGCGCTGAAGGACATCAATATTTTCTGATGTAGAAATGGCCATGAATGTGTCAAGCCGCGCGATTGCCTGACCACGGGACGGCAACGAACTGCAGAGGCGGCCACTTTATTATCCCCGCCACAACCAAAGAACCCCAAAGGGGAAATGCAAATATCAGCCAACACCGATCAGCCTGATCGCCTGATCCTGTTCCATCAGCCATAAAAGCACCCGCGCCGCCTGCCCACGTGCACCCGTCAGGTCGGGATCGTCATGCAAAAGCTTGCGCGCATCGCTCTGCGCCACAGCCATCAGCGCTGTTTGCGTTTCCATATCCGCCACGCGAAACTTCGGCAGCCCGGATTGCGCGGTTCCGATCAGATCACCAGCGCCACGCATCTCAAGATCAACCTCCGAAATCTTGAAACCATCTTCAGTGTCGCGCATCGTGGTGAGACGCCGCTCCCCCCCTTCGCTCAGCGGGGCCTGATACATCATCAGACAGGTCGATTGTGCCTCGCCCCGGCCCACGCGCCCGCGTAACTGATGCAATTGCGCCAGGCCAAAACTTTCAGCCCGCTCAATCACCATGATCGAGGCATTGGGTACATCCACCCCCACCTCGATCACCGTGGTCGCCACCAGAACGCTGGTCTCACCCTGTTGAAACGCTTTCATGGCCGCATCTTTCTGGTCGGGCAGCATCTGACCATGCACCAACCCGACGACACCCTCGCCAAGCGCGGCGCGCAACCGTTTGAACCGTTCCTCGGCGCTGCTCAGGTCAACGATTTCGCTTTCCTCGACCAGCGGGCAGACCCAATAGGCCTGCCGCCCTTCGGCCAGCGCCTTGCGCAGATGATCGACCACCTCATCCATCCGGCTCATATTCACCAGCGCCGTCTTGATCGGTTTGCGACCGGGCGGCTTTTCATCCAGCACGCTCACATCCATATCGCCGTATTGTGCCAGGGCCAGCGAGCGCGGGATTGGCGTGGCGGTCATCACCAGCACATCCGCTTGCGCGCCTTTTCGGCCCAGTTCCATTCGCTGGTGCACCCCGAAACGGTGCTGCTCATCCACGATGGCCAAGCGCAGATCGGCAAATTCGACATCTTTCTGAAAGACCGCGTGAGTGCCCACCAGTATCTGAATGTCGCCCTTGGCCAGCGCCTCCAGTTTGGCGCGCCGTTCGGTGCCCTTGTCGCGTCCAGTCAGAATATCGAGCCTGACCCCCGCCGCCTCGGCCAGCGGGCGCAACCCCTCCAGATGTTGCTGCGCCAGAATGCTGGTGGGCGCCATCATCACCCCCTGCCCGCCTGCCTCGACCGCGATCAACAGCGCCTTGAACGCCACCAGCGTCTTGCCAGCGCCCACATCGCCCTGCAAAAGCCGGTTCATCCGCGTGGGCAAGGCCATGTCGGCGGCCACATCGGCAATCGCCCGGGTCTGTGCGCCCGTCAGCGCATAGGGCAGCACCTCAAGAACCTTGGCCTGCAACGCGCCCGTGCCCACGGTTTCGCGTCCTTTGGCCCGGCGCAATTTTGAGCGCGCCAGCGCCAGCGTCATCTGGTGCGCCATGAATTCATCGTAGGCCAACCGTTCGCGCGCAGGGTGCGCCGCCGACAGATCACCTATATCCTCGGGCGCATGGGCGGTCCTGACCGCCGCATGCCAGTCAGGCCAGCCGGCCTGTGCCTTCTGCGCCGTGTCGATCCATTCGGCCAGTTCCGGCACGCGGGCGAGCGCCGAGGTCACCGCCTTACCCATCATCTTTTGCGTGACGCCGGCGGTCAGCGGATAGATCGGCTCGAAATCCGAGATATCGCCGATTTCATCAGGTTCCAGCACATGATCGGGATGGACCATCTGCGCCACGCCATCAAACAGCTCGACCTTGCCCGACACCACCCGCCGCGCACCCGTTGGCAGGATTTTCCGCAGATACTCATCGCGGGCATGAAAAAACACGATCTGAAAGGTGGTCGCTGCATCCGTGGCCTCGACCCGGTAGGCCCCACCCCGTCGCGAGGGTGCCCGGTGATTGCCCACGACAACCTCGACCGTTACCACGCCGGGCAGGTCGGCACCCTGGACGGTCTCCCGCTTGCGCCGGTCAACGCCTGACTGCGGCAGGGTGAAGATCAGATCGCGCGGGCGGGCAATATCAATCGCCGCCAGGTTCTGCACCGATTTTGGCCCCACCCCGGTGAGGGTCTCAAGCTCCGCAAAGAGCGGAAACAGAATTTCGGGGCGCCCACTCATGCGTCGCCAATCAGGCTCAGCCAACCATCCTCATCAATGGTATCAATTCCTAAGTCAGCGGCTTTCTTGGCCTTTGACCCCGCCCCCGGCCCGGCGACCAGCAGGTCGGTCTTGGCACTCACGCTGCCCGAGACTTTGGCCCCCAACGCCTCGGCCCGGGCCTTGGCCTCGGCGCGGGTCATCTTTTCCAGCGTGCCGGTAAAGACCACCGTTTTACCTGCAACCGGGCTGCCCTCGGTATCGGGTTGCTCGGCATCCTGCACGTTCAGATGTGCTGCCAGCCGGTCAATGCCCGCGCGTTCCTGCTCTTGCGCGAAAGCGGTGACCAGCGAACGCGCCATCACCTCTCCGACACCGTCAATACCCAGCAGACGGTCCCATTCCGCACCCTCGAACGTTGCCGCACCGTCCATCGCTGCGGTGAATTCCGCCCAATTGCCGTAGACCCGCGCTATCATGTTGCTGGCCGCCTCGCCCACATGGCGGATGCCAAGCGCGAACAAAAGCCGGCCAAACGGGATGCTGCGTTTGTCATCAATGGCGTCAAAGAGGTTCCCGGCGCTCTTCTCGCCCCAGCCCTCGCGGTTTTTCAACTGCTGCAAGCCGCTGCCAAACCGATCCCGCAGGGTGAAGATATCCGCAGGCTCAGCTATCCACTTATCGAGGTAGAACTGTTCGACCTGCTTCGCGCCCAACCCTTCGATATCAAACGCGGCCCGACTGACGAAATGCTTCAGCTTTTCCACCGCCTGCGCCGGGCAGATCAACCCGCCCGTGCAGCGCCGGACCGCATCGCCCTCCTCACGGATCGCTGCG
Organism: Roseovarius aestuarii; assembly: GCF_019966515.1. GTDB lineage: Bacteria > Pseudomonadota > Alphaproteobacteria > Rhodobacterales > Rhodobacteraceae > Roseovarius > Roseovarius aestuarii. The sequence goes on along the minus strand of NZ_JAIMIB010000002.1, from coordinate 352,467 downwards.
GACCCGCATTCCGGGCAGATCGTCGGATACTCATAGGGCACCGCGTCGTCCGGCCGCTTGGTCAGGTCCACATCCGCCACTTTCGGAATCACGTCACCGGCGCGGTAGACCTGCACCCAGTCGCCCTCAAAAATCTCCTTGCCGCCGCGAATTTCAGCGCCCTTGCTGTCGAGGCCCTTGATGTAATCCTCATTATGCAGCGTGGCGTTACTGACCACGACACCGCCCACCGTCACCGGGGTCAACCGCGCCACGGGACTTAACGCACCGGTGCGGCCCACCTGAATGTCGATCGCTTCGAGCCGGGTCCAGGCCAGCTCGGCGGGGAATTTATGTGCAATCGCCCAGCGTGGCGTGGTCGAGCGGAACCCAAGCCGCCCCTGCAGGCCCAGGTCATCGACCTTGTAAACCACGCCATCAATGTCATAGCCCAACGTGGCGCGGCGCTGCTCGATCTCGCGGTAGTGGGCCAGCATATCATCCGGTCCGTCGCAGAGCGCGGTCAGCGAGTTGGTGGCAAATCCCATCGCCGCCAATCGGTCAATCGCGCCATTCTGAGTGGTATTCAACGGCGCGCTCAGTTCCCCCCAGGCATAGGCAAAGAACTTCAGCGGGCGGTCTTTGGTGATGCTTGCGTCAAGCTGGCGCATGGATCCGGCGGCGGCATTGCGCGGGTTGGCAAAGATCTTGCCGCCGCGCTCCGCCTGACGCGCGTTCAGATCCTCGAAATCCGCATGGCTCATATAGACCTCGCCGCGCACTTCCAGCACCTCGGGCGCACCGTCGATCTTTTCGGGGATGTCATCAATCGTGCGGGCGTTGGCGGTGACGTTTTCGCCGACGCTGCCATCGCCCCTTGTTGCGGCCTGTACCAGAACGCCTGCCTCATAGCGCAGGCTCAGGCTTAACCCGTCGATCTTGGGTTCTGCGGTGTAGGCCAGCGATGCCTCCGCTCCCAGCCCCAGATATTTGCGCACGCGCGTATCAAATTCGGTGATATCCTCATCATCGAACGCATTGCCGAGGCTCAGCATCCGCACCGCATGGCTGACCTTGGCAAACCCGTCTGAAGGCGCTGCCCCTACCTGTTCGCTCGGGCTGTCGACGCGTTTAAGCTTCGGGAATCGTGCCTCAATCGCGGCATTGCGCGCCTTCAGCGCATCATATTCCGCGTCCGAGATGCGGGGAGCGTCCTCGGCATGGTAGGCCAGATTGGCGCCGCCTAGCACCTCGGCCAGTTCAGCCAGTTCATCCCGCGCCTGATCCTCAGTCAGCGCTTCGACAGCAATCTGATGGTCCAACCTGTCCCCCGATCAAAGCCTGGGGCAAGCACAGCCCCGTCATCTGATCAAAGTGATAGGACGCGAGGCCGACAGGGTCCAGTCAGGAGTGTGCTCCGCCCCGCCACGGCACCTGTCGCCAGTCGACTCAAATGCCCCAAACGAAAAAACCGCACCCGATGGCGCGGTTCTTCAACTCAGTCAGGCTCGCGATCTTACTTGATCTTGCCTTCTTTGTATTCGACATGCTTGCGCACAACCGGGTCGTATTTGCGGACGACCATTTTCTCGGTCATGGTACGTGCGTTTTTCTTGGTCACGTAGAAGTGTCCGGTACCTGCGGTCGAGTTCAGGCGGATTTTGATTGTGGTCGGCTTCGCCATGATAGTGCTCCTGCGTCGGGCACAACTGCATGGCCCGTGAAAATCTTGAACCCGCCTTTTACGCGTCGCGGGGCCCGAGTCAACCGGCTTTGCGCCCAAGCCCTGCGAAATGCTGTCACATCCCGTTGCCCAATTGCAATTCCCCAGCCAATCGCGTCAGACTTGACCGGAAAGAACCAGGGAAACCTTCGATGATCGCCAGCCTGATGATGTATGCCCGCCCCGAACTGGCGGAGGCGCACGGCCGCTATTGGCAGCTGATCCGCGCGGAACTTGCCAAGCGCGGTATCGACAGCCCTAAGACGCTGGCGCAGGACGCCAATGAATTCGAGGTCTGGAACCATCCTGACCTGGTGCTGAGCCAGACCTGTGGCATGCCTTACCGGCTTTGGCTGCACGATAAGGTAACACTGGTCGGCACGCCTGACTTCGCGATCGAAGGCTGCCCGCCGGGGCATTACCGCAGTGCCATCGTCGTGCGTACCGATGACCCGCGCGAAACACTAGAAGCGTTCGCGCAGGCGCGCTTTGCCTTCAATCAGAACTTTTCGCAGTCGGGCTATGCGGCACCTTACAACCATCTGAAACCACGCGGTCTATGGTTTGACGATCAACTGCAAACGCACGGGCACTTGATCTCGGCGCAGTGGGTGGCGGCGGGAAAAGCGGATATCGCTGCACTGGATGCGGTGAGTTGGCGGTTGATGCAACGCTACGAAGCGTTCGCGCGCGACCTGCGGGTGCTGGAATGGACCGAACCCACCCCCGGCCTGCCCTATATCGCGGCCAAAGGCGCGGACCGCGCGGCGACGTTCGATGCGGTGTCGACGGCCATCGCAACGTTGTCCGGTGATGATCGTGACGCCCTGGGTTTGGGAGGGCTGGTCGAGATCCCAAAACGGGATTACCTCGCCATCCCCAATCCTGACGGCATCGCATATAGCTAGGTGCGCGGAGGGCCTGTAAGCCGGATTCTGTCCCGGGGTTGCCCCCATGGATGACCATTCATCTTGATGCCCTGTTGCCAAAGCACCTCTAGCTGCCAACCCGGACCGCCGGGCCAAAGCTGCCTGCGGGTGGTATCGGTTGCCCGACCAAACCCCGCTTGCGGTCCCTATTTGGCATTGCTCCCGGTGGGGCTTGCCGTGCCGCTGCTGTTGCCAGCCGCGCGGTGGGCTCTTACCCCACCGTTTCACCCTTACCCTCAAACGAGGGCGGTCTCATTTCTGTGGCGCTTTCCCTCGGGTTACCCCGGCCGGGTATTACCCGGCACCGTTGCCTTGTGGAGTCCGGACTTTCCTCGCGCCTGTTGCCAGGCCCGCAGCCATCCGGCCCTCCGCGCCGCGCCGGTTTAGGCGGTAAATGCCTTTCGGTCAATGGGATAGCGGCTCGCCAGATCGTGCATTATAGCCCGGTCCAGATCATCTATCGGACCCGTCGCCCAAGGGCGAAAGCGCAACCTGACCGCTGAAAGCACGGCATCCGCACTATCGGCCGGGGCATAACCAAAGGCCCGGGCGTCTGCGGCGAAATCACCTGCACAGGTACGCGCTTCAGACCAGACACTCAGATCTTGCTGCGCCAGACGCCGCCAGTCAAACCGGGGGCCGGGATCAGTCTTGCGACCAATCGCCATGTCAGAATGACCAATTATCCGCTCGGGTGGGATGGCCCAACGCTCCATGACCTGTGCCAAAAGGTATTCCAGCGCAGCCATCTGCGGGTCAGGAAAAGGATGATCTCCGCAGTTCGCCAATTCGATGCCGATCGAGCGCGAATTCACATCCGTGACATCGCCCCATTGCCCGGCACCCGCATGCCAGGCGCGCTGTTCTTCCGGTATCAACTGCCAGACATGGCCAGTCTCACCGATGAGATAATGCGCCGACACCTCGGTTTCGGGATCACAGAGTCGCTCCAGCGCCGCGCGCGCCGTCTCCATAGCCGTATAGTGCAGCACAATCATATCCGGGCGCGCATTGTCGCTGCGCGCCCCGTAATTCGGCGAGGGGTGTTGTTCGATCTCGAGCGGCGTTGGCCCCAAGTTCAGCCACCAACCGCCTTGCGGAATGGGCTAGGGTCCCAGCTACAGGCGTAGCCGTCGCCGTCAGGATCCAGTCCAAGCCTGTCGCGTTGCGGACCGCCCTTGGCAAGAAACTCGCCCTGTGCCTTGTCGGCCGAGGGGTATTTCGCACAATTGCGCTTGGCTTTGCCATCGAGGTTAACGCCAATGCGACGATACACCTGCGTGCCGCGCGGATGTTTGGTGGCCAGCGCATAATCCACGATATTCGGGCCGGTATTGCCCGTACGTTTAGGCAACGCTTCGGCCTCGATGACCTTATACTGCGCACGGTTCTGGGCAATTTTAGCCGCATCGCTTTCGATCGACCTTTGCGCGCCAACAGCATCGAAATTGTTCTCTTCAGAGATGCCGGATGCGCCGATAACCGCCTCTGGAGCCGGATTTGACGGGCTGGCATGGACAACGTCCTCGCCGGAATTGGCGCTCCGTTCGTCCAGCACTGCCTGCGTCTCGGCCGCCAGATCAGCACCTTCTCCGGCCACAAGCGTGCCGTCGGATTCGACCGGCTCGCCTGAAATCGCGGTCGATGGCGGCAGCGCATTGTCCGCAAGCTGCGCATCTCGCGCGCGCTGTTGTTGCTGGTAGTCATCGTAATTGCCAAATCCGACACCCTGCCCGCTATCGGGCACCGGCGGGCTGCACGCGGCAAGCGTCGCGGCGGCGACTGTAATCATCAAAAAACGCATCTGCTTATCCTGCCGTCCATGTTTTGGGCGTATTTACCACCATTTTTCAGGCTTGGCCACAAAACCGGCGGCGCCTTCCAAGGTGTAAGCGTAATTTAGCAACTCGCCTTCTTCCCAAGGCCGGCCAATCAGCTGCAACCCCAAAGGCAAACCGCGCTTATCGAGGCCCGCAGGCACGCTGATACCCGGAAGTCCCGCAAGATTGACCGTGACGGTGAAAACGTCGTTGAGGTACATCTGCACCGGATCGGCATCCGCCATTTCACCCAGACCGAATGCCGCGCTTGGTGTCGCTGGGGTCAGGATCGCATCGACACCTGCAGCGAACACATCCTCGAAGTCTTTCTTGATCAACGTGCGCACCTTACGGGCGCGGTTGTAATAAGCATCATAGAAACCAGCACTCAGCACATAAGTGCCGATCATGACACGGCGCTGCACCTCGGGGCCAAAGCCTTCGGCGCGGGTCTTTTCGTACATCTCGGTGATGCCATCGCCCTGGGACAGATTGGCCCGGTGGCCATAGCGCACACCGTCATACCGCGCCAGGTTCGACGAGGCCTCTGCGGGCGCAATCACGTAATAGGCCGGAAGCGCATATTTAGTGTGCGGCAGAGAAATGTCGTGGATTTCGGCCCCTGCATCGCGCAGCATATCTGTGCCATCGGCCCAGAGCTTTTCAATCTCTTCAGGCATCCCGTCCATGCGGTATTCCTTGGGGATGCCAATGACCTTGCCCTTGATCTCGCCAGTCAGCATCGCCTCGAAATTCGGCACAGGCAATTCGGCTGAAGTCGAATCCTTCGGGTCATGACCACACATCGCCTCAAGCATGATCGCCGCATCGCGCACGGATTTGGTCATCGGCCCTGCCTGATCAAGGCTCGAGGCAAAGGCGACAATGCCCCAGCGCGAGCAGCGCCCATAGGTGGGTTTGATACCGGTGATGCCGACAAATGCCGCAGGCTGACGAATCGAACCGCCGGTATCGGTGCCGGTTGCACCAAGGCACAGGTCCGCCGCGACCGCACTGGCCGAGCCGCCCGACGAGCCGCCGGGCGTCAGCGCCGTGTCTTCGTTGCCGCGCCGCCAGGGGTTGACGACATTGCCGTAAACGCTGGTCTCGTTCGACGAGCCCATGGCAAACTCATCCATGTTAAGCTTGCCCAGCATCACGCTACCTGCATCAAACAGGTTCTGCGACACAGTGGATTCGTATTCAGGCTTGAAGCCGTTCAGGATCGCGCTGGCGGCCTGACTGGGCACGCCTTTGGTGCAGAAAAGATCCTTTATACCCAACGGAATGCCGCACATCGCCGGGGCATCACCTGCCGCGATCCTGGCATCGGCGGCCTTGGCCTGCTCCATCGCCTGATCAGGCGTGTGATGCACAAAGGCGCCCAGCGCCCCGGCCCCTTCGATCTGCTCAAGGCAGGCGCTTGTCAGCTCGGTGCTGGTGATCTCGCCGCCGCGCAGCTTGTCGCGTGCCTCGGCAATGGTCAGTTTGTTCAGGTCGGACATTATTCAACCACCTTCGGCACGGCAAAAAACCCTTCTCGCGCGTCGGGCGCATTTGACAGAACCTTGTCCTGCTGATTGCCGTCATTGACCACATCCTCGCGCCGTTTCAGTCGCATCGGCGTGACGCTGACCATCGGCTCGACCCCGGTTACATCGACCTCATTCAACTGCTCGATGAAACCGAGGATATTGTTGAACTCCTGCGCCAGCGCAGGCAGCGCATCATCTTCCACGCGGATGCGGGCCAGCTTGGCCACTTTGGCGGCGGTATCGGTGTCGATCGACATGGGGTGAAACTCCGGGTCATCTTTGTCGGATCAGCGTTTACCGCCGTGTGCGCGGCCCCGCAAGCCACCTGCCCTCTTTTCCTAAGCGTTTCCCGTGATAGTCTGACGGAAAGACTGATCAGGAGGATATCATGAACATCATCTGGCTGGGACACGCGTCATTCAGAATCGAAATCGGCGGGCAGGTTCTGCTGGTTGATCCGTGGCTGAACGGCAACCCGATGCTGCCTGAAGATCAGCACGAGGCCGCGACCAGTGGCACGACCCATATCCTGCTGACCCATGCGCATTTCGATCACGTGGCCGATGTCCTGAATGTCGCGAAAGCGCAGAACGTCCCTGTTGTCGGGCAATACGACCTGATGTCCCATTGGGAAGAACGCCAGAAGATCGCTACCGTGGGCTTCAACAAGGGCGGCACTGTTGATCTGGACGGTGTGAAAGTGACGATGGTGCACGCGACGCATTCCTCCAGCGTTGCGGGCCCTGACGGCCCCAATGTCCCCGGCACTGAATGCGGCTACATGATCGAGGCCGAGGGTCACACCATTTACCTGTCAGGCGATACCGACGTGATGGCGGACATGAAGGTGTTCAACGACCTACATGCGCCTGATATCGGCATTCTCTGCGCTGGCGGGCATTTCACCATGGACATGCGCCGCGCGTCCTATGCGGCCAGGACATTTTTCAACTTCAAGACCGTGATCCCCTGCCATTACAAGACCTTCCCGATCCTTGAACAATCGGCGGCAGAGTTGATAGCAGCATTGCCGGATGTAAATGTCATCGAGCCCGAGGTGATGGTGCCGATTGAGATCTGAGCAAATTTTCAGCGCCGCGCGTCAAAAAACGCTTTCAGAAGCGCTTCGGAGTCCTCTGCTGCTATGCCGTCGTAAAGCTCGGGCACATGGTGGCATTGCGCGTGGCTGAAAACTCGCGCCCCGTGGGCGACACCGCCGGATTTGGGGTCGGTTGCGCCATAATAGACCCGGGCGATACGCGCCGCTGAAATCGCGGTGGCGCACATCGCACAGGGCTCAAGCGTCACGTAAAGGTCATGACCCGGCAGCCGCTCGCTACCCGCCGCCGTACAGGCCGCGCGAATGACCAGTATCTCGGCATGGGCAGTCGGGTCGCTCAGTTCGCGGGTTCGGTTTCCAGCTTGGGCTACCACCTTGCCACTGCCATCAACCAACACGGCACCAACAGGCACCTCGCCCCGCTGGGCAGCGGCATGCGCTTCGGCCAGTGCCGCCGCCATATGGCTTTTGAAAGTCATCACGTGTCTTTGCCCGCTGATCAGCGCTTTCGCAAGGCTTGCTTATGGGCTAATCGGGGGCCATGAGTATCAAACCCCCAGCAGGCGACCGCATCGCCAAGGTCATCGCCCGTGCCGGTATCGCCAGCCGTCGCGAGGCCGAGCGCATGATCGAGGCAGGCCGCGTCACCGTCAACGGCAAGACCATCGACCGCGCCGCGCTGAACGTCACCGGCAAGGACAAGATCACCGTCGATGGCCGCATCCTGGGCGACCCCGAACCACCCCGCCTCTGGCTCTATCACAAGCCCACCGGGCTGGTGACCACAACGCGTGACGAACAGGGCCGCACCACGATCTATGACGAATTGCCCGAGGACCTGCCGAGGGTGATGAGTGTGGGGCGGCTAGACCTGAACTCCGAGGGGCTGCTGCTTTTGACCAATGACGGCGGTATCAAGCGCAAACTTGAACTGCCCTCGACCGGCTGGCTGCGCAAATACCGGGTGCGCGTCAAGGGTCGGCCAGCTGACGAGACGTTCGAACCGCTGCGCCGGGGCCTGAACGTCGAAGGCGAGCATTTTCAGCCGATGACCGTGACGCTGGATCGCCAGCAGGGTGCCAATGCCTGGGTTACCGTGTCGATCCGTGAAGGCAAGAACCGCGAAATCCGCCGCGCGATGGAGTTTGTGGGCCTCAGCGTCAATCGCCTGATCCGCGTCTCTTACGGCCCCTTCCAGCTGGGCCAGTTGAAACCGGGAAAGGTTGAGGAAATCCGTCCGCGCATCCTGCGCGATCAGCTTGGCCTTGAAAGCGAACAACCCGCGAAATCCGGCCAAACCCGCCTCAAGCCTGTCAGAAAACGCCGCCGTTGAAACCCGCAAGCCCCGGAAGATTTTAGCTAATAGTTTATCCTTTGACGCAACGCCCCCTTTTCACCTGCTACTGTCGAGTTATATAGACAGCCCACGATAGCCCCGTTTCAAAGTACCTTTGAGCAACATGATCCAACATCGCGTGACAATGGCCGGTAAGAACGATGACGATCAGGATACGTCGGTCGTTGTTGAAACACGCCCCAAAACCAAGCGTCCGCCGCTTTACAAGGTGCTGCTGCTGAACGATGACTACACGCCGATGGAATTCGTCGTCGCGGTGCTGGAGCGATTCTTCGGGATGTCACACGCCCAGGCTTTCGACATCATGCTGACCGTGCACCAAAAAGGCGTCGCCGTTGTCGGCGTTTTCAGCCATGAAATCGCCGAAACCAAAGTGGCCCAGGTGATGGATTTTGCCCGCCAGCACCAGCACCCGCTGCAATGCACAATGGAAAAAGAATAACTTGTCCGGATCGCGCCTGTCATCGGCCCTTTCAGGCGCCGAGCTGAGCTTGCCCGATACCGGGCGAATTGCCGTCTTCGCACCGCGCACAGACGTACACGATCTGTCTCCCTTGCCGCAGGACCGCCTGCATGTGCTGACCGGGTTCAAACCCGATACCGATCATTTCGCCGCGCGGGGGCTGAGCTGCGCCACCGAACCCGAAGGCCGCTATAGCGCCGCGATCATCTGCCTGCCGCGGTCAAAACAACTGGCCCGTGGCCTGATCGCCGAGGCCGCCCGGGTAACCGATGGCCCGATCATCGTGGACGGGGCCAAAACCGACGGCGTCGAATCGATCCTGAAGGAATGCCGCAAACGCGCGCAGGTTTCGCCACCGCTGTCCAAGGCGCATGGCAAGCTCTTCTGGTTCACCGCGTCACCTGCTTTTGATGATTGGGCAATCGGTGCACCGCAGGTCATCGCCGATGGCTTCGTCACCCAGCCCGGCGTCTTTTCCGCTGACGGGATCGACCCCGGATCGCGCCTTCTGGCAGATACGCTTCCCGCCAAACTGGGGGCGCATCTGGCCGACCTCGGTGGTGGCTGGGGCTATCTGAGCGCGCGTGCACTGGAGGGACGCGACATCAAAACGCTCGATCTGGTTGAGGCCGATCACGCCGCACTCGCCTGCGCGCGCCAGAACATCGCTGACCCGCGCCTGCGGCTGCACTGGGATGACGCCACCCGCTGGCGCCCTGATGCCGCACTTGATTGCGTGATCACCAACCCGCCCTTCCACACCGACCGAAACGCCGACCCGGCGCTTGGTCGCGCTTTCATCACCTCGGCGGCAGCGATGTTGAAACCCTCTGGGCAGCTCTGGCTGGTCGCTAACCGTCACCTTCCCTATGAAGACGCGCTCGCCGCCTGTTTCGCCAATGTAACCAAGGTCGCGGGCGACAATCGGTTCAAAATCCTGCACGCAACGCGGCCATCTCGCAAGGCGCGTTGAATTCGCTTAGCCTGCCCGTGGCAGAATCACTCTGAAAGGCTCAATCATGTCCTTCACGATCTCCGGCAAAACAGCAATCGTCACCGGCGGCGCCAATGGAATCGGCCTCGCGATCGGGCGTCATTTCGCCAACAAGGGCGCCAATGTCATGCTTGCGGATATGGACGAGAAGCAGCTGAAAAAGGAAATTGATAAAAACGAAGATGGGAGTAATATCAGGTACTTCTCAGGCGATCTTCGTGAAAAACTGACTCAAGCGAATTTGCTTTCAGCCACCATCGATGCCTTCGATCAGGTCGATATTCTGGTCAATGCCTCACGTCAGATGGTCACCTCTGACCCGCTCAATCCCGATGACGATGCAATGGTGATGCTGCTCAATCAGAACCTGATCACCGCCCTGCGCCTGTCTCAGCTTGTGGCACGGCGCATGATCAAACAATCCGAGGATCAGGAGGAACGCAGCAACGGCACGATCATCAACCTGTCGTCGATCGCCGCGCGCCGCACCCATCCCGACCTGCTGGCCTATTCGGTGTCATCCGCAGCACTCGATCAGCTGACCCGCAGTCTTGCGGTCGCCCTCGCCCCGCACCGAATTCGTGTCAACGCGGTGGCCTTCGGATCGGTCATGAGTGCGTCACTGAAAGATACGCTGCGGGAAAAGAAAACCTATCGCGGCGATATCGAAGATCACACCCCGCTGGGGCGCATTGCCTCCCCCGCCGAACTGGCCGAGGCGGTGCAATATCTTGCCTGTGATGCCTCGGGCTTCATGACCGGGCAAATCATGACCGTCGATGGTGGCCGCACGCTGCTTGATCCCGTTGCGGCTCCGGCACATTGACCGGGCGACACAGATGACCGAGAGCTTTGCCGCTGAAAAACAACGCGCCGCCGATTGGTTTCGCGAGTTACGCAACCAGATCGTTGCCGCATTCGAAGCGCTGGAAGACAACCACACGAGCGGGCCCTTGTCAGACCGACCCGCCGGTCGGTTCGATGTCAGCAACACAAGCCGCCAATCCGATGATGGCAGCGACGCAGGCGGCGGATTGATGAGCGTGATGCGCGGCGGGCGCGTTTTTGAAAAGGTCGGCGTCAACGTCTCCGAGGTCTATGGCACGCTCGGCGATGCGGCACAGAAATCCATGGCGGCGCGCGGTGTGCCAGGTATCGAAGATGATCCGCGTTTCTGGGCCTCGGGTATTTCCCTCGTGGCACATATGCAAAACCCGCACGCCCCGGCGGTGCATATGAATACGCGCATGTTCTGGACGCCACATGCCTGGTGGTTCGGTGGCGGTTCGGATCTGAACCCCTGCATCGAATACGAAGAGGACACGGCACATTTCCACGCCACGCAAAAGGCGCATCTGGATCCGCATGGCGATGCGCATTATCCAAAGCTCAAGGCATGGGCGGATGAGTATTTCTACATCCCCCATCGCCATCGCGCACGTGGTGTCGGCGGCATTTTCATGGACGATCACAACAGCGGCGACTGGCAGGCGGATTTTGCCCTGACGCAGGATATCGGTCGCGCCTTCCTACCTGCCTTTGTGCCGTTGGTCGAAAAGCGGCGAACGCAGCCATGGACCGATGAGGATAAGAACACCCAGCTGATTCATCGCGGACTCTACGCTGAATACAACCTAGTTTATGATCGCGGCACGAAATTCGGCCTTGCCACAGGTCATGATGCAGATGCTGTATTGATGAGCCTGCCGCCGCTGGCAAAGTGGATTTGATTACAGTGCGTTACGCGGCAATCCTGTACCTATCATCGAATCGCGCGTAACCAGTTCAGCCAGCTGGGCCTCAGTAAGATCAGCCGTTCCCGCTGGTCGGGCGGGCAGCACGATATAGCGCATATCCGCCGTGCTGTCATGCACCCGAACCTGCATGTCATCAGACAGTTCAACGCCAAATTCGCGCAAAACCGTACGGGGTTCACGCACGGCCCGGCTGCGATATTCGCGGGTCTTGTACCAATCCGGCGGCAAGCCCAGAAGATTGCGTGGATAACACGAACACAGGGTGCAGACGATCAGGTTGTGGACGCGCTCGGTGTTTTCAACGGCAATCAGGTTAAGCGGCCCGATATCAAACCCCATCTCACGGCTCGCTGCCGCGGCATCGGCCAGCAGCCGCGCCTTGAAATCCAGATCGACCCAGGCCCGCGCCACAACGGCAGCCCCGTTGGCCGGGTTGCGGGCATCCATCGCGTCAATTTGCGCGGCGATCTCGGCGGGTGTCATCACGCCCTTCTCGATCAGCAATTCACGCACCGCGATTTCCATTTGCTGCCAATAGGTCAGCGGGCTGTCATTATCGGGCCGAAACGGGTGTCCGGAAGGGCTCAGATGATCGTGATGGTCATGGGGCATCGTCGCTTACGCCTCTTCCAGCCAGTGTTCATAAATCTCGGCATCCACGGTATCGTCGGGCGCCTCGGCCCCCTCGCCCCACAGCTCTGCCATGGTAAAGCGCACCCGCAGCAAATGCTTCTTTCCGGCCTTGTGGCCATAAGCCAGTTGCTCGGGATTGCCAAAAGTACCCAGCCGGCGTTCGATCACGCCGGTCTTGCCGCGCAGATAGGCTGGCGCACGCACGTGGCCCGGCGGCATCAGCGCTTTCACCCGTACCCTCTCAGCCATCTGTTTGCGCCTCAGCATAGCTCGGGCCGCGCTCGGCCACCTCCTGCATCTTCAGCGCCAACTCCTCGAGCGTATAGGTGCCTGCCTCGATCAGGTTCTGATTGACAGACGCGATCCAGCGTTCGTAGTAGCTATGCTTTTCAAACGCCTCTTCGCCCATATCCTCCAGCGCGCGGCGCAGACCATCCACGGTGAACAGTCCCTTGCCGCCGCAGAGCACCATCAGCGCATCTACACGCTTTTCCCAAAGGGCAAAATCATGCCCCTCCATGGGAATATCCCCCGCGGGCTGTCCGCCCATGTCATGCCAGCGTCTTCCGTCAATATCACTCATGAGAGACAACTTAAGCCGCCCCTTCATGCCTGTCCACCGCATTGCAGCGGGCCCGCCACATCGCGTTGTCGATTGCCGCTGTCTTCGTTCAGCGGTGTACATTACGCGCCGATGCGTCGTTAGCAAATCGGCAACACGGCTCCCGCCAAGTTAGCAGTGATGAAGGTGTGCGTTGCGTAAAACACCAACTGAGGAAGAGGTGCTACCCCAACCGCAAGAGATCACGTGAGCGGCCGCACCTTTGCGGATCACTCTTCATCCTCATCGTCCTCGGGGATCACAAGCGTCACCTCGCCGCTGGCTTCCAGTGTCCGGATGGCATTGACGACGCTGGTCATCGCTTCTTCGCCATCTTTTTGCTTCACCTTGCCCAGTTCCTCCACTTCCTCGCGCAGCGCCTCGGCCATGCGTTTGGACATGTTCTCGAGCACGAATTCGGCCACAGGGGCCAGGTCATCGCTGCCCAGGGCAGCCGCCAGCGCCGTCGCAAGGACTGCATTATCCACCTCGCGAATGACTTTGGGCACATCGACCGGATTCAGACGTTCGGGAATGTTGGCAAAGGTAAAGATCGCCTTGCGTACCAATGACGCAAAATCCTTGTCAGCCTCGTCAAGCCCTTCCAGCACATCGTCGCGCGTCGCAGCGGGCGAATAGTTCAGGATCTTGCCGACCCGTTCTACCGGCCCGCTGTCAAACGCGGTTTCGGGAACATCGTGCAACTGCGCCGCCAGCGAAAGACCTATCCGATCAACCGCCTCTGGCGTGACCGCCCCGGTCTGCGAGACCGCGTAGGTGATGCGCCGCGCCTTTTCACCCGGCAATCTACCCAGCAATTCCGCAGCCTGTGTGACCTCAAGTTTTGACAGGACAACGGCCGCCACTTCGATACTTTCCAGTTCGATGATCGGCAAAAGACTGTCGACGCCGGCGTTGCAAACCTGTTCCCACGGCTCACCAAACTGGCGCACCCCGGCTTCCTTGCGCAGGCGTGCGGCGGTTTGCGGGCTGATCTTGCCGTCAAGCGCAGTCAAAGCGCCGGCGACACCCCTTGGAAATGTCAGGCCCATGGCCTCAAGCTCTGATGCGAATTCTGCCACCACATCCGCGAGGGTTGAACGATCTACATAGCGCATCGACCCCATCTGCGTCGTCAGCGCCGCCTGCAGCGGTTCCGGGAGGTCCGTCAGTGGCACCTCTGCCCCTTCATTCATCAGGAACCTCACCACGATGGCGGCTTTCTGACGCCGGGTCAGGCGTGCCACTGTCGCACCCGGCGATCGCGGCGGCGACAGGCGGGCAATCGGGGTCATATCATTCATCCTGATCCTCATTCCTTGAGTGACGCTCAGGATAAGGCAGGAAGGGTGAAAATATGTCTAAGAACAAAGCAAGAATTTGACGGGATTTCACATCCGATCAAATTCGTCACAAAACCGGGAGAACCGCTTAGCTTGTGATTTGAGGCACGCAGCTTTGGCTTTGAATGTCCCAGACAGTGCCCTCGGCACAGGACATAACCTGCTTGCTGTGACCTTTGCCGCAGCCGGGGCCGGCCATGGCAGTGGAAGCAAGCACCATGATCACGGCAGACAATGCTAATCTCAGTTTCATGGGCGTTCTCCTCGCTGGAATGAGCGCGACTATATCATAGTTTCAGCCAATCCGTGATCACGATTTCCGAGAACCACATTCAATAGCTGTAGGTCGCGCCCGTCGAAATCGCCTGATGGAGCGAAGTCTCAGCCCAGCTTCCGACCCCGCCTGATGCCTGTATGGATTTCAACTGCCGTCTGGCGCCCACCAGATCGCCCTGCTCGACCAGCGCCTGACCCATGTAGGAGCGCGCCAGAATATTGTCGGGGTTCTGAGCAATCGCTTTACGATAGAAAGCCATGCCGGTTTCAAAATCGCCCTTCTTGCGATGGGTAAAGCCCCAATAGGTCAGGACACGGTCGTCATGCTGATCCGACATCGCGGCCAGTACCGCCTGCGCATTGTCATATTGACCGGCATAGGCAAACTCGCGCACCGCACCGTAGAGCGTGTCATCATCCAGCGCGGAATTGCTGGCACTCACGCAGGACTTGGAGTTCCTGTCCCAGACCTTGCCATCCACGCAGGATTTGGTGGTTTCGCTTGGCTTGGGGGCAGAGCTTCCACCCCCACCAGCTGCAAAGGAAAGGGCGGGAAGGATCAGGGCAATCGCCAGGGTTTCACGGAACATGGTGCCTCCTGCGGCGTAGGTTTCATACTGTTGTAGTAGGAATACGCCTCAGGACGAGTTTTATTCGGCAAAAAATTCGTGAACCGGGTTTACGCTTAACCCTCGCCGAAAACGCGCTTGAAAATCGTGTCTACGTGTTTGGTGTGGTAGCCCATGTCGAACTTCTCATTGATCGCCTCTTCTCCGAGCGCGGCAACCACCTCTGCATCCGCCAGCAGAAGTTCGCGGAAATCAAGGCGGTCTTCCCAGACCTTGAGTGCGTTACGCTGCACCATGGAATAGGCATCCTCGCGACTGACCCCGGCCTGGGTCAGCGCCAGAAGCACCCTCTGCGACATCACAAGACCCGGATATTTGTTCATGTTGTCCCGCATGTTTTCCGGGAAAATCAGCATCTTGTCGACAACACCGGCCAGTCGGTGCAGTGCGAAATCCAGCGTCACGGTCGCATCCGGACCGATACTGCGCTCAACCGAGCTGTGCGAAATGTCACGTTCATGCCAGAGCGCCACGTTCTCCATCGCCGGGATCACCGCCATGCGCACCAGACGGGCAAGACCGGTGAGGTTTTCGGTCAGCACCGGGTTCTTCTTGTGCGGCATTGCCGAGGAGCCTTTCTGGCCCATCGAGAAAAACTCGGCCCCTTCCAGGACTTCGGTGCGCTGCATGTGGCGGATCTCGACCGCGATATTTTCGATTGACGAGGCAATGACGCCCAAGGTGGCAAAGAACATGGCGTGGCGGTCGCGCGGGATCACCTGTGTGCTGATGGGCTCGGGGCGCAGGCCCAGTTTCTCGCAGACATGTTCCTCGACCGCCGGGTCGATATTGGCGAAGGTTCCCACGGCACCCGAGATCGCGCCGGTGGCGACCTCCCAGCGGGCTTTCTCCAGCCGGTTCTTGTTGCGATCCATCTCGGCAAAGAAGCGGGCGAAGGTCAGGCCCATCGTGGTCGGCTCGGCATGGATGCCGTGGCTGCGGCCGACGCGAACGGTGTTCTTGTGTTCCAGCGCGCGTTTCTTCAGCGCGGCCAACACCTTGTCCATGCCGTCCAGTAGAATATCGGCGGCGCGTACCAGCTGCACGTTCAGGCAAGTATCCAGCACGTCCGAGCTGGTCATGCCCTGATGCACGAACCGCGCTTCGTCACTGCCCACATGTTCAGCCAGATGCGTGAGGAAGGCGATCACGTCATGTTTGGTCACAGCTTCGATCTCATCAATCCGAGCCACATCGAATTCCGCGTCCCTGGCTTTCCACACGGCTTCGGCATTCTCGCGCGGAATCACGCCCAGATCGGCCATCGCGTCACAAGCATGGGCCTCGATCTCGTACCAGATGCGAAACTTGGTCTCGGGCGACCAGATGGCAACCATGTCGGGGCGGGAATAGCGGGGAATCATGTGGCGGTCCTTTGGCGAAACTCAAATCATTTGCGCGCGGTTTAGACCGCCCACGCGACAGCGGCAAGCAACGACCGCAATCACGCAGGTAGACGCCACATCGTGAATGTCGGGAAAGAGCACAAAGCAACAAATGCTGCATCCTGCAAATTTGGCGGCAATGCTTACAAAGCGGACGTCGAGCAGCAACTGGGTAAAGCTCAAAATTTGCCGTACTTCGGATTGGATCGGAAAGCTGTGGTTTTTTGCGAAACGCTGCGGTAATTGCAGCGGTGATCAAGGAAAGGCACATTCAAAAGATCAGGTCGCGAACGGATTCGTCTGAGTTGCTTGGCTGTGTAAAGCCCATGTCGCGCCTCAGTTGAGCGGGGGTCATTCCAAACAGGCTTCTTATACTGCGTGAATAATGCGGCAGGCTACGATATCCGCAGCGATGGGCAATCTCAGATTGGCTGAATTGCGTATGTATCAACAACTGCCGCGCCCTATTTGCGCGCATCCGCCAAAGATAGCGCGAAGGTGTCACTCCGAAGTGTCTTTTGAACGAGGCGATCAGATGCTGAGGTGTCAGAGACGCCTGTGCCGCGATCACGCTGATATTGACTGCATCGTTCCCGAGGTTTTCTTCAATAAAGCGACGTGCTCTGAGGATGTTGCCAGGGATGTTCTGGTTCTCTACATCCTTGCGAGCTTCATAAATATACGCCCTGCAGACCGCCTGCCCCAGTGCATCGCGCAACGAATTGAGGTCCGGCCGGGAGGCGTGCCCGATGTCCAGACCAATTTTGCATAGGTTTTGAATGTTGGATGTCGTCGCGATAGGCGCCATCTTGGATTGTGTTTTATCGCGGTCAGTTAACGCGCCCTCTGGAAGGAAGCCTTCGCACCAGATGACGGTTGTCTGCACATCCTTTTGATAGTCAAATTCGAACTTGGTTTCTGCAGCCGCTATACCCGTCTGTCCGCTGGAAACCTTAACGAGCTTTCCATCGGCCCTCAGGGTGCAAGTGCCCGTTTCCACCATTATCAACGACACATAGGGGCGCAGGATCGGACCGAACAAGCCTCCGCGCTCATAGGTCATGCCGCCGAACGAAAATCCACGAACATGATTGAGAAGCTGATCCATTGTTCCCCCACCGAAATCTGGTGTTTCACCCTCGAGGATAACTCACCGGCCAAACATAGATGCAATCAAGAGCCCGCAGAAATGACCCGACCGAAAAATTTATGCCCACAATCTTAATTTAAAGCAATAAATCCTTTGAAATGGGCATTTATAAATTGATTTAGATCAACGACTGTCGATGAACCATCCAGCCACTTCCGCTCTGCCACGAAGGAGCCATGACCGTGTTTCAAGCCACCGATCACTCGAAAGCGCCCTCGGTCTTGCCACGAAACTGCACGTTCACTGAAAGCGATTGGAAAATACTGGCAGGCTTTTGGCACCCTGTCGCCGTTGCCCATGACATAGACGCCAAGCCCGTCGCGGCGCGCTTGCTGGATGTTGAGCTGGTGATTTACCGAACCTCTCAGGGTATCTCTGTGGCGCGTGATATATGCCCGCACCGGGGCACGCGGCTGAGTGCAGGCTGGATTGAGGGTGACAACCTTGTCTGCCCGATGCACGGGCTTTGCTATGACCATGCCGGGCAATGCACAAAAAACCCGTCTGTGGGAGACCCGAATGCCCGTATTCCGCCGCGGATGCGCTTGCAATCGCTATTGACCGAAGAGCGTTATGGCATCGTCTGGGCCTGCCTTGCCGACACCCCGTCGCACCCTTTGCCGGTTTGGCCGGGGATCGGGGATGACACGTTGGAAAACCTGCACATTCCGGGCGATACCTGGCACGCAGCGGCGAGCCGCCATGTGGAAAACTTCAATGATGTGGCGCATTTTCCCTTTGTGCACAAAGAGACTTTCGGCGGCTACGAAGAAGATCCGATCCCGGCCTATGAGGTCGAGGCAACGGATTACGGGCTAACGTTTGATATCCCCTATCTTGAGGTCGGCAACCGTTTTCCAGACGATGTTGAGGGCGATGAACGCAACGTTGTTTACACCTATCAACTGACGCTGCCATTTTCGACGATCATCATCATCAAACCTACCGAGGGGCCGTACGCCCAGTATTTTGCTGACACTGTGTGCCCGGTCTCGGCCCACGAAACGCGGATCTTTCAGGTGGTGACGGACACAAACGGCAAACCCGATGCGGATTTCCTGATCAAGGAATCGCTGATGATCAACAACGAGGATAAATCCATGGTCGAAGGCCAGCGGCCCGAAGACCTGCCATTGGATATGAAAGAGGAAATTCACATTCCGGCAGACCGCATGTCGGTCGAATACCGTCGCGCGCTGGCCAAACTTGGCCTGGGTGCGCCATTTTCCAGTTAAAGGGCAATAAGACCCGTATCAAAGACACCAATAAGGGAGACGACAATGATCAAAAGAACATTTCTGAAGGCGATGGGGGCGACCGCGATTGCCCTTGCGTCGTTTGCGGGGTCAGCGCAGGCGGACGACCCCACTGACCTGAACATCGCGATTATCCTGTCAGCGGGCATCGAAAGCCCATGGGACGGCACACTCATTGACTCGCTCGAACGTGTGAAGGCTGAAAAACCTCACGGGCTAAACCTGTCTTGGGAATATACCGATCCGCTTTGGGGCGATGACGCGGGCGATGCAATGGCGCTGTTTGCCGAGTCCGGTGAGTATGACATCATTTGGGCCCACTCGACCTATTCCGATCAGGTCAAGAAGTTGAAGGACGAGTATCCCGAGATCATGTTCGTCGTGGTTGGTTCTGGTAACGAAGGCCTCGGCGGTAACCAGTACTGGGTCTACAAGCGGGTGCACGAAGCGGCATATGCCCTGGGCGTGGCGGCCGGCAAGCTGACCGAAAGTAACACGTTGGGCGTTGTGGGATCCTTCCCTGCGGATGACGTGAATGACGAGATCAACGCCTTCTTCAATGGTGCGCGATCGGTCAACCCGGATATCAAACAAAAGGTCGCCTTCATCGAAAGCTGGTATGATCCGGCGAAGGCCGCCGAGATGACATCGGCGCAGATTGCCACGGGGGCGGATATTATCTTTTCGCTCGCCGCCAACTTCCAGCCTTGCGAAGAGGCGGGCATCCTGTGCTTTGCCAATTTCGGGGATCAGCACGCGTTTTCACCGACCACTGTTGTGTCCAGCGCACTGGCATTCTGGGATCCGGACCTGAACTGGATCATCGACGAATGGTGGGCCAACAAGGCAGGCGGCGAGGCCTTTGACGGCAATACCGAGATCAAATGGTTCGGCATCGCAGATGGAGGTGCCGGTATCGCGCCTTATCATGCCATGGCAGACAAGGTTCCGGCAGATGTTCAAGCTGCGGTGGCCGAGACAATCGATGGCATCAAATCCGGTGCCGTGAGCGTCGAACTGGATGTGTCCGCCCCCACGTCTGACTGATCCCGTTGTAATCGCAAAGTCTGGGCCCTTGCCAATGCTGGGCCCGGACACCTCATGCCAAGCTGAGGGCAAAACTGATGCCTGCCATCCTCAAATCTGTCAATCTGACCAAGCGCTTCCCCGGGGTGATTGCCAATGAGGATGTGAATTTCGAGTTGGAGCAAGGCGAGGTTCACTGCCTATTCGGGGAAAACGGCGCGGGGAAATCGACGCTTTCCTCCTGTCTTTTCGGTTTCTATCACCCCGAGGAGGGTCATATCGAATTTGACGGCAAACCGGTCCGGTTCCGGTCCCCTCGGGATGCGATCCATATGGGGATCGGGATGGTGCATCAGCATTTTGTGCTGGTCGCGGACTTTACGGTTTTGGCGAACATTATCGTTGGCACCCATGAACAGGGCTGGCGGCTCGGTTTGCCCGAGGCCCGCGCGCGCATTGAGAAATTATGCGCTGAATACGGGATCGAACTGGAGCTTGACGCCTATGTGCGCGATCTTGCGGTTGGTCAGCAGCAATGGGTCGAAATCCTCAAAGCGCTTTATCTTGAAGCGCGGGTTCTGATCCTGGATGAGCCGACGGCGGTTCTGACCCCGGCGGAATCTGAGCGCCTGTTCCGGATCGTCGACCATATGTGTAAGCTGGGTCTGTCGATCATTCTGATCAGCCACAAAATTGCCGAGGTGATGCAGGCCGACCGTGTGACGGTGCTGCGCAAAGGCAAGGTTGTGGACACGGTGCGGCCCGCTGACGTCACACCGCAAGAGCTGACCCGCATGATGGTGGGCCGGGATGTGGAGTTGCGCGTGGCCCGTGACACCGCTGAAACCCGCGCCACCGACACGGTGTCTGTCCTGATTGTCGAAGGGCTTAGCTATCGCGACGGGCTGGGCAAAACCGCGCTGGATGATATCAACCTGACCATTGGCGAAGGCGAAATTCTGGGCCTCGCTGGTGTGTCTGGGAATGGCCAGAAAGAACTGTTCGAGGCGCTATCCGGCGTGCTGATCCCGCAGGTGGGGCGCATCACACTGACGGGGGAGGAAATCAAGGGCCTGCCCTCGCGCCACTATATGGATCGCGGCGTGGGTCTGGTGCCCGACGATCGCTTTCGCGAGGGGCTGATCCCCGAGTTCAACATCCGCGAGAACATGATCCTCGGCTGGCAGCGCCACGATGATTACACCAATGGAATATTCCTTGATCACAAGCATATCGGCACCGTTGCAGACGGGCTGATCGACGAATTTCAAATCGTCGCGCCATCGGGCGCTACGCCCGTCAATCACCTCTCGGGTGGGAACGCGCAAAAAGTCATTCTGGCGCGCGAATTCGTGCATTCCAACAAGTTGCTTCTCGCAAATCAACCCACCCGCGGCCTTGATCTGGGGGTGATCGAATATGTCTACAAACAGATTATCGCCAAGCGCGACGAAGGCTATGCCGTGCTTCTGGCCTCCGAGGAATTGGAGGATCTGCTGAACCTCAGCGACCGGATCGCCGTGATCTCCTCGGGGCGGATCACCGGCATTGTTGACCCGGATACCACCACCATCGAAGAGATCGGTCTCTTGATGGCCGGAAGCACCGACGGCGTCGCCGCATGAGCAGCGCTGCAACCCAGCCCCGTACCCGCCTGACGATTGAACGTCGGCTCAACCGCAACGCAGGCTGGACCTTTACGATGTATCTCAGTGCCACGCTGATCGGGCTCGCGCTTTCGGCACTGCTCCTCTGGACCTCTGGTGCCGATGTGGCCAAGGCATTCTCGGCCCTGCTCAAAGGGGCCTTTGGCAGCCAGAAGGCCTGGATCGGAACACTCAGCAAGGCGACGCCGCTGATCCTGACGGGCCTTGCCACCGTGGTGGCGTTCCGCGCGCAGGTCTGGAGCATCGGGCAGGAGGGGCAGGTCTATGCCGGGGCCATGGGGGCTTATCTGGGGTGTCTGGTGTTCGCGGGTCTGCCGGTGGCGCTCTATCTTTCGCTGATCATCCTGTCGGGCATAATTGGCGGCGCGCTGCTTGGAACCATCGCCGCCGTGCTCAAAGATCGGTTTGATGTAAACGAGATTATTTCGACCGTCATGATGAATTATCTCATCGTCTTTCTGCTTAGTTATCTGATCGGTGGCGGGCCGTGGACGGAAATCTCCTCGACCGTGGTTTATCAGCAAACCGGCCCGGTGCCAGACGCCTCACAACTGCCGCAGTTGTTGGGCAGCAAGAAACTTCATTTAGGGTTCCTGTTTGCCATGGCTTCGGCGGTGGTTTGCTACGTCCTGCTGGAAAAGACACCATTGGGGTATGAAATCCGTGCTCTGGGCTACAACCCGGTGGCGCTGGCCTATCGTGGCACCAATATCGGGCGCACGATCATTATGGTCATGGCGATCAGCGGTGCGATTGCCGGGCTGGCAGGCGTTTCCGAAATCTTTGGCACGTCACACCGGTTGCGGTCCGATACGCTTTACGGGTTGGGTTATACCGGCATCATCATCGGCATGATCGGGGGGTTGCGCCCGCTGGGCACCGTGGTCGCGGGCATCATATTCGGTGGTCTGGCGTCGGGTGCGCTTTACATGAAATTGCTGGCCAAAGTGCCCTCTGCGCTGGTTCCCGCGATGGAGGGTATATTGATGCTCACCTTCCTCTGCGCGGGAGTTGCGGCACATTACCGTCTTGTGCGTGTGGGGGATGGCGATGTCTGAACTGTTCTCCGAAGCCATTCTGATCAGCATCCTGGCAAGCACCGTGCGCATCATGACCCCGATCCTTTTTGCCGCAATCGGCGAATTGGTGACCCAGAGGGCTGGCATCTGGAACATGGGGGTTGAGGGCACGATGCTGACGGGTGCCTTCACGGCTTATATTGTGGCCTCATCGACCGGCTCGGTCTGGCTGGCGGTCTGGGCTGCGATGGCGTCGGGCGCGCTGATGGGGTTGCTGACCGCCTTCATGACCGCAACCATGCGGGTGGATCACTTCATCTCTGGCCTCGGCATCAACCTGTTGGCGGGAGGGCTGACCCTCTATTGGTTCCGCATCTACATCAAGGGTCGTCCGCAACCGACATTTGACGGGTTTGACAGCGTGGCCATCCCGGGCCTGTCGGCGATCCCCTGGCTGGGCGAGATCCTCTTTACCCAACGTCTGCTGACCTATCTGGCCTTTGCCATGGTGCCGGTCATCTGGTTCCTGCTGTACCGCACCCGCTGGGGGCTGGAGTTGCGATGTCTGGGCGAAAACCCCAAGGCGCTTGATATCAAGGGCATTAATATCGTGCGCCGGCAGTATCTGGCTGTGATGATTGGCTCGGTCATGACCGGTCTTGGCGGCGGCTTTCTGATGCTGGGCTTTTCTGACCGGTTTTTGGCCGACATCACCGCCGGGCGCGGCTGGCTGGCAGTGGTGGCAATCATCGCAGGCAACTGGATGCCCCGCGGCGTGCTGGCCGCGGTGCTGGTTTTTGCCCTCCTCGAAAGCATTGCGACTCACGTTCAGGTGCTCAGCCTGAACGTGCCGCACCAGATTTTCTTGGCGCTCCCCTATCTTGCCTCAATTCTGCTTCTGATGGGGCTCAGGCGCAAAACCAATCAGCCGGTGAAGCTCGGCATCCCCTATTTCCGCTGAACGGAGATCAATCATGACCCAAGCGTGCAAAGATCCAGTGATCCACAATCAATGGCACCCGCTGACCTCGCTTGACGAGATCGCACAGGGGCTGGTGCATGACACGGTCCTGCTGGAGCAGCCTCTATCCTACGCGATGGACGATACGGGCGCGCTACATGTCTGGTACCGAACACCCGCACAGCCCGCTCACACGCCTTATGATCCGGCGAAAGCAGGCAACGCCTTGCCTGCGCGATCCAAGCATGGCTACCTCTGGACCTGTGTCGGCAAACCACCCAAGGATTTATTCCCGGTGCCAGAACTGCTGGAACCCGACCGCCAGAACGTGCCCACAGGCGTCTTTGGCGTGAACGTTTCGGCTGGTCGCACCATCGAAAACTTCCTCGATATGGGTCATTTCCCTTTCGTTCATACCGGCATCCTGGGCGAAGAACCCCGCACGGAGGTCAAGGAGTACGATGTTGAGATTAGCGAGAGCCGCGATGAAATCCTCGCCACTCGTTGTCAGTTCTATCAGCCCAAGGCCGCTCTGGCATCCGAGAGTGGTGCGGATGTGGAATATGTCTACCGCGTGCCGCATATCAACTGCGCGCTGCTTTACAAATCCAGCCCCGGCTTCGAGGCCGAGGGGCGCATGGACGTGATCTATATGTTCCTGCAACCAATGACCCGCGAATGGACCCGCGCCCACACGGGCATGTGCGTGATTGATCTGGAAAACAGCTATCAGGGTATCCGCTGTTTTCAACAGGTGATCTTTGGTCAGGACAAACCGATCCTCGAAAACCAGTTTCCCAAGCAACTGCCTCTGGATACCCGCGCCGAAACCCCCATTCGCGCCGACAAATCAGCCATTGCCTATCGCCGCTGGCTTTCCAGGAAAGGGTTGACTTACGGCGTCATCCCGGCAGCCGTATGATTGAGGAGATCTGCTATGAGTGTTGATCCCGGTCGGTGGTATCCCATCGCCTCGAGCTCAGATCTTCCCCTGCGCCATGTCTTTCATGGCCAGCTCTGGGGGCGTGAAATGGCCGTGTGGCGGGCCGACGATGGCCATGTCAACGTTTGGGAAAACCGCTGTCTGCACCGCGGCGTGCGCCTGTCGATTGGCCTGAACGAGGGGCGCGAACTGCGTTGCCTCTATCACGGCTGGCGTTACGCCAACCGCACCGCAGGCTGCACCTATATCCCGGCACATCCGGCGGATGCCCCGGCGCGCACGATCTGCAACAACACTTACCCGGCAATTGAGGCCCACGGGCTGATCTGGTCAGCCCTGGATCCGGCAGAAGACTTTCAGGAACATACGCTGCTTGTCGGTGCTGATGTTCTTGCCCTGCGTCCCATTCCGGTCAATGCGCCTCCCTCGCTTGTTGCGGCGCATGCGCGCAGTTATCAGTTTTCGCCAACCGGAGCAGGCGGTGCCGATGTAAGCCTCATCGTTGAAACCGATGGCTTTCTCGAACTCCGGTCGACCCTCGGCGACATGACCACGACGCTGCTTTTGTTCATTCAGCCGGTGGATGCAGGCCGGTCGATCCTGCGCGGTGTACTGACCACCAGACCGGATACGCCGATGCCGGTCCTGCACCACCACAACCGGGCCATGTCGGCCCTACGTGACCGGATTGAGGCCGAGGCCGCCACGCTTGACGCACCAGACCCGATTTCGGTGTCCTTCACCCCGGTGGATGAAGAACTGGCCCAAATACCTGCCCGTGCGCGCTCAGGTCCCAAAGCTGAATTGCGTGTGACCGTCGCCCGGAAATGGGCGCTGGCCACTGATATCGCGGGCTTCCGGTTTGAGGCGATTACCGGGCAGCTTCCCACATTTCAGCCCGGGGCGCATATCGACGTGCATCTGCCCAATGGCATGTCGCGGCAGTACTCCCTGACCAATGCACCCGGCGAAACCGATCATTACGCCATCGGTGTCAAACGCGAGCCAGAGTCGCGCGGTGGCTCCGCGTGCCTGCATGAAACGGTTCAGCAAGGCGATGTGCTGGCCATTTCCGCCCCGCGCAACAATTTTCCACTGCGCCGTGATGCGCTGAATACCATTCTGGTCGCGGGCGGCATCGGGATCACGCCGATGCTGGCCATGGCGCAGACGCTGGAGGCGCAGTCTCTGCCATTTGAGTTGCATTGCTTTGCCCAGTCCGTGGCGCATCTGGGGTTTGAGGAAATTCTCGGCCGACTTAAAGACGCAGTCACCACTCACCTTGGCCTTGATCCCAAAGCGACAGGCAAGACATTGGCGGAGATACTGAAAACCCGCGGCGAAGAGGAGCACCTGTATATCTGTGGCCCCGGTCCGATGTTACAGGCCACGCGCGCGATAGCAGACCGAAAAGGCTGGCCTGATGAGGCTGTTCACTTTGAGTATTTCAAGAACACCAATGAGATTGACGACAGCTCCGCTTTTGAGGTGGCCCTGGCGCGTTCGGCCCTGACCTTGCAAGTGCCCGCAGGCAGAACCATCCTTGAGGTGCTGCATGAAAACGGGGTCGAAATGCCAAGTTCCTGCGAACAGGGCGCCTGTGGCACCTGTCTGGCAACGGTGATCGAAGGAGATCCCGATCACCAGGATGTCTATCTGTCAGCCGGTGAACGGGCTGCGGGCAAAAGTATCATAACCTGCGTGTCCCGATGCAAATCCAAGCGCCTTGTCTTGGACATCTGAGGGGTGGGCACATGAAACTCTATGATTACGAACTGTCGGGGAATTGCTACAAGATCCGGCTGATGTTGAATTTTCTGGGTCGAGAGTACGAGACCCGACCAGTCGATTTCTATCCGGGGCGCGAACATAAGTCCCCCGAACTGATGAAGTTGAACCCATTGGGGCAATTGCCGATCCTGGAAGATGGAGACCTTGTATTGCGGGACGCGCAGGCGATCCTGACCTATCTCGCGCATAAATATGACCCGTCAGGCCAATGGTACCCTGTGTCCGACCCGGATCGGTTGGGTCAGGTCGCGCAATGGCTGGCTTTTGCCGACGGGATCACCGCCACCGCCTCGTCTGCACGCCTCCACGACACGCTGTTCTATGAGCTTGACGTCGAGGCCGCCCGTGCAGGCGCGCACCGGTTGTTTCGTGTGCTGGATGAGCATCTATGGTTCGCCGAACAGGAGGGCCAGGATTGGATATGTTCCGGTGATCATCCCACCATCGCCGATTTAGCCTGTTTTCCTTATGTCATTTTGTCCGAAGAGGGCGGTGTTTCACGGCAGGACTACCCAGCCATTCGCCGATGGTGCGACAGAATAAAACGACTGCCAGGGTTTGTCCTGATGTCTGGCGTTTTCCCGACAAGCCAATCCGCAGCGTGACGGCAAACTGTACGCGATGCGCCAAATGTCGCCATCAAGAACGACAGTGCATATGGCAGCTCTGTCCGCATTGCCATCATTTGGAATGAAGGTCTGGCAGCGAAACAGCTAACAAGCAGGTATCATCAATCGTTTCGTTTTGTTTTCCCGAATATCCCACGCTATAGCTCGGGAAACCAACGACAAACGTACGAAGGACAGACCAAATGGCCGATCTTCTGACAGTAGAAAACCTGGGTAACCTGCTGATGCTTTGCTTCTTGCAGGCGGTTCTGGGGTTTGACAACCTGCTCTACATCTCAATCGAAAGCCAACGCGCGCCGGTGGCCCAGCAAAAATCCGTCAGGTACTGGGGGATCATCATCGCCGTTGCCCTGCGGGTTGTGTTGCTTTTCACGATGATCCAACTGATCGACGCGATGGCCGAGCCGTTCTTTGTGTTCAACACCCCCGGTGTGATCGAGGGCGGGGTGAACTTCGCCACCTGCGTCTTCATACTGGGCGGGATTTTCATCATGTACACGGCCGTAAAGGAAATCGGTCACATGCTCACGATCGAGCATCTGGACACCGATGTCTCATCGAAATCCGGCAAATCGGCCACGCAGGTCGTGTTTCTGATCGTGCTGATGAACCTGATCTTCTCGTTCGATTCCGTCCTGTCCGCGCTAGCGATCACAGATGTCTTCCCGGTGCTCGCGATCGCGATCATCCTGTCGGGCCTCGCCATGCTGCTGCTGGCCGACGGCGTCACGCGGTTTCTTGAAAAGAACCGCATGTACGAGGTGCTGGGCCTTTTCATCCTGCTGATTGTCGGCGTCGTACTTCTGGGCGAGGCCGGACAGGCCGCGGCCCACGCCATGCATGACGATACGCTGGCGCTGAAATTCTTCGGCTACGAAGTGGTGCCGATGTCCAAGACGACCTTCTATTTCTCGGTCGTCGTGCTGGTCGCGGTCGAGGTCATCCAGTCGGGCTATTCCCGCAAGCTAAATGCCGAACGCCGCACATCCGCCCATCATTGAGCCTGATGCTGCAGGGTGGGTATCGCTCACCCTGCACTCACGCTCATCGAACAGAATTTATTGGGCGGAAACGCATTGGCGGGTATGGCCTAATGAGCGGACATTGCGCCTTTGAAGTGCTGAGCCGAGCGATCGCCAGACCGCGGGGTGACGAGCAAACCTTTGTGGAATGCGCTTTATCCCAGCCAAGTCATTGCATGCTAAGAACGTTGCGCAACCTCTCCAAATCGCCAGCCTTTGCGAGCGGTCTGGCGATCGCGCGGCGGCCTGCGGCCTTGGTTCCGCGCTGGCCATAAACTCGAACGGTCACGCAAGGCCAAATTGGTGAACTCGCTGCGACCAGGACCGAACCGCTAACGCTCGATCCGCGCCAGAGCCAAGCCGATCCCCGCCCCCAGAAACAGCGTGCCGGTCAACCGGTTCCGCCATCGGCCCAACCGCCAGAGCAGGGGCCGGGCCGCCCGGGCCGAGATGACCCAACACATATCCCCCAAGAATATCACGCTCAGATAGATCACCGCCGGCATCAACAAGACGAACCCACCCTCAGCCCCGGGGCTCACGAATTGCGGCAAAAAGGCTGCCGAAAAGATCAAGGTCTTGGGGTTGATCGCCGCCAGCAGCAACCCTTGCCAGAAGACGCGGCCAAGTGGTGCGTCAGTGGCAGCGGCGTCAGACATCTCGGCCGTTTCCTCGCGCCACGTGGTGTATCCGAGGTAAAGGAGATAAAGCACGCCGATCCACTTGAGCCAGGTCAGCGCCTCGCCCGCCAGTTGCAGCACCAGCACAAGCCCCAGCACCACCGCCGCCAGTTGCACACCGACCCCAATCGTGGTGCCGAGCACGGTAATCGCCCCGTGGCGCGACCCATATCGCAGGGTATTGGCGACAAAAAGCGCCACATTAGGGCCGGGGATGGCGACCAGCACCGCCGTCGCCGCGATCAAGGCAAAAACCAGTGATTGATCCATGACACTCCCTCCTGAAACGCTGCTACATTACGCCCTTCAATCTGGTACGGTGAAGCATTAACATATCAAATCCCGCAATAAATGTGCCCAACTTACCCGTAAGACCACGGTAGTTGATGGAAAAACACCTGCGCCCGGCACGCATCCCGTCATCCGCAATGAGCCGCGCACACGAAACTTCCCCCTAGTATGCGGTGACCGCATCCCCTAGATTTGTCTTGAAAGAGGACACCGGGGAACTCCATGACCGAAACAGGACTGCAAAAGCTTGCATTTTTCCTGCTTGTGCTGCTGATCCTCTACGTCTCGGTTTCGGGGGGCGTGTAGCATGGCGCAGCGCTATGGCGGTAAATATAGCCCCGATGGCTCGGATGGGACAGGACCCGACAGTGGTCCGGACCGCGGCAGCTTTCTGGGCGCCCGCCGCACCCGTGCCGGGGGCCGCGTCAACCTGTTGTTTCTGGCCCCCCTGCCTCTGATCTGGTCGGCTTTCGGTAACGGGCCTGCCGCCCTTGCATTGAACCTTGCGGCCCTTGGCCTGTTGCTTCTGGCCGCCTGGATGACACGAGAGGGTATTTTGGCGCAGGAAGCTTATGAGGCGCGCAAAATCGCCCGCCGCCCAGGTTTCCCCCGCAAGATGGCCGGTTCCCTGCTGACCGGGCTGGGCCTGGCCGTGGCCGGGTTCGCCGCCAGCGGCGGCCTTGTCGCACCGGTTGTCTACGGCGTGATCGGAACCTTGCTGCATAGCTTTGCCTTTGGCCTCGATCCGATGAAAGACAAGGGGCTTGAAGGCGTCGATCAGTTTCAAACCGACCGGGTGGCGCGGGCCGTGGAAAAGGCCGAAACCCATCTGGCCGCCATGTCCGACGCGATCATTCGCGCAGGCGACCGGCAGGCAGAAGCCCGGGTCGAGCGGTTTCAGACCAGCGTGCGGGATATGCTGCGCACGGTCGAAAACGACCCGCGCGATCTGACATCGGCGCGCAAATACATGGGCATCTATCTGGTGGGTGCCCGTGACGCGACGGTCAAATTCGCCGATATCTATGCCCGCTCCCGCGATGCCGGAGCCCGGTCGGATTACCTGACGTTGCTGACCGACCTGGAAGAGAATTTCGCGGCCAAGACCCAAAAACTGCTGGCCGATAATCATACTGATCTTGAGGTCGAAATCAGTGTTCTGCGCGACCGACTGCAACGCGAGGGCATTCGCCCCGACGCACAGCCGACACATCCGAATGAATAAAGTGAGGGGAAAGCAATGACCGACACTATCCGCCAAAGGGCCGAAGCAGCACTAGCCGAAGTTGAACAGGTAAGCGCCGTCGTTCTGGCTGAGCCTACCGATGCCAATGCTATCGTGCCCCTGAAAGACGCCGACAAACCGGTGGGTGCCGAAATCACCAAGCGGATGGCCGAGATCGACATGAGCGATACCCAGTCCATCGTCTCTTTCGGATCGAATGCGCAGGCGGAGTTGCAGGAAATCTCGCAATCCATGCTGCAAGGCGTGCGCAACAAGGATGTGGGTCCCGCGGGCGACTCCTTGCGCGGGATCGTCAGCACCATTCGCGGCTTTTCCGTCTCGGAGCTGGATGTCCGCCGCAAACGCAGCTGGTGGGAAACGCTGCTGGGCAAGGCCGCGCCCTTTGCCCAGTTCACCGCCCGGTTCGAGACGGTACAAAACCAGATCGACAAGATCACCGAAGATCTGCTGAGCCACGAGCACACGCTGCTCAAGGACATCAAGTCGCTTGATATCCTCTATGATAAAACCCTGAATTTTTACGACGAACTGGCGCTTTACATTGCCGCTGGCGAAGAAAAACTCAGCATTCTGGACGAAACCGACATCCCCGCAGCCGAAGCCGAGGTCGAAAAAGCGCCGGAAGGCGATCAGGTGATGAAAGCCCAGGAATTACGCGACCTGCGTGCCGCGCGTGACGATCTGGAACGCCGGGTGCACGATCTGAAACTGACGCGGCAAGTCACCATGCAATCTCTGCCCTCGATCCGGCTGGTGCAGGAAAATGACAAATCTCTGGTGACCAAGATCAACTCGACGCTGGTCAACACCGTGCCGCTGTGGGAAACCCAACTGGCGCAGGCGGTGACGATTCAGCGGTCGGCCGAAGCGGCCTCGGCCGTACGGGACGCCAACGACCTGACCAACGAGCTTTTGACCGCCAACGCCAAAAATCTGCGCGAATCGAACAAGGTCATCCGCGAGGAAATGGAACGCGGTGTCTTTGACATCGAGGCGGTCAAACAAGCCAATGCCGACCTGATCGGCACCATTGAGGAAAGCCTTGCTATCGCCGACGAGGGCAAGGCCCGGCGCGCCGCCGCCGAGGAGGAATTGAAGAAGATGGAAGCAGAACTGCGCGACACGCTTGCCGCGGCGAAATCGCGACGCGATGGCGTGGGCGATAACGCAGGCACAGCAGTACCCGGAGCCTGAACCCCCGGTGGATTGGCGCACGGCATTCTCTCGGTCGTTTATGGGCCTGGGGCTTCTGGCCCTCGGCGCCTGCACGCTTGCGCCCTTTGAACCAACCGCCAAACCCCGCGCCCGCCCGGTCGGCCTTGCCGCCAAGCCTGTGCCGCTGAAGCCATCGGCGGAAAGCCTGGCGCTTGCGCGTTTCTACGGACGCATGCAGGCGGACCTGCTGACCCAAGGACTGCTACGTACCGGCGGCGGCGGCGTCGACACGCCTTACAGTGACAGAGACCTGGCCCGAAATTTTGAACGGATTGCGTTTTTCGACGAATATGCGCGCGATCAGGGCCTGAAAAAATCCGATGGTATCTCTGGGCGATTGCGCAAATGGAAAGGCCCGGTACGCATCGGCGTCGAATTCGGCGCCTCGGTGCCAAGAGAACAGCAGGCGGTCGACCGGCTTCAGATCGCCAAATATGCCAGCCGACTGGCACGCATAACCGGCCATCCGATCAGCGCAAACAGCCGCACCCCCAATTTCCACGTGTTCATCATGAGTGAGGATGATCGCCAGTTCGCCCGCCAGCGCGCGGCCCAGATCATCCCATCGATCAGCCCGGCTTCGCTTGATTTCTTCAGCGACCTGCCGCGGTCGATCCTCTGTTTCGTGATCACCGCCGGGTCGGAACAGGATTACGAATACACCCGCGCCATCGCCTTCATTCGCGCTGAGCACCCGCCACTGATGCGGCAATCCTGCGTGCACGAGGAACTGGCGCAGGGGCTGGGCCTTGCCAATGACAGCCCTTCGGCGCGGCCGTCAATCTTCAACGATGACGACGAGTTCGCGCTGCTGACCACCCATGACGAAGAGCTGCTGCGCCTGCTCTACAACCCCGCCCTGCGCCCCGGCATGACCGCCGACGAGGCCCGCCCGGTCTTTCGCCGCCTGATCGCGGCCCGGCATGGCGGGCCAAGCTGATGATAAAGGAGACCTGAGAGATGGGTATTTTCGATTTTCTGACCGGTGAGTTCATCGACGTCATCCACTGGACCGACGACACCCGTGATACCATGGTCTGGCGGTTCGAGCGCGAGGGGCATGAGATCAAATATGGGGCCAAGCTCACAGTACGCGAGGGTCAGGCTGCGGTGTTTGTGCACGAGGGGCAGTTGGCCGATGTCTTCACGCCCGGGCTTTACATGTTAGAGACCAACAACATGCCGATCCTGACGACGCTGAACCACTGGGATCACGGGTTCAAAAGCCCGTTCAAGTCCGAGATTTATTTCGTCAACACCACCCGGTTCAATGATCTTAAATGGGGTACCAAGAACCCGATCATGCTGCGCGATCCAGAATTCGGCCCGACCCGTCTGCGCTCCTACGGCACTTACACGGTCCGCGTCAGCGACCCAGCGAAATTCCTGTCCGAAATCGTCGGCACCGATGGCGAGTTCACCATGGACGAGATCAGCTATCAGATCCGCAACATCATCGTGCAGGAGTTTTCCCGCGTTATCGCTTCCTCGGGGATACCGGTGCTCGACATGGCCGCCAACACCGCCGATCTGGGCAAGCTGGTCGCCACCGCGATCAGCGGCACCATTGCTGATTATGGTCTGACGCTGCCCGAGCTTTACATCGAAAACATCTCGCTGCCCCCGGCGGTCGAGGCGGCGCTGGACAAACGCACGTCGTCGGGCATTGCCGGTGATCTGGGCCGTTTCACTGAATATTCTGCCGCCGAGGCGATGACCGAGGCCGCGCGCAACCCGAATGGTGGCGGCATGGGCGCCGGGCTTGGTATGGGGATGGGCATGGCAATGGCACAGGCCGGCATGCAACAAGGCCCCTGGGGGGCGCGCGCTGCCGCACCTCCACCGCCGCCACCGGTCGAACATGTCTGGCATATCGCCGAAAGCGGCCAGACCCACGGGCCCTATTCGAAGGCCGCCCTGGGTCGCATGGCGAGCGAGGGCAAATTGACACGCGACACACATGTCTGGACCGCCGGGCAGGATGGCTGGCAACGGGCCGAAGATGTGCAGGAGCTTGCACAGCTTTTCACCGTGATGCCGCCCCCGCCACCGGGCGCGTGACCGTCGGGCCTGCGCCTCGTGGTGCCACCGGATCAACATAAAAATCGGTCCGGCGGCTGAAACCAATTCTCCGTGACCTACGTATCTGAAACATGTTCCAGCGCCTGAAAAAACGTCTTCCCCACCGCCGCACCGCGCTCAAGTGGTTGCATTGGACGATGTTGGTACTACTGATCTGGTTCGTCTTCGTGACCCCCTCGTTCATCCTGCAATTCGGCCAGGGCGCATTTCAGTTCCATTCGGTGCTGGGGCTGATCTTCGTCACGCTCTCCCTTCTCTGGACTGCGGATTATCTGCGCCGTGGCCTCGCCAGCCGCCCAGGGCCGAAACTGCCGCCCTGGGCGCGGAAAACGCACCGCATTCTGCATCTCACCCTTATCTGGGGGCTGTTCGGGGTGGCACTTACCGGGTTCTTCCTGGGCCTCACCTCGGCGGTACTGCTCAAGGCAGGTGGTTTCGTGCCTGTCGCCCCGCCGATGGACATGCCGCAATCAAACAGCATCATCGGCCAGATCCATATCTACGAGTTCTACCTGCTGGCGGCGATCGCGATCGTCCACGCGGGCTTTCACATCTGGCGCCATGTCAAACTGCGTGACAATGCGCTTCGAATCATGGTGCCCCGCGCGCTTCACCGATATCTCTGAGACATGAGCGATACCGCCCCTCTTCAGGAACACCGCTTTCCCTGTGACAATTGCGGGTCAGATTTCCGCTTTGATCCCGGCGCCGGGCAACTGACCTGCGACCATTGCGGCAACACCGCCGAGATCGAACATGCCACGCCGTGGAACGCACCTATCCGCGAACTGGACCTGCGCGCAGCCCTCAGCCAGCAACTTCCCGATGAAGAGATCGAGGAAACCCGCGTTCTCCAATGCCCCAATTGCGCCGCACAGGTCGAATTCGATGCCGACACTCATGCCACCGAATGCCCGTTCTGCGCCACGCCCGTGGTCACGGATACAGGCACCCACCGGCATATCAAACCCCGCGGGCTGCTGCCCTTTGCGTTGGAAGAACGAACGGCCCGCAAGGCAATGACGGATTGGCTGGGCAGTCTTTGGTTTGCCCCCACCGGCTTGCAGGAATATGCCCGCAAGGGACGCAAGATGCAGGGCATTTACGTGCCCTACTGGACCTTCGATGCCGACACGAAATCAAGCTATCAGGGTGAACGCGGCACGGTTTATCACGAAACCCGCACTGTCATGCGCGACGGCAAGCGCCAGAATGTGCGCGTCGCCAAGGTACGGTGGCGCGCCGTCCGGGGCCGCGTGGCGCGGCTCTTCGACGATGTGCTGGTGCTGGCTGCGCGGTCGCTGCCGAAACGCTTTACTGATGCGCTGGAACCCTGGGATCTGGCCGCGCTGGAGCCCTACCGCCCCGAATACCTCGCTGGGTTCCGGGCCGAGGGTTACACCGTCGAGCTGGAAGACGGCTTTACCGAGGCGCGCCGCCACATGGACCGCGTGATCGCAAGGGATGTGAAATTCGACATCGGCGGCGACCGGCAACGCATCCACGACATCCAGACAGAAATCGGCGACGTGACCTTCAAACACATCCTGCTGCCGGTCTGGCTGGCAGCCTACAAGTACCGGGGCAAGACCTATCGTTTCGTCGTCAATGGCCGAACCGGGCGCGTACAGGGCGAACGCCCCTATTCGGCCATCAAGATCGCCATCGCGGTTGTAATCGGCGCGATCGTCGCGGGTACCGTCGGGTATTTCATTGCACTCAATCAGGGCGCGCTGTGACATGGGAAAAGATTTTGACACGCTCCGCGACGTGCTTCACGCGCGCTATAGTTGCCGCGCCTTCCGCTCTGACCCGGTCCCGGACGCAACCATCAAACAGATCGTGACCGCCGCCGGGCGTGCGCCGTCATGGTGCAACGCCCAACCCTGGCAAGCGACCGTGACACGCGGACAGGAAACCGAACGGTTTCGCGAGGCGTTGCTGAAAACCGCCAGTGAAAAACCGGACCCGGATCTTGCCTGGCCCAGCTCCTATCCGGGTGCCACGGGCGAGCGTCGCCGAACCTGTGGCTTTCAGCTTTACGAGGCTGTTGGTATCGCCCGCGACGATCGCGCCGCGCGTAACCAACAAAGCCTTGAAAACTTCCGCCTGTTCGGCGCGCCGCATGTCGCGATCATCAGTTCGGAATCCGATCTCGGGGCCTATGGCGCGCTCGATTGCGGTGGCTTCGTCACCGCCTTCTCTCTGGCGGCGACTGCCCTCGGGCTGGCAACGATCCCGCAAGCGTCGGTTGCGGCCTATCCGCAAATGATCCGCGACCATTTCGACCTGCCCAAGTCTCGGCTGATCCTTTGCGCCATCTCCTTCGGCTATGCCGATCCGGACCATCCCGCCAACAACTTCCGGACCGAACGGGCCGGGCTTGATGAAATCTACGACCCGCGCGGCTGATCCCGGCTAACCTTTGGTGATCTGCACCTTCCTTGCTTCGGGTAATTCAGGCGCGCTTTTCGGCACCGAAATCGACAGCACACCGTCTTTCAGGCTGGCCGCTATCTTGTCGCCCTCGGCATCCGCTGGCAGACGGAAACTGCGGCTGAAAGACCCGAACTGGCGTTCGGAAAAGAACCAGGTGTCGCCCTTCTCTTCGCGCTCAGATTGTTTTTTGCCTTTGATGGAGACCACGCCGTCATGTACTGAAAGCTCGATATCCTCTTCTTTGACACCCGGCAGTTCCACGGAAATCCGGTACGCCTTGTCGTCCGAAGAGGCATCCGATGCCGGCGCCAGCCAATCAGCCACACGGGCCCCGAAATTCCGGAACGGCTCGTAAAAGGCTGGCCACAAACCAGCGGTATGAGATTTTTCAACCATCGTCAGAAATCCTTTCCTTGGTGATGGGAAGAGTCTAGCAATTGGCGGCGATGGCGTCGTTGACACGCGTCAAAATCCGAACTCCGGTGTGCGATCGCGAGCCCCACGGAAAGACAGAAAAGAGGTTCCCATGCGTGCCCTGCTACAACGAGTTTCCCACGCGTCCGTCACGGTCGATGGCGCGAGGGTCGGCCAGACCGGGCCAGGCCTGTTGATCCTGATCTGCGCAATGCAGGGCGATGGCGAGCCGCAGGCGGATCAACTGGCGGCCAAGATCGCCAAGCTGCGGATCTTCAAGGATGAGGGCGGCAAGATGAACCTCTCGGTGCGCGACATCGACGGCGGCGCCCTGGTGGTCAGCCAGTTCACCCTTGCCGCTGATACCTCACGCGGCAACCGGCCCGGATTTTCAGCGGCAGCCAGCCCCGAGGACGGCAATCGGCTCTATGAATATTTCGCCGCACAGCTGGCAGCACAGGGCGTGCCCGTCGAGACCGGTGCATTCGGCGCGGACATGAAGGTAGAGCTGCTGAATGACGGTCCGGTGACGATCTGGATGGAGGCGTAGCAGATTTCCACCATATTTCTGATCAGGCCTTGCGAAACGTCAGGTAATGCGGCGTGCGGCCTTCGCGCAGGGCTTTCTGCTCGTACCGGGTGGAAACCCAGTCATCCCAAGGGGTTCGCCAGTCTTCCGGGCGTTCGGCAA
The DNA here is from genome assembly GCF_019966515.1 of Roseovarius aestuarii. Taxonomy (GTDB): domain Bacteria; phylum Pseudomonadota; class Alphaproteobacteria; order Rhodobacterales; family Rhodobacteraceae; genus Roseovarius; species Roseovarius aestuarii. The sequence continues at coordinate 315,461 of NZ_JAIMIB010000002.1, read as the reverse complement.
GCCAGTCGAACCCGTGACGGGGCACTTCGACCAGTGTCTGGCGGACATAATCCGGGATATCCGTCGCCACGCGGAAAATAGCACCCGGCTTCAACACCCGCGAAAGCGGTTCCAGATGTTCAGACGTCACGAAACGGCGGCGATGATGACGTTTTTTCGGCCAGGGGTCGGGATAAAGCAGAAACGCCCGCGAGATCGAATTCTCGCGCAGGACATCGAACATGTTACGGACGTCACCGGGGTAAACTGCTATATTTTGCGCCTTGGACTCGCGTATCTTGCCCAAAAGCATGGCCACGCCGTTGATGTAGGGCTCACAGCCAATGATACCGATACCGGGGTTTGCCACCGCCTGATGCACCATGTGTTCGCCGCCGCCAAACCCGATCTCAAGCCAGATATCGCGATCTCCGAAATACGCCTCCAGATCAATAGGTTGCCGGTCCGGGTTAACGTCCCACCCCACCGCGCCGGGAGAGAACTTGCCGAGGTCTTCATCAAGAAACGCTTCCTGCGACTTGCGCAAGCCCTTGCCTTTGAAACGGCCATAGAAATTGCGCCACGGGGCGCCGGAAGGGTGTCTGTCGTTGTTCATGGGCTGTCACATGCCCCAAGACGTGCCCGGGCTGCAATCCCCAAACATCCGAGAACCCATCATTCCGGCAATACCGGCCCGGCATTTGCATTCTGAATAAAAACCATCATCCAAGATAGTCGCGCAAAGCAGGCGGCGGGTTGTCCAGCAACTCGGCAGTGGCCATCGGCGCATGTGCCACCCCGTCGGCGACCAGCAGCGCCTGCGCGGCGATGCGGCGGGCATCTTCAGGCTCGTGACTGACCATCAGCAGCGTAGTCCCGGTCTCGGATACCAGTTCGGCGACCAGATCCAACATCTCGGCCTTGAGCGCGGGGCCAAGGGCCGCGAAAGGTTCATCAAGCAGCAGACAGGCGCGTTGCTGAACCAGAACCCGCGCCAGCGCGACGCGGCTTTGCTGTCCGCCAGACAGTTCCGCTGGTTTGCGCGCGCCCTTATCAGCCAACCCGACCCGCGAAAGCGCAGATTGGACCTGCTCGTGCTCGGACGGTGTGAGCCGGCCGTTTGGTCGCAAGCCCAGACCGACATTCTGCGTGGCGGTAAGATGCGGAAAAAGGTTACCGTCCTGAAATAGCATCGCGACAGGGCGTTTGCCGGGGGGCAGGTCGGTAAGGTCCTGACCCTGCCACAAGATATGCCCCCGGCGCAGATCGCGAAACCCGGCGATCGCCTCAAGCAGCGTGGATTTACCCGCACCCGAGGGGCCGATCACGGCGACGCTGCTGCCCGGCGCAACAGTCAGATCAGCCGCCAGCGTGAAATCGCCAGTGGCGATGATGATATCCTCAAGCTTCAGCATGCCAGCGGCCTCCGCGATCAAACATCCAGAATGCGCCCATCGACAAGATTAGAAGCAAAAGCGCCGCCCCGGCAGCAGCCTGCATCTGATAGGCACCCATCAGGCGGTAAAGCTGCAGCGGCAAGGTGGCAATCTCGGCATCGGCAAAAAGCGCGATCACGCCCAGATCTCCCATCGAGAGCGCCGCCGTAAGCCCGGCGGCAAAGCCGATCTGCGGCCGCATCCGGGGCAAGAGGATGCGTGTGAAGAACGCCCGCTCCCCCATATCAAGTGACAGCGCCAGTCGCCCATAGCGACCCACCGACTGACGCGCAGCTGGCACAAGGATGCGTAGGGCAAAGGGTAACGCCATGACTGCATTGACCGTGGCCGTCACCGGCAAGGCCAGCGCGGTCGGATCAACCATCGGGCGGATCAGGATAAAAAGCCCGGTGCCGATGACCAGTGGCGAGGCCGCAAGACCAAGGATGCCCGTAATCTCGACAATGCCGTAACGACCAGTGGCGATCGCCGTCGCCATTGGCAGGGCCAGTGCCAAAAGCAGCGCCGTGCTGGCCGCAGCGACAACAATTGAAACCAGCGCGGCTTGAAAGACCTGTATCGGCAGGTGCATCAACCCGCCCAGCCCTGAGATCATCACCGACGCCAGCGGGAGCATCAGAAAGGCACCGGCGAGCACGATCCAGCAGCCATCACCCAGACGTGCCGCCCGCCCCGTCCCGTCCCATCGGCGGATCGCGCGATCAAGCCCGCTGCCAAACCCATCCCCGCGTGAAAGCCGGAGCGCTACAAAGGCCGCCGTGGCGGTCAGCACCAGCTGCAACCCCGACAGAAGTGCCGCGCGGCCGAGGTCGAAATCATAGGTAAAGGCCTGATAGATCGCGAGTTCGATTGTCGTCGCGCGCGGACCACCGCCCAGGGTAAGTGCGACGGCAAAACTGGTGAGACAAATAGCAAAAATCACCGCCAACGCGCCAGGCACGACCCGTTTCAGCATTGGGGCTTCGATCAGATGAAACAAGGCAAACCCTTCACAGCGCAGCTGTGCCGCAAGGCGAAAGCGCTCAGATGGAACCTCTTGCCAGCCTTGCAGGATAAGTCGGGTGGCCAGCGGCAGGTTAAAAAAGACATGCGCCAGCACAACGCCGTGCAACCCGTAGATCTGGACTGGCGGCAGCCCGATTAACCCAAGCAGATCCGACACCCATCCGGCGCGGCCAAAGACCTGCAAAAGCCCGAGGATAGCGACGATCACCGGCAGGATAAACGGTGCGCCCAGAAGGGCGATCAGCAGACGGCGGCCGGTGAAGCGGCGCCGAGCCAACGCACGGGCAACCGGAATGGCAAGCGCCACGCTAAGACCTGCGGAGAGCGCCGCCTGGCTAAGGGTAAAGCGCAGCGCGGACCAGTCAGCGGGACCAAACCCGCGCGTGGCCTCGGCGCGCAGGGCGACGGCGGCCAGCGTGCCAAGGATCAGAGCGGCAACAAGAGCAGCCGCGCTGATCCCGGGCCAAGGGTTTACTGGCTGAGCGCGCCCAGCCATTCGCTCAGGGCTTCTTCGCGGGCGCCTGCAGCCTCGTCAGCAGGCAGGTACAGCGATTTCTCGGGCGCGATCAGCGTGTCGAACCCGTCAGGCAGGCCGCTGGCGGGGGTGACAGCCGGGTACATCCAGTTGGTGGTGGGGATGATCGACTGAAAGGCGTCGGAGACCATGAAGTTTAGGAACTGATCGGCAAGCGCGTTCTGGTCGGTAGATTTGAGCTTGGCCGCAACCTCGATCTGCATGTAATGGCCTTCGTCAAAAAGCGCCGCGGCCTTGCTGGCATCTTCCTCGGCGATCAGGTGATAGGCGGGCGAGGTGGTGTAGCTGAGCACCATGTCGGCCTCCCCTTCAAGGAAAAGCCCGTACGCCTCAGACCAGCCTTTAGTGACGGTCACGATATTGTCCGAAAGCCCCTCCCAGATCGCCGGTGTTTCATCGCCATAAGCCGCCTTGACCCACATCAGCAGGCCCAGACCAGGTGTCGAGGAGCGCGGATCCTGAATGAGGATCTTGGTGTCGCTTTCAGCCAGATCCCGGAAATTGCTGGGTACAGTAGTTTCGGCGTTATGAACAAAGGCAAAATAGCCCCAGTCGTAGGGTAAAAAAGTGGTGTCGGTCCACTCGATCGGCAGCGTGTAATCAGCGCTGATCGAATGCGGAGCGAAAAGGCCGGTTTCCATGGCTGCGGCGATCAGGTTGGTGTCGAGGCCGAGCACGATGTCGGCATCGGAGTTTTCACCCTCAAGCCGGATGCGCGACAGCAGCGCGGCGCCGTCCTCGACCCCCACGAGGTTCAGATCACAGCCACAGGTTGCCTCGAACGCCTGTTCGACCTGCGGCCCGGGGCCCCAGTCCGAAACGAAGCTGTCATAGGTATAGACGGTCAGTTCTGGCTTGTCGGCGGCAATGGCCGATGTTGCACTCAGAATTCCCGCAGCGAAAAGCAGATGTTTCATGTCATCCTCCAATTGGCTCGCGAGAGGGTAAGGATGGATGAAACCGCTTGCCTTCCCTCCGCCGGTTCTAGCCGGTTCAGGTTCAACGGGTTCGCCAATCAGGCATCTCAGCGCGGTCGCCCACGCACCCCGAGGTAGGGCCGGTGATAGGAGGGTTTCCACGTGAGTACAACCGAAATTCTTAGGCACCGGATGGTGATCCCGTCAGCGTCAAAGATCGTCGCCACCACCCCGGAGCAGCGTGCAACCAGTCGAAAGGCTTGATAATCCCGGTGCCTGAAGGGGGGATCGCACCAAGCTGCCTATAGAGATCAAGGCGCCAAGCCAGAAACCGGTCAACGCTTCCGGACGCCGCCGCCTTGCCGATATCGCAAGCCGCTCGCTTGCCGCCGATGTCGAAAGGTATTCCCTGCGGGTCGGGATGTTCTGAATGTATGGAATATGCGCGCGAAATGTCTTTTGTCACTACATACCATTCGGAATTGACGTTGCGAGCTTAGCGAAAATCGAACGCCGCCATGAACCGACCGGGGATCGTTTCGCTTTCTGCCGCGTCGAACAAAATACAGCCCGCCGCCCAGCGCTAAACGCCGAGACAGCACCACCGTCATTGCGTCCAGCCTGTGCATCGGCGTGGCCGTTCAAAAATGCCTTGCCCCAAGCCTATTCTTCATCAATATCAGTGCCGCGCAGCTATATCTGCAAATCGTAGTGGCGCTGACGGCATTCCTTGTCACGCCTGATATAATCGCATCGAAAGAGGAAAAGCCGGCGCAAATCGGGTTCGCCAGCAATGCCTCCTTCCGGCGGCGTAGGAAATAACCGGTTGAAGACACGACCGCATCACACCCTGTGCTGACTGTGGAAATATCTGGCATCGGCTTTCGCAGGAACCGACCAACTAACGCGTTCAACCGAAAACCGGGTGCCGTGCTTTGACGCACATGCACCCGGCTCTCTCGGTCATCCCACTTGTTGTTTACGCCGGTCGGCCCTGCCGTCCGAACCGCGCGTTCTGCTCAGGCTCCTACCGCAACCCGTTGGTCGTCCATCTCGTTGGGCTCGGGATCACGCAGCACATAGCCCCGTCCCCAAACCGTTTCGATGTAGTTATCGCCATCCGTCGCCTCGCTCAGCTTCTTGCGTAGCTTGCAGATGAACACATCAATGATTTTCAGTTCCGGCTCGTCCATCCCGCCATAAAGGTGGTTCAGGAACATTTCCTTGGTCAGGGTCGTGCCCTTGCGCAGGCTCAGAAGCTCCAGCATCTGGTATTCCTTGCCGGTCAGATGCACGGTTTTGTTGTCCACATCCACCGTCTTGGCATCCAGGTTGACGTTGATTTTGCCGGTCCTGATGACCGATTGCGAATGGCCCTTCGAGCGGCGGATGATCGCATGGATACGCGCCACCAGTTCCTCGCGGTGGAACGGTTTGGTCAGGTAATCATCGGCGCCGAAGCCGAAGCCCTTGATCTTGCTCTCGGTATCATCAGCCCCACTGAGGATCAGGATCGGTGTCTCGATCCGTGCCAGCCGCAATTGTCGCAGCACGTCATGGCCATTCATATCCGGCAGCCCCAGATCCAGCAGGATCAGATCGTAGTCATAGAGCTTTGCGAGATCGATGCCTTCTTCCCCCAGATCCGTCGTATAGACGTTCAGGTTGGCATGGGTCAGCATCAGCTCGATGCTTTTCGAGGTTGTCGGATCATCTTCGACCAAAAGCACGCGCATATGTTCTCTCCGTTAAATCTTGGTTGTCTAACCAGACACTGGCCAAAATTGGTTAACCACAGGTTACCGATGTGGAACATAATGCGAATTCTACCTAAGGTTGTCTATCATTTTTCACCGAAGTGACTTTCAGACCCTCCTCGCCATGGGCATTGACGGCAGAAATCCACTCATGGAATTCCTCACGACTCAACCCGTAACGGGACAGCGCATCGGATTGCTCGATCAGCCCGTAGGCCACCCCGCGCACCACCGCGAGCTTACGCGACGCCACCCAGCGGCGCGTATTCTCCGGCGGCAGATCCGCCAGCGTCATGATCTGCCCATCCGGCAGTGTAACCGCCCTTGGTCCGTCGATTTTTTTCAGATACATCTCTCTCACCCTTCTCTGAATGCTGGCAATTTGGACGCAGGCACTTAACACACGGTGAAACGAGGCCTTGAGAGTAGTTAGGATTTTCCTATATTCCGCAACAAATCCACCGGAGCCGCCCCATGCCTCTCGACCAGTCGCTGAACTCACTTGGCTTTGCCAAGCCGCCCGCCGAAACGCGGGTTGTCGTCGCCATGTCAGGCGGCGTCGACAGCTCCGTCGTGGCGGCGCAGCTGGCAGAGGAAGGCTATGACGTGATCGGCGTGACGCTGCAGCTTTACGATCATGGCGCGGCGCTGGCCAAGAAAGGCGCCTGCTGCGCCGGTATCGACATTCACGACGCGCGCCGCGTGGCCGAAGAGATGGGCTTTCCCCATTACGTGCTGGATTACGAGAACATCTTCAAGGACGCGGTGATCGACGAGTTTGCCGACAGCTATCTCGCGGGCGCGACCCCGGTGCCCTGCATCCGCTGCAACGAGCGGGTAAAGTTCAAAGACCTGCTGGAAACCGCCCGCGACCTTGAGGCTGACTGCATGGCCACCGGCCATTATATCCAGCGCAAGACCGGTGCAAACGGTCCGGAACTGCATTGCGCTGCCGATGCCGCGCGGGACCAGAGCTATTTCCTTTTTTCGACGACACCGGAACAACTTGACTATCTGCGCTTTCCCTTGGGCCACCTGCCTTCCAAGGCGGCCACCCGCGAGTTGGCCTCGAAATACGGGCTTAGCGTTGCCGACAAGCCTGACAGTCAGGACATCTGCTTCGTGCCGGATGGGAATTATGCCAGCGTGATCGAAAAACTCCGCCCCGGCGCTGCGGAACCGGGCGAGATTGTCGATATCGACGGGAATGTACTGGGCCAGCACACCGGCGTGATCCATTACACGATCGGCCAGCGGCGAGGCCTCGGCATCGGCGGCCTCGCCGGTCCGCTCTACGTGGTAAAGCTCGATGTCGACGAGAAACAAGTGATCGTTGGCCCCAAGGACATGCTCGCCACCCGCAGCGTGCCAGTGCGCGAGATTAACTGGCTGGGCGACACCGCATTGACAGATCAGGACGAATGGCACGTCTCGGTCAAGGTCCGCTCCACCCGCCCCCCGCGCGAAGCCATCATCCGCCCGCTCAGTGCAACCGAAGCCGAAGTGGAACTGCTGACACCGGAAGAAGGTGTTTCACCGGGTCAGGCTTGCGTGTTCTACGAGACCGGCAGCAGCCGTATCCTCGGCGGCGGCTGGATCTGGAAAGGCCACGCCACCTGACCGGCTATGCCCGGTATATCCATAGAAAGACAACGCTGCCCACCACTTCCCAACACTACGCTGAATTGACGCCCCACCTCCGGGGCAGACGGCCCGAGGAGAAGGCCGGAGGCCGACGACGAGATATTCAGCGTGCGCGCAAGCGCACTCAATCTGGTAACAGCTACCCGTTCAGAGCCTGATCCAGATCAGCAATCAGGTCGTCAACGTCCTCGATCCCGATCGACAGGCGCAGCAGATTTTCCGGAATGCCGGTATCCGACTCGACAGTGTGGCGATGCTCGATCAGGCTTTCGACGCCACCAAGCGAGGTGGCACGGTGAAAAAGCTCCAGTCGCCCGGCCACCGCCAGCGCCACCTCGCGACCACCGCGGATCAGCACTGACATCAGATACCCGCAGCCCCCCGTCATCTGCTGTGTGGCGATGTCATGCCCCGGATGGCTCTGCAGGCCGGGATAGAAAACATCTTCAACGCCCGGATGCCGCTGCAAAAACGCCGCAACTGCCTGCGCGCTGGCACACATCCGTTCAAGCCGCAACGGCAGGGTTCGCATACCGCGCAGCAGCAGCCAGGCCTCAAATGGCCCGAGGATCGCCCCCGCATCATGGCGGTCGGCTGTGATCGCCTGCCACACCGCGCTGTCCGCATCAGCGCAGGACAATACCCCGGCCAGTACATCCGTATGGCCGTTAATCGCCTTGGTCGCCGAATGCATCACCATGTCCGCGCCCAAGGCCAGCGGATGCATTAAGACCGGTGTAGCGGCCGTGGCATCCACCGCCAGCAAGGCACCGGCCTGCCGTGCCAGCGCCGCTGCGGCCGCGATATCGACCACCCTCAGCCACGGGTTCGATGGCACTTCAATCCAGACAAGATCGGCGGGCTCGGCGCAGGCCGCCGTCAGCTCTGCAAGGTCTGTTGCCTCCACCTCGGTCAGCGCGACCCCGCGCCGGGCACAGAAATCACGGATCCAGGCGGTCGCGCCCCAGTAGATGCCCGACTGCACCACCACGCGCCCACCATTGGGGATGGTTCGAAAAAGCGCCGCAATCGCTGCCATGCCGCTGGGGAAAAGCCGCGTCGCCGCAGCGCCTTCAAGCTGACGCAACACCTCTTCCGCCTGACGCACTGTATCGTTCTGGTCGCGACCATACTGGTTGTCGTCGCGTATCAACGCATTGTCAGACCCGCGCATATAGGTCGTGGCCAGATGTATGCCCGGTACAACCCCGGCGCTTGCCGCATCCGTGCTGCCCGCCGCCCGGGCCGCGATCGTGGCGGGTTTCAGTTTCTTGAATGCCATGATGCCCTCTCAGCGATGAAACAGCTGCCCGGGGCCCCAGCCCCTGGCTTCGATCCCGGCCAGTTTCAGCAGGTGCCAGATCAATGCCAGGTTCGAACTGATGACCGGCACGCCCAGCTCGTCCTCAGCCTGATCGATCACCTCGAAAGTGCCCAGATTGGTGCAGCTTGCAAAAACCGCCTCGACTCCATCCGCGCGCCCGGCTTCCAGCATGGCCTCAAGCGACGAGCGTTGCGATATCCGTGCGACCCTGCGGTCATCATCGACACCAAAACTGATCTCATGCGCAGTCTCGATACCGTGATCCGCCAGAAATTTTCGCATGGGTGCCGCCACATCGGGCGCATAGGGCGTCACCAGCCCGATCCGGCCGGCCTTGAGCGCGCCCAGTGCGGCGATCACCGCGCTGATCGGATTGGTCACCGGTCTTCCCGGCTGTACGCTTTGCACCTCGCGCTCGACAATCTCCGGCCCGATCAGAACCGACGCCGATGTGCAGCCATAGGCAATGGCACTCAGTTCTTTTGGCAGCAACGCTGCGATCTCGGGCATCCGTGCCTGCATCGCCTTCAGCGAGGTTGGCGTGACATGAGGATGCGATTCGATCCGGGCATGCATCATGTTGATGCAGCGCCCTTCCAGCACCTGCCGCGCTTCATATTCCAGCGTTTCATCGGTGCTCAGCACGATCATGCCCAGCCTGAGGCCACAACCCGCACCGTCGTCAAACACCACATCCCTCATCACGCGATCCTTTCCGTTGCGCCCGGTTGGCTGAGAATGCCCCCCGATACCGCGGCCCGTACGCCCGTCGTTCCAGAGCAGGAGGTCGGCAGCCCTCTCAATACCCGCACCGCCAGATGCGCAAACGCCTGCGCTTCCAGCATGTCGCCATCAAGCCCCACGGCTTCAACCGGATCTACCGGCACATCAAGCGCCGTCTGAAGCATCTCCATCAGTACCGGGTTATGCCGACCGCCGCCGGTGACCAGAAGGCGCGCAGGCGCCACCGGGCAATGTTCCAGCCCCTTGAGCACGGCAGTAGCGCTCATGGCGGTGAGCGTCGCCACCGCATCTGCATCCTCCAGATTGCTCACCGTTTCGGTCATGTCAGCGAACGAGTCTCGGTCCAGGGATTTGGGTGGTATCCGCGTGAAATACTTATGTTCCAGAAAACGCTCCAACGCGCCTTGTGCTACCTTGCCCTGCCGCGCCAGCATACCATCCCGGTCAAACCCCTCGCCCCGCCGGGCCATCATCAGATCGTTTATCGGCGCATTAGCGGGCCCGGTGTCAAAGGCCAGCAGCGCACCGTCGTCCCCGGGGCGGGCCTTGCGCGGATCCACCCATGTCAGGTTGCCGACACCGCCAAGATTGAGAAACGCCAGCGGCACCTTGGCTCCGATCCAGCGGGCACAGGCGAAATGAAAGAACGGCGCAAGCGGCGCGCCCTCGCCGCCCAACTCCATATCCGCGCTGCGGAAGTCCCAGACCACCGGCAGGTGCAACCTCTCCGCCAACGCCGCGCCGTCGCCCACCTGATGGGTGCCGCGCCCGTGCGGCTCATGCGCCAGCGTCTGGCCGTGAAACCCCACCAGTTCCGCACCTTCAAAGCCCGACAAAACCTCTGCATGGGCCTGCTGCACGATCCGTGTCGCCGCCACCACATCGTCACCGGGCCAGCGCCCGAGGGCCGCTTTCAACACGCTCTGTTCGTCGGGGGAATAGGCGCGGTAGGTGCTGTCGCCAAAGCCGTAAATCACCTCGCCATCGGTCTCGACCATCGCCGCATCGACCCCGTCCAGAGACGTGCCCGACATCGCGCCCAACGCCCAGATGCGTCCAGCCTTCAACATGGCCTTTTCCTTCGCCAATTCCCTCCCTATACATGCCCGGCAAATCAGCAGCGGACAAGCACAATGACCTATCACCCCAAATCGGATTTCATGAATGTCATGATCAGCCGCGGCTTTCTGGCCGACTGCACCGATTATCAGGGGCTGGACGAGGCACTGAACACCGGCGTGACGCCTGCCTATATCGGCTTTGATGCCACCGCCAAGTCACTGCATGTGGGTTCGCTCATTCAGATCATGATGCTGCGCTGGCTGCAAAAGACCGGCCACAAGCCGATTACGCTCATGGGCGGCGGCACCACCAAGGTGGGTGATCCAAGCTTTCGCGCCGATGAACGGCCTTTGCTCGATGATGCCGCCATTCAGGCCAATATCGACGGCATCCAGCAGGCTTTCGCCTCTTACATCACCTATGGCGACGGGCCGACCGATGCGCTGATGATCAACAATGCCGAGTGGCTGGACGGGCTGAACTACATCGAATTCCTGCGCGATATCGGCAGGCATTTCTCGGTCAACCGAATGCTCAGCTTCGAGAGCGTCAAATCCCGGCTTGACCGCGAACAATCCCTGTCGTTCCTCGAATTCAACTACATGATCCTGCAGGCTTATGACTTCATGGAACTGAACCGCCGCTATGGCTGCCGGTTGCAGATGGGTGGCAGTGATCAGTGGGGCAATATCGTCAACGGGATCGACCTCACCCGCCGGGTGATTGACGGCGAGGTCTTTGGCCTGACCTCGCCGCTGCTGACCACCTCGGACGGCAAGAAGATGGGCAAATCACAGGATGGCGCGGTCTGGCTCAACGCTGACATGTGCGCGCCCTACACGTTCTGGCAGTTCTGGCGCAACACCACCGACGCCGATACCGGGCGTTTCCTCAAGCTCTATACCGAATTGCCCTTGGACGAATGCGAGCGTCTGGGCCAACTGGCCGGGTCCGAGATCAACGAAGCCAAGATCATCCTCGCCAATGAAGTCACGACGCTATTGCATGGGAGCGAGGCCGCAGAGACCGCCGAAGCCACCGCCCGCGAAGTGTTTGAAAAAGGTGGCGTCGGGGATGATCTTCCGACAATCACCCTCGCCCCCGCTGATCTGGGCGATGGCATCTCGATCGTGCAGTTGATCGTCAAATCAGGGTTGGCAAAATCCGGCAAAGAAGCCAAGCGCCTGATCTCGGAAAACGGCGCGCGACTTAACGATGAACCGCTCACCGATGCGGGTCTGATGGTCGATGCCACCGCTTTGGCTGCACCAATCAAACTCAGCGCTGGCAAGAAACGTCACGCGCTGGTGCGTCTGACTGACTGATAGCTCAGGAACGCGCGCTGACAGGCCCTGCGCGCGGCTCTGACCCCTTGACGCATCCGGCGGCGCGCTGCAATCAATCCAAGTCCGGTCAGCCCGCCCATCGCCAGCAATATCGTTCTGGTCAGCGACGCTTTTTGCGGGGCGAGCGCGGCAATCTGGTGTGCACTGTAGATCGTTCCGCCGAATTCGAAACTCTCCCAGTTGCGTAGTGCGATCCTGAAGGGACCCGCACCATTGTCCAAAGACAGCACTACCCCGTCCCGCATCAGCGACACATCGGTGATCTGATCAATGCTGTATTCAGGCAGCTCTAGCCGGTCCGTCCCTATGCCGCCGTCGATCACCCCGCCCTTGCCGCCAAAGCTGCCCTGATAGTTCCCTTGCAGCACGATCACATCCGCATCCGGCCCCATATCGACCGAGCCGTCGATCCTCGCGCCCGCATGATTGACCAGCCGGTCCTCTCCGGCGCCCAGACGCAGCGCCAGACCACCTCGGCCCACGATCAGGCCCCCGGCACGGTTTATCACCTCCTGCACCGCGACATTGGCGATGCTGGCATGGGTTTCGACGATGATGCCCTTCACGCCGCTGATCTCTCCGGCATTGTCGATCACAGACGCGATCACACTTTGATCAAAATCAATCGCCGCTTCCATGTCCGAGAGAATCCGCCCTCCCGCGCCGTTGACGATCCTGCCGCTGTCAATGTCGATCGCATCCTGCGGATCACCAGCCATGCCGGTGGTGCGGATCACACCGTGATTTACGATTTTGGCGCGCTCGCCCACCTGCACCGCATCATCATAGGCCTGCATCACAGCGCCCGCAGCATTGTGAATGCGAGCTTCATCACCCGCCTCCACCGCTTCGCCCCGGGTCGAGACGATCTGGCCTTCATTCACCAATGAATTGCCTACCCCGCCAAATCCGTCGCGCGCATCCATGTTTATCGCCTGGTAGGTCGCCAGAATTTGCCCGCTGTTGCGGATCTCCACGTCACTTTCCCCGCTCAGTTCAATGGCATTGCGCGACGCCGCAATCGCACCGGTGTTCAGCAGGGCAAATCCGCGCCCGCCGCGGACCGCATTGTCCGAAGACCGCAGCGTGCCGTTGTTCACAAGTGTGGTGTCTTCTTCGCTGATATCTATCGCGGCATCACCGCCGGTTGACGTGACAACCGCACCGAATTTGACCGTCACACTCAGGTTGCTTGCCTCGCTGCTATACCCCTCGCGATCCGCGCTGATGCAGATCGAACGCCCGACATCGGTGCCGCTGGAGCCCGCGCATCCGGCCAAGGCCGGACCGGTGGGCAGCAAAAGGCAAAGCGCGGCCCGGGTCAAAAAACTCCATCTCACGTGCCACCCTCCAGGATCATCGCGTTGAGATCGGCGTAAAGCGGCTTTGTAAAACCCGTATGACAAAACCCGCAAAATCGGGTGCTGCATATTGACGGGCAGCGGATTTCACTTCACCAAAGCGCCGAAACCTGACGACGCGTGAAACTGCGAGACATCTCATGATCTATTCCCTGCCCCGCCGCCTGACAGCCGAGGCCCTGGGCACCGCCCTTCTGGTTGCCACCGTGGTGGGATCGGGCATCATGGCCGACAGCCTGACCGATGACGTGGCATTGGCGCTGCTGGGCAATACCCTGCCCACGGGCGCAATCCTCGTGGTGCTGATCAGCATTCTGGGGCCGATCTCGGGCGCGCATTTCAACCCCGCTGTCACCCTTGCCTTTGCCATCCGCCGAGAAGCGCCGGTCTCCGACGCCCTAGCGTATATTCTGGCGCAGATCGCCGGCGGGCTAGCAGGAAGTATCGTGGCACACGCCATGTTCGATCTCGACCTGATCCAGATATCCCAGACTGCGCGTACGGGCGGGCCGCAATGGATTGCCGAAATCGTGGCCACATTCGGCCTTGTCGGGACCATCCTTGCCGGTGTCCGCTTTCGCGCCGATGCCGTGCCCTGGCTGGTCGGCCTCTATATCACCGCCGCCTACTGGTTCACCGCCTCGACCTCCTTCGCCAATCCTGCGGTCGCCATCGGTCGCGCCATTAGCGACACGTTTGCGGGCATCCGCCCGGACGACGTTCCGGGTTTCATTTTGGCACAGATCATCGGGTCGGTTCTGGCGGTGCTGCTCTTCGGCTGGCTGTTGCGTCCGGACACGGACCCACAGGACAGCTAAGTCACCCGCCGCATCGGAAATTTCAGAGTTATGTACGTAAATGACGTACGGAACGTACATCCTGTACGTTGCCTGCCCGAAAGGTCAGGATCGCTGACTAAGCGCCTCATCCAGCACTGATTTCACTGCATCCCGTGGGACATCGGCGGTAACGAAGGCGTCGCCAATGCTTCGCGCAAGGATAAAGCGCAACTGACCGTCAACCACCTTCTTGTCTTGCATCATCAGCTCTATCAGCGCATTCGAATCCGGTAAATCTCCTTCAATATCTGATAGATCAACCTTCATCTTCATGTTTCTCAGATGTGCTCGCACCCGGCTGGGGTCTTCCTGCGAACACAGGCCCATCCGCGATGACAATTCGAACGCCAACGCACAACCGATGGCCACGCCTTCGCCATGCAGCAGACGGTCGGAATACCCTGTCGCCGCCTCCAACGCATGGCAGAATGTGTGACCAAGATTAAGCAATGCCCGATCGCCGCTCTCTTTTTCGTCCCGAACAACGATCTCGGCTTTCATCTCGACCGAACGTTTGACGATCCTGATACGTGCGTTCATATCGCCTGCGGCAGCGTGTGCGGCATTTTCCTCCAACCATTGAAAGAACGCGGCATCGCCCAGAAGCCCGTATTTGACCGCCTCGCCATACCCGGCCAGATAGTCGCGCTCGGTCAGTGTGCCCAGCACATCCGAATCTGCCAGCACCAGCGAGGGTTGGTGAAAGGCGCCGATCAGGTTCTTGCCCTGCGGCGCGTTGATCCCGGTCTTGCCGCCCACCGAGCTGTCGACCTGTGCCAGCAGACTGGTGGGGATCTGCACGAACCGGACACCGCGTCGCATGACTGCGGCGGCAAAGCCGACCAGATCGCCGATCACGCCGCCACCAAAGGCGATAACCACATCATTTCGCTCGATTCTCTGTTCCAGAAGCCATTCGACGGCACGCTCGAAATGAGGCCAGGATTTGGTGGATTCGCCCGGTAGAAGGGTCAAGGTCGACGCAGTGACACCTGACTTTTCGAGCCCGTTTTTCAAGGTGTCCAGATGCAAGTTGGCGACGTTTTCATCGCTGATCACAGCCACATGCGGACGCGCCAGCAGCGGCGATATCACCTCTCCGGCGCGGTCCAGCAACCCCGGACCGATCAGGATATCATAGGCACGATCGCCCAACCCCACGTGAACCTTTTCCATCATGCTACCTTTTCCAGCACATCCGGACGGGTCTCCAGCGCCTCCAGCACCAGCCCCGCCGTCGTGTCGATCGTATAATCCGGTTTAGTAATCACGCCCAAATCCGACAGTGCATAGATCGGCACCCGCTTATCGTAGAGGTCACTGAGGGTTTGACGCGGATTAGAAGTGCGCAGTAAGGGTCTGGTATTTTTATGTTTTACCCGATTCCATAGCAATGTAAGATCGGCATTGAGCCAGATCGCGACGCCTTTTTGGGAAATCAGTCGCCGGTTTCGCTCCGACAGAAATGCCCCGCCGCCGGTCGACAGGATTCCACAGGCATCTTCCAAGAGCCTGTCCAGCACCTCTGTTTCGCGATCGCGAAAAAACGCTTCGCCATCTCGCTCGAATATCTCGGCAATCGTCATGTTAGCGGCAGCTTCGATCTCGGCATCCGAATCAAGAAAAGGCACTTTTAGCCGTGCGGCCAATGCCTTACCAACCGCAGTTTTACCTGCGCCCATCATGCCCACCAGCACAACGGTTTTCTTCAATTTCCAGTTATCCGCCGCCGCCACGCCTCGGCGCTCCCCTGCCAAAATCAACATTTTTTCCTTGAATGACGTGATCTTGTCCGAAAGGCCAGTTATAAGTTTGTGAAAAGAATAACCAAAACGGGCAGAACGACAATGTTACGACTACTTAAATGGCTGATTTATATGGCCTGTCTGGCTTTTATCGGCCTTGTGGGCTATGCCTATATCGGCCCGTTTTTTGGTGTCGACTTCTCTCCTCCCACAAACGAGATTCGCCAGGACGTCATACTTGAAACCGGTTAAAGCGGCCCTCCTTTCCTTTTTGCTGACCACATCGGCTGCGGCACAGCAGCCCCCACTCTCGGCCATCGACTGGCTGGACGAGCTTGGCGCGATCCAACTCACCCAACCTATACCCGGTGAACCGGCGGTCACCGAAACCGCGCTTTCGCCCAAAGTCGAGGTGATGCCGCTTGATGGCGCGCAAGCGGATGCTGTCGGCTTGCTGCCCTCCAGCACAACGGGTCTGCCCCGAACGCTTTGGGCAGCCAGCGCGACCGATGACCTGACCCGGCAATTGTCAGCGGTCGCCACCGATCCCCTGCCTGCCTTGCAGGCGCTTTACTACACCTTGTTGCTGGCCGAGGCCGAGGCCCCGGCAGATGCCGGACAGAACGCGCTTTTTCTGAACGCGCGGGTAGATGCGCTGATGGCATTTGGCGCCGCCGATCCTGCCCGGGCCTTGCTTGACCGTGCCGGGCCGCTCAACCCAGCCCTGTTTGACAGATGGCTGGATGTATCGCTGCTTAACGGAACCGAAGACGAGCCCTGCAAGGCGCTGCGCGAGCAACCCAGCCTGAGTGAGGACTACGCTGCCAGGATTTATTGCACGGCGCGGGTCGGCGACTGGCCCACCGCCGCGCTGACATACGAAACCGCGGTCGGACTTGACGCGCTCGATCCGGTCGAAGCTGCCTTGCTGACCTTCTATCTTGATCCGGAAACCATCGAGATCAACACGCCACCAGCCCCGCCGAGCAAAATGTCACCGCTGATGTTCCGGCTGTTCGAAGCGGCGGGGAATCCGCTACCCACGATCCGGCTGCCTCGTGTCTTCGCCATGGCTGATCTGCGGGGCACCGCCGCATGGCGCGCCGAAATCGAGGCCGCCGAGCGGTTGACGCAGACCGGCGCCCTGCCCGCCAACCAGTTGCTAGGTCTCTATACGCAACGCCGGCCCGCCGCATCCGGCGGTGTCTGGGACCGGGTACGCGCAATCCAGGAATTCGACACAGCGCTGAACTCCGGCAAGCCTGAAGAAGTCGCCGCCACGCTGCCTGCGGCCTGGCGGGCCATGAAAAACCGCAGATTGCCGACTGCCTTTGCGCAGCTTTTTGCGGATCGGCTGCATGGTGTGACACTTGACGGTAGCAGCCAGGAGCTTGCGTTTCTCATAGTGCTGTTGTCCGATGAATACGAAACCGCCAGCACGTTGCTTGCCGCACCCAAAGACCGGCAAAAATTTCTGATCAGCCTTGCGGCAGGCAGTCCCGATGCCTCACTCGCTAGAACCAGCCGGGAAAAAGCCATCGCGCGGGGCTTCACCAGCCAGCAGCCGGATGCAAGCCACGCGGCGCAGATCAAGGCGGGCAAAATCGGTCAGGTTATCCTGGCCGCTGCCAACCAGCTTGATCGCACACGCGATGGCAGCCTGTCTGACATGGCCAATGCGCTGGCCACACTTCGATCGCTGGGGCTGGAAGATACCGCCCGGCGCGCCGCCTTGCAGATCCTCATTCTTGGGAACACGTGATGGCGCCTGATCGCCATTGGATCAACGGTTTCCTTGAGGCGCAAAGTGCCGAACTTGGGGCCGCGCAGAACACCATCAACGCCTATGCGCGCGATCTCAATGATTATTACACCTGGCTGTCCGGCAAGGGGCTAACCCTGGCCAGTGCCGGTCAGAATGATGTCGAGGCCTATCTGATCTGGTGCGACGCGCAGGGGTTGGCAAAATCGACCCGCGCGCGCCGCCTGTCGGCGATCAGGCAGCTTTATCGCTTCGCCTTTGAAGAGCGCCTGCGAAACGATAACCCGGCGATCCGCATAAAAGGCCCGGGACGCGATCAGCGGCTACCGAAAACACTGAGCGAGGCCGAGGTGGACCTTTTGCTGGAAGCCGCCCGCACCTCGGCGCGCAACGAGCGTGACCGGCGCCGTAATACGTGCCTGATGGAACTGCTCTATGCCACCGGCATGCGTGTCACAGAACTGGTCTCGCTGCCGGTTGCTGCGGCCCGGGGCGATCCGCGCATGCTGCTGATCCGAGGCAAGGGTGGCAAGGAACGGCTGGTACCACTATCACCGCCTGCGCGCGACGCGTTGGCGGGCTGGCTTGACCTGCGCGACAAGGCCGAGGATGCGGCCCGCGCCGACGGGCATGCGCCATCGGCTTTCCTCTTTCCGTCAAATGGCAAACTGGGGCACCTGACCCGGCATCGGTTCTATACGTTGATCAAGGAACTGTCGGTCTTCGCCGGTGTCTCTCCGGCCAAGGTTACGCCGCACACGCTGCGGCATGCGTTTGCCACACATCTGCTGGCCAACGGGGCGGATTTGCGGGCGATCCAAACATTGCTCGGCCACGCAGATGTCGCCACCACCGAGATCTATACCCATGTGTTGGACGAACGGCTGAAAGAGCTGGTACTCGAGCATCACCCGCTGGCTACGGCGGCGCGACGCAACGCCAATGGCAAAACCTCCTCGGACGGCCAGTAACCCGTCCGCAGAGCGTTGTGGTAGCCCTGGGTCAAGCCGCAGGTCTCCATCTGCGTAGCCGCCGCCTCGTGATCGTAGGATAGGTTGCGGATTTCCGCGCGCCCCGCTTCAAGCAGCGCATATCGCGTCTGAGGTTTGCCGTCATTGGGCGGCAGCCCGATCGCCCCGGCATTGATCCAGTCAACACTTCCGATGCGCCGCTGGAACGCAATACCACAATGCCCGGCGACAACCATATCGACCTGCCCCACCTGATCCCGAAGGCAGCCGATTTCCTCGACGAAGGCAGCTTCGGGGCTGACCTGCCACAGAAACCGGCTGATATCGGTGACACCGCCGTGGATCACCGCAGCGCGCCGCCCGTGATGTCGGAAGGTCACGATATCGGGCAGGCCTTTCATCCAGGCGCGATCGTCGCCACCGATAGTCTTGTCCGCAACGGCATACCAGCCCGCCGAGAGCAGATCACAGGTGCTGCCCGCCTCAAATCCGCAGCCGCAATCCATCGCATTGCTTGCCAGTTGCTTCTCACAGTTTCCGGCCACAACCGGGCAGCCTGCGCCGCGTATCGCTGTCACCGTTTCGGCGGCGTCCGCGCAATAGGCCACAGTATCGCCGGTGCAGATCATGTGATCGGCGGCGGCGCCCAAATCCTGTGCCTTCTTCAGCAGCGCCCTTGTCGCGGCAAGGTTGGAATAGGGGCCACCAAACAGCAGTACCTGCCCGTCCAAGCTGCCCAGATCCTGCACAGACATCAGCGATGATCCCTTGATTGCCGTGCGCCCGCACCCCATAACCCTACTGGATAAAAGGACAAAGGCGGCAATGGAAGCTTCTTCAACTGTGATCGATGGTGCCTTCTGGATCACCTCGGCGGCGATTATCGGCCTGCTGGTGCTCTCGGCCTATTTCTCGGGCAGCGAAACCGCGCTGACGGCGGCCTCGCGCGGGAAGCTGCGCGCGCAAGCGGAAAAGGGATCGGCCGGGGCCGAAAAGGCCCTTCAGATCACCGAGGATAACGAGACGCTGATCGGCTCGGTCCTGCTAGGCAACAACCTGGTGAATATCCTGGCGACATCGCTGGCGACGGCGATGTTTACCCGGCTCTTTGGAGAAAGCGGCGTGGCGCTGGCGACACTGGTGATGACCTTGCTCGTCCTGATCTTCGCCGAGGTACTGCCAAAGACCTATGCGATCACCAATGCCGAAACCGCGGCGGCGCGAACCGCGCCGATTATTGTGCTGGTCATCCGGGTTTTCTCACCCGTTGTGACCCTGGTGCGCTGGCTGGTGCGCGGGGTGCTGAGCGTCTTCGGTGTCAAGACTGACCCCGACAGTCAGATCCTCGCGGTGCGCGAGGAAATCGCCGGGGCGCTTTATTTGGGCCATTCGGAAGGGGTGGTGGAAAAGGAAGACCGCGACCGGATTCTGGGTGCGCTTGACCTGGGTGAACGGGCCGTCGAAGAGATCATGCTGCACCGCTCACAGATCGAGATGATTGACGCCGAGACCGAGCCGGAAGCCATTCTCAGGCAATGTCTGAAAAGCAACCACACCCGCCTGCCCGTCTATCGAAACGATCCCGACAACATCATCGGCGTGGTGCACGCCAAGGATCTGCTGCGCGCAATGCACAAATTGGTGACAGGACCGGGCGCCTCGCTTGAAGCGCTTGGCAGTTTCGATATCTGCAGCGTGGCGCGCAAACCTTATTTCGTGCCTGAAACCACGACCCTTGACGACCAGATGCGGCAATTCCTGCGCATGCGCAGTCATTTTGCCCTGGTGGTTGATGAATACGGCACGCTGGAAGGGCTGATCACGCTGGAAGATATCCTCGAGGAAATCGTTGGCGAGATTACCGATGAATTCGACGAGGATGAAGAGCTACCGCTGGAACTGACCTCGGACAATCAATACATTGTCGATGGCGCGATGACGATCCGCGACCTGAATCGCGCGACCGACTGGGCCTTGCCTGACGAAGAGGCCAACACAATCGCGGGGCTGGTCATCCACGAGGCACAAATCATTCCGGTCGTGGGTCAGGTATTCAGCTTCCACGGCTTCCGCTTCGAGGTAACCGAAGTGAAAGAAAACAGGATTACACGGCTCAAAATTCGACGGCTCTGACCTCACTGGTTCAGCCACTGTTAACACATCTGATGATAGAATCCGGCCCTGATAACGCGCTGTCGATGCCGCGTTGTCTGAATTGCCTGCGATTGAGTGTGACGATGCATGACCGCCGAAAACCTGTGATCGAGACGACGCCCCGATACGAGGATTCGGGGATCTTCAAGACCCAGCTGGTTCAGCTTACGGTCGAACTTGTCCCACTGTTTGCGCAGAACAAGCGAGGAGACGTTCTGATCAAGGGGTTTGTCGATGTCGACGGGGCAATCGACGTGGTATTCGCCGGGCGCCGGAAATCGCAGGTGAAACCGCTAACAGCGCGATTACAAACGCTACTGAACCGCACGCGGGCTGCCGGCGGAACAGGTGGAGGCGGGCTCGATATCGACAGAATCCGGCACCCGGTGCGGATCGAAGGCGCATGGCGGCCGCGATTCAGCTGCGATGATCAAGGCTGGCAAACCCGCGAGCATCAGCTTTACGCCGCCCGGTGGCTGGTCATGGACCGCGATGGGCAAGCGGTGGAGTTCGGCGAGCCCCCAATAAGGTAATAGCCTTCCTTTTGCCGGGCTGTGCCCGCACCCATTTCCGGCCAGAGGTCTGAACCGGCCCCGGATCAACCAGAATACCTATCACACCGCTCACCCCAGCCGATGCATGCTCACGTCAGGAACCTGGTGAGTACATTCTGAAGCAGTTTCGAGACGTTGTTGTCGAAATTGTTCCACGGCAGGCTGCCACAAAAGGTAATGGAGCCGGTCGCAAAAACCCTGCCCCCGCCGGGATATTCAGCAACGATCATATCCGCGTGCAGCGCATCCTTCTCTGTCCCGCCGGTCAGGTTGGTCAGGTGGGTCAGCTGTTCCTCGGGTACCAACATGAAGCCGTTATCGCGCGTCACTGAACGCGCGAGCAGCACCGTGTTTTCGGGCGAACCCAGACGGTAGTCGATGTGATCCAGCTCGAACCCCGCCGCTCCGTTGCCGGAAAAACCGAAATCACCGATGATATCGCCCTCGACCCCCTCGAACACCCAGTCAAATTCCGGGTCTTTGCACACCCGCCGATAAGGATCGCCAAAGAATTCGCCCTGCGCTGCAAAGCCAATCCCGACCAGCTCCTGAGGTGCACGCCCGTTACGCCGCCAAAGCCCCCCGTAGGTGCCGTCGAAAGCATTGTAATATTCACCGGGTTCCGCCGCCCAGGCGCGAATGCCATCTTCTGCCCGGCGAATTTCCAGAAGGCTTTCATTTTCCGGATGCACGGCGATACGCCAGTAAAACCCGTTGCCGCCCAAATACATCAGCGTACCTGCGCCGTCGCGGTAGTCGCGCAGGGCATCAAGGGTTTCTGCGGTGTGATATTCGGGATGGGATGCGGTGGTTACAACCTTGTACCCTTCAATCGCAGCAACACCTTCGGCGTGCAAATCGTGATCTGTCACCAGATCATAGGCAATTCCCTTGGCATGAAGCCAGCTTAGAAGATGGCTGTCTGCCTGAAAATGCCGCAGGCCAGAACAATCGGTGTTGCCAAAGGTCATGAACCCCGGCCGTAGATTGAACAGCGGACGCCGGTTTGAGGCATGGCAAATGCCCGAACCATCGCTGTGATAGTTATAGGTCGACAAGCCGTATTGCGTGAATTCAGCCGGATTATGAGGATAGGCACCGAGGCGGGTAAACTTATCTTTCCAGGATGGGGCAAAATCGGGCCGCGCATGATTGCCATAGATGGTGTAGGTAAAGGTCGAGATCAGAACGCAAAGCTCGGCCGACCGCTGACCTCGCGGCGGGCACACAAAAAACGGGATCGCATCGTGATGCCCGTCACAATCGAGCCGCATGACATAGGCGCCTGGTGGCATTCCCTCGGGGACCCTGAACGTGAAGTCGGTATCCCAGTCGAAATCATAAATATCGTCCTCGTGGAAATGGATCGCCGCATAATGTTCTGGCCTATGGGTCCAGTTCATTTCCGACGCGTCCCAGTCGGCGCCGGTCATCGCCCGGGTTGGGAAATTGATAAGCGTCAGGTCAGGCCCCGCGATAGCCTTGGCGGTTGTGGTCGAGATACCGTGGCTGAAATCCCAGCCGCACACCACATCGCCTTCCGCTGAAATCAAAGGCGCTTCAATCTTGCCGTTGAAATGTTGCGCGGCCACACCGTTCTGCAGGCAGGCGGCTATGATTGGCCTGCCGGAAATAGACGCGAATGCGCCTATATCGCCTGTGGCCGTGGACAAGTCGTCGGGAACAACGCCCAGCATGCGCTGCTCAACCGTGGCAGTCCCATCGGTAATCCGCACCGTTATCTGGTGCCAGCGCCGCAATTTGACTGGCGGGCCGGATTTGATGATGGACCTGCCCAGGTCAAGCGTGACAATCCCATCACTTTCCAGACGCAGATCCAAATCGCCGATGCTGATGATTGTTTGGGGCCGCTCTGATCGCAGTGTCGGGAAAATTCTGACCGACAGCGAGATGGCACTATCGGCAGGGATCGAAATCTCATGAATCGCAACGCCATACGACCCGGCGTGAAAGGGCCGTTCGACTGACGCAAAGCTCTGCGGTTCAAAAAAAGCTGACGCATCTTCCTCGACAATGCCCTGCCCGGCGGGGTTGGGGTCGGCGCTGATGGATCGGGTCAGACGCGCGCGAAATGGCTTTGCCGAGATGGAAGAGACCTTGAACGCGATCTCGTCGCCGGGGCGCGCCGACAACCGGTCACAGTAGCCCAGCAAGGGTGGATTGCTCTGCGCTTCGATCATCGCATCGGCCCGTAAACAAGGTCGGGTAAGAAGGTTACCCAAGACGAGAAGAAGACCAGTAGCAGGATCATCAGAATATAGGGAATTAGGAGCGGCAGAACGCCAACCGAAATTTCCTCGATTGTGATTTTAGTGATCCTGGCCGCAACAAAGAGGTTCACACCGATGGGTGGCGTCAGGAAGCCGATCTCGCATGTCATCACGGTGAAGATGCCAAAGACCACCGGGTCGATCCCCAAGCTGGTGACAAGCGGAAAGAAGACAGCGGTGAAAATGATGATCTGCGGAATGCTTTCCAGCCACATGCCGACAAGGATGTAGAAAACGCCGATCATCAACATCACGAGCCACGGGTATTCCGCCAGCCCCCGGAAGAGGCCCAGTACGGCATCGGGGATATCAAAGATCGTAACCAACTGACCAAAGGCCTTGGTAGAGCCCAGAATGAACAACACCGTTCCGATCACGATGGCGGTAAACTTGAAGGCGTGAAACAGTTTGACCCAGGTCAGTCCGCGATAGATGAACATGCCAACGAACAAGCCGTAAGCGACGGCCACACCGGCGGCCTCGGAAGGGGTAAAGATACCCGCATAGATGCCGCCCAGGATGATGACCGGGGCCATGACCGCCCACTTGCCCTCCCAGAAGGCTTCAAGCAGCGGGCCCCAGCGAAATTTCTCGCCCGTTCCACCATAGTCGTTTTTGACTGAAATGATGAAGACGACGATCATCAACATGAGGCCAAGAACGATACCCGGCACGATGCCTGCCAGAAAGAGACGCGGTATAGATACATCGGTCACCAGGGCAAAGATAATCAGCAGGTTCGAGGGTGGGATCATGCTGCCAAGCGCACCGGCGGCAGCGGCGATGGCACCGGCAAATCGCGACCGGTAGCCCTCTTCTTGCATCGCCGGGATGGTGATCGATCCGATGGCGGCGGTCGTGGCGGGGCCCGAACCGGAAAGGGCGGCAAAGAACATGCAGGCGACAACAGTGACCAGACCAAGGCCACCCTTGTAAGCGCCCACGAGCTTTTGCGCGATGTTGACAAGCTTTTCGGACATGCCACCCTGTTCCATTAATTGTCCTGCCAATACGAACAGCGGGATGGTCACCAACGGAAACGGCTCGAATGCGGTCCATGCCGCCTGCGCCATCAGGGTCATCGGAATATCGGCGATATAAAGCCCCGCCACCGTGGCAATCCCGGCGGCAAACGGGATCGGCACGCCTATGGCCATCGTGACCACAAAGACGACGGCCATTGTCAGCGGACCATTCAGGCCGACCGCATAAGTGGCCGCCACGGCCAGTATCATGATCCCGAAGATGATCGAGGGGATGACACCGCTACGGGCCTGAGTTGTGTCTGTCTGGCTCATAGCGGCAACCCCCTGAAACGATCATTTTTCCAACGCCAATAGACCTGTAGTATCCGGAACAGCATCAGGCAAAACAGCATCGGGATGAACATCTGAACCCAGCGTTGCTCGATCCCGAGACCGGGCGTCTGGTAGGTGACGTTGAATAGCAGCTGGGTGTAGGTCGCGGTCTGCGCGATCATGAAGATGACGAAGGCAAGCCACAGCATGTCAGCCAGGACGACCGAAAAAATCTGGAGCTTACGTGGCAGGCGGCTGGTCAACAGAGTGATCCGGATATGCGCCCGCTCTCGCACCGCCATTGTGGCCCCCAGATAGACCGCGAAGATCATACCGTAGACCGCCGTTTCCTCGGCCCACGCGGCGGCCGAATGAAAGACGAACCGCATCACGACCTGCATCAGAACAGATCCCACCACGACCGAGAGAAAGATCGTACATAGCACTTCTTCGAAATACCGGTCTAATTTGCCCAGCATGGATCATCCCCTCTGCGGTGGGTGAAAAGCGGACTGCGATAAAGTGATCGTAGCCCGAAGGTTCTGGGAGAGTAGTTTTACTCGGCAGCGGCGCGGATTTCGGCGACAAGTGCCTTGAAATCATCGCCCTTGTCGGCCGAATACTTGTCCTGCACGCGCTGACCGGCGGCAATGAAATCGCTGCGGTCGAACTCGGCGGTTTTCATGCCACCTTCACCAGTCAGGAAGGCACGGATGCCGTCAACCTGCTTGGTCATTTCCTCTTTCTGATAGATCCCGGCCTCGTGCGCCGCCCGCATCACAGCCTCACGCTGGCTGTCGTCCAGCTTGTCCATGATCCGGCTGCTGGCAAAAAGCGGTGAGAAGTATGTGAAATGCTCGAGCACGGTGAAATGCGGCATGATTTCATAGAATTTCTGCGACTTGATGAAGGAGGTACCGTTGTCCGCCCCTTCGACAGTTCCGGTTTGCAGCGCGGTCGGCGTGTCGGCCCAGGGCAGCGGGATCGGTGCAGCGCCGAATTCGCTGAAGGTGTCGATCATCACCTGGTTCTTGGGCACACGCACCTTGAGGCCTGCCATATCCTCCATCTTGGTGATCGGGTTGCGTGAATTATAGAAATCACGATCGCCGACAAAACCGAAGGTCAACAGGTGAACGCCGGTGGCCTCATGCAATTGGCCCGCGAAATTCTGACCGACCTCACCTTCAAGCACTCGGTAGGCATGCGCCTTATCCTCAAAGATATAGGGCAGCACAAAGGCGTCCATCAGCGGGAAGTGGGGAGAGATATTGTTGCCGGTGATCACGTGCATGTCGACGGTGCCAAGTTGCATCGCCTTGAACGCCTCATCCTCGCCCATGAGCTGACCACAGCACCGAACCTTCACGTCGATGCTGCCGCCTGAATATTCCTCGGCAAGCTCCTCGAACTTATCGGCCAGAACAGCGTAGGAACTGCCTTCGGCGGCGGCATATCCCAGGTTGATGACAACATCCCCGGCCAGCGCCGGTTGGGCGGCCAGGCTGAGGGCCATGATAGATGCCGCGAGGGGCATTGATTTAAGGCTTGGCATTGATCTCTCCATTTTGATTTTTTTGTTATTGGTCGAGATTGCCACAAGAACGCTTGCGTGTATAATATCAATTCGGTCACTACTGATAACAAAAAAGCATCATGAAAATTGGCCTTCGTCATATCCGCTATTTCATTGCCGTAGCGGACGAGTTGCATTTTCGCCGGGCCGCCGTGCAATTGGGCGTGGCGCAACCGGCGCTCAGCCGTGCCATTCAGCACCTTGAACAGGAGCTGGAAGTGGTGCTGTTTGACCGGTCAAACCGGAACGTCCGTATCACGGATGCCGGGCGCAGGTTTCTGGATGGGTGCAAAGGCATCATGAATTCGGTCGAGCACACGATCGAAGATGCCCGCCGGGTGCATCATGGACAAATAGGGAACCTGCGGATCGGCTATACCGACATGGCCATCGCCGGTGTTTTACCGACCTTGCTGAAGGCGTTTCAAGTGCAGGAGCCGAGGATCGTTTTACAACCTCATCACGATGTGACCTCGCGGCAGTTGCAGAAGCTGGACGAAGGCGTACTCGATATTGGCTGCGTCACCGGTCCGATTAATCGGTCCGGTTTTGAGCAACTCCCCATTCAATCGGAAAAACTGATATGTGTCGTCTATGAAAGCCATAGGCTGGCCGACCGTCGCAGCATCCATCTTGAAGAGCTGGCGCATGAAGATTTCGTGCATGGGCCAACGAAAGACTGGGAACATTTCTATTCATACCTGATCCCGCTTTGTCGTAAATCTGGGTTCATACCCAGTATCGTTCAGGAGGCTTATAACTCGGCTGGTATTCTCGGCCTTGTCGCATGTGGCATGGGCGTAACGGTGCTTACCGAGAGTAGTCGAAAAACTCTTCCAAATGGCCTCGTCCCGCTGGAGCTTGACGGCGTGACCGAGCGGCTGCAGACCGTTGCCTTGTGGAAGACAGATACCATGACAGGCTCAAAGTCGTTGTTCATCGACTATTTATGCCGGAAATCACGCGAAGATGGCGGCGTAAGCTAGCATTGGGACAGTAAAAAGGGGCGCTCCAGATGACGCGCCCCTCTTTAGATAAGTGATATGAAGGCGTCAGTGCGCCGTGGCGCCCGGACCTTCGCCCTCGCTTTTCAACGCGGCCTCGGCGGCGGCAGCTTCTTCCGCGGCCTCGTCCCAATCCACCGGCGTGGGTGTTTCCGTCAGCGCATGTCGCAGCACGTCGCGCACATGTTCGACCGGGATGATCTCGAGCCCCTCTTTCACGTTATCGGGGATCTCGGCCAGATCCTTTTCATTTTCCGCCGGGATCAGAACACGCTTGATGCCACCACGAAGGGCCGCCAGAAGCTTTTCCTTCAATCCGCCGATGGGCAGCGCATTGCCGCGCAACGTGACCTCGCCGGTCATGGCGATATCCTTGCGGATCGGAATGCCGGTCAGCACCGATACGATCGACGTCACCATCGCTAGCCCGGCACTGGGTCCGTCCTTGGGGGTGGCGCCTTCGGGAACATGCACGTGAATATCCCATTTTTCGAACTTCGGTGGTTTGACACCAATGGCCGGCGCGATCGAGCGGACATAGCTTGACGCCGCATCGATCGATTCCTTCATCACGTCACCCAGCTTGCCGGTGGTCTTCATCCGGCCCTTGCCCGGCAGGCGCAACGCCTCGATGTTCAGCAACTCGCCGCCAACAGACGTATAGGCCAGCCCGGTGACAACACCGACCTGATCGGCCTCTTCCGCCAGTCCGAACTTGTGCTTCCGCACGCCCAGGAAATCATTCAGATTGTCCGGGGTCACCTTGATGGTCTCAGCCTCTTTCTTGATGATCCTGGTCACGGATTTCCGCGCCACCTTGGCGATCTCACGTTCAAGGTTCCGCACGCCCGCCTCGCGGGTGTAATAGCGGATCATGTCGGTCAGCGCCTCGTCTGTCAGCTCGAACTCTTTTTCCTTGAGACCGTGGTTCTTGATCTGCTTGGCCAGAAGGTGTTGCTTGGCAATCTCACGCTTTTCATCCTCGGTGTAGCCCGCCAGCGGAATGATCTCCATCCGGTCCAGAAGCGGCCCGGGCATGTTGTAGGAGTTCGCCGTTGTCAGGAACATCACGTTCGAGAGGTCATATTCGACCTCCATGTAGTGGTCGATGAATGTGCTGTTTTGCTCCGGATCGAGCACTTCGAGCATGGCGCTTGCCGGATCACCGCGAAAATCCTGGCCCATCTTGTCGATCTCATCGAGAAGAATGAGCGGGTTGGTGGTCTTGGCCTTTTTCAGCGCCTGGATGATCTTGCCGGGCATCGAACCGATGTAAGTCCGGCGATGGCCGCGAATTTCCGACTCGTCGCGCACGCCACCCAGCGAGATGCGAATAAACTCGCGCCCCGTGGCCCGCGCCACCGATTTACCCAAAGAGGTCTTACCGACGCCCGGAGGGCCGACAAGGCACATGATCGGGCCTTTCAGCTTTTTCGAGCGTTGCTGAACTGCGAGATACTCGACAATGCGTTCCTTGACCTTCTCAAGCCCATAGTGATCTGCGTCCAGCACCTCTTGAGCCTTGTGCAGGTCTTTCTTGACGCGGGATTTCACCCCCCACGGGATCGACAGCATCCAATCCAGATAGTTGCGCACCACCGTGGCCTCGGCGCTCATCGGGCTCATGTTCTTGAGCTTTTTCAGCTCGGCATCAACCTTTTCCTTGGCCTCTTTGCTCAGCTTGGTGTCGGCGATCTTGGCCTCAAGCTCCGCCAATTCGCCTTCGCCCTCTTCGCCATCGCCCAGCTCCTTCTGAATGGCCTTCATCTGCTCATTCAGATAATATTCCCGCTGGGTCCGCTCCATCTGCGACTTGACCCGGGTTTTGATCTTCTTCTCGACCTGCAGCACGCTCATCTCGCCCTGCATCAGGCCATAGACTTTCTCCAGCCGCTCGCTGACGGAAAGCGTTTCAAGCAATTCCTGCTTCTGGCCAACTTCAATGCCCAGATGCCCGGCCACCAGATCGGCCAGCTTGGCGGGTTCTTCGCTCTCGCCGACGGCCGCCAGTGCTTCTTCGGGGATATTCTTTTTCACTTTGGCATAGCGCTCGAACTCGTTGGTCACGGTTCTCAGCAATGCCTCGATAGTGGTCGCGTCACCCGGCATCTCGGTCAGATACTCTGCACGGGCCTCGAAGAAATCTTCGTTTTCAAGGTATTCGGTAATACGCACCCGCGCCACGCCTTCCACCAGTACCTTGACGGTGCCGTCGGGCAGTTTCAGCAACTGCAATACATTGGCCAGAACGCCTGCCTTGTAGATGCCAGCGGCATCCGGGTCGTCCACGCTTGGATCGATCTGGCTGCTCAGCAGGATCTGCTTATCGTCCTGCATCACTTCTTCCAGCGCCCGAACTGATTTTTCGCGGCCCACAAAGAGCGGCACAATCATGTGGGGAAATACCACGATATCGCGCAACGGCAGCACCGGGTAAGAGGCGTTCAATGGGTCTTGCATGCTCGGTTTTCCTGTCTTTGGCAAAAAGGCTCTGGCCCCGATCAATCAGCAGCCCCGGCCTTCTCCGTTTCACCTGTGTAATCTGGGTCGCTTCCGACCTGTTTTCAACCGCGTGGCAAATACAATGCCTTGAGGGGTGCACAACTACAAGCGTCAAAAAGTTAGACTAGTAGTTAAATTGGCCCGGTAGCGGTCTTTCGGGCGATATTGGTGCCACAGTGCAGTAAGAACCACATTATTGTCACCGGCTTGGTCAAAGTTTCACCATATTCAGGCGTCAGCACTGTTTCGAAATACCGAACAATCCTTCGAATTTTCTGGGATATGGAGCCAAAAATGAACGCCCAAGCCCAAGTTAGTGCGGCCAATAAGGACAAAGAAGCCTTTGCAGCCATCCGCGAGGCAAGCCACCAGGAGCAACTGGTTTTCGCCGCCCGGAAATCAGGCCGTTCCGTGCTTTCGATCCAGCGCGATTTCATGCGCCTGTCGCGCCAGAGCACCAAGATCAACATGACGGAATACCTTTTGCACGGGCTTTTTTATACCGACCGATACACGGAAGAAGAGCGGTTGACCTTCATCGGCAATAACGTGCACTGGCCGATCACCCACGCCTGCAATGATCCAAGCTGGCAGGCCAGCACCGAGGACAAGGTCATTGCCGACACTATTCTCAAGGCCGGCGGCGTCGCCGTTCCCGCTAGCCTTGCAGTGATTGACCGCACACAGCGTCTATATCCGCAATTAAAGCAAATCTCGAGCGCGGATCACCTCAGGGCGTTTTGCGTCGAACATGCAGAAAACGGAATTTTCGGCAAGATCATAGACGGAATGATCGGTTTCGGCGCGCTGCGGATCGACGCTGCGGACGAGGACGGGTTGCAATGCTTCGGCCACAACAAAATGAGCTACGATGATTTCCTGGAAAATGTGGTGGGCGACAACAAATACCTCTTGCAGCGCCGGTTGTTTAACCACGATAAGATTGCGCCTTTTGCCACGGCGCTCGCCACCGTTCGCATGGTAAATCTTGTCGACGACGCAAACGTGACCGTGCCGGTCGCCGCAATGGCCTTGTCCCAGGGCAACAATATTGCCGACGCTTTCTGGCGCGACGATAACATCGCCTGCGCCATTGACGTTCCGACAGGCCGCCTCACCACGGTGGCGCAGCGCAATCTACATGAGATCGAATATCTCGACGATCACCCGTCGGTTCCGGGCCTCAAGGGCCTGGTGCTGCCCTATTGGGATGAACTATGCGACATGAATGCACGGGCCGCGCGCCTCTTCACCCCAATCCGCTACCAGTCCACGGATATCGCCATTACCAATGACGGGCCCGTGATTGTTGAAATCAACTATGGCAGTGGGTTCGGCCTTCCGCAGCAGGCTGCCGGTCGCGGCATGCTCACACCCGAGGTGCGCGCGTTTTTCGAAGCCAATGGCTGGTCCTTCGACGGTCGCAGCAAAAACAAGCGTTCATTCTTCGGTCGGAAAAAGGGATGATAACGCGGCCAGCGCCCGTCGCCTGAACTCAGGCCAGCGTGGTTGCGGCCAATGTCGCGACGGAAAACCAACCAGCGGCGAAAACAGTAAACTTCAACATATCCAACTCCAGATCACTCACACAAACTTAAACACGCACCCAAACGTCTCCTATACCGGATTTCCTGACCTCAGAGTCAAGAACGCGGCACGAAGAAGACTATTCTCTCACGAGTTTGGCCAAAATACGAAGCAATTAGGTGAAAACAGTTTGTTTCCATCCTGACCAGTATCGAAACCACATGATCAATGGCCCCAACCTCACGTTCGGAGCCGCCCGCGCACCCGCCCGGGCAGGAAACACGCCCATACTCTTTAAAGCCTGATGACGCCGCGCAGTTAATACGCCGGACGGGATGGCGGGCGGGGCGATCCGCACTAGCGGGAGCGGCGTACCGCCAGCCTGTCCATCAACCGCTCCGGCAAGCCTGTCCATTATTGTCGCCAAAAACACGTCAAATCGGCTCGATGTCACCCTCGACACGGGTCTGGTGGAACGCGGCCTCCCACGCGGCAAACTGCTTCTCCGCGATCGCGTCGCGCATCCCCGCCATCAGATCCTGATAATACTGCAGATTATGCCAGGTCAGCAGCATACCGCTGATCATCTCCTGCGCACGAAACACATGGTGCAGATAGGCGCGCGAATAGTTGCGGCAAGCAGGACAGCGGCACTGCTCGTCCAATGGCCGCGGATCCTCCGAATGGCGCGCATTCTTGATATTGACCACGCCGCGCCGGGTAAAAACCTGCCCGGTGCGGCCCGAGCGTGATGGCAAAACGCAATCCATCATATCCACGCCGCGCTTCACCGCGCCGACAATATCATCGGGCTTGCCCACGCCCATCAGGTAGCGCGGGCGATCTTCGGGCAGAAAACCGCAGGCATAATCCAGCACGCCGAACATCGCCTCCTGCCCCTCGCCCACGGCCAGCCCGCCGATGGCATAACCGTCAAACCCGATGTCACGCAGCGCTGCCGCGCTTTCCTCGCGCAGCTCGGGCGTGACGCCTCCCTGCATGATGCCAAAAAGTGCGTGCCCCGGCCTGTCGCCAAACGCTTCTTTCGACCGGGCCGCCCATCGCATGCTCAGCCGCATGCTTTCCGCAACAGCCTCGTCGCTGGCAGGCAAAGCGGGACACTCGTCGAAACACATCACGATATTGCTGCCCAACAGCCGCTGGATTTCCATTGAGCGTTCCGGCGTCAACTCGTGTTTCGACCCGTCGATATGCGATTTGAAGGTCACGCCAGCCTCGGTCAGCTTCCTCAGCCCGGCAAGGCTCATCACCTGAAACCCACCACTATCGGTCAGGATCGGCCGCGCCCAGTTCATGAACCGGTGCAACCCGCCCAGACGGTCAATCCGCTCGGCCCCGGGGCGCAACATCAGGTGATAGGTATTACCCAGCAGAATATCCGCCCCGGTGTCACGCACCGATTCCGGCATCATCGCCTTGACCGTCGCCGCCGTGCCCACCGGCATGAAGGCCGGCGTGCGGATGTCGCCGCGCGGGGTTGATATCAGCCCGTGTCGCGCCGCTCCATCTGTTGCCAGAAGCTCAAACTGAAATTTTTTCACCATACCCAAAGGCCTTATTCGCTTTTTCCCTTCCTTAATCCCAGTTACCATATCTTGTAAAACAGATGCTCGATCCCCATATGTATACCGTAGTATACCAAAACGGAATTATCACGAGGGAACTGAATGACCGAAGACCAAATCCTGAGCCTGCTCTCATCGAACCTGCTTTATGTGCTACTGGCCGTATTGCTGATCATCGTCATCCTGCGGGCCGTCAAGATCGTGCCGCAATCCGAGCAATTCGTCGTTGAACGCTTTGGTCGCCTGCACGCGGTTCTGAAACCCGGCATCAACATGATCGTGCCGTTTCTGGACAAGGTCGCCCACCGGATTTCCATTCTGGAACGGCAACTGCCCACTGCCAGTCAGGACGCGATCACCAAGGATAACGTACTGGTGCAGGTCGAAACCTCGGTCTTCTACCGTATCACCGAGCCGGAAAAGACGGTCTACCGGATCCGCGATGTCGATGCCGCCATTGCCACCACCGTGGCCGGAATCGTCCGGGCAGAGATCGGTAAGATGGACCTCGACGAGGTGCAGTCGAACCGGAATGAATTGATCGCCACCATCAAGGAGCTGGTCGAAGATGCGGTCGACAACTGGGGTATCGAGGTTACGCGGGCGGAAATCCTCGATGTGAACCTCGATCAGGCGACGCGGGATGCCATGCTGCAACAGCTTAACGCGGAACGTGCCCGCCGCGCGCAGGTGACCGAGGCCGAAGGCCAGAAACGATCGGTCGAGCTGAACGCCGATGCCGAGCTTTACGCCGCCGAACAATCCGCCAAGGCGCGCCGTGTCCAGGCCGATGCCGAGGCCTATGCGACGAGCGTCGTTGCCGCGGCCATCGCAGAAAACGGGCTAGAGGCGGCGCAGTATCAGGTGGCGCTGAAACAGGTTGAGGCCCTCAATGCCATGGGCAACAGCCCGTCCTCATCGACCATCGTGGTGCCCGCCAACGCGCTTGAAGCCTTTGGCAACGCCTTCAACATGCTGAAAGGGAAAACATAATGGTTGATATGGCTCTGTGGTCGCTCTGGTGGGTCTGGCTGGCCGCCGCGCTTATCCTAGCCATTCTCGAGGTGCTGGCGCCGGGCTTCATGTTCCTTGGCTTTTGTATCGGGGCCGTTCTGGTGGGGTTGATGCTGCTCACCCCGTTCAGCCCCGGCCTGCCCGCGCTCATGGCAATCTTCGCCGTTCTGTCTCTGG
The DNA here is from genome assembly GCF_019966515.1 of Roseovarius aestuarii. Classification (GTDB taxonomy): domain Bacteria; phylum Pseudomonadota; class Alphaproteobacteria; order Rhodobacterales; family Rhodobacteraceae; genus Roseovarius; species Roseovarius aestuarii. The sequence goes on along the minus strand of NZ_JAIMIB010000002.1, from coordinate 281,330 downwards.
TGGCCTGGGGCGCCCTGCGCACCCTCTTCCGCCGCGAAGACGGTGCTGCTCGTCGGTTCGATCAAGACATCAACGACTGACCGATCCCTCTTGAACCCACGCGCCGCAATCGCGATGATGCCGGATACACGCGGCCGCGTGCATTCACGAGAGGACCCCCCATGACCGACGACACCCCCCAGCCCACATTGCAATTCGGCTGGGAGGAGTGGATCAGCCTGCCTGATCTGGGCGTGCCCGCACTCAGAGCCAAGGTTGATACCGGCGCGCGCACCTCGGCCCTGCATGCGTTCGACATCGAAACCTTCGGCTCCAGTGCCAAGCCCAAGGTGCGGTTCACGGTGCATCCGATCCCCGGGCGTGACGATCTGGTCATCCCTTGCTCGGCCGAAATCGTTGACCGGCGCGAGGTCACCTCATCGAACGGCGACAAGGAGCTGCGCTACGTGATCTCCTCGTCGCTCGAGGTCAGCGGCCAGCACTGGCCCATCGAAATTACCCTGACAAACAGGGCCAACATGACCAGCCGGATGCTGCTGGGTCGTACCGCACTCAAGGATAACATTTCGATTGTGGCAACCGAGCGGTTTCAGCAACCGGAACTCAGCTACGACGTCTACCACACCGCCAAGATGCGGCAGTCCGCTCCGAAACGCTCGCTGCGCATTGCCGTGCTGTCGCGCGAGGATAATTATTCCACCCGCCGACTGGTGGAAGAGGGCGAAAAACGCGGCCACACGGTCGAGGTCATCAATACCACCCGTTGCTACATGGCGATCAACGCGATGGCGCCCGAAGTGCATTATGACGGCAAGCGCCTGCCCCGGTTTGACGCTGTGATCCCGCGCATCGGCGCATCAATCACCCCCTATGGCGCCGCGATCATCCGCCAGTTTGAAACCATCGGCACCTATTGCGTCAACGGCAGCGCGGGCATCACCGCCAGCCGCGACAAGCTTTATGCCCATCAGCTGATGGCGCGCGCCAAGATCGGCATGCCCAACACCGCCTTTGCCGCCTCGCCTCGCGATACCGGCAATATTATTGGTCTTGTTGGCACCGCGCCGCTGATCGTCAAGCTGCTGGAATCGACACAAGGCAAGGGCGTGGTGCTGGCGGAAACCAGAAAAGCGGCCGAGTCGGTCATTGACGCTTTCCGCGGGCTCAAGGCCAATTTTCTGGTGCAGGATTTTGTCAAGGAAGCCGCCGGAGAGGACATCCGCTGCCTCGTAATTGGCGGCAAGGTCGTGGCCGCGATGAAACGCACCGGGGCTGAAGGTGATTTCCGATCTAACCTGCATCGCGGCGGCTCCGCCAAATCGGTCAAGATATCCAAAGTGGAACGCGAAACCGCGATCCGCGCGGCGAGGGTTTTTGACCTGAACAAGGCCGGCGTTGACCTCCTGCGTTCCGAGGCAGGGCCGAAAGTGCTCGAGGTTAATTCGTCACCGGGGTTCGAGGGGATCGAAAACTCGACCGGCAAGAACATCGTTGGCAACCTCTACGAAATGATCGAGGCGCGTGTGCGCCCCACCCCGATCCGCCGGCGCAAAGCAAGCGCGAAAGCCTGACAACCTGCCTCAGCCGAACCGCTCTTGCCATGTGATGCAGCGTTGTGCGTCCCGTGCCTCATAGGCGTCGACAGCCTGCGCGGGGGTCAGATCAAACTGCGCCTCATCGTCTTCTCCAAGCGCTGTCAGTCGCATTGAATACCATGCCGTCACGCCTCCGCGTGGCGGCGCATCGAATACAGGAAAATCGGGATCACCACCGTCTCCAGTCAGCCAGCTATTCGCAAGACCTGGCTCAAGCACCATCGCCCGGGCCAGACTAGCCGCATCGACAAAGCCGTTTTCGACCGCATCCCGGGCCTGATCCCTGGTCTCATATCCACCGGTTGCAACGACCGGGATGCCTGTCACCTCTTTGGCGCGTCTTGCAAGTTCAATGAAATACGGCACCGATGTCGCTATACCGTCCGAGCTGGCGGCGGCGCCCGGAAAATACGTGCCGCCACTTATGTCAATCAGATCAACTAATGTCTGGTCCAAAAGGCGTATCACCGACAGCGCATCTTCTTCGGTCAGGCCGCCTTCAAGCTTGTCTGTCGCGTTGATCCTGATGCCGATCGGGAATGCCGGGCCAACCGCCTGCCTTACGGCGTCGATAACCTCGCGAATGATGCGGAACCGCCCGTCGATTGTAGCGCCGTAGGCATCGGTTCGACGATTAAAGAGTGGTGAAAGAAACTGACTGAACAAAAACCCGTGGCCTGCATGGATCTGAACACCCCCGAACCCTGCATCCTTGGCAAGCTTCGCGGTTCTCGCGTAGATGCCGGGCAGCTCGAGAATTTCATCAACTGACATGCCGTCGCATTTCAGCCCTTCGACATCCAGTGCCGACGGCCCTCTGGGGTCACTGATCGGCGCATGAGATAAAGCGCCGGCATGACCAAGCTGCGGCCATACATGTGTGCCATTTGCTGATCCCCGGCGTGCCAATGCCTGCATCGCTGGCCAATTCGCACCCGGCCCGAGCACCAAATTGCCGGGTTTCTCGGGATAGCGATGATCGCCCTGCACCTCTCCAATCAGCGATAGCGCCACGCCGCCTTCTGCCCATCTTTCATAGAGCCTGATCTGCGACTCGGTGGGGTTTCCCTGACCATCACCGAGCGAATCCGACATGGGCGATTTAATCAATCTGTTCTTGAGGCTCACGCCACAGGGCAGTTCCAACGGGCGGGCGAGCACATCATTTGAACCTTGCGTTTGATTTGTCACAGATAGCCTCCATCGTAATATTTCGATATTTCGGTATATCGAGGCAAGCCAACGCTGCCCGGCCTGTATTTGCCTTGACCTATGGTTTCAACAGCTCGCTTTCGACCGCATCCAGAAACGCGCGGATGTTTTCCTCATCACGGCGATAGAATGTCCATTGCCCGTGCCGTTCAGCCACCACGAACCCCGCCTCCCTGAGAAGCCCCATATAGGTTGAGATCGTGGATTGAGATAGTTTCGCCTTCTCCTGAATATAACCGACGCAGACCCCGTCCAGATCAGCATGCTCGGGCAGTGCGGGCGGAAAGTTGGAGCGGTCTTTGAGCCATTCCAGAATCCTGCGCCGCACAGGGTTGTTCAAGGACGATATAGATTGCTCCAGGTTCATATATCGGTATATCTCGATATCCAGATTATATGTCAAGCGCAAAGCCACGTTCTTGGGCGCGCACATTTTGTCGCGGGTCGCAACCTCTGGACGCGGTGCAGGATAATCCCTATATGTTTGCTCAGGATAACCACAGGATTTTCGGATGACCCACAGCCCAGAACCTCTCGAAGGCGCGCCCCTGATTGCGCCCTCAAGCACTGATCACCCACTTTATGATCAGGTTGTCGAGGCATGTCGCTCGGTCTACGACCCCGAGATACCGGTTAACATCTACGATCTTGGCCTGATCTATACCATTGAAATTGATGGTGAAAATGTCGTCAGAATCATCATGACCCTGACTGCGCCTGGCTGTCCGGTCGCGGGTGAGATGCCGGGCTGGGTCGCCGAAGCAGTCGAGCCCTTGGCCGGTGTGAAACAGGTCGATGTGGAGCTGACATGGGAGCCGCCCTGGGGCATGGACATGATGAGCGATGAGGCCCGGCTTGAGCTGGGTTTCATGTAGTTATTCAAAGGAATGTAAGGCGAAGCTAATGTTTGGCACCCCCGGAAAACAGGCCGTCACAATGACCGACGCCGCCGCCGCGCAAATCGCGAAACTGATGGCAAAAGACCACCATCAGGGGCTGCGTATCGGCGTGAAAAAGGGCGGTTGCGCGGGGATGGAATACACCATGGAGTATGTGGCCCAGGTTGACCCCCATGATGAGGTGGTCGAACAGGACGGTGCCCGGATCATGATCGCGCCGATGGCTCAGATGTTTCTCTTTGGCACCCAGATCGATTACGAGGTTTCGCTGCTCGAATCTGGCTTCAAGTTCAACAACCCAAACGTCACCGAGGCTTGCGGCTGCGGCGAATCCATCAAGTTCGAGGGTATGTAGCCTGATGGCAGCCTATTGAGGTTCCAGCGTTTTCAGGTGGATATAGGTTTCATCGTAACGCTTGCTTAAATGCTCTCCGGCCAGCACGTTTTCACCTGACCCTTCAGCCGCCACGTTGGTGTCGTAATTGGGATTAAAGAACATCGGGATCGACACGCGCTCCTGATCCGTGCCTTTCACCCGATGCGGCGTTGCCCGCACCTTGCCGCCGGTCCACATCTGCAGCATCTCGCCAAAGTTCACGATGAACACGCCCGGTTCTGCCGAGACGGGAATCCAACCGCCGCCACGCCTGCGCACCTCCAGCCCCGGCGTGCCGTCCGTCGCGAGCAAGGTCAGACATCCATAATCCGTATGTGTGGCGATGCCGAAATCCTTGTCCCCGGCCCATTCAGGGCGCTGCGGATAATAATTCCCGCGCAACAAAGCCATCGGGCGATCGAATTTATCATCAAAGTAACTGCTGTTCTGCCCGATCTGGGCTGCGATTTCGCGCAGGATCTGCTTTGAGACATCCATCGCCTTGCCATAGTATTTGACAATCTCTTCCCGAAATCCGGGCATGTTTTCGGGCCACAGATTGGGCGCGTAGACGCCCAGCCCCGACCGCCTAAGCGGATCATCGTCGGGCAACTCGAAACCACAGTCAAACACCTGCTTGTAATCCGGATTTGCGGCAGGATCGACCTGTTCGGACCCGGACGCCCCCCACCCGCGATTTGACCCTGAAAGGGCCATGTCGACATGCTCTTTCAACGCGTCCGGCAAGCGAAAAAAGCAGCGATATGCTGCAAGCACATCTTCAACCTCCCGCCGCGAAATGGATGTATTCCTTAAGGTTATAAATCCAACATCTTCAATACCTTGCCGCAATTTATCAATTTCACTCTCTTGTTTCTCCTGAAGCAGGACCAGGTCAATTTCGGGGATCATGACAAACCTCCATTTTCCAATAATTGGCCTTCTATCCCACAGGGCAGTGATTGCAACTCTGACTTGACTTAAGGCATCGCTTCGCGAAAAAACGCTCAATAGTTCTTACCGAAGGTTCATATAGATGAGACGCAAGCTCGCCGCCGGAAACTGGAAGATGAACGGCACGCGCGCCGCGCTCTTGGAACTACAGGCGGTGATTTCGGCACATGCCGATCCATCCGTCAATATCCTCATATGTCCGCCTGCCACCCTGCTGCGCGAAGCGGCGATACTGGCGGAAGGCTCGGCGATCAGCATTGGCGGGCAAGATTGCCATGCGGAAGTTTCAGGTGCCCATACCGGCGACATCTCGGCTGCGATGCTGGCCGATGCCGGGGCCAGCCATGTGATCCTTGGTCATTCGGAACGGCGTGAAAACCATGAAGAGTCCAGTGATCTCGTCCGCGCAAAAGCGCGCGCTGCCCATGCGGCAAATCTGATCGCGGTGATCTGCATGGGTGAAAGCCTGGCAGAACGCGAGGCCGCCAACACGCTTGATATCATCGCCGGCCAACTGGCCAGTTCGATCCCCGATGCTACCAACGCCGGGAACACGGTGATCGCTTATGAACCGATCTGGGCCATCGGCACCGGCCTGACACCCACGGTCGAGCAGATCGATGAGGTGCATGACTTCATCCGGCAAAGCCTGATCGCCCGTTTCGGCCCCGAGATCGGCGATGGCATCCCCCTGCTCTATGGCGGTTCGGTCAAACCCGGAAACGCTGCCGAGATCTTTGCCACGGACAATGTCGACGGCGCACTTGTGGGCGGTGCGAGCCTAAAGCAGAGCGATTTCTCACCGATCATCAATGCGCTGGAAGAAAGCGCCTAACGTTTTTTTGCAAAGACACCGCGGCAGCGCGCGTCGAACCTGCGCCACGACGGTGTTACCAGATCCTCCGCGTCGCTAGACCGACGCCCGCGACAACTAGCCCGACCGCAATCCAGTTCACACCCAGCGGATTGTCCGCGCCAATACCGCTCAGCGCCATCATCACCAGACCGGCACAGGTGACCAGCGCACCCAAAAGGGCTTGCAAGGGTCCGGGCAATTTCTCGCTTACCGCGCGGCTTCCCGCCTCGAACCGCAGGAAAATCAAAACCAGCGGGATTAGCAGCAACACATATAACCCCACCCAGATCGGCCGCAAAGCCCACCAGAGCCCACTTCCCGGCGCCAGTTCAAGACCAACGCCACCAGCCCAGACGGCAACACCGATCACGCCGATCATTGCAGTGATGTGCCACAAATAGACCGACATAATCATTTGATTCAGCATGATAACCCACGCCCAAGGCCGCGTGTTTTTCAGCCATTTCGACACCGGCTCTGTCAGCAGAATAATCAAACCGATCTGCGTTGAGCCAATCGCCAGCATCGCGGTGGTTGGCGGCCGCGTATTTGATATCTCTTCGCCCGGAACGCTGACCATCCCGACCGGAAAGCCCAGCTGCGCGATCAACACGTAAAGCCACACAACACCCAGTGCGATCAGCGCCAGTGCCCAGGTCTTTGGCCGCGCCGTTACGCGCCACCAATATCCGAACTGATGTACCGCAAGCCAGACAAACCCGTAATTTGACCAGCGCAGCCATTGCTGATCATAACGGAAGGCAATCGTGTCGACCGCGATCGCACCCAAGGCCAGCAAGACCACTGACACAATGCCAATACGATCCCAAAGAGCAGCGGTTACTGGTACAACCATCGTTATCATGATGTAGACCGCAAGGAACCAGATCGGCACCAGCGCCGCCTGCGACGCCGCCGCGATCAGATCGGGCGAAACGCCAATTTTGTGCGCAATGAATGCAAGAACTGCCCAAACCAGCACCAGTGGCACCGTCGGCTTCAACAGGCGCGTCAGGCGCGTCGCGGCCCAGACCCGTGTTTTTTCCGCATCGCGTTGCGCGGACGCCCACGAGAGACTGTTGGAAAACCCACCGACGAAGAAGAACACCGGCATCACCTGAAAGAGCCAGGTGGCATATTGCGTCCAGCGCTGTTCGGCCAGAAGGATTGCCAAGTCAACTTTGCCATTGCGCATCACTGCGGCCACCAGCAACCAGTGGCCCAGCACGACGAACATGATCGCAACGGCGCGATAGAAATCGACAGCACGGTTGCGGTTCTCAGGTGTCCGTTCGGCAGCCCATCGTGCGGCGGCCATCAAACCTTTCGGCATGGTTTCGGATGTTGCGGAATTATTCATGCTCTTACTCAATCCAGGATGCTTGTGCCATTGACCGGACAAGCGATTTTTGTTCGCGCCACGCTAGCAGCGCGATTAATCCAGGTCGAGAATTTTACTCTAAGGTACGGGTGTCGGTTCGCAGGCGTCTCCCAAAGGTCGCGTCGATCGCTGCGACCCTTCAGAGCGGTAGCATTGTCGTCGATTTGATTTCTTCCATCGACAAAAGCGCCGTCACGTTGTGCACCTTAACCTCGGAAATCAGCGCCTGATAGAAAGCATCGTAGGCGCGTGCATTGGCCACGCGCACCTTGAGGATATAGTCGATATCCCCCGCCAACCGGTGCGCTTCCTGCACTTCCGGTCGATCACGCAGCGCCTTTAAAAAGGTTTTCTGCCAGCCCGCATCATGTTCCGATGTGCGGATCAGCACGAAAAAACAGGCCTCGAACCCAAGGGCGTCTGCGTCCAGCAACAAAGTCTGCTGCTTGATCACGCCGGCCTCGCGCATTTTGCGAATCCGATTCCAGACAGGTGTCTTTGAACTCCCCACCAGCTTGGCAATATCATCCAACGACCGACCGGCATCCTGCTGCAACTGCACAAGGATTTTTCGGTCTAGATCATCTATACGGATCGACATTCTGCATTTTCCTCATTTTCGGAACAAAGCTTAACACAGGCGAAGCTCAAAGAACATACGTCCTTATTCAGCGCTCCATCTGGCGCAATACCGGGAATATTTCCTATATAAGGACTAGTCAATCGCTTCTGGAAATATCCTGATGAAACGGCCCGGAAACAAAACGAACGCAGATACGCCACCTCCGTCCTACGGCGTGGGTTCTGTTACGTTTGTTGGCGCGGGTCCCGGCGACCCGGAACTGCTGACGCTCAAAGCCGCAAACGCGCTGGCGGCATCGGATATCGTGATCCATGACCGTCTGGTCAGCGACGAAGTTCTTGAACTGACCGGTGCCCAAGCCGTGTTGATCAATGTTGGCAAGAAAGGCTTCGGTCCGTCGGCACATCAGGACGATATCAATGCGCTGATCGTCGAACATGCGATTGCGGGCGCGCGCGTCGTTCGTCTCAAAGGTGGCGATCCAACTGTCTTTGGCCGCCTTGATGAAGAGATCGAGGCCGTCAAAGCCGCTGATATCAGCTGGAGCGTTATTCCCGGCATCACCGCCGCATCAGCCAGTGTCGCGGCCATCGGCCAGAGCCTGACAAAACGCGGACGCAACGCCTCAGTCCGGCTGCTGACCGGTCACGACATGAAAGGCTTCGCTGATCATGACTGGGTCGCGCTGGCGCGTCCCGGTGAGGTTGCGGCGATCTATATGGGCAAGAAATCCGCCCGTTTCATTCAGGGCCGCCTGATCATGCACGGCGCTGACCGCGCGACGCCGGTGACGGTGGTTGAAAATGCCAGCCGCCCAGATCAGCGCATTCTGGCGACAACGCTGGATGCCCTGCCCGTCGACCTGGGAGCCGCCGGTTTTGACGGCCCCGCACTCATGTTTTACGGGCTCGCTCCGCGCGCAGTCCGGACCACCCTCATTGATTTTTCGCAACAGGAGCTTGCCTGACATGCCCCGTGAATTCACCCCCAAAGTCGTGACCGCCAACGCCCTGATCGAAGGCGATGTGGTTTACCTGACCACTGATGACACCTGGACCCGCCGGCTGAGCGAGGCCGAGGTAATGACCGAGGAAGACCATGCCGGGCTGCGCCTGCTGCAGGCCGAAGGTCAGCCCGAACTGGTCGTTGGTGCATATCTGGCCGATGTCGCACTAAGCGAAAACGGCCCCGAACCCACCCATTTCCGCGAGGATTTTCGCCGCACCGGCCCCTCGAACTACAACCACGGCAAAAAAGCGGAGCTGAACAATGTATAACTACAACGAATTCGATACGGCCTTCGTGGCAGAGCGCAACAGGCAGTTCCGCGCCCAGGTGGAACGCCGTATCTCTGGTGCGCTGACCGAGGATGAGTTCAAGCCCCTGCGCCTGATGAATGGTCTCTACCTGCAACTGCATGCTTATATGCTGCGTGTCGCCATCCCTTATGGCACGCTCGACAGCGCCAAGATGCACAAACTGGCGGATATCGCTGACAAGTGGGACAAGGGTTATGGCCATTTCACCACCCGTCAGAACATCCAGTATAATTGGCCCAAGCTGAGCGATGTGCCAGATATGCTGGACGCGCTGGCCGAGGTCGAGATGCATGCAATCCAGACCAGCGGCAATACCATCCGCAACGTGACCGCCGACCATTTCGCTGGCGCCGCTGCCGATGAGATTGCCGATCCGCGCCCCGTGGCCGAACTGATCCGGCAATGGTCCACCGACCATCCGGAGTTCCAGTTCCTGCCGCGCAAATTCAAAATCGCGGTTACCGGCAGCCCGAACGACCGTGCGGTGATCAAGGCACATGATATCGGCATCCAGATCGTCGAACAGGACGGCGAGATCGGCTATCGCATCATCGTCGGTGGTGGCCTTGGCCGTACCCCGATGATCGGCAAGGTGCTGCGCGACTTCCTGCCCGAAGAAGACCTGCTGCCTTATCTTGAAGCCACGGTCAGCGTCTGGAACCTGCTGGGCCGTCGTGACAACAAGTACAAGGCGCGCATCAAGATCACCGTGCACGAGCACGGTATCGATGAGATCCGAGAGCGGGTTGAGCGAATTTTCAAGATGATCCGCCCCAGCTTCTCGGGTATCGATCAGCAACTGTTTGCAGAGATCAAGGCAGCCTTTGCAGCGCCCGAGTTCCGCGACGCGCCAGTAGCCGAGTTCGAGACCGCCTATAAGCACGACCCGATCTTCCGGTCCTGGGCCGATACCAACCTGGCCGAGCATCGTGCAGAAGGTTATGCGATCGTGCAGATCAGCCTCAAGGCGCATGGCGCGACACCCGGTGACGCGAGTTCCGAACAGATGCGCGTGATGGCTGATCTGGCTCAGAAATATGGGCACGATCAGCTACGCATCAGTCATGAGCAGAACGTGATCCTGCCGCATGTGCATAAATCCGACCTGCCGGTGATCCACGCGGTGCTGAAAAAGCACGGGCTGGCAACCGCCAATATCGGTCTGATTAGCGATATCATCGCCTGTCCCGGCATGGATTACTGTGCGTTGGCGACCGCCCGGTCGATCCCGATTGCGCAGGAAATTGCCACGCGGTTCGACGAGTTAAAACTGGAGCATGAGATCGGCGATCTGAAAATCAAGATCTCGGGCTGCATCAACGCCTGCGGGCATCACCATGTTGGCCATATCGGCATCCTGGGGCTGGACCGCGCAGGGGTGGAAAACTACCAGATTACCCTCGGCGGTGACGCGACCGAAAACGCCCGCGTCGGCGATCGCACCGGCCCCGGGTTCTCGGCGGATGACATCCTGCCCGCAATCGAGCGGATCGTTTACGCCTATCTCGACCTGCGCGCCGATGCGGACGAAACCTTCGCCCAGACCTATGCCCGTGTCGGCCTCGACCCGTTCAAGGTGGCCCTTTATGAACAGGACAAGGCCTATGCCGCAGAATGACCTGACCGAACGGGTCAGGGCGCTGAACGAACGGTATCGCCATCATTCGGCGACTTCCGTGATGCACCAGGCGCTCAAAGACCCATATGCTGGTAAGCTGGCGCTGGTTTCCAGCTTCGGGGCGGAATCTGTTGTGCTGTTGCACATGGTGTCGGTCCTCAAGCGGGATACGCCGGTGATTTTCATCGACACCGAGCTTCTGTTCACCGAAACGCTGGTCTACCAGCAGGATGTGGCCGAGCGTCTGGGCCTGACCGATCTGCGCATTCTGCACGCGTCGCAGAACAGCCTGTGGATGCAGGATCCAAAGAACGATCTGCACAAAAGCGATCCTGACGCCTGCTGCAATCTGCGCAAAACCCTGCCCCTGCAGGCGGCATTGCACAGTTTTGATGGCTGGATCACCGGCCGCAAACGTTATCAGGGCAACACCCGCACGGCGCTCGAACTATTCGAGGTTGAGGAGGGCACGCACCGGATCAAGGTCAACCCGCTGGCCCATTGGGCGCCCGAGGATGTCCGCACCTATATCGAGGAAAATAACTTGCCGCGTCACCCGCTGGTGGCCAAGGGGTACCCCTCCATCGGCTGCATGCCTTGCACCTCACCCGTCATGCCCGGCGAAAATCCCCGTGCCGGTCGCTGGCGCGACACTGACAAAACCGAATGTGGCATCCACTTTGTAAACGGCAAAATGATCCGAAAAGGAGAACACGCATGACCGTTATCGTAAACGACGAGGGCTTTGGCCCCGATACCTGGACCACCCCCATCACCGCGTTTGACTATCTGCGCGATGGCCACGGCGTTGACCTGCCCTCCAGTGCCGATCCCAACGAATTGCTGGGCCGCCTGCCCGAGATCGAGATGATCCGGGTGGATTTCCCCAGCTTTGCCGACGGCCGCGGCTTTACCATCGCACGCCAGTTGCGGCTGATGGGTTATAAGGGTCGCCTGCGGGCGCGGGGCCATGTGATCGCCGACCAATACGCCATGGCCCGGCGCGCCGGGTTTGACGAGGTCGAAATCAGCGACGAGCTGGCCGCCCGGCAGCCCGAAGATCAGTGGCTGTCGCGTGCCGACTGGCAAGCGCACAATTATCAGGCCCGCCTGCGCGGCTGATTGCCGCCTTCCCCTGATTTGTTTACACGACTAATGAAAGGTGCCGGTTAAAGAGCCGGCGATGCGTAATGAACGAGATTATCAACGTGACCGAAGCCAAGGCTGTTAAAGTCCCCACCCTGCCCGACGCGCAGACCGTGACGCAGGTGAAACACTGGACGGACCGGCTGTTTTCCTTCCGGGTGACCCGGCCTGCCAGCCTGCGCTTCCGCTCGGGCGAGTTTGTGATGATCGGCCTGATGGGCGATCCCGATCCCAAGACCGGCAAGCAAAAACCGCTGCTGCGGGCCTATTCCATCGCCTCGCCCTCGTGGGATGAAGAGCTGGAGTTCTATTCGATCAAGGTTCAGGACGGCCCGTTGACCAGCCGTTTGCAGCACATCCAGCCCGGTGACGAGATCATCCTGCGCCCAAAACCCGTGGGCACGCTGGTGCATGACGCGCTGCTGCCGGGAAAACGCATCTGGTTCTTTGCCACAGGTACCGGCTTTGCGCCTTTCGCCTCGCTGCTGCGCGACCCGCAGACCTATGAGGATTACGATGAGGTCATCATCACCCATACCTGCCGTGAAGTGGGTGAGCTGACCTATGGCGCCGAGCTGATTGAAAGCATCCGCAAGGACGAGCTGCTGCAGGAACTGATCGGCGAAGAAAACCTGAAAAAACTGCGCTATTACCCAACCACCACGCGTGAGACCAGCCCCAAGATGGGCCGGATCACCGACCTGATGCGCTCGGGCGAGGCGTTTACCGATCTCGGCGTGGCACCGCTCAGCCCCGAAAACGACCGGGCCATGGTCTGCGGCAATCTGGCTTTCAATCTGGAATTGAAAGAGATGCTGGAAGGCTACGGATTGCGCGAAGGCGCCAATTCTGCGCCCAAAGAATACGTGGTCGAAAAAGCGTTCCTGGACTGAAGGTCACACCCGACCCATTAAAAAACCCGCGCCGGATAACCGACGCGGGTTTCTTTTTTTAAAGCCGTATGGGGCTATTCCATGCCGAGCGCCTGTCGGATGGTCGCAAGCGCTGTTTCCAGTGCGTCTGGACTATCCTTGGCGGCCGCGACAGTCTCCTGCAACATGCTTTTGGTGAGATCGGCAAGATCAGAGTTCTGGATCATCTCGTTGACCTTATCGAGATCGAAGTTTTCGACTGTCAGGGCATCAGTCGCGTCACTTGCGGCATCTGCCGTTGCGTCGGCTGCTTCGTTCGCCGTATCAGCGGCGGCATCGGTTGCCTCTTCAGCAGTCTCGGCAGCGGCGTCGCTCGCAGCGTCAGCGGCTTCGGTTGCAGTATCCGCAGCCTCTTCGGCGGTTCCGGTCACGCTGTCCACGGCATCAGACGCCGCGTCTGCGGCGGTTTCGGCGGCCTCGGCGGCGGTGTCCATCGCCTCGTCGGCAGCTTCAGTCGCGGTATCTGCCGCGCCTTCGGCCAGATTGGCTGCGCCATCCACCGCATCGCTGGCCGCATCAGCGGCACCATCGACAACATCGGATACCGCATCGACGGTCGAATCGACAGCTTCCTGCGCCGTATCTGCAGCAGTATCTGCCGCCTCACCTACGGCATCCGCCGCTTCTTCGGCTGCTTCGGTGGTGCTCTCGACCGCATCCGACACGGTTGTGTCGCCACTCATGGAATCGGTGATCTCATCTACCGATTTACCGGTAAACAGCATGTAGCCACCGACCAATACGGCCGCGGCAATAACTATCCAAATTAGATTTCTCATCAAGGTTCCTCTTTATTTTCAGGCCCTTCGCAAAATTGCGGACCTCATTAACTGCGATTCATCAGATGCAGTCGGAAATGGAAAGGCACAAGGGGGAATGTGAACGATTTCGGCTCAGATCAGCCGATTTTGGCGCTTGAATCACCCGGCGGGCGCGGATAGTTTGCAGCCTCAGACAGAATGCTATTGAAGGATCAAAACCATAGCTCGTAGACCCCACAACGCGCCACCTACGCGCGACACCGGACCCCGCGTCAACGAAAATATCCGCAGCACGGAAATCCGCCTGATCGGCGCAGATGGCGACAATGTCGGTGTGGTGTCACCCGAGCAAGCCCTTGGTATGGCTGAAGAAGCCGGGCTTGATCTGGTTGAGATTTCCCCAAATGCCAATCCACCGGTCTGCAAGATCATGGATTACGGCAAGTACAAATACGAACAGCAAAAGCGTGAATCCGAGGCCCGCAAAAAGCAGAAGGTCATTGAGGTCAAGGAAATCAAATTCCGGCCCAACACCGACACGCATGACTATGACGTCAAAATGCGCAACGTCACCAAATTCCTGGAAAACGGCGACAAGGTAAAGATTACCCTGCGTTTCCGTGGCCGCGAAATGGCGCATCAGGAACTGGGGCGCGAGTTGCTGGAACGTGTGGCCGAAGATACCAAAGAGATCGGTAAGGTCGAGCATATGCCCAAGATGGAAGGGCGTCAGATGATCATGGTGATCGGCCCGGTCGCGCGGTAAGCGCAACTAAAGTGATTTACAGGTTACTTGAAAGGCGGGCCGATGCGTCCGTCTTTTCTATTCGGCCGCGACCTTGCGCGCCGCCAGCATGTCCTTGAGGTAACGGCCCGTATGGCTGGCGGGCACTTCTGACACAGCCTCCGGTGTGCCGGTTGCAACGATTTGCCCACCGCCATCGCCGCCTTCGGGACCGATATCGATGATCCAGTCCGCGGTTTTGACCACATCGAGATTATGCTCGATCACGATCACCGTATTGCCGGTTTCAACAAGCTCATGCAGAACCTGCAGGAGTTTCTTCACGTCCTCGAAATGCAGGCCCGTCGTGGGTTCGTCGAGGATATAGAGCGTGCGCCCGGTGGAGCGTTTCGCCAATTCCTTGGACAGCTTCACCCGCTGCGCCTCACCGCCCGAGAGGGTGGTCGCCTGCTGGCCGACCTTGATATAGCCCAGCCCGACGCGGCTGAGCGCATCCATCTTCTCGCGGATCGAGGGCACCGCCTTGAAAAACTCCTGCGCGTCCTCGACCGTCATGTCCAGCACATCGGCGATGGATTTTCCCTTGAAGGTGATCTCAAGCGTTTCGCGGTTATAGCGCTTGCCCTGGCAGGTCTCGCAGGTGACATAGACGTCGGGCAGGAAATGCATCTCGATCTTGATCAGCCCGTCGCCCTGACAGGCCTCGCAGCGCCCGCCCTTGACGTTGAAGCTGAAACGCCCGGGCTTGTAGCCGCGCGCCTTGGATTCGGGCAGACCGGCGAACCAGTCGCGGATCGGCGTGAAAGCACCGGTATAGGTGGCCGGGTTTGATCGCGGAGTGCGGCCGATGGGGCGCTGGTCGATGTCGATCACCTTGTCGAGATGCTCCAGCCCCTTGATGGTCTCGCAGGGCGCGGGTGTCTGACGGGCGCCGTTGAGGCGCATCGAGGCGGTTTTGAACAGGGTTTCGATGGTCAGGGTCGATTTGCCGCCGCCGGACACCCCGGTGACGCAGACGAATTTTCCCAGCGGAAATTCCGCAGTGACCTCCTTGAGATTGTTGCCTGTCGCCTTGACAACCTTGAGTTTTTTACCGTTGCCCTTGCGCCGGTCGCTGGAAAACTCGATCTCGCGCTGGCCGGACAGGTATTGCCCGGTAATCGAGGCCGGATCGGCGGCGATGTGATCGGGTGTGCCGTGGCTGACCACGCGGCCACCATGCACGCCGGCGCCGGGGCCAATGTCAAACACGTAATCGGCGGTTCTGATCGCCTCTTCATCATGTTCGACCACAATGACGGTATTGCCCTGATCACGCAGATTTTTTAGCGTTTCCAACAGGCGGCCATTGTCGCGCTGGTGCAATCCGATGGAGGGTTCATCGAGCACGTAAAGCACGCCGGTGAGGCCGGAACCGATCTGGCTGGCGAGCCGGATGCGCTGGCTTTCGCCGCCCGAAAGCGTTCCGGCATTGCGGGAAAGCGTCAGATATTCGAGGCCGACATTGTTCAGGAACCCAAGGCGTTCGCGGATTTCCTTGAGGATGGCGTGGGCGATCTCGTTCTTTTGCTTGGTCAGGTGTTCGGGGACGGTCTGACACCAGTCGAACGCCTCGCGGATCGACATCTGCACCACTTCACCCACATGCAGGCCGGCAATCTTGACGGCAAGTGCCTCTTCGCGCAGGCGGAAACCGCCGCACGCGCCGCAGGGGCGGTTGTTCTGATAGCGCTCGAATTCCTCCCGAATCCAGTTGCTGTCGGTTTCGCGGTAGCGGCGTTCCATGTTGGGAATGACGCCTTCGAACACGCGCGAGACCTGATAAACGCGGCCACCTTCATCGTAGCGAAACTGGATTTCCTCCTCGCCGGAACCATAGAGGAAAACCTGCTGGATGTGCGGCGCGAGGTCTTTCCATTTGGTGTTCTTGTCGAATTCGTAATGTTTGGCGATGGCCTCGATGGTTTGCAGGAAATAGGGCGATTTGCCCTTGCGCCAGGGGGCCAGCGCGCCGTCGTAGATTTTCAGGTTCTGGTCGGGAACGACGAGGCGTTCGTCGAAGAAAAGCTCCGCGCCGAGGCCGTCACATTCCGGGCAGGCCCCGAAGGGCGCGTTGAAGGAAAACAAGCGCGGTTCGATCTCGGGGATGGTGAAGCCGCTGACCGGGCAGGCGAAATTTTCGCTGAAGGTGATGCGGTCGGGGTCGCCCTCTTTCGGGGCGGTTTCCATCACCGCGATGCCGTCGGCCAGATCAAGCGCGGTGCGGAAACTGTCGGCGAGACGGGTTTCCAGCCCGGATTTCACCACCAGCCGGTCCACCACCACGTCGATATCGTGGCGGAATTTCTTGTCGAGCGTGGGCGGCTCATCCAGATCGTGGAATTCGCCATCGACCTTGACGCGCTGAAAGCCCTGCTTGCGCAGTTCGAGAAATTCCTTGCGGTATTCGCCTTTGCGGTCGCGCACGATGGGGGCGAGAAGATAGGCGCGCAGCCCCTCCTCCATCGCCATCACCCGGTCGACCATATCCTGCACCTGCTGTGCTTCGATCGGTTTGCCGGTGGCCGGGGAATAGGGCGTGCCGACGCGGGCGAACAAGAGCCGCATGTAGTCGTAGATCTCGGTCACGGTACCAACGGTCGAGCGCGGGTTCTTCGACGTGGTTTTCTGCTCGATGGAAATCGCCGGGCTCAGACCGCTAATATGATCGACGTCGGGTTTTTCCATCATGTTAAGGAACTGGCGGGCATAGGCCGAGAGCGATTCCACATAGCGGCGCTGGCCTTCGGCATAGATCGTATCAAAGGCGAGACTGGACTTGCCCGAGCCCGACAGTCCGGTGATCACGACCAGTTCGTCACGCGGAATATCCACGTCGATCGATGCAAGATTGTGCTCGCGCGCGCCGCGTACCTCGATTTTCTTGAGATCGGCCATCTGCTCCCCCGTATCAGTGGACTACAGATAGTTGAGGCGGGGGATTCTTCCAAGTCAAAAATGCGAACAATATATGAACACACAGACAATCCACGGGACATCGGAGCGCATCATTGCCGGTAGCGGACGCCTGCTGACGGGAAATGTCAGGAAATAGCTTCGCAGTCAGAAGTGCAGGCTGAGTCCGGCACGGAAAATCACATTCTCGGAGCCGTCCGCCGTAGGTGTGGGGCCAATGTTACGCAGCTCGGTCGGGGCATCGACATAGTAGGCTTCGACCCGCCCGCTGATATTTTCCCACAAGAACCGTTCCGCCCCTGCACCCAGCATCAGACCCGGCTCAAAATCGGTGCTGCTGCCACTACCTGCGACCGTGCTGTGCTGTTCCACCCAGGCGACGCCCAAAGATCCGAAAATCAATGTTTCCCCGTGGGTTCGACCAACACGAAGGCGCAAGGATGTCATCACATCCTCTTCAAATACACCGGTTGTGAAGCGGTCGCTGATGTCGGTCAACGACACATCCGCTTCGGCCCCGACGACAGAATTGCCGCTTTGCCAGTTATATCCAAACTGAAAGCCGCCGACGCCACTGGTGTCAGACCCTGAAGGACCTGGCGTGGCCGCCAGTTGATTGGAAAAATCTGCGGTGACAGCGCCCAGGTGAACGCCAACATAGACCCCGTCCCACACCTGAGCACGAAGCGGCATCGCAGACATCATGATCACGAAAACCAGAGAACAACTATGCTTGGTAACATACATCGGGCGCCTCCAGAAGGAATCGGCCCCACCAACCGCATCCAGACTATCCGATTCTGGTAAAGGATGCGTTTCGTTTTGGTTAACATACTGTTTATCGCACCAGCCTGCTCAAACAGTGTTCGGGTTTTTGAATGGTCCAATGTCAGATGTACGTTATCAAACTAATGTCTGGCCATGAGCAGACATTGATACAAAGCCGCGCGCGGCGGAATACGGCCTTGGCTCAGCGCTGACGATGAACTCGAACGGCGGCGTCAAGCCAACTCCGAACTGATTTAATCTCGACAAGACCGCCCCCCGCAACGCAGGGAGGGTATCAGATGTCGGTAAGTCGGATTCTTCGATCCCGGCTTAGATGTGGATAACCTTGCCATAAGCATCAAGCACGCTTTCATGCATCATTTCAGACAGCGTGGGATGCGGGAAGACGGTGTTCATGAGATCTTCTTCGGTAGTTTCCAACTGTCGACCCACAACGTACCCTTGGATCAGCTCGGTCACCTCGGCCCCAATCATATGCGCGCCCAGAAGCTCACCGGTTTTCTTGTCGAAAACGGTTTTTACCAGCCCCTCGGGTTCGCCCAAAGCAATTGCCTTGCCATTGCCGATGAAAGGAAAGCGGCCAACCTTGACGTCATAGCCCGCTTCTTTTGCCTTGGCCTCGCTCAGTCCAACACTTGCGACCTGCGGGTGGCAATAGGTGCAGCCAGCGATGCTTTCAGGTTTGACCGGATGGGCGTGTTTTCCGGCGACCAGATCGGCCACCATCACGCCTTCGTGGCTGGCCTTGTGCGCCAGCCAGGGCGCGCCGGCGATGTCGCCAATCGCATAGAGCCCGTCAACACCGGTGCGGCAAAACTCGTCCGTGACAACATGGGTGCGGTCAACCTTGACGCCCAGCCCTTCAAGCCCCAGCCCCTCGACATTGCCGACGATACCCACAGCGGAAATCACCGTATCGAATTCCTGTTTCTCGACTTTGCCGCCAACCTCGATATGTGCGGTGACCTTGCCCTTGGCACGATCGAGCTGCTTGACCATGGCTTTTTCCATGATCTTCATGCCCTGCTTCGTAAAGGCTTTCTTGGCCAGACCGGAAATCTCGGCATCTTCGACCGGCAGCACTCGATCCATCACCTCGACCACCGTCGTGTCGGCACCGAGCGTGTTGTAGAAACTGGCAAACTCGATGCCAATGGCGCCAGATCCGATGACCAGCAGCTTTTTCGGCATCCTCGGAGGCAAGAGCGCGTGCTTATAGGTCCAAACCAGATCGCTGTCGGCCTCGAGCCCGGGCAATTCGCGCGCACGGGCACCGGTGGCCAGCACGATGTTCTTGGCCGTCAGTTCTTCAGTGCCCTTGTCCGTCTTGACGCTTACCATGCCCTTCGCAGGCAGCGTGGCCTCGCCCATGAAAGCGGTGACCTTGTTCTTTTTCAGCAGATGACCCACCCCGCCATTAAGCTGCTTGGCCACGCCGCGCGAGCGCTTGACCACGGCGTCAAGATCATAGCTTACGCCATCCGCCTTGAGGCCGAATTCCTTGGCCCGGTGCATCAGGTGAAAAACCTCGGACGAGCGCAGCAGCGCCTTGGTCGGGATACAACCCCAGTTGAGGCAGATACCGCCCATGTGTTCGCGTTCGACAATCGCGACGTTCAGCCCGTTCTGGGCGCCGCGAATGGCCGCCACATACCCACCGGGGCCCGCCCCGATCACGATCATATCAAAGGATTTGGACGCCATGAGATTCTCCGAAATTTAAATTTAGTTTGATATTAAACTATCTTTGCAGACGCAGCAACGCAGCAATTTGCGCGCGCAGCATTTCGCCACGGCGCATCCAAAGCATTAATAATGTCAGAGCCTTGCTCAGGCGGCGTCGGCCGCCTGCAGCGCGCGCAGGGTTTCGGCATAGCCACCAGAGGCGACATATTCCTTTTCAACGGCGATACATTCGCGACCAAGTGCCTTGTTACGATAAGGGAATCGGCCGAACATGCGGATCACCTCGCGATGGGCGCGGGCATGCAGCAGGTTGCTGGGTCCATATTTCGGCATCCGTTCGCAGATCAACCGGATACAGCGATCCTGATCACAGAGGTTCTCGGAATGCATCAGCGGCAGATAAAAGAACTGCCGCGCTGGCTCGTCTATCCGCATGTCCCATTTGCGGTGAATGGCTGCCTTGGCTGCGGCCAGCGCATGTCGGTCAGTTGCAAAAGCCTCGGCCTTGCCACGGAACATGTTGCGGGGGAATTGATCCATCAGGATCAGATAGGCAAGCGTACCTGAGGGGTATGTCAGCCAGAGGCCAAATCTGCCCTCGCGAGCATCATGCCAGGCTTCTTCAAAACGGTCCCGAATCTTCTGGTCCAGCTCTGGTACGCTTTCGTACCAGCCCGCCGGTCCAACATCATCTAACCAAAAACTCAATACATCGTCGGGCGCGACCATAGGTTTCTCCTTGATTTCCTATGATTTACAATTTCACGTTAACTCAATTGTTACAAAACCCGGTAGTAAAGAAATGCTACGGGACGACATATTGAGTTGAGTGTTACTCATTCGCCTCTTCCGCTTCGGTTTCGGCGGTTTCAAGATCGTATTCCTGCGCAAAAGCCACCGCCATGGGCGAGGCCGAAGGTGCAACCCAGGTATAGCTGTCCGTATCCTCGACCGAAGGCGCCGCACGCTGGGTCATCCGGTAGGCGGCATAAGCGGCCATGGTGAACATCAGCAACCCGATAAAGAGGAAAAAGCCGTGTGCGCCAATCGCGCCCATGACCCATGCGGTGACCACGGGCCCGGCAACAGCACCCAACCCGTTGATAAAGACCATACCGCCTGCCGCAGCAGCCATGTCGTCGGGTTCAAGGAAGTCGTTCGTGTAGGCGATCAGCAACGAATAGAGCGGGTTCGTAGTACCACCGATCAGGAAGGCGCCCACCAGCAAGAGCGGGAAATAGGCGCCCAGGATCATCGCGACAAACGCCCCGACCCCGGCGACCACAGCTGCCGCCATGATCAGCACGCGGCGATCCATCCGGTCAGAAAGATACCCGAGCGGATATTGGATGAACAATGCGGCCACATAGAAAGTGGCCACAAAGATCGAAATCTGCCCGACACTCAAGCCGGCCTCGGCGCCGTAAACCGCCGCCATGCCAAACTGGGCCGAGAACACACCGCCCAGCAGCAGCATGCCAACACAGCCCAGAGGTGAAATGCGCAGGATCTCCCGCAGACTCATGGGTTTGGTTGTGTCATAGGCGGGCGTTGGTGCGACCGATAAAAGAATCGGTGCGAAGGCCACCGATACGCAAACGGACGCGATGACAAAAAGCACGTAACCTGACGCATCGGCCAGCACCATGATGCCCTGCGCCGACACGATCCCAACCATCTGCATGATCATGTAAAGCGAAAGCGCCTGGCCTCTTGTTTCATTCGACGAGGAGTTGTTGAGCCAGCTTTCCGCTGTCACGTAGACGCCGGAATAGCAGAAACCGATCAGAACCCGGCCAAGTACCCACGCCCAGGGCGAGGTCAGCGCCGGATAGAGGATCAGTATTGCGGAAATCAGCGATCCAAGTGCCGCGAAGACCCGGACATGCCCCACCCGGTGGATGAGTTCGGGCGCCATTTTCGATCCGAACAGGAAGCCTAGAAAATACCCTGACATGACCAGCGACATCGAGAAAGTTGAAAACCCTTCGATTTCACCACGCACACCAAGCAGCGTGCCCTGAAGCCCGTTACCGACCTGCAAAAGCATCATGCCCAGAAGCAGGGGCCAAGCACCCGATAGCACCTTGATCATCGCGGAACTCCTGTGTGTTCCCGTCAGCCTACGCTGCGAAACCGCGTTGTCATATGTCGGAGCGACTCATCTGAGGTCGCTTTTCGCTCCCGTGACAGTGTTTTATCCGGGGATCAACAAGGAAGCGTCACCGTAGGAGAAAAACCGATATTCCTGCGCCACTGCATGGGCGTAAATCTGCCGGATCCTGTCTTGCCCCATCAAAGCCGAAACCAGCATCATCAGGGTGGAACGCGGCAGGTGGAAATTGGTCATCAAGGCGTCGGCGACGTTAAAGTCAAAACCGGGGTAGATGAAGATATCGGTTTCCCCCTGCCACGGCGTAATCTGACCATCGCGTGCGGCGCTTTCGATCAGGCGCAGAGCGGTGGTGCCGACCGGGATGACCCGGCCTCCGGCGGCTTTGGTGGCGGCAATTTCTGCGGCGGCCTGCGCGCTTACCTCACCCCATTCGGCATGCATCTTGTGGGTGGTCACATCCTCGACCTTCACCGGCAGGAAGGTCCCCGCCCCCACATGCAGCGTGACATGGGTGAAAGAGATGCCCTGCCTGGTCAACGCCTGCAGAAGGGCTTCGTCGAAATGCAATGAGGCGGTCGGCGCAGCGACCGCGCCCGGATTGCGGGCAAATACCGTCTGGTAATCGGTCTTGTCCTGCGCATCCGCCGGGCGTTTGGCGGCAATATAAGGCGGCAGCGGCATAGCACCAGCCTGCGCCAGCGCCGCATCGAAATCGTCACTCGTTAAGTTAAAATGGAGCAACGCCCGCCCATCCGCTTTAGCTACGAGAATGGCAGACAGGTCAGCGCTGAACCGGATTTCTTCCCCTTCACGCACCTTTTTCAAAGGTTTGATGAGTGCTGTCCAGCTGCCGTCTGCTCCAGGATCTAACAGGGTGGCCTCAATCCGCGCGGTACTATCACCCTGCGGCCCACTGCGCCTGCGCGTGCCCGTCAATCTGGCCGGAATCACCTTGGTGTCGTTCAGCACCAGCCGGTCACCCGGCCGCAACCACCGCCCGAGATCATGCACATGCGCGTCTGCGATGTGACCGCCCTCGGCAACCAGCATGCGCGCCGCGCTGCGCGGTTTTACCGGACGCGTCGCGATCAACCCGTCGGGCAGATCGAAATCGAAATCACTAAGCTTCATGGTGCGGTCCTAGCGGTCCCTGGCGGTATTGTTCTGTTGGCGGGGGGGCTCGGTCGTGGCAGGTTTCTGGCCCTCCTCCGATGCGGGCAGGGTCAATTGCCCTGCGCCAGGATCGCGACGCACTTTGGGGGGATTACGGCGAAAAAGCTCCCTGAACAGGCCCGGTGTCAGCGCCGACAGCGGATTGACCGACACCGCAGGCGACTCGGCCGACCCCTTGATCGTGTAGGTAAATCCGAACAGGCCTTCGCCCTTGCGAGTGAAAAACTCGCCAATCGCATTCACCAGATAGACTGGCGAAAACACGCCCTGCATGTCCATCTGTTTGCTTGCCATATAATAGTAGCCGTCCATTGATATCCCCAGTGACGCGCCCACTGCGCTGCCCTCGATCAGCGTTACGCGATCCGGCGAGAGGTGAAATTCCGCATCGACGCGACTAAAGTGCAAACCGTCGCTCTGCAATTGCTCAAGTATACCGATGACGCTGACCGCGTTGAGCAGCGCCGCCATAGATGGGATGTCGCGAATGCGGAAATCGTCGATGCCCAGACGGCCGTTATAGCTGCCCTTTTCCTTCGCGGGCGTCAGGACCAGGTCCATCTTGCCGTCGCGCGCATTCTGCAAGAGCCCGGCCGAGACCATCACCGCACCGGCATTGTCCGACTGAATGCGAAACGCATGGCGTCCACTTTGCGGAACCACACGGCCACTAACAAGCGCCCCAGTGTTGATCCGTCCGGTAAACGTGCCGTCCATGCCGCGTGACATGTTCAGTTGAGCGCGGAAATCCGTCAGGGCGATCCCGTCCGAAATCTGCAGCCTGTCCAGAACCAGAGACACCGGGCCGCCGCCATTACGCTGCGCCGTGCCGCCGTCGCCTCCACCGATCGTGGTCTGGCGAAGGTCGATTTTTCCACCGCGAACCTGCACCGCCGGCGCGGCCCCTGCCCCGCGACCGACCAGATCGACCGGTGCATTCAGCCAGGTGCCCAGCTTGACCCGCGAAAATGACGCCCGATCAAGCGTTCCGCCTGGATGCAGGCGAACCGTGCCCAGAGCATCAAGGCCCCCGGCCTTTAAGCTGACCGTCTCGATTGACGGGGGCTCACCAAGCTCGCCCGCAACGATCAGATTGCCACTAGACGCCTGAGGCAAAGACCAGCCCAACTGCTGAAGCCTGAGCCCGACCCCGGCAAGATCAGACGAAAGCGAAAAACGCCCCGGCGCGCCCCGCGCCAGCTCGATTGTGATATCCGCAAGTCCTCCACCCGAGATCGCGCCGGGAGGCAGGCCGATCCGAAACGCATCAACAAAGCGTTCGGACAATTCGATCTGGCCCCTGAACCTGCTGGTGCCATCCGCACTTGGACCGATATCTGATTGCCA
The DNA here is from genome assembly GCF_019966515.1 of Roseovarius aestuarii. Lineage (GTDB taxonomy): Bacteria > Pseudomonadota > Alphaproteobacteria > Rhodobacterales > Rhodobacteraceae > Roseovarius > Roseovarius aestuarii. The sequence goes on along the minus strand of NZ_JAIMIB010000002.1, from coordinate 256,887 downwards.
TTGACCGGTGAACGGAACGCCGCTGATCTGCCCCGAGCCACCAATTTTCAGATCCTCGTTATTGGCCGAGACCATCAGTTCCGCCGCCGAGATCACCCGACCCGGAACAAGGGTTTCGCTGCGTACGCCGTTCAGGACAGCGGTAGCATCAAACGCTACTTCCGATGTTTTCAGCTTTTTCTTCAGCAGAAAATCAAGCTGGCCGGAAATCCGCGCTCGCCCATCCGCGATCGTTACCGGCTGGTTCGCTTTTTGCATCACGCGAAACGGTTCTTCATCCAACAGCGAAAGTGCTGCGGAAATCGTGCTTGAGGTATGCAGCCGGACACGCGCCGGGCCGTTTTTGACGCGCACATCCGGCACTATGAAGCTGGTGCCCGAAATGTCGATCCTGCCGCCCTCGGCTGCGGTTACCTGGCCGCTGTTGGTGGTGATGGAAAACCGGTTATCCCTGAGCGACGCATGGCCGCTGGCATCCTTGATCGGGGGCACTTTTTTCATGAACCGCGTTGCAAGACCATCGAAATCGAAGCCCAGAAACACCTCCGGTTTCTGCTCGGGCTGCACCCGCAGGGCCACCTGGATTTTCTTCAGATCGGCCTCTGTCACATTCTGCTCAATCCAACTGCGCGTCCCCTCCGCCAGGGATCGCGGCCAAAGCTCAAGCAGGCGCTTGGGCGTCAGCGCATCCATCTGACCATCAAGCGCCAGCCCCCATCCGCCCGGTTCGGCCCTGAACTCCCCGCCAATCACGAAGGTGCTGCCCTGATCGCTCAGGCTGAGCTGGCCCAGTGACAACAGAAACGGTGTGATCTGCAGACGCACATCCATACTTGCCCCTTCCAGCGAAACCGTTTCGGGGTAAAGGTCCAGTGGGTTGGCGTCGATCTGTGTGACCCGCATCTGCCCGAGTATTTCGCGCGGCAGGCCAGCTTCGATGCCCACCAGCGTTGCGCGGCCTTCGGCGCGGGCTGTGACCCAATCGCTGACCACGGACAATTCATCGAACTGCATGGTCTGGCTGGCGGGATCGTAGGTGAAATAACTGCGTGCCGAGGTGAAGGCGATCGGGTCGGTCGCCGCGGTTGGCTGCACCACACCCGCGCCTATGTTCAGGGTCGCATTCAGCGGGCCAAGCGCGCCCTGAGGATCAACCGAGGCCCGTAACGCGCCCGAAATCGGCGCCTTTAGCGCCCCAAGCCAGGCCAGCGCGGGGGATTGACCGGCAATATCGTCGGTCGCCATATCCCGAAAATTGATGCCCAGTTCAGCGGCGGGGCTGCCGATGTGGCCGCTATAGCTCAGTGCCAGGGTAGTAGCGTAATCGCGACCGCCCAACAGCGCAAAATCGCCCTGCATGGTCAGGCTATCGCCACTGCGCGACAGGTTGAGCCGTCCGCCATCGACCGCCCATACCCGTTTGGCGCGCTGATCATCAAACTGCACCGACAGGTTTTCAGCACTGATCCGCGTAAGCGACGCAAATTGGGGCCGCGCCAGGAAAAGCTCCAGATCCTCGGCCAGACCGGCAAATCCTGTGGCCTGATCCAGTGTCGATCCTGTGTCGCCCAGTGCCAGATCGACAGTCCCGTCAGCCGCGCGGCGCAGAATCAGCCGTGCACCGTTCAACTGGATCGACGCGGGTTGCAACTGTCCTTGCATCAGCGGTTTCAGCGCTACGGTGCCAGCGACATCGGCAAGATTTACCAGCGGTGCCCCCTGCGCGTCGGATACCCGCACATCACGCAGGAAAAGGCGGGGCTTCCAGCCTTCCTGCATCACCACAGCAACTTCCCCGAACGAGATCTGGTGATCGCCAAGACCGTCATTGATCCGCTCGGTAATCTTCTGTTTTACCCATACAGGCGCCGTGATCTGCGTACCGACAAGCGACATTGCTGCAATGCCCGCTACAACCAGCAACACCGCCAACCCCAGCAACAGCCGGGGCCAGAAACGCCTTCGGCGCTCTTCGCGTGATTCTTGATCTTGTTTCGCGCTCATCTTTTCCGGAATGACCGGCGGATTGCCGGTCTTAATTGCCTCATCGCTTTATTCTTGCCGCTCGCGATCTAATATGAAACTCACTTTTTCAACACTACAGGAGATAGCATGCCGGATACCACAGATCTTGCCCCCGATTTCACACTTCCTCGCGATCGCGGTGGTGAGGTCTTACTGTCCTCTCTGCGCCCCGGAAAGGTGGTTTTGTTTTTCTATCCCCGCGATGACACCTCGGGCTGCACCAAAGAGGCGATCGCCTTCAGCGGCATGATGGATACGTTTGCCAAAGCGGGGGTGACGGTGCTGGGTATCTCCAAGGACAGTATCGCCAGCCATGATAAGTTTCGCGACAAGCATGATTTGACCGTGACGCTTTTGTCGGATGCAGATGGCGACGTCTGCGAACGCTACGGCGTCTGGAAGGAAAAGAACATGTACGGCAAGAAATTCATGGGCATTGAACGCTCGACCTTCCTGATTGACGGCGAAGGTCAGATCGCACGAGTCTGGCGCAAGGTGAAAGTACCCGGCCATGCCGAAGCCGTGCTGGACGCCGCGCAGGCAGTATGACGGCCCAAAGTCTCAGCGAGATGGCTGTCGAGGTGCTGAACACCGCTGATGGCCGTGCAAAAACCGCCCTGTCGCGCGCCCATGCCAAGGCTTGGTTCGCGGCCCGGGCCGCGGGTGATGAAATTTCCATCGGTCGCGCCATCCCGCCTGATCGTCCGGCACGGCCCGACAGGCCGGAATTGCTGGACCCGCGAAATGTTCCGCGTCGCAGACCCGGCAGCGAAAAGGGCCGCATCGCGATCTTGCATGCGGTGGCGCATATCGAACTGAACGCTGTCGATCTGCATTGGGACATCATCGCACGCTTCGCCAACGTGCCGATGCCGGTTGGCTATTTTGATGACTGGGTAAAGGCGGCCGATGAAGAATCCAATCATTTCAACTTGATATGCGACTGTCTTGAAGCGAATGGCAGCTTCTACGGTGATCTGCCAGCTCATGCGGGAATGTGGCGCGCCGCCGAGGACACCGCCGAGGACTTCATGGGCCGGCTTGCCGTGGTGCCGATGGTGCTCGAGGCGCGCGGGCTTGATGTGACACCGGGCATGATCGAGATCTTTGAGCGCGCCGGAGATGAAAAATCCGTAGCCGCGATGAAAGTGATCTACGCCGAAGAAGTGGGGCACGTCGCCTACGGCTCGAAATGGTTCCACTTTCTTTGCGGACGGCATGATGCCGATCCGAAAGACGCGTTCCACGATCTGGTAAGGCGCTACTTTCACGGCCCGCTCAAGCCGCCCTTCAACGAAGAAAAACGCGCCGAGGCAGGATTGCCACCAGATTTCTACTGGCCGCTGACCGTGTCATCCCCCGTCAAGAACTGATCCAGCTAGGCTGTGGGCTGAATCGGCGCAACACGTAGATGAACTCGGCAATTCCAAGACAACGGTGTGGTGAATTTGCGCAAACCGACCCGGGCAACCTCGCGCAAATCGGCGATTTTTTGCCGTCAAAGCAACAATCTGCCCATTTCTCCCAGGCTCCTGGTCAAAAATCTTGCCCAACGGGAAACCGGTGGTTAATCACTTTCCAACGCGCCAATAAAACAACCAATAATGTGCGCGGTCGAAGGGTTTGGGACACTATCTAAGGGACGGGTTTTTGCGGACAAGGATCGCGATTAAATTTCACGCGCTGCTCGAGCGGCATTTTCCGGAGCGACGCGTTTTCCTGCGGTCAGATACCGATACACGGTTCATCCGGCTTCGATCAGAATCCCAGCTCATAGCCTTCCTTGGTGCGTCCGCGATCGTTGCCTGGGCAATTATTGCGACCGCGGTTTTGCTGATGGACAGTATCGGATCCGGAAATTTCCGCGAGCAGGCGAAGCGCGATCAGCGAACATATGAGGCCCGGCTGAATGCCTTGTCATCCGAGCGCGACAAGCGCGCCGAAGAGGCGCTTGCGGCGCAAGAACGTTTCAATTCAGCCCTGGCGCAGATTTCGGTGATGCAGTCCGAGCTTCTGGCTTCGGAAATCCGCCGCCGGGAAATGGAAACCGGGATTGATGTCATCCAGTCCACCCTGCGCCGCACGATGAAAGAACGCGAAGAGGCGCGTCAGGAACTGGCTGAAGTTGTTGGAACACTGGACAGCGCGCAGTCTGAAACCACCGCTGTCAAGGTGGAAGATGGCGCCGACGACAGCGCCTTGTCGTTCCTGACCACCGCTTTGGAAGAAACCGCGCAGGAGCGTGATCAGGTAATTGCCGATGCACAGGATGCGCTGGTGCAGGCTGATCTGATGGCCGAAGAAATCAAGCTGATGCGGGACAAGAACGATCAGATCTTCCGCCAACTGGAAGAGGCGATGACAATTTCGGTCGAACCGCTCGACAAGATGTTCCGTTCCGCCGGGATGGACACCGACCAGCTGCTGGCGCAGGTGCGGCGCGGCTATTCGGGCCGCGGCGGGCCGTTGACCCCGCTGACTTTTTCAACCCGTGGCGAAGAGCCGTCGCAGGATACCTTGCGCGCCAACCGACTGCTTGATCGGATGGACGATCTGAACCTCTATCGTATCGCGGCTCAAAAGGCGCCTTTCGCCCTTCCGGTCAAAAATGCATTCCGCTTCACCTCGGGATTTGGGATGCGGTGGGGACGGATGCATAAAGGAACGGATTTCGCCGCCTCGCACGGCACTCCGATCTATGCAACCGCTGATGGTGTCGTGACTCATGCGGACTGGCAGTCGGGTTACGGCATCATGGTCAAAATCCAGCACGAGTTCGGCATCGAGACACGTTACGCGCATAACTCGAAAGTGTTTGTGAAAAAAGGCCAGAGGGTCTCGCGCGGGCAGAAGATAGCTGCTATGGGGAACACTGGACGTTCCACCGGCACGCATCTACACTATGAAATCCGTGTCGGCGGCAAAGCCGTCAATCCAATGATCTATATCAAGGCTGCAAGAGATGTTTTCTAAGAGCAAAATCAACGAACCCGGCGCTAAACCTGATGAAGCGGGCAAACCTGCCGCGCCGGAACGCAAGCCCGACGCCTACAAATCCGACGCCGCCCCAAGCGGCGATTTCAAGCCAAGCACGCCGAAAGCCAAACCACCGGCATCGGTGCTGTCATCTGATCTGCATATGACCGGCAACATCAAGACCACCGGTGACGTACAGGTCGACTGCACGGTCGAGGGCGACATTCGTGCGCATCTGCTGACCGTTGGTGAAGGTGCTACCGTCAGAGGCGAGATCATTGCCGATGACGTGGTGATAAACGGTCGCATCGTGGGTCGCGTGCGTGGCCTCAAGGTCCGCCTGACGTCAACCGCGCGTGTCGAAGGCGACATCATCCACAAGACCATCGCTATCGAATCCGGCGCCCATTTCGAAGGATCGGTCCAACGTCAGGACGATCCGCTAAATGCCAAGGCTGGCGCCAAGCCGCAGCAGCAAGCACCGGGCGCGGCACAAAAAGCCTGACCCCGATAGCCTGAAATCCAGAAAAGCACCCTGCCCCGGCAGCGGTGCTTTTTTGATACCCCGTCGCCCGACAACCAGCCCGCCCGTCCGCAGTTGACGATTGTCAGGCTTGATATGCACGGATAAGACTGCGCTTGCGACCTCCCGACCCAGAGCTTCCATGCGGCGCCTAATCACGTGACCTTCGCTTCCATTCCTTTTCTGTTTTATTTCCTGCCCTGCTTTCTGGCGCTGTATTTCATGCTGCCGTTTCGAAATCTCGTGTTTCTGCTGGGCAGTCTGATCTTCTACGCCTGGGGTGAACCGATATTCATCCTGCTGCTTCTGGCGTCGATCACCGTGAACCATGTGCTGGCGCGAGCGTTGGCCCAGCATGGCGGCATTCGACTTATCGCCCTCGGGGTTGCTGTCAATCTGGCGGCTTTGGCCGTGTTCAAATATGCAGGCTTCCTATCCGAGATCCTACTGGGCATAACAGGCACCGAAGACGTTGCGCCACTCGATCTGCACCTACCGCTTGGCATCTCCTTCTATACCTTTCAGGCCATCAGTTTCCTGGTCGACATTTATCGCCGCGATGCGCAAGCGCCCGAACGCTGGCTCGACACCGCACTTTTCATCTCGATGTTCCCGCAACTGATTGCGGGACCGATCGTCCGGTTCCACACCGTTGCCGAACAGATCCGGGGCCGTACCCACAGCCTGGATCGCTTCGCCTCCGGCGCGCGCCAGTTCACCCGTGGGCTGGCGCAGAAAATCCTGCTTGCCAATGCCTTTGGCGCGGCTGCGGACGCGGCCTTTGGGGCCGAACTGGCCCAGCTGGGTGCTGGTGCGGCATGGTTGGGGCTGGCGTGCTATACGCTGCAAATCTATTTCGATTTTGCGGGCTATTCGAACATGGCACTTGGGCTCGGCCGGATGATGGGCTTTGATTTCCCCGAGAACTTCAATTTTCCCTATGTCGCGCGGTCGGTGACCGAATTCTGGCGGCGCTGGCATATGTCGCTCTCGCGCTGGTTTCGCGAATATCTCTACATCCCGCTCGGCGGCAATCGTCTGGGCCCAACCCGCACCTACCTGAACCTGACAATCGTGTTCCTGCTCTGCGGTTTCTGGCACGGGGCCGAATGGGCCTTTATCTTCTGGGGCGCCTGGCACGGGGCTTTTCTGGTGCTGGAGCGTAGCCCCCTGGGCGCATGGATCACCGGATTGCCCAATCCGTTGCGCCATTGCTACCTGCTGTTGGTCGTCATGCTGGCCTGGGTTCCCTTCAGAACCGAGGATCTGGGCGATGCACTCACCTACTGGTCAGCGCTTGCCGGTCAGGGATCCGGGGGTATCGGTTTTGCGGATGTCTATTCCGCCGATCTTGCCATTTTGTTTCCCCTCGGTCTTGTGGTCGCGATCTGGCCTCTCATCACCGAAAGCCGGGCAGCCCGCTGGGTGTCGGCCCGCTCGACAGCTCTTAGCCATCCAGTGCCGCGCACCGCGTTCGAGCCGATCTGGGTTGCCGCGCTTCTGATCCTCTGCGCGGCGGATCTGGCGACCGGTTCGTATAACCCTTTCATCTATTTCAGGTTCTGACCGGACATGGGCTACCGCATAGACGCCTTCCGCAACCTGATCACGGCACTTTGCTTCATCGTGCTGATAGCCACGCCAATGGTGCTTCACCTCGCCAAGGGCGGCCCGACGGACAGCGCGGTCGAGAACCGGCGCCTGTCACCCGCCCCGATGCTGTCGGACATCGCCAGCAACTGGACGGGCGCCCCGGAATTAGCCAACGCTTGGATGCGCGACCATTTCGGTTTGCGCCGCGCCTATCTCAAGCTTGGCTTCCACCTTGATACCTTCCTGCGCTCCTCGGCATCCTTCAAAGCGGTGCGGGGGGATGACGGTTGGCTTTTCAACACGCTCAACGGCGCCTTGGCGCTGCATCAGGGCCTGCTTCCCTTCGCCGCCGGCGAGGCTGATACTTGGCTTGACGGGCTGACACAGGTGCAGAACGCAGCCGAAGCCTCCGGCGCAGAGTTCGTGGCGATGATCACCCCCAATAAGCACAGCATTTATGCCGACTATCTAACCGCCTACCCGCGACAAGCAGCGGGAGAAACCCGTCTGGGCGAAGTCCAGCGACTAGCCGAGGAACGCGGGGTGCCCCTGATTGACCTGACGCAAGTCTTAAGCGACGCCAGGTCGTCGGAACAGGTGTATTTCAAAACCGACAGCCACTGGACCGACATGGGCGCCTACCTGGGGTTCACCCGGTTGCGATCCGCCCTCGCCGCACGCGGGCTGGCCATACCCGATATCCCCCGCACCGCGCTCGTTCCTACGAAAGACAGTACGTTCCAGGGTGATCTCTACCGCCTGCTAGGCGAAGAAAACGGGGCGCCCGAAACCGTCCTGACCCTGACCGTGGACGACGAAAAGATCGGTCCAAAAGCTGGCTCGATCCTTTTCATCGGAGATAGTTTTGCCGGGCGCTTCCTGAAATATCTCGAAGCCACCTTTGACACGGTCACTTTCATCGACAACCGCGCGGGCGAACCCGATCTCGCTGCGATCGAGCCCGGCAAATATGATGTCGTGGTCTATCAGGTGGTCGAACGCTATCTCAGCAGGCCATTCACGCCCGTCGCCGCGCACAACTAAACGGCGCACGCGTCACGCCTGCAGTTCCGCATCCCAATAAAGGAAATCCATCCAGCTTTCATGCAAGAGGTTGGGTGGGAACTTGCGGCCCAGATTGCGCAGTTGCTCGGCACCTGGGGCCCGGGGCGGTTTACGCAGGCTCATCCCGGCACGGCGCAGGCTTTTTGCCCCCTTGCGCAGGTTGCACGGGCTACACGCCGCGACAACGTTTTCCCAGCTGGTCACGCCGCCATCGGCACGCGGCACCACATGGTCAAAGGTCAGATCGCCCCTTGCACCACAATACTGGCACTGGAATTCATCGCGCAGAAATAAATTAAAGCGCGTGAAGGCCACGCGCTTTTGAGGTTTCACATAATCTTTCAGGACGATCACCGACGGTATTCGGATCACTGTGCTGGGGCTGTGCACATAGTGGTCATATTCCGCCACAATATCCACCCGATCAAGATAGGCGGCCTTGACCGCATCCTGCCAGGTCCAGAGCGAAAGCGGGTAATACGACAGTGGCCGGTAGTCGGCATTCAGTACCAGCGCCGGATGATGTTTCAACGCCGCCGGTTCCCTGACAAATTCGGTTCTGAAATCACCGTCCATTGAAGGCTCCATCCCGAGATTGAGACCACTATATCTCGTGTTTTGAGTCTGGCAAGCCCAAGATAAGCCTCAAATATCGAGATCATGCTAAGATGGAATTGTGAGGATTGAGTGACAGTTATCCGCAAGGGGTGACCTGACCGGCACCAACGGGGTAAACTGGCCCCATGACCAAAGATAATCTACCGGCGGCCGCCGCCCCGTCTGCCGTTCTGGAGGCGGCGCTTTACGTGGATGATCTCGATGCTGCCCGGCATTTCTACGGCACGCTCCTGGGCCTGGAAGAGATCGTGCATGTCGAGGGGCGGCACATCTTCTATCGCGTCGGCGGCACCGTTTTGCTGATCTTCGATCCGCATGCCACGGTAACCGGATCGGACAACCCCGACCTGCCCGTTCCGGGACATGGAGCCTATGGTCATGGTCATTTCTGCTTTGCCTGCGAAGCGGCGGAAATATCGGCCTGGCACGACAGGCTCAACGCCTTGGATATCCCCATCGAAGCGGATTTTCACTGGCCAGGTGGCGCGCGTTCGATCTATTTCCGTGATCCGGCAGGTAATTCGCTCGAAATGGCCGAACCACGGCTCTGGGATTGAGCATCACAACGAACTCCAACGCCGGTTGGACATGTCACGCCCGCCACAAGCGCCCCGAGGAGGACGCCGAAGGCGGATGACGAGATATCCTGCGTGCGCGCCAGCGCACTCATTCTGAAAACCCCCGCCCAAGAAATAATCTACAGCCCCAGCTTATCGCTCATGAAGGCCAGCGCCACCTGCAACCCGTCGGGCGCGATCCCGTGGGCGGTGCCTTTCATCACATGCGCATAGACATCCTGCCAGCCTGCCTCCTGCAGGGCCTCTGCGGCCTGAGGCAGCGATTGCGGTGGCACCACGTCATCCGCGTCACCGTGGATCAACAACACCGGTGGGCGGCTGACCACCTCATCCTTCAGCAAATCCGGCGACAATAACCGTCCGGAAAAGGCAACGATCCCCGCAACCGCATCCTCACGCCGCGGCGCCACATGCAGCGCCATCATCGTGCCCTGGCTGAAGCCAAACAGCACCACCTGCTCGGGCAGCATATCCTCATCCACCATAAGCGCATCAAGATAGGCATTGAGATCGTCAGACGCCGCCATCAACCCGCGCTCCGCCTCTTCCTCGCTCGACCCATCAATCCAGGGGATCGGAAACCACTGAAACCCGGACGGCATGCCGGGGATAGTTTCGGGCGCATCCGGGGCCACAAAAAGCGTATCGGGCAGATGTTCACCCAGCGGGTCAGCCAGCCCCAGCAGATCGGCGCCATTGGCGCCATAGCCATGCAGAAACACCACAACCGACCGGGTCGTTCCCGACACCGGCTCGCGGCGTTCGGACTTCAATACGCGCGTCATCTGATCCCTTCCCTGTTTTTCGCCACCCGGTAGTAGGCCCAAAGTATCCGGGCGGCAACCGATCTCCACGGCGACCACGCCTCCGCCATCTGGCGTAGCTCTTTCTCGCCTGGCCTTTCGTGCAAATCATAAAGGATGCGCGCCGCCTCCTGCAGTGCCAGATCACCGGGCGCAAAGACATCCGCCCGCCCCAGCGAAAACATTGCATAGATCTCGGCCGTCCAGACACCAATCCCCGGCACACGGGTCAGCGTGGCGATAACTTGCTCGTCGGGCACCTCGCGCAGCGCCTTGAAATTGATCCCGGCTTTGGACAGTTCGCGCGCATAGCGGATCTTCTGACGGCTCAACCCCACCGCCCGCAAATCGTCATCGCTGGCCCGGGCAATCAGTCGGGGCCCAGTCAGCCGCGCGGCCTTCATCCGGCCCCAGATCGCGCTGGCCGAGGCTACACTGACCTGCTGGCTTACAATCGCGCTCAGCAGTTCGGCAAACCCGTCCGGTCGCCGTCGCAAGGGCAGTTTGCCGGTCAGCCCGTAAGCATGGGCCAGACGCGGGCAGAGATCACACAGATGCTCTGCGCCTTCGGTCACACACAGATCGGTCACAATAATCCGGCCAACATTCATAGCTCCGCCACCCATGCCAGCGCTTCCTCCACAACTTCCACCCGCCGTACCCGCGGCTGTGCCGGACGATTGATCATGGCGACATTGACCCCCAACTCCCGTGCTGCTGTCAGCTTCGTGGCCGAGGCTGCTCCACCGGCATTTTTGACCACCAGCCAGTCGACGCCTAAATCTGTGAACAATGCCATTTCCTGTTGCACCGAAAATGGCGGCTGACCGACCAGAAACCGCCCGTTCGGAAACGGAAACTCGCGGTCCGGCGGGTCAATCTGGCGACAGATCAACGTACACGCCGCCAGATTGGCAAAACGATCCAGCGTCTGGCGGCCCGTCGCCAAAAAAACTGTCGCGCCGGACGGAATATGCCGAACGGCCTCTTCTTCACTGTCAATAAAGCTCCATCTGTCACCTGCCTGCTGCCGCCATTCAGGTCGCAATACCTGGCAATGAGAGAGGCCCAGTTCAGCGCAAATCGCCGCCGTCCGGGTCGAAATACCCGCCGCAAACGGATGGGTCGCGTCCAGAACCGCCGTGATGCCATGCGCTGATAGATAGCTGCGAAAGCCGTCATTGCCGCCAAATCCGCCGATCCGCACCGGCAAATCCGTGCCGATCTGCGCCCGCGATCCACCGGCAAGCGATACCACGGCATTTACCCGCTGATCTGCCAGCGCGCGGGCAATCTGCCGTGCCTCTCCGGTGCCTGCAAGCAAGAGTAGTTTCATGCGCTGTTCTTGTCCTCTCGGACGCCGAGTTGCAAGCCATCACATCTGGTCCCCGCTGCGCCGCGATAGCGCTTGCAGCCCGGCCAACCGGGGTCTAGCACTTGGCGCATGACAAATCCCGGCACCTCCCCGACACCTATCGAATCTCCGTCGCCTCTCGCGGGTCGCATGCGCGCCGAAAGGGCAGACGACCAGCGCGCCCGGCGCAACGTCATTGTACTGGTGGCGGCGCAGGCCATTCTGGGCGCGCAAATGGCGATGATGTTCGTGGTCGGCGGGCTGGCCGGGCAAACCCTCGCCAGCAATATCTGCTTCGCCACCCTGCCGATCTCGCTGATCGTGCTGGGGTCGATGCTGGCTGCCACACCGCTCTCTTCGATCATGCAGAAATGGGGCCGCAAAGCGGGGTTCTTCATCGGCGCCGGAGCTGGCGCCCTGGGCGGCGCAATCGGTGCCTACGGGCTCTACCTGGCCTCGTTTCCCATCTTCCTTCTGGGCAGCTTGATCAGTGGCATCTACATGTCGGCGCAGGCCTTCTACCGCTTTGCCGCTGCCGATACCGCCAGCGATGACTTCCGGCCCAAAGCGATCTCTTATGTGATGGCAGGTGGGCTGGCCAGCGCGGTGATCGGCCCGCAACTTGTCAAAGTCACCTCTCAGGCGATGGTGATCCCGTTCATGGGCACCTATCTGGCGATCGTGGCGCTCAACATTGTCGGATCGCTCCTGTTCCTCTTTCTCGATATCCCCAAACCAAAAGCCCCGGCGCCGGACAGCCCACGAGGCCGCACCCGTCTGGAACTGCTCAAAACCCCGCGTATCGCGGTCGCGGTGATCTGTGCCGCAGTCTCCTATGCCTTGATGAACCTGGTGATGACCTCGACGCCGCTGGCAGTGGTCGGCTGCGGTTTCACCGAAGGCAACGCGGCGGATATTGTCACCGGACATGTGCTGGCGATGTTCGCGCCTTCGTTCTTCACCGGCCACCTGATAGCCCGCTTCGGCGTGGAAAAGATCGTCGGCGCCGGGCTGGTGATCCTCAGCGCTGCCGGGCTGGTAGCGCTGCAAGGCGTCGATCTGTCGAATTTCTTTATCGCACTTATTCTCTTGGGGCTGGGTTGGAACTTCGGCTTCATCGGTGCCACGACCATGCTGGCCGCCGCCCACGCGCCGCATGAACGTGGCCGAATGCAGGGGTTGAACGATCTGCTGGTCTTTGGCTGTGTCACGCTCGCCTCGCTTTCCTCAGGCGGGCTGATGAATTGCTCTGGCGGTGATGCCCAGACCGGGTGGATGTCGGTCAATCTGGCGATGACGCCGTTTCTCGTTCTGGCAGGTGGCGCCCTGATCTGGCTGCTCCTGCGGCCGAAAGAGGCATGACAACAACTGCACCGCGCGCCAGTCCGAGGAGGATGCCGAAGGCAGACGACGAGATACCCGGCGTGCGCGCCAGCGCACTCATTTTGACGGCGTCACCAAAATCCGCTGCCCGCGCGACACATAAGCGCCAAGCGGGATCGGATCGGCGCGGGCTCCAGTGCACCCCCGGCAACACGGGCCGGAACTGCCACCGCGCGGGACAAGACCACCCCCGCCTGCCAAAGCGGCAACAAGGCCGGGCGCGCCGCGCGTGACACCCTACAACGAGAGGCACGGGCGCGCCGCAGATGCGCCAGCGCCTCCGACGCGAGCGTCCTGACGGCCTCAGGTCTCCCATCAGGCAGCGGCACGCGGCCCGCCTGCTCCAACGCCGGAATGGCGCGCAGCCAGTTTGCCACGCCAAGGGCAAAACCCGCATCGCGGATCACGGCCTCGTCCACCGGCCCCAGCGACCGCGCGGCGGCCAGCATCAGATTGGCCGAGGTCCGGTCCAGGTAGTCGCGGAAATGCGCCTCATTTTCGAACGGGTCTCGGTAAATATCCCAGCGCCGCGCGGCCACCAGCTGATCCAGCAACTCCACGCTGTCATGATCAAGTATCCCGGCCAGAGGCGTCACCACCTCATGGCGACGCACAGTACCTCCCTCGCGGATCTCGCCCAGCGCATCGCGCCACCATTGCAGACGCATCTCGGCGATCATGCTTTCCTGCGTCACCCAGGGGCCGCGCGCAACCTCGACATTAAAGGCATAGATCGGAAACAGCACGCGACGTGCCGCCACCGGCGCGGCCATCGTCGCCATGAACCTCTCGGGATCGGCGCGGCGCACCAGATCGGCACAAGCGTTGAGGTCAGCCGTCTCCACGCAAGAGCTTCCAGTTTATCGCATCCAGCAGCGCCTCGAACGAGGCATCGACGATGTTGGGGCTGACACCGACGGTCGACCAGCGCCGCCCCTGCCCGTCCTCACTGTCGATGATAACGCGGGTCACAGCTTCGGTGCCGCCCTGTGTGATACGCACCTTGAAATCCACCAGCCGCATATCGGCGATTTGATCCTGATACCGGCCCAGATCCTTGGCAAGCGCCTTGGCCAGCGCGTTCACCGGACCACGATCACTGCCCGCCTCGTCCATCGACTCGGAAACTGACAGCTTCTTCTCGCCATCGACCTTGACCACAACAACCGCCTCGGACAGCGAGATCATCTTGTTATACTTGTTCTTTCGTCGCTCCACCGTGACCTTGTAGCGTTTGACCTCAAAGAACTCCGGCAACACCCCCAGCTCACCCCGCGCCAACAGCTCGAACGACGCCTGCGCGCTGTCATAGGTATAACCCTTGGCCTCGCGCTGCTTGATCGCCTCCAGAATGCGCGGCAAGGCCGGGTTGTCGCGATCCACCTCCAGCCCGGCCTCAGCCAGACGGCGGCGCAGGTTCGACTGACCGGCCTGATTAGACATCGGAATGATCCGCGCATTCCCAACGCATTCGGGATCGATATGTTCATAGGTCGTCGGATCCTTGAGGATGGCACTGGCATGCAGCCCCGCCTTATGGGCAAAGGCCGACGCCCCCACATAGGCCGCCTGCCGCAGCGGCACACGGTTGAGGATATCATCAAGCTGGCGGCTGGCCTGGGTCAGCCCCTGCAGCGCCTCAAGGGTAATGCCGGTCTCGAACTGGCTGGCATATGGTTCTTTCAAGAGCAGCGTCGGGATCAGCGCCGTCAGATTGGCGTTGCCGCAGCGCTCTCCCAACCCGTTCAGCGTCCCCTGAACCTGCCGCGCGCCCGCGTCGATCGCGGCCAGACTGCCAGCCACCGCGTTTTCGGTGTCATTGTGGGTGTGAATACCAAGGTGGTCACCGGGAATACCCGCCTCGATCACCGCTTTGGTAATCTCATGAATATCATGCGGCAGCGTACCGCCATTTGTATCGCAAAGCACAACCCACCGCGCGCCCGCGCGGTGCGCCGCTTTCACCACCTCCAGCGCATAATCCGGATTGCTCTTGTAGCCGTCAAAGAAATGTTCGGCGTCAAACAGCGCCTCGCGATCCTGACCCACGATATGCTCGACCGACCGTGCAACATTATCGGTATTCTCGGTCAAAGTGATGCCAAGCGCGGTCTCGACATGGAAATCATGGGTCTTGCCCACCAGGCAGACCGAGCGCGTGCCCGCATTCATCACCGCCGCCAGAACGTCATCGTTCTCGGCACTGCGTCCGGCGCGTTTGGTCATGCCAAAGGCGGTCAGGCGCGCCCGCGTCTGGGGCACCTCATCGAAGAATTCGCTGTCAGTCGGGTTCGCCCCCGGCCAACCGCCTTCGATGTAATCCACGCCCAGCTTGTCGAGCGTCTGGGCGATCTGGTGCTTTTCCGGAGTCGAGAACTGCACACCTTGCGTCTGCTGCCCGTCGCGCAGCGTTGTGTCATAGATATAGAGGCGTTCCCTGGTCATACATCCACCCCGCCCGACTTGCCCGGGCAGCGCCCGACCCTCCCCACGGGAGGGCGCTTTTGCGACGTTTCGACAGGAACAAAAGTTACGATCTTTGCAATGTCTCGCGAAACTCCCGTGTTACATGCGCGCCCCCAGGCTCGGGCGCTGCCCTCTGTTGTACAGAAGTTCATTTCAGAGCCTCCAGCTTGGAGGAGTCAAATTGCGGACCGGGTATAAGCTCAACCCCTTCCTTGCTCATCCTGACCTCGATCCCAGCTTGCACCAATGCAGCCTTTAGCCGGTCGACTTCCGAGAAATCCTTGCTCGCCAATGCTTCAATGCGAGCACTACTCATCGCCGATGCTAATTCGGATAAATCAACCTGAGAAACGTCTGCCCATTCGCCCATTTCGTCACTGAGTAATCCCAACATTCGCGCTGAAGCTTTCAGAGTAGCCAAATCTTGCGCAGATTTGTCGAACCCTGCATTGAAATCCGAACCAAATGGTCGTGATGCCAACTTATGTAACTCTACGATAGCGCCAGGCGTATTCAGATCATCGGCCAAGACACTTGTAATCAGAGGGGAAACTTCGCCTGCTGTAACTTCATTGGTTAGTTCGCGCCATTTACGCAGCGTTTTCTCCGCCTCGCGCGCCTTCTCCGCCGTCCAGTCCATCGGCTTGCGGTAATGCGTGCTCAGGAACACAAACCGGATCACCTCGCCCGGAATTCCCTGTTCCAGCAGATCACGCACGGTGAAGAAATTGCCGAGGCTCTTGGACATCTTCTTGCCTTCGACCTGCAGCATCTCGTTATGCATCCAGACCTGCGCGAAATCGCCTTTGGGATGGGCGCAGCGGCTCTGGGCGATCTCGTTTTCGTGGTGCGGGAACATCAGATCGTTGCCGCCGCCGTGGATGTCGAAGCTTTCCCCCAGCAATTCATAGGCCATGGCCGAGCATTCGATATGCCAGCCCGGACGGCCCCGGCCCCAGGGGCTGTCCCATCCCGGCAGATCGTCGGTGGAGGGCTTCCACAACACGAAATCCATCGGGTCTTCCTTATAGGGCGCGACCTCGACCCGCGCTCCGGCGATCATGTCGTCGACCGACCGCCCCGACAGCCGCCCATAATCCTTGTAAGACCGCACCCGGAACAGCACATGCCCCTCGGCCGCATAGGCATGGCCATCGGCGATCAGCTTTTCGATCATGGTGACCATCTGCGGGATGAATTGCGTCGCCCGCGGCATCGCGTCGGGTTCCAACGCGCCAAGCGCGCCCATGTCGTCGAGAAACCATTGCGTCGTCTCGGCGGTGATATCGCCAATCTCCCGCCCGCTCTCGGCGGCGCGCGCGTTGATCTTGTCGTCCACGTCGGTGAAGTTGCGCGCGTAGGTCACGTGATCCGCGCCATAGACATGGCGCAGCAACCGGTAGAGCACATCAAACACCACCACCGGGCGCGCGTTGCCCAGATGCGCCCGATCATAGACCGTCGGCCCGCAGACATACATTCGCACATTGTCGGGATTGAGGGGTGTGAACGCCTCTTTCTTGCGGGTCCTGGTGTTGTGCAGTCTGATCGTCGTCATATTTCCCTCACGCGCAGGCGGTTGCGGCGGGCTTACCAACTTCGATCACTGATTTGAATGAGAAAGAACGGCCCGCCTGAGATATCTCAGCAGGTAATGCAGCAAATGATGCAGATGGTCCGTGTCATGCGTAGCTGCATAGCCGATCACCCGACCAGCTGACAAGCACGGAATTACGCGCCACAACGGCCACCTGTTGCTCGAATCGCCGCCCGAATGCGCCAGGGAGGGTGGGTGGGGCGCATGAGGGCGGCGGTCCCTGAACAGGCCGGGCAGACGCTCGGCATCAGCTGCGCCCGCACGGTCAGGACAATGCCAAGGGCGATGATCGCGGCCCCGGCCCAGGTGGCAGGCCCGTAGACCTCGCCCAGCAGCAGCGTCCCGGTGCCAAGCCCGACGGCTGCCGCCACATAGCCGATCTGACTGAGCAGGACAGGACCGCCGGCCTTTTGCAGCCGGAAATAGGCCGGGAACATCAGCCCCGCGGCAACCGCCTGCGTGATGGTGGCCAGCGGCACCTCGCGCAATTGCGCCAGCGGCAATTCACCCGAGAGCCCCAGTTGCAAGGCGACGTAGGCGAGGATCGCCCAGAGATGGCTCCAGAAGGCCAGCGCCGCCGGATGTGCCCCCTCGGGCCAGTCGAGGGTCCGGTATACATTGCCGATCGCCAGCGTCACGGGAACCGCGAAAGCCAGCACGCTCCAGATCACCGTACCTTCGACACCGCCACGTCCAAGCGCGACCAGCGCGGCACCCACCATGCCGAAAGCGATGCCATAGAGGCCAAGCCGCCCCGGGATCTTCAACCCCGCAAGCATTGTCAGTGCCAGTGTCGCAACGGGCGACAACGCGAAAACCAACCCGGCATAACCCGCGCCGACCCGCGGGATCAGGAAGAACACCAGCGCATTGACCAGCGCGAAAGACAAGAGCCCGGAAATCACCGTGTATCGGAGCATCTGTCCCCGTGGCAACCGCAACCGCCCCTGCAACACGAGACCCGGCAACAGCAACCCCGCCGCACCCAGTGACACAACCAAGGCCCAGATCAGCGGCGAGACCCCCGCCCCCGCCGCCAGTTTTCCCAGCGGAAAGTTCAGCCCGAACAACCCGCCGGTATAGAGCAGCAACAAGATCGCCTGCCTGTTTGATCCTGCCTCAGTCATAATGCACGACCTCAAACTCGATCCCGTCAGGTCCATCGAAATAGAACCGCCGGCCCGGCTCGTAGTCACCGTGATTATGCGGCTCGTATCCTGCCGCCCTGACCCGCTCTTCAATGGCGTCGATGTCATCCACGACCACGCCCACGTGATTAAGCCCGCCAACGCGCGAATAGGTATTTCCCAGCGGTGTCAGTTCTTTCGCCGGCGCATATAGTGCGAGATAGCTGTCATCGTCGCCCACATGTACCGTGTAGCCATTGTCGATCGCCGCGCCTTCCCAACGGATATGCCAGTCAAAAAGCTCGCATAGAATGGCCGAACTTGCCTTGGGGTCGGGCACAGTAATGTTCACATGTTCAAGCTTCATGGCTTTTCCTTTCATCATTGATTCTTTTCGATAACAAACGTAATTCTTCAAGTTAACTTGAATTCAATAGGGAAAATATCCATGCATGACAGACACTTGGTAAAACGCGGCCTGACAATCGGCTATGTTTCCGAGCGTACCGGCCTGCCCCAATCGGCAATTCGCTATTACGAGGACGAGGGTCTGGTAACGCCTGACCGGAATGAAAGCGGGCACCGGCGCTACGCGCGCGCGGACATAAGGCGGCTGAGTTTCGTGATGATCTCGCAAGGGCTTGGCTTTTCCATCGCCGAGATCCGCGAAGCATTGCGCACCCTGCCAGAGCACCGCACGCCGAACAAGGGCGATTGGGCACGCATCTCGCGCAAATTCGGAGCGGTGCTGGACGACCGGATCACCCAGATGCAGGCCCTGCGCGAAAAACTGGACGGATGTATCGGTTGCGGCTGCCTGTCGCTCAAGACCTGCGCACTTTACAACAAACGCGATCGCATCTCGCGCCGGGGTGCTGGACCCCGATATCTGATGGGCGATCCGGTCGAGACGGATTAGGGCGAGGCGGCGGCAGACTGACTCTGCGCAGTCGGGTCTTGGTATTGCACGGGCATCGACGCACAGGCTGCGGCCTCGATTCCGCGCGACATGGCAAGCTCGAACCAGCGGCTACAGGTAACGTCACCTGTTATGACCTCCGGTCGGTTTTTGAGGTCAGTTTGCGACATCGGTCGTTAATAGAATAGATTTACCTATAAGAATCATGCGGATTGCTCGCGTCAGGACTAGGGAGGGATCTGACAATGGAACCAAACTGCAAGATTGCAGTGATCATCCGCACCATCGGCGCAAGCCGGGGTCGCGCGGCGCGTGGAAGGCCGGTTTGGGGTTGATCCATCATCCCCAACAACTGCTTTCCACAAGGATTCCAAAACAATGACAGCTCCAGTTTCCCGCCGCTCCGGCGGACGTGCCGCCCGTAAAGCCATCCGCGAAGCGCCTCTGACCGATGACGTTCGCCCGATCCGTCCGGGAATGGAAGGGGGCCGTTACAAGCCCCTCAGCCAGGAACAGGTCGAGCAGATCCACGAAGCCGCCCTCAAGGCGCTGGAAACCATCGGCCTGGCCGATGCGCCGGACAGCGGGGTTGCCTATCTGACCGGCGCAGGTGCCGCCCAAGGCGACGACGGGCGCATCCGCTTCCCTCGTTCGGTGGTCGAAGACGCGCTTGCCAAAGCCTGCAAGAAAATCACCCTGCACGGTCGTGACCCCAAGAATGACCTCGAACTGTGGGGGAGCCGGGTGCATTACGGCACTGCCGGTGCAGCGGTGCATATGGTCGACGTCAATGGCCGCGAATACCGCGACAGCACGGTGCAGGACCTGCATGATGCCGCGCGCATCTGCGATCAGCTGGACAACATCCACTTCGTGCAGCGCCCCATGGTGTGCCGCGATATCGCCGACAACCGTGAAATGGACCTGAACACTATCTACGCCTGCTGCTCGGGCACCACAAAACATATCGGCACTTCGTTTACCGAACCTGACTACGTCCCCCCGGCGCTTGAAATGCTGCACATGATCGCGGGCGGTGAAGAGGCGTGGCGTGCCCGGCCTTTCGTGTCGAACTCCAACTGCTTTGTCGTGCCGCCGATGAAATTCGCGACCGAGGCCTGTCAGGTGATGGAAAACTGCATCGAGGGCGGGATGCCGGTGCTGCTTTTGTCGGCGGGCATGGCCGGGGCCACGACCCCGTCGACCATTGCCGGCGCCATCGTGCAGGCCACCGCCGAATGCCTCGCCGGGCTGGTCTATGTCAACGCCGTCAAGCCCGGCCATCCGGCGATCTTTGGCACCTGGCCCTTTGGTCTTGATCTGCGCAGTGGTGCGATGACCGGCGGATCGGGCGAACAGGCGCTGCTGAGCGCGGGCTGCGCCCAGATGCACAAACATTACGGATTGCCCGGCGGTGCCGTGGGTGGGATCACCGACGCCAAACTGCCCGATATGCAGGCCGGGTGGGAGGCGATGTGCTCGAACGTGATGGCCGGTCTTGCGGGGCTGAACATGGTCTACGAATCCGCAGGCATGCACGCCTCGCTGCTGGGATTCTGCCACGAATCCCTTATTCTGGGCGACGATCTGATCGGTCACGCCATGCGCTGCGTACGGGGCATTGAGGTGAACGACGTGACGCTGGCGCTGGATCAGATTGCCGAGGTCTGCATGGGTGGGCCCGGCCATTATCTGGGAACCGACCAGACCCTGCTGAGGATGCAATCTGACTATGTCTATCCGTCGCTCGGCAACCGGATGAGCCCCAAGGAGTGGAGCGAAAACGACAAGCCCGATCTGATCGAAAACACGATCGCGCGCAAAGAACGTATCCTGTCCGAGCGTTCCGCCGCGCGGTTCGATCCGCTGCTGGACGCGGAAATCCGCCGTAAATTCAACATCCACCTGCCAGCGTAAACGCGGATTATCCTTCGGTATGGCGCAGCGGTAACAGCCAGCGCCAGACCGCTTCCGCCGCTTTCGACCGTTTGGGTGACCGTGCGCCAACAAGTAAAAGCCCCGCCTGCCCCGCAGCGCACCTGAGATTGGCCCGACCAACCGTTTCAATGCCAGGTCGCCCCGACACGCTTCTCACGCCCAACGGGACAAATGCTCCAGCGCGGGCCGCACATCACCGATATTCTCGGTCACCCAGTCGGGGTTGTAATAGGTGTCCAGATAGCGCTCGCCACCGTCGCACATCAATGTGACGATGGCACCTTCCTGCCCAGCCTCCCGCATTTCTTCGGCGATCTGCAGCGCGCCCCAGAGATTGGTGCCGGTTGAGGGCCCTGCCCTGCGGCCCGTCAGTCGTTCCATCCAATGAATCGTGGCAACGCTTGAAGGGTCAGGCACCTTGATCATTGCGTCGATCACATCGGGCTGAAACGAACGCTCGACCTTCGGACGCCCGATGCCTTCGATGCAGCTTGAGCAACTGCGTGTCAGGCTGCGGTCTCCGGTCATGAAGCTTTCGTAGAAAACCGAATTCTCGGGGTCGACCACCACCAGCCGGGTTTCGTATCCCTTGTAGAGGATATAGCGCCCCAGCGTGGCCGAGGTGCCGCCGGTGCCTGCGCTCATCACGATGGTGGCGGGCACCGGGTGCGGCTCGTATTGCATCTGACGAAAGATGCTTTCAGCAATGTTGTTGTTGCCGCGCCAGTCTGTGGCACGCTCGGCATACATGAACTGGTCCATGAAATACCCGCCGACGTTCCCGGCCAGCCGCAGCGCCTCGTCATGCATCTCGGGCGCGCTATCGACGAAATGACAGCGCCCGCCATAGCGTTCGATCTGGGCAATCTTGGTCTTCGCCGTCTTACGCGGCATCACCGCCACGAACGGCAGGCCGATCATACGGGCGAAATAGGCCTCGGACACGGCGGTACTGCCCGAGGACGCCTCGATCACGGTCATCCCCTCCCTCAGCTTGCCGTTACATAGCGCATAGA
This sequence comes from Roseovarius aestuarii, assembly GCF_019966515.1. Taxonomy (GTDB): domain Bacteria; phylum Pseudomonadota; class Alphaproteobacteria; order Rhodobacterales; family Rhodobacteraceae; genus Roseovarius; species Roseovarius aestuarii. The sequence continues at coordinate 234,906 of NZ_JAIMIB010000002.1, read as the reverse complement.
GAAAGAGCGACCGTGCCAGCCGGTGCTTGAGACTGCCCGTCGGGTGGGTGCTTTCATCTTTCAGATAGATGTCGATACCTGTCAGTTTGGGCAGTTCAAGCTTGAAAAGATGTGTGTCTGCAGACCGTTGATTATCCGCCTCAATCGCGTTGATGGCCGTTGTCACCCAGTCATTCATATGTCGTTCCCGCTGAAAGCCTTACGACAGGATACATCTTCGACCAGTGCTGACCAGCGGAATTCTCAGCCGGTCATCTGTGCCGCGTACCATCGCGCAAAACCGGCGACATTCGGCTCCAGCAAGGGCTGAAAACGTCCTGGGCGCGCCTCGGGGCAGTTCAATCCCCGCTGCTGATTGACCAGTGCGGGGATATCCTCGGCAAGTGCGGCATCAAGTCGGTCAAGATAATCCGCGACCTTGGTGTCAAAGCCCGGCAACGCCACGGATTCCGGCGGGAAGCAGGCGGTCTGGATCACCTTGCAGCGCTCCGGCCCCAGCGGATAGGCCTCGTAACACCAAAGCGCGTCAGTATTGGCGGCGAAGGTTATGTTCGGGAAAACCCAGGTGTAGCGCGCACCGCTGGCCGCCCGCCCGGTCAGGCCGGGGATCGGCGGCAGGGCACTGTCCTGTTTGTCTTCCAGCAGCCCACCCGTGCCCTCAGTCGCACCGAATTGCGTGGCGAAATTACCCGCGACCTCATCAGGGGCGTCCGGCGGGCAGTAAAGGCTGTCAACGGTGTCGGGATGCACGATAGGCAGATGGTAATATTCGTTGAACACCTCGATAAAGGCCTTCCAGTTGCAGCTGACCTCGATCTCCTGCCGCCTGACACTGACAAGACTGTCGAGCGGCCAAGGCGCATGGATATCGGCGAAACCTGCCAGATGATCGTCAAGCGCTGGCGCCGTGGCGTCAAGGCAGACGAACAGAAAGCCGTGCCGTTCTTCGGCGCGGTAGGCAATCAGCCCGTTATCCGCCTTGTCGAAGCCGGGCACATCGTCCATCCGTGGCGCCTGCACCAGCCGCCCGTCCAGCCCGTAAAACCACGAATGAAATGGGCAGCGCAGGCCCTTGCAAGTACCTTCCCCGTCCACCAGCCGCGCGGCGCGGTGCCGACAGGTATTGGCGTAGGCGCGCGGCGCGCCGTCCTTGTCGCGCAGCAAAATGACGTTTTGCCCGGCAATGTCGAGGCTGCGATAGCTCCCCGGCCCGGCAAGCATATCGGCGCGCCCGACACCCAGCCAGGAGCGGCGAAAAATACGTTCGATTTCAGCGTCACAAACCTCCGGCTCGCGGTAGCAGGCTGGCGGGATCGACAGCGCCGTCTCGGCCCGGGCCATGCTGGCTGAAAGATCGAATTCGTCAATTTTGTTCATGGGCTTGCACCATCTGTGGAAATTTTGTCGGCAGGTTGCCCGCAGGTTTTGCATCCGGCAAGAGAAAATACAGATGTCGGCAAGGCCGCGATCGGGGCCAGCTCGCGCGCCAGTTTGCGTTGCATCGCCAGGGCGAAGTCGCGATTTCGGTCGACGGACATCACAAAGGCACCTTCACCGCCAATGACAAGCTGTCGATAATATTCACCAAGGTTGCGGTCACCGTCTTCGATCACCAGACCGTTGATGGTGACACCTGCCAGCACCGCCAGATCGCGTGCGGCATGGGGCGATGGCCCGGAGTTGTGACGCGAGTCGCCCGATATGTCGATCTTGAGCGCCCGCCCGGCAAATTCATTCTCGGCCAGCAACCGCGTTGAAAAGACAATCGCATCACTGATCGAGGTTCCGCGACCGGCGCCGATGCGGGGCGCGCGTTCAATTTCACTTGCAAAATCAAATACCTCAGCATCACTTTTCAACCAATGCCAACCGACCGCCTGCCGGTTCCGGCTCCCCAGGCTCCAATGCACCAGGGTAATTGCCACGCCGCCGGGCTGGTCGCTGATCGCGGCAAGGATATCCGGATGGCGCAGCGCCTGGGCAATGCCCTGCATCTGCAACTGGTATTCTGCCGCGCTGACACTGATCGAGGTATCGACCGCCAGCACCAGCTCAATGGCGACAGGCTGGCCGGATCGTGCCGGACCGGACAGACCGGCAGCAGCGGCGAACAGGATCAGGAATAACCGCACGAATTGAACCATATGTTCATCTGGGCCACGGATCGCCGCAACGGTCAAGAAATTCCGTCTGACCTATCCGCCGGTCATCCATTTACCCTTGGGCCAGAAGGCGTGGAAGGCAAAGGCGAACATAACGTCATGCACCATGTCTCGCCCCTGTTTGTCGCGCACCCGTACCGTGCCCACATCGCGGCCCCTGGCAATCACGCTGGCATCGAGGGCAGAGGCCTGGCCCGACTCCCAGGTAATATTCACACCGGCCTCATTCACGCCGCCCAGCTTACGGATGCGCGTCAGCGGCCAGGCACGGTTGCCAACCCTCACCACGCGCGCAAGCGGCGAAATACCATGCGGTGGCATTTCGCCGTTATACATGAATGGCCGCGAACCACTGTCATACCCCGCATAGGGATTTCGACCGTAATGTCTTGAAAAGTCAGGCTGATCCATCACCAACCCATTCGGATGACGCGCCTTGAACTGCGCCCAGCTTTCCATCCAACCGGGCAACATTCTGAGCTTGGTACCGGTCAGGTCACCGACGATCGCCTCGCCAATGGCCTGTTGCCACCAGCTTTCGGTTTCACGGTCGAACATGATCATATCAGAGTGTCTGAGCTTGCCCGAGACACCGAAACTCAGCACGCCATGTTTGGTGCGGCGATCAAAGGTGATGCCCGAATTGCACAACGGGCAGTAGGTAACCGCGATGGGCACGCCGGCGACGGTGTCATTGACGATTTCGTGCCATACCAGATAGCGGAGCGGATAGGCGCGCGGTGTGGCGTTGCCGATCTCAACCGTCATTACCGGTTCGGTATCTTTGATCCGGGTCTCGCTGCTGGCCTTGCGGAACGCCGGGTTCCGGATCGCGGGGATGCCATCTTTCGGCGGACCTCCGTCGCGAATTTCTTTCCAGTTATCAATGATATGCCTATCGAAATTCGTCCTGTCCCATTCGTGCCTCCAGAACTCCGGATTGGCATGAGCAAGCGTGGCCAACAGCGACAGGGCAGCAAAGAGCGTGGTCAGGCGCATCGGTTTCTCCCCTCCGGTGCGTTCAGGACAACGCAGATCATGCGCCGAAGCACACAGTCTTCCTAGCCCTGCGCACGCGATTGTGAGAGTATGTGCGTGCCAGGAGTTGACGGGCAAAACCCTGCGACCGACACAATCAATACTTAGCGCGGCGCGATTGATTGCGGGCACGTTGTGACGACCACTATCGGTTCGCAACCAGCCGCCGCACGCAAAAGGCCCCGGCATCCACCGGGGCCTTGATCGTGTTACGAAGCGCGTCGCGCGGGTTAGTTGACGGCCTTTGCGTCAACCACGTCTTTTTCTTTCTCGATCGCGTTGCGGCTTGCGATTTCGATGCGCCGGGGTTTCAGCGCTTCGGGCACTTCGCGCACCAGATCGACATGCAGCATGCCATCTGCATGGGCCGCGCCGGTCACACGGACATGATCGGCAAGCTGGAACTTGCGCTCGAACGCACGGGTGGCGATGCCACGGTGCAGATAGCTCTTGCTTTCGTCCTCGTCGGATTTACGGGCCGACACGACAAGCGCGCCTTCCTTCACGTCGACCGACAGGTCGGCATCCGAGAAACCAGCAACGGCAATCGAGATGCGATAAGCATCATCGGCGGTTTTTTCAATGTTGTAAGGGGGATAGGTGTTATGGTTGATCTCGCTGGACAGAACACGGTCCATCATGTCTGCGATCTGATCAAAGCCAACGGTGGCCCGGTAAAGCGGGGCAAGGTCAAAGTTACGCATGGGTCATCCTCCATTTGAGCGACAACTGTTTTCATGCCTTCCCAAGGGGACAGGCGGTTGAGCGTCCGGCCCAGTTAGTGGCGCCGACCATGCATAATGTGGGAATGGATTTTTCGGTTTCAAGCCCCTTTGGGCTGATGAATTTCCGCGAGTTTTCAGGGCTTTGCGAATTTTGCCCCTGACGCGCCGTCGCCCTGCCCGACTTTCACCCGGCGAATGCCCGCGCTGGCGGTCGGTGCCGACGGCATCGCCCGCAGATCACGCTTGAGCTCGCCCACCAGCGGTGCCAGATCCATGCCATAGGCCACTGGCGTGCCGTCATCCATATTCCCGCCGCTGACCAGGGTCAGAATACGCGCACGGCTGCCTTCGCGGACAAAGACCGGCGCGCCGGAAGAGCCGTAAGTGATATTGCAGTCAAAGGCGATCAAGCCCCGGCCTTGCCAAAGCTGCCCGCAATCACGCTGCCACGACAAGGCGTCGTCGCGTCCGCGCCCGTAAGACACAACGCTGACGCGCTGGCCATTGCTGGTGCGCTTGTGCAGTACGAAGGGGCTGGCCAGGGCTGTCGGGATCGGTTCGGAAAGTTCCAATAGCGCCGCATCGTGCCGGATGTTCTCGGCGCCGTAGTTGCGATGCGGATCATACCCATCATGGGCCACCACACGCACGACCGACCGGTCGGCAATCGCCGTGCCATCACGCAGCCCGGCACGAAAAGTCAGATCAGCCGCGTCGACCGCGTTTTGGCGATGGTCGTAGACACAATGCGCCGCCGTCAACACCAGATGCGGCGCGATCAGCACGCCGGTGCAATAGCCCTCGTCGCCAATCTCGATCCTGCCCACAGCCTCCCAACCGAACAGATCGTCACGATCGGTCAGCCGGATCAACCCGCTGCCTGCCGAGGCCTGCGTCGCCAGACCGGTCAAGCCGATTAGCCCAACGACCGCGATATGCAGGCAGGTACGGATCATGGCTTGGCGAATTTTGCGCCAGTATCGCGGCGGATGCTGTTGCTGAACATTTTTGGTGCCTCGTCCTGAAACACGCCCTGCCCGGCATCCAGTGCTGCCCGCAGGTCTTCAAGAGGTTGCTGCAACAGAGTTCCCAGCGACACTTTCTGCCCGTCAACCTCGGCCATCGCCGACACGACCGAGACGATCCGCGGTTCGTCGTTCTCAAAGCTGAAGACAGGGGCCCCTGACGCGCCGTAATTAACGTCACAGGACATGACCAAGACCCCGAATTGCCGCGCCTTTACGTTGCAGACCTCTTGCAGCGATGGGGCTTCGGACCGGTCGCGGGCATAGCTGACAACGCCGATTTCCTGGCCCTTGCGCGGCCTTCGATCGGTCTGAAACGGTACGATCCGGGTATTGTTGATCGGGCGCTGCAACTCCAGCAAAGCCACGTCATTACGCACGCGCACTTCGCCCGCGTCGGACGTATATTCGAACTCGGGATGGGTCACGGCCCGCTTCACCCAGCGATAGGCCGAGGCACGGCCGTTCCGCCACCCGGCCAGAAACTCGATTTTCGTGTGATCAATCCGGGTCTTGCTGTATTTGTCAAAAAGGCAATGGGCGGCTGTCAGCACAAGGTCGGGCGCGATCAGCGCGCCGGTGCAAAATCCGCGCCCGCCGATATCCAGCCGCCCGACAGCCTCCCATTGACGCCCGTCATCACCGGTATCCAGCCGCTCCAACCTGCTATCTTCGGCAAATGCGGTGGAAATTGACATGACCAAGGCAATCGTTAACGAAATTACACGCAAATGGAGGTCTCCCGGTCCTGAATTAGTTGCGTCGAGGCTAATGAGGTTTTGAGGCGAAAATAGGGCGTTTCATTCCCGCTCTTCATGATCGTGTCAGCCCAACCGTCGGGTTGCCCTGCACGGCCATCAACAGGAAATCCTTGAGGTTTATTTGCTTGATCCACCGCCCACCCGGAATACCCTGACCTCGGGCAGTTCGGTAAAGGGCGCGCCGATCAATCGCATGGCCGAGAGCGACATCCGGCTTCCAGCCGTTTTCGGGCCATCTATCGGGATCAGGTCTACCTGCACTGATTTCCCTGTCGGCGCATAACTTACCCGGCCTCTGGCCGGCGCATCGACAAGCGGCGTCTTCAGCCAGAACCCCGGCTCGGACGGAGCGCCGAGCGAGGCAATCGTGACCCCCAGATCGACCCCCGCCGCCGAGGCGCCGCCCGCCACGGCAGCGGCTTTCTGTTCCTCGGTGGTGGTATCAAACTGTGTGACGGTCCGCGCGGCGGGCGGTACCGGTGCGATTTCGGTCTCGGGCGCCTCGGTTTCCGGTCCGGTCTTGGTGGTTTCGGGCGCTGTAGCAGTGCGGGATTTCCCCGGCCATTTCATCTGCGCACAGCCGCTGACGAGCAAAACCACGATAATTATCGGAAAAACCAGCTTCATAGCGACAATGTAACCACGCCCGTCAGCCGCTTCAACGGCAAGTTCAGCCTTGCCCCCAATCGCAGGTCAGCCTAGGTTCTGGTGCATGACAGCCCCGTTGATAGATCCCTTCCAGCGCGCGATTTCCTACCTGCGTGTGTCGGTCACCGACCGCTGCGACTTCCGCTGCGTCTATTGCATGTCCGAGAACATGACCTTCCTGCCGAAAAAGGAATTGCTGACCCTGGAAGAGCTGGATCGCATGTGTTCGACCTTTATCCGACTGGGCGTTGAAAAGCTGCGGATTACCGGCGGTGAGCCGCTGGTGCGCAAGGGCATCATGACGTTTTTCCAATCCATGACCCGGCATCTGGATAGCGGCGCGCTCAAAGAACTGACCCTGACCACTAATGGCAGCCAGCTCGAGCGTTTCGCCGATGATCTTTACGCGGCGGGCGTGCGCCGGGTGAATGTCTCACTCGACACGATGGACGAGACAAAATTCGCCGATATCACCCGCTGGGGCCGTCTGCCGCAGGTATTGCGCGGCATCGACGCGGCGCAAAAGGCGGGTCTCAGGGTCAAGATCAATACCGTTGCCCTCAAGGGTTTCAACGAGGATGAGCTGTTCGAGCTGATCAACTGGTGCAACGGCCGCGACATGGACATCACCTTTATCGAAGTAATGCCGATGGGCGATATCGGCAACGAGGACCGGCTGGATCAGTACTGGAAACTTTCGGACCTGCGCGCCCGGCTGGCCAAGGAATACACTCTGCGCGATCTCGCGGAACGCACTGGCGGTCCCGCGCGCTATGTCGCGCTGGAAGAAACCGGCCAGAAGGTCGGCTTCATCACGCCGCTCACGCATAATTTCTGCGAAAGCTGCAACCGCGTGCGCCTGACCTGCACCGGAGAATTGTACATGTGCCTCGGACAAGAGGACATGGCCGATCTGCGCGGCGCGCTGCGGAACAACCCCAGCGACGACGCCCCGCTGGAAGACGCCATTCGCGCGGCCATCGCGCTCAAACCCAAGGGGCATGATTTCGACTATTCCCGCCAGGTCGTGGACGGCAAAATGTCCCGCCACATGAGCCATACTGGCGGCTGATGCCCCCTCTTCCGGTACGTCTCTACGCGGTCGCGGCCAATCTGATCGCGCCGCTTGCCTATCGTCGGGTCGCGGCCAAGCTCAGCGCTCACGGCACCGATCCGGCGCGTTTCTCCGAACGTATGGGTCACGCTTCGGCCTCGCGTCCCGACGGCCCGCTGATCTGGTTCCACGCGGCCTCGGTCGGGGAAAGCCTGTCGGTTCTGCGGCTGATCGAACATATGGGCGAGACCCATGCGAATTGGCATTTCCTGCTGACCTCGGGCACCGCCACCTCGGCCGAAATCGTTGGCAAACGCCTGCCGCCGCGCTGCACCCATCAATTCGCGCCGCTTGATGCGCGCCGCGCCATGCGCCGTTTTCTGGACCATTGGCGGCCTGCCGCCGCAATCTTCGTCGAAAGCGAATTGTGGCCGCAAATGCTGCAGATGACCCGGGCCGCTGGCATCCCGCTGGCGTTGCTCAACGCCCGTATCTCGGATCGCTCCGCCCGGAACTGGAAGCGTTTCCCGCAAACCTCGCGCTATCTGATGGGCCAGTTCAACATCATCCACACGCAGGATGCCCGCACCACCGATCACCTGCACGATCTGGGCCAAAGCCATGCCTTTACCGGCCAGAACCTCAAATCCGTGTCGGGCCCCCTGCCCTTTGACGTGGCCGAGTTTGAGCGGTTGAAAACCCGGATCGGCGACCGCCCGATCTGGGTCGCCAGTTCCACGCACGGCGGTGAGGACGAGGTGATGCTTGAGGCGCAGAAAATCCTGCTCCGCACCCATCCTGATCTGCTTTTGATCCTCGTGCCGCGCCATCCCGACCGCGCGACGGCCATTGCCGGGTTGATCAAAAACACCAAGCTGATCACCTCCCAGCGCTCAAAAGGCGAAGAGATCGACAAGAATACACAGGTTTATCAGGCCGATACGCTGGGTGAAACCGGGCTTTGGTATGCGCTCAGCCCGATCACCTGCCTGTGCGGATCCTTCGTGCCGGTAGGCGGCCACAATCCCTATGAACCCGCCTATGCCGGATCGGTGGTGTTGCACGGCGCCCTCTATGCGAATTTTGCCAAGACCTATGCGGATTTTGATGCCGCGGGCGGTGCGCAACAAGTTGCGGATGCAGCGGAGCTTGCGAAAGTCGTGGATCAGCTTCTGACCGATCCCGCGGAGCTTGAAGCAATGCGGGTCAAGTCTCGCGCCTTCGCGGCAGCGCAGGAGGATATGCTTGAGGCGATAGCAACGAGATTGACCGATGCGCTGAACCTGCCCGCCACTGCGTCCGACACATCCGGAGCGGCCTGATGCCCGAGCTGATCGTGACCAATTTCAACCCTAATTTCACCGGCGTCTCGGCCACCGCCGCAGGCGTGGTGTGTCAGCAGATGCACCGCTATGACATGGCGCTGGCGGGCGTCGCCCTACCCGGCTGCCCGGATCCAATCACCAGATCGCAGGCCACGCGCCTGTCACGCAAACCGCCGCCGGGACGCCCCTTCACCATCTGGCATGTGCGCCGCAACACCGAGATGCGCGCCGCGCTCTGGGCACGGGACATCCTGCGGCTGCCGGTCAGGATCGTCTTTACCTCCGCCGCGATCCGGCGGCACTCGGCCTTTCCGCGCTGGTTGATTTCACGCATGGATGCGGTCATCGCCACCACCGACGCCGCCGCAACATTCGTACCGCATGTACGGGCTGTTGTGCCGCATGGCGTTGATACAGAAAGGTTTTTTCCTGCTGAAAACCGCGAAAGTGCTTGGGCGGCCAGCGGCTTTCCGGGCGGGCGCGGTATCGCCACCATCGGGCGCATCCGGCCCGAGAAGGGCAGCGACCGCTTTGTCGAGACCATGCTGCGCCTGCTGCCCGACCATCCCGGCACCACCGCGCTGCTCATTGGCCGTGCCGGTCGCTCGCATCAGACCTTCCTTGCGGATCTCAAGGCCAGGATCGCCGCCGCGGGCCTAACGGATCGCATCCTCTTTCCCGGCGAGGTCGCCCCCGATGCCCTGCCCGCGCTGATGCGCAGCCTCTCCGCCGTGGTACAACTGCCGCGCTACGAAGGCTACGGCATGGCCCCGCTGGAAGGCATGGCCTCGGGCGTGCCATTCGTGGCCACCGATCAGGGCTATTACCGCAGCTTCTCGGGTCAGGGCAGTGCCGGGCAGATCGTGGCGGACGATGACATCGAAGCAACCACCAACGCTCTCAGCGTCCTCCTAGGCGATCCTAAACATCACGCCCGGATGAGCAAAGCCGCCCACGGCGCGGCTGAAAGCCATTTCAGCATCAGGTCCGAGGCGGATGGTATTGATGCGGTCTACCAGCAGCTTTGGAACGAGGGCTGACTCATGCCCGTCATTCGGCAAGCCACGCCCGATGATGAGCCCGCCATCCGCGCCTGCGCCGAAGACGCCTATGCGCAATATGTCGAGGCGATCGGGCGCAAACCGCAGCCTATGGTGGCAGATTTTGCCGCCGATATCGCCGCCGGACAAGCCTATGTGATCTCGGCCAACGGGGTTGAGGTTGATGGCTTCATCATCTTCTTCCCCAACGGCGATCACATGTTTCTGGAAAACGTCGCGATCTTCACCCGTGCCACGGGCCAGGGCCTTGGCAGGTCACTGATCGAGTTTTGCGAAGCAGAGGCGCACCGCCTGGGCCTTGTCGCGGTCGAGCTTTACACCAACGAGAAAATGACCGCCAATCAGACGCTCTATCCACGCCTTGGCTATCTCGAGAATTTTCGCCGTACCGAAAACGGCTTTCACCGTATTTATTATCGCAAACCCATCGTCGCAGGCTAAGGGCAGTTACAGCGCGCTGGCATCATAGCTCCGAATATCCAGTGCCTGCTGATCCAGATCATCCAGACACCCCAGATTGACCCGATATTCCCCCGGTGTCAGGCGGGTCTCGACGAAAGTGAAGATCCCGCAGGTGTCACAAAAATGATGAGTCGCGATCTCCGTGCCGAACTTGTAGCTGCGCAAGGCCCCCTCACGCGCCTCGATCTTCAGCGCATCAGGTGACAGAGTGAAGGTCGTCAAAGGGCCGCCACGGCGACGGCAAATCGAACAATCGCACAGCATGGCCTCGGTTATCAGCGGCGCGTTGAACCTGAATACCACTGCACCGCAATGGCATGATCCCTGATGTTCAAGCATGTAAAATGTCCCCCAGTTTCCCCCCGGTGGTGCCAGTTTCAGGCTGGCATCCGTTGTTCGACGATCTCTGCCCACCAGCTACAACCGGCGGGAATCGCGTCGTCGTTGAAATTGTAATCCGGGCTGTGCACCTTTGCGGTATCTCCGTTGCCCATCAGGATATAGGCACCCGGACGCTCTTCAAGCATATAGGCGAAATCTTCGCCCCCCATGATCAACGGTGCCTCGTCGCACTGCCCGCTGACCGATCGCGCAACATCGGCGGCAAAATCCGTCTGCTCATCGTGGTTCACCATCACCGGATAGCTACGCTTGTAATCCAGTGTGATCGTACCGCCAAAGCCCGCACCGATCCCATCACACAGTGCCTGCATCCGGGTTTCAGCCAGATCGCGCATCGCGGCACTCATGGTTCGCACCGTTCCCAGAAGATGAACAGATTGCGGTATCACGTTGAAAGCATTCGATGAACTCTGGATCGAGGTCACCGACACCACAAGCTGCTCGGTCGGATCGGCATTGCGCGACGTGATGGTCTGCAGGGCGTTCACCAACTGGCCGGACATCACGACCGGATCAATGGTTTCGTTAGGCTTGGCGGCATGTCCGCCCCGGCCTTCAATCTCGATGTTGAACACATCCGTGGCGGCAAAAAACGGCCCCGGCCGGATCGCGAACTTGCCTTCCGGGATGCCGGGCCAGTTATGCATACCGTAAACCTCCTGCACGCCGAACCTCTCCATCAACCCGTCTTCGCACATTTCCCGGCCCCCTCCGCCGCCCTCTTCGGCGGGCTGGAAGATCACCACGCAGGTGCCGTCGAAATTGCGGGTCTCGGCCAGGTATTGCGCCGCCCCCAGCAGCATCGCGGTGTGCCCGTCATGACCACAGGCATGCATCGCGCCATCGGTTTTGCTGGCATAATCCACCCCGGTTTCCTCGTGAATGGGCAGCGCATCCATATCCGCACGCAACCCGATCACCCGGCCCGACCCGGTCTCACGCCCCTTGATCACGCCGACCACGCCAGTGCGACCAATGCCGGTCACAACCTCGTCGCAGCCAAACGCCTTCAGTTTCTCCTCGACCAGTGCCGAGGTCCGGTGGGTATCGAACATCAGCTCGGGATGTTCATGCATATCGCGCCGCCACTCGGTGATCTGGTCGTGCAATTCGGCAAACCGGTTCTTGACGGGCATGGATGAATCCTCGGACTGGAAAGACTGCACGCACCCTGACGCAAAGCACCGTTTCCGGCAAGACCGTTACATGCCCGGACCCATCACAAGTCTGGAACCATCAGTAAACCGGCCAAAGCGGAAGCGGGACATGTCATGCCCGGCCTCCGCCCCGGTCATCATGTCTGCCAGGATACGACCAAAACCCGGACCGATCCCAAAGCCGTGGCCGCTCATCCCTGTCCCGAGCCAAAGCCCCGGCAAGTCAGGCACTCGGTCAACAATCGGTACGACATCGGGCATCACGTCGATCATCCCCGCCCAGCTCGCCTGCAAGCCGACCGGCCCAAGCTGCGGGAAAAGTGTCTGAAAATCTGAGAGAAGCCGTTTGATCCGCCCGGCATGGGGTTTTGGATTGAGTACCCGCATCGCCTCGAACGGCGAGGCAAGATCGAGCGACCAGTTGCGCGACGTGCCCCATGCATCGGGAAATCCTTTCGGTGCGGCAGGCAGATAATGGCGGCTGAACGGGTCGTTCATCAGCGGACGCAGGAATTTCAGCGCCCCGCGCAGCGCATCCGGCCCGATATAGAATTCATGAAACCCTTCAGGCGCCAGCGTATAACCGCCATCATGACGGCGCCGGAAGGCAAGTGTGTGATCCGCCGCGCCACCCTCATAAACATTCTCCACCGGCATCGTCGCCAAAACGCTGGATTTGACCGAAAGCTGCGGGATTGTCACCCCGTGCCGCCGCAGCAGCATTGATGACCAGGCGCCCCCGGCGATCATCACCTGTTCGGCGGCGATGCGGCCTTTTTCGGTGACGACGCCAGCGATGCGCCCGGCTGCAACATCCAGCCCACGCACGGCGCAATCTTCGATCAAAATAGCCCCGGCGCGCACTGCCGCCCGCGCCAGACGGGGCACGGCGACCCAAGGCTCGGCCCGATAGTCCGACGGCGTGTGCAGCGCCCCCAGATAGCCGCGCGATGCGCCGGGCAGCATTTGCGCCACCTCTTCGCCGCTCAGAATCCGGCTGTCCACGCCATTCGCGCGCGCCAGCGGCAAAAATTCCTCGAACCCGGCCATGTCCTTGGGCGTGACCCCCAGATAGGTCAGACCGGATTGCACCAGTCCCAGGTCCTCATTGATCTCGCGCTGCAATTCCGGCCAGAGGCGGTTGGCCTCGACCATGATCGGCAATTCCGCCGCGTCCCGGCCCGTTTGCCGCACCCAGCCCCAGTTGCGCGAGGATTGTTCCCCCGCGATCCGGCCCTTTTCCAGTAAAACGACCTTCTGGCCTTTACGGGCCAGAAAATAGGCGGTCATGACCCCGATGATGCCGCCGCCAACGATGGCAGCATCGGCGTGCCCGGGCAGCGGCGCATTATGTTCAACAGGATTTTCTTCGGAAATCGGAAAGCCGTTCAATATCCGCTCTCACTTGTCAAAACGAAATGGCCCGGGTCGATTTCAGCATATTCAGACCGACCCGGCGCGTAGTCAACCGAATGAATCGGTGACGGAATGGGTTTGAAATGCAGGTCTTTTTCCAGTTTCCGCTGCCTGGGGTCGGCGATGGGCACCGCCTTCATCAGCGCCTGGGTATAGGGGTGTTGCGGGTTTTCGAACACCGCCGCGCGCGGGCCTTTTTCAACAATCCGGCCCAGATACATCACCGCCACGTCGTGGCTGACCCGCTCGACGACCGCCATGTCGTGGCTGATGAACAGGTAGGACAGCCCCAGCTCGGCCTGAAGCTCCATCATCAGGTTCAACACCTGCGCCTGCACACTGACATCCAGTGCGCTCACCGCCTCGTCCGCGACGATCAGCTTGGGATTCAGCGCGAGCGCCCGGGCAATCGCCACCCGCTGGCGCTGTCCACCGCTGAGTTCATGCGGGTAGCGACGCAGAAAGCTTTGCGGCAGCCCGACCCGGTCAAACAGGAGCGCCACGCGGTTCCGGCGTTCATCAGCGGGCACATTGAAATTGCGCATCGGTTCGGCGACCTGATCAGCCAGGCACATCTGCGGGTTCAGACTGGCGAACGGATCCTGGAACACCATCTGCATATCCGCCCGTGCCTGCCGGAGCTTCGGCCCCTGCAGCGCCATGATATCCACCCCGTCCAGTGCGATACGCCCGGCCATCGGCTCGATCAGCCGCAGGATCGACCGCCCGGCACTGGATTTGCCGCAACCGCTTTCGCCCACCAGCGACAGGGTGCGGCCCTTGTTCAGGATGAAGGACACGTCCTCGACCGCATGCACATTGGCGATAGTGCGACGCAGGAACCCGCCGGTGACCGGAAAGCGCGTGGTCAGCCCCTCAACCTCCAGCAGCACCGCGTCACTGCCCGCCACCGGCGCGGCCTGCGTCTCCTGCCCCACAAGCCGCATCGGCTCGGGCGCGGGTTTGCCACGCATTTCGCCCAGCCGGGGCACCGCCGCCAGCAGCGCCTTGGTGTAGTCATGCCGCGGGCTCTCGAAGATCTCGGCTACCGGCCCCTCTTCCACCTTTTGGCCGCGATACATCACCACCACCCGATCGGCCATCTGCGCCACCACGGCCATGTCATGGGTGATGAACACCACCGCCGTACCGGTCTCGCGTTTAAGCCGATCAATCAGCGCCAGGATTTCCGCCTGAATGGTCACATCCAGCGCCGTCGTCGGCTCATCCGCGATCAGAAGGCGCGGACGGCAGGCCAGCGCCATGGCAATCACCACCCGCTGGCGCATGCCACCGGACAGCTCGTGCGGATATTGTCTCAGCCTGCGTTCCGGTTCGGGAATGCGCACCTCGCGCAAAAGCTCGAGGGCGCGGTCCCGCGCCGCCTCACGGCCAAGACCCAGGTGCAAACGCACCCCCTCGGTCAGTTGCCGCCCGACGGTAAACACCGGGTTAAGCGCCGTCATCGGTTCCTGAAAGATCATGCCAATCTCGTTGCCGCGAATGTGGCGCATCTGCTTTTGATCCGTCTGCGCCAGATCAACGCTGCCATCCGCCTCGCGATCAAAGAGAAGTCGCCCAGCGGCCACCTGCCCACCGCCAAACTCCACCAGCCGCATCAGCGACAATGACGTCACCGATTTGCCGGATCCGGATTCGCCAACGATACAGACTGTCTCGCCCGGATTGACGTCGAACGAGATATCCTCGACCCCGGTCACCGCGCCGTCGCGGGTTTGAAATTCGACCCGCAGATTTTCGATCCGGGCAATGGGTTGCGCCAGCATGGTCGGGACGGGCCTTTTTCATCCAAAGAACTGAGGCAACGCTACAGGCCGCCGCTGCAAGCGTCAAACGCCCTGCACCACCATAGCGAGAGGGGTGTAAGGGAAAGCTTGATTTTTCACCCAAACCGGTCTGTGATGGGGCTGAACAAACGAAAAACAGGGACCACCACGCCCTCTTTCGCACATATTCTTATTAGTAGCCCGGTTTAATGTTACTATGATGAGGACCACACCACGATCCAGGTCGGGAAGGACAGCCCGTGCCTGCTATCTATGGGGAGAATGCTATGCGAGTGAATGCAACCCAAAGCGCCGCCGCCGCGATCATCGCCCTGGCGTCGACTGCGCAAGCCGAGCGCGGCGCAGACGGCCAGGTCAATATCCTGTATTGGCAGGCCCCGTCGATCATGAACCCCTACCTGTCGGGCGGCACCAAGGATCTGGAAGCCGCCAGTCTGGTGATCGAACCACTGGCGCGATATGACGAAGGCGGAAATCTTCAACCCTGGTTGGCCGAAGAAGTACCGACCGTTGGCAATGGCGGCGTCAGCGAGGACCTGAAAACCATTACCTGGACCTTGAAAGAAGGGCTTAAATGGTCGGATGGCAGCCCCGTCACGTCAGAGGATGTGAAATTCACCTGGGAATATTGCAGCGCCGATGGTGGTGGATGTGCGCAGCGTGAAAAGTACAATGACGTGACAGCCGTCGACACGCCGGATGACCGCACCGTGGTGGTGACCTTCGGCGTGGCAAAACCGTTCCCCTATGGCCCGTTCGTGGGTGGACAGGCCCCGATTATCCAGAAAGCACAGTTTGCCGATTGCCTCGGCCCGAAAGCGCCCGAATGCACCGAGGCGAATTTCAACCCGATCGGCACCGGACCCTTTGTGGTCACCGATTTCCGTCCCAATGACGTGATCCAGTTCGAAGCCAATGAAAACTACCGCGACCCCGACAAACCCGCCTTCCAGACCGCGGTGCTCAAGGGCGGCGGCGATGCCACGGCGGCAGGCCGCGCGGTGCTGGAAACCGGTGAATTCGACTATGCGTGGAACCTGCAGCTTGCCCCTGATGTGCTGGCCAACATGCAGGCCGCCGGCAAGGGGCAGATCGTGTCGACCTTTGGCACGCTGGTTGAACGGATCATGATCAATTTCACCGATCCCGACCCGGCGCTTGGCGACGAGCGCGGCACCAGCGCCCATCCGCATCCCATCCTGACCGACAAGGCGGTGCGGCAGGCCCTGTCGATGGCCATCGATCGCGTATTGCTGACCGAAATCGGCTATGGCGATGCGGGCCGGCCAACCTGCAACGTCCTGCCCGCGCCCGAAATCTACGCCTCGACCGCCAATGACGCCTGCAAGACCCAGGATATCGAAGGCGCCAAGGCGCTTCTGGAAGACGCTGGCTGGATTGCCGGGGCAGATGGCGTGCGCGTCAAGGATGGCAAACGCCTCAGCCTGCTCTACCAGACCTCAACCAATGCGGTGCGGCAGGATTTTCAGGCGCTGATCAAACAATGGTGGAGCGAGATCGGCGTCGAAACCGAGCTGCGCAATATCGACGCAAGCGTCTTTTTCGGCGGTGATCCGGGCAGTCCCGATACGTTCCAGAAATTCTTTGCCGATGTCGAAATGTACGCCAATAATTTCGACGGCACCGACCCCGAAAGCTATATGGCCAACTGGGCCTGCGATCAGGCCCCCAGCCCGGAGAACCAGTGGCAGGGCAACAATATGGGCCGGTTCTGTTCCGAGGACTATGACGCGATGATCGCCGAATTTTCCAGCACGGCGGATCTTGAGGACCGTGCCCGCATCGCCAAGTCGATGAACGACATGCTGATGCAGGAATACGCGATCCTGCCGCTCGTCGACCGTGGCCGCGTCTCGGCCCATTCCAACGCTCTGGGTGGCGTTGTTCTGAACATCTGGGACAGCGAGCTGTGGAACATCGCAGATTGGCATCGGGTCAAATAGTCACGGCGAAGCGCGCACCACGGCTGTGATATCTGACACGAGGAAAGTTCATTAACAAATATGCAAAAGCCCGCGTTGCGGACAAAACCGCCGTTAGCTGCAGATGCTCTAATGGCTGTTATGCCCCGCTTGCGCCTACAGTAAAAGATTAAACGCATTAAAGATTTATTGGGACCCTCAGATAAATTGCAGTGATATTGGCGATGCTGATAAGTTCCAATTGAGGTGGCCAACCTAATAGCGCCAACAACACTGGCTTTGGTTCCAAACTGATATTTTTTAGGAACTGACTGCATTGACGCACGTTAATCTAAGGGCTTTTCATGCGCCGCCGCCCGATGGTTTCGCTTCTAGTAAGTACTCAGAAATTTTGTGGTCCTAACGGTGGTGCGTTGAAATACGGGAGCTTTTCAACCGAAGGCGACCAGACATCAGATTTCTGTAATGCATCCATATGATCTGCAATACCAGCAAGCGTTGAAAACCAGACCTTGCGCGTTTTCAGCGTTTCTTCGATCCATTTTTCAACCAGCCGCCACCGCGCAAGCCTCCCGGTCAGAAAGGGATGGACGATCAGCATGAAGAATCCACCGGCCTCGTATTGCGCTTCGAACTCTTCCCAGAATCCGGAAAGCGCGGCGGAGGGTGATCTGACCGGCATCTTATAGCCGATTTCCTCAAAATGCGCGAAGGGGGGCCAGTCATCGGTTCCCCAATGCACCGGCATCTCGTAGAGCTGCCCCTTAGAGGTCTCGATCACATAAGGAACGTCGTCAGCCATCATCGAGCTGTCATAACGAAACCCGTTTTCCTGCATCAGATCAATCACTTCATCTGTGATGTTATACACAGGGGCACGATACCCTTGGGGCGGTTTTCCGCAAATGCGTTTGTGAGCGTCCAGCGCGCGTTCAAACCATTCGCGTTGGGTACCATAGGTCATGATAGGGTCTTCGTGCAGATAGCCGTGATGACCGATTTCATGTCCGTCTTTCAGGATCGCCTCGGCGGTGTCGGGGTATTTCTCCAGACACCATCCCGGAATGAAGAAGGATTGTTTGAGGCCAAACCGACGGTAGGTGTCCAGAATACGAGGGAGGGCGACATTCGGTCCATACCGCCCCATGGATGTGGGGTATAGGCGGCGATGGCTGTCATTAGGCTGCGCCACATGGATCAGGCTGTCGGCGTCCATGTCGAAGCTGATTGCAACCGCGCATTTGGCGCCATTGGGCCAGGGGATCGGGTTGCGGATCATCGTTCACTCACCCTCCAGCACATGCGCGTTCTCGGGCAGCCAGCTCAACCAGATCTGACTGCCGCTGCACAGGTCAAGCTCGATCAGGTCGCGTTCCTGCATCTGCACCTTGAACTCATGGCCATCTACGCTTTCGAGGAAGAGCGTGACGACCGAGCCGATGAACTCTTCCGAGATCAGCGTGCAATGCACTGTATTGGCACTGTCCGGCTTCTCAGCGGAAACCGAAACGAGGTCGGCGGAGACCGCGAATGTCAGGGGGCTTCCCGTAGCGCGCGGGTCAGCGGGGGCCGCCGCGGTGAAATCCCCCGAGGGCGTGCTGACACACACGTATTCGTCGGTTTGCGATGTCACCCTGCCCGCCAGAATGTTGTTGCGGCCGACGAATTCGGCCACGAACCGGTTGGCCGGTGCGCGGTAGATATCCTTGGGGGAGCCGACCTGGGCGATTTCGCCCTGGCTCATGATCACTACGCGGTCGGCCATGGCGAAGGCTTCGGATTGCGAGTGGGTGACATAGACGAATGTAATGCCCAGCTCTTTTTGCAGGCGCGTCAGCACGGCCTGCATGCGGATCACCAGATTGGCATCAAGCGCCGACAGGGGTTCGTCCAGCAGCAACATCTTGGGTTCCATCACCAGCGACCGCGCCAGGGCCACGCGCTGTTTCTGACCGCCCGATAGCGTGGCAACGTTGCGTTCGGCAAATTCGCCGATCTCCATCCGATCCAGCCACTCCAGTGCCCGACGCTTGCGCTCGTCCTTGCCCACACCGCGCATTTTCAGACCAAATTCGACGTTCTCACGCGCGCTGAGAAAAGGAAACAGGGCCAGCGACTGCCACACCAACGGTGTGTCGCGCTCATGCGGTTTGACGTCGTTCATCAATTCGCCACCGATGCGGATCTCGCCCGATGTGGGCGCGTCCAGACCCGCAAGCATCCGCAAAGTAGTGGTCTTACCGCAGCCCGACGACCCCATGATTGCCAGGAACTCTCCGGCATGAATATCCAGGTCCATATCCCGGACAGCCACGAATCTGCCGAAGTGCTTTTTTTACATTGCGAAAGGTAACGAGGGGCTCTGTCATATCACGAATGGCTCTTCACTTGGCGGCTGATGAAAAACACCTGAGCGAGGATCACCAGCGTCATGGAGGTAAGGAATACGAATGTCCCGATGGCATTGACCTGCGGATCAATGTTGCCCTGCACGATCTCAAGAATGACTACGGGTACGGTCTTGTTCAGCCCTGATACAAACCACGAGATTGAAAATTCATCGAAGGACACGGCCGCCGTCAGGCAAAGGCTGGACACGATTGCCGGGGCAGAGAACGGAATGATGATGTGGCGCATGGCTTGCCATTCGCTGCTGCCAAGGTTCCAGGCAGCGGCCTCAAGGTCAGGGTCCATCTGATTGAGCCTGAGACGGATGATCGCCATGGCAAACGGGGCGGTCAGCACCGAATGGGCAAGGATGATCGACCAAAGTTGCCCCGACAGCCCAAGCCGCGACAGCCAGGCCAGCATCGCCAGTGCCATGATGATCAGTGGAATGGTCGGGGGCAGCAGGATCAGTGCCAGATAGGGTCCTTTGAAGCGGAAGTTATACCGGAAATCCGAATATGCGGTGCAAAATCCCAGAAATGTCGCCAGCAGGGCGGTGCTTACCGAGACAATCAGCGAATTGCGCGCCGCCAGCCAGACATCGGGGTCGGCAAAGATCTTGGCGTACCATTCGGTCGTGAAATGGCCCAATGGGATCGTGGGGAAGCGTTGCGAGTTGAAGGAGAAGACCAGCGAAAAGAGGATCGGCGCGAAGATGAATACGAAGATGCACAGCACATAGAGCGCCAGGATGATGTTCAGGAGGCGGTTCTGGTTCATCGCGCACCCCCTTTTCTGTAGGCCAGAGCGATCGCGGCGAAGGCGATCGCAAAGAGGGTGCCCATCATCATGATTGCAACGACAGCGGCCCGCGGCCATTGCTGGCCTGATTTGGTGGTGTCAAGGATCAGGATCGGCAACGTCGGCTCTTGTGAACCGCCCAAATAGAACGGTGCCACGAAATCCCCGAAGGACAGGATGAAGCAAAAGAGGGCGGCAATGATCAGTCCGGTTTTTGACAGGGGCAGCACCACGCGCCAGATGGTGGCGAGCGGTTTGCATCCTAGGTTGCGCGCGGCCTCAATCAGCGTCTTGTCGACGTTCGCCATGGTGACGGTCTGCAGGATCATGACAAGGGGCAAGGTCAGAGTCAGATATCCGACAACCGTACCGAAATGGGTGTTGAGCATCTTGAACGGCCCAAGCCCGATCTGTCCCAACATCGCATTGACCACGCCGCTTTCGGCCAAAATCACGTACCAGGAGAATGTGCGCACCAGATAGGAGGTGAAAAACGGGATGATCAGCAGGAAAATCGCCCAGCGGCGCAGATTGTCAGAGGCGCGAAACGCCAGCGCAAAGGACGCCGGAAAAGCAAGGACCATCGCCACCGTGGTACTGACGCCTGCGATGAAAATAGTGTACCAATAGCTGTCCCAGAAATAGTTGCGCGACAGCATCTTCTGCCAGTTCACCATCTCTAAGGCTTCGGTCATGCGGTAGTTCTTCACCACGAAGAACGAGATCGCCACCATGAACAGAAGCGGCCCGACAAAGAACAGGAACTGCCAGAAGATGATCGGCAGCCGCCATGTCATGGCATAGAGATCAAACTTGCGCTTCAAGGGACGTGTGGCCTTTTTTCCTTGGTGGAACGGCCCAGCTCAGGTCGCTCTCTGGTTTTATGGTCGGTATTGGCCGATCAGGCGTTCTTGTATTCGGACCAGAAGTCGTTCCAGTCCTCCAGCGACTGCTGCTGCGGTAGATCACGATAGTGAATCCGGCCGTCATTGATCAGGGCAATGGGATCGTTCGCCATGCCCTCCATCTGATGGCTGCGCTTGGCCTCTTTCGGATCCTGCTCAATCAGGGCCGCACGCCCCGCCTTGGTGATGCAGAAGCCTGGATAAGCCACCATCTGCGCCGATTTCACCTGACCTTCAGGCGACAGCATATACTGGATGAAACTGGTACAGATATCGGCCTTGTCGCTGTCTTTGCCGATAGAATAGCTTTCGGTGAACTGAATGCCGCCTTCGTTCGGGATGGTCGAGGCAACCGGCGCGCCGTCACGTTCAAGCACACCGGTGATCCAGTCGCCGATACCGCACATGGCCAGCATTTCACCATTCTTCAGGCCGTTGAATGTACCACCATAGTCAAAGAAACCACCGACTTGGGGTCGCAGAGACAGCGTTGTGTCCTGAACAGCTGCCCAGGCCGCTTCATCCAGATCCCAAAGCCCGGCGCCATTGCCATTCTTGAGGCTCATCATGCCCAGACTGGGCAGGTGCCAGTCGAAATGTCCGACTTTGCCTTGCATGCTCTCTTTCCAGAACACGTCATAGCTTGCCGCTTCTTCCGCCGATGCGGCCGTGGTGTTATAGGACACGCCCAGGTGACCACCACGGACCATCATGGAATAAAGCTTGTCATCGGCCCAGTGGCCGGGGAACTTGGTGAAGTCCTCGTGCAGCATATCATCAAAAGGATAGTCAGCCGGGTTCAGTTCTTCGATGTACTCGGCGGCGTTGAGCTGCTGCACGAATTCGGCATCCGACAGGATGATGTCGTAGGTTCCCGGAGGAGATTGTGCGATCAGGGCCAGCATATTGTCGCCGCCTGCGTAATACTTGGGAACGAACTTGACGTTGTTCGCTTCTTCGAATGCACCGACCATGTCCGACTCACCATGACCATACCAGGCCAACATGTTGATTTCCGTGGTCGAGGCCCAGGCCCGGCCAACGAACGGTGCCGACAGGGCAATGCCGCCCCCGATCCGCAGCAGATCGCGGCGTGTCGGTGTCAGCGGACTGGATTTCATGTGCTTCGGCTTCATCTATATTTCCTCCAAGTTACCCTGCGACGTCTTCTTTGGCGCGGCGCCGCTTTCAAGATTTGTATTTTGCAGCAGATTTTATCGAAGGATATTCCAGTGGAGTCTCAAAAGGAAATTTATCGTTAATATGATCGCATTACGGATGCTTATCCTGCATTGATGTCTGCGGATTGCGATTCAAGCGTTGCCACAATGGCATCGATTGCGGCGTAACCGCCCGCGCCTAGCTGCGCCTGCCGCGCAAAAAGGCCAATATGCAAGGGGGGCAATGCGGGAAGCCCGTCTTTTTCGGAAAACCTGCGCATGCCACTCAGGACCGTGGGGCCCGTCAGGCAAGACAGGCCCAACCCGTCGCGTACCGCATGTTGAACACCGCCGATGCCAGGGCTGGAATAGGCGATGCGCCAGTTCTGCCCGGCCAGTTTCAGGGCGGTGGCCATACGGTCCCGATAGACGCAGCCATAGGGGTGGACCACAAGCGGGATATCGGACTGTTCAGGGATTTCGAAATCCGTGGCCCCGACCCAAATGGGCTGTTCTTTCCAGTTACGGAACAGGAATTGCTGATCGTCGCCGTCAAAGAGCGCCACGGCTATGTCGATTTCATTGCTGCGCAGGGCTGAAAGAAGATGCTTGGACAAATCACAGCGTATCTCGATCTGGACATCGGAATATTGCCGCACCACATCGGTCAGACAGGCTTGAAGCGTGTTGACCGCATAGTCCACCGGCAAGCCGACGCGCAATTTGGCAGATTGTTTCTGATGTTCGAACTGCGCCACTGCGAGATCGTTCAGGCGCAGGATTTGCCGCGCATGGGTCGCCAGGGCCTCACCGCGCTCCGTCAGGGAGATGTCCTTGCCCTTCCGCATGATCAGATCGTAGCCGACCATCTGCTCCAGCCGCTTCACCTGCAGGCTGATCGCGGGTTGCGTCCGCCCCAGGATCTCCGCGGCGCGGGTGAAACTCTCCACCTCGATAACTGTTACGAATGTTCGCAGAAGCTCGGTTGAAAGGTTGACCACACGCATGCCAGATACATTAACATCCAAAATGATAAACAAGCAATCATTAAAACTGTGAATGCAATTCTTGCGTCGACAGGCTATTCGAACAGGACGCTGACGGATTCTCCGTTGGCGATGCGCGTGATGGCTTTTGCAAACATCGGTGCGATGGAAATGGTGCGGATGGTCGAGGATGCCTTGACAGCCTCGGTGGCACAAATCGTATCTGTGATCACCAGTGAGGACAGGTCTGAAGCGTCGATCCGCTCTACCGCTTGGCCGGACAGGACACCATGCGTGATGTAGGCGGATACATCGGCAGCACCGTTTTCCAACAGGGCGGTCGCGGCATTGCACAGGGTTCCGCCTGAATCGATGATATCATCGACCAGCACACAGGATTTTCCGCTCACATCACCGATGATGTTCATCACTTCCGAGGATCCGGGCTTGTCACGCCTTTTGTCGACAATGGCCAGCGGGCTGGAAATACGTTTGGCCAAACCACGCGCACGCACCACACCGCCCACATCGGGCGACACGACCATGACATTGTCACGGCTGTTTTGCTGTTCGATATCCCGGGCGATTTCGGGCACGGCAAAGAGATTGTCGGTCGGAATATCAAAAAATCCCTGAATCTGACCCGCGTGCAAATCCATTGTCAGCACCCGGTCAGCGCCCGCATGGGTGATGATATTCGCCACCAGCTTGGCCGAAATCGGGGTGCGCGGCGCCGGTTTGCGATCCTGCCGCGCGTAGCCGAAATAGGGGATCACAGCGGTGATCTGCCCCGCCGACGCCCGGCGCAGGGCGTCAATCAACACCAGCAATTCCATCAGGTTGTCGTTGGCGGGATACGAGGTCGATTGAATGACATAAACATCGTCGCCGCGCACGTTTTCCTGTATCTGGACGAACACTTCTTCATCGGCAAAGCGGCGCACATTGCACTCCGCCAGCGGTACTTTCATATACGCGGCAATTGCCTCTGCAAGCGGACGGTTGCTGTTTCCACAGACAATTTTCATCTGTCGAGTCCCTTTTCAGTTAAGTTTTCAGAAGTGCGTGTCTGGGGACAGTCCCGGGCTGTTACACCGGGAATGCCATCTCGGGTTTGTAGGTCTTGAAGCTTTCAAGATACTGCGCGTTGGCCTGTCGCTGCCACTCGGTGCCCGGCTGAATGGCCGTGACGCATTTGTATCTCCTACGATATTCGGCCGTGGCGTCATTATCTTCAATGACCACGGCAACCATGCCCGCGACAACGCCTTTTTGCTGCTCGACCAGTTGAACGGCACCTTGCATCGTGCCACCGGTTTCCACCCATTGATCCACCAGCAACACCCGGGTGCCTGGCGCGAAAGCAGGCAGGCGCATTTCCATATTCTGCGTCTTGCCGGAATAGTTGGTCATGGTGGAACTGTCCGTGTCGACGCAGAGCTTACCGGCCTTGCGAATGGGCAGAAACCCGCGGCCGATCCGTGCGGCAATACCCGCCGCCAGTACAAAGCCCATAGCATCAAGGCCCGCCACAACATCAATCTCGTCCGTATCCAGATCGGCACACAGATCATCCAGCAGATCGTGATAGGCCTTGCCGTTGATGTAGATGGAGGTTGGATCCAGCCACGCGAATTTATCGCCCTTGGTGTTGGGCGCCATGAGCGAGAAGTACCAACGGTCGTCTCTGGGTCCTTTGTCATGCGTCATTTGATGTGCTCCCTTGTCTCTGTGTCAGGCTCATGAGGTGTTTCAGGCGATCGAGGTCGATATTGTAGAAATCCCCTTCGAAATTGATCCCTGTTGCAACCATGAAAAGATCAACCGCATCAGCATATTGCGCTGCGTTTTCGGGTGTGATGCCCGAGGCAAGGCCAAGAGCCGCATCACCGCAATTTTCGCGAAAGATTTCTATTTTGCCCACATCTGCGGCATGGCCGGTCGCCACGCCAGACGTCACCACGACATCCATGTAGCGTGTGGCAATACGGGCGCTTATGGCATAATGGGAAGGTTCTACCTCGCGCTGTTTCTTGAACGCAGTGCCACCGATATACAGCCCGGTCCAACCGCTCTCATTGCGGATATCGGCGATCTCTTCCGCCTCAAGCTGATCATCCTCGGATCTGCGTTCATCTATCCGCGCATCGTCGGCCCAGTAGCCGTCAACCTGAACACCCTCGGCCTGTAGCTGGCCCAGAATTGGGAAGGCGAACTTGCCCGTCACGGCCAGGAAATTCACGCCGATCCAGTAATCCGGAAACGTCTGACGCATTTCCCTGATGATCGGGACCAGCTTGTCTTTTTCGAAATCGTGGTTGATCAGAAAAACGCCGGGGCACTCTCCGTCGATAGCGGCCCGGATGTTCCTTTGCGCCTGTTCTACGTCAAGCACATGGATAACCGGAAGAACGACCGGACCGGATGCCCTGAAATTTTGTCGAAAGTCGTGTCGGTTCATTTCTAGCCCCAATACCGTAGGTCTTGACGAACGGTATCATCGGCATGTGAATTTAGAAAATTTATAGTCTTTATTCCAGCATAACTTCTGGAAATAGAAACCTGCCAAGCAACAGAACGGACCCTATGCAGCGTCGTTGAATGTCGCGATCTTCGGAATCCTTTAAACGAAGAGAGATGACGGAACTGGAAAACCCATTACTGCCATTCATTGAGGTTGCAGCATTTATCACAATGGGCTCGAACCAGACCTCCGTAAAATTGGCCACCTCGCCTACCTACCCAAAACGGAAGAATTTATACTGCCTTTACCCGGTCAGAATACCGCTCACTTTCAGCGCCCGCTGAGCGTTGCCCTCGACCTTCAGCTTGCCTGACATGTAGGCCATCACCGGGTTCAGATCACCCGACAGGATATCGCGGAACACCGCATCGCTGGCGATCAGCACCACATCGGCCTGGCCTTCCCCGGGCCGGGCGCCGGCCTCGTCCAGCATCACGCTACCCTCGCCGGTGATCACCAGCTTTGCCGTACCCCTGATCTGCCCCGCCGCCTTGGGTTGCAAATTGTTGATATAGGCCTGCACCACGTCGCTCATTCCTGCCTCGTCCCGTCAAACAATTTCATGGCAGCATCCGGCGCGCGAGCGGAACGATCAACCAGAACCTCACGTCATTTCTACCGAAATCTACGGGACATACGCCCACGCCACCAGAACATCGCGCTATCAGACGAATTCAATGAAGCTCATGCTGACCTTGAATGAAGGCGCGGCGGAAAGGGCATAGCCGCAACGCCACTCCTGACCGGTCATGATCACGGTTTACGTACGCTTTGCACGTACGGAATGTACGGGACGTACGTAACTACCAGCGTTTCAGCGCGTCCTCATCCTCATCCCGCGCGGCCACCCAATCGGCAGCTGTCCCGCTGGCTTCCTTTTTCCAGAACGGCGCGCGCGACTTGAGGAAATCCATCAGAAATTCAGCCGCCTGAAAGGCATCAACCCGATGGCGCGAAGACGTGGCGACCATCATGATCATCTCTTGCGCCTTTAGTATACCGTGGCGATGAATGATCATGATATCGCCAAGTTTCCAACGGCTTGTGGCCTCTTCCGCGATCTTTTGAAGGGCTTTTTCGGTCATGCCGGGGTAATGCTCGATCTCCATCGCGTGCAGGACACCCTCATCCAGATCCCGCACGACGCCGGTAAAGGTCACGATGGCGCCCATGCCTTTTTGTCGAGCGGCAAAAGCGCTGGTCTCCACACCAAGGTCAAACGGGTCCTCCTGCACCCGGATATCCATGGGCTAACCCCCTGTCATCGGAGGAAAAAAAGCAACTTCGCGAGCGCCATCAAGTGGCGCATCAAAGTCGCTCAGCTCCTGATCCACCGCCACCCGCAGCGCGCTCAGATCGGCGAAGGCCGCCTCATACCGCGCCTCCCGGCTCCGTAATTCGTCGACAAGCGCCATCACCGTGGCTGGCACGGTGTCGATCTTTTCCTTCGGCACCCCGATCCGCTCACGCACCCAGGCAAAATACAGCACATCCATCAGGAATGCTCCTTGAGATAAGGTATTGATTTCTGGAAGTAGTCAAACCCGGTAACCAGCGTCAGCCCCGCAGCGATCCACAACAGCCACAACCCAATAAACCCAGCCCATTCCATGCCCGCCAGCTTCCAGTTCAAGCCCAGAACATCCTTTTCCCGGCCTTCCAGAATGTCGATTACCATGGTTTCATCCATACCGAAAACCGACATACCGAAATAATGTTCGAACACGCCCTGGGAAAAAAGCACCGCAATCGCAACCATTTGCGCGGTGGTCTTCCACTTGGCCAGCTTCGTCACCTTCAGGGTGCCCGCCGTATCGCCCAGATATTCCCTGAGGCCCGAGACGAACACCTCGCGGAACAGGATTACGGTCGTCGGCAACACCAGCCAGGGTGAGTAGCTGGAATAGCCCACAATCACCATCAGAGCGATCACCACCATCGCCTTGTCAGCGATCGGATCAAGCATCGTGCCAAGCTTGGTTTCCTGCTTCCAGCTACGCGCCAGGTGGCCGTCGAACCAATCGGTGATCGCCGCCATGACGAACAGAAGCAACGCGAACCAATCCGCATAAGGCCTTGTAAAATATAGAAACATCACGGCCACTCCCGGCGCCGCAAGCAGCCGGAAAACCGTCAGGATATTTGGGATCGTAAAGGTCATGAATTGGTTCTACCTGCATCTTTGCCCAAGGGAAAGCACTGCGATCTCAGCCCTTTTCATGAAAAAAATCATAGAGTTTCTGCGCCAATGCCTCGGAAACACCATCGACCGCCTTGAGGTCCGACAGATTGGCCCGACTGACCGCCTTGGCCGACCCGAAATGCGCCAACAATGCTCGTTTTCGCGCCGCCCCGACGCCCGGCACTTCGTCAAGCGGGCTGGCGATGGCCGATTTCGCCCGTTTCGCCCGGTGAGTGCCAATGGCAAACCGGTGTGCCTCATCCCTGAGCCGCTGAATGAAATAGAGAACCGGGTCATTGCGCTGCAACGCCATCGGCCGTTGACCGATGCGATGAAACTCCTCTTTGCCATGATCGCGATCCACACCCTTGGCGACCCCGACCATCGGGATATCCTCGACATCCATCTCGCGCATGATGCTGGCCACCGCGCTGACTTGTCCGGCGCCCCCGTCAATCAGCAACAGGTCGGGCCAGAGCCCCTGATCGCGTCCGGGGTCCTCTTTGAGCAAGCGTTTGAAACGTCTTGTTAGCACTTCTTTCATCATGCCGAAATCATCGCCCGGTGTCAGATCGTCGCCGCGGATGTTAAACTTGCGATAGCTGTTCTTCATCAGGCCTTCCGGCCCGGCTACGATCATCGCGCCGACTGCATTGGTACCCTGGATATGACTGTTGTCATACACCTCGACCCGGGCAGGCGGTTTGTCCAGATCAAACGCTTCGGCCAATCCCTTCAGCAGCTTCGCCTGCGTCGCGGTCTCGGCCATCTTGCGGCCAAGGCTTTCACGGGCGTTGCGCGTAGCGCCATCGACCAGCTCGGCCTTTTCGCCCCGCTGCGGCACGATAACCTGAACCTTGCGCCCTAGCTTACCGCTCAGCGCCTCCTGCATCAGATCGGTATTTTCGATCGGGTGCGACAGGATCACTTGCCGGGGTGGTTCCTTGGTGTCGTAAAACTGGCCCAGGAACGCTTCGAGCACTTCGGCCTCTTCGACATCTGCACCCACACGCGGGTAGAAGTCCCGATTGCCCCAATTCTGTCCCGCTCGAATAAAAAACACCTGCACGCAGGCCTGGCCATTCTCAAGATGCAGCGCCACGATATCGGCTTCCTCAACCGTACGCGGATTAATCCCCTGATTGGTCTGTACCTGCGTCAGCGCCTTGATCCGGTCGCGCAGGGCCGCAGCCTTCTCGAATTCCAACGACTCTGACGCCTCGGCCATCTGCGCGGCCAGCTTGGCCTGAATTTCGGTCGACCTGCCCGACAGGTAGCGTTCCGCATCTGCAACCGTCACGGCATAGTCGGCTTTCGAGATATGGCCGACGCAGGGCGCGGTGCAGCGTTTGATCTGGTATTGCAAGCAGGGTCGCGTTCGGCTTTCGAACATCGCGTCGCTGCAATTACGCAGCAGGAAGACCCGCTGCAACTGCGCCAGTGTCCGGTTCACCGCCCCTGCCCCGGCAAACGGCCCGTAATAGGCGCCCTTTTCCTTTTTCGCGCCGCGATGCTTTTTGATCATCGGGAAGTCGTGCGATTTGGTGACCAGGATATTCGGAAAGCTTTTATCGTCGCGTAGAAGTACGTTGAAATGCGGTTTCAGCTGCTTGATCAGGTTCTGCTCCAGCAGCAGCGCCTCGGTTTCCGTTCTGGTGGTCAGAAACATCATCGACGCAGTTTGCGAGATCATGCGGGCGATCCGGGGCGTGTGTCCGGTGGGCCGCGCATAGCTGGAAACCCGGGCTTTCAGGTTGCGCGCCTTGCCGACATAAAGCACCCGCGCCTGCGCATCGAGCATGCGATAAACACCCGGAGACGCATCCAATGTCCTGAGATAGGACTGGATCACGTCATGGCCGGTTTTCGGCGATTTTTCCTGTGCGATGTCTGCCATAGTCTTTTGGGTATGATTCTCTGACCTGCTGCAACCATATCGTTTGAGAGGCAAGAGGAAACCTTTCCACGCTTCATGTGGATAAGTCTGCAGATAACTTTCCGTGATCGGCAAAATATCGTTGTTTTTTGCCCACTTCGCTGATTTGCCTATTTTTTAGGCACTCTTGCAGGGCACTGTTTTTAAACGAAAAATATATACTGCATCGCCAAAATACTGAAAACATTAAAAGTTTTGCAACAAATCTTTATCGCCAATGTAACAAGTGCAAAACTTGGGGTTATGGGAACCGATCACTCGACCCCCAGAACGTCTGGCGTCTGCCAGCCCAGATGCTGGCCACCATCAGTGCAAATGAGTTGTCCGGTCACCGAAGGCGCCTCCAGAAAGTACGCCAACGCCGCAATCACATCGCTTTCGTTTGCCCCGCGCTGCAGGATTGTCGCCTGCCGCTGACGCCGGAAATGCCCGTCGCTCTGCCGATGCCCCTGCAAGGTCGGACCGGGGCCGATAGCGTTGACGCGGATCTTTGGCGCCAGCGCCTGCGCAGCTGTCTGGGTAAGCGTCCACAAACCGGCTTTGGCCAGCGTGTAGCTCATGAATTCGGGTGTCAGTTTGCGGACGCGCTGATCGATCATATTAACGACAAGGCCCTGCGCGACGGGCTCGCCTGCCGCGTCCGGCACCGGGTCAGGCACATCTGCCGCCATCGCCTGCATCAGCACGAAGGGTGCACGCAGGTTGCTCTCAAGGTGCCGGTCCCAGCTGGTGCGCGTCGCAGACGCCAGCGTGTCATACTCAAAGATCGAGGCATTATTGATCAGCGTGGTCAGCGGTCCGCCAAGCGCCTCTGTCGCCCGGGGCACCAATGCAGCGACCAGACTTTCATCCAGCATGTCCGCCCCCAACGCTACAGCATTCCGACCCAGAGAGGTGATCTCGGCCACGACCTCGTGCGCGTCGGTTTCCGACGACGCATAATGCACTGCCACGTCGTATCCCCGGCGCGCAAGTTCCAAAGCCATTGCGCGGCCCAGTCTTTTGCCCGCGCCGGTTACCAATGCCCGTGTCATCGCCCGCCTCCGTTCAGATCAGTACAATGGCAAGATAGACCAGATACAGCCCGGTCAAGGCGATCCCCCATTTGCGGCCAATATCCTGTTTGAAGATCACGAAGGGGATCAGCATCAGTGATGCCGCCAGCATCACCCAGAGATCGAATTGCAGAAATTGAGGGTCGACCGGAATGCGCCCCACCAGCGCCGTGATGCCGATAATGGCCAACAGGTTGAACATGTTCGAGCCGATGACGTTGCCCAGGGCCACATCAGCCTGTTTGCGCAAGGCGGCCATCACGGTTGTGGCCAGCTCCGGCAACGAAGTACCGATCGCCACCAGTGTCAGCCCGATGACCGCATCGCTGACCCCGTAGCGCCGCGCGATGATCGAGGCATTATCGACAAGCAGTTCCGCCCCCAGGGGCAGCCCGATCAGGCCAAGGATCAGAAAAACGGCGATCTGCCACCACGGCATGTCCGGATCAGCGCCCTCGACCTCTTCGCCCTCTTCCGCATCGGCCAGCGCCATCTTCGCGATTTCTTTACGGTGCAGGTTCGCGTCCCGGAAGGCATCGGCCAGCACTAGGCTTAACGCCGCCAGCAGGATCAACCCTGAAATGAAGGTAAATTCGCCGGTGAACGCCAACCCGATGAACAGAAGCGTCGCCCCCATCATGAGCATATAGGTTTTACGGCATTTACAGCCGCTGGTATGCAGCGTGGCCAGCAAAGCTGGCACGCCAAGAACCAGAAGCACATTCGCAGTGTTTGAACCGATCACATTACCTAGCGCCAGACCGGGCTTGTTTTCGGTTACCGCGTTGATCGAAATCAGTAGCTCAGGCGCAGATGTACCAAAGGCCACAATCGTCAGGCTGACGATCAGCGCCGGAATGCCGACCCGCAGGCTGAGATTGACCGCACCTTTTACCAGTGCGTCGCCCGCCAGCAGCAGGATCACAAGGCCCAGACCAGCAAGCATCCACGGGATCATTTGCCCTGCCCTTTACCGCAGCTACAAGGCCCCTTGCCTATGCGAAACCGTCCGCATTTCGGGCATTTGGCCGAATTCAGCCGCTGTTGACCGGGAAAGCGCAGCTTGCCGAACATCGCCAGCACGCCCATCGCAACAAGAAAGAGTATGACGATCTTAACGATCACGTCAGAGCCCGAACCGCGCGAAATCGGCGCGTTCTTCAACCGCCGCGATCGCATCCTGCGCCATGGTTGCGCCAAACCGCTGCAACAAACCGCGTTTGCGGCCGTAATTGGCAAACCGCACCTTGTCTCCATAAAGCTCTTTCAGCTTGGGCACCACATGGCCGATACCGTCAACCAGCCCCAGTTCGACAGCGCGCCGGCCCAACCAGAACTCGCCGGTAAACAGATCCTCCTTGTCGGTCAGGCGATCACCGCGGCGTGCCGACACATGGTCGGTGAAGGTGGTGTGCATCTGCTCAAGAATGGTCTTGAGCCGCGCGACGTCTTCGGCTTTTTCAGGCTGAAACGGATCCAGCATGCTTTTCGATTTGACCGAGGTATGCACGCGCCGCTCAAGCCCCTGTCGTGCCAGAAAGACCGGGGCGCCGAAGCCTGCGGCGATAACGCCGATCGACCCGACAACGGAGGCCGGGTCAACCCAGATGTCATCCGCTGCCGTCGCCAGCCAATACCCACCGGAGGCCGCGACATCCTCGACAAAGGCATGTACCGGAATGGCCTTTTCCTCGGCCAGGCGGCGGATACGGGCCGCGATCAGCGCCGATTGGACCGGCGAGCCACCAGGTGAATTGATCACCAACGCCACGGCCGCGGGCTTGCCGCGCTTAAAGGCCTTTTCGATGATCGGGGCCATCGCCTCGTCGTTTAGCTGCGCACGACTACCTGCGCCGATCGATCCAGCGAGGCGGATCACAGCAACGGTCGGGTCGGATTTTACAAATGGGATCCAGCGTTTCATGAAGCCCGATGTAGAATGCCCATGGCCGACAAACAAGGTAACCGGGGGTACCCAAAGGCATAGATTCCAAAAAAGTTATGCGCCAAGGGCAAATAAGTCACGGCGCGCCAACGCGGCGTCACGATTTGATGCGATACCCGGTCTTGAAAATGAACCAGATGATCGCGAGGCAAATCGCAGTGAAAACCGCGATTGCCAGCAAACTGAACCCGATGGCCACATCTGCTGTGCCGAAGAAAGACCAGCGAAACCCAGAGATCAGATAGACCACAGGGTTGAAAAGCGTGATCGTCTGCCAGACCGGCGGCAGCATCGAGATCGAATAGAAAGAGCCGCCAAGGAAAACCAGCGGCGTGATCACCAGAAGCGGGATCAGCTGCAATTGCTGGAAGTTCTTCGCCCAGATACCAATGATGAACCCAAAGAGCGAAAAGGACAGGCAGGTGAGCACCAGAAAGGCCATCATCGCCACCGGGTGCTGAATATCCAAATCGACAAAGAATTCCGCCGTGATCAGGATCACCACGCCGATAAACAGCGATTTGGTGGCCGCCGCACCGACATAGCCCATCACAATCTCAAGGAAATTTACCGGGGCCGAGAGCAGCTCGAAAATCGTGCCGATAAATTTCGGGAAATAGATGCCGAAGGACGCATTGCTGATCGATTGTGTCATGACCGACAACATGATCAGCCCCGGCACGATGAACGCGCCATAGGTAACGCCATCGACCTGATCGATCCGACTGCCGATCGCCGCCCCAAAGACCACAAAATACAGCGAGGTCGATATCACCGGCGACAGGAAGCTTTCCATCAAGGTGCGGAAAAATCGCTTCATTTCATAGATATAGATCGCCTTGATTGCAGGGAAGTTCATGCCGCGTCCTCCTGCACCAGATCCACGAAAATCTCTTCCAGAGAGCTTTGTGTGGTCTGAATGTCGCGCAGGCTCAGCCCTTCTTTCGCCAGTGCCTGCAAAAGCCGCGTAATACCGGTGCCTTCGCCGCGTGTATCGTAGTGATAGGTCAGGCTGGCACCATCTTCGCTCAGCTCCAGATCATAGTCCGACAGAGATTGTGGCACCGCGTCGACCGTTTCCAGCAGATCAACACGCAGGGTCTTCTTGCCCATCCGCGTCATCAGCGCGTTCTTTTCCTCGACCAGCAGCAACTCCCCCTTCGAGATCACGCCAACCCGGTCGGCAATCGCCTCGGCTTCCTCGATATAGTGGGTAGTCAGGATGATGGTCACACCGTCCGCCTTAAGCCCCTCGACGATCTTCCACATGTCCTTGCGCAGCTCGACATCCACACCGGCAGTCGGTTCATCCAGAAACAGCACGCGAGGTTCATGGCAGAGCGCCTTGGCGATCAGAACCCGACGCTTCATCCCGCCGGAAAGCTCCATGATCCGGCTGTCTCTTTTATCCCAGAGCGAGAGCTGACGCAGGATGCGTTCGATCAGCGCATCATCACGCTTCTTACCAAAAAGCCCGCGCGAGAACCGCACTGTGTTCAGCACCTTCTCGAACGGCTCCAGCGCCACCTCCTGCGGTACGAGACCAATTAACTGCCGCGCCCCGCGAAACCCGGTCTGAATATCGAATCCCCCCACACTGGCTGACCCGGAACTGGGTGTCGTGATGCCACAAAGGGTTGAAATAAGGGTGGTTTTCCCCGCCCCATTGGGCCCGAGAAGCGCCAGTATCTCGCCCTCTTCTATGGTCAGCGAAACCCCTTTGAGCGCCTCGAACCCCCCTTTGTAGATCTTGCGCAGGTCGTTGACTTCGACAATGGGCATAGCGACATCCTTCACTTGATCCGAGTGACCCTATGTCATTCACGAACCCGTGAAAATGCCGGATTGAAGCAGAGGAACATCTGCATGTGTGCACATAGAAGTTCCGAAATTGAAGATTTCCGGTAAACGAATGTTGTTGCCTTAACGGCGGACCGCAGAGAGAATCTATGGCAATTATCGCAGTGCAAAAGTCAGCTATGCGGACGAAGCGGACATCCAGTGCTGGAGTCGCAAATATACGTTGCCCAAGAGGCTCTAATCAATTTAGGTGCGTATTGGAAAAAACACCAATCGGTATGAGATGCGACGAATTAGAAAACTGTTTACGAGTTTAAAAAAGTATTCGGACCAAGAGCGCGATATTC
Source organism: Roseovarius aestuarii (assembly GCF_019966515.1). Classification (GTDB taxonomy): domain Bacteria; phylum Pseudomonadota; class Alphaproteobacteria; order Rhodobacterales; family Rhodobacteraceae; genus Roseovarius; species Roseovarius aestuarii. Next base: position 199,890 of record NZ_JAIMIB010000002.1, on the reverse strand, counting down.
TATCGACTGTTGAACAGTATGGCTGGCTGTTTAGATTTGTCTTCGACGCTGATGGGGAAGATCCAGATTTCGGATATTCGGTGGGATTCACAAAGTCTCTAGATGCGCCAGAATTTATCGTCTTTGGCTTACAAAAAGATTTGATGCATCACATGCTTGGAGAGGTTTACCACCAAATGGAATCTGGTCGAAGGCCAGAAGACGGCATGCAGTGGGATGATCTGCTCGAAGGTTTTCAGTGTATCAGTCGTAAAGCTATTCGACGAGATTTACACACCAAATATACTACAGCGGCTGATTGGCTATGGCGTGATTCCGGTAATAAAGGTGAGCCGGAAGTATATCAATTGGTGTGGCCCGGTGCACAACAAGGGCTCTTCCCTTGGGAAGAAGGGTGTCAGAAGAATGTGATTGATCTTCAGCCGCACCTTTGGGACCAGTTGGATTAGCCCCGAGGTCTGCATTGGGCTCAATGCAGACATCGGACGACTCAAATATCCCGATATGCCCTGCCCCTAGCTGATCAGGCGCTTGAGCCAGCCTTTCTTTTCTATCTCCGGCGCCTCATCGTTCTCGGTCGGGCCCTCCAACACGGCTTCGAAGCGAGCGAAAAACTGGTCCGCCATCTTCTTGGCAAACCCGTCGACGATGCGGCTGCCCAGCTGCGCCAGTTTTCCACCTACCTTGGCCTCGACATCATAGATCAGGCGGGTGCCCGTATCGCTATCTTCCAGCCGCACATCCGCGCCACCCTTGGCGAAACCGGCAGCACCACCCTTGCCTTCGCCGGTCAAGGTCAGGCTTTCGCCCTCGACCATATTCGACAGCGTCACCGTGCCTTTGAAGGTGGCTTTGACGGGACCGACCTTTTGCACCACGACGGCCTCGAAACCGTCTTCGGGGGTGCCGGTGACCTCCTGCGCGCCGGGCACGCATTCCTTCAGCATTTCCGGACTCAGGAGCGCAGCCCAGACTGTGGACCGATCAACCTTGATGTCGCGTTCGTCACTCATTTTCATGATAATGCCCCCTGGCTGATTGCCGCTTCATCCTAACGTGCCACCAATCGGCTGAGAAGTCGCAAACCGGCGTGACCACCTTAGACAAAAGTGTTAGGGCGCGCTGGAAAGGGCACCCCGATGACGGCAGAGATCAGACTTCAGAACCCGGCAGTTGGTATTGGATTTATCCTGATCGGGACCGTTGCTATTTCCGTCAACGACATGCTGATCAAACTCTTGTCCGGTGGCTATCCGTTGCATCAGATGGTTTTTACCCGCTCGGTGATCGGCATCATCTTCAGCCTGATGCTGGTGCAACTCGAAGGCGGCTGGCGCATCCTGCTGACGAAAACACCCGGGCTACACCTGTTGCGTTGTGCCACGCTGGTGATTGCAAACCTGACCTTCTTTACCGCGCTGGCGGTCCTGACACTGGCCGAAGCCACCGCGATTTTCTTTATCGGCCCGCTGCTTATCACGCTTCTCAGCATACCCGTCCTGGGCGAGAAAGTCGGGCCCTTGCGGCTTGGTGCGGTGGTTGTCGGTTTCATCGGTGTGCTGATCATGACCCGCCCCTGGCAAAGCGGCGAGACACGCGAAGTCTCGTTGCTGATCTACCTTCTGCCAATCGTGGCGGCCTTCGCCTATGCCATCACCCAGGTTCTGACCCGGAAGCTGGGCACGACGACAAAGGCCTCGGTGCTGTCGACCTACCTGCAGGCCCTCTTCATCGTCGTCAGCTTGGGGTTCTGGGTCGTGGCGGGCGACGGGCGCTATGCCGAAGCGCTGGAGAGCGAAAGCCTGGTTTTTCTGCTGCGTGCCTGGGTCTGGCCCGAAGGCAGCGACCTTTACCTCTTTCTGGGCCTGGGTTTGAACACGGCAATCGTTGGCTATGCGCTGGCACAAGCCTATCGTCAGGCGGATGCCGCCACGATTGCGCCCTTCGAATATCTGGGCTTACCGCTGGCGGTCTTCTGGGGCTGGTCCTTGTGGGGGGAACTGCCCGACGCTGTCGTCAGTCTCGGCATCCTGCTGGTGCTGGGTTCGGGTCTATTCGTGTTCCTGCGCGAGCGGCAGAAGAAACTGCGTGGGGCGCCGCATCGGCAAGGCGGCCGCGGCTACTGACCCCTCTTTCACCGGGCGTATACACGTTCTAGTCTTCGGAGACGGCACGGAGGGACCCGGATGTTGCAGGGCATACGCATAATCGAGTTTGAGGGGCTGGGCCCGGCGCCATTTGCAACCATGATGCTGGCCGATCTGGGGGCCGAGGTGATCACCGTTCACCGCCCCGGCCCTGCGCCAGAGATTACCGGCGATGCCAGCCTTCTGGATCGTGGCAAGAAATCCATCGTGCTCGACCTCAAAGACAGCGCCGATCAGCAAAACGCCCGTGCACTGATCAGTACCGCCGACGCGCTGGTCGAAGGGTTGAGGCCCGGCGTGATGGAGCGGCTTGGGCTGGGCCCCGAGGTTTGCCAAGCCGACAACCGCAAGCTGGTCTATGGCCGCATGACCGGCTGGGGTCAGGCTGGTCCGCGCGCGCAGACCGCAGGGCATGACTATAATTACATCGCCACCTCGGGTGCCTATTGGTACGCCTCTCTTCCCGAAACGCCACCGCTGGCGCCGGCCACCCTGGTCGGGGATATCGGCGGCGGCGCGCTTTATCTTGTGGCGGGGATTCTGGCCGGGTTGCTACAGGCCAGTCGTACTGGGAAGGGCACCGTCGTTGATGCGGCCATTGTCGATGGTTCGGCACATATGATGGCGCTGTTGATGGCAATGCGCCCAACCGACAACCTGAGCATGGCGCGCGGGCAGAGCCTGCTTGACGGACCGCACTGGTCGCGCTGTTATACGTGCGCCGATGGCAGGTTTCTGAGCGTTCAGTGTCTTGAGCCTAAATTCTACGCGGAGTTTTTGCGGCTGATGACGCTCGACAATGATCCGGCCTTCGCCGCACAGTTCGACCGATCCCAATGGCCCACGCAGACCCAGAAACTGGCCGCGATCCTGGCGGCAGAACCCGTCGCGCATTGGCGTGATCTGTTCGCGGGCTCGGATGCGTGTGTCGCCCCGGTCCTGTCACCCGAAGAGGCCGTACAAGAACCGCACATGGCCGAAAGATCGGTCTGGCAATACGTGAACGACATGTTGCAACCGGCCCCGGCGCCGCGATTTGACGGCAAGGCAGGCCCCATTCGTACACCGCCAAAGCGCGGGCAGCACACGGCGGAACTTCTACAGGAAATCGCCGTGCGAAAAGGCTGACCAACCATGCTGTCAAACCGGGCACGGCGGTGTCAGCGAGGTCACGAACATTCTACTCGCGCGGGGATGGATCTCTTGTTAACGTGCCCGATATGCGCGCGTTAATTCTCCTGCTCCTGATCCTTGCGGCCTGTGGTCGCCCGCTGACGCCAGCCGAAAAAACCTTTGCGCGGCAACTACATGGCCCGACAATTGATACGTCGCGTATCCGCGCCATTCACGGCTCTCCGGTAGGTGGGGTTACCTATCAGCGCCCCAAACGTCCGCGTCTGGCCTGTCGCGAGTTGATCCTGCCCGAGCCGCCAACCGAGATGGTGACCGTCGGTCCGGTGGCAATGGTGATCCACAACAAGGTTTTCTACGCCCGCGACTGGTATCTTGACGATTACCTGCAGGATTATCCGGATAAACTGAACCTGCTGACCGCGATGCTATTCGCTCACGAGATCACCCATGTCTGGCAATGGCAGAACCGCAAGACAACCGGTTATACGCCGCTGCGCGCAGCGAACGAACACCAGGTAAGCGCGGACCCGTATCTTTTCGATCTCGACACAAAAACGCGATTTCTTGACTACGGATATGAACAACAAGCCGGTATCGTCGAGGAATATGTGTGCTGCGCCGCGCTCGATCCTGATGCGCCGCGTACCAAGCGGTTGGAAACCTTGCTCAAAGGCGCTTTCCCGCTGCGGGAATTGACCATTCCCGACAAGGTTCATCTGCCGTGGGATGGCGTTAAAACCAAGGGTATCTGCAGCCAGCCCGCAGGGGGTGCCGGATGACGTTCATTGCCGACAACCAATTTCTGTTGCTGATGGCGTTCTTTCTTGCGGGGCTGGTGGGTACCGCGCTGATCTTCCGAAAACCCGCCGGTCATCGCGCCTGGCTGATGGCCGATCTGATCTGGGTCGTACTGGGTGGATTTGGCGCATTGGTCGCGGTTCTGGCAGGCATCTATAAGGCCGACAGCAGTCGCATCGACCGACAGATTGATATTGCCTTTGCCGCCACTGCCTCCTTCGATCAGGACGCCGCCCGCTTTCGCCTGACCTATTGCGAAGCACCAGAAAACACCGATATCGCGACGCTCTGCGACAAGGTCGATTTCCTATCGGCCTCCACCGCCGAAAATGCCGCGCTGCCGCTCTTTATCGCGGTGACCGACGAGGTCGCCCCGCTCAGGGGGTTGCATTTCATTGTCAAGGGCACCGGCCAGGGGGAAAATATGCATGCCATGGTCGAAAAGGCCGATAGTTTCGACACCAGCGAGTTCCTGAGTTTCCCGCCACTGGACGATGCCACAATCCCTGCGATGAACGCCCTGCGCAGCACCCGGCCCGGCGTTGCCGCCAATTTTCAGATCATTGCACAAAGCTATACCGACCTGATCGCCCAGGTCGGAAAGCTGAAAGAAGAATGGGAATTTCTGCAGGCCAATTCTCATATCCTGGTTCTGCAGATCATCGCGCTTTGTCTGGTCAGCTTTGCCGCCCCATTCCGGCTGGGAAAGTCAATCGTCGAGTTGCGGCGCGGCATTCAGCGCTGAATGCTCTCCAGATAGGCCAGTAGAGCCGCCAGCGGGCGCGGCGTTGGTGTCAACACCCCATCACCCACATCGACCGGTACCGTATCCCCCCTTAGAAGCAGGCCGAATTCCGGCATCTCCTTGCCCGGCAGGTCGGAGCGGTCATATCCGTCAATAACCGACAGCACCCGCGCTTTAGGGAAAGCGCCACCCTCGGCTAGCCGCGTCAGGTCCGCGGGCGGAGGAGACAGCGCCCCGGCCCACGGTCCGTTCCCCCGGCCCGATACGCCATGGCATTGCACGCAATTCTCGGCAAACAGTGCCCGGCCTTCCGGGGCTTCCGGCATCGACACGGCGCTGGCGCAGGCAGCAATCGCCAACGCTGGAACGAGTAATGTAAATGGCTTCATGACCGCCCTCCTGGCCAAAGCTTTCTACAAACCGGTTCAGAGAGCTTTGATCTGGCGCAAGGTGTGATGGCTTTTTGTCGGATCATACGCCGCCAAATCCGGCCGCCACTACTTCTTGAGTCTGCGAATCCCTTCGTTCACGCAAATCTGGTCACCTTCGCGGATGGTCATGCCCGGCGGGATCGAAATCGCTTCATCCCAGACCACCTGTTTCTCTCGGTAAAGCTGGCAGGTCACGACACCCTTGGCCGTTTGAACCTCTACGGGTGTCGTTTCGTAATCAGCCGGATCAATACAGCCCGACACCGCCAGAAGTGAGGCTATGCCAAGGCCCAAGGCCACTTTCGAATGTTTCTGCATTTCTTTACTCCACTCCTGCCAATCAACAGCAATCTGCAATCTTTCCTGCCACGCTGCTATGTGCGGACCTGTCGCACGTTTTTGTTGATTGTTTGTTAAATTTTGATCTTGGCCGGATTGCGCTGATCATCCGACATCGCCGGATCCGGTCATGTCACGCCAGCTTGCCCGCCAAAGCATCATCAATCAACCCGATGGTTTCCTCAACACCGTAGAGTGCGATAAATCCGCCAAAGCGCGGCCCCTGACTGGCGCCCAGCAAGACCTCGTAGAGCGCCTTGAACCAGTCACGCAGCGGGTCAAACCGCTCGCGCCCGCAAGCGAAGACAATGCTTTGCAGTTCCTCGGCATCCAGACCACCCTGCCAGGCCGCAAGCTGCGCCCGCAGATCTTCCAGCGCTTCGCGTTCCAGATCGGTGGGCAACCGGTAGGTCTTGGCGGGTTTCACGAAGTCATTGTAGTAGCGCAGCGCAAAACCGGCGGCCTGATCCATGTCGGGGTTGGTCTCGGCGCTCGCCTCGGGCGCATAGCGCCGGATGAAGCCCCAGAGCTGATCCTTGTCCTCGGCCCCTGAAACCGACGCGAGGTTCAGAAGCATCGAGAACGGCACCACCATGTGGCTTTCGGGCACGTCGCCCCCGTGGATGTGCCAGACCGGGTTGTTGAGACGGCCCTTGGCGTCCTGCGTCGCGTAGGCCCGCAATTGCTGATGATATTCGTCGACGGCTTTGGGGATCACGTCGAAATGCATCCGCTTGGCGGTTTTGGGCTTCTGATACATGAAATAGGACAGGCTTTCCGTCGAGGCATAGGTCAGCCATTCGTCGATGCTGACCCCATTGCCCGAGGATTTTGAGATTTTCTGACCGTTTTCATCCAGAAACAGCTCATATGAGAAGTGTTCCGGTGCCCGCCCGCCAAGCGCGCGGCAGATGGCGTCATAGATCTTCTCGTTGGTGGCGTGCTCCTTGCCATACATTTCAAAATCAACGCCAAGCGCCGCCCATCGCGCGCCGAAATCAGGCTTCCATTGCAGCTTCACATTGCCGCCGGTCACTGGCACGGTCCATTCCTTGCCGTCCTCGTCATCGAAGGTGATCGTATAGGTCTCGGGGCAAACTTTCTTGAGCGGCACATAAAGCACGCGGCCGGTATCCGGATGCAGCGGCAGGAAGATGGAATAGGTTGCCGCACGTTCGTCGCGCAGGCTTTTGAGCATAATCGCCATGATCTCGTCATAGCGTTCCACCGCACGTTTCAGGATCTCGTCAAACTGCCCTGTGTGATAGAATTCGCGGGCTGAATAGAACTCGTACTCGAAACCGAACGTATCCAGAAACCGCCGGAGCATGGCGTTGTTATGATCACCAAAACTAGCATGCGTGCCAAAGGGGTCGGGAACGGAGGTCAGGGGCATTTGCAGATAAGGTTCAAGCTGCGCGGGGTCGGGCACATTGCCGGGCACCTTGCGCATCCCGTCGAGGTCATCCGAAAAGCAGATGAGCTTGGTCGGAATATCGCTGATCTCTTCGAAGGCGCGCTTGATCATGGTGGTGCGTGCCACTTCGCCAAAGGTGCCGATATGCGGCAGGCCCGAGGGGCCATAGCCGGTCTCAAACAGCACATACCCTTTTTCCGGCGGCGCCTTGTGATAGCGCTTGAGCACGCGGCGCGCTTCTTCAAAAGGCCATGCTTTCGATTGCAGTGCAGCGTCGCGCAGATCAGACATCGGGGGTACTCCGGTTTTCCGGGCGCATTCGTCGCGCCCCAGCGTAAAGCGCTTCCTATTGCTCACCGGGCAGACAGTCAATATTCTGCACTGCAACACCGCTTTGAAAAGGAAGCCCCATGACCGAACAAATCCCGCATCCACTGACGCCTCAGGACTGCCTTGTGGCGGTGATGATCGCGGTTTCGGCCTCGGATGAAAACATCCGCACCTCCGAACTGGTCAAGATCGAAAACGCGGTGAATAACCTGCCGGTCTTCGCAGGCTACGATTCAGACCGGATGCGGCTGATCGCGCAAACCGTATTTGACCTTTTCAGCGTTGAAGACGGGCTCGAAGCGCTGTTTGGCCTGGTGCGCGACAACCTGCCGGAACGCCTGTTTGAAACGGCCTATGCCCTGGCCTGCGATGTCGCCGCCGCCGATGGCATGCTGGAAGAAAGCGAGCTGCGGATTCTTGAGGAAATCCGCTATGAACTCAATGTCGACCGGCTGCACGCTGCTGCCATCGAACGCGGCTCGCGGGCGCGGCACCTGACGGTCTGACGGTATCCGCATGGTCAGATCGTCCACCGTCAGATAGGGTGCGCATGATGCGAACCATGACGGGGGGCTGGTATGACGACGAATGAATTACCCGACAATCAACAGGACCGGGTATCCTGGGTTATTCGCGCACCGGATAATGAGGAATTGCGCCGCAGATATGATCTGTGGGCCGCGCAATACGATGCCGACGTCGGCAACATAGAGGATTATCTTGCGCCCCGGGAAACCGTGAAGGTTGCCGTAGAACATCTGGATAAATCGGCACGGGTCATGGACGCAGGCGCAGGGACCGGCCTTGTCGGACAGGCGATGAAGGATGAAGGATTTCGGCATCTGGTGGCGGTTGACTACTCGGCACAGATGCTCGAAATCGCACGCGGCAAGGGGATCTATGATGAGGTTCACCAATGCGATCTGAGCAAGAGGACCAACTTTGACGGCGACTCTTTCGATGCGGTCGTGACCTGTGGCACCACCTCGCAAATGCCCTGTGCCAGTCTGAACGAGTTTGTCCGTATTTTGCGTCCCGGCGGCAAGATCATCTTTGCCGCCGCCACCGAGGCCTGGGTGGAATTCGGATATGCGGACATCTTTGCCCGGCTTGAAGAGGCGGGGCAGTTGTCGCTGGTCAGCCGTGGCGAGGCGTTTCAAATGATGCCGACAACCGAACCTCAGTTCTATTGCGAGATCCTGGTGATCGAAAAACAATGAAAAATGATATTCGCCGTTCCCTTCCGCGTCCGTTTTCGTCTTTAATGCCTTCAAGATCATAGGGGAGGCCGCTTCATGCGCTGCGTTTTCGTCAATATCCGCTGCAGGCCGGGCACGTCCTACGCTGTCGCCGAACAGATCGCCCTGCGCGAGATTCATTCGGAACTGCATTCGACCTCGGGCCCGTTTGACCTGCTGCTCAAGCTCTACATCCCCGAGACCGAGGATGTGGGCCATTTCATCAACGAAAAACTGCTCGATATTGACGGGATCGAGCGGACAGAAACGACGCTGACCTTCAAGGCGTTCTAAGACTAACAAGGGAGACGGAATATGAAATTGAAATCACTGATCGCTGCCGCCTGCATGGGTGCGCTTGGCACCGGTGCGCTAGCCGCAGATGGCAAGGTCAAGGTGGGCATGATCACCACGCTTTCGGGCGGTGGCGCGGGCCTTGGTATCGACGTGCGCGACGGGTTCCTGCTGGCAGCCAAGATGGCCGGGAATGATAATCTGGAGATTGTCGTCGAGGATGATCAGCGCAAGCCCGAGATCGCGGTGCAACTGGCCGACAAGATGATCCAATCCGAGAAAGTGGACGTGCTGACCGGCATCATCTGGTCGAACCTCGCCATGGCCGTGGTGCCCGCAACCACCGCGCAAGGTAAGTTCTACCTGTCACCCAATGCCGGGCCGTCGGCGCTGGCGGGAAAGGGCTGCCACCCGAACTATTTCAACGTCGCCTGGCAGAATGACAACCTGCACGAGGCCGCGGGCGGTTATGCCAACTCGGCAGGGTTCAAGAAGAGCTTCATCCTTGCGCCCAACTATCCGGCGGGCGTGGATGCGCTGACCGGCTACAAGCGGCTTTACGAGGGCGAGTTGGCCGGTGAGATCTTCACCAAGCTTGGCCAGAAGGATTATGCCAGCGAGATCGCGCAGATCCGGGCAAGTGACGCCGACAGTATCTTCTTCTTCCTGCCCGGCGGCATGGGGATTTCCTTTCTCAAACAGCTATCCGACAGCGGGCTCGACCTGCCGGTCGTCGGCCCAGCCTTCAGCTTTGATCAGGGCATCCTGCAGGCGGTTGGCGACGCGGCGATCGGGGTGAAAAACACCAGCCAGTGGAACAAGGATATCGACAACCCGGCCAACGCCGCCTTTGTCGAGGCGTTTCAGACCGAATATGGCCGCCTGCCCTCGCTCTATGCCTCTCAGGGCTATGACACGGCCAACCTGCTGATCAGCGCGATAGGCAAGGCGGATGTCAGCGACGCCGATGCCTTCCGCGCGGCGTTGATGGAGGCCGATTTCGCCTCGACCCGGGGCGATTTCAAATTCGCCGCCAATCATCACCCGGTGCAGACCATCTATGTGCGCGAGGTTATCAAGGAAGGCGACGTTTTCACCAACAAGATCATCGGCACGGCCCTGGAAGATCACGCCAACGTCTATGTGGATGAGTGCAAGATGTAGTTGTTAGGGCCAAACCCGTTCTTAAAGGCACGCCTGTACCAAGGCGTGCCTTTTTTCTGAGTGGTTTCGGGCGGAGTTCAATTTACCGAGCTTGGCCCTGAGCCGCCATTGAGAGATCGCACCTCGCGCGGAATCAAGGCCGAGGGCCGCCGCGCGGTCGCCAGACCACCCACAAGGGCTGGCGACTTTGAGAGGTTTCGTAACATTCTTAGCTTTCAATGATTTGGCTGGGATAAAGCGCGTTCCACAAAGGTCTGGTCGCCACCCGCGGTCTGGCAATCGCGCGGCGCAGTATTTCAAGAGTGCAATGTCCGCCCAATGCCAGAAGCGTTAACCGATGATCTCGAACTTTTCCACATCCACCAGCCCGCGATCGGTGATCTTGAGCGCCGGGATGACCGGAAGCGCCAGAAAGGCCAGTTGCAGGAACGGCTCTTCCAGCACCACCCCCAGACCCCGCGCCGCGTCGCGCAAGACATCCAGCCGGTCGCGCACCGTCTCGAATGGTTCAAGGCTCATCAGCCCGGCCACCGGCAGCGCCAGCTCCGCCAGCACTTCACCGCCTCTGGTCACCACAAACCCGCCTTCGATCTCGCCCAGCCGGTTCGCCGCCAGCGCCATGTCGTCATAATCAACCCCGACACAGGCGATGTTATGGTGGTCATGGCACACGGTCGAGGCGATGGCCCCAGCCTGTAAGCCAAAGCCACGCACGAAGCCGGTCGCGATATTGCCGTTGCGGCCGTGGCGCTCGATCACCGCGATCCGCGCCAGATCGCGCGCCGGATCGGGGCGCTTGTCGCCGTCCACGATGGCGATGTCCTCGTGCAGATGCTCAGTGATGATCTTGCCCTCAAGGATGCCGATCACATCCGTTGCCTCCCGGTTCCCGGCGCTCCGGAAATCGCGCGCCGCGACCGTCGGCGCGTTGACCGAGCGCCGTCCAACCGGCGATACAGTCTCGCGCTGAGCAAAAGCCGCATCGCTCACCCGTCGGCCCGCGCAGAAAACCATCTGCGCATCACAATCCTCCAGCGACCGCACCGCCACGATATCCGCGCGTTTGCCTGGGGCAATCTGGCCGCGATCCTTCAGCCCGAACGCCTCCGCCGCCGACAGCGAGGCCGCTCGATAGGCCGCCAACGCAGGCGTCCCGAGCGCGATCAGCGTACGGATCATGTAATCCAGATGGCCATGCTCGGCGATGTCCAGCGGATTCCTATCGTCAGTGCACAGACACATATAGGCCGAGGTCCGCTCGGTCAGCAGAGGCTGCAACGCAACCAGGTCTTTGCTGACCGACCCCTCCCGGATCAGCACACGCATCCCCTTCTGCAGCTTCTCGAGCGCCTCTTCGGCGGTCGTCGCCTCATGCTCGGTGCGGATTCCAGCAGCGATATAGGCGTTCAGATCACGCCCCGAAAGCTGTGGGCAATGACCATCCACATGACCGCTTTCATAAAGCCGCAGCTTGGCCATCGCCCCGGGGTCGCGATGGATCACGCCGGGATAATTCATGAACTCCGCAAGCCCGATGCCCGAGGGATGTTCCATCAACGGTTTCAGGTCCTCAGCGGTGATCGCGGCTCCGGACGTTTCCATATCGGTCGAAGGCACGCAGGAAGATAGCTGCACCCGGATATCCATCACCGTCAGCTCGCTTGCTTTTTGGAAATACCGGATTCCATCAGGGCCGATCACATTGGCAATCTCATGCGGATCACAGATCGCCGTCGTCACCCCACGTGGCGTGACGCACCGATCAAACTCAAACGGCGTCACCAGCGAGCTTTCGATATGCAGATGCGTGTCGATGAAGCCGGGCACCAGCGTGAGGCCGGTGACGTCGATCACCTCCCCGCCCTCGTAGCGCTCGCCGATCCCGACAATCGTATCACCGCAGATTGCTACATCGCCTTCCAGCAGGTCACCGGTGACCAGATCGAACACAAGGCCCCCGCGCAGCACCAGATCGGCCGGAACGTCACCCCGCCCCTGCGCGATACGGTCTTCCAGTTCTGCCATTACCGCCCTCCATCTGTATGGCCCTTGCTGCCTCTAAAAGGTGATCACCTCGTTTTCAGTCACCATCATGTCCAGCGGCTGATCCGTGGGCTCCAGCGGCAGGTTTTCCGCCTCCTGCGCCGCATAAGCAAAGCCGATCGCCAAAGTCGGCCGTTTCGAGCGCAAAAGCTCGATCGTGCGATCATAGAAACCGCCGCCGTAACCCAACCGCCCGCCATTGCGGTCAAAAGCGACCAAAGGCACGATCAGAATCTCCGGCTCAAAGAAATCATCCACCTCGGGGATCATCGCGCCGAAGGGGCCGTCTTTCAGCACGCAGCCCGGCTCCCAGCGGGAGAATTTCAGCGGCAGGCCCGCGGCTTCGATTACCGGCACGCCGACAAGGCCGTGTGCGGCTGCTTCTTCCATCACCGGCAGCGGGCTGATCTCGGTCCGGATCGGCATAAAGCCCGACAGGGGCACGCCGCGATACCCCGCCAACACGCCCGATAGCAGCCCCGCGCGCCCCGCACCACCCGCCTCATGCGCCTTTTTGCGCCGGGCGAAGGCCGCCTTGCGCGCCGCATTCTTGATCGCCTGCAAATCGCTCATATAAGTACCACCGCTGCCAGCCCCAGAAAGGCGAAAAATCCGACCACATCCGTGACCGTCGTGACAAACGCGCCCGAGGCCAGCGCCGGGTCAATCCCCGCCCGGTCCAGAAGCACCGGAATGACAGTGCCTGCAAAGCCGGCCACAACCAGATTGATCACCATCGCGGCAGCGATCACATAGCCCAGTTCGGGCCCACCGAACCACAGGATGCCTACGACCCCCATTACCAGCGCAAAGATCAGCCCATTGATCAGCCCAACAATGCATTCGCGGCGGATGACCCGCCAGACGTTGCTGGAGGTCAGGTCCTTGGTGGCAATGGCGCGCACAGCCACGGTCAGGCTTTGTGTACCTGCGTTACCACCCATCGACGCCACGATCGGCATCAGCACCGCCAGGGCCACGATCTGGGCAATCGCCGCCTCGAACTGCGCAATCACCAGCGAGGCGAGGATCGCGGTGACCAGATTGACAGCCAACCAGGGAAAGCGCCGCTTGGTGGTGTCGATCACCTTGTCGCTCAGGCTGCTTTCGCCTACCCCGGCCAGACGCAGAATGTCTTCCTCATGCTCTTCGTCCAGCACGACCATCGCGTCATCTATGGTAATGACACCGACCAGCCGTTCGTTTTCATCGACCACCGGGGCCGAGATCAGGTGATACTGGTTGAAGGCATAGGCTACGTCTTCCTCGTCCTGTGTGACGGGGATGGTATGGAATGTCTCCTCCACCAGCGAGGTCAGCATCACCACCCGGGGCGAGGCCATGATCTTGCCCAGCATCACATTGCCCACCGGACGCAGCTTGGGATCGACCAGGATGATGTGATAGAATTGTTCCGGCAGATCGTCCTGATTGCGCATGTAATCAATGGCTTCGCCGACATTCCAGTGCTCGGGCGCCATCACCACCTCGCGCTGCATCAACCGGCCAGCAGAGTATTCCGGATAGGTCAGCGATTGCCGTACCGCCACCCGGTCGCTGTCTTCCAGCACTTCGAGGATAGCGTTTTGCTGCTCATCCTCCAGATCCTCGACCAGATCGACCACATCGTCGGAGTCCAGCTCGCGCACCGCTTCGGCCAGCACCTCGGGATGCAGGATGCCGATCACTTCCTCACGGATCGAGTCATCAAGCTCGGTCAGCAGATCGCCGTCGAACTCCTCGCCGTAAAGTTCCACCAGCCGACGGCGGTCAAAGGCGCTGATCTGCTCCAGAAGATCGGCGATATCGGCCGCGTGCAGCGGCTCCATCTCGTCCCAGAGCAATTGCTGATCGCCAAGATCAACCGCCTGAATGATCCGCGCCACCGCCTGAGGATTCAGCAGATAGACGTCTTCTTCGCGGTCGTCCTCGCGCGTGTCTTCGTGATTGTCCTCGGGGCGGTTCTTTTCGGGGTCGTGTTGGTCAAGTTCGTCGGCCATGCGCCCCCTCCTCTTCGCGATTGCCTTGAGGATTAAAGAAGCAGCTTCGGGAAAACAATGAAAATAGGCAGATTTACCTGAGGATGAGCGGCGCGTATCCTGTCGGGCGGCAATCAACCAGGAACACGTGGCACCATGAACCACCCAGATACCATCCTGACCGGGCAGGTCCTTACTTTCACCGGCTCGCCGTTTCAAGGCGACCCGACAGGCTCCGCCCGGTTATCCGAAGCGGTGTTGATGCAGTGCGGGCGCATCACCGCGACGGGCACGCTGACCGAGATGCAGGCAATCGCACCGAGCGCGCAGGTGCAGGGCCAGGGCGACGCGCTGATCATGGCGGGGTTCGTCGATGCCCATGTGCACTATCCGCAGACAGCGATGATCGCCAGTTGGGGCAAACGCCTGATCGACTGGCTGAACAGTTACACGTTTCCCGAGGAGATGCGGTTTAAAGAAGCAACATATGCTGCTGATATTGCAGGTAGATACCTTGATCTGACGTTATCAAATGGCACCACCTCGGTCTGCAGCTATTGCACCATCCATGCGACAAGTGTCGATGCCTTCTTCGCCGCTGCCCAGACCCGCAATCAGCGGGTTTTCGCGGGCAAGACTTGCATGGATCGCAATGCCCCCGAAGGGCTGCGCGACACGGCGCAATCGGGCTATGATGACAGCAAAGCGCTTTTGGAAAAGTGGCACGGCGTAGATCGCCTCTCTTATGTGATCACACCGCGGTTTTCGCCAACATCAACGCCAGAACAGCTTGAGGCGATGGGCGCGCTGTGGGCCGAGCATCCCGACTGCCTGATGCAGACCCATCTGAGCGAGCAGACCGACGAGATCGACTGGGTTAAATCGCTCTATCCGGAAGCGCGGGATTATCTTGATACCTACGAAACTCACGGCCTTTTGGGCGCACGCGGGCTATATGGTCATGCGATCTATCTTGAGGAGCGTGAGCGCGACCGCCTGCGCGAGGTGGGCGGGGCACTCATTCATTGCCCCACCTCGAACACTTTCATCGGCTCGGGCCTTTTTAATACTGCCGCGCGTATCGCCGAAGGCCAGCGCGTGGGTCTTGCCACCGATACCGGCGGCGGGTCCAGCTTTTCGATGCTGCGCACCATGGCCGCGGCCTACGAGATCGGGCAACTGACCGGGACCGCCCTGCATCCCGCACAGCTTTTGTGGCTGGCCACGGTTGGTTCGGCGGAAACCCTGCATATGGGCGGCATTATCGGCAACGTCACCCCCGGTGCCGAAGCAGATGTGATCGCGATTGATCTGGCCTCTACCCCCGCAATTGCGCAACGTCACGCTCAGGCCAGCGACCTGTGGGAAGCGGTTTTTCCCACCATCATGATGGGCGACGACCGCGCCATCCGTCAGGTCTGGTTGGCCGGAAAGCCGGTGGCATAGCGCCGTTACAGCAGGTCTTTGGGTGCATCGCCCCGGAAAAACGCATCCAGATTATCAAGCGCGCGGAACCCCATCGCATCGCGGGTCTGCACCGTGGCGCTGCCGATATGGGGCAGCATAAAAACATTCTCATGTGCCGCAAAATCAGGGTTGCCACCGGGTTCGGTGACAAAGCAATCCAGACCGGCGGCAGACAGTTTACCGCTGGAAAGCGCGACCAGCAAAGCTGCCTCGTCTACAAGCGCCCCGCGCGCCGTATTCACCAGAACCGCCCCGTCCGGCAGCATCGCGAAACGCTCGGCATTCATTAGCCCGGTGGTGTCCGGCGTGGCCGGGCAATGCAGCGACAGGAAATCGGACACCGCCAGCAGGCTTTCGATCATGTCGCAGAAGGTCGCGCCCTGCTCCAGTTCAGGATCAAGCCGGGTGCGGTTGTAGTAATGGATCTCCATCCCGAAACCACGCGCCTTTTCGGCGAAGGCCCGGCCTACACGGCCCATGCCTATGATGCCAAGCCGCGCGCCGGACACCTGTTTGCCGACCATGAAACTGGGCGACCAGACATTCCATGCGCCGGTTCGCACCAGCCTGTCGCCTTCGACCGCGCGGCGCGCAGCGCCCAGCATCAGCAGCATCGCAATCTCGGCAGTGGCATCGGATAGCACGTCAGGCGTATTGGTCACCGCAATGCCGCGCGCCTTCAGTGCCGGCAGGTCGCAATGATCCACACCGACCGAATGGTTGGCGATGATCTTGAGACGCGGATCAAGACGCGCTGCGACCTCTGCGGTAAAAAGCTCGGAATGACAGGGGATAATCGCATCCACCTCAGCACTCATCGCGACGATCTCATCGGCGCTGCTCAGGCCATCTTCCCAGTTGATGATGCACTCGTAATCGGCTTGCGCGCGTTCCAGCGTTGCGTCTGACAGGCGACGCGGAATCCAGAGAACCTTGCGCGCCATCTAGTCGTCTTTCCTGACCGCTTCTTCCCAGAAATCGTAAAGCGCAAGGGCAATCACGAAGATCGCGATTATCATGAAGGGCAAACCGCCCTTGAGCCCGGCAAACCCGGTCGAGATCGAATGCGACAGACCGATGACAAAGGTCATCATCAGGCCGGTGCCAATGAGGGCGACAATGATCGTGGTCATGCGGGACATGGGCGTTCCTTTCTTATTCTGCGTCATCAGCCAGCGCGCGCTGAACCCAGGCGGCGGTGCGCGTCAGACGATCGTCTTCCTCGACAGCGCCGATCAGTTGCACGCCTATCGGAAGCCCGGCCTCGCCCACAAGCATCGGTAAGGTCAGGCACGGCAGACCCGCCAGCGTCCAGATCGTGCAATAAACCGCGTCACCGGTATTTCCAGCCGACAAAGGCAGCGCCTCGCCACTGGCCGAGGGGGCCATGATAGCATCAAAATCGTTGAAATGGTCGGTGAAAAACGCGTTGGCCGAGGCCTTGACCCCAAGCGCATCCTGATACTGATCGTCGCTGATCGCGTACCCCCGGGTGATCGCCTCGCGCATCTCGCTGCTGATCCGGTCGCCATGTTCGGTAGCGATCGGGGTCATCTGCCGGGCAATCTCGTAATCGTAGATCGTCTTGTGCACACTCACCAATTCAGCAAGCTGGGGGGCTGTGGGAAACCGTTCGACCCGGGGGCCAAGCGCCTCGATCACCACCTCCAGACCTGCCGCAGCATCCGGGCTCAGCCGGTCATGGAAGGGCAGATCGAACCACGCGATATCCGGCTCGACCGGTGCTTGCGCGCGCGCGCCATCCAACAGCGAAGGTCGCGGGCGGGCAAAACTGTCGGAATCCGCTGGGTCATAACACCCCAACACGTCAATCAACAGCGCCAGATCTTCGAGCGTGTTAGCGAAACCACCGACCTGATCCAGCGTGGCCGAGGTGCGAAACAGACCGGTGCGCGGGATTAGTCCGCGGGTGGGCTTGGCCCCGTAAGTGCCGCAGAACGAGGCGGGCCGGATTATCGAACCGCCGGTCTGTGTGCCCACGGCAAGCGGCACGTGATGCGCCGCCACCGCCGCCGCCGACCCGCTGGACGACCCGCCCGGCGTATGCGCCGCATTATGCGGGTTGGTCGTGTCGGTCGGATGCAGATAGGCGAACTCGGCGGTCGAGAGCTTGCCCATGATCACCGCCCCCGCCTCTCGCAACCGGTTGACGATCGAGGCATCACCCTCCGGTACACGGCCCGCAAAAATCTCTGAGCCGCATTCGGTCGGCATGAATCGAGTGTCGATAATGTCCTTTAGACCAACTGGCACGCCATGCAGGGCCCCCGTGGCCTTACCAGATCTGCGAATACGGTCCATTTCGCGCGCCTGCACCAGCGCCAGTTCAGGATCAAGACAGGCCCACGCCTTTATCACCCCGTTCGTTGCGGCGATCTGATCAAGGCAGGACTGTACCAACGCCTCGGACGACAGACGCCCGTCGCGGATGGCTTGCGCCGCATCGACCGCGCTTAGCTTGTACAGTTCACCTTTCATCAGGGGATATACTCACCAAACAGATAATCAGGGAACCAGAGCGCAATACCGGGGAACTGGTACATGAGCACCATGCAGAAAATCACAATGCCAAGATACGGCATCAGGCCGCGGAAGATCTCCATCAGTTCGATTTTGTTCTTGAGCACGCCCTTGAGATAATAGGCCGACATCGCCATCGGCGGCGTCAGGAACGAGGTCTGCAGGTTCAGTGCCACCAGCATGGCAAAGAAATAAGGGTTAACGCCGAAGGTATCGAGCATCGGCAGGAAGATCGGGACGAAGATGATCAGGATTTCCGACCACTCAAGCGGCCAGCCCAGCAGGAAGATGATCAGCTGCGCCAAGATCAGGAATTGCCAGGGTTCCAGGTTCATCGCCAGGAACCAGTGTTCGATCACATCATGCCCGCCCAGAAAGCTGAAGACCGATGCGAAAGTCCATGAACCGACGAACAGCCAGCAAACCATCGCAGTGGCCTTGGCGGTCAGGAACACGCTTTCCTTGACCTTCTGCCAGGTGAGCGAACGATAGATCGCCGCCAACACCAGCCCGCCCAAGGCCCCCATCGCGGCCGCTTCGGCCGGGGTGGCCAGACCGCCGAGAATTGACCCCAGCACGAGCATGATCAGAATTGTCAGCGGTACGAAACTGATCAGCAGATCAAGGTAGATTTTAGAGGGCGGCGGGATGTCTTCCTGACGCGGTTTGGGCGCAATCGAAGGGTTCAGCATCGCGCGGATCATCACGTAAACGATATAGAGACCGGCCAGCAGCAGCCCCGGAAAGACCGCCGCCGCGTAAAGGCGCAGCGGGGACAATTCGGCAATCGCGGCATAGACGATCAGCATGATCGAGGGCGGAATGAGAATGCCCAATGTGCCGCCCGCGCAGATCACGCCCGAGGCAAAGCTCTTGTCATAATTGGCATTGGCCATGGCGGGATAGGCCAGCAACCCCATCAGCGTGACCACAGCGCCGACGATGCCCGATGCGGTCGAGAAGACCGCGCAGGTCAGCAGCGCCGCGATGGCCAGCGATCCGGGCAGGTTGCGTGCCGCCATGTAGAGTGAGAAAAACAGCCGGTCGACGATATTGGCGCGCTCGACCACATAGCCCATGAACAGGAAGAGCGGGATCGCCACCAGCGTATCGTTCTCCATCACCGAATAGGTGTTCTGGTTCAGCAGATAAAAGATGTTGTTATCAAAGATGCCCGCGAAGCTGTCGGGCAGGCCCTGATAATAGGCGTAATAGCCAAAGCCCACGCCCATCGCGAGCAGGGTGAAGGCGATCGGAAAGCCGAGCAACACCAATACGATGAAGAGGCTCAGCATCATGATTGCTATTTGGGGGTCGGTCATCGGCAGAGCCTCATTCTTGTCTGGGTTCGGGCAGAGCCGACTTACTTGTCATTGCCGGGGGTGAGGCCGGGTATCTGGCTGGCCTCCATATGCATCAGCATGTCTTCGGTTTCACGCACGTCATCCAGCCGCTCCAGCCACCGACCCGAGCGCATCGCCAACCAGCAGCGCATCATTTCGGCCACGCCCTGCAGCATCAGCAGGAAGCCCGCGACGGGGATCAGCGTCTTGAAGAAATAGATCTGGATGCGCGCCGGGCTGTTCCAGCTGACCTCTTTGTAGCGCCAGCTATCCGACGCAATCTCCCAGCCATACCAAAAGAGCGCCATCATGCCGGGGAAGAAGAAGAGGATGTAGAGAACGAAGTCCACCCGCGCCTGCCAGCGCACCGGAAACAAGCGATACAGCACATCGCCACGCACATGCGCGTCCTGCGCCAAGGCATAGGGCCCAGCCATCAGGAAGAGCGCGCCATACATCTGCACCATCATGTCAAAGGCCCAGACCGTAGGGGCGTTCAGGACATATCGGACAAAAACCTCATAACTGACAGACAGGGTCAGGATCAGGATACACCAGCCAAAGGCCTTCCCGACCCATTGGCTAAGCCCCTCGATAGCATGGATGAATTTGACCACCTTGGCCCCCTCCCCAGGAACACGCGACAGTAAACCGGGGTCCGCGCATTGCGATCCCCGGTTAAACCTAACACTTCAAACCTGATCAGCCAAAGTAGTGCTTGTAAGCCAGTTTGTAATCCGGCTGGTTCAGGTTCAGGTAGTTCATGACGTTCTTGGCATAAGCCTTCTGGCTGTCGACAACCTTGGCAAAGAACTCGTCCTCGCCCGAAATCCGGTCGACCACGATATCCCAGGCCTTGAGTTGTTCGGCCATCACGCTGTCCGGCGTCCGGTAGACATTGACGCCCTGTTCGTCGCGCAAAGTCACCAGATCGTCGGCGTAGCGCTTGGTATTGTGCCAGTAGAAGTTCGAGTTCTCGGCCTCGGACGCATATTTCAGGATCGCCTGAAGTTCCGGCGCCAATGCGTTATACTTGTCCTTGTTGAACGTGCATTCAAAGAACTCCTGGCTCTGGTGGAACGAGGCCAGGTGATAGTGCTTGGACACGTCCTGCATGCCAAAGTCACGGTCCGAGGTCGGGTTGTTGAACTCGGCCGCGTCGATCAGGCCAGATTTCATCGCGGGCTGAATTTCACCGCCCGGAAGCTGCACGACCGACATTCCCATTTCCAGCAGAACGTCGGCGGCCAGACCAACGGTCCGGTACTTGAGGCCCGACATCTGGCTGGCATCCTTGATTTCTTCCTTGAACCAGCCCATCGGCTGCGCCGGCATGGGTGAGTTGAAGAACGACACGACGTTCAGGCCAAGGCTGGCCATCAGCTCGTCAAACAACTCCTGACCGCCACCGTAATGGACCCAGCCCAGCACTTCCTGGCTGGACCAGCCAAAACAGGGGCCGGTGCCGAAAAGCGAGGCCGCTTTCGATTTCGAATACCAGTAGGCGGGCACGTAGTGGGCCGCGTCCAGAACGCCGCGATGCACCGCATCCTGCATCTGGCTGGTCTTGACGACCGAGTTGACCGGCAACAGGTCGATCGTCAGGGCGCCGCCCGACATCTCGTTGACGCGGTTCACATAGGATTGTGCGTTTTCAAGGAAAATACCGCCGCCCCAGGCTGCCTGCATCTTCAGTGTCACACCCTCGGCCGCGTGGACTGCCGGGGCCGCCAGAGCACCGGCACCCACAAGCGCCGTGCCGCGCAGAAACCTCCTGCGATTCAGTGATTTTATCATGTTTCCTCCCATTAGCTTTTCAGCGATTCACGCGAGCCATGGACAACATCCGCCAACAAACGAAGCTATCGCCTTTGTCGGGCTCGGGAACCCTTCGGGCAATTCGCAGAAACCGCAGTTTTTTTGGTGTAAGCACCACCCCGAAATTATTTTCTAGGTCGCCAAACGCGATAAGTACAGAAAAAATTGGATAGAGAATATGACCAATTTCAGGGATATCGGCTTTCGTCGCTCAAATTTGAGCTTGTCCCGCCCCCATTCCAACCGTTTGGATCATGACAGCAGCGGGTGGTTTTGACCACAGGGCACGGGCCATCTTGGCCTTGAGCGGACGTTTGGGGTTGCGCCTCGCGCGGAATCAAGGCCGCAGGCCGCCGCGCATTGCCGGACCGCCCGCAAGGGCCGGCGTTTTGGAGGGGTTTGTACGACGTATCGAGGTCATTCGGGTTTGGCAGGGATAAAGCGCTTTCCACTATTGTTGGATCGCCCGCCCGCGGTCCGGCAATGCGCGGCTCAGCGCTTGGTGGGTAAACGGCGGCGTCAGGCCAGACCGGCCCGGCGTACAGCCCAAAGCCATACATAAGCCATACTTAAACCAGCTATGAAATTCCCTGATGATTCAGCCTGTTAACCCGATTCTTCCATGATCACACGAAAACCGGCCTGTTTCAGAAATCTGTCGGCGCCCCGCCCTCGGATTTGCGACGCGCGACAAAGGCCGCCAGTTCTTCACAGATCGTCTCGTCCATAGGCGGCGCCTCGTAGCTCGAAATAATGTCCTTATAGGTCTGATGCGCGCGCTGTGCGGTCCAGATGCCGCCCGCCGCTTCCCAGGCCTCGAAATTGCGCCAGTCAGAGAGATAGGGTTGATAGAACGCCGTGGTATAACGGTCCTGAGTATGTTGAATGCCAAAGAAATGGCCCTGATCGCCCACCTCTTTTACAGCGTCCACCGCAATCTCGTCCGGCCCGGTTGCCGTCAGCATCGGGTCCATATAACGCTGGATTTGCTGCAATATTTCGCAGTCCATCACGAATTTCTCGGGGGAGGCGATCAGCCCGCCTTCAAGCCACCCGGCGGCGTGGTAGACCATATGCGCGCCTGCCTGCACGGCAGACCACAGGCTATTCGAGGTCTCCCACATGGATTGTCCATCCGGCACGTTAGCGGCACATACGCCGCTGGCGCGCATCGGCAAATCATAGAACCGCGCCAATTGCCCGGTCATCTGGGTGGCACGCATATATTCCGGCGTCCCGAAGGCCGGCGCGCCAGATTTCATATCCACGTTCGAAGTAAACGTTCCGATCGCACAACAGGCGCCCGGACGGATGATCTGGGCCAGAACGACCGCTACCAGCCCCTCAGCCAGCGACTGCGCCACCGCGCCCGACATGGTGACCGGAGCCATCGCACCAGCCAGCGTAAAGGGTGTAACGACAAGACCTTGGTTTCGCCGCGCCAGCCGCATCCAACCGTCGAGCATCGGGTAGTCATGCTTCAAGGGCGAGGTCGAGTTGATGTTGGTGTACATCTTGGGACCGGCCTCGAACTCTTCATCCGTATGCCCGCCTGCGATGCGCACCATCTCCATCACGTCCTCAACCCGCTCCTTGCCCAGGCAATAGGCATGGGCCACCTTGTCGGTGAGCGTCAGTTTGTCATAAAGCACGTCCAGGTGACGAATGCTGGCATGGACATCCTGTGGCTCGACAGGATAGCCACCGACAAAATGGATACAGTTGAAATACTGACTTAACTTCAACAAGTTCTGGCACATTTCTCGTGTACCGGTGACCTTCTTGCCGATCTCCATATCCCAGTAGCTAGGCGGTGAGGACACGTTGCCGAAGTTCAGATGGCGCCCGCCGATGGTGATCTGCCGCTCTGGGTTGCGCGGCGTGATGGCCCATTGGCTTGGAGCCTTGGCCACCATCTCCATCACGAAATCACGACCCATTCGAACGTTTTCGCCATCAATAGTGCAGCCGCCCGAGCTGCGCAGAATCTTGATGGCCTCTTCGTTCAGGAATTCAATCCCAATCTCTTCGAGGATACGCATCGCGCCATCGTGAATGGCCTGAACACCGGCCTCGTCCAGCGGCTCAGTCGGGCGATCCGTGTTGATCGGCGGGGACCAGGGCATCTGCTCGATAGCAGCGCTGCCACGCCTCTCAGCACTGCCTGCGCGTCCACCGCTGCGCTTTCTGCGTGTTGTTTCGCGTGCCATCATACGCCCTCCGCTTGACCTGCCCCTTTACGAAACACCCGTCCTTAATGGCATGTATGCCGCTTTGCGACGCCAATTGTCGCTTTTGTAATTTGGTGGTTCTTAGATCGATGCGGCACCGCGACGGCCGGTCAGGATCAGGTAACCCGCAAGACTGGCAATCACGATCGCCCCACCAACCAGCATACGCGCGGTCGGCGCTTCGCCGATTACGAGCCAGACCCAAAACGGCCCCAGCACTGTTTCCAGCAGCATCAACAGACTGACATTCGAGGCGAGTGTGTAACGCGACGCCAGCGAGAGCGCATAGAATGATACCGGCAATACCACCGCGCCTGTCATGACCATCGGCGGGATCACGCCCTCCCTCATTGCGTCCGGACCGATGATCAGGGTGGACATGCCCCCGGAACACAGCGCACCGCAGCCGATCAGCAGCGCAATGGGCAGTTTCGGGCGGGCGCGCAGCGTCACGAAGTTAAGCGCCAGCACAACCGCAACCCCGAGGCCCAGAATGGCCCCGCTCAAGGTGGCAAGGTCAAAATCCACTGCCCCGTCGGCCTTGCCGGAAACAGCGACGCCGATACCGCCGATCACCAGCACGATGGCAATCCATGTGACTGCGGGGGTACGCTCGCCCATGATCGCCCAGGCAAAAATCGCGGCAAAAACCGGCACCGCCGCCAGCCCCAACAATACAATAGCGACCGGCGCGATGGCAATCGCCAGACAAAACAGCAATGAGTTGAAAAACTGGCAGACGATGATCAGCAACCCCGCCCTTGTAGCAATATGGCGCAGGTCGCAGCGGTGGTGCCGGCTTTGCACAAGCCAGAGCATGATCAGGACCGACCCCATGCAGAGGCCCCGCCAGGCCGTCATCTGCAACCCGCTCATTTCTGACAGACGCATCAGCATGGCATCAAAGGTCAGTACCAGCGTTCCGAAAAACGCCAGCCATATCCCGAAGCGTGGATGAGACGTCACCGGGTCAGCCAGGCCGGGATATGGCCGATATCCGGCAGGATGATATCGGCGTAAGGCGCCAGTTCGTCGCTGAGCGCCAGCCCGGTCAGAACACCGATGGTCTGCATGCCAGCCGCCCTGCCCGCAATCAGATCATGGGTGCTGTCGCCCACCATTGCCACGCGATCTGCCGCAAGGCCCGTGGCCTTCGCAAAGGCCAGCAACGGGCCCGGTTCGGGTTTCGCGCCGAAGCCAGAATCAAACCCGGCGATGAAGTTGAAATGATCTTCGACTCCGACAGATTTCAGATGAGCGCGCGCAGCGAATTCATTGTCATTCGTCATCACGCCAAGCGCCAAACCACGGGATGCCAGATCCGTCAGGAAGGGCGCCAGCGGCAGCGATTGTGTCTGCGGTACTTCCGAGGCGGTCATCATCAGGAAATGCTCGATCTCGGACACCGATCCCTCGCCCAGAACCACCACGATGGATTCGGCGAGTTTCCGGGTAGGCTCGGCAATCACGACACTGGTGGGGGCGAATTCCTGCTTGTCGAGATCATAGTCCAGCGCCGCCGCCAAACGCGCGATCTTGTCCGCGTCACCGGCGGCAAGCTCATCGATGATGCTGGCGGCCCAGACGCTCCAAGTCGCGTGGAAATCGAACAATGTGCCGTCCTTGTCAAAGAGGAGGCCGTCAACCTTTGTTGCCAATATGTTTTCCTTTTGTTTACGTCCAGTTCACCTGCTCACCTCCGGGCAAGACCATTCTGGCCCGCATCAGCGCATCATTTTCCACGCCATGCGCCGCGCAGAAGTCGATCACCCACGAATCGTCCATCATCACGAAATCCAGCACAGAGCCAAGAAAAACAGGATCTCCGGCCCCTTGTCGCAAATCATCCTCGGTCACACCCGATGCCCCCATGAAGATCGGCAGCAATTCCTCATGTCCCGCAAGCCAGGCAAAACACTGCAATGCGAGGGTTTCAGCGAATTCCTGCGTATGGCTCATTGGTCTTAATTTCCGGAAAGGTTTTTTTAACTTCTGACATGGATATTCGCCCTACGGAAGGGGCAAGTCTGAAAGGCAACATTCCCTATGTCAGGTAAAATTCTGATCGTCGATGAGCTCGCGACAAATCGCATCGTACTGAAGGTCAAGCTTTCGGCGGCTTTTTATGAGGTATTCCAAGCCGGAACCGGCGGCGAAGCGTTGAAGCTGGCCACGAAACATCAACCCGATCTCATTCTGGCAAGCACCGATCTGTCAGATATCGGCAGCAGCGAATTTATACGTGCCCTACGCGGCTCGGAGGAAATTGATCCCGTCCCCGTGGTCCTTGTTCTTACGCAGAATACACCCGAAGCGCGGGTCGCAGCGTTGCGGGCCGGCGCCAGTGAGGTCATGGCCAAGCCTGTCGATGAATCACTGCTGCTGGCACGGCTGCGAAGCCTGCTGCGGCAACGTCATATGGACCAGGATCTGAATATTAATTCCGGCACTGCCTGCGCTCTGGGTTTTGCCGAAGCGCAGCAAAGCTTTGTCCGGCCCGGCAGGATCGCCATTGTCGCCCGCGACAAAATCGACGCAACTCGGCTGCGGTCGGCATTCTCTGCCGATGCAAGGCACGAATTTCTGACCATGCCCTATGAAAGCGCCGGGGGCAGACCAGACAACACCGCTGGCCCGGATATCTTTATGCTGAAGTTTGACGCAGCCGCCTGCGACGAAGGGCTGCGCATGATGGCGGAACTGCGCGCGGCGCCGCGCACCCGCAATTGTCCGATCATCGCGCTGTTACCCAGCGAAGCCCGCAATCTGGCCGCAACGGTTCTGGATATGGGGGCAAATGACGTGATCTGCGGAGCGGTCGACCCGCAGGAACTGGCGCTGCGTGTCACCATGCAACTGGACCACAAGCAGAGTGCCGATCTTATGCGCGACCAATTGCATATCGGATTACAGGCGGCCGTCATTGATCCGTTGACCGGCCTTTATAATCGCCGATACGCGTTGTCATTTGTCGAGCGACTGCTGCGGACCTCACGCCGTGAAGGCCGAAGCTTTTCCGTGATGCTCGCCGATCTTGATCATTTCAAACAGGTCAATGACAGCTATGGTCATGCCGCTGGCGACGCGGTGTTGTCGCGAGTTGCCGAAACCCTGCGTGCCAATCTGCGCGACGAAGATCTCGTCGCCCGGATCGGAGGCGAAGAGTTCCTGATCGTTACCCCGGATACAAGCCGCGCAGAGGCGCTCCAGACAGCCAGCAGGCTGTGCCAGATCATACAGCAGGCACCGATCAATGTGCCGGGCCAGAACGCACCGATCAATGTCACAATGAGCGTCGGCGTCGCGATGGCCCAGCAAGGCTCACACGACCAGATCACCACTGTAGAAAACCTGCTGGATCACGCGGATCGCGCGCTTTACGGGTCCAAGGCAGATGGCCGCAACATGGTCACCTTGAGCAACAGGACAGCTGCCTGACCGCTGATTAGTCGCGGTGACCTTTCCAGTGTTTCCGCTGTTGCAATGCATCAAGCAGGCGCGCGGCATAGTCGGCGCGCTCGTCGGGTTGCATTTGCGTCAACCTTTCAAGCAGCAGAGTCTGCCCCAGGGCAAGCCGTTCATCAAAGACCCCACGGTGACGTTCCAGATGTTTCGCAACAGCCTCCGAATCGAAGGGCTCCTGCTTCAGATCTGCAATCAATGCCTCGAAACCGGCCTGAAGATCAGCGCGGTTCGCACCTGCTGACCGGTAGGCCTTGCGCATCTCGCGCCCGATGGCGCGCCGGTCTTCACGGCTGAGCGCTTGCGTCAATGGCCCCGCGGCCATGTCCAATCGCGGTGGATGATGCGATCGCCACTTTGAATGGGTGAGCATGGCCCCGGCAATGCTGCCGATAAACAGCAGGTTAAGGGCCAGCGATACAACAAGCAGCACCCGAACCCACCGTTTCGCGCCCGCACCTTTGTCATTGCTTTCCGCTGCCATCAGATCGCCTCCTCGACAAGATCAAAACCACCATCCGCGGCAGTGTCGATCAGATAGGCCGCGTCATCCGCGCCCAGATATGCTGCTTGCAGATCGGGTAGGAAACCGGGTGGAAAGGCACCAATCCAGACCCCCGCAACTGCCGCGGTCGCCAGCCCCGCCATTGTGGGCCAGCCGCCCAATACGCGGAATAATTCCTGCCAGATGCCCCGGGGTCGCGCCTCGACCGGCGGCACGGCAAACCCTGCCTGCACCGCCATCGCATCGCGCATAACCTGCGACATCAAATCGGAAGAAGGCAACGAAGCGGTTTCTTTGGCCGCATCAAAAACAGATTCTAACTCATTGTCATCCATCTTCTTTTCAATCATCTGAAAACCCCAGTTCTTCTCGCCTGCCGGAAAGCTCGGCACTCAATGCCCGTTTGCCCCGCGCCGTCAGGCTCTCGACAGCGTCGGCGCTGGTCTCCATGATCTCGGCAATCTCGGGGTTTGAGAGACCCTCGATATGGCGCAGGATCACGGCCTGCCGCTGGCGCTCAGGCAGAAGGTTCAACGCGGCTTGCAATGCAGCGGCGCGCGATTTCTCCAGCATCCGGTCGGCGGCACTGGCCGCCTCGTCTTCGGGCTCGGGCACGGCATCCAACGCGACCCCCCGCGCCCGCCGTAAGCGATCAGTGCAGAGATTGGCGACAACCCGGTAGAGCCAGGTCGTGACCCGCGCCTCACCCTGCCGCCAGTCCGGCGCCATCCGCCACAAGCGCAGCAGCGCCTCTTGCGTCACGTCCTCGGCCTCGGCCGGAATGCCAAGCATCCGACAGGCATGTGCGTAGACCCGCGGCGTGAGGCGCAGCGTCAGCGCCTGTGCTGCCGCCTGATCCCCCGTCGCATATCGCATCAGCAACGCCTCGTCGCTTTCATCGCCCATCGTATCCAGTGGCATATCCCCTGCCCGTGTCGGACCAAGACGGCGGACGCGATCAGCGTCCACCGTCTTCAGCACGCTTTAGTCGGCCTGTTCGCGATTGTCATGCTTATGCCCATGACCACCATGCCTATGGGATTTGTGGCCCGACCGCCGGGCCTCGAATTCCTCGCGGGTGACAACCCCGTCCTCGTCCGCGTCCATCCGGGCGAACATATCGCCCTTATTCCGGGATTTGAGCTCGGCCATGCTCAGCGCGCCATCATTATCCGCATCATGGCGCTCAATCATATGCGCCACGTATTTCTCGGCCCGCCGGGTCATTCTTTCGGTCACGCGCGCCAGCAGCTCGTCCTGCGACAGCGCACCATCACCATCCGCATCCGCGCCCTCGAACCGGGCCTGCATATGCGTCGCCAGTTCCTCCTGCATCAACTTGCCGTCGCCATTGGCATCAAGCTCTTCGAAGCTGTGATGCGGACGATGATGCTTGCCGCCCATCTTGCCATTGGACGCAACCGCGCCGCCTGCTGCGATTGCCAGGCCAAGCGAGGTGATCAGAACCATATTCTTCATTCGGGTTTCTCCATATTTGCAACTTGCGTTAACTGCCCCGATCCGATCTTGCCGCCGGATCACAGAGCTTACACGCGGCACCGGGGAAATTCCGTCGCCAATCCTTAAAATTATTTGCTTCCGTGGCGTCATCCGGCCCTTTTGCGACATCGCGACGCAAGGCGCGCTTCACCACTTTATAGTAGGTATCAGCTATCCCATATGGGGCGCGACGGGAATCAAAGGTAACAGTATGGACGATGTGATAAAACACGAGGAGCGCGCGCTTTGGCCTGCGGTCTGGAAGGGATTTCGCCGCAAATGCCCAAACTGCGGCAGCGGGCCGATCCTGAAAAGCTATCTGAAGGTGCGCGATACCTGCACGGTCTGTCGCGAGGATCTGTCGCATCACCGCGCCGATGACGGCCCGGCTTACCTGACCATCCTGATCGTCGGTCACATCATGGCACCGTTCATCCATATCGGCTTTACCGCGTTCCGGCCCGAGCCTTTGATTTTTGCCACCGTATTATCTATTGGCGCGGTCGGTTTGTCGCTATACCTTCTGCCCCGACTGAAAGGGGCGATCGTGGCGTTTCAATGGGCCCGGCTGATGCACGGGTTCGGGAACAAGGCCTGACCCTTTCGCGAACTGAAAGGGCCTGCATGACCATCGACAAAACCGCCATCCGCAACGCGGCGACCGTCATCGCCCTGCGGGATCGCATAACCGATCCGCATGTGTTGATGGGGCAGCGCGGGGCGACCGCGGCATTCATGCCTTCGAAATTTGTCTTTCCCGGTGGTGCTGTTGATGCGGCCGATGCGGATGTGCCGCTGGCGCAGCCGCTACCCGATCTCTGTGCCGAACGCCTGCTGGAAGACAGCGCGCAGGATCTGCGCCATGCCCTTGCCGCTGCCGCCATTCGTGAGTTGTGGGAGGAGACCGGGCTGATCCTGGGCACACCCGGCGCGTGGTCCGGCCCGGTGCCCGAGGACTGGCAGGGCTTTGCCGACCGCGGCCATGTGCCCTCGGCCCAGGCGCTGCAATTTGTGTTTCGCGCCATTACGCCGCCCGGACGCCCGCGCCGGTTTGATGCGCGGTTTTTCCTGATTGATGCGTCAGACCTTGTCGGCGATCCTGATGATTTCTCTGCCGCCAGTGATGAGCTGTCGCATTTGCAGTGGGTGCCGTTGGACAAGGCGCGCCACGAATATGACCTGCCTTTCATTACCGAAGTGGTTCTAGCCGAAATCGCCGCCCGCGCCCATGATCCGACCCCTCCCGCTTCGGTGCCGTTTTTCCGCAATGATGACGAGGCAAGCCTTTTTATCCGTCTGCGCGGCTATGCGCCACGGTCAGATGAGTAGGGTCAACGCTGATACCTGCCAAAATATAAGCTGCGCAATCAGACCCACAAACCATTCGCCGCGTCACACCAACAGGACGAGCCCCAGAATACTGGCGCTCAACAACCCGATACCCAGTAACTCGCGCACCGCCACTCTCTCGCGGAAAAACAGGACCGAGGCCATGAGTGAGAAAATCACCTCGATCTGGCCCACGGCAAAGACATAGGCCGCGTTTTGCAGCGTGAAGGCGGTGAACCAGCACAGGCTGCCACCCATCCCGGTGATCCCCATCCATACGGCGGTGCGGCGTGCAGCGATGACACGGGAAATCTCGCCTTTTTCGCGCCAGGCCAGCCAGGCCGCCATGCCAAAGGCCTGGCTTGTTGTCACGATGGCCAGCGACACGACTGCGCGCAGGAACGGATCGTCGCTGGCAATCTCAAGCGTGGCCCCGCGATAGCCCACCGCCGAGATGGCAAAGAGCGCGCCAGAGGCAAGCCCCAGCCCCGCCGCCCTATTGAATAGCCGCGCCCCCTGCCCTGCAATCCGGTTGTCCGACAGGATCAGCACACCAACCAACCCGATCACGATCGCCACCAGCCCGGTCAGGCTGATCCGGTCCCCCAGCACGATCAGGCCAATCAACGCTGTCTGAATCACTTCGGTTTTCTTGAAGGTAATGCCCACCGCGAAATTCCGTTGCGCGAACAGCGCCACAACGCACCAGGTCGCCAGAATCTGCGCCAGACCTCCGCTGAACGCATAGATCCAGAACGCGCCGCCGAGATGCGGCCATGCCACGCCGCTATAGGCCAGATATCCAAGCGCCAGCGTCACCACGAAGGGCATGGAATAGGCAAAGCGCGCAAAGGTTGCACCGCCGGTGCTGAGTGCGCCCATGCTCAGATGTTTTTGCAGCATGAAACGCAGCGTCTGGAACGCGGCGGCTGCGACGGAAAGGATAATCCAGGCCTCCATACGGCCCGTCATGCACGGGAATTATTGCCGAGGCCAGAGAGGATGCGGCACGGGATCCTTGGCGCGCCAGAAATGTTGCCGGAATATCTGACCGTAAGAGCGGTAGACATAGCTGTCATTACGCTCAAGATATGTAGCCCGATTGGCACGGTAGAGAGCAGGCAGATCGTACCAGGCGACCCTGGGATGCATATGATGCACCACATGCAGGTTATTGTTGAGAAAAAGAAAGGCCAACAACCCGCTGTCCTCGACGATCGCCGTGCGCCCACCCGCCTGATCATGGGCGCGGTGTTCGAGATAGGTACGTATCTTGATGATGCTGTAGCCGAAATAAGCCGCCACGAGATAAGCCCAAAGCGGCATTGGAGACAGCCAGACAACGAAAAGCACGAAAGCTACCGACGGCACCTGCAGCAACCACGCGATCGTCACTGCACGATGCCCCGCGCGCAACGCCGCCAGATCCCCACGCCAAAACGCATGCAGGCCAATCGCCGGACCAACAAGCATGCGTCCCATGAGCGTGTTATTGAACATCAAAAGCCGCTGCCGCCAGCGCGGCTGATGATCCCATACCGCCGGATCAAGATAATTGCTTTCCGGGTCGTCATAAGGATCGGTCAACATTTCGTCCCGGTGATGCGCCAGGTGCAGATCCTTGAAGCGGCGAAACGGGATGAACAGTCCAAGACAGGGAAAACCGACCACCTCATTCAGGGCCGATATGCGGAACGGATGACCATGGATCATCTCGTGCGTCAGCGACGAATGCAGGGCGATCAGAACGGTTGCGGCCGCGACGCCCATCGGCAGCCAGAGCGCCGACAGCCAGAAAAGCGACAGCCCCCAGCCGCCATAGCAGCAAGCCAGCAGCGCCAGGGTGGGCCATTCAACAGCTTTGCGTGTCTCAGTCATGAAACCGCCCCCAGCGAACATGCGTCCAGACCCGTTCGTAGATGAAATAGCAACTCAGCCCGATCAGCGTGTTGATCACGGCAATCGCGCCGCCCACCGCTGCCGATCCGGTCATGGCAAGGCCGACAAGGCTCATCGTGGCCAGTCCCATCAGGTTCCAGACCACCGCCTTCACCAGGGTGCGCCGCTTCGTTTCCATAATTTCCCCAATAGTTCCCTTCACATTTTTGTTACGACAGAAACTGACAGCAGGGGATTCCGTTTCTGGTTAACATTCTTCTGCATTGGTGATAATAATCACCATATGATAGAAAAAACCGACAAACGCCTGCGTGCAGATCTGTTTCGCGTCCGACTGGGTGACGCGATGCGCGAACGCAACGTCAACCAGAGCGCGCTTGCACGCCGTGTCGGCGTGGACCGATCCACCATTTCGCAATTGCTCAAGGGTCAGGGTGCGCGCCTGCCCAACGCGCAGGTGGTGGGCGAATGCGCCGCCGCTCTGGGCATTTCAGCCGACTGGCTGCTGGGCCTTACCGACCGGCCTGAAACTGCTGCCGATATTCTTGCCACGTCGCTGTCGCTGACCGAAGCTCCGCGCGCGCTGGTCGATGAACAGATCTTCCAGTGGCATAAAGAGGCAGCGGGCTACAAAATTCGCCATGTGCCCACCAGCCTGCCCGACATGCTCAAGACCCGTGCTTTGCTGGAATGGGAATACGCGCCGCATCTGGGCAGGTCCACGGATCAGGCCATCGGCGCCTCTGAGGATCGCCTGGCGTGGATGCGCGGCACGCAATCGGACTATGAGATTGCCCTGCCGGTCCACGAATTGACCAGTTTTGCCCGCGGTCAAGGATATTACAGCGGTCTCGATATCGGCCTGCGGCAAGCGCAGTTGGATAACCTGCTGGAGGTCACGCAGCAGCTTTACCCGCGCCTGCGGCTTTACCTCTATGATGCGCGCCGGGTCTATTCGGCCCCGGTCACCATCTTCGGCCCCCTGCTTGCGGTGATCTATATCGGGCGCAACTACATGGCGTTTCGCGATACCGAACGGGTGCAGGCCCTGACCAGTCATTTCGACCATCTGGTGCGCGAAGCCGCCGTTTCCGCCCGTGAATTGCCCGACTTCCTGCGCGAGCTGCGCGCCGGTTCATGAAACCGCCTTACACAGAATTTGCCATTCCCCGGTTTTTTGTCTAAATGCCCCCTGTTCACCCGTCGTGAGCGCCGGTCGCAGCCTACCCGGCTTATAAAACAAGGACCTGAAAATGAAGACACTCGTCATCTGCTCCGGCGGACTCGATTCCGTTTCGCTTGCCCACCTGGTCGCGGCAGAACATACACTGGTGGGTCTGATCTCGTTCGACTACGGCCAGCGGCACCGTAAAGAAGTTGAATTCGCCGCCCGTGCCGCCAACCGGCTGGGCGTGCCGCATGATCTGATAGACATGCGGCATATTGGACGGCATCTCAGCGGGTCCGCGCTGACCGATGATCTGGACGTGCCCGACGGGCATTACGCCGAGGACAATATGAAAGTCACCGTCGTGCCCAACCGCAACGCAATCATGCTGGCGATCGCCTTCGGTATGGCGGCGGCAAAGGGCGCGGATGCCGTTGCCGCAGCGGTGCATGGCGGGGATCATTTCATCTACCCCGATTGCCGTCCCGACTTTATTGACGCGTTCCAGGCGATGCAGGACAAGGCGCTGGACGGCTATGCCTCGGTGCAGCTTTTCACGCCTTTCGTGCATGTTCCGAAATCCGCCATCGTCACCGCTGGCGCAAAACACGGCACGCCCTTTGCCGACACCTGGTCGTGCTACAAGGGGGGCGATCTGCATTGCGGGCGCTGCGGCACCTGCGTCGAGCGGCGCGAAGCGTTTGACATCGCGGGTGTCAAAGACCCGACAGCCTATGCCGATCCCGACTTCTGGAAATCAGCGGTGGAGGCCCATTGATGTACCGGATCACCAAGGAATTTCACTTCTCAGCCAGCCACCAGCTCTGCGGCCTGTCCGACGATCACCCCTGCGCGCGGCTGCATGGGCATAACTACATAGTTGAGGTCGAACTCAGCTCGGACACGCTCGATGAAAACGGCTTTGTGCTGGATTACCGCGCGCTTGCACCGCTGAAGAAATATATAGACGAGGAGCTTGATCACCGGCACCTCAATGACGTTTTCGGCCACGACATGGTCACCTCGGAACGGTTGGCAAAAGACCTATATGACTGGTGCCGCGCCCGCTGGGATCAGGTCAGCGCCCTGCGCATCTCGGAAACCCCCAAAACATGGGCGGAATACCGGCCATGACCCGGCTGCGCATCTCGGAAATCTTCGGCCCGACCATTCAGGGCGAAGGCTCGGTTATCGGGGTGCCGACTGTTTTTGTGCGCGCGGGCGGCTGCGACTATCGGTGTAGCTGGTGCGACAGCCTGCATGCGGTCGACAGCCGGTATCGCCACGAATGGCAGCCGATGACCGCCGAGGAGATCATGGGAAAGGTCACAGAGCTATCCGGCGGCCAACCCCTGACGATCTCGCTTTCGGGTGGCAACCCGGCGATCCAGGATTTCGGGCCGCTGATCCGACTGGGCAAGACGCAGGGCTACAGCTTTGCGATGGAAACCCAAGGGTCGGTCGCGCGAGACTGGTTTTGCGAGCTGGCACCGCTCATTCTCAGCCCCAAACCACCCTCGTCGGGCGAGACCGTCGATTGGGACGCCTTCGACGCGTGCATCGCCGCCGCCGTTGAAACCGAGAGTGTCATGAAAATCGTGATCTTTGATGAAGACGATTACACATGGGCGCGCGAGGTGGCCGCCGGCTACCCCTCGCTGCCGCTATATCTGCAACCGGGCAACCACACCCCGCCCGGGCCCGACAGTGACGCCATCGACCTGCCCGGCATCATGACCCGCTATGAATGGTTGATCGAGCGCGCCCTTGCCGACCGCTGGTTCACCCCCCGCATCCTGCCGCAACTGCATGTGCTCGTCTGGGGCAACAAGCGCGGCGTCTGAGAAATAGGAGAGCCCCAAATGGCCGATCAGGATATCTACAAGAACCTCACCCAGCTGGGCGGACAGACCGAATTGCCCAACTCCCCGGAAGAGGCGGTGCTGGAAAAGGTGCCAAACCCACAGTCGGGCACGGATTATGCCGTGCGCTTCACCGCGCCGGAATTCACTTCGCTCTGCCCGATGACGGGCCAACCCGATTTTGCCCATATCGTGCTGGATTACATCCCCGATGGCTGGCTGGTCGAAAGCAAATCGCTGAAGCTTTTTCTGGGCTCATTCCGCAATCACGGTGCCTTTCACGAGGATTGCACCGTCACCATCGGCAAACGTCTGATCGAGCTGCTGGAGCCCAAATGGCTGCGCGTTGGCGGCTACTGGTATCCGCGTGGCGGCATCCCGATCGACGTCTTCTATCAGACCGGCGAGCAACCGGCAGGCGTCTGGATCCCCGATCAGGGCGTGCCAACCTATCGCGGGCGCGGATAAACTTGCCCTGTACCGGCGTTGACCCGAACATTGAGAAGCCGCGCCGATCGTGAATGACGGTTCAGATAAGACTCGACAAGACAGGATTTGACGCTCGTCTGATCCAACCAATGGCCCCCGGCGATGCCGCCCAGCCCCTAACTGCCGTAGACCGTGTTCCAGCGTTCGATCAACTTCTGCTGCAGCCGCTTGGCGCGGCTGTTCCAGCCCCGAGCACCCGGCGGTCGATCGCCAAGTTTCTTGGGCAGCTCGTCGCGACGCTTTTTATCGGCGGCAAAGATGGCAAATGCCATCTCAGTGCCATCTGCAGCTGTCATATATCCGGCTAGGCCACTGACGAAATAAAGCGTTCCGGTTTTCGCCGTCACTTTCACCGGATGGTTCTTGTTCTTGCGACCGTTTGCATCCTTCAGGGCGACCGGTTTCAATATCGGTTTCAACTCGCCCTGCCTGTGCACCATCGCCAATCCCCTGGCCATCGCCTCGGGCGACAGCCGCGACATGCTGCCGAGGCCCGAATGATCGACCAGCCGCGCGCCTTTCATGCCCAGCACTTCGCGCGCCCAATGCGACATCTCACGCGCCGAAGACCGGATCGACTGAACCTCGCCCTTGCGTTTCTTCGTCGCCGCCTGTCCGACCACCTCGGCGGTCAAATTGGTCGAGTATTTCAGCATGTCGCGTAAAATCTCGTTCAGCGGATCACTGCGCCGTGTCACGAGCACGCGCCCTCCGGCAGGCACTTCGCTCACCACTTCCGCCAGCCCAAGGGCTAGGCCCTCGGACCGCGCCAGCGTGCCGAATACCTCTGCGGCATAGGATTCTGGTTTGCGCACCGGCAGCCATCGCGCGCCGTTCTTGCCCAGAAACTTGCGGGCCACGCTCCAGCTGTCATGGCTGCCGCCATCGGTATAGGTGTAGACCGGCCCCTTGCGGTCCACGACCTGCATCCGGGCCGCGGTGACTTTGGGGCGGTATTTACCGGTCCGCGCCTCCATCGTCACATCATAGCCATCGCTGCCGCGTTTCCATTCGAAATGCACCCGGTTGAAATTAAGGTTTATGCCGGACACCGAGGGGTTATAGCCCACCTGCTCGGGCTGGTCCTCATCCACCGCACGGGTAAAGGGCAGCGCCCCGCCATAGACCAGAAACCTACCCTTGACGCTTTCGACACCGGCCTGTTTCAACTGGGTTGCCATCTCGGCCAGCCCATCGGTATCGAGGGTCGGATCACCGCCGCCCACCAACACCAGATCACCCTGCAACACGCCATCCTCCACCGGTCCGACCGCCATCAGCCGTGTCTCGAAGCGGTAGTCCGCGCCCAGTGCGTCCAGTGCATAAAGCGCGGTCACTGCCTTTGTCACACTTGCGGGCGGATGGCCCGATTGCGCCTCTACCCCTTCCAGCACACGGCCAGATTTCACGTCGACCACGGCGCATCCCACGCGACCGCTCAGGTTGGCCTCGCGGATCAGCGTCTCGACGCCGGTTGCGGTTTTCTTGCGCGAGCCATCCGGACGCAGTTGCGGCCGCAGCGACACGCTGGGCGCCTCGCCCATCGCGACCCCGGCCAAACCACTTAGCGAACCGCTTAGCAGCCCGCCCAGAAAGACGCGTCTCGAAGTGTACCTGCTCATGACCGCAACCTAACCCCACCGGTACGGAACAGACAATCCGCTTTCCGCCTCACTTCGGGTTCAAATTTTCGGCAGTGGTACTGCTGTCACCCGGTCCAGTCGCCGCGCTGTCGCAACTGAGTCGAGGATATCGTGCGCATCGGCATGTTTATGAAACACCATGCCGGGGCCTCGGCGCGCGCCAGCAACTGGCTCATCCGCCCCGGCAGGCGCGCATGGGCGTAGGTCCGCGCGGCCTTGGACATCCGCGCCGAGATCCGCTGACCGGGCCGAGCCAGCACGCCCAACGGTACGCTGTCCATGATCCAGCGCCAGTCCTGCCACTGGTCGAGCTGCGCCAGATTATCGGCCCCCATCAGCCAGACGAAATGCACGCCCGGATGCGTCGCCCGTAGGGCGGCCAGGGTCTGGGCGGTATAGCGGGTTCCGACACGCGCCTCGAAATCACTGACCGACACCCGCGGATGATTCATGATCGCCTGAGCGGCGGCCATACGTTTTGCCAGCGGTGCGGGGCCGCGCGACTTCAGCGGATTTCCGGGGCTGACCAACCAGCAGACCCGGTTCAGACCGAACCTTTTCAACGCCTCGCGGGTCAGGTGCACATGCCCTGCATGAGGCGGATCGAATGATCCCCCCAACAGTCCCACAACCTGCCCCGGTCGGGTTTTTGGCAGTTGATAGCGCATCTAACCCGCCTAGCGCAGCCCCGCCTGCGTCGTCCAGAGAAATCCCCCGCGCAATGCTATTGTTAGGTGGATGCCACCCCAGGTCGGAGAGGCGCAAACCTGGCGCCTTCACCTTCTGGAGCTTCGTATCAGTTCATGCTGCCCGTGTTCGCCTACCTGTCGGAGGGTTGAAATATAACATCCGGGAACTGTTCCAACATCCAGAAATTAGCGTCGATGCGGCTCAGATTGCGCACAGGATCATCCGGGCTGGCACTAGTTTTCAGAAGCGCTACTATATCCGAAAGTACCACCGGATTTTCGCGGAAATAGGAATGTCCGCGCGGATCGACTACGCCGCTGACATCAATGAAATAGACATTACCGACCCGGGCGATACTTTCCCGTTCGGCCGCGCTCAGATCTTCGAATGACAGCCGCCCAAAACGGGTGCCGGAATTCACCGTCTGGGCAAAAGCAAGCGCGCCATCGGACGGGTTCATATAGACCGTGACACGTTCGAAGGCGGGGGCAAATCTTTCGGCGATCAACCTCTGACGCGCCACGTCGATATCCAGATCAGGCGCCGCAAGCACCAGATTGTCGATCTTGAGCACTGACCGGGGGTTCTTGTCGGCCGCCCGTGCCGCGATAACCATCTCGCGCAGCGCGGTGGTGGCCACATCGGTGCCCCGGCTATGGGCAATCAACTGGATCTTTTTCAACCCCGGCACCCCGGCCAGCAATCGCAGCGTTTCCTTGAGGTGAAAGATCGAAAACTCACCGCTTTCACGATCCTTGAAATATCCGAACAGCCCCGGGTTATCGGCGGGCCAGGTATATGCAATCGGTACCGCATTGCGATCGGTCGCCTGCCAGATATTGGCCATCGTCGTCATCGCTTCGTCGAAGTCGTTATTGTAGCCGTGCACAAAGATGATGACCTGGTCCTGCCCCGCTTCCTTCAGCAGTTGCCCTACCCGGTCCTGGAATGCCCGACCCACTGCATTATAATTCGCCAGTGCATCGCGATCCGTCACAATCTCTCCCTTGGTTTGAGAAAGTGGCAGCGGCGTGGCGGGAAATCTCAGATGTTCCGTGACACCCCGAACCCTTATCTGCCGCGCGCCGGCATCCACCGCCAGCTTATCAAAACTCAATTCGGTCTGCCCGAACGCCATCGAAGCGCTGCGCTCATGCCCATAGTTTAGTGCCGGGCCCGCGCCCCGGACGGCAGAACGGTCCGTGACGTAATATACCTGTGCGCTCGATGGTGCGCCATGCATCCCGGGGAATGCTGTCGATGTCAGTACAGGCAAGGTGTCACAAGCGGCAACCGGCAACGCCAAGATCAGCGCCATCGCCCGCAGGCGCACAATCCGCAATGCCTGCCCCAAGATGCTATTCGCCAACGCATGTCCCAGTCGCAACCGCAATCCCCCCCAACAGGTGTGCCCGACTATTGCGCAAAGCCTAGCTGCCAACAATGCCTCTTCCGCCGCTTCACTGAAATCAGCCACATCAAGGAATTTCCGGCGCGCAGCCGAGGCGGCACTCCCTGCATCGCAGCCGGTCCGGGCTTGACCCCTCCGGTTCCCGGCGTAAGCTGATGCAGTCAGAAACGGAATCCAAGCCGCCGGAGAAATTCGGCCGGATGGGGCTTCCCCATCTTACTACCGTTACGCTGGACATTCGGCGCATGACCGCCACTGGGCTTCGCCCAGGACCGGTCATGCAGGACACGACAGGTTGGGGTCCGTTTCTGACTGATGGCGCGGTACACGAAACAAGACTTGCTTTTCGGCCCGCTTTCGCAGGGGCTGAGCCAACTTGAGTGGACATTCTGGGATATCCGGCATCACCTTGAGCAGCGTCTGCCGTCCCGCTTGCGGTCCGTGTCGCACCGCCTTGCACGCGAGTTGAAGCAAACCTTTCCGGCGACCGCCGCCCCGGATGACAGGCAGATACTGCTGTACCTGAAGCAAAGCCCGGCCACTGATCCACTTTTCCGGCATTTCACGCTGACTGGCGCCATACCCGATCCACTGATCGATCCGCCACAGTTCCGGCCGGTGCCCGCGCTTGACGGCCTTGGCCTGCCCGTACTGACCACCTCCGATGATCTGGCGGCTTGGCTGGCGCTGCCGCCCCTGCAACTGACACGATTTGCTGACCTACTTGGTCTCTCTGCCAATGCAGACAGCGCCTTCGCCCCGCATTACCGCCATCATCTGATCGCCAAACGTAACGGTACCCTGCGGCTAATCGAAGAACCCCGGCCCTTTCTCAAAAAGCTTCAACGCCGGATACTGCGCGACATGATTGCCCACATTCCAACGCACCCCGCTGCCTTCGGGTTTTGTCGCGGCAAAAACTGTGCCCAAGCGGCTGCGCGCCACGCGGGCGAGGAGATGGTTGTCAGCTTCGATCTCAGCGGTTTCTTCCCCTCGATCCATCACCATCGCATCTACGGGCTTTTCCGATCCTTCGGGTACCCCGCTGCGGTGGCGCGGCATCTGGCCGGGCTTACCACGGCGCTCACGCCCCGCGACGTTCTGGCAACGGCCCACCTTGCGGATCGCGACCACCTGACAGGCCGACACCTGCCGCAGGGGGCACCCACCTCCCCGGCACTGGCCAATCTCGCCGCCTTCACGCTTGACACTCGTCTTGCGGGTCTGGCCCGGTCGCTCGGTGCCAATTACACCCGCTACGCCGACGACCTTACCTTTTCCGGCGATGCCCCCATTGCAAACCCCTTGCAACGCATGGTCCCGCAGATCGTGCGCGATTGCGGTTTTGTACTGAACGCCGCAAAAACCCGTATCCAACCGGCCCATCGGCGACAGACCGTCACTGGCCTAGTCGTCAACCGCCACCTAAACTTGCCGCGCGCCGATTACGATCACCTCAAGGCCGTGATCCATCACCTGCGCGATCCCGTAGACCCGCGCCGCGCTGATCGCATCTTCATCGACCAACTCGCCGGGCGCATAGCCTGGTTCGAACAGGTCAACCCCACCAAGGGCGCGAAGCTGCGCGAATGGCTCGCCAACGCCCTGCAAACTGGCACAATCGGGTGATTGCCCTCACCTGCGCACTTGTCTATCTGGGGATAAATTCGATCTGAAGGAGCATTCTCATGGCAGCCTACCAATACGTCTACCACATGCAAGGCGTCTCCAAGACCTATCCGGGCGGCAAGAAATGCTTTGAGAACATCCATCTCAGCTTCCTGCCCGGCGTGAAGATCGGCGTGGTCGGCGTCAACGGCGCCGGTAAATCCACCCTGATGAAGATCATGACCGGCCTCGACACCGATTTCACTGGCGAGGCCTGGGCCGCCGAGGGCGCGCGCGTCGGCTACCTGCCGCAGGAGCCGCAGCTGGATGAAACCCTCTCGGTGCGCGACAACGTCATGCTCGGCGTCGCCGCCAAAAAAGCAAAACTCGACCGGTTCAACGAACTGGCGATGAACTACTCGGACGAGACCGCCGACGAAATGGCCGCCCTGCAGGATCAGATCGACGCCGAGAACCTCTGGGATCTCGACAGCCAGATCGATGTCTCGATGGAGGCCCTGCGCTGCCCCCCGGATGATGCCCACGTCACATCCCTTTCGGGCGGGGAAAAGCGCCGCGTCGCGCTCTGCAAACTGCTGCTCGAAGCGCCCGACATGCTGCTGTTGGACGAGCCGACCAACCACCTCGACGCCGAAACCATTGCCTGGCTGCAACAGCACCTCATTGACTACAAGGGCACGATCCTGATCGTCACCCATGACCGCTATTTCCTCGACGACATCACCGGCTGGATCCTCGAGTTGGACCGTGGCCGCGGCATCCCCTACGAAGGCAACTACTCCGCTTGGCTCGAACAGAAGGCCAAACGCCTGGCGCAGGAAGCGCGCGAGGACAAATCCAAACAGAAGACGCTCGAACGCGAACTGGAATGGATGCGGCAGGGCCAGAAGGCGCGGCAGGCCAAATCCAAGGCCCGGATCAACGCCTATAACGAAATGGCCAGCCAGTCCGAGCGCGAGAAACTCGCCCGCGCCCAGATCGTCATCCCCAACGGGCCGCGCCTCGGCGACAAGGTAATCGAGGTGACGGGCCTCAAGAAACACATGGGCGACAAGCTCCTGATCGAAGGTCTCTCCTTCTCGCTCCCTCCCGGCGGCATCGTCGGCGTGATCGGCCCCAACGGTGCTGGTAAAACAACGCTCTTCAAGATGTTGACCGGACAGGAAAAACCCGACGAAGGCACCGTCGAATACGGCGACACGGTGCAGCTATCCTACGTCGATCAGTCCCGCGACGATCTCAACCCCAATGAGAACGTGTGGGAGGCGATCGCCGACGGACAGGACATCATCAAGCTGGGCGACGCCGAGGTCAACGCCCGCGCCTATTGCTCGGCCTTCAACTTCAAGGGCGGCGACCAGCAGAAAAAAGTCTCATTGCTCTCGGGCGGCGAACGCAACCGCGTCCACATGGCAAGGCTTCTGCGCGAAGGCGGCAACGTGCTCCTACTCGACGAACCGACCAACGACCTCGACGTCGAAACCCTCCGCGCCCTGGAAGACGCCCTGGTG
The DNA here is from genome assembly GCF_019966515.1 of Roseovarius aestuarii. Taxonomy (GTDB): domain Bacteria; phylum Pseudomonadota; class Alphaproteobacteria; order Rhodobacterales; family Rhodobacteraceae; genus Roseovarius; species Roseovarius aestuarii. The sequence continues at coordinate 157,333 of NZ_JAIMIB010000002.1, read as the reverse complement.
GATTTCGCCGGCTGCGCCGTCGTCATCTCCCACGACCGCTTCTTCCTCGACCGCATCTGCACGCATATCCTGGCCTTCGAAGGCGAGGCCCATGTCGAATGGTTCGAAGGCAATTTTGAGGATTACGAAGAAGACAAGAAACGCCGTCTGGGGGCGGATGCGCTGGAGCCCAAACGGATGAAGCACAAGAAGTTTGCGAGGTAATAGTACCCTCAATCGAAACACCGTCAGAGAGTTTCTCTTAACCGTTATAAAGCATGATCTTAGATTTTCATATTGAGGGTTATTACTGAATCTTTGCTTCCTCGAAGACTGGCGGCTTGCATAATCAAGAGGCGAATTATGTTTTCGTTTTTCCACGAGGCGCTCGGTATATCTTTTGCAAATTCCTTGAACGCAGCTTCTGTTTTAGGTCCATTAATTCCGTCAATAAGGCCCGGATCATAACCCGCAGCCTTCAAGCACAGTTGTCGGTTCCGCCAAACTCGCTGACGTTCTAACTCGGAAAAGTTTGCACTCATTTTCAGATCAGTTACAGCTGTGTCCATTATTTGACCAAATTCATCAGGCATTGTCCGGTTCAGATAACAAACGAACAAGCTATTTTCCGCTTTGCCTTCGGCAACTGTTATATTTTCTCCATAAGTTGGAATCACGGAAAATATCAACGAAGCAAGAACAGCACTGGAAACTTGTTGGGGGTCTGGCAATACAACCTTTAGCGTCCTTTTTATGGAGAATGATCCGAAGTGTGATTCGAGCCGTTCAAACTCAATCTTTAGCGGACCATCAATTGTATCAATTTCCCATCCTCCGCTTCTAAGGCTTCTAATTCCGCTATGACTTAGTTGGATGGCTTGGGACGCTAGGAGTGGCTCACTCTTGAACTCAACCTCAAAAGGATCGCCGGCTGTTAAGTAAAACCAATTTGCGCGGAGTTTACTTGCCCCAACACCTAGTTCATTAAGCAACGTTGCTAGCGGCTTCAGTACCAAATGGCTTTCGACAAAACTGGATAAACCCGGCCATTCATCGTTGTTCATGGCTACATCGCTCTGCGCCTTGAAAATAATCAGGTTACTCGTCGACGCTAATGTCACATGTTGTCGGTCTTTCACTTCAACCATACGGCAGCTCCCAAAAATGAACTCATTGAAAGTGTTATTCGGGCAGGAGCTATATGCAAGTGTATGTGGAAGAAAGGGTACTGCTAACGAGTTTTCGGTGATTGGAAACTCATCTCACCAACGACACAAACCCTCTGAGGTCCTCTGTAACACTTTTTCACGACCCCTCGACAGACTCTGGCTGGGTCGTTCTGCGCCTCCCATATCTATAGGGAAAGGAGGCAGATCATGTCTGTTCAAAAGGAACACCGAAAACCGGCCTGTACGCCGCGCGCTGCCGCATCCGCCCTGGACCCGGCGCCCGCTGCCCTATCACTTCACCGACTGGGCCACGATCTGACTTGCCCCTTGTGGCGAGGCACGCGACGCTCTGCTATCCCTGCCCCATGACCCGGGGCCTTCTTTACATCTTCATTTTGAACGTGACCCTCCTTCCCGGCCCGGCAGTCGCCACGGACGAGGCCGAGCGCCTCTGCGACCCGGTCACCAATGTCTGCTATTGCACCGGCGGGTGGGACGGCGCGGAATGCGCGGCGATGAAACCCCTCTGCGAGCCCGGTTTCTGGCGCGCCTGTTCAGGCAAAGTCTGTTCCTGCACGCGCGACACATGGCAACATGACCGGGCGGATGACAAGGAACTGTGGATGAATGATTTACCTGACGACCGCAAGCTGAAGCCATAGGGTGGCGGTACCCGCCCCTGCCCTGACCAACAGCCGCCAGTTCGGTGATTTAGTTTGCGAAACTTGCCTGTGCCAGCAGAATGTCGTCGCCGCCGGTCAGACCGGCTGTGCTCTTTGTCGGCGGCTCGGCTTTTTTCTGATGGTGTTGCAGGGCGCGCTGGTGTTCCTGCCAAACGGTTTCGTCAACCGGCGCCGCAACCCGAGACAGGTTGCATGGCCGCGCAGGCTTGGCCGTTTCGTGGAGTGATCCCACATCCGGCAAGGTCTCATGCAGCAGCCGTTGATATTCATCCCGCAGTTTGGGAATCTCTGCGCTAGACGCACTTTTTTTCTTCAACCACATCCCGTCATCCCCTCGGTTGTGCAGACATTAACTAAAGTGGCGTTAATTCGCTTGCAAAAATCGGGGAAACCTATGGTTGCGTTGGCCATGTCTGGCCGTTTTTCGATCAACAGTCTGTTTCCATTGAACTTTAAAAGATTCGTGACGTAGCGTCACTTTGCCGCGCAAATCTCAGACCCGTTCTACCCTGACGAGACAAAACTCCGATGCGAGATTGACTGTCTCCAGAGCAGAAACAATCTAGGCGTGACTCCGCCGATTTCGCTCGCCCGGGTGATTCTGTTTGCATGCAGAACGGCGCGGCCCTGATCCACCCGCGCGCGCTCAGACTTCGGCGACAACCTCGCCCCGCATCTCGCCGGTCAGGCGTACCAGATCCTCGGTATGGACCTTGACGCGGACCGCTTCGATCGCCGCCTCGGCGGTGTCGCGAGTCACCTCGTCAGGCCATTCGGTGATGGCGGCACTTGTGCGGTCGCTGGTGCGCACCACCGTCACCCGCGTTGCGCCCAGATCCTTGAGGGCGGGCAAACGCTTGTCGCGAACGTTGCGCATGCTGGCGTCATAATCGGTGCCGTCGCCTACTTCCCAGGTCGTGATCGTGATATATGGCATCATCCTCTCCTCCCGGTTTTTAAACCGCCCCATCATACACCATTTCCACGTCAAAACGTAGGGCGCAGCGCCCGTCTGGCCGGTCGCCTTGCTAAGCGGAGTATTCCGCCCGCGTTAATGAGAGAGTTGCCCAGCTGCACCCTGCAAAACGGTGCGGCGTTTCAGATAACACCGTGCCGATTTGCCATACCAGCTTTCCGGCGCCGCCTCCGACATGGAGGACAGGGCCGGGAACAGGTTGCGGAGTTCATCCCGCGCCGCCGCGTCCACGGCGCTAACCGCCATTTTACCGGGATAAAAGCTTTCGGACCGGGTGTTTTCCGCGAAGATGATCTGATGCTCATCAAACAGCAGATGGATATAGGTGACCGACCGCTGGCCGTGGGCGATGCGTATCGGATTACCTTTGAGCTCGGCCAGGAACTTCGCCCGGACCAGGGTATGATCGGGCATCAGCATACCATGCTGTGGCGATACCAGCAGATCGCGCTCCGCCCCCATCACCCCGCGTTTGATCAGCACCGGGCGCAGCTTTGGGTTCGCGGCCAAGTCCCGCGCGCCCAACGAGCGCCGTCCGATCCAACGGATCTGCTGCGGGCCATTGTCCAGGGTACAGACCAGATCGCCAGCACGCAGCTCTTCGATCAGCACATCGCCGCGCGGTGTCCGGATGGCGGTGCCCGAGGTGAAGCAGACAACGCCGGTATTTTCCTCCCTAAAGCTGGAATTGTCGGCGCTGGCACCGCTAAAGGTCATCGAGTCGCCGGCACCGAACTGGGTATTGTCGGAATAATCGGTGCTGCGCCCCTTGCTGTCAGTCGTATTCGACTGGTTCAGGACGCCGTCATCGGCCTGGTCGGCCCAAAGCTCGGACAGGTTGTCGTAATGCCCAGACAGATCGATGAAATCGTTGTTGGTATTATCGCCATCGTCCAGCGTGCCGGTGTTGCCGGTGTTGAAATCGCTGATCGTGTCATGGCCAGCGGAGACGGTAAAGATATCGTCCCCCGCCCCGCCCGTCAGGCTGTCATTGCCGACACCGCCATCAAGGCTGTCGTCCCCAGCGTCGCCTGACAGAGTATCGCTGCCAGTCCCGCCAATGAGTGTATCACTGCCGCCCCCGCCTGAAAGAATGTCTGCCCCGGCTCGGCCATCAAATACGTTGTCTTCGCCATCGCCGGTCAGCGTATCATTGTCGTCCCCTCCAATGATGTTTTCGATGCCAGAATACGTGTTACCATATTGATCGCTGCCACTGCCGAGGTCGATATTGAACGCCCAGCCATCGACGGTTGTGCCGTCGATCTGATATGTGTCGGTCCCCGATCCGCCGATGAAAACATCACCGGTACCATCATCGAAACCAGCCAGAAGCGTATCATCGCCATCGCCGCCATCGAGGGTATCCTTGCCAGCGCCGCCATCAAGACTGTCAGCGTCGTTCCCGCCTTGTATGCTATCAGCGCCAGTCCCGCCGGTGATCGTGTCACTACCACCCGCCCCATCGATATCGACGCCGACAGAATCCGCAGACGCATCAACGACATCGGCATGATCGGTGAGTGTCAGCCTTTCGATTTCGCTAAAACTCAACGTATCGGAGCCGTCGGTGATCGTCCCCTCCTCATCCCCGGTATACGTTACCGTGACTGGGCCGCTCAGGTTCGACAGGTCTATCGTATCACTATCTGTGCCTGCTTCGCCCCCGGCAATCGTGTCGGAGCCGAACCCATCCTCCAATATAAAGGTATCAGCATCATCTCCGCCGCTCAGGCTGTCGTCGCCGGTACCACCAAGGATCGTGTCGTCACCAGCCCCGCCAGCAATCGTGTCATTGCTGGTTTCGGTCGTCGGCATCGTATAACTGATGTCGGTGATAACGTAATCCGACCCGTCTGTTCCATCGGTCTGCAAGAGCGCGGTAAAGACAATCTGATCAAAATTCCCAAACCCGCTCAGATCCACCGTCCCCGAGCCTGAGCCGACCGGATCTTCGGTGAAATCCGCCTCGGATACCAGCACACCATCATCGTAAATCGCCCAATGTGCGACTTCGCCGAAACTGTCGGTAAAGAGTGATTGAAAGCTGAAACTGGCCGATGTGACATCATTGTCAAAGTCGACGATCAGCCGCTCAGAGATGCCCGAAGCCTTGTCAAAGGCAAGTTGATTGTCCTGCCCGCTATCGGTATCGGACACGGCACCTGTTGCACCAAGGCCGCCACCGGAGGTCGCTACGTTGGAGGCGCTGGCCGACGTCAGCGCACCGCCCGAAACGTTCTGTGCCGTGACGCTGTAGCCATCGTCGGTTTCGCTGTAGTTGCCGGTGTTGATCGAGCCATTGATCGTCGAGGCCCCCTCATCCCCGCCTGTCAGGCTGTCATGACCGCTGCCGCCATCTATGCTGTCATCGCCAGATCCGCCATCAATGGTATCGCCGCCATCGCCGCCGATGATCGTGTCGTTGCCGCTGCCGCCCAAGATGCTATCGGCACCATCGCCGCCGTCGATATTGTCATCGCCGGAACCACCGTCAATCGTGTCCTTACCGAGTCCGCCAAAGATCGTGTCCGCCCCACTGCCACCGGTGATGCTGTCAGCACCACTGCCGCCGTCGATGGTGTCGTCGCCATCCCCCCCGTCAATACTATCGGTGCCAGACCCACCACTGATCGTGTCGTCACCGCTGCCACCACTGATGGTATCATTGCCGGTGCCGCTGTCGATATTATCAGCCCCTGAACCGCCGTCGATGCTGTCGTCACCATCACCCGTCGCAACGGTATCGGAACCGGCGCCGGACTGGATTGTGTCGTCATTCGTTGTGCCTTCAATATTGTTAGACGAGTCCTGGTTGTATGACTGGTCCTCAAGCTCGGAATAAGCGGGTGCATTAGAGTTGTTAACGTTTTCTGTGCCCGACATGGTGTAGGTATTGCCAGGCTGGATCGGGCCGTCGGCGATATAGCCCGCGAGGACGCCATCGATTTCCACCCGATAGACACGAACCGTGTTCCCGTTTCCATCCGTCAGAACATAAGCCTCTTCAAGATAGGCATTCCCGCTGGCGATAGCGTTTCCATTTTCATCGTAGACGACGCCGGTTTGCTGACTGCTGTCATCGCTCACTTCATTCGTATTGGAATCCCCCTGAAAATCATCATCATCATCGGTGATGTGAAAATCATAGGCATTGTCCTGAACGTCCCAATCGGGGTCAAGCTGCATCGTGCCCGGTTCAGGTGAGGTAAATGCATCCGGAGCGTATCCGTAGAAGAAATGTGTGGCCATCAATCATTACTCCGTCAGGTGGTTTGGTTAATTGCGCGCCGGGCTATCAATACTGCATGCAATCCACCCCACGCCGTCAGGCAGGCGGGGTGACCTAGGTCATCACCAAAATAAGATCGGCCGGCAGCGTGTGCTGATACCGGTACAGGTGGCTGCATCCGTTTCATGGCTGCACTGAAACGCGGCGGGCTGGAGATTTGATTAAAATTCAGCGCGGCCTGTTGCGCCAAATGGGTAGAATTTTAGGCGAATTATGGTGTTTCGACCTCATGCCGAGTTGGTTGCTGGCGATCTGTTGCGTCGCCTGATCTTAGAAAAGCTGGAAGTGATGCCTTACGCAGTCGCACGCTGCTTATGAAGGTCGGTCTCAAGACGAAATGTTACGTCCGCGCCGGACGTCAAGAATACGCCAGTACAACAGAAAACGGCCCCTGCGTGATCGCAGAGGCCGTTCCAATTTCAATTCCGAAAAGATCAGGCTTTCTTGCGCAGCTTCCGGACAGCCCCCAGGCCGCCGATACCAGCCAGCAGGAAGAGAGCCGATGCCGGAAGTGGAACAGGAGACGGCACACCGCCACCACCACCGCCGGGCTTGTATGCTATCCGAAGGTCAATGCCGAAGCACTTATCCAGCTGGCTGGTGCATCTGGTTCTGTTGTAATTCCCCAGATCACCCCACAGCGCGATAAAGTTTTGCGTGCCGTTCGAGGCGAAGCCGTTCGGCTGTCCGCCATTGGTGTAGTTCTTGTCTTTGAACAGGAAGTTAAGCACCTTGCCGCTCAGCAGGTTGCCGGTGAACGTGAACTGAATGTTGCCGAACAGCCCGTTGGTTCGGGTTGCCGACGTGCTCAGGTTACCGACGGCTTTGAATGTCGATGTACGGAAACCACCAGCTTTGCGCTGCTTCCGGATCGTACCGTCAAATTGGATGGCGCCGGTGGTGGTGTTGAACGTACCACCTGTGATCGCACTGCCGAACTGACCGCGCTTATTACCGCTCATCTTGCCGTTTCGCTGGTCATGGATCAACGACGAGGTGAACCCACCGCTCGTAGATCTAATCAAGTCCGTGAGATCCAGAACTGCAGCTTGCGCGCTTGAAACAGACATTCCCGCTGCCAGAACCGCTGCTGCCATCATGTGCTTTAGCATAGTGTTACCTCGATAAATCGTAAACTTAGAGTAGACATACCATAAATTTGCCTCAAAAAAAGCCAAATTCGGCAATTTTTGGCCTAAACCTCATAAATACATCTTTTAGTTGTATTTAGGCATATTTCACCTTGCCAAAGCACTCGCTCAGGCAACGATTCTTGGTTTATTGCCCGATTGTTTCCTTCATGTTCTACCACTCGGTTTTTGCCTCAACACCCGGTCATCACGCGATACCGCCGTTGAGACCGCCAGATTATCAAGCAATTACATCGATTTAATTTTTTCTGTTGACAGCAGGCGTGGCGCGCACGGCATCTGACGGGTCAAGTCGGCTGGCGACGGCTGCCGCAGGCCGGGACAAACGCCCGATTCGGGCCGCGCGCGACGAACCTGTTGCAGGATAGCAACCACGAAAATCCTTCACCGGTTTTTGATTTTCTCAGTCCAGAATGCGGATTTATATCGAAAACGCACCTAAGGGGAACTGATTCAATGATGAAACGCCGCCATTTTCTGGCTACCGGGGTCGCTGCCGCAACCTTGCCCGCCGCCGCCCATGCCTTCGAAGTCGATCCGAAATTCCGCCCGCAAGAGGTTTCGATCGATCCCAAACATGCGCAGGGACAACTCTTGATCCTGCCACGCGCCCATTTCCTGTATTACATTACCGAACCGGGCAAGGCTCTGCGTTACGGCGTCGGTGTCGGCAAGGCCGGGCTTGAGTTCACCGGCACCGCCACGATCTCGGTGAAAAAAAAATGGCCCACCTGGCGCCCCACCGACGAGATGATCGAACGAGAGCCCAACACCTACGCCGAATTCGTGGACAACGACTATGTCAAGCCGGGCGGTCCGGGCAATCCGCTGGGATCGCGTGCGCTCTATCTGTTCCAAAACGGTCGTGACACGTATTTCCGTATTCACGGCACCACTGCGCCCCGCTCCATCGGGCGGTCGGTGTCGAACGGATGCATTCGCATGATCAACGAACATGTACAGGATCTTTATGAGCGTGTGCCGATTGGCACCACCGTGACCGTCCTCTAGCCACACCGATCTGGTGAGAAGCAGCATTCCGATGCTTGGTAACGCAACGGAATGCTGTCAATTCAGGCTTACCTGACTTTTCCCTGAGTCGCATGATTCTGGGCCATTTTCCGCGCGCCTCGACCGCCGGTTTCGGCCAATATCGGCTGACTAAGGCGAGTGTATCACTTTCAAATCCCCCAGAACGTGCGATGCCGCTATTTTGCGCGCATGCCCGCACCAAATGTCACGATGCGCATTTTCGCTTTGTGGCCGCGGGCTGATTATTGAACCAACGCAATTTAAATGGAGGACGAAGTTATGCCTGATGGCGAACTTATCACGACCAACAAACTCCCCTGCTGCCCGGAAATCACGACCGAGCCCTGCTGCGAAAACCTAACGGTCACCTACCGGCTCACCTACAATCTGGGGGCCGCGAAGGTCGAAGTCAGCATCGTGGCGGAACTTGAACGCTGCCCCGGCCCGATGGCCCTGGGTGATGTGATCTATTCCACCACCCTGCTGCCGGGCGAAAAGGTGCGGCTCTACACGGCGAACCGCAACAACCGGTTCACCTATGATCGAGAGAGCGAGGTCAGCTACCGGCACGAGCAGACATCCGAGGAAACCTACTACATGAAGTCGATGGACCGCTACATGTCGGACCTCACGGTCACCGACAGCGGGTCGGCACAATCGCAATCGCATTCGGATTTTGAAACCGATGTCGATGCCTATGGGGCCTCCTTCGGCTTTGCCGGTGGCGGCAGCGTGAATGTCGAAGGCGATTTCAACGCCAACAGCTCGTCGTCGTTCCTGCGTGAGCTGTCGCGCCATGCGTCTGCCTCGCATGACCGGTCGGTACAGGCGACCCGCGCGGCCAATGCGACCCAGATCGGCGAGGTGCAAAGCCGCACCCATGCCGAAGGCGAAAGCGAAAGCGCCTACGAGGCATCAACCCGGACCATCGAGAACAAGAACGAGTGCCACGCGGTCACGTATTTCGCGTATCAGCTGGTCAAACGGCAGATCCTGCGCTTCCGTATCAGGTCGGTTCTGCGCCGGGTTGTCGATACAGCCGCAGGGTCTGTAGTAGACGCGCGTCCCGTACGCCCGGCGACCGGCGTCAAGGTGCTGCCCGAAGGCATGCTGGCCACACAAACCGCGCGCGCCGAGGTTCAGACCGTTGGCCGTGCATCTGCCTTCGCGCAGCGCGCCAATCTCACGCCCAATGTAACCGGCGGATCGCTTGGAGCTGCAAGCGGCTTCAGCACAAACATCGCCGCGGCCGCCGCGTCACCGGTGATCGCCAGTGCCAAGCCGCTGGACCCACAGGTGCATGACAAGCTGTTGAAGCAGGTCGATGATGATCTGGTCAAACAGGGGATTCTTGCCAAGGCCGGATCAAACAACGTTGGGCCGCAACTGGCCGCCGAGCTAGAGTTCGAACGGACCTATTGCTTGCCGACCCAGGGTATCGTGGTCAAGGGCTGCCTTGATGCCTGCAACACCTGCGAAGAGAGCCGGCAGAAAGCCATCGAGCTTGATCTCGTGCGCAAGGATCTGGAGAACCAGCTGCTTGCCAAGCAGATCGACCTGCTGGAAAAAAGCCAGGAATATCGTTGCTGTCCTGAGGGTGAAACCGAAGAGGGCGGAGAGCCTGAAGAAAGCTAACCGGCTCTGTCTTTGACGTCCAAATGAACGGCCCGGCATGGGTGATCATGCCGGGCCATTTCATCGCGTCAAATTCCGCTCATCGCGCGCTAAATTCCTCTTCACCCTTGATTTTTTCCCGCGGTTTCCTCATATCGCACCCTGCGACGTTACCACTATCGACCATCTGCTCCTTTCACGGTCAGTTACTCGATTTGCACTGACTAGCCGGGCTGCCGCAACGACGTGGGCAGCAACAACAAAGGAGAATTACGGTATGGCTAATGGCACCGTAAAATGGTTCAACGCAACTAAAGGCTACGGCTTTATCGCACCTGAAGGTGGCGGCAAAGACGTATTCGTTCACATTTCTGCCGTTGAGCGCGCCGGTCTGACCGGTCTGGCCGACGACCAGAAAGTGACATTCGACATCGAAGCAGGCCGTGACGGTCGCGAGTCGGCATCGAACATCGTTCTGGCATAAGCCACTGACGTTAAGATTGAACTGGGCCCTCTACGGGGCCCTTTTTCATGTCTGCCCTAGCATCTGATTCATTGGAGCTTATCCGGAATTTAATACTTCAAGCCAACATCTTGCGAACCAAAGCTAACCTCGTCATGCTGCCGTGCAATCAGCCTTTGCGATCGATCTCGTCTATCGCCCGGCCCCACTGCCGCGCGTGCAGTATCTTCTTGAACGCACGTTCCAGTTCCCTGACCGCGCCGCTTTCGAACCAGTCACCATGAGACAGGATCAGCCGACGCGGCGCCCAGTTGATTATGTGTTCGATGGATTTGCCGAGTTCTGCGCCATCATAGCGGCGGCGCATCAGATAGGGCATCTTGCCGTCGCTGTCATCAGTACCCGCCAACCAGATCAGCGGACGCATCCAGGCAGGCAATCGCGCGGTATCGAAATTCTGGATCAGGTCGGCGACGATCAGCGTGGCAGAGGGGCGGTGGCAAAAGACGGCCTCGCGATATTTGCGGCTGCCGCCCACGATCAGATGCGCGACCTCGCTCATCCACGGGGTTCGTGCTCCCAGAGCGTGGTCGAAATCCACACCCGGCCCGCGTGCGCCTTCGCCCGACACCGCCCAGACCTGCGCCTGCGGGTAAGCGGCGCGCCAGTCCTCCAGAAACAGGTTGTGGTCCCAGTTGGGCGCGACCAGATACGCGACCGGCCCAAGGGCTGCCAATTCATCCTTCAACCCGTCGCTTAGGCCGGTGGGTGAATGCACCCAGAGGTCCCCGCCTGATAGCTGCACCACGGTCGCCCGGGTCGAGATTGGCATCCGGCGGCAGGTTACCGCCGGGCCGTCAACCACCCAGATGCGCTCGGCCACGGGTTTGAGCGTGCCGAGGGGGGGATAGGTTGTCACGGCAGTTTCCCGCCCTTTACTCGGTCACGGAGACCGAGGTCATAACGTCGGGCTGCCCAGCAACGGCGCCAGATTGGCCCTGACCGCGCTTGATGGCGTCAATCACCTCCATGCCGCCAGTCACCTGACCCACGACGGTATATTGCCCGTCAAGAAAATCGCCCGGCGCGAACATGATGAAGAACTGGCTGTTGGCGCTGTCGGGGTGCTGCGAACGCGCCATACCGACGACGCCACGGGCAAAGGTGATGTCCGAGAATTCGGCCTTGAGGTCAGGGCGTTCGCTGCCACCGGTACCCGCGCGGCTCAGATCACCACCGTTCTTGCCGTGCTGCACATCGCCGGTCTGGGCCATGAAGCCTTCGATCACCCGGTGAAACACCACCCCGTCATAGGCCCCTTCCGAGGCCAGCGCGGTGATCTGTTCTACATGGCCCGGTGCCACATCTTCAAAAAGATCAATGGTGACGGTACCGTTGGCTTCGCCCTCGATCTGAACTTCAAGACCGGTGGCAAGGGCGGGGCTGGCGAGTGTCGCCAGCAACAGGGCAAGCTTACGCATCGGCGGCCACTTTCATGCTGATCATCCGGTCGGGATTCATCGGCGGCTCGCCCCGGGTGATGGCATCGACATGCTCCATCCCGGCGACCACCCGGCCATAGACGGTATATTGCTTATTCAGGAAATGATTGTCGCTGAAATTGATGAAGAACTGGCTGTTGGCGCTGTCGGGGTTCTGGCTGCGCGCCGCGCCGATTGTACCCCGGTCATGGGGAACGCCACTGAATTCGGCCTTGAGATTGGGTAGATCGCTGCCGCCGGTTCCTGCCGCGCGCAGGTTAAAATCCTTTTCCATGTTGCCGTTGGCCACGTCGCCGGTTTGCGCCATGAACCCATCGATCACCCGGTGGAACGCGACATTGTCATAGGCACCCGCACGGGCCAGCTCCTTGATCCGGTCGCAATGGCCCGGCGCGATATCGGGTAGCAGTTCGATGGTGACGGTACCGTCTTTCAGCTCTATCAGGATGGTGTTCTCGGGGTCTTTGATCTCGGCCATGTGCCTCTCCTCAATGCAATCGTTGCCCCGATACCTAGGCGCTTCATCTGAGAATGCCAAGTACAGAGCTTGACCGCTGGCGGGCTTCGCGCCAATAGGGGCGCGAATTACGGTACGGAGACGCCTCGAATGAGCTGGAAAACGCTGGACGACATTGAGCTGGACGGCAAACGGGTGCTGACCCGGGTGGATATCAACGTACCGGTCGAAAACGGCATGGTCACCGACACAACACGGATCGACCGGGTCGTGCCGACGATCCATGACATTCTGGCCAAGGGCGGCAAACCGATGCTGCTGGCGCATTTCGGACGGCCAAAGGGCAAGGTGGTGCTGGACATGTCGCTGCGCACCGTCCTGCCCGCGCTTGAGGCAGCGCTTGGCCGTTCGGTCACGCTGATCGAGACGCTGGAGGGCGCCGAGGCGCTGACAAGCGAGGCGCAAGCAGCGGATGTGTTGCTGTTGGAAAACATCCGCTTTCATCCCGGCGAGGAAGCAAATGACCCTGAGTTTGCCAAGCGCATCGCGGGGCTGGGCGACATCTATTGCAACGACGCTTTTTCCGCCGCGCACCGGGCCCATGCCAGTAACGAAGGGGTGGCGCGCCACCTGCCCTCCTGCGCGGGTCGTCTGATGCAGGCTGAATTGCAGGCACTCGAGGCGGCACTTGGCACCCCCAAGCGTCCGGTGGTCGCGGTCGTTGGTGGCGCCAAGGTATCGACCAAGATCGAGCTTCTGAGCAACCTGATCGACAAGGTCGATCAACTGGTGATCGGCGGCGGCATGGCCAACACATTTATCGCAGCGCAGGGACTGAACGTGGGCACATCGCTGTGCGAACACGACATGGCCGACACCGCCCGCGCGATCATGACGAAAGCTGCGACCACTGGTTGCGAGATCATTCTGCCCGCCGATATCGTCGTAGCGCGCGAATTCGCGGCCTGCGCTGAAAACGCGACCTTTGCGGTGCATCTGTGCCCCGATGACGCGATGATCCTTGATGCCGGGCCGCAATCGGTGGCGCGGGTCGGCGCCGCGCTGGACAAGGCAAAGACGCTGATCTGGAACGGCCCGCTCGGCGCCTTCGAAATCGAGCCCTTCGACACAGCCACAAACGCCGCCGCACGACACGCAGCCGCGCTGAGCCGCGAAGGAAAGCTGATCTCGGTTGCTGGTGGCGGAGACACGGTGGCCGCGCTCAACAAGGCGGGCGCGGCGGATGATTTCACCTACATCTCGACCGCAGGCGGGGCGTTTCTGGAATGGATGGAAGGCAAGGACCTGCCCGGCGTGGCCGCATTAAAGGCAGGCTGAGCCGTAGTTTGGTGATTTCCCCGTGGGGCGCTTTCTAGGTGTCCCAGTTCATCGGCAGGGCGCAGAGCATCTCGTAGAGCAGATTTGCCCCGATCATCGCGGTGTTTCCGCTGGGATCATAGGGCGGGGATACCTCGACCAGATCACAGCCAACAAGGTTCAGACCGGCACATCCACGCACGATCTCAAGCGCCTGGATGGTGGTCAGCCCGCCCATTTCGACCGTCCCGGTGCCGGGGGCGAAGGCCGGGTCCAGACTGTCGATATCGAAGCTGAGATAGACCGGCGCATCGCCGATCCTGCCACGTATGTCGCTCATCAGCGGCGACAGAGATTTGTGCCAGCATTCCTCCGCCGGGATGACGGTAAACCCTTGATCGCGTCCCCAGTTGAAATCATCGGGGGCATAGCCGGTGCCGCGCAGGCCGATCTGGAACACCTTGTCATTGATCAGAAGATTGTCTTCGACCGCGCGCCGGAAGGGCGTGCCATGGGCGATCTTTTCGCCGAACATTTCCTCGTTGGTGTCCGCATGGGCATCGACATGCACTAGGGCCACGGGGCCATGCCTCTCGGCGATCGCCCGCAACACCGGATAAGTCAGGGTGTGATCACCCCCCAGTGTCAGCGGCACGACATCATGCGCCAGGATATCCTTATAAGCCGCTGTGATGATATCGGCGGTCTTCTTCAGATCGAAAGTGTTGATCGCGACATCACCGATATCGGCGACCTGCATGTTTTCAAACGGCGCGGCTCCGGTTGCCATGTTGAACGGCCGCATCATGCAGCTTTCGGCGCGGATCTGGCGCGGACCGTGGCGTGTACCGGCGCGGTTCGACGTGCCGATATCCATCGGGATGCCAACGAAACAGGCATTCAACCCTTCGGCGCTACGTTGCAGGGGCAGGCGCATCATCGTTCCATCGCCACCAAACCGCGGCATGGCGTTTCCGCCCAGGGGCTGGTTGAACGGGCTGGTTGGCTTATGCGGCATGGCGGCTCCTGAGGAGGCTAAGGCTGTCTTGGTGCCCCGAGGATAGTCCCGAAGCGCGTTGGCGAAAACAGCTCAGGCCAAGTTTATAGGTATTTATTTCCGGAATGTACCGCTGCGCGTAAAACGCTGGTGGCAAAATCATCCTTGGTTTCGGGCAGGTGGCGCAACGGAGGCGCGCGCGGTTGCCTGTCCGCCCCTGGCGTGTCTAACATGAAGTCAGCTAATCGGGAGCGGCATCGTGCAAAACTGGACATTGATCACCGGGGCGTCGGAAGGGCTGGGCGCGGAGTTTGCCCGCATCGCGGCACGCGAAGGGCGCAACCTGATCCTGACCGCTCGGTCCGAGGACAAACTGACCGCGCTGGCGGATGAGCTGCGCAGCGACACGGTGCAGGTCGAGGTCATCCCCGCCGATCTGGCTGAGCTTTCCGAGGCCGAGCGACTGTGGCAGGCCGCCAGCGAGAACCGCCGGATCGACGTTCTGGTCAATAATGCCGGGCTGGGATCGCATGGCGATTTCGCCGAAGGGCAGACCTGGACGCGGGAGCTGACCTCGATCAACGTCAACATCACCGCACTGAGCGTTCTGATGAAACAGGCGGTCGCGCATATGCAGGGCCAGGGCGGCGGGCGGATCATGAACGTGGCCTCGGTCGCGGGCTTCATGCCCGGCCCCAACATGGCGGTCTATCATGCGTCGAAAGCCTATGTGCTGGCGCTGTCCGAGGCCGTCGCGGAAGAGCTGCGCGGCAGCGGGGTGACCGTCACGGCGGTCTGCCCCGGCGCCACCGCGACCGCCTTTTTCGACGCCGCCGATATGCACGGGATTGGCCTTTTGAAACTGCGCGCCCCGATGTCGGCCCGCGCGGTTGCCGAGACCGGATGGGCGGCGACAATGCGCGGGCGGCGCATCGCGGTGACCGGGCTGATGAACAAGCTCTTCGCGGTATCGCCGCGGTTCGCGCCGCGCTGGCTGACCACTTTCATCACCGGCAAGATCATGGGGAAAGGTCGCTAGCCGGATCGTTGGTGGACATGTTAGCGCCACCATAATTGCAACACGCGGCGGGCTCGAATATGAGCCGCAGGAAGATTGAAACGTATCAGCGACGGGGATTGTCATGTCGAAAGAAGCACAGCGTAAGCAGATGAGTTCGGGTAAGGGGTTTGTGGCGGCGCTGGATCAATCCGGTGGATCAACCCCCAAGGCGCTGAAACTCTATGGTGTGAACGAAGACGCCTATAGCTCGGATGCCGAGATGTTCGACCTGATCCACGGCATGCGCTCGCGGATTGCCAAGTCCCCGGCCTTTACCGGTGAGAAAGTGGTGGGCGCGATCCTTTTTGAGATGACGATGGACCGCCAGATCGACGGCAAACCCTCGGCCACCTATTTGTGGGAGGAACGCGGCGTCGTGCCCTTCCTTAAGGTCGACAAGGGGTTGGCGGATGAGGCCGACGGCGTGCGGCTGATGAAACCGATGCCCGACCTGGATGCGCTTCTGACGCGTGCCAATGCGGCGGGGATATTCGGGACCAAGATGCGTTCGGTCATCGACGCGGCTTCACCCTCGGGCATTGCCGCCAACGTGGCGCAGCAATTCGAGGTCGGCCAGCAGATCCTGAGCCACGGCCTGGTACCGATCATCGAGCCCGAAGTGACGATCTCGATCAGCGACAAATCGGAAGCCGAAGATATGCTGCTGGCCGAACTGAAATCGCAACTGGATGCCCTGCCGGGTGACCAGCAGGTAATGCTGAAGCTGACCCTGCCCGAGACCGCCAACCTCTATAAACCGCTGATCGACCATCCGCACGTCATGCGCGTTGTGGCCCTGTCGGGCGGCTATTCGCGGGATGAGGCGAATGGCAGGCTGTCACAGAATACCGGCATGATCGCGAGTTTCTCCCGCGCCCTGACCGAGGGACTCTCGGCGCAGCAATCGGATGCCGAGTTCGATGCCATGATCGCCGATACGATCGACAGCATCTATCAGGCGTCAGTGGCGGGCTGAGCTGAAACGACCGGAGCGGTTCATCCCTGGCATGGCGGCCTGTGGCCTCGGTTTCGTGCACAGGTCGGGTTCGGATATCTGTGCCAGATTTCAAACGGCATTAGCCGCCGCCTAACCTGACCAGAATATTGTCAACGTCCACGTTGCCGATAGCCCCTGCCGTCCGGCCCCGCTCACCGCTCAACCGGGTGGCAACATAAGCATCAGAGACCGCCGCAGGCGCGTGACGGATGAGCACCGAAGCGGTCAGCAATGTCGCCAAGCTCTCGACATACCAGCGGGCCTGCGCCTCGTCCGGCAGCTTGGGAAAGCGCTGCATATGCGCCTTCATCGCCGCGTCGTAGTGACGGGTCTGACCGGCCGCTTTGCCCAACTCGTCGCTCAGCACCTCTCCGGCCAGCGGTTCGCGCCGGAGAGTGCGCAGCACATCCAGACAGATCACGTTCCCCGACCCTTCCCAGATCGAATTCAGCGGCGCCTCGCGATAGAAAAGCGGCATACCGCTTTCTTCCACATAGCCCGCGCCGCCGATCACCTCCATCGCCTCGTAAACCAGACCGGGGCAGAGCTTGTTGCCCAGATACTTGGCCAGCGCCACGGCAAGCCGGGCGAAGGCGCGGTCACGGTCGGACGTGCCGTCGAAGGCGTTTGCGACATGGCAGCCAAGCGCCAGCGTGCCCTCCCAGTCGAGCGCCAGGTCGGCCAGCACATTGCGCATCAGAGGCTGGTCAATCAGTTGCTTCTGAAAAGCTGAGCGATGCCGCGCCCAATACCCGGCCCGATCCAGCGCCGCGCGCATCAGCCCTGCCGGGGCCATCGCGGTATCGAGCCGCGTATGGTGGACCATCTCAATGATCGTGCGAACCCCTTCGCCCTCACCCCCCAGCCTGTGCGCCAGCGCGCCGTGATATTCGATTTCAGCCGACGCATTTGCACGATTGCCCAACTTGTCTTTGAGCCGCTGAATGTGTATCGCATTGCGTGCACCCTCAAGCCAGCGTGGCACCAGAAAACAGGTCAGTCCGCCGGGCGCCTGCGCCAGCGTCAGAAACCCGTCTGACATCGGCGCCGAGCAGAACCACTTATGCCCCGTCAGCCGGTAGTGATCACCGTCCCGCTCGGCGCGCGTGGTGTTGGCGCGCACGTCCGAGCCACCCTGTTTTTCCGTCATGGCCATGCCCATTGTTGCGCCGGGTTTGCGCATCAACGGCTTCACGGCCCCGTCATAAACGCGCGAGATCAGCTTGGGCACCCATTGATCAAAGAGCGCCCTGTCGGCCTTGAGCGCGGGGATAGCGGCGTAGGTCATCGTCATCGGACAGCACACGCCCGGCTCCACCTGGCTTGTCAGGTAAACCATGGCTGCGTGGGTGGCATGACCGCCCAGCCGTCCTTCCCACGCGATGGCAGCATAGCCTGCGCCAATCCCGGCTTGCATCAGCTGATGATAGGTGGGATGAAACCGCACCTCGTCCAGCCGCCTGCCGCCACGGTCGAAACCCACCAGTTCCGGCACATGACGATTGGCATCCAGCCCGGCTTGCCGCAGCGCGGCGCTGCCCAGTTTCTCACCATAAGCGGCCAGATGGGCGATATCCGCCCCCGCCGCGCCCGCGTGACAGATCAGCGCCGGATCCTCGGCCCACAGGTCCTGATCCTGCCGGTCCGCGGGCTGGTTGAGCACCTCATGGGTCTCGACATGACCGCGTAGGGACAAGTATGACATGAACGACTCTCCTTTAGCGCTAATGCTAAAGCGCAATCCGGCAAGTGGGAACCTGCTTTCAGGCCCAGGCGCGTATCTATTCGCCGGGCCGCCTCATCGTCATTCTTGCGCCGTACACCCCGCAAAAGAAAGGGGATTCACAAAGCGCGTGGGATATGCCATGTTGCATAAACACCGCCCGGCAGAGGCGGCACATGAGGCAGAGCAAGATGACCACCCGCACCAAACCTGCAATGGGCGCGCTGATCTTTTTCGTCGTGGCGTTTGGCCTGGGCCTGTATTTCACCTTTGCGGCGGTTCAAGGCGATTATGGCCTGTTTCGCCGCGCCGAAATCCAGGCGGAAAGCCGGACCTTGCAGACCCAATTGGAGACGTTGGAGGCGCGGGTTGAGCGAATGGAAAACCTGACCCGCCGCCTGTCAGATAATTACCTTGATCTCGACCTGCTCGATCAGCAAGCCCGCGACGTTCTGGGCCTGTTGCGCGGCGACGAAATCGTCATCCGCTGACGTCCTCCTGTCCTCCCCGATAACCCTCGTTCGCCCAACTGCGTGATCAGGTGACATTTCGCTCTCGTCTGTTGCACAAAGATGTTATATAAAATTAGTTTAATGCTAAACTATTAATCCGGACAAGGAGTTGCCCACCCATGGCCGCCAGGAAAACATCAAAGAAATCAAATATTTCCTCAGATGAACTGAAACAGTTTTACCGCGACATGCTGCTTATCCGGCGATTCGAAGAAAAGGCCGGACAGCTTTACGGCATGGGCCTGATCGGCGGCTTCTGTCACCTCTATATCGGCCAGGAAGCGGTTGTCGTCGGGCTTGAGGCGGCGACCAAGGAAGGCGATAAGCGAGTTACCACCTATCGCGACCATGGCCATATGCTGGCCTGTGGCATGAACCCCGATGGCGTCATGGCCGAGCTGACCGGCCGCGAGGGCGGCTATTCCCGCGGCAAGGGCGGTTCGATGCACATGTTTTCGACCGATAAGCACTTCTACGGTGGCCACGGCATTGTCGGCGCCAATGTGCCGCTGGGTGCCGGGCTGGCGTTTTCCGACAAATACAAGGGCAATGACAACGTGACCTTCACCTATTTCGGCGACGGCGCGGCGAACCAGGGCCAAGTCTACGAGACGTTCAACATGGCGGCGTTGTGGGAATTGCCGGTGATTTTCGTGATCGAGAACAACCAGTATGCGATGGGCACGTCGCAGAAACGCTCGACCTCGACACCCGATATCTACACCCGCGGGCAGGCGTTCGGCATTCCCGGCGAGGCAGTCGACGGCATGGATGTGCTGGCGGTGAAGGAGGCCGGTGAGAAGGCCGTCGCCCACTGCCGCGCGGGCAAGGGCCCTTATATCCTTGAGGTCAAGACCTACCGCTATCGCGGCCACTCAATGTCGGATCCGGCCAAGTACCGGACCCGCGAAGAAGTGCAGAAAATGCGCGAGGAAAAGGATGCCATCGAACATGTACGCGAACTGCTGATGTCCGGCAACCATGCCAGCGAGGAAGACCTCAAGGCAATCGACAAGGAGATCAAGAGCGTGGTCAACAAATCCGCCGATTTCGCCAAGGACAGCCCGGAACCTGCAGTCGAAGAGCTGTGGACCGACATAATCACCGACATTGCACCGCAGAACGCCTGAGGAGGAGATCAGACAATGGCTACAGAAATTCTCATGCCCGCCCTCTCCCCCACGATGGAGGAAGGTACATTGGCCAAATGGCTGGTGAAAGAAGGCGATACCGTCAACTCCGGCGATATCATGGCCGAGATCGAAACTGACAAGGCAACGATGGAGTTCGAAGCCGTCGATGAAGGCACCATCGGCAGGATCCTCATCGAGGAGGGCACCGAGGGCGTCAAGGTCAACACCCCCATCGCAGTGCTGCTGGAA
This sequence comes from Roseovarius aestuarii, assembly GCF_019966515.1. Classification (GTDB taxonomy): domain Bacteria; phylum Pseudomonadota; class Alphaproteobacteria; order Rhodobacterales; family Rhodobacteraceae; genus Roseovarius; species Roseovarius aestuarii. The sequence goes on along the minus strand of NZ_JAIMIB010000002.1, from coordinate 137,027 downwards.
GAGGGCGAAAACGCCGATGACATCGCCACCACCGCCGCGTCTGCCCCAACTGAGGCTGCGCCAGCGGCTGAGGCCCCCGCCGCGACTGCGTCCGCAGGCGCAACCCCGGCCCCCGCTGCCCCAACACCCGACACCAGCCCCGACTGGGCCGAGGGCACAGAGATGGTCAAGATGACCGTGCGCGAGGCGCTGAATTCGGCCATGGCCGAGGAAATGCGCCGCGACGAAACCGTCTTTGTGATGGGCGAGGAGGTCGCCGAATATCAGGGCGCCTACAAGATCACCCAGAACCTGCTGGAAGAATTTGGCGCAAAACGCGTGATCGACACCCCGATCACCGAACACGGCTTTGCCGGGATTGGCGTCGGTGCCTCCTGGGGCGGTCTGCGCCCGATTGTCGAATTCATGACCTGGAATTTCGCCATGCAGGCGATCGACCAGATCATCAACTCCGCCGCCAAGACGCTTTACATGTCCGGCGGCCAGATGGGCAGCCCGATCGTCTTCCGCGGTCCCAACGGGGCAGCAGCGCGTGTTGGCGCCCAGCACTCACAGGATTACGCGGCCTGGTATGCGCAGGTGCCGGGCCTCAAGGTGGTGCAACCCTATTCGGCAGCCGACGCCAAGGGCCTGCTGAAATCCGCGATCCGCGATCCCAACCCGGTCGTATTCCTGGAAAACGAGATCCTCTACGGCAAGTCCTTCGACGTGCCCAAGCTGGATGATTTCACCATCCCCTTCGGCAAGGCCAAGATCTGGCGCGAGGGCACGGATGTCACCATCGTCAGCTTCGGCATCGGTATGACCTACGCGCTCGAGGCGGCTGAAAAGCTGGCCGAAGATGGCATCAGCGCCGAGGTGATCGACCTGCGCACCCTGCGCCCGATGGACACCGACACGGTTGTCGCCAGCGTGATGAAGACCAACCGCTGCGTCACCGTCGAGGAAGGCTGGCCCGTGGCCTCTATCGGCAATCACATCACCGCCACGCTGATGGAACGCGCGTTCGACTATCTCGATGCGCCGGTGATCAACTGTACCGGCAAGGACGTCCCCATGCCCTATGCAGCCAATCTCGAAAAGCTCGCCCTGACCTCGACCGCCGAGGTGCTAGAGGCGGTCAAAAAAGTAACCTATCGGTAAGGAGACAAGGCAATGCCAACAGAAATTCTCATGCCCGCCCTGTCGCCCACGATGGAAGAAGGCACGCTGACCAAATGGCTGGTCAAGGAGGGTGATACGGTCGCCTCCGGCGATCTTCTCGCCGAGATCGAAACCGACAAGGCTACAATGGAATTCGAAGCCGTCGATGAAGGTACGATTGGCAAAATCCTGGTCGGTGAAGGCTCCGAAGGGGTCAAGGTCAACACCCCGATCGCGGTGCTGCTGGAAGACGGCGAGAGCGCGGACGACATCGGCGATGTCTCCACTCCCTCTCAACCCGCGCCGGAGGCCGCGAGTGCCGACGCGAGTGCCGAGGTGGCGGCGCCAGCCGTCGCCGAGAAGCCCGCCCCCCCTGCCCCGGCAGCCGCCAGCGGCGACCGCATCTTCGCCTCACCGCTTGCGCGCCGGATCGCCGCCGACAAGGGACTTGATCTGGGCCAGATCAAGGGCTCCGGACCTCACGGTCGTATCGTCAAGGCCGATGTGGAAACCGCATCGCCATCGGCCAAACCTGCCGCCGCACCCGCAGCCGAGGCCGCCCCGGCGGCCCCCGCCCCAACCGGCCCATCCGCTGGAACGGTTGCCGCGATGTATCAGGGCCGCGAGTATGAAGAGGTCAAGCTTGACGGCATGCGCAAGACCATCGCCGCACGCCTGACCGAGGCCAAGCAGACCGTGCCGCATTTCTACCTGCGCCGTGACATCAGGTTGGATGCACTGATGAAATTCCGCAGCCAACTCAACAAGCAACTCGAAAGCCGTGGCGTCAAGCTCAGCGTCAATGATTTCATCATCAAGGCCTGCGCCCTGGCGCTGCAGGCGGTGCCCGATGCCAACGCGGTCTGGGCCGGTGACAAGGTGCTGAAACTCAAACCCTCGGACGTGGCCGTTGCCGTGGCCATCGAAGGCGGCCTCTTTACGCCGGTCCTGAAAGATGCCGACATGAAGTCGCTTTCCGCGCTCTCGGCCGAGATGAAAGACCTCGCCGCCCGCGCCCGCGACCGCAAGCTGGCGCCCGAGGAATACCAAGGCGGCACCTTCGCCATCTCGAACCTAGGTATGTTCGGGATTGATAACTTCGACGCGGTGATCAACCCGCCCCACGGCGCGATCCTCGCCGTTGGCGGTGGCAAGAAACAACCCGTCGTGGGCGATGATGGCGAACTGACCGTGGCCACGGTCATGTCCGTGACACTCAGCGTTGACCACCGGGTCATCGACGGTGCGCTTGGCGCCGAACTGCTGGAACAGATTCTGCAAAACCTCGAAAACCCGATGGTGATGCTGGCCTGAGACGGGCACCGCTCCGGCTGAACTCAAGTGCGGAACTGCAACGAACCGGCGCCGGGTAATCATCCGGCGCCGTCTTTTGTTGTGAACGGTAACGGAGTGGCGTGCCCACTCATTTATCGGACTTTGCGCCCTCCAAGAAACATTTCCCGAGCGAAATTCTGAAAATACTGTTTAATATCAAAATAGTGCGAGATTTTGATATCCGATAACAACCGGTCGCAGGCCGGTTGTTTTTGAATGACACGCCACCTCTGCCGCATGTTGAGATGGAACAACGCAATCAGCCATCACGGGGCTTCGTCATGAAAACCATTTTTCTTTTCAGCACTGTCGCATTGGGTGTCTTCGCAACATGGCCGCTTCTCTTGGCCGCCGACGACGCAAACCTGACTCAACCGTTTACGGCAGCGCCTCAAGTCGCAATCTATAGCCTCGATGAATAGGCGCTAGCCTGACCGGGTCGCCGCCGTGAGATGGCGTCGGCGTGGGCGCGCATGTCAGTAATACGGGTAGCAAACGCCGAACGTAATGAAACTGCGCCCAGGACATTGTCGAAAGAACGGAAAACCCCCGGTCGCGCTTAAGCACTTCCGGGGGTTTTTATGGCTTCAACAGAACGAAGTTAAGACTGACCTTCCGGACCGGGAGCGGTCTGCAGCAATTGATCCATGGTCAGCGACGGCTGATCGCAGCCTGCTTCGCCCACGACCTTGGCTGGAATACCAGCGACGGTCTTGCACGGCGGCACTTCCTGCAACACGACCGAGCCTGCGGCGATCCGGCTGCAATTGCCAACGCGGATATTGCCCAGCACCTTGGCCCCTGCGCCGATCAGCACGCCATTGCCGATCTTGGGATGGCGGTCCTCTTCTTCTTTACCGGTACCGCCCAGCGTGACCGAATGCAGCATCGAGACATTGTCCCCCACCACCGCGGTTTCGCCGATCACGATAGAGTGGGCATGGTCGATCATGATGCCCTTGCCGATCCGTGCGGCGGGATGGATATCGACACCGAACACTTCCGAGCAGCGCATTTGAAAGAACCGCGCCAGGTCCTTGCGGCCCTCGCGCCAAAGCCAATGCGCTATGCGATAGGCTTGCACGGCCTGGAACCCCTTGAAGTAGAGCATCGGCAGGATGAAACGGTCACAGGCCGGGTCGCGATCATTCACCGCCACGATATCAGCACGGGCTGATAATGCGATTTCGGGATCGCTCGCCATCGCTTCGTCGCAAATTTCACGGAAAAGCTGTTCTGACATCTCGGACGAGGCCAGCTTGAGCGACAGGCGATAAGACAGCGCCGATTCGATGCTTTTATGGTGCAGAATGCTGGAATGGATCACTCCGCCCAAAAGCGGTTCGAAGTCGATGGCGTCCTGCGCCTCGGCGATGATCTGCGCCCAAACCGGGTCAAGCTGGGCGAGTTGTGCACGTGTTTCAACCATATGCAGGCTCCTTAAGCAGGCCTTGACTATACCAGATAGGTAGGAATGGTAAAATGCAAAGCTGTGATAGCGGGAATAAGCAAAATGAATACAACCGATCAGGCTAAATTCCGCGATCTGATCCATGCGCGTCTTGACGAGATCGCACAGGAGGACGCCTTGGGCGAATCCGGCCAGGCCACGGTTGAGCTGGATCAGCAGGCCGTTGGCCGCCTCAGCCGAATGGACGCTTTACAATATCAGGCCATGGCCAAAGCCCAGGCCAGCCGTCGCCGGACGGAGAAAACCCGCCTTGCCGCAGCCCTCGGTCGGTTAGACGAAGGCGAATATGGCTATTGCGAAGATTGCGGCGACGCGATCGCCACAGGACGCCTTGAACTAGACCCTGCCGCTGCCAAATGCATCGGTTGTGCGAATGGTTAGCGCGACATTTTCATGATAAAGCGCCGTTCGTGAGCCACGGTTCAGGGACGACGCTCCAATTCCCTCAAATCGACTGCGGCAACACCGCGAACGTGCCCGGGCCAAAGCTTGCCGATACTTGGGCGACCTCGATGTCAAAGTCCCCGTTCAGCCCATCCGCCGCCTGCAGAGCAGATGGATAGCTCCAACTCGGCGCGGTCAACATCTCTTCGCGCAGCAGCGTCGCTCCCTGCATTACCCGCAGCAGATATTGTTCGCTTTCCTCGTTCAACGGAACATCGGGCGTGTTCCAGATATCTCCACCGATCCGGGTGCGCCGGATCCAGCTGTAGCTCAGATCGCCCCCAGGCTCGAGCACACCGCGCAGATGCACCGGGCTGTACGGTTTCAGCCCGATACCGTCAAAGGCCAGCGCGCCATATTGATAGGCATCGTCATCCATCGGTCGATCCGCCGGTCCAACCCGGTAATGACGTAGCAATCCGCGTTTCCTCTCAGCCATACCGATCTGCACCGAGGTGCCATCAAGCCGCACAACAAATGAGCCAGCGGGCCAGTCACCGCCCTGCGCCGTTTCGGTCCCCAACTGCCCCCGCAAACGATGCCTCAGCGCATAGGTATTCGTCGCGATCAACTCGGCGTCGCGAAACTGGAACAGCTCCCAGCCATCCGGTGTACCGTCCCCGATCGCACAAAGATTGGCCCCTGCCAGAAAGGCGTCATCGACGACGCTTTCCATAACGCCGAATTCCATCTTCACGATCAGGTCGGCACCATAATCAACCAACCCTGCACCGCATGGGGCCAGCGCAGTTTCGGTGATGCCAACCGGCGCCCGCGCCGGAACAATCTGGTTTAATTGGTAGTTCGCGTCGACATCCGAAGAATAGATCGCCGCCGCGCCGGGCCAGGGATCGGCCATCACCGCCACATGCGGCGCGTGCGGCGTTTCATCACCGGTCAAGAGCGGCAAATCCAGAAACAGCGGCGTCACCGGCACCGGCGGCAAAATCGAACGCATCCTCGGAACCACTTCGTCAATGTCAATCGGGCGGTAGCTTTCAGGCTCGATACGTGCCCCTTCGACGCGCTGCGCATTGCCCATCTGCTCAACTCGGTCCACGCGAAAAAGCCTGGCTTCGCCGGTATCTCCCAGTTCGATAACATCTCCGGCCCCGACATCCAGCCGTGATGGCGGCAATGTCAGCCGCACGGTGTCTGCCGACACGCGCGCCTCTGCCAACCAGCGTTCCACGGTCTGGCGTCCCTCTGTCCGGGTCAGGCAGACAGGCATTTCCGATTGCGAGGCACTCTGTATATCCTCATCCGGCAAAACCGCCTCCTCCGCGCGCACCTCGAATTCGCTGTCCGCATCAATGAAACGCAACCTGACGCGGCTCGGCAACGCGGCCACGCTGCCGCGCGTCGTCTCGATAATGCCATCACTTTCCGGATCACGGACCATCTCGTCGACTGAAATCGCCGCCGTAACCGTGCCGTTACGGTTACGACATTTCAACTCTCCGCCACGTTCCACCGCATCGAAACCGGCGCAAAGCATCAAGGGCTGTAACGCCGCCCACGGCCTCGATATAGGCGTTCCCGGTTAGCAGCAGCTGACCGTACAAAGCCTCGAAGAGTTCAGCGCGCCCTTGTATCGGGTTCGGACTTTTGATCAGCCCCAGCACCGGGTGTTCGGCATAACGCTGCGTGGCATCCTGCAACACCAGCGGCAGGCTCGCCGCCGCCTCGGCGATCATCTTGACGCAGCGAAATCCGACCGGATTGCCGCTGAACCCGGCACGGGTAAGCGTCACCGTATCGCGTGGACTCCAGGCTACCCGCCCGGCACCATGCCACGCCATCAGCGAGCCGGTTGCGCTGGCTTTCTGCTCAGGCGCTTGCCCCGTCGCGCCCTATTGCCGAAAGAAATCCATAATCATCCTCAGACGCTCCTTAGTAATATCTTGTGCTGTATCTGCCGCCGAGCCGGGTAAGTCCCGTCTTGTGCGCATCAGACGTCCAAAGGTTTAAAGAAAGTGAACCAGACCGTTCGTACGGTCCGAGGTCGTGAACACCAATGGGTTGAAAAGCGAATTAGAACGCGCGCTAAGAGCTCTGCATCGCGGAATCTGTTAGCGCAATCAAACGCACTGACCCAAATACGAAAACAGTGTTTATCGCTAACAGTAGGATATTTGGCGATTTTCGCCTTTCAGGGCCGTTCCGGCAGGTCTATATCGCGGGCAACAATTAGATACAGAGGAAACCGCCATGACCATCAAAGTCGGCATCAATGGCTTTGGCCGCATCGGCCGCTGTACCCTTGCTCATATTGCGCAAAGCCCGCGCGATGATATCGAAGTCGTCAAGGTCAACGCCACCGGCCCGTTGGAAACCGCAGCACACCTGATTAAATATGACAGCGTGCATGGTCGTTTCGCGAACGAGATCACGCTGGGCGACGGCACGATGGATCTGGGCAAGGGCCCGATGCAAATGTTCTCGACCTATGACATGGACGAACTTGACTGGTCCGGCGTCGACGTCGTGCTGGAATGCACCGGCAAGTTCAACGATGGCGAGAAGGCCCGCAAACATCTTGAGCGCGGCGCCAGGAAAGTACTGCTCTCGGCGCCCGGCAAGAATGTCGACCGCACCGTGGTCCTTGGCGTGAACGATGGCGATCTGCAAGCCGGTGAGAATATGATCTCGAACGGCTCGTGTACCACCAACTGCCTCGCGCCCGTGGCCAAGGTGCTGCACGAAGGCATCGGTATTGAATCTGGCATCATGACCACGATTCACGCCTACACCGGCGATCAACCGACGCTCGACCGCCGCCACAAGGATCTCTACCGCGCCCGTGCTGCCGCGATGTCGATGATCCCCACCTCGACCGGTGCCGCGAAAGCACTGGGTGAAGTGCTCCCCGCGCTAAAAGGTAAGCTTGACGGTTCGGCCATCCGCGTGCCCACACCGAACGTGTCTGCCGTGGACCTGACCTTCATCGCCGCCCGCGACGTGTCCGAGGCCGACGTAAACGAAGTCGTTGCCGCCGCTGCCGCCGGTCCGCTCAAAGGCGTGTTGGGCTATGATCCCGAACCCAAGGTGTCGATCGATTTCAACCATACCGAGGAAAGCTCGATCTTTGCCCCCGACCAGACCAGGGTCATCGGCAACCGGCTGGTCCGCGTGCTGGCCTGGTATGACAACGAATGGGGCTTCTCCTGCCGCATGGCCGATGTTGCCGTGCTAATGGGCAAGCTGGGTTAACCATTGAAATCTTGCACAGATTCGTCCCGTCCGGCATACCGGGCGGGATTTTTCTTTGTGGACAGCCCAAGATGACCAACCAGATCGCCCTCGCCCTAGGCGCACTCATCCTGATTGGGCTGTGTGGTGACTGGCTGATGAATGACCTGTCGGCAACGCTGTTTCTAAGCCGAAAGCTCACAGACATGATCGAATGGATGGCCTTCTGGCGATGATATGTCCTACGAGACTACTGAGTAACGTCATGTCAGGTTCGACGAAGGTCTGCTTCGAACCCAAAGCGGAAGGACGCTGCGAACCGAATGAAAGTCGGCTTACAGGGGAACTCATCCATCTATCCAAACGAATTTTGCCTGAAAGCTAAATGATAGCGCCGCGAACTTTTGCGGAGACCCATTCTGAGATAACTACCGCAGCAAGGATCACCAAAAGTATTAGTGCTACTTGCGGCCAGGCCAGCACATTGAGCGATGCAGAAAGTTGCAACCCGATACCACCCGCGCCAACGAGCCCCAGAACGGTAGACTCGCGAATGTTGATGTCCCAGCGGAAGACCGCGATGCCCGCAAACGCAGGCAGTATTTGCGGCACGATCCCGTAGGCCATCACCTGCCAGCGCGACGCACCGGTGGCCGTTATGGCTTCGACCTGCGTGTGATCGATCTCTTCGATGGCCTCGTAGAGCAGCTTGGCGCAGAAGCCGATCGATCGGATTGCGATGGCGATCACCCCGGCAAAGACACCGGGTCCGATGATCGCGATCAGCAAAAGCGCCCAGATCAGCGAGTTGATGGAGCGGGTGGATACGATGATCAGAAGCGCAATCGGACGAATGAACAGTGTCGAAGGGGTAGTGTTGCGCGCGGCCAGAAAGGCAACCGGCACCGCCAGGAACAAGGCGATAATTGTCCCCAGTGTCGCGATGTTAAGCGTGTCCCAGATGGGTTCGCCCAGTTGCGTGATGTATTCCCATTTCGGCGGGGTGGCCCGGCGCCAGATATCGCCGGCAATGCTGGGCGCGTCCCAGACAAAGAACCAAGTCGTCGCGTTCGAAATCTGTTGCCAGCAATAGGCGAAAACCGCGATTCCTGCCAGCCAGAGCAGCCAGTGGAACAGCGATTCCCGACCGGTTCGGCGCTGCCAGACCTTTTGTCCCTGAACGTCCTGAACCGGCATTACTGCACCCTCTCGCGGATGATGCCCGACAGGTATTCAAGCGCCATGACGATCACGATGATGATCAGCAGAATCGCAGCCGCCGTGTCATATTCATAACGGTCAAAGGCAGTATTCAGCGTTGCACCTATACCGCCGGCTCCTACAAGACCCAGAATGGCGCTTTCGCGGAAATTGATGTCGATGCGGTACATCGACAGACCGATCAGGCGTGGCATGACCTGTGGCTGAATGCCGTAATTGATCCACTGCCCCCAGTGGGCCCCTGATGCCTTGATTGCCTCGGCCTGCACCTTGTCCATGCTCTCGATATCTTCGGCCAGCAGCTTCGACAGGAAGCCGATCGTGGCAAAGCTCAGCGTCAGGAAGCCCGCCAGCGGACCGAAGCCGAAAATCGCTACCAGAAGGATCGCAACGATGATTTCCTGCAAGGCCCGGCTGATCGCGATGATGCCGCGGCAGATCAGATAGACAGGCAATGGCGCGACATTGCGCGCGGCCCCCAATGCGATCGGGATCGAAATACCTATCCCCACCACCGAGGCCGCAACTGTCATAATGATACTTTCCAGCATTCCGTCCCAGATATCGCCGGAGCGTGATGCAAAGTCGGGGCTGGTGAACGCCAGGATAAACTGCTTGCCGCGCTCCAGACCCTCGTAGACGCGGGCCCAATTCACTTCGATCGTCAGGACTGCGGCCACCATATAGACCGCAAACCCCAACACCAGCGACCAGCGCAACCAGCCGCGCTGAATGAACGGAGGCTTTTTCCAGGGCTTGCCAACGAGGCTGTTGAGGTCCTTGCTCATTCGGCGGCCTCGGGTTCGTCGCCTTCTTCGTCGATCTTATCGATGGTCGCTTCCCAGTCTTCCTCGCCATAGATCGTGGTCAATACAACGGGTGTCAGCGCATCGGGCGGGCCATCGAATTCGACAGCACCAAACCGCAACCCGATGACCCGCTGCACGAACATTTGTGCCAGCGCCACGTCATGAATATTGATGATTGCCGCCAGACCACGCTCCTTGCAAAGCTCGCAGATCAGCCGCATGATCTGGCGAGAGGTTTTGGGGTCTAGCGAGGCCGTTGGTTCGTCCACCAGCAAAAGTGCCGGATCCTGGATCAGCGCCCGGCAGATGCCCACACGTTGCCGCTGTCCGCCCGACAGTTCGTCAGCGCGTTTGTCGGCCATCTCAAGCAGGCCTACGCGATCCAGCAGGCGAAACGCCTCGTCCACGTCTTTTTGCGGATATTTACGCAGAAAACTGCGCCAGAAACTTACGTAACCCAGACGGCCTGACAGAACATTCTCCATTACCGTCAGGCGTTCCACCAGCGCGTATTCCTGAAAAATCATCCCCATGCGGCGGCGCTCTTTGCGCAAGTTGCCCGACGAGAGCCCGGTTAGTTCCACACCACCCAGAAAGACATTGCCCGACGTCGGCTCGACCAGACGGTTGATGCAGCGGATCAGCGTTGACTTACCTGCCCCAGACGGACCGATCAGTGCCAGAACCTGGCCATCGGGCACTTCAAGATCGACGGACTTAAGCGCTTGATCCCCGGTCTTGTAGGTCTTCACCAGCTTTTCAAGCCGCAGCATGAAAGCCCTCCCGCCCCAATTTTTCCTATGGAAAAGGGCGGCCCGAAACCGCCGCCCCCTGCCTGATCTTTGACCGTGTTACTCGCAGGCGTAGCTGACGCCGTTGGCAGCATCAATCTTGCGGATCACCTCCCAATATTCCTGATAGGTCATCTCAAGGAACTGGCCCTCGCCGTTCTTCTCGAACTCTTCTTTCAGGCTGGTGCCGTCCCATTCAAAGTTGAAAAACGCGTTCCTGATCTTTTCTTTCAGTTCGGGCTTGAGGTTGTAGACAACGCCATAGCCGGTGGTCGGGAATGTCTGCGACTTGTAAATCGAAACCAACTGCTCCTCCTTGACCACATCCCGCTCGATCATCCGCGCCAGCACCGAATTGGCAATCGAGGCAGCGGGATAGTCCTTGTTGGCCACGCCCAGGATCGAGTTGTCATGTTTGCCGGAATAGACCGGTTCGAAATCGCGCTCGGGCAGTAAGTCGAAATCGCTTTTCAGAATCGCCGAGGGCGCCTTGAAACCCGAGTTCGATGTGGGTGACGTGAACGCCAATTGCTTGCCGGAAATGTCTTCGACCTTTTCGATACCCGATCCGGGATAGGTCAGGATTTCCATCTCGTAGCCAAAGCTGCCATCCTCGGCCGCCATGATCGTAAACGGGTTGAAGCCCGCACAGTTTACTGCCAGCGGGTTCGACCCGGTATTGAAGCCTGCGATATGCAGGCGGCCCGAGCGCATCGCCTCGATCTGGGCGGCGTTGTTCTGAACCGGGAAAAACGTGACCTTCTTGCCGGTCTCGGCTTCAAGATGCGTCAGGAAATCGGCCCAGGCCTCTTTATAAACCGCCGGGTCTTCGACCGGCGTGTAGGCAAAGATCAGCGTGTCGGGATCAATCAGCTCGCTTTCATCGGTGGGTGTGTCCGCCAGCAGGTCGCCATCGGCGTCGCAAAAGCGTTCATCCAGATCGCCGCGCGGACAATCCTGCGCCGCAACCGGCCCCGTTGCCAGTGACAGGCAGAAAGCAAAGGCCGCGCCCGACAATAACTTGGTTGTCATATTCATAATAAGTCTCCTCCCATTGGGCTTAAGGCTACTGTTGAATGTCCCGATTAACAAAGAAAAAATTGCGGTTTCGGCACGCGTTGCCGCAAGCGAAATTTCAATCTTGCAGGGCCTGACGCCCGGCCCCGTACAGTTACTGATCAGTAAGGACTGCTTTGGCCGCTGCAGTTGAACGACCAATTCAAATCGAGCACCCGTCGCAGACATCAATCCGAAGGCCATCAAGACCCATGCTTACTGCTCCTGAGATTTTTGATCGCTACCAACAGGTTCGGTCCCACTTTCCGGCAACAAGCAGCCAGATCAAAACTCGAAAAATGCAGCGCTGACCGATATCGCCGAAAGCGCGACAATATTTGTGTTCGACGCATTCGGTGTGATCAATGTCGGTGAGACATTGATCGAAGGGGCTGGTCGCCGGTTAGACGAACTACGCGCCCTTGGCTGCAAGGTCCGCGTCCTGACCAATGCCACAAGTTATGATCGCGCCGGCACTTTGGCCAAGGTCGAAAGGCTAGGGATTTCCATTGAAAGTGCCGAGGTCATCACCAGCCGGGACGCAGCACTTGCCGCGCTCAAACCGGGTGTCTGGGATGGGATTGCGGCGGCCCGCAGACAGGATGAGTGATGTAGGTTCTGAGGTCATTCGCCTCGGTGATGTCCGCGCGGACTTCGACCATGTTGACGGCTTTCTGTTCTTGTCTTCCGTAAACTGGTCAGAGTTGCGCCAGAGGATGTTCGAAGCGTCGCTCGGCGCACATTCTCGCCCGGTCATAATTGCAAATGCGGATCTGGCAGCGGTCCAGGGATGGCGCATCGTACTAGTTGAACGCGATGGTTTATTTGCCGGCCACGATGTTACGACTTATTGCAATCGATCGGGATTCTATCCGGATTGGCATCTGAACCAGATTTGATTTGGCACGGGCTGAGCTGTTGGATTTCTACAAACCGGGTCTGTTTGAAACAAGCGAAGATATTGCTGAGGAGATTGAGGCCACGCCGCATGCTGCAATGCGGACATTAGCGCAAGCACAACAAACGGCAGTTTCGGTCCGCTTAGCGGGCGTTTGCGATATCGCCTCCGGTAGCCACAGAAACTGCTTATGAATAGATCAGCATCACGACCGCCCCGTCTTTGCTGCCGCCCGTATGCATCACGCCGGGGGCACGGATGGCGAAATCGCCGGGGCCATAGGTGTTTTCGTCATCATAAAAAGAGCCTTCGATCACGTAGATCTGCTCGGTCTCGCTATGGGCATGGGGCGGCGCCAGCGCACCGGGGTCGACTTTCATCAGCCAGGTACGCTGGCCTGATATCGTATCCTCAAAAAGCGGTTTGATCAGAAACCCATCGGTACCGGTTTGCTGCCAGTTGGCTTCGGTAGTTCTGGCCACCAGCGTCTCACCTTTGGGCAATGGCAGCGCCGTTGACGTGTTTCTGAATACCTCAGACATCCCGCCCCCGGTCACGCATAGCTCCGCAGCAAAGCGTCCTTTACTGCAGGCGTCACGAATTTTGAAATATCGCCGCCCAGCCTGGCGATTTCCTTGACCAGTTTCGATGCAATCGCCTGGTGATTGGCGTCTGCCATCAAAAACACCGTTTCGACCGACGCATCCATCGCCCGGTTCATCCCCACCATCTGAAACTCATATTCGAAATCGGCCACTGCCCGCAAACCACGCACGATCATCTGGGCACCGACATCCTGCGCGCACTGGATCAGTAGATTCTCGAACGGATGTACGACAATCTCGGTGCCGGTCTGCTCAGAAAGGATCGCGCATTCCGCCTCGATCATCGCCACGCGCTCTTCGAGTGAGAAAAGCGGTCCCTTATCGCGATTGATCGCCACGCCAATCACAAGGCGATCCACCAGCACGGCGGCACGGCGGATGATATCAATATGACCCAGCGTGATCGGATCAAACGTGCCGGGGTAAAGACCAATGCGCATGGGCGGAATCCTAGAAAATGGCGTTCGGCGTCACGCAATAATACCGCGGCGCCGAATGCAAGGGCTTAGTGGCCCATGATCATGCCCTGCAGGGCATCTTTTTCCATCGCCAGTTCCTGCAGGCGGGCCTTGACCACATCGCCAATGGTGACGATCCCCACCAGCTTGCCGTCCGCCACCACCGGCATATGGCGGAACCGGCCATCGGTCATCCGCGTCAGAACCGCATCCGACGTGTCCTGCTTTGAGCAGCAGACCGGGTTACGGGTCATCAGATCCTCGACCTTGTCATTCATGCAAGAGGCCCCGCGCATCGCAAGCGACCGCACGATGTCGCGCTCTGACAAAATGCCGTCGGCGCTGTCGCCATCCTTGGACACGACCAGGCCGCCAATCCGCTTTTCAGCCAGAATGCTCGCCGCGTCAGAGACCAGCATCGAGGGCTTCACCGTGATCACGCCCTCATCGCCCTTGGACTTAAGGATTTGTTGCACCAGCATGGCGGGCCTCCGCTAAAAATTGTTTCGTTTTCCTGAGGTTCCCGCATGAGACCCCTACTGTCAAGTCAACGCCTCTAGACGCGCCACCTCGTGCCGCATTCCATCGACGAGCGCGGTGGCGAAACGGTTCAGCCGCTCCAGCCGCCGATCGTCGGCATGACGCACCAGATAGAAGCTGCGCGTCAGACTAACCTCATCGGTCAGGATTTTCCGCAACCCGTTGGTCCAGGGCATCGCGAAATCATGCATGATGCCAATGCCACTGCCATGACGCACCCAGTTGATCTGCACCGAAACGGAATTCGAGGCCAGATTGACCCGCTCGACCCCAGTTTCGCTCAGGTAATCCAACTCCTTGTCGAAAATCATGTCGGGAATATAGCCGACGATCCGGTGGCCTTTCAGATCGTCCAGCGAAGTGATCGGCGGGTATTTCGCCAGATATTCCTCGGACGCCGCCAGATGCAGCTTGTAATCGGTAACCTTCTGAACCGTCAGGCGCCCGGCAGTGGGCGGGCTGACCGCCACAACCATATCCGCCTCGCGCCGGGTCAGGTTGAAAACCCGCGGCAAAGCCACAAGCTGAATATCCAGATCGGGGTTGTCGTCGGAAATCCGCTCAAGCACCTGCGGCAGCAGGAAGTTGGCTGATCCGTCCGGCGCACCGATTCTGATCTGACCGGTCAAACCGCCGGTGGTGCCCATCATCTCCTCAGTGGCGTCCTCCATCGCCTGTTCGACCCGCACCGCATGGGCAATCAACCGCTGGCCCGCATCGGTCAGCGCGTAACCGGTTGGTGACTTTGCAAAAAGCGGCGCGCCATATGACGCCTCAAGCCGGGCAACCCGGCGACCCACCGTGGCCGGATCGACCTTCAGCACCCGCCCTGCCCCCGACAGGCTTTCGCGCCGCGCCACCGCCAGGAAAATTTTCAGATCATCCCACTGCGTTCCCATCACCATCATCCTTTTTCGAGCGTTTTGCATTTTTGCAAATCTCTTTTGGAAAATTGCCTCTTTTACAATCAAAATTGCAACGCTACGCTGCGCTCAAAATTCATGGAGGACGCAATGCAAGAACTGACGCACTTTCTGAACGGCGCTCAAACCAAGGGCTCGTCTGGTCGTTTTGACGATGTTTTCAACCCTGCCACCGGCGAGGTTCAGTCGAAATGCCCTATGGCCAGCGCGGCCGAGACCACCAAGGCGGTCGAGGATGCCGCCGCGGCGCAGGTCGCCTGGGGCGCCACAAACCCGCAGAAACGCGCACGTGTGATGATGGCCATGGTTGGCCTGATGAACCGCGACATGGACAAACTGGCCGAGGCGCTCAGCCGTGAACACGGCAAGACCATCCCCGATGCCAAGGGCGACCTGCAGCGTGGTCTGGAAGTGATCGAATACTGCATTGGCGCGCCACAGATGTTGAAAGGTGAATATACCGATGATGCCGGCCCCGGTATCGACATGTATTCCATGCGTCAGCCCGTGGGTGTTGTCGCCGCGATCATGCCCTTCAACTTCCCTGCGATGATGCCGCTCTGGCATGTTGGCCCGGCGCTGGCCTGCGGCAACGCCGTGGTGCTGAAACCGTCCGAGCGTGACCCCTCTGTGCCGCTGATGCTGGCCGAACTCTTTGTCGAGGCGGGACTGCCCGCCGGCGTCTTCCAGGTCGTGAACGGCGATAAAGAAGCCGTGGATACCCTGCTGGATCACGACCTCATCGGTGGTGTGTCTTTCGTGGGTTCGACCCCGATCGCGCAATATATCTACAGCCGTGCCACCGCCAACGGCAAA
The DNA here is from genome assembly GCF_019966515.1 of Roseovarius aestuarii. Lineage (GTDB taxonomy): Bacteria > Pseudomonadota > Alphaproteobacteria > Rhodobacterales > Rhodobacteraceae > Roseovarius > Roseovarius aestuarii. Next base: position 121,325 of record NZ_JAIMIB010000002.1, on the reverse strand, counting down.
CGCGCGCAATGTTTTGGCGGCGCCAAGAACCACCTGATCGTCATGCCCGACGCGGATATGGATCAGGCCGCCGACGCGCTAGTGGGGGCCGGTTTCGGCGCAGCAGGCGAACGCTGCATGGCAATTTCGGTTGCCGTTCCTGTTGGCGATGAAACCGCAGACCGCCTGATTGAAAAGCTGGTACCTCGCATCGAAAAACTGCGCGTCGCGCCCTACACGGACGGCGATGATGTTGATTTTGGCCCGGTTGTGACTGCCGCTTCCAAGGAAAAGATCATGGGCCTCATCCAGTCCGGTGTTGATCAGGGCGCCAGGCTGGTTGTCGATAACCGTGATTTCAAACTGCAAGGTTATGAAAACGGCTTTTTCGTCGGTCCGCATCTCTTTGACCACGTCACCCCCGACATGGACATCTACAAGCAGGAAATTTTCGGTCCGGTCCTCAGCACGGTGCGCGCCGGCTCCTACGAAGAGGCGATGGGCCTTGCGATGGACCATGAATACGGTAACGGCACGGCCATCTATACCCGTGATGGCGACACGGCGCGCGATTTTGCGCATCGCATCAACATCGGCATGATCGGCATCAACGTGCCCATTCCGGTGCCATTGGCCTATCACACATTCGGCGGCTGGAAGAAATCGATGTTCGGCGATCTGAACCAGCACGGACCGGATTCGTTCAAGTTCTACACCCGTACCAAGACCGTAACAGCGCGCTGGCCCTCGGGCATCAAAGAAGGCGGCGAATTTAACTTCAAGGCAATGGATTAATTACCAAATCCAGGGTCTGACCCTAAATCCCAAAAGCGCCCGCTTCGGCGGGCGCTTTTCTTTTGCGGCCTGCTTCACTCGGCACCTGTTGGCCCCGCGCACAACACAATTTTGCCCATTTTGTTACTTAAGCATTAATCAAGATAACATGGGGATATGGATGTTTAAGATTTTTAGTAATAGCAAGACTGACGGCAGCATACACGCGCCGGGCCTTACCAAGCGCCACACGCGTTTTGCTCACTCCCACACACGCTCGCAGCCCCAAACACGCACGCAGATTGAAACCCCGCCGGTTCCGGCGAAACAGCCCTGCGAGGCAAGCACGGCACGGCCCAAACGCCCCGCTCAAGCGCGCATTCTGTGGCAAAACGAGTCGTCGAACAGCCTTGCGGATCAATTGCATTCCGAAACCGAGATTTCCGTTGCCCTGTTGCGCCGCGCGCTGCCCTCGCGCTTTGCCAAGATCGACGCTGAAACCCGCGCGCTGGCCAAACACAATCAGGACGAACTCCTGGCACCAACGCATCGTGCCGCCATGCCTCGGAAAAACTGACCTCTCCCTCTGGCACGGTGGTGCCTTAGCCAGTTGACCTAAAGCCCAGCTTGCCAAAACCCCGGCCAGATTGCATCCTGATGTCAATTCAGGACAGGGGATAGCTTTGGCATCAGACAGTGATTTCACCATCGGCATCGAAGAAGAATACCTTCTGGTCGATCGCGACAGCCTTGCCCTGGCAGAGGCCCCGGCGGAATTGATGGACGCCTGCAAAAGCGAGCTGAAAGATCAGGTCAGCCCGGAATTCCTGAACTGCCAGATCGAGATCGGCACCAAGGTCTGCAAAAACGTGGCCGAGGCGCGCGATGACCTCAAACGCCTGCGCAGCTGCGTCTCCGAGAACGCCGCCAAGTTCAACCTCGCTCCTATCGCCGCCTCCTGCCACCCGTTTTCCGACTGGCGCGACCAGCACCACACCGACAAGGAACGCTATAACGACCTCTCGCATGATCTGGCGGGCGTGGTTCGCCGCATGTTGATCTGCGGCATGCATATTCATGTCGGTATCGCGAGCCCCGACAGACGTATCGATATCATCAACCAACTCAGCTATTTCCTGCCCCATACCTTGGCGCTGTCCTGTTCTTCGCCCTATTGGCAGGGCCGCGATACCGGGCTCGACAGTTACCGGCTGACCGTCTTCGATAACCTGCCCCGGACTGGCCTGCCGCCGCGCATGGAGAGCTTTAGCGAGTTCGAACGCTCGGTAGATGTGTTGATCCAACTGGGCGTGATCGAGGACAGCTCGAAAATCTGGTGGGATCTGCGCCCGTCGTCCAAGTTCCCCACCATCGAGTCGCGTATTTGCGACGTGCAGCCCCGGCTGGAACACACCCTGACACTGGCGGCCCTGACCCAGGCCATCACCCGGATGCTCCACCGACTGGCCACACGAAACCAGCGCTGGCGGATTTACGATGCCTTCCTGGTTGCGGAAAACCGCTGGCGGGCGCAGCGCTACGGCATCCGCGAGGGGCTGATTGATTTCGGCCGCAGCGAGATCGTGCCCACCGCGGAACTCTTCGAGGAGATCCTAGACCTGATCGAGGAAGACGCGCAGTTTTTCGAGTCAGTGAAAGAAGTCGAAGGCGCCCGTGACATTCTGCGCCTTGGCACCAGTTCGACACGCCAACGCCGCACCTATGAGGAAGCCGTGCAAGCCGGCGACGATCACGAACACGCGCTACAGGCCGTCGTCCGTCATCTGATCGAGGAATTCCACGCCGATCTTTGAAACGTGATCCCACTGGTTATTCGGGTGTTACACGCAAATCTCACAATGCTTGCAACACTGCTGCAATATTTGGTAATTAAACACACGTTCAATTACCGGCCAGGGGGACGATTCGATGGATTTCGCATTAACCGAAGAACAAACTGCCATTTTCGACATGGCCTATGCCTTTGGCCAGGACAACATCGCCCCACACGCCCGCGATTGGGAAAAACAGGGCACCATCCCGAAAGAGCTTTGGCCGCAAATCGCAGAGCTTGGATTTGGCGGGCTCTACGTCTCGGAAGAGAGCGGCGGCTCGGGCCTTACCCGGCTTGACGCCACGCTTGTGTTCGAAGCCCTGTCAATGGCTTGCCCTTCCGTCGCGGCGTTCCTGTCCATCCACAACATGTGCGCCAAGATGATCGACACCTATGCCAGCGATGAGATGAAATCGCGGCTGATGCCCAGCATTCTCAGCATGAAAACCGTTCTCTCCTACTGCCTCACCGAACCCGGCTCGGGCTCAGACGCCGCCGCGCTCAAGACCCGCGCCACCCGCACCAATGAAGGCTACACGCTCAACGGCACCAAGGCGTTCATCTCCGGCGGCGGCTATTCAGATGCCTATGTGGTCATGGTCCGCACCGGCGAAGACGGCCCCAAGGGCATCTCGACGGTCTATGTCGAGGACGGCACCAAGGGCCTCAGCTTCGGCGCGCTTGAAGACAAGATGGGCTGGCGTTCACAACCTACCGCGCAGGTTCAGTTCGACGATTGCCAGATCGGTGCTGAAAACCTTGTCGGCGAGGAAGGCAACGGGTTCAAATACGCAATGGCGGGGCTGGACGGTGGGCGCCTCAATATCTCTTCCTGCTCGCTGGGGGCAGCGCAAAACGCACTGAACATGACCCTGCAATACATGTCCGAACGCAAGGCATTCGGCCGCTCAATCGACCAGTTCCAGGCCCTGCAATTCCGCCTCGCGGATATGGAGATCGAGCTGCAGGCCGCCCGCACCTTCCTGCGCCAGGCCGCGTGGAAGCTGGATACCGGCGCCCCCGACGCCACCAAGTTCTGCGCCATGGCCAAACGCTTCGTGACCGAGACCGGATCGAAAGTCGTCAACCAGTGCCTGCAACTACATGGCGGCTATGGCTACCTTGCCGATTATGGCATCGAAAAACTGGTCCGTGACCTGCGCGTGCACGAAATCCTCGAAGGCACTAACGAAATCATGCGCCTGATCGTCGCCCGCCAGCTACTGGCCGAACAATGAGCGATATTTCGATCCGCAAGACGGGTCGCGCAGGCCGCATCACCCTGACCCGTCCCAAGGCGCTGAATGCTGTCACCTACGAGATGTGCCTCGCCATCGAGGATGCGCTGGATGCGTGGCGCGACGATGACGAGGTCGCACTGGTGATCATCGACGCCGAGGGCGACAAGGCGTTTTCCGCTGGCGGCGACATCCAGAAACTCTACGAAACCGGCCGCGCTGGCGATTTCGCCTATGGCCAGAGATTCTGGGCGGACGAATACCGCCTGAATGCCAAGATCCGCGAATATTCAAAACCTTACGTGGCCTTCATGCAAGGTTTCACCATGGGCGGCGGCGTCGGCATCTCATGCCACGGCTCACACCGGATCGTCTGCGAAAACAGCCAGGTTGCCATGCCCGAATGTGGTATCGGCCTTGTGCCCGACGTTGGAGGCTCGCTGATGCTGGCGCAGGCGCCGGGACGATTGGGCGAGTATTTGGGCATTACGACCACGCGCATGGGTCCCGCTGATGCGATTATGGGCGGCTTTGCAGATAGTTATGCGCCACAAGAGATGTGGCCGGAACTTATCGGGAAACTCGAAGAGACCGGTGACACCGATGCCATCGAAGCCGCGCAGCAAGTCCCGCCCGACGGGGCGCTCGCCGCGCAGCAGGCGCAGATTGATGCGCATTTCGGCGGTGAGACCCTTGCGGATATTCTCACCTCTTTGCGCAACGACGACAGCGAATTTGCGGGACGTGCCCTGAAGGCATTATCGCGTGGATCTCCCCTTGCCATGGCCTGCGCCGTTGAGACGACCCACCGCCTGCGGCGCCCCGGCACCACGATCCGCGATGCGCTGGAACTGGAATACCGATTCACCTATCGTGCGATGGAATACGGCGATTTTCTGGAAGGCATCCGGGCGGCGGTGATCGACAAGGATCGCAGCCCCAAATGGCAGCATGATCTGGACAATCCGCCGTCACTGGCCGCCACGAAGATGCTGATGCCGCTTGGCAAGGACAAACTGACATTCGACTAGGGAAGGATATGCCATGAAAATCGGATTTATCGGGTTGGGCAACATGGGCGGCCCGATGGCGGCCAATCTGGCCAAGGCCGGGCATGAGGTGACCGGGTTTGACATGGCCGATGTCTCGATCGACGGCGTGACCATGGCTGCCAGTGCCGAGGAGACCGCAACGGGCCGTGATGTGGTGATCACCATGCTGCCCAACGGACAAATCCTGCGCGCCGTCGCCGATCAGGTGATCCCGGTCATGCAGCGGGGGGCCGTGCTCCTTGATTGCTCCACCGTCGATGTTGAAAGCGCCCGCGCTGTAGCGACACAAGGGCAAACGGCGGACCTCCTAGCCTTGGACGCGCCGGTTTCAGGCGGGGTTGGCGGGGCGCAAGGTGGCACACTGACTTTCATGGTCGGCGGTGATGAGGCGGGCTTTAATATCGCCAAGGAACTGTTTGATATCATGGGGCAAAAGGCAGTTCACTGTGGCCCTTCCGGCAACGGACAGGCCGCCAAGATTTGCAACAACATGATCCTTGGTGCCACGATGATCGTCACCTGCGAGGCGTTTGCCTTGGCTGACAAGCTGGGTCTCGACCGGCAGGCGATGTTCGATGTGGTCAGCACCTCATCAGGCTATTCCTGGTCGATGAACGCCTATTGCCCCGCGCCAGGCATCGGTCCGCAAAGCCCCGCCGACAACGGCTACCAGCCCGGTTTTGCCGCAGATCTGATGCTCAAGGACCTCCGGCTCGCACAGCAAGCCGCCGAAGCTGCAGATGCGGACACGCCGCTTGGCCAAGCAGCACGCGATCTCTATGCGCAATTCGTCGAGGATGAAGACGGCGCAGGCCGCGATTTCAGCGCCATGCTGCCAAGGTTCGAGGCTCGTGGCCATAGTTAAAAGGGTATCCGGTTCAGCCTTGTCTTCGCGCAGAAATTGACGCTAGGCGGCGCCCCGGTCGCCTTTCCACCACCGCATGGCGTCAACACAATCAAACGCCAGCGACACGAGGTTAACGACCAGCAGCAGGAACAGGAATTGTCGGTATGTATCCGGCAGCTCGGCCCCGCCGGTCAGCAGGCTAATCAACAGAATCACCAGCGGCGTCCAAATCAGCAGATGCGGCAGCGCCATGGCGCGGGAAAACCCGTGATCGCGCATCATAATGATCAGATTTGGCGCCATCCCGCCGACCGCGAGCGCTGCCACCAGCATGCCGTTCGGCGCGGATAAAAAGAGCAACGCGGCCAGATTGACTGGCACCAGTATCGCTGCCACCCAGATCTGAACCCACAGAGGCAAACGTCTGAAGCTCTGCCAGATTTCTACAATCATCAGATGTCCCGTCCCCAAACGGCTATGCCCGGCGCACCAATGCACGCGCGCCATTTGAACCTAGCGTTGCACAGGGTTTCGGGCCAGCATTACTGCCACTGACGTTGCGGAAGGGGCGACATGTGTCCACGTCACCCCGGCCATCGTTCAGGCAGCTGCTACGGCCCGTCTGGTCATTACACTAATCAGATGTGCCCGATAGTCGCCCGAACCGTGCAGGTCGCTGATCATCCCGTCGCCTGACAAAGACAGCCCGTCGAGCGCCCCAGCAGAAAAATTCCCGGCAAGGGCCGCTTCGGCTTCGGACCAGCGGAACACGCCTTCTTCCGAGGCGCCGGTTACCGCAATGCGCACGCCGCCTGAGAACCTGGCAACAAAGACGCCCACCAACGCAAAGCGCGAGGCTGGTTGCTCGAACTTCATGTAAGCCGCGGCATCAGGCACCGGAAAACGAACTTCGGTAATGATCTCGCCCTCTTCCAGATTGGTGGCAAAGAGGCCGTCAAAGAAATCATCCGCTGCGATCTGGCGCGCATTGGTCACCACCGTCGCGCCCGAGGCCAGAACGGCCGAGGGATAGCAGGCAGAGGGATCGTTGTTGGCAAGGCTGCCACCGATCGTGCCGCGATTACGAACCGCCGGATCACCGATATTCGCCGCCAGCCCGGCCAGCGCCGGATAGGCTCCGGCCCCCGCGGCCACATCAGCATGGGTGGTGCCGCCACCGATGCAGAGCGCGCCGTCATCGCCGGTACAGATACCCTTGATTTCGTCGACGGCCCCAAGGCTCACCAAGCGCTCGGGCATGGCAAGCCGTTGTTTCAGCGTCGGGATCAGGGTTTGCCCGCCCGCGATGAGCTGACTATCCGTCGCATCGCTCAGCAGCTTGACCGCGTCGGTCAGACGGGTCGGGCGTTCAATGTCAAATGCATACATCTCTTCTCTCCTTACCCTTGCATTGCCTGCCACACGCGCGATGGTGACAGCGGCATATCGATATGGGTGACGTTATGGCCTGCGCTTTGCAGTGCATCCACGACCGCGTTGACCACCGTTGGCGGCGAGCCGATCGCGCCCGCCTCACCACATCCTTTCACACCCAGTGGGTTGTGCGTACAGGGCGTCTGACACGAGTGATCCACCGCATAGAACGGCACATCATCGGCGCGCGGCATGGCGTAATCCATGTAAGATCCGGTCAGCAGTTGCCCGCTTTCGTCATATGCACAGGATTCCAGCAGCGCCTGCCCGATCCCCTGCCCCAGCCCGCCATGCACCTGACCATCAACGATCATCGGGTTGATGATATTGCCAAAATCGTCGGCGGCGGCAAAGCGTTCGATGGTGACCTTGCCGGTCTCGGGGTCCACTTCGACCTCGCAGGCATAGGCACCCGCCGGGTAGGTGAAGTTCGCCGGATCGTAGAAGGCCGTTTCCTCCAGCCCCGGCTCGACATCCTCGATCGGGTAGTTGTGCGGCACGTACGCCGCCAGGGTCACGTCCCCCCAGGCCACGGACTTATCGGTGCCTGCGACGGTGAACTGACCGTCTTTCAATTCAATATCGGCATCCGAGGCTTCCAGCATATGCGCCGCAATCTTCTTGGCCTTGGCGATGATCTTTTCAGTCGCCCGCACCATGGCCGACCCGCAGACCGCCAGCGAACGCGAACCATAGGTGCCCATGCCAAACGGGATTCTGGCAGTGTCTCCATGCACGATATCAATCATCGAGGGGTCGATGCCCAGCATCTCGGCCACCACTTGTGGGAACGAGGTCTCGTGTCCCTGCCCGTGGCTATGCGCTCCGACCATGACCGAAATCGAGCCGGTGGCGTTCACCCGTACCGTCGCCGCGTCGTAAAGCCCCGCGCGCGCGCCCAGAGCGCCAACCAGCGCCGATGGCGCAATACCGCAGGCCTCGATATAGCAGTTAACGCCAAAGCCGCGCAGTTTGCCCCGCGCTTCGCTTTCCGCGCGACGTGCTGCAAAGCCGGCGACATCCGCGATCTCTTCCAGCTTGTCCATAGTCGCGGTGTAATCGCCGGTGTCATATTCCACAGCCACCGGCGTGGCGTATGGGAACTCAGTGATAAAGTTCTGACGCCTGAGAGCAATCGGATCAACACCAAGCTCACGCGCGGCTTTGTCGATTACCCTCTCGATCTGATAGGTCGCCTCGGGCCGTCCAGCGCCGCGATAGGCATCGACCGGCACGGTGTTGGTAAAGACCGCCTTCACGTTCACATAGATGTTGGGCGTCTTGTAGTTGCCCGCCATCAGCGTGCCGTGCAGATAGGTCGGCACGCAGGGCGCGAAGGTCGACAGATACGCGCCCATATTGGCGTAGGTTTCGGTCCGGATGGCGGTGAAATTGTTGTCCGCATCCAAAGCCAGCTCGATCTTGGTCACGTGGTCGCGCCCCTGCGCGTCCGAGATGAACGCCTCGGACCGGCTTGAGGTCCATTTCACCGGCCGGTTCAGCGCCCGGGCGGCAAAGGTACAAAACGCCTCTTCCGCGTAGTGATAAATTTTCGAGCCAAAGCCGCCGCCAACATCCGGGGCCACGACGCGCAGCTTATGCTCGGGGATGCCCAGCACAAAAGCGCCCATCAGAAGGCGGATCACGTGCGGGTTCTGCGAGGTGGTATAAAGCGTGCTTTCGTCATTGGCGCGGTGATAGTCGCCCACCGCCACGCGTGGCTCCATCGGGTTCGCCACAAGGCGCTGATTGACCAGCTCCAGCGTGGTCACATGCGCCGCATTGGCAATCGCCTCGCCCACCGCTGCCTTGTTATCCTCGATGAAACCCCAGTCGTAACATAGGTTCGAACTCAGATCGTCATGCACCTTGGTGGCACCGTCCGCCAGTGCTGCCTTCATGTCCATCACTGCGGGAAGATCGTCGATATCGACCTCGATCGCCTCGGCAGCATCACGCGCCTGTTCATAGGTTTCGGCGACCACGGCAGCAATCGGATCGCCGACATGGCAGACCTTGCCGCGCGCCAGAACCGGGTGCGCCGGTTCCTGCATCGGCTCGCCATGCTTGTCGGTCACCTGCCAGCCACAGGGAATGCCGCCTACGTCGGCGAAATCCTCGCCGGTAAAGATGCGGATGACACCCGGCATCTCCTCGGCCGAGGCGGTATCCACATTGTTCAGCGTCCCGTGCGCCACGTCCGAGCGCAAAAAATGCACATAGGCCTGACCCTTAAGATTGATGTCATCGGTATAATTCCCGGCCCCTGTCAGGAACCTTACGTCCTCGCGGCGCGGTGTTGCGGCGCCAATGCCTCCGTCTGCTGGCATATCAAATCCTCCCTTTGCGCTGCGTCATTCCGCGGCGATTTTCGACACGTCGTGACCGGCAGCGGCCATGATCGCCTTGACGATGTTGTGATACCCGGTGCAACGGCAGATATTGCCCTCAAGGTAGTCGCGGATCTCGACCTCGCTGGGGTTCGGGTTATCCGCCAGAAGGGCCGCTGCGCTCATCACCATCCCCGGCGTGCAGAACCCGCATTGCAACCCATGATGATCCTGAAAGGCCTGCTGGATCGTGCCCAGAGAGCCGTCCTCGTTGGCCATGCCCTCGATTGTCGTGACGTTGGCCCCTTCGGCCTCGGCTGCAAACATCGTGCAGGCTTTAACCGCCTTGCCATCTACATGGACCACGCAGGCGCCACATTGGCTAGTATCGCACCCAACATGTGTTCCCGTCATACCCAGATTTTCGCGCAGGAATTCAACAAGCAATGTGCGGCCTTCGATCTCGCCGGACGCAGACTTGCCATTCACGGTCATGCTGACCTGTGACATCGGCACCTCCCAGTTTTATTTTTGTCTATGCCGCAAGATAAGCATGCAAGCCGCGCTATGGGAAGGATGTTTTCCCTTAACGTGCACCTTCTCCGACTAAAGTCGTATGTACCGGAATAGCAGGTAGCGGTTTGACCTATCATTCATCTTTTTGGTTGATTGATTGAGGTTAGCTTGTTATTCATCCGTATGGTTGAACAAGAATCACATGATAAACTGACCGACATCCTCAAGGCCGCCAGCGACCCCACGCGCCGCGCTGTCCTGACGCTTCTGGCGCAGCACGGACCGCAGTGTGTGACCAATATCGCCGGGCATTTCGAGATGAGCCTCAATTCAGTGTCCAAGCACATCAAGGTGCTGGAGAAGGCCGGGTTGGTAGCGCGGCGCACCGAGTGGCGCGAACATCTAATCGAAGTACAGATGGCGCCGCTCGAGGAAATCGACCGGTGGTTTGCCGATCTTCGTTCAATCTGGGCGCAGCGACTTGAGGCGCTCGATCATCTGCTGACTCAGGAGACTGCCAAATGACCCTTACCGATACTGACCTCTCACTCACGGTTACCCGCAGCATCGCCGCCCCGCCCGAACGCGTGTTCGACGCCTGGCTTGATCCGGACATGCTGATGCAGTTCATGCAGCCGGGCCCGGGCATGACCACCCCAAGCGCCACAACTGATGCCAAGGTCGGCGGGCGCTTTGACCTGATCATGAAAAATGACGCCGATGAAATGCCGCATGGCGGTGTCTATCAGGAGATCGACCGCCCCAACCGCATCATGTTCTCTTGGGAGTCGCCTTTTTCGGTCGAGGGCAGCACCGTCACGCTCGATTTCCGGCCTGAGGGCGACGGCACCCATGTGACGCTCACCCATATTCGCTTTCCCAATCAGGAAAGCCGCGACAATCACGAAGGCGGCTGGACCGCCATTCTCGCCCGTCTGGCCGAGGTGGCCTGATCATAGGCGCAAGCGGGCTTCCCCATTCGCCCGTTTGCGTCTCATTTCGCTTGCCAAAACTCTCTGCACGCGATTGAGTTTCCCGAACTATCGAAGGGACGCTCATGCCACTACATTTCGACGATGCCGAATATGCCGCCCGCCAGGCCCGCGCCACCCAGGCGGTGGCCGATGCCGGACTTGATGCGCTTATCATGTTTGCGCCTGAAAGCCATTTCTGGATCAGCGGTTATGACACGTTCGGCTTTGCGATGTTCCAAGCGATGGTGCTGACCGCGAATGGCGATCTGCACCTGTTGACCCGCCTGCCCGATCTGCGTCAGGCGCAGCTGACCTCGACGCTCGCGGATGATGAAATCCACATCTGGACCGAGGTGGAAGGCGCCAAACCAGTTCAGGATCTGATAAAATTGCTGGAACGACTGGGCGTGGCGACCGGGCGGTTGGGGTTCGAATCCAATACCTCCGGCCTCACGGATTTCAACGGTCAGATGGTGCGCAGCGCCCTGCCCGACATGGTTGACGCTTCCGAGTTGATCCGCTCCCTGCGCCGGATCAAATCCCCCGCCGAAATCGAGATGCACCGCAAGGCCGCCGCCCTTTCCGACGACGCAATGGATGCCGGGCTTGCTGTGACATGCGCGGGCGCGTTCGAGGGCCACATACTGGCGGAAATGCAGGGGGCCGTATTCAAGGGCGGCGGCGATTATGCCGGTAACGAGTTCATTCTTGGCTCCGGCCCCGGTGCGCTGCTCTGCCGCTACTATTCCGGCCGTCGCCATCTGGACCCGCAGGACCAGATCACCTGGGAATGGTCCGGCGCCTATGCGCGTTACCATGCCGCGATGATGCGCACCGTGGTGATTGGTGAACCCAATGACTGGCAACGCCACATGCACTCGGCCTGTGTCGAGGCGCTGGAAGCCTGCGAAGCGGCGATCCGGCCCGGTGATCCGATGGGAAATGTCTTTGATGCTCATGCGCGTGTATTCGACGCCGCCGGTCTCAACCACGCGCGGTCGCAGGCCTGCGGGTATGCGATGGGCGCGATCTACAACCCGATCTGGGTCGATTTCCCGATGTTCTACCACGGCAACCCGCTGCTCATGCAGGAAAATCAGGTTTTCTTTTTGCACATGATCCTGATGGACAGCAAGGCCGGGCTGGCCATGTGCTATGGCCACTCGGTCAGGGTTACCGAAAACGGAGTCGAACGCCTGTCGCGCCAGCCGCTGGATCTACTGATACGTTAAAGGTAATTGTCCGGTGCGGGGCCAGACTGCCGCTGACGATTTGACGGCTGGCCGCGATGTCCGAGGTCCGCTCCAAGGCCCAGGCCAAACTTAAGAAGGCCTAGAGCCCCTGTGCTCGCCCGAGACGTATCTTGAAACCGGGGCAGTTTCGACTCAGGGCGGGGTTACCTGCGTCGCCTTACTTACCGATCAATGCGCGGGGCTCAGGGCCCCCCGTCGCCCAATCCAGCAACTCGACCGTATGGACAATGGGCACTGTCGTGCCCGAGCCTATCTGCATCATACACCCGATATTCCCCGCCGCGATCACATCGGGGGATTTCGCCTCAAGCGTCCTGACTTTGCGCGCCTTCAGCTTGGCCGAAATCTCGGGCTGCATCAGGTTATAAGTGCCTGCCGAGCCACAGCAAAGATGACTGTCGGCGGGTTCGGCGATGGTGAAGCCGGCGTGTTTCAGCAGGTCTTTCGGGGCAGCCTTGATCTGCTGACCATGCTGCAACGAACAGGCAGCGTGATAGGCGACGACCATCTTCTTGTCACCGCCTTCTGGCAGGTCAAGCTGCGTCAAAAGCTCCGAGATATCCACGGCGATGTCCGAAACCCGCGCGGCATCATCCGCGAGCGCCTCGTTGCGGAACATATGCCCGTAATCCTTGACCGTCGTACCACAGCCCGAAGTGTTGATCACGATGGCATCAAGCCCCTGCCCGTCCATCTCGGCCGTCCAGGCACGGATGTTTTTCGCCGCGGTGGCGTGGCTCTCAGAGGTTTTGCCCATGTGATGGGTCAGCGCGCCACAGCACCCGGCCCCCTCAGCGACGATGACTTCGCAACCCAAACGGGTCAGCAAGCGGATGGTGGCATCGTTGATGTCCGTGTTCAGTGCTTTTTGCGCGCAGCCGGTCATCAGGGCCACACGTTTCACCTGCTTGCCTATAGGCGCAAAACTTTGCGGGTCGTCGTTGCGGCTGACCGGCGGGATGCGCTTGGGCGCCATTTCCAGCATCGCGCGCAGGCGGGCATCAGGCATTGCCCACGCAAACGGCCGCCCGATCTTGGCCCCCAGCAACGCCAACCGGAACCGCGTGGGATAGGGCAGGATTTTCGACAGCAACCAGCGTAGCGCGCGATCATCCCAGCGGCGGGTATAGTTCTTTTTGATATAATCGCGGGCGTGATCGACCAGATGCATGTAATGCACACCCGAGGGGCAGGTTGTCATGCAAGCCAGGCAGCTCAGGCAGCGGTCTATGTGTTTAACCGTCTTTGCGTCAGGCTTGCGGCCCGTTTCCAGCATCTCCTTGATCAGATAGATGCGACCACGAGGGCTGTCGAGCTCGTCCCCCAATACCTGATATGTCGGGCACGTGGCGGTGCAGAACCCGCAATGCACGCAGGAGCGTAGAATCTCGTTAGAGCGCTGAAGGGCGGGGTCTTGCAGCTGTTCGGGGGTAAATTCCGTTTTCATGTATCCGCCCCCATCAAACCGGGATTGAGGATACGGCGAGGGTCGAATTTCTGACGAAGCCCCCGCTGCAACGCGGCGACCGCAGGAGACAAGGGCTGAAATACCTCAGCCGGATTTCCCCTAATCAGGGTTGCATGCCCGCCCGTCCCGCCAATGGCTGCCCTGATCGTGGCAGCGGTCAACTCCGACCCCTCGGGCACCAGCAGCCAGATCAGTCCACCGCCCCAGTCATAGATTGCCTCGGCCCCGCTCAGCGCCGCCACGATACCCGGCGCGTCCGAGGGTTTGACCGATAAACGCCAAACATCGCCGCTGCGCGTCTGGAACGGCGCCACGTCGCGCACATAGCGCCAGCCGGCCCGGGTGCGGTCCGGATCGGTTTCCAACATAAAGTCACCGAACCCTGCCAATAGTTTCTGCAACTCACCCGCCCGATAGGCGACCGAATTTTCGAACCCCTCCAGCCGGATCATCGTCACCGGAGCGCCGTCCATCCCCTTTTGCAGATGCGCACCACCGGTTACTTCGAAAGGCGACCCCAGTGCGACGCTCAGGGCTTTGACGGCCTCCGTGTCGCTCAATCCCTCAAACAGCAGCACGCCGGTCATGTGCGTTTTGGGCAGCACTTTAAGCGAGACCTCACTCAGCACCCCCAACGTGCCGTAGCTGCCAGCCATCAGCTTGACCAGATCGTAGCCGGTGACGTTCTTCATCACCCGACCGCCGTTCTTGATGATCTGCCCCTGCCCGTCCACAAAGCGTACGCCCAAAAGATGATCGCGGCACGCGCCCACCTGAATGCGCCGGGGCCCCGAGACATTGGCCGCCACCACGCCGCCAATCGTCGGTTCGCCAGAGGTGTTCAACAACGGTCGGTGATCCATCGGCTCGAACGCCAGGCGCTGACCCTCCGCATCCAGCGCCGCCTCAACCTCGGCCAGCGGTGTGCCTGCGCGCGCTACAAGCGTCAGTGCACCGGGTTCATACAACTCTATGCCAGTCAGACCCGTTGTGCTCAGAATCTGACCGTCCACAGGCGCGCCAATGGGCCGGGTGCCACCGCCCTGAATACGCAATGGCCCCTCGGCCTGCGCAATCATCGTGGCCAGTTCGGCCTCGGTTTCGGGGATCAGTGCTTTCATCGTTCCAAACATACTCCGGGGTGAGGCCACAGGCCGAAGGGCATCGCAGGTTATTCCGCTGCAATCCGGCGGGTGTCCGAGGCGGCAAGCGGGAAAACCTTGGCCGGGTTCAGCAGCCATTTCGGATCGAACACATCCTTGACCGCCATCTGAATCTCGAGATCGCCCGGATCATACTGGTCATTCATCAGGTCACGCTTTTCGATGCCCACGCCATGTTCGCCGGTCAGACAACCACCAACCTCGACACAAAGCCGCAGGATATCGGCGCCGAACGCCTCGCACAGTTCCAGATCGCCGGGCTTGTTGGCGTCGAACAGGATCAGCGGGTGCATGTTGCCATCGCCCGCATGAAAGACATTGCCGACATCCAGGCCATATTGCTGGCTCATCTCGCCGATCCGTTTCAGAACATAAGGCAACTGGCTGACGGGGATCGTGCCATCAAGGCACATATAGTCGTTGATCTGCCCCATCGCCCCGAAGGCGGATTTGCGACCCAGCCAGATCTTCGCGCTTTCCTCGGCCGATTTGCTTTCGCGCAGCTCGACCGGGTTATGGCTGCGGGCGATAGTGACGATGGTTTCGAGCTGCTCGTCGATCTCGGCGTCACTGCCTTCGACCTCGACAATCAACAGCGCCTCGCAATCCGGGTATCCGGCTCCGGCAAAGGCTTCGGTGGCGCGGATACAGGGGCGGTCCATAAACTCAATGGCAACAGGCAGCACGCCCGCCTTGATGATGTCGGCCACACAGGCCCCGGCCACGACGATGTCGTCAAACCCGATCAATACGGGCCGCGCACCTTCGGGTTTGCGCAGAATGCGCAATGTAGCCTCGGTGACAACACCCAACTGGCCTTCCGAGCCGCAGATCAGCCCGAGCAGATCATAGCCTTCGGCATCCAGGTAGGCCCCACCGATCTGTGTGATGGTCCCATCCATCAGCACCATGGTGACGCCCATCAGATTATTGGTGGTCACGCCGTATTTCAGGCAATGGGCCCCGCCTGAATTCATCGCGATATTGCCCGCGATGGCGCAGGCAAGCTGGCTTGACGGGTCAGGGGCGTAAAAGAACCCCTGCTCTTCGACCGCGCCGGTCACCGACAGGTTGGTACGGCCTGACTGCACCCGGACAAAGCGGTTATCATAGTCGGTTTCCAGTACATCGTTCAGCCGTGCGACCCCCAGGATGACGCTGTCGGCCGTGGGGAGCGCCCCACCGGCCAGCGAGGTGCCCGACCCGCGCGGCACCACCGGCACCCCCATATCATGACAAATCCGCAACACATCCGACACCTCCTGCGTCGACGCAGGCAGCACCGCCAGCAGCGGCGGGCATTTATAGGCGGTCAGCGCGTCGCATTCATAGGCACGGGTCTCATGTTCGTCTGTGATCAGCGCATCTGCAGGCAGCACCTTTTGCAAACGCGTGACCAATTCAGCCTTGCGCGCGATGATCTGCGGGTCCGGCGTTGGCATATCCATATGGCAATCCCTCAATTGGTAATATTTTATAACCAATTTCACACACTGGCAAGTCCAACCTCGACAGGCTATGCGTAATGCATGGTTCTGACCGAAAGACTTTCACATTTCACCGCATGGGACATCGCGGCGCTGGCGCTATTGATCATCGCGTCGATCGTGATCGGGTATATCATTGAAAACGATTTCAAAAACATGAAATCCGTCGGCACGCTGATGGCTGATTACCGGCGTGAATGGATGGTGCATATGGTCACCCGCGAGCCGCGCGTATTTGACGCGCAAATTCTCGCGATGATCCGGCAGGCGACGGCTTTTTTTGCCTCAGCTTCGATGATCGCCATTGGCGGCTGTCTGGCCCTGCTGGGCAACACTGACAGGCTGATGGGCATCGCACAGGATCTGACACTCGAAAGCGATCCCATTATCGTTTGGGAACTTAAAGTATTGGTCATCCTCAGCTTTCTGGCCAACGCGTTTTTCAAGTTTGTCTGGTCAAACCGCCTGTTCGGCTATTGCGGCGTGTTGATGGGCGCGGTGCCGAATGATCCAGCCGACCCGCGCGCGAAAACCCGGGCCGAAAAAGCAGGCGAGATCAATATCACCGCCTCGCGCAGCTTCAATCGCGGGCTGCGCTCGGTCTATTTCGCGCTGGCGGCCTGCGCCTGGCTTCTGGGGGCTGGCGCGCTGATCATCGCTACTGCCACGACCTGCCTGGTTCTCTTCCGGCGCGAGTTCGCATCACGCTCGAAAGACATCCTGATGCGACCGGAATGTGACAGGAGTGACACACAGACGTGACTCGAAATCGTTGCGTTCAGCAGTTAAGTGATGAGCATGAACAAGGTTTTACTACTGTTAATAAGTTGCCTGATAGCCGGGCCAGCCTGGGCACATCCGCCCGAGATCAAGGATGTACGGATCAAGAAAACCGGTATGGTCTGGCGCGTCGACGTGACCCTTGAACATGGCGATACCGGCTGGGATCACTATGCGGACGGCTGGGAAGTGCTGGATGCCCGGGGCAATCGGCTGGCACATCGTGAACTGCTGCATCCGCATGTGAACGAACAACCCTTCACCCGCGCCCTCAGCGGCGTGGTTTTTCCCGACGGCACCCGTGAAGTGTTCGTGCGCGCCAAATGCTCGGTCGACGGCTGGTCAGGACAATCAAGGAAGGTCAAGCTGAAGCCCTGATTTTCTCAAGGCAAGCGCAACACTCTCCCGCCACGGTTTCAGTCGGCAAATTAGGTGTATTTACAGCTCCTAATGAGTCAGCTTCGCGGACAAAGCGAGCTTTCGCCGCAGGCGCACCAACGGCCGCACCTACAACTGTTGGTCCAGAAATCTAAATGCAAACGTTCAAGATTTTTAACCAAACAACCAACGGTTACGAGCCAAATCCTACACTTGCGCCTCCTTATGCAGCAGCGGCAACCGAGACCCCCCATGTAACACGATCCACTTTATAATTGCGTATGTCCTAACTAAATCTATGGTTGAAAATTGAAGCGTAATTGTTCGTAGATTTAGATGACCTATAAATCCCCTGAACAAGTGGATAAGCCATGGAAGCTGCACGACAGCTACAAACGAGAACGTCAGCGGCCGCCAAAGCAGCCCGCCCGGAAGCAACATGTGTTGAAAACAGCGCCACACTTGAGACCACTGCATTGCAAGAACAGGCAGATAATTCACCCGTGGTGCAACGACTGCAAACTATGCAGCAGGTCGCCAACACACTGCCTAGTCGCAACAGCGAGGCCATCATTCAGCGCGTGGTATCTGTCGGCGGGGTGAACCAAGACAATGCAGATACGACCTGGGCGCGTATTTCAGCCGACCCGCTGGTCACCGCGATGAACGCAGCCGATCAGACCAAGGCGCAAAAGTACCTGTCAGATTGGGTGAGTGCGTCCGCCACAAGTAAAAATCCATTGGCGACATCTCAAAACCGGCAATACAACAATGACGATGGTTTGATCCGTGCACTTGTGGGTGAAGTTGGCAGTGAGGCAAACCTCGCGACCGAAGGCACGTTGGCCACAAGCACAAAATCCAGCGCCAACATCACTGGGCACCTGACCACGTTCATGACGAAGCTCACCACGTTTCATAACGCACAAGGCGCGCCCTACAAAACTGCGGCCAGTGCAAAGAAAGGGCGATACAACTATTACTACAGTACATTGTGGGAATCTGTATGGGGCGGCGGTAAGTCGCTGGGGCAGGCGATGGCCAATCAACCCACCGACTTGGACGGCAAGATCACCTTGGTCGCAGACTATGCCTTGAAGATGCGTCATAATGTGCGCGACGTTGTAGGGGTATGGAATGTTCAGATGACAGCGGGCCAGAACGCTGCCCGTAAATGCGGCTGGAATCCAAATGAAGCTGCAAATTGGACACAAACTGCGCGTGCTGGCAATGTACCACTCAACGCGGGGCCGTCAGCCACTACCGCGCAAATTTTAACGCTGGCAGCTACGGTCGGCGCGACAGGCGCCGAAAATGAAGCACTTGCCTGGGCAATCTTTGCGTTTTTCAATAAGTCGCTCGCACTTAACAAATCGGGAACCCACAGGTTCCACGAGGTGATGGATGTTGCAGCAAACTATGGTGTGCCCTATGTTCCTTTGGCTTATCCCGCTGCAGCGCCATAAAAAGTCGGTAAATACGAGGCCCGAGTTTTCATGCCCGACACCACAACTGAATGGACAGAGCGCATTTTGCAGGCCGGGAACACTGGCAATGCAGAAAAACTAATGCCCATCCTGCTGGCTTATGCACTATGGTGTGAAAGTGAATTTGGGAACCACGCACGCGAAACGCTCGAAGCATGGCAGGCATATGGCGAAGCCGCCGATGAACATTACGATTGGCCAGCCGCTATAGCTGCGTGGCGCAAACTGGTTGATGTCCCGACGGGCGACAATGTGGATCCAAAAATAGGTTGGATTGTCGCGCAGGCCCTGCGTGGACTGGGCGCCCGCAAACTGTCAGAGTCTCCCGCTGACGCATTGGCCTACTTTCGCCGCGATTTGGAGTTGCGCGAGAAATTAAACGCCGAGCCTTTCCCAGACCTCACCACAAGCCTTGACGCAGTTGCAACTGCGCTATCACAACTTGGCAATGATGCAGAGGTACGCGAATTACGGAAACGACAGTTAGCTCTGACAGAAGCCGCGCTAGGCCCTGATCACCCTGTGGTTGCAACTTTGCGGCAAAGGCTGAATATCAAAGACTCCTGAAAAGATGGGCAAAACGGAGTCAGTAGAGATCATGAATTTTTGCCGAGTAAATCAAAGTTGGTAGTTTGCCGATAAATATCTGTAGAGAGACGAACAGGCCAGATGAGTTTGTAGAGGTGTTTGAGGGCAACCACGGATCGGTTACTCGGACCACTATATCAAATAGCTGACATTGGTGCGGATCGCTGCATTTGTCACATAGGGCTCAAAACGGACATTTCGTCCTTTTGCTATTGCGCCACCAAACCTATCATTCTTTATCCACCTGACCCATTCCGGCAGCTCACCGCCCTGGTCAAGCTTCGATCAGGCTGGTCGGACACGCGGGAATTTGGGAGAATTGCTGATCAGATCCCCTGTGCTAAGCCTCGTGTCACGGTAGGTTGCCAGCGCGGGCGCATCCTCATAGGTCACACCATCTCCGACCCAGTTGATGGAAAACCCGGCGCGGCGGCGATCCAGCCGGTTGCCAGGTGCTGCGTGAAACACCCGCGAGCTGAATATCAGCAGATCGCCCGCATCCATGGCCGTGGTCAGGATCTCGGCCTCTGGGTCAGCATCGATCTCGGGAACCGCCGGATGCTCGGGGCGCGCATGCCGATAAGGCTTTGACGGGTTTTCGAAATTTACCGCACGGTGGACAATGCCAGAGCTGTGCGACCCCTTCCAGAACCGCAGGGCCGTCTCGACCGGGATCGGATCAAGCGCGGTCCAGCAATTGATCACCTTGTCGCCCTGTAGCGGATAGTAGGAATGATCCTGATGCCACGGCGTGGCGGCGCTGCCGCTGCCCGCCTCCTTGATCAGCAAGAAATCATAAAACAGTGTCAGTGTCTGGGATTGCAATATGCATTGCGACATGTCCGCCAGAGGGCTTTCGAAGATAAAGCGCCGAAACTGATCGACTTTCTGCCATGCCTGCGAACTGACCGTGAACCGGCCCTTGTCCTGCGCCGCCTTGACCACATCCAGATCGGTGCTGGCCCCCGAAAGCGCTGCCTCGATGCCCTCTTCGATCAATGACAGCCAATGGGGCCCTATGGCCTGACGCAGGCATATGACGCCGTCTTGCTCAAAGGCAGCAATCGCCGCTGACTCCGGCTTGACCTCTGCGGCGTCGAAAGACTGAACATCTGCCGATATGTGGGTCATCGTGGCTTTTCCCACCCAGAAACATGCCCCTCCGTTGAACCCGGAGCCGACGCGCTGGTCTATCAGAAAAGCGACATCTGTGCGCCGTCATCCAGAGGCACATTGAAGTGGTCGCAACGCAGCCGCGGCTGAAGCCGATCCAGCCCCAGCCGCCGCGCGGCCCGATCAAAGCGTTTCGCGATCATCTCAGCATAGGGGCCGCTGCCGCGCATCCGGCGACCCCATTGCGCCTCGTAATCCTTGCCGCCATGCATGGTGCGAATATGCGACATCACCCGCCCTGCCCGGTCCGGGTAATGCCGCGCCAGCCATTCCTGAAACAGCGGCGAAACCTCGCGCGGCAGGCGCAGCATGATCCAGCTTGCGGCATCCGCGCCTGCGTCTGCGCCTGCCTGAAGCAGCGCCTCGATCTCGGGGTCGGTGAGGCCCGGGATGATTGGCGAGGTCATGATCCGCACCGGCACCCCAGCGCCGGCCAGCGCGCTGATGATTGCAAGGCGCCGTTTCGGGGCCGGCGCGCGTGGCTCCAGCAGGCGCGACAGGCGCGGATCAAGCGTGGTCACCGAAATGCCGACGCGGGCAAGCCCCCTGCCCGCCATCTCGGACAGGATATCGAGGTCGCGTTCGATCAGCGTACCCTTGGTCACGATCGCCACAGGATGGTTGAAATCCCGCAGAACCTTCAGGCAGTGGCGCATGATTCTGCATTCTTTATCAATCGGTTGATACGGGTCCGTATTGGTGCCAATGGCAATCGGGCGCGGCTTGTAGCGCGGGTTGCGCAACTCGCGTGCCAGCATCTCGGGCGCTTCTGGCCGGGCGATCAGCCGGGTTTCGAAATCAAGCCCCGGTGATAAGCCCAGATAGGCGTGGCTTGGCCGGGCAAAGCAATAGATGCAGCCATGTTCGCAGCCCCGATACGGGTTGATGGACCGATCGAACGGCAGGTCGGGTGAGCGGTTATAGGTGATCATGCTGTGCGGCGTCTCAATCGCGACATGGGTGCGCAACACCTGCTCGTCCTCCTCCCTGTCCCAGCCGTCATCCTCGAACCGCCGCTCCAGCGCTTCGAACCGGCCAACCCGGTTGCTGAGCGCGCCGCGGCCGGCAAGGCGCTTAGTCGGATCTGTACTGCGATCGGGTTCCATTTACTCAAATTGGAACATTTAGCGAACATATGCAATAACGGCATATAGATCATGAGATATTTTTGCTTATTCGATGCACGATTTCGCGCTATACGTCGGTTGAGGTGGTCTCTGTGTCGTAATTCGGACAGTGCAACTGCGACAAATTGACGAAAGCTGCGGCAACGAAACTTTGCGCATCCCGCGCAGCAAGATTAAGGGAAACCGGTAATGTCAGACGAAGAAGACGACATCATCCTGTCGGAACTGGACGATGAAGAACTTGTCCAGCAAATGTTTGATGACCTTTATGACGGCCTGAAGGAAGAGATCGAGGAAGGCGTCAATATCCTGCTAGAACGCAAGTGGGAGCCGTATGACATCCTGACCAAAGCGCTCGTGGGTGGCATGACCATCGTCGGCAAGGACTTCCGCGACGGGATCCTGTTTGTGCCCGAGGTGCTCTTGGCTGCCAACGCGATGAAGGGCGGCATGGCCATCCTCAAGCCGCTCTTGGCCGAGACCGGCGCGCCCCGAGTGGGCAAGATGGTGATCGGCACCGTCAAGGGCGACATCCACGACATCGGCAAGAACCTTGTCAGCATGATGATGGAAGGTGCGGGTTTCGAAGTGGTCGATCTGGGCATCAACAACCCCGTCGAAAACTACCTTGAGGCGCTGGAAACGGAAGGTCCGGATATTCTGGGCATGTCTGCCCTGCTGACCACCACGATGCCCTATATGAAGGTTGTGATCGACACGATGGTCGAAAAGGGCATCCGCGACGACTATACCGTGCTGGTTGGCGGCGCGCCGCTGAATGAAGAATTCGGCAAGGCCATCGGCGCCGACGCTTATTGCCGTGACGCGGCCGTGGCGGTGGAGACCGCCAAGGACTTCATGTCGCGCAAACACAATCAGGGTGTTACGGGCTGAGACACCCACTCGGATGACGAGATTTCAGACGGCCCGTTCGCGCGGGCCGTTTTTTTGTTGAAGGACATGCCATGACCATTCTGCCAGCAGATGAAACGCTGACCCATGAGGGGTTTATCGAAGATGCGGGCGAGGCCTCGATCCTGCTGATTGCCTGCGGGGCGCTGGCGCGCGAAATTCTGGCGCTGACAAAGGCCAACGGCTGGACGCACATGACCCTGACCTGCCTGCCCGCCAAATATCACCTCTACCCGGACAAGATTACCGAAGCGGTGGAAGAGGCCGTTCTGAAACACCGAGATGACTATGACGAGATTTTCGTGGTCTATGCCGATTGCGGCACCGGCGGGCTTTTGCAGGCGAAATGCGATGAGCTGGGCGTGAAAATGGTTGAGGGGCCGCATTGCTATTCGTTTTTTGAAGGCAATGAAGCGTTTTCCGAACGTTCGGAAAATGGTGAGATCACCGCCTTTTACCTGACCGACTTTCTGGTCAAACAATTCGATGCGTTCATCTGGAAACCGATGGGCCTGGATAGACACCCGGAACTGCGTGACATGATCTTCGGCAATTACACCAAACTGGTCTATCAGGCGCAGATCAAGGACCCTGCGCTGGTGGAAAAGGCACAAGTCTGTGCCGAGCGGTTAGGACTGGAATTTGAATACCGATTCACCGGCTACGGCGACCTTGAAACCGCGCTGCGCGACGTATCCACCGGGGCTTAGGGCATCTAGGTAATGCGTAAGGTCGATCAATCGGTTTTGATCTTATGCTGCCGTTGGATCTGTGAAGTACAAAACCACACGCGATACCAGACCGAAGGCTATTACCGGCGAACTCCGGAACCGGGCGTGTCCGTTCAGACCCAATGAACGCTATCCAGCTGGCGGAATGGAATAGGTCATACTGGCCCGGGCAACGGGCTTTTCCATGCCGTCGGAAAAAACCAATACTTCCCCGACCGCCAGCACCCGACCCAGTTTCAGCATCCTGCATTCGGCGATCAGGTCGACCCCTGCCTCGGGCTTGCGCATGAAGTCGATTGAACAATTCGTCGTTACCGCCAGGGCGACCGGTCCGATCATCGCCAGCACAGCCAGATAAACAGATACATCCGCCAGCGCGAAAATCGACGGGCCGGAAATCGTGCCGCCGGGCCGCAGATGCCGCTCACTCACCGTCATCCTTGTGCGGATGCGCATTTCGCCCAGATCCTCGATCGTAAACTCACCCGTGATCTGAGGAAACTCACGGTCCAGGAAAGCCATCAACTCCTCGGTGTTCATCTGCAAAGCCATGCTTTCCTCCTTGCTCATTCGACGCTAACAATGGCCCCAACCAACCCGGAGAAACAAGATGTCAATTTTAACCCGCAGCGATACCGGCCCCGTCGCCCGCCTGACGCTCAACGCGCCGGAAAAGTTAAACGCGCTTTCCGACGCCATGCTTGCCGCGCTGCAGGACGAGTTTGACCAATTGCGTGAACAACCCCATATCCGCACGGTGATTCTCGCAGGCAGCGGCAAGGCGTTTTGTGCCGGTCATGATCTCAAAGAGATGACTCAGGGCAGACAGGCTGAAGATGGCGGCAAAAGCTATTTCGAAGATCTTTTCGCCCGCTGCTCCAAGGTCATGCTGTCGATCCGCGCCCTGCCCCAGCCGGTCATCGCCCAACCCCACGGCATCGCAACCGCCGCGGGCTGTCAGTTGGTTGCGTCCTGCGACATGGCCGTCGCGGCACTTGGCACCCGGTTTGGCGTAAACGGCGTGAATATAGGCTTGTTCTGCTCGACCCCGATGGTGGCGCTGTCGCGCAATATTCCGCGCAAGCAGGCCTTCGAGATGCTGACAACCGGCGAATTCATCGACACCGACCGCGCAATGGCTCTGGGCCTCATCAACCGCGCCGTGCCGCAGGATGAGCTTGAGGCCGCCACCAATACATTGGCCGAGACCGTTGCGTCGAAACTTGGCGCTGTGGTCAAAATCGGGAAGGAGGCGTTCTACAACCAGATCGACCTGCCGCTGGATCAGGCTTATGACTATGCGGGACAAGTCATGGTTGAGAACATGCTTTTTCGTGATACCGAAGAGGGTATAAGCGCCTTCATCGAAAAGCGCCCACCCAACTGGGATCAAACTTGAAACTGGTAGTTTCCAATACAAAAACAATATGTTATCAGATCGTTTCCAGCTTTCTTACAAAAAGTTTCCAACCTTTTACTTTTCAGCGCTGCCACTTTTTTGCCATGATCCGCGCAGGGCTGGCATGGTCACTCTTTCATATTAACGCTTTCTCTACGGTCAAAAGTCCCGTCGTGATTATGCCAGTCCTACGAAACTCCCTGATATCAGCCACTTGAATAATCTTGTTAATTATTCCTAATTTGGCGTCACATTATTTCCCCATTTGCCATTTTTTCGCCGCAATTCAGCGATTTAACAGTAGACGAGCGCACATTTCCGCGTTTCGAGTGTGGGTCACCGCTATTTTGACAGTTCCTCCAGGTCAGCCTCTCTCTGACCATCACTTGCCAGACCTGGTGACCCACTCGACCTCTTCCCGCGCGACCGCAAACCCGCTTTTCAATCTTTCAGCGATGCCGTAGATCGCTGCCTATGGCAGAGACACTTCACATCATCGGCGGCGGCATGGCCGGATCCGAGGCCGCCTGGCAGGCGGCCAATATCGGCGTGCCCGTGGTCATCCACGAAATGCGCCCTAAGGTCGAAACCTTTGCCCACCGTACCGGCGATCTGGCCGAGATGGTGTGTTCGAATTCATTCCGCTCGGACGATGACGAACAAAACGCCGTGGGTCTGCTGCATTGGGAGATGCGGGCCGCGGGCGGGTTGATCATGGCGATGGCCGACCAGCACCGCCTGCCCGCAGGCGGCGCGCTGGCCGTCGACCGCGATCCCTTTGCCGCCTCCGTCACCGCAGCTCTCAAAGATCACCCGCTCGTCCGTATCGAATATGACGAAATCACCGAGCTACCCGCAGATGGCCACTGGATCATTGCCACCGGCCCGCTGACCTCGGAAGGTCTCGGTAACGCGATCGCCGCCGAGACCGGCAAGGACGCGCTGGCCTTCTTCGATGCAATCGCGCCAATCATCTATCACGACAGCATCGACATGAGCCGCGCCTGGATGCAGTCGCGTTATGACAAGGGCGAAACCGAGGAAGAGCGCACCGCCTATCTCAACTGCCCGATGGACCGCGACCAGTATGAAGCCTTCATCGACGCGCTTCTGGCCGCCGACAAGACCGAGTTCCATGAAGGTGAAACCGCCACCTATTTCGACGGATGCCTGCCGATCGAAGTCATGGCCGAACGCGGCCGCGAGACGCTGCGCTTTGGCCCGATGAAACCGGTTGGCCTGACCAATCCGCATGCGCCCGATGTGAAACCCTACGCAGTGGTGCAACTGCGCCGCGATAACGCGCTTGGCACGCTCTATAATATCGTCGGTTTTCAGACCAAGATGAAGTATGGCGCGCAAACGTCTGTTCTGAAAATGATACCCGGGCTTGAGAATGCGCAATTTGCCCGCTTAGGTGGCATTCACCGCAATACATTCCTGAACTCCCCGACCTTGCTTGATGATCAGATGCGCCTGCGCTCGCGCTCGCATATTCGCTTCGCCGGGCAGATCACCGGTGTCGAAGGCTATGTCGAATCCGCAGCTATGGGCCTGCTTGCCGGACGTCTGGCGGCAGCCGAGATCCTCGGCCAGCCGCTGCAGGGGCCGCCCCAGGATACCGCGATGGGCGCCCTGATCCACCACATCACTGGCGGCGCCGAGGCCAAAACCTTTCAGCCGATGAACGTCAATTTCGGCCTCTTCCGCCCGGTCGAGGGCCTCAAAGGCGGCAGACGGGGCCGTAAGGACCGATACAAAGCCTATACCGACCGTGCCAAAACGGCCTGGAGCGACTGGCTAAGCCGCTGCACACTGGACGAAAACCAAACGGTGTGATTTTCTATCCCCCATGGGAGATACATTTTTAGACAAGGCCTACGATCTGGAAACGCCCGAGGATACGCAGGCGCTCTACAACGATTGGGCCGCAAGTTACGACGCCGAGGTTTCAACAAACGGCTATGCCACGCCGGGTCGTGTTGCCAAAGCGCTCGCCGATTACCTTGACGACCCTGCCGTGCCGGTGCTCGATTTCGGCTGCGGCACCGGGCTTTCCGGCCTCGCGCTCAAGCTGGCGGGGTTTGACACGATCGACGGGATGGACCCGAGCGCTGAAATGCTCGATCTGGCACGCGGCAAGGACATCTATCGATCTCTCACGCTGATGGATATCCATGACGAGGCGCCCATCGCACAAGGCAGCTACAACGTGATCGCCGCCATTGGCGTCATCGGCACCGGCGCAGCCCCGGCAATGACACTGGATCTGCTGATGAACGCTCTTGATCCCGGCGGTAAACTGGCCTTCAGCCTCAACGATCACGCCATCGCTGACCCGCAATACCCTGCACGGCTCAACCAATGGCTCGATTGCGGCGCGGCGCGGCTCAAGTATCAGAAATACGGGCCCCACCTGCCGAAGCAGGACATCAAGTCTTACGTCTATATCCTTGAAAAAGCGTGACATTCACTACCCGTTTCGCCCCATCTCCTACTGGTCCTCTGCATCTGGGTCACGCCTATTCAGCTCTCCTGGCGCATGATATGGCGCAGGCCAATCATGGTCGTTTTCTGCTCCGGATCGAAGATACCGATATTGACCGCGCGCGCCCCGAATGGGAGGCGTTGATCTATGAAGATCTTCACTGGCTTGGCCTGACCTGGGAAGAACCGGTCCTACGACAATCCGACCATCTGGCGCTCTACAACGAACATCTGATGCACCTGGCGGCAAAGGGGCTGATCTATCCCTGTTCCTGCAGCCGAACCGATATCCGCAACGCCCAATCCGCCCCTCAGGAAGGCGTCGCAACCGATGCCAGTATCTATCCCGGCACCTGTCGCCACCGGGATCTCAGCAGCCGCCGGAAGGGTGATGCGTTGCGGCTGAACATGGCGCGCGCCATCGCTCACCTGAACAACGCGTCGTTTACCGAGACCGGTCCGCGACATAAGGGGGGCAAGTTCCTCGATCCGAACCGGCTGGTGTCCGAAATCGGCGATGCCGTCCTTGGCCGAAAAGAGATCGAGACGGTATCATATGTCCTGGCGTCGGTGATCGACGAAGCTGCGCAAGGCATCAGCCATGTAGTGCGTGGCGAGGATCTTTATCAGATCACCTTCCTGCAAGTGCTTTTACAAAATCTGCTCGACCTGCCCACACCGATCTACCACCACCACCGGCTGATCCGGGATGATCAGGGTAAACGCCTGGCCAAACGTGATGATGCCCGCGCCCTGTCAAAATTCCGCCAAGAGGGTGCCACACCACAGGATATCCGCGCCATGGTCGGCCTCGGCTGATCTTTCTTCTTGGAAAAAATACTCAAATAACATTCAGTCCGCCTCGGGCGCCATCAATTCAACTTCCGCGCCATCCCTTAGCGCCGTGTAAAAACAGCTCCGCCGGTTGGTATGGCACGCGGCACCAGTCTGACGGATCAGCAGCAACAGGCAATCACGATCACAATCCACGCGCGCCTCAACCAACTCCTGCACATGGCCTGACGTCTCGCCCTTGATCCAGAACGCCTGACGCGAGCGGCTCCAATAGGTCACCCGACTGGTCTCCAGCGTCTTTGCCACAGCCTCGGCGTTCATCCACGCCATCATCAGCACATCACCATTCTCGGCATCCTGTGCGATCGCCGGAATCAGCCCCGCCTCGTTATAGGTCAATGTCGCCGGATCGAAGACCATGTTCAGACACCCTTTTCAACGCTTCTCGCTGCCACTATCTATGGGGTCAGCACTGAAAGGGAAAGCCATGAGCGATACCGATCTGATCAAGCTCTATTCGGCGCGCATTCTGGCGCTTGCCGCTGACATTCCGCGCCACGGCCACCTCGAGGACCCGGATGCCTCGGTCAAACGCCGTGCGCCGCTCTGTGGCTCGACCGTGACCGTGGACATTAAAACCAAAGACGGCCGGGTCAGCGACTATGCCGCCGACGTCAAGGCTTGCGCCCTGGGACAGGCGGCTGCCAGCGTGGTCGGCAGCAATATCGTGGGGTGTGATGCGGCCCAGATCACCGCTGCCCGGGATGCGCTCAAGGATATGCTGAAAAACGACGGCCCGGTTCCCGATGCGCCCTTTGACGGGCTCGAAGTGCTGCAACCGGCGAAAGACTACAAGAACCGTCACGCCTCGATCCTGTTGACGTTGGAAGCCTCGGTCGAGGCGCTTGAAGCGATCAGCGCGAAAACCTCCTGCGCCTGAGCCAAAAGATGTCCCCGCGCACCGTCTGGACGTTCAATTTCACCGGCTGGGTTCTCTTCACCATCTCGGCGCTGTTCTTCCTGTGGAGCACCTGGAAGGCGGAAGATGTGATCGGCATCATCGCCAGCCTCACCTTCCTGATCGCCTGTATCGTCTTTCTTGTCCCAGTCTGGATGCACCGTCCCAAGCAGGACGACAACTGAGGAACGGTTCGCAAATGCCGCGGTCGCAGATATAGCTGCGCCCAACGGCTACGTCGCGGACATAGCTGCCATTCGAGTCGCGCGCTGGACAATCATACAATCGCCCGTTTGCCCCCAATAGGGTTGCTCAGGCGAAAACCTGCAGCGATCTCTATAAAACGTGTTATCGTTGGCAATTGTTGGAACAAGTTTCAGGGGAGGAACAAATGCCGACTTTTATCGTTACCGGAAATTACACGGCCCAGGCGATCCAGGGTATGATTGCAAACCCATCGGATCGAGCCGCTGCCGTCAAACCGTTGGTCGAGGCCGCAGGCGGACAGATGCTGTCCTACTATGCAACGACCGGAGAGACCGATTTTTTGATGATCTGCGAGGCTGCTGACGGGGAAGATATTCTCCCTGCTCTGATGGTCGCGGGCGCAACAGGTACGGTGTCGAATTTGAAAACGGTTCGGGCTTACTCAAGCGCAGATTTCACGGCGGCGCAGCAGAAGGCTGGCGGGATAGCCGCCAAGTTCAAACCGGCTGGTTAGAGCGGTCACGCTGCTCCGAGAATCCGAAGCCCATGCTTTTTGCTCCCGAGGTCTGCTGAGCGGGACGAAGCGGACATTGGGCGAGGAACACAGAAGTCCGGCGAGGGCTCTACTCAATGCTAAGCTGGAAATTTGTATAACCGTAAATGTCGCCAGGCTTTGGCATCATCGCTCGGTTCGCAGCGGCCTGACTACATGCCTGGCCGCAAACCAGCGATGCGGCTACTCCTGAACTTAAAGACCTGTTACGGCCGGAAAGGTTGATCGTTGTAAGTGTTTGATTATAAGTTTCCCCCTCGTAAGTGCATGAAAATTCAATTTCTTTAAGCACAGAGTTATCACTCTGATATGCTGGCAAGTTTACCATGCCAGGCGACATAAACGATTTTGAAATTCCTTGCCCTTCGACTTTGCATGGTACCTTTTGGGCAACTACTTTCGGCGATCCGTGATTGGAATCAACCTTGCGGGTGAGAGAAAGGCTAACTTTGCGGGAGCCAATTGTACGAATTGAGCCTGGTGACGCGATACTCCCGGACTTCGCTACTTTCGCTTCATTGGATTGAGTTTCCGCCGCCGGTTCTTCAACGGCTGGACTATTCTGTGTCTCAGCACACGCTGAAACCAGAAAAGCAAATAGAACAACGATCGGCAAACTCTGTTTCATTGTGTTTGTTCCTACTCAAGTAAAACCACAGATTATTTTGTCGCAGCAAATTTCGCTAACTCTCCTCGCTTGATTCTTCCAGTGATTTCTCAGATGACAATTCACCATGCAGATCGGCGCAAGGGTTGGACCTCGTGGGCTAGCGCATTAAGCTGGCCGAATGACCCTGCAAAACCGCGTTCTGCCCTCTGGTGAGATTACCGCGCAGCCCTGGCGCGGCACGTTGATGGGCAATCGCGGGATATTGCATGACGATACTCAACGGCTGCAAACCCGTCGCTGGCAGCATCCTCACTGGGTCACCTGCGTGCTGGAATACAAAGGCTGGCACCGGCCAGTCATGACGCCCCGTAATTATACCGAGCTGTTTTTCCTCGATGAATGTAGTGCCCTTGCCGCCGGGCATCGCCCCTGCGGCCTGTGTCGCCGCACCGCGTATCAGAGCTTTCGCGCCGCCTGGGCCAGTGCTCATGGGGCCGACACGCTTGCGCATGATGACCGGATGCTGCATGCCGCGCGTGTGACCCGTACCCGCCAGCATGTCCGCCATCAGGTTCCGATCGGAGGCCTGCCCGATGGCACCTTCATCTGCCACGACGGCGCGCCGCACCTGATCTGGCAATCCCACCTGCTCAGATCGGATGGTGGCAGCTATACCGCCTGTCTGCCCCGTCCTGCGCGCGGCACGGCCACGGTGCTGACACCTGCGCCCACCGTCGCGGTGCTGGCACAGGAGTACGAACCCGATATCCACCCAACAGCGCGGGCCTTGTTGATGGCCTGATCGCCCGTCCGATCATAGCAGCAGGCCCGGTTTGCCTGTCAGACTGCTCCACTGTGTCCCACTCCGGCCTCATTGTTGCGAGATGGTTAACAATCCCCGCACCAATCCGCGCATTAGACAAGATTTTACGGGTTGCATTGACCGCGCCCCCCTTCTTCCGGTAAAGGCAAGCGACCGGGTCATCCATGTGGACGTCCACGGGGCCCGTGCGGGGCCCGATCCGGGATCAGACGCGCGGGCCATGGATAGTGTCCGCAACAAACGGACACATATGACCAAGTTTTCTGAGTTAAAGCTGAACCCCAAGGTTCTGAAAGCCATCGACGACGCCGGGTATGAAACCCCTACCCCCATTCAGGCCGGTGCGATACCGCCTGCGCTGGAAGGGCGTGACGTGCTGGGCATCGCCCAGACCGGCACCGGCAAAACCGCCAGTTTCACCCTGCCCATGCTGTCGCTTCTGGCCCGAGGCCGCGCGCGTGCGCGGATGCCGCGGTCGCTGGTGCTCTGCCCGACCCGCGAGCTTGCCGCCCAGGTGGCCGAGAATTTCGACACCTATTCCAAATATCTCAAGCTGACCAAGGCGCTGCTCATCGGCGGGGTCAGCTTCAAGGAGCAGGATACGCTCATCGACAAGGGCGTTGACGTGCTGATCGCCACACCGGGCCGCCTGCTGGATCATTTCGAACGCGGCAAGCTGATCCTTTCCGATGTGAAAGTCATGGTCGTGGATGAGGCCGACAGAATGTTGGATATGGGTTTCATCCCCGATATCGAACGCATCTTCGGCCTGACGCCCTTCACCCGCCAGACTCTGTTCTTCTCGGCCACCATGGCGCCCGAGATCGAGCGTATCACCAACACGTTCCTCAGCGCCCCGGAACGGATCGAAGTTGCCCGCCAGGCCACCGCCTCCGAGACGATCGAACAGGGTGTGGTGATGTTCAAAGCCTCGCGCCGCGACCGCGAAGGCACCGAGAAACGCAAGCTTCTGCGTGCGATCATCGACGGCGAGGGTGAGAAATGCACCAATGCCATCATCTTCTGCAACCGCAAGACGGATGTGGATATCGTCGCCAAGAGCCTCAAGAAATACGGCTATGACGCGGCCCCGATTCATGGCGATCTGGACCAGTCACAGCGCACCCGGACGCTTGATGGATTCCGCGCCGGTGATCTGCGCTTCCTCTGCGCCTCGGACGTGGCAGCGCGCGGCCTCGATGTGCCCGCCGTCAGCCATGTGTTCAATTTCGATGTCCCCGGCCATGCCGAGGATTACGTGCACCGCATCGGTCGCACCGGCCGCGCAGGCCGCGATGGCAAGGCGATGATGATCTGCATCCCCAGGGATGAGAAAAATCTCGATGCCATCGAACGTCTGATCCAGAAGGAAATCCCCCGGATCGACAACCCACTGAAATCCAGCGCACCGAACGCCGACGACGCCCAGGAAGAAAAGCCCGAGAAGCCAAAACGCTCGCGGTCGCGCAAGAAATCCGAGGATAAGCCCGAGGTCGCGGAGACACCGGTCGCGGTGATGGACCAAACACCCGAGGACATGCCAAAGCCCCGCAGCCGCGGCGGCAAGGGTAAATCCAGTGGCGACAAGGTTGTAGGCATGGGTGATCATCTGCCCAGCTTCATCGCCCTCAGCTTTGACG
Organism: Roseovarius aestuarii; assembly: GCF_019966515.1. Taxonomy (GTDB): domain Bacteria; phylum Pseudomonadota; class Alphaproteobacteria; order Rhodobacterales; family Rhodobacteraceae; genus Roseovarius; species Roseovarius aestuarii. Next base: position 88,328 of record NZ_JAIMIB010000002.1, on the reverse strand, counting down.
ATCGCCGGACCGGCTGACTTTCGCAGATACGGCTGACAGATTTTCTGACAACAACTCTGTGCCGTCTGGTGCGGCGCCATTGCATCTTGGCGCGCACTAATCAACTATGGGTTTCACTACCTTTTGCACGCACCGCATTACGTGTAATTTGACAGATACTATCTCCAAACATTCATTTTTTTTGAGGATTTATCATGTCTGACAAACGCAAGCATGGCGGCGGCGAACGCCAATTCTACAGCGCCAGCCTGGAAATGGAACAGGAACTCGGCCCGCTGAAAAACCTGCCCGGCACCTGGCGGGCCAAGGGCACCGGCTGGAACATGATCGCACTGCCGTTCAAAGACGCGCCCGAGGGCACCGCGCCCTATCGCATCCTGATGAATCAATATGACGAAACACTCTCCTTCGCCTTTGTCGATGACAATGTGCCCAACCGCGGCGTGCTGGTGGATCAGCGAGTCGCCACGATCGACTATCAGCAGCAGATCGCCCAGATCGCCGCCGACGATTTCCCGGTCAGCGGTGAGGCTGGCGGCCCCGGTCTGCCAATCCATCACGAGCCCGGCCTGTTCATCTGGGTCAAGGACCACCGGACCGACGGTATCGACATCGCCCGTCTGGCCTCGATTCCGCATGGCAATTCCGTCCTTGCCCTTGGCGACGCCCGCAGGCACCGGGGCGCGCCGGAAATTCCCCCAATCAACGCCCTGCCCCTTGGCCGGTTCGAGGATCTGACAACGCCGGGCTACGATGTCTTTGACGACGATTACCTCGACCCTTACGAGCACTACATCAACAACCCGTTTTTCGGCACTGTCCCCGCCTCGGTTGCGGGGTTCCCGGGCTTCAACCCGCGCGACATGACCGAGATCCTGCGCTTTGCCAATCAGGGCGTGAACATTAAACGCACCACCGAGCTGGTGCTTGATACCAAGCGTGAAGGCGCCGGTGTGCAGAACATGCCGTTCACTGAAAAAGAGGCCGAACCGGTATCGATGAAATCCACCTTCTGGATTCAGGAACTGAACGAACGGGCACACAAGTCGAAATACCCCAAGCTACGCCTGCAATACGCACAGGTGGTCATGCTGAATTTCTTCCGCCCGCGCGAAGATGGTTTTCCGGGCCGCGCGCAGTGGCCGCATATCAGCATCGCCACGCTGGAAAAAGAAGACTACCCCGAGTAGATCCGGCGGGGCCGGGGCACGTACCCGGCCCGGCTTCACTCAGTCGATATAGGCATCCCCGCGCTGTCCGGCGCGTTCGTGATGGATCGGAAGGGTACGGCCGTAAAGTTGCTTGGTGCGTTCCGGTGCGCCGACCATGCCGGGCTCCTGTACATAGGAAAAGATCGCCACGTAGCGCGGGCGATTGCCCTTCAGCGGCGCCACCCGGTGCAATGAATAGCGCCCTCGGAACAGTTGCAGATCGCCCGGCTCCAGCTCCAGCACTGTCACCCGATCCGAGGTACCGTTCAGCACCCGCGCGACCTCGTCGAAATTCTCGTCACCCTCGCGGATACCGGCGGCGTATTCAAACGCGCCCCCGGTTTCGGCGTTTTGAATGTCCAGTGTCACGGTGAAATTATTGGTATCGAAATGCCAGGGAAAGCCATTGCCCTCTTCGGCCACGTTCACGATCACATCGGCCAGTGGATCGGCGTAGCGATAGAAGTTTTCCTCCTGCAGACAGTCGCGGATGAACTCATCGAAACCCGGCGCATCATAGACGGTGCGCAGCGGGCCGTCCGGGCTGAAATTATCGGCCGGGACAAACGCGTTCGACCGGTCATAGAATTGCCGGCGCGGGTGATCTTCCGGCAAGCTCGGGTCATCCTTGGTGAAATAGGCGTTGGTCCGGCTCTTCGACCAATGTCCCTGATCAGCGACACTGTTCGCCTCATCAACCAGCGCAGCGACGCCGCCAGTGGTCAGGAACCCCTTGATCACCGCGCAGCCATCGCGCGCCAGATCAGCCCGGACCTGCGCCAGCAACGCGTCGCGTTCTGTGCCATTGCAGTGGATGGGATAGCGTTCAAGGTCGATCAACCGGCTCGCGTCAAGGGTCATGCGGACATCTCCTCTTTCGCTCATGAAACCGCTGCGGCACGCCCTCGGTCTTGCCCGTTTTCGACATTCTGCGGGTCGCAAAACGTACAGAATCTACATCCCGCAGGCGCCGATCCGCGCATCGGCCCGATTTATGTACGTTTTATGCGTACGTTACGTACAGGCTCTACGTTTCTCAGCCACTCAATCGGCTGATGATCACGCTGACCTCAGGCTTCTTACCAATCTCGCCCATGGCACTTTGCCGGGCGACCTTGCGCAGGCCCTCTTCCAGCTTGTCATCGTCGATCAGCGTCTTAGATCCGGCGCGGCCCAGATACTGGCTCAGATCTTCTTCAAGCACATCCACCAGCGGCGCGCGACTGTGGCCGGTTTCGGGCAAGCCCTTGATTTCACACCAGGGTTCCCCGAGCGGTTCGTCATCCTCATCCAGGATCACGTTGATCATCACATGCCCGTTCAGCGCCATCCTGATCCGGTCGCGCACCACGCCGTCAAGCGCGCCGATCTTGACGCTGCCATCCAGATAGGTCCGTCCGGTTTCGATATATTCGGCCACGGTGGGCGTGTTCTGGCTGAGGTCCATCATCATGCCATTGACTGCAAGAACACCATATAAGCGATTGTTTTTCGCCAGTTTCACATGTTCCCGTAGATGCCGGTGCTCGCCATGCATCGGGATCACCAACTGCGGTTTGATCAGCTTATGCATGGCATCCAGATCAGGCCGGTTGGCATGGCCCGACACATGATAAAGCCCGCTGGTATCATCCACCACATCAACGCCCATCTCGCTGAATTGATTGATAATTCTGATGACACCGCGTTCATTTCCGGGGATGGTTTTGGACGAGAAAAGGAAAGTGTCGCCCTCGGCCAGAGTAATCCCTTGATACTTACCCTGCGCCAGTTGCGCACTCGCCGCACGTCGTTCGCCCTGGCTGCCGGTGACAATCAGCATCAGGCTTTCACGCGGAATTTGCTTTGCATCTTCGGGGCTTACGACTTTTGGAAAATCCTTCAGCACGCCGGTTTCGATGCTTGCCTCGATCATCCGCCGCATCGCCCGGCCCATCAGGCAGATCGACCGCCCGGCCCGTTCACCGGCCTCGGCCAGTGTCTTGACGCGTGCCACGTTGCTGGCAAAGGTAGTACAGACGAACATACCTTTTGCGGAGGCGACCAGCTTTTCGATTTCGGGACCGACACTGCTTTCGGAACGTCCCTCCATAGGACTGAAAACATTGGTGGAATCGCAGATCAGCGCTTTCACCCCGGGTTTGGCAATCGCCTCCCAAACCGACGCATCAAACGGTTCCCCGACCACCGGATCGGTATCCATCTTGAAGTCGCCGGTATGCACCAGACGGCCGTCAGGTGTGTCGATGACCAGTCCCGAACTTTCCGGGATAGAATGAGAAATCGGCACAAAACCCGCCTTGAATGGCCCGGCTTCGGTCACTTCAGGCCAGGGGGAGACGGTCCTAACCGCTTTTTCGGAATGCCCGTGCTCCTCCATCTTGCGACGGGCAATGTTGGAGGTGAAAGCACGCGCATAAATCGGTGCGCCAAGTGCTTCGTAGTAATGCGCAACGGCGCCCACGTGGTCTTCGTGAGCATGGGTTATGAACACCGCCTCCAACTGGTTCTTGCGTTCGGCCAGCCAGGTGATGTCAGGCAGGATCAGATCGACGCCGGGGCTGCCATCCATATCGGGAAAGGTCACGCCCAGATCGACAAGGATCAACCTCTCCTGCCCCGGTTTGCCATAGCCGTAGACATAGGCGTTCATGCCGATCTCGCCTGCTCCACCAAGTGGCAGGTAAATCAGTCGTTCACTGCTCATCGGGCCTCAGCCCTCCTTATTATGGTTATGAATCACGGTCAGCCCGTGCATTGTCAGATCATCTTCCAGCACGTCGAACAGTGCTTCCGTCTCGGCGAAAAGCGGTGCCAAACCGCCGGTACCGATCACCGTCATCTCGCGTTCGCGCTCGGCCTTGATACGCTCGCAGATTTCTTTCACCAACCCGATATAACCCCAGAATACTCCGGATTGCATACAGGCGACCGTGTTGGTTCCAACCACTTTTTGCGGTTTCGAAATATCCACATGTGGCAGCGCAGCGGCGGCCATGTGCAGCGCCTCAAGCGACAGGTTGACCCCCGGTGCAATAACGCCACCGATGTAGTTTCCGTCTTTGGATACCACATCGAAAGTTGTCGCCGTGCCGAAATCCACCACGATCAGATCACCGCCATGCCGGTCGAAGGCACCGGCTGTGTTCACCAGCCGATCCGGCCCTACGATCGTGCCTTCATCAACCCGGGGCTCGCGTGGCAGAAGGCATTCAGGCTTGCCCACCACCAGCGGGCGGCAGCCAAAGAACCGGTCGGTAAAGACCCTCAGGTTGAAAACCACCCGCGGCACAGTGGACGAGATGATGACATCGGTGATTTCAACATCGATCCCGTAATGCTTCACCAGCGTCGAATACCAGGTGAAATAGGCGTCCGCCGTGCGCGCGTGATGGGTCGAGGTGCGCAAGGTGCACAGAAATTTCTCGCCATCCCAGATCGAGAAGACGGTATTGGTGTTGCCGCAGTCAATCGCCAGAAGCATCGCGTTGCCTTCAGAAGAATATGTCCGCAGCCGGAATGGCCACGCGGGATTTGGCCGTGGATAATACAAGATTACCTGCCGCGTCCACCGTTTCGAACGTGCCGGTGACCTCGTCACGGGCGGTGCGGGCTGTCACAACTTCGCCCAGGCGCGCGGCGCGGTCCAGCCAGGCGGCGCGGATCGGCTCGAAACCAAAGGTGGTGAACTGCGCCTCAAAACGGGCATAGGCGGGCGCCAGAAGATCAAGCAGCTCTTCCGGGCTGACATCGGCGCCGATTTCGGACAGAAGCGAGACGGGGCGCACCGCGCCGGGTTCGACCTGAGAGGCATCAGGCGCGTGTTTGAGGTTCACTCCAATGCCGATGGCAAAATGTGTAAGCGTTCCGCCGCTGCCAGCGCTTTCCAGCAAGATACCCGCCAGCTTGCCACCGTTCAGCAGCACGTCATTGGGCCATTTCAGGGAAAACGGCCCGGCCCGACCCGTGGCCGCCACGAGGGCGTCGTAGAGGGCAAGTGCTGCCACGAAAGACCTCAGCGCTACCTTGTCCGGAGTCTCGGCTGGATGCATCACCAGCGTTGCGGAGAAATTACCTGCAGGGTTGGCCCAGCCCCGGCCGCGCCTGCCTCGCGCGGCGGTCTGCTCTAGTGCCAGAATCCACTCGGGGCCTGCAAGACCGGGCGCAATCCGTGCGGCCTCGGCATTTGTACTGTCGACACTGGCCAGCACCCGCTTGCCATAGCCCTCGGGCCAGTCAGTCATTGTGCATAAACCCTTGTTTAGTTGACAAGAGTTGCCGCCGCTGCCTCGGCTATGGTTTCAACGCCGAACATGTTGATGATCCCTACCAGCATGACCGTGGCCGACACCATAAGCAGGCTCCACAGGATCGGAGAGCGCGCCGTTTCCAGCTCTTCCCGCTCCTCGCCGAAATACATGAAGAAGACGATACGCAGGTAATAGAACGCGCCGATGACCGAGGCGATTACACCGGCAACAGCAAGCCACGCCAACCCGCCATCATAGGCGGCGCGCAGCACGTAGAACTTGCCGAAGAACCCCAGTAGCGGCGGCACGCCAGCAAGGCTGAAGAGCAGCACAAGCATCGCCAGTGCCCGACCCGGATGGGCCTTGGAATACATGTTCAGGCTGGCAATATCCGTCACCGGCTGGCCGTCGCGCTCCATGCTGAGGATAAAGGCGAAAGTGCCGACATTCATCGTCACATAGATCGCCATGTAGATCAGCATGGCCTGCACGCCAAAGGCTGTCCCGGCGGCCAATCCCATCAGGGCAAAGCCCATATGCGCGATCGAGGAATAGGCCATCAGGCGTTTGATATCGGTCTGGCCGATTGCTGCAACAGCGCCAAGAAACATCGACAACACACTGAGCACGGCAATCACCTGCTGCCAGTCGCCGACGACGCCGCCATAGGCGTCATGTACGACACGGGCGAAGAGACCCATCGCCGCCATCTTAGGCGCGGTGGCAAAGAAGGCGGTGATCGGCGTGGGCGAACCTTCATAGACATCCGGCGTCCACATGTGGAACGGCACGGCGCTGACCTTGAACGCCAGACCCGAGATCACGAAAACGATGCCGAAGAGCAGGCCCAGAGGCGCGCGGCCCTCTGCCGCCTCGACGATCCCCGAAAAGAGCGTGGTGCCGGTGTATCCGTAGGTGAGCGAGGCACCGTACAGCAGCAGGCCTGAACTGAGCGCACCCAGTACGAAATATTTCAGACCCGCCTCAGTCGATTTGGCACTTTCGCGACGCAGCGAGGCCACGACATAAAGCGCCAGCGATTGCAGTTCGAGCCCCATATAAAGCGCCATCAGATCACCAGCGCTGACCATCACCATCATGCCGACAACCGCAAGGCAGATCAGAAGCGGATATTCAAACCGCAGGATCTTGCGTCGCGCCATATATTCCTGGCCCATGACCAGTACCGCCGCGGCACTCAACAGAATTGTGACCTTGGCAAAGCGGGCAAAGCCATCATCGACGAACATGCCGTCAAACGCCACGCGCGTACTCTCCCCGGTTGCCCCGACAAAAAGCGCCATGGCAACGAACAGCGCCGCGGTCAGCCACACCAGCAAACCCGCCATCTTGTCCTTGCCGGTGTAGACCGTGAACAAGAGCGCTGCCATCGCATAGACCGACAGTACGATCTCGGGAAGAATAATATTCAGATCAGCCTGGATCATGTCGGCCTCCGGTTAATGCGAAACGGCTGCGGTCTGGCTGGCGGCGCGGCCGTCTGCCAGGGCAGTGTCGTAATTGGTAATCAGCGCCTCGACCGAGGGGCCGATGATATCGGTCACCAGAGCCGGGTATACCCCCAGCAGGATCGTCATCACCACCAGCGGCGCAAAGATCGCGCGTTCGCGGCGCCCCATATCGGTGATTGACTTCAGGCTTTCCTTGATCAGGTCACCCATCACCACCCGGCGGTATAGCCAGAGCGCGTAGGCAGCACTGAGGATCACACCCGAGGTTGCGACCATCGCCACCCAGGTATTGACCTGGAAGATGCCCATCAGCGTCAGAAATTCACCGACGAACCCGGAGGTCCCCGGCAAGCCAACATTGGCCATGGTAAAGAGCATAAAGATCAGCGCATAGGCCGGCATCCGGTTCACTAGGCCGCCATAAGCGTCGATGTCGCGGGTATGCATCCGGTCATAGATCACGCCGACGCATAGGAAGAGCGCGCCCGAGATGAAGCCGTGGCTGATCATCTGGAAGATTGCGCCGTCGATGCCTTGCTGGTTCGCGGCAAAGATACCCATGGTCACGTATCCCATATGGGCCACTGAGGAATAGGCAATGAGCTTTTTCATGTCTTCCTGCGCCAGCGCGACCAGCGAGGTGTAGACAATCGCGATGGCCGACATCCACAGGACCAGCGGAGTCATCACCTCAGACCCGATGGGGAACATCGGCAGGCTGAACCGCAGGAAGCCGTAGCCGCCCATCTTCAAGAGGATCGCCGCCAGCACGACCGACCCCGCCGTGGGGGCCTGAACGTGAGCGTCAGGTAGCCATGTATGGACCGGCCACATCGGCATCTTGACCGCGAAGCTGGCGAAGAAGGCGATGAACATCAGGGTCTGTGCCCCGCCCACAATCTGGATGCCCAGCAAGCTGAAGCTTTCCGACCCGAACTGGTGGTTCATCAGCGTGGGGATGTCGGTAGAGCCCGCATCGGCGAACATCGCCACCATCGCCACCAGCATCAGCACCGAGCCCAGGAAGGTATAGAGGAAGAACTTGAAGCTGGCGTAAATCCGCTCCTTACCGCCCCAGATGCCGATGATCAGGAACATCGGAATGAGACCCGCCTCGAAAAAGAGGTAAAAGAGCACCAGATCAAGCGCCATGAACACGCCCAGCATCAGCGTTTCAAGGATCAGGAAGGCGATCATGTATTCCTTGACGCGGGTGGTCACGTTCCACGATGCGGCAATGGTCAGTGGCATTATGAATGTGGTCAGCAGCACGAAAAGCACGCTGATCCCGTCGACGCCCATCTTGTATTTCAGACCCAGAAGCCAGTTATGCTCTTCCACGAACTGGAAGCCGGTATCGCTGGGGTCGAACCCGAACAGGATAAAGAGCGACACGATGAAGGTCAGCGAGGTGGCGATCAGCGCCACCCATTTGGCGTTGCGCTGCGCAGCCTCGTCTTCACCCCGCAGAAAGATCAGCAGGATGGCGGCTGCAATCGTCGGGATGAAGGTGGTGATGGAAAGCAGGTTATCCATTAGTGTGCTCCCCCGCTAAAACTCATCCATGTGACCAGCACCGCGATGCCGATGACCATCGCAAAGGCATAGGTGAAGATGTAGCCGGACTGTGCCCGTCCAGCGAGGCGGGTGAAGAAGGGGATGATTCCCATCGCCACCCCGTTGAGCGCGCCGTCGATGACATTGCCATCGCCGCGTTTCCAGAAGAACGACCCGAGCGCCTTGGCGGGCCGGACAAAAAGGAAATCGTAAATCTCGTCAAAATACCACTTGTTGAGCAGGAAGAGGTAGAGCGGGCGCTGACTTTCGGCCAGTTTCCTGGGCATCTCCGGGTTCACGATGTAGAACCAGAATGACACGGCAAAGCCGATCAGCATAGCGATGAATGGGCTGACCTTGACCCATGTGGGGGCATGGTGCGCGTCGTCCATCACATGATTGTCCGGTGCCATGAAGATCGCGCCTTTGGGCGCTTCACCGCGATGCGCCATGTCGGCATCAGCGTGATCGCCTTCTTCCTTCATCGCAGCGTCGCCATGGCCGTCATCGGTCGCCTCAGCCTCGCCATGACCGACCTCGTCACCGTGGCCCTCGGCGGCTTCGGCATGATGGGCGGGAATACCGAAGAAAGCATTCACCTTATCATGGCTACCAAAGAAGCTGCCATACCAGACCATCCCGGCAAAGACCGATCCAATCGCCAGTACGCCAAGCGGCACCAGCATGGTCATCGGGCTTTCATGGGCATGATCATGGGTGTGCTTGTCGCCACGCGGTTTGCCATAGAAGGTCATGAAGATCAGCCGCCAGCTATAGAAGCTGGTAAAGAGGGCCGCGATGACAAGCATCCAGAACGCATAGCCGCCCGCCGTGCCCGCATAGGCGCTTTCGATCACCGCATCTTTCGACAGGAACCCGGCAAACCCGATATGGGTCAGCGGAATGCCAACGCCGGTGATGGCAAGCGTGCCGATCATCATCGCCCAGAACGTATAGGGCAGTTTCGTGCGCAGCCCGCCATAGTTCCGCATGTCCTGTTCGTGGTGCATCCCGTGGATCACCGACCCGGCGCCCAAAAACAGCATCGCCTTGAAGAACGCGTGGGTGAAAAGGTGGAACATCGCCACTGAATAGACCCCCACACCGGCGGCCACGAACATGTAACCCAGCTGCGAGCAGGTCGAATAGGCGATCACGCGCTTGATGTCGTTCTGCACCAGCCCAACCGTGGCCGCGAAAAACGCGGTCGAGGCGCCAAGGAAGGTCACGAACATCTTGGCTTCGGGCGCATATTCGAAAAGCGGCGACATCCGGCAGACCAGAAAGACACCCGCTGTCACCATGGTCGCGGCGTGAATCAGAGCCGACACCGGTGTCGGGCCTTCCATCGCATCCGGCAGCCAGGTGTGCAGGAAAAGCTGCGCCGATTTGCCCATGGCACCGACGAAGAGCAGGAAGGCAATCAGGTTGGCAGCGTTCCAGTCCGTCCAGAGGAAGGTCAGTTGCGTGTTCGCCAGCTCTGGCGCGGCGGCAAAGACATCATCGAACCTGATGCTGTCCGTCAGGTAAAACAGCGCAAAGATGCCAAGCGCGAAACCAAAATCACCGATGCGGTTGACCACGAAAGCCTTGATCGCAGCGGCATTGGCACTTGGTTTGCGAAAATAGAAGCCGATCAGCAGATACGAGGCCAGACCCACACCCTCCCAGCCAAAGAACATCTGCGCCAGGTTATCCGCTGTCACCAGCATCAGCATGGCGAAGGTGAAGAAGCTCAGATAGGCAAAGAAACGCGGGCGATAGCTTTCTTTTTCTTCGTCGAACTGGCTGTCATGGGCCATGTAGCCCATCGAATAAAGATGCACGAGGGCCGAGACGGTCGTGACGACAATCAGCATGATCGCCGTCAGCCGGTCCAGACGGATGGCCCAGGCGGTATCAAGCGTGCCCGACTGCACCCAATCCAGCACGTGAATGTAATGGGTCTCGCCGTCATGGCCGAGAAACACGATCCAGCTGAGCAGCGCACAGAGGAACAAAAGCCCCGTGGTGACCCATTGCGCACCCTTGTCGCCAATGATCCGCCAGCCGAAACCGGCGATGATGGCCCCGATCAAAGGCGCGAAGAGGATGATTTTTTCCATGTCTTCAGCCTTTCATCACGTTGACATCTTCGACGTCAATTGTGCCACGGTTGCGGAAGAAGCAGACCAGAATGGCAAGCCCGATGGCTGCCTCGGCCGCGGCCACGGTCAGCACGAAGAGGGTAAAGACCTGCCCCACCAGATCGCCCGCATAGGACGAGAAGGCGACAAGGTTGATATTGACCGAAAGCAGCATCAGCTCGATCGACATCAGCAGAATGATCACGTTCTTCCGGTTGAGGAAGAGGCCGAAAATGCCAATGACGAACAAAGCCGCCGCCACCGTCAGATAATGTTCCAAACCTATCATGTCGTCCCTCGGTTCTTATTCTTGTCGGTCGGCTAGGTGGCGTTACAGCCCCTGCCCCGGTTTTACGTCTTTCAGTTCCATCGCCTTGGCCGGATCACGCCACATCTGGTGCAGCACATTCTGGCGCTTGATGTCCTGACGGTGGCGCAGGGTCAGCACGATCGCCCCGATCATCGCCACCAGCAGGATCAGGCCCGCTAGCTGGAATAGCAGGAAGTATTTGTCATAGAGCAGCAGGCCAAGGGCGGCGGTGTTTTCGACGCCCTCGACGGATACTGCTGCACGGGCCGCTTCGGCCCCATCAGAGGTTTCCCAGACACCGTAAGCTAGGCCAAACTGCATCAAGAGGATCATCCCGATGAGCAGCGCCAGAGGCATATATTTGGCCATCTCGGCCTTCAGCTCGGCAAAGTCCACGTCGAGCATCATCACAACAAAGAGGAACAGCACCGCAACCGCGCCCACGTAAACAATGACCAGCAGCATGGCGACGAATTCCGCGCCCAACAGCACGAACAGCCCCGCAGCACTGATGAACGAGAGGATCAGCCAAAGCACCGAATGCACCGGGTTCCGGCTGATCACGGTGAAAAGTCCGCCCACCAGCACCGAAATCGCAAACAGATAGAAGCAGAACGCTGCGATGGTCATGTCTCTTTTCCCTCTTCCTCATGCTCGTCCAGAACACCGCGCGCGGTTTCCATCGCGCGGGTCATTGACGGCAGGCCGGCGAACATCGACATCATTCCGATGGTCTCGGCTATCTCATCCTTGGTGGCCCCGGCCTCAAGCGCGTGGCGCACGGTCATCCGGATCTGTGTATCGCTCTGCGCGCCCAGCATGGTGAGGCCCGCCAGCGTCAGCAGCAGCCGCGTCTTGGCATCCAGCCCGTCCTTGCTGACACCCTTGCCAAAGGCCATTTCCATGAATTCCTTGGGCATGGTCGGCCACAGGGTTTCAAACCCCTTGGGCGAAAACGATTCCAGCGCAGGGTTCATCGCTTTCGCCATTTCCTGCGCCTGGGCCATCATCGCGGCAAAAGGATTGCTTGCATCACTCATCGGTACGGTGCGTCTATTTCAAGGTTACGTGCAATTTCGGCTTCCCAGCGTTCACCGTTATCCAGAAGCTTGGCCTTGTCGTAAAACAGCTCCTCACGGGTTTCGGTGGCGAACTCGAAATTCGGCCCTTCGACAATCGCATCCACCGGGCAGGCCTCCTGGCAGAAACCGCAATAGATGCATTTGGTCATGTCGATATCGTAGCGAGTGGTCCGCCGCGAGCCGTCATCGCGCGGTTCTGCGTCGATGGTAATCGCCTGCGCTGGGCAGATCGCCTCGCACAGCTTACAGGCAATGCAGCGTTCCTCGCCATTGGGATAGCGGCGCAGGGCGTGCTCACCCCGGAAACGAGGGCTGAGAGGCCCCTTTTCATGCGGGTAGTTCAGCGTGGCCTTGGGGGCGAAGAAATACTTCAGCCCCAGCTTGAAGCCCTTGATGAAGTCAGAGAGCAGGAAATACCCCGCTGCACGTCCGTAATCAATCTGTGTCATATCAGCCTCCTACGGCCCAGCGGGCCCATGCGCCGCCGAGGACTTCGAATTTCGCCAGGAACGAGACGATCACCACCCAGCCCAGGCTGAGCGGCAGGAACACTTTCCAGCCGATGCGCATCAGCTGATCGTAGCGGTAGCGCGGCGTGATCGCCTTGACCATCGCGAAGATGAAGAAGAAGAACGCCATCTTGCCCACCATCCACAGCACACCATCGGGCAGCCCGGGGATGGGCGAGAGCCAGCCGCCGAAGAACAGGAGCGAGGTGAGCGCGCACATCAGGAAGATGGCGATATATTCACCGGCCATGAACAAAAGGAACGGCGTCGCGGAATACTCCACCTGATAGCCTGCCACCAGTTCGGATTCGGCTTCGGGCAGATCGAATGGCGGTCGGTTGGTCTCGGCCAGCGCCGAGATGAAGAACAGGAAGACCATCGGGAAATGGGGCAGCCAGTACCAGCTAAAGAAGCCGTAATCGCCGTCCTGCGCGGCGACGATATCGCCAAAGTTCATGCTGCCGGTCGAGATGATCACGCCAATAATGATCAGACCGATGCTGACCTCGTAAGAAATCATCTGCGCGGCAGAGCGCAGCGAGCCCAGGAAGGGGTATTTCGAGTTCGAGGCCCAGCCCCCCATGATCACTCCGTAGACCTCGAGCGAAGAGACCGCGAAGACAAACAGGATCGCCACATTGATATCGCTGAGAACCCAGCCCTCGTTGAGCGGGATGACTGCCCAGGCCAGAATCGCCAGCACGAAACTGGTCAGCGGGGCCAGCATAAAGACGGCCTTGTCGGCGCCCGCCGGGACAACCACCTCTTTGACCACGTATTTCAGCGCATCGGCTACCGATTGCAGAATGCCGAAGGTGCCCACCACATTGGGGCCGCGCCGCATCTGCACCGCAGCCCAGATCTTGCGGTCGCCATATACCAGAAACAGCAGGCTGATCATGACGAAGGCTATGACAGCCAGACATTGCGCCACGATCAGAACCGCGATCCCGAGGGGGGTTGTAAAGAATTCAGCCATCAGGTCCTCACACCATCGGTATTCCGTTTTCCGCGCAATGCGCGGCGACGACTTCTGCGTCGATTGTCTTTAGCCCACGGGGCAGCGCCGGTGAGATCGTATAAACTGCATCGCCGCGCCAGATGCCACCCTCTTCGACCACTTTCGTGCGCACATGACGCGCAAAACCGTAACCCCGGATCAGCGTATATTGCGCAGCGGCACATTCGGCATACTGATCTACGTCCTCGGCCGAGTCGGCCCCCGACATGGCGACATGAATGTTCACTAGATCGCTGTCCATAAGCCGCGTATCGATGCCCTGGTAAACTGGGGCGGCGCGGCTGACCTCGTTCGTTGCCTGCGACTCACAGCCCGCAAACCCCGCCGCGAGGGCAAGGACCGGAAGGGATATGAGCGGGCGCAGGGGCATTACTCGGCCGCCATCGGTTTCTCGCCGCGCGCTTTCGCGTTGGCGCTGAGCTCGGCCATCAGCTGGCTGGCACGGGCAACCGGGTTGGTCAGATAGAAATCACTGATCGCATTGCGGAAATCCGCATCGCCCAATTTGCCGGTGGCAAGCGGTTGCCATTCGTTTTCCGGCACATCATCGATCTGCGCCAGGTGCGGTGCGGAATCGACCAGCGCCTGACGAAGCTGAGCAAGGCTGTCATAGGGCAGTGTTGCGCCCATCTCACCGGAAAGCGCCCGGATAATGGCCCAGTTTTCCTTGGCCTCACCCGGTGCGAAACCTGCGCGCAGCGCCAGTTGCGGGCGGCCTTCGGTGTTGACGAAAAGCCCCTGCTCCTCGGTATAGGCGGCGCCCGGCAGGATCACGTCGGCGCGGTGCGCGCCCCTGTCGCCATGACTGCCCTGATAGACCACAAAGGCCCCATCGGCGAGCTCGACCTCATCGGCGCCCAGATTGTAGACAACCTCGGCCCCATCCATCGCGGCGGCCAGACCGCCCTCTGTCGTGCAATCCGCATCCATCGCGCCCACACGAGCAGCGGCGGAGTGCAGGATCAGCAATTTCGATTTGGTCTCGTCGGCCAGTTGCATCGCGGCAGCCAGAACCGCTTCGCCGTCTGCTTCGCGCAGGGCACCCTGCCCGACGACAACCAGGCTCGGTGCTTCCAGGACCGCGCCATGTTCCTTGCCCAGAACACCGCTCAGTGCGGCCCGGTCTGTACCCACATGGGTATAGTCGAATGTCAGGTCCACCGCCTCGCCGATCACGCCAACGGTTGCGCCCTTGCTCCAGGCCTTGCGCAGGCGCGAATTCAGTACCGGTGCTTCGACCCGCGGGTTGGTGCCGATCAGCATGATGAACTTGGCATCATCAATATCTTCGATCGCCGCAGTACCCGCGTAGCCCGAACGGTTGCCCGCCGGAAGCTTCGCACCATCGGTACGGCATTCCACGTTGCCATCCAGCCCTTCGACAAGCTCTTTCAGGGCGAAAGCCGCTTCAACCGGAACCAGATCACCCACCAGGCCGGCCACTTTCTTACCCTTCATCGCGGCGGCGGCCGCGCCAAGCGCCTCGCCCCAGCTTGCCGGGCGCAGTTTACCGTTTTCGCGGATATAGGGCTTGTCCAACCGCTGCCGACGCAGCCCGTCCCAGACAAAGCGTGACTTATCGGAAATCCATTCCTCGTTCACACCATCATGGTTGCGCGGCAGGATCCGCATCACTTCGCGGCCCTTGCAATCAACCCGGATGTTTGAGCCAAGCGCATCCATCACGTCGATGGTTTCGGTCTTGGTCAGCTCCCAGGGCCGCGCGGTAAAGGCGTAGGGCTTCGACACCAGCGCCCCCACCGGGCAAAGATCGATGATGTTACCCTGCATATTGCTATCGAGTGTCTCGCCCAGATAGGCAGTGATTTCGGAATCCTCACCCCGCCCGGTCTGGCCCATCTGGTGAATACCTGCCACCTCGGTGGTGAAACGCACGCAACGGGTGCAGGAAATACAACGCGTCATATGGGTTTCAACCAGCGGTCCCAGATCCAGGTCGTCCACCGCGCGCTTGGCTTCGCGGAAACGGCTGAAATCCACTCCGTAAGCCATCGCCTGATCCTGCAGATCGCATTCACCGCCCTGATCGCAGATCGGGCAATCCAGCGGGTGATTGATCAGCAGGAACTCCATGACGCCCTCGCGGGCCTTCTTGACCATCGGGCTGTTGGTTTTGACCACTGGCGGCTGGCCTTCGGGCCCGGGGCGCAGATCGCGTACCTGCATGGCACAGGAAGCCGCCGGCTTGGGTGGGCCACCGACGACCTCGACAAGACACATCCGGCAGTTTCCGGCAATCGACAGACGTTCGTGATAGCAAAAGCGCGGCACTTCGATCCCGGCCTGCTCGCAGGCCTGGATCAGGGTCATCGCGCCATCTACTTCGATCTCGGTATCATCGATAATGATCTTGCGTAGGTCTGACATCCGTTCTCACTTTGCTCTTAGTAGCACGCCAATCTGGCTCTGCTTCTGAATTTCGGCATAGCCAAAGGCACACAGGCTTTGCGGGTCGGTGCTGCTGGCCCCCTTGGACACGAAATAGGCATCGCGGCGTTGGCGCATCGCCGCGCGATTGGCCTTGTCTTCAATGTAATCATCTATCTCGGCTCTGGAGTAGCCGCGCGATTGCGCCTCGGCCTTCAGCTCGTTGACAAAGGAATGGGCCTGCCAATACCGCGCTGAGATGCTACCGCAGCCCCGGTTGACCTTATCGGCCAAGGAGACGACGAGCAGCTTGTCGTTGATATCGGTCTCATGAACGAGGCCGCGTTGCGCCAAAGCGCCCCCCGAAACAGCGGTTACGGCGACGGTCAGAAAGGCAAGGGAAGTCATACGCATAATGTGTCTCCTTTCATGCGGAACCCGGGCACCTCTGAAACAGAGGCCCCGCGCATCGCAAAATTGGAGTCGACGCCGCCTGATATGCAATAACAGTCGCTGCAACACATTGATATGAAGCGTTTTATTCCCATACGCGGCAACGCCCCTTCAACACCAGATTTCCCTTCGACCGCGCCTCGCCTGCGGCCACATCATCCGGGCCGACTATCCAGTCGATCTCGGAATACCCGAAGTTCTTGATGCAATACTCGATCCCACCATGGCGGCCCGCCTCACGCGCGCCGTCAATCCCCTGTGAGGTCTTGCGGACATTCACCACAAAGGTCTCACGGTCCCCTTTCACCTTCTTGACCTTGGTCGGATAGTATTTGCCGTCGAAAAAGACACGTTTGTCCCTTTCGGCACAGGCAGCAAGCAACACCACCGAGGCCATCAATAGCGCCAGTATCCTCATGCGAGGCCCCCCGCTACCGGCTGCTGATATGTTTCCATCGCACTCACCCTACAAAACCGCAAAAATTGCCATGATCGCCAGCAAGACGCACATCAGCCATCCCGCTACATAAAGGAACGAGCGCGCGCTCATATCTGGTTTGCCGATCCCGCCGATATGGATCACGGCCAGCACCAGCCTGCTAACAAAGAAGATCGAGGCGAAGAGATTCACCCAGAACGGGCTCGCCCCCGCAAGAATGGCGGCCGCGACACAGGCGACAAAGAAGCCAATCGTCTCGGACAGGTTGGCATACGCGCGGTGCCAACGATAGACCGAACTGCTGTAATCAGCCTCGGGTTCGCATCCCGGTGCCAGGCCAATCGCCGATTTCCGCATCGCCGAGAGGGGGCTGAGCAGCAGACCAAAAATAGCCGTCGCCGCCATCGCCACGATTGCATGTCCGTATGTAGCGAAGTGTTCCATCAGATCACTCCGCCGCCACAGCGCTAACCGCGCCGGTTCGTTTTGCCTTGATCCGGTCTTCGATCTCATCTCGGAAATTGCGGATCAGACCCTGAATGGGCCAGGCTGCCGCATCGCCAAGGGCGCAGATCGTGTGGCCCTCGACCTGCTTGGTCACATCCAGCAGCATGTCGATCTCTTCCGGTTCGGCATCGCCTTTCACCAAACGCTCCATCACCCGCATCATCCAGCCAGTGCCTTCGCGACACGGTGTACACTGGCCGCAGCTTTCGTGTTTGTAGAACTTCGCCAGCCGCCAGATCGCCTTGATGATATCGGTGGAATTGTCCATCACGATCACCGCCGCCGTGCCAAGACCCGAGCGTTGTTCGCGCAGGTAGTCGAAATCCATGATCGCCTCGCGCATATGCTCGCCACGGATGCACGGCACCGACGATCCGCCCGGAATGACGGCCTTGAGGTTATCCCAGCCGCCGCGAATACCGTCGCAATGCTTGTCGATCAGTTCCTCGAACGTGATCGACATCGCCTCTTCGACGACACAAGGGTTGTTGACATGGCCCGAGATGGCAAAAAGCTTGGTGCCCGCATTGTTGGGGCGACCAAAACCGGCAAACCAGTCCGGCCCACGCCGCAAAATGGTCGGCACCACGGCAATGGATTCAACATTGTTGACCGTGGTCGGGCAGCCATAAAGCCCGGCACCGGCCGGAAACGGCGGCTTCATCCGGGGCATGCCCTTCTTGCCCTCAAGGCTTTCCAGCAAGGCAGTTTCCTCGCCGCAGATATAGGCGCCTGCCCCGTGAGCCAGGTAGAGGTCGAAATCATACCCTGAGTTACAGGCGTTCTTACCGATCAGACCGGCCTCGTAAGCCTCGTCAATCGCGGCCTGAAGCGCCTCTTTCTCGCGGATATATTCGCCGCGAATGTAGATGTAGCAGGCATGGGCATTCATCGCGAAACTGGCGATCAGGCAGCCCTCGACCAACGTGTGCGGATCATGGCGCATGATCTCGCGATCCTTGCAGGTGCCCGGCTCAGACTCGTCGGCATTGACCACCAGATAAGCAGGACGGCCATCGCTTTCCTTGGGCATGAAAGACCATTTCAGTCCGGTGGGGAAACCCGCCCCGCCCCGCCCGCGCAACCCGCTGGCCTTCATCTGATCGACAATCCAGTCGCGCCCGTTCTGCAGGATCTTCGCGGTACCATCCCAGTGGCCCCGCGCCTGCGCGCCCTTCAGCGTGCGATCATGCATGCCGTAGAGATTGGTAAAGATACGGTCCTGGTCGTTCAGCATCCGCTACTACCCCTGATTATCCTGACGCGCGCGCCAGATTTGAAAGATCATCCACAGGGCCCAGATGAACCCTGCCAAAGCCACAAGATCGAAAAGCGCGCGGGTGCGGTTGTCCAGCCCCAACTGACCGCCCACGAAGGACGCGACGACCCAGAAGATCGCCGTTCCGGCAATCACCAGCGCGGCCTGCCGCCCCTTTTTGCCTTCGTCCTCTTGCGCAGCCATCACTCATCATCCGTCAGTACACGTCGCCATCGTCAACGCGTTTCGAAAATTCTGTCTCGCCTCCTTCGGCGAGAATTCTGGCCTGTTCGACCCAATTGTCGCGACTCACCCGACCTTTGAAACCGACAAGGCTGTTATCAGCCCACGCCACATCCTTGTCGGACCAGTTGGCGATCTGGTCGAAGTGATAAATTCCATGCGAATTCAGCAGCTTCTCAAGCTTTGGACCGACGCCCTTGATCTCTTTCAGATTATCAGCCCCGCCATCACGCGGTGCGCTCAGCGCCTCGGGCTTGGTGCCGGTATCAGCGGGCGCATCTACTTTTGCAGCCTTTGCCGATTTTGCCTTTGCCGCAGGCTTGGCTTTCTCGACCTTCGCCGCAGGTTTGGCAGGAGTTGCAACCCGGACATCCTGCGCTTCTTCGTTCAGCTTGACGGCAGAAGCGGCGGGGGCGTGGTTGGCGCCTTTGTCGCGCCACGGCGCCAAAATAGGCACTTCGGTGCCATCGATCCGCTTTACCGTCTCGCCAATATCAACGGCGAGCTGTGCGCTGGCATTATACTTGGTCTGACCACTATCGAAATCCTTCAGGCTGGTCAGACCGGCCTTGGGTTCCGAGGCATAACGCCCGTTCTGCGGCCCGGGCACCGGCACTTTGCCCGCTGCCAACTCGTCAATGATCTCGGCCAGTCGTGCAGCGGTCAGATCCTCGTAATAATCCTTGCCGATCTGCGCCATCGGCGCATTGGCACAGGCGCCCAGGCATTCCACTTCTTCCCAGCTGAACTTGCCGTCGCCGCTGAGTGTATGCGGCTTGTCGGCAATCTTTTCGCGGCAGACACCCACCAGGTCCTCGGCCCCGCAAATCATGCAGGACGTCGTGCCGCAGATCTGGATATTCGCCACGGAACCAACAGGTTGCAATTGGAACATGAAGTAGAAACTCGCCACCTCCAGCGCCCGGATATAGGCCAGCCCCAACATATCGGCGACAGTTTCGATCGCCGGTCGGCTCAGCCAGCCCTCCTGCTCCTGCGCGCGCCAAAGCAAAGGGATGATCGCGCTGGCCTGACGGCCCTCGGGGTATTTGCTGATCTGCGCATCAGCCCATTCCCGGTTGGCGGGCGTGAAGGCAAAGCTCTCGGGTTGCTTGTGGTGAAGACGGCGTAGCATTATCCGGCACAGGCTCCTGTGGTCAGTTTCACACCACCCTCGGGCAATGAGACGGCCCTCTCGGCGGCAAGTTCGTATTTGGTGATCGCCAGGGTCTGTTCGCGGGTCAGCCCGGCCTGAAATTCGACCGGCAGATAATCGGATTCATGTGCCATCACACAGCCGATACTGGCCACGGCGGCCTCGTAATTGGCGATATCTTGCTGGCTTACCCCGTCCGGTGGCAAAGCACAGCCCGACAAGCCGATCGCTATTCCGAAAATTCCCAGCCGAATACCTGTCTTCATTTACTACGTCCCTCGCGTTCTTCCGCTTTTCTGCAAGACCGCATCAGCGGTCGATCTCTCCGAACACCACATCCATCGTGCCGATAATCGCCGCCACGTCGGCCAACTGATGCCC
The DNA here is from genome assembly GCF_019966515.1 of Roseovarius aestuarii. Classification (GTDB taxonomy): domain Bacteria; phylum Pseudomonadota; class Alphaproteobacteria; order Rhodobacterales; family Rhodobacteraceae; genus Roseovarius; species Roseovarius aestuarii. The sequence goes on along the minus strand of NZ_JAIMIB010000002.1, from coordinate 67,965 downwards.
CCCGGCAACGTGGTCCATCGCCTGCAAATGCAAATACCCCGGCGCGCGAATCTTGGCGCGGTAAGGTTTGTTGCTGCCATCAGCCACCAGATAAACGCCGAACTCGCCCTTGGGTGCCTCGACGGCGGCATAGACTTCGCCCTCCGGCACGCGGAAGCCTTCGGTGTAAAGCTTGAAATGGTGGATCAGGCTTTCCATGCTGGTTTTCATGTCGCCGCGTGTGGGTGGCGACAGTTTGCCCCGGGTCATCACATCGCCCTGCCCTTCCGGCGCCCGCAGTTTCGCAATCGCCTGATGGATAATATGCAGAGACTGGCGCATCTCTTCCATCCGGCAGAGGTACCGATCATAGCAATCGCCGTTCTTGCCCACGGGGATCTGGAATTCAAACTCGTCATAGCATTCATAGGGCTGCGCCCGGCGCAGATCCCATGCCATGCCCGAGCCGCGTACCATCACGCCTGAAAAGCCCCAATCGAGCGCTTCCTGCTCGCTGACCACGCCGATATCGGCATTGCGCTGCTTGAAGATGCGGTTTTCGGTCAGAAGCCCGTCAATATCGTCGATCACGGCGGGGAATTCATTGGCCCAGGTCTCGATATCGTCAATCAGGTCCGGCGGCAGGTCCTGATGCACGCCACCGGGGCGGAAATAGGCCGCATGCAGCCGTGCCCCGCATGCGCGTTCATAGAAGACCATCAGCTTTTCACGCTCTTCGAAGCCCCAGAGCGGCGGGGTCAGCGCGCCCACATCCATCGCCTGTGTGGTCACGTTCAGCAGGTGGTTCAGAATACGGCCGATTTCCGAGTACAGCACCCGGATCAGGCTGCCCCGGCGCGGCACCTCGGTGCCCGTCAGTTTTTCGATGGCCAGACACCAGGCATGTTCCTGGTTCATCGGGGCCACGTAATCCAGCCGGTCGAAATAGGGCAGGTTCTGCAGATAGGTGCGGCTTTCCATCAGCTTTTCGGTGCCGCGATGCAGCAGACCGATATGCGGGTCGCAGCGCTCGACAATCTCGCCGTCCAGCTCCAGCACCAACCGCAGCACGCCATGCGCCGCCGGGTGCTGAGGCCCGAAGTTGATGTTGAAATTGCGGATCTGCTGCTCGCCGGTCTGGGCGTCTTCATAGCCGCGAGCGTTGGTGGAGCCGTCCATCATTTCGCGAGCCTCCCGGTAATATGCGACGGTTTAGCTACGCCATGCAACGGGATGACACAGCATGAGACATCTACAGATTTTTTTAAAAAGGGCTGTGTTGCTGCAAGCATCAGCAAAGCAACGATGAATTCCGCAATCTCAGTCAGAAACGGGATCATTTCGCCTCCTCCTGCTTTTCATCACCGGGCAGGATGTATTCGGCCCCCTCCCACGGAGACATGAAATCGAACTGGCGGTATTCCTGCACGAGGCTGACGGGCTCATAGACCACGCGCTTTTGCTCTTCGTCATAGCGCACTTCGGTGTAGCCTGTGGTCGGGAAATCCTTGCGCAGCGGATAGCCGCGAAAGCCGTAATCGGTGAGGATGCGGCGCAGGTCCGGGTGGCCGGAAAACAGGATGCCGTACATGTCGAAAACTTCGCGCTCGAACCAGTTGGCCGAGGGATGCACCTCGGTGATCGACGGCACCATATCCTCTTCGCGCACGGCGATACGCAGGCGGATGCGCTGGTTCTGGTACATGCTGAGGAAGTGATAGACCACGTCGAACCGCTTGGCCCGCTCGGGGTAGTCTACGGCGGTGATATCCACCAGGGTCGAGAACTTGCAGGTCTGATCGGATTTCAGAAACTCGACCAAACCCACGATATTCGAAAGCGCCACATCGACGGTCAGCTCGTCATGGGCGACGCTCCAACCCAGCACGCAATCGGTGCGTTTGGTCTCGATATGGGTGCCAAGTTCGTTCAGCGCGTCACTCATCGCCTTCCTCCCGGAGAATCTGGTCGTAAAACGTGGCCTCGGCATCTTGGGTCTTGAAAAAGCCCGCCATGAAATCCGGCACCACGGCTTTCGCGGCCTGATCACCTGCAAAAGCAACCACCGCGGCCATGTCCCGCCATTTGGTCAGCACGATCAGATGCGCAGGATCTTCGTCACGTCTTGCCAGAAAGGTAGCGTCGCGGAACCCGTCGATCGCGCGCATGTTGGGCAGCACGCGTTCACGAAAAGTCTCAACGCAGGCGGTCAGATCATCCCTTGCCACGGTGGCTTCCCACCTTCTGACAACCGCACTGCTCATCGCACGATGGTCCCGGTACGGCGGATTTTGCGTTGCAAAGCCATGATGCCATAGACCAGCGCCTCGGCGGTGGGCGGGCAGCCAGGCACGTAGATATCGACCGGCACAACCCGGTCACAGCCGCGCACCACGGAATAGCTGTAATGGTAATAGCCGCCGCCATTGGCGCAGCTGCCCATCGAGATCACGTAGCGCGGCTCGGGCATCTGGTCATAGACCTTGCGCAAAGCGGGGGCCATCTTGTTGGTCAGCGTTCCGGCAACGATCATCACATCCGACTGGCGCGGGGAGGCGCGCGGGGCAAAGCCAAAGCGCTCCACGTCATAGCGCGGCATGGCGGTGTGCATCATCTCGACCGCGCAGCAGGCCAGACCGAATGTCATCCAGTGCAAGCTTCCGGTTCGCGCCCAGTTCACGATGTCCTCGGAGGTGGTCAGCAGGAACCCCTTGTCCTGCAAATCCCTGTTCAGTTCCTGCGTGGCGAATTCGCGGTCGCCGCCCGCGGTGTTGGCGCCGGTTGCTAATCCCATTCCATCGCTCCTTTGCGCCACTCATAGGCAAATCCGGCGGTCAGAACCGCGAGGAAAACCATCATCGACCAGAACGCCACCATGCTGATATCCTTGAAGGCTACGGCCCAGGGAAACAGCATCGCGATCTCAAGGTCGAAAATGATGAAAAGGATACAGACCAGGTAGAAGCGCACGTCGAATTTCATCCGAGCATCATCAAAGGCATTGAAGCCACATTCGTAGGCGCTGACTTTCTCGGGATCGGGGTTGCGAACGGCCAATACGACAGCGGCGAGGATCAGAACAATTCCGAGACCGATGGCGATGGCCAGGAAAACGAGAATGGGAAGGTATTCCCTTAGCATCTCTTCCACGTGGTGGCTCCTTTCATGCGCATGAATTGTCACGCATTCAGATGGCTCTTTATGACTACATTCGGGTTTACCCGTGCCCCAAGGTGGGGTCAACCTGACCAAAGCATTTTAACAGCACCGAAATTCAAAGCTTTGCTGTCGTGCAGCATCGCGGCGAAGCATCAGACGGATTGGGCCGCCTCGGACAGATTTTTGAGCTTTTGCATCGCCAGGTCCCGCCCCAGAAAACCCAGCCCGCAATCGGGCGCCGCGATTAGCCGTTCCACGGGCATATGTTGCATCACCTCGATCATACGTGCGCGGATTTCCTCGACCGGCTCGACCCGGCTCGAAGCGACGGTGACGAAACCCACGATCAGCTTTGATTTCTGGAATTGCGGAAAGAGGTGCGTGGGGTTGTGACGGTGCGCATCCTCGATCGAGATCTGATCGGCGATGCCATCGACCGCCTCTGCGATCTGCTGATATGATCCCTGGTCTGCCTTGGGATAGTCGTCCTGATCGAGATAGGATGGATAGCCGCAGCACATGTGAACGACCCGCGTTACCTCGTCGGGCAGGCCATGAAAACACCGTTCCAGCGTTTCTGTACCATAGGCCAGCGCCTCGTCGGGCTTGCGGGCGAAGATCGGTTCATCGACCTGTATGTTCCGGCAACCCGCCTCGGCCAGCGCCCTGATCTGCCCGTTAAGCGCATCCGCCAGGTCACGCGCCAGTTTCGGGGCATCATTGTAATAGGCATCCGCGGTGGTGTCGGAAATCGTCATCGGCCCCGGCACGGTGATCTTGACCGGTCTGCCGGCGGCTTTCTCAGCAACCTGCCAATCGCGCACAAGTGTTGAAGTGTCGGTGGCCCGTATCGGCGCACGGATCGTGGGAAGCTCGGATTTATACGCGCCGTTGCGCTGAACGGTCTCGGTCAGGTTCTCGAAGTCGAACCCCTCGAAGTGCCGGCACTGGTAATGCACGTAGTTTTCGCGCCGCTGCTCACCGTCGGTTGGCACATCGATGCCACAGGCGATCTGGTCTTCGACCGCCTCAACTGTGGCCCTGTCCAGAAGGGCCACAATGTCCTTTTCGCTGTTCTCGGTCCAGTTGCGCAGCACCTTGTCGCCATAGTCATCATCGTCGCACCGTACCTGAAACCAATCCGAGATCGGCACGTAGTCAGGTTTGGGATAGGCCCCGATACAGGTCGTCGGCAAAGACATGGCTGCGTCCTTTCAGTGTATTCGCATGGGCGGAATGCTAGGACAATTCTGTTTTGGACGAAACCATGTTCGGTCAACTTTGGCACTGGTCCGTCGTTCGAGATGTGCCCGGCGCGGAAGCAGGCGCGAAGAGCGCCGGGCGATCATCAGCCCACCTGCCGCGACTGGCAATCACACGTCTCAGGGCGTCATATGCCAATGATTGCTCAGGCCGCTGCCATTGCCGCGCGATACTTCGCGGGCGGCAGGCCCTTTTCCTTCTTGAATACCCGCGAAAATCCGGATTCCGAACTATAGCCGACCTCGGCCGCTACTTCAGCCACCGACCGGCCGGTTTCGCGCAGCGCCTGACAGGCCAGTTGCATTCGCCAATAGGTCACATATTGCAGCGGCGGCATGCCCACCTTGTCCGAGAACCGAACCGCGAACCCGGTGCGCGACATCCCCGCCTCACGCGCAAGCATATCCAGCGTCCAGCCATGCGACGGGTCCGCATGGATCATTCGCAGCGCCCGCGCCAGTTGCGGGTCGACAAAACCCGACAGCCCGACGCCCTCGGCCTCAGGGCTGGACAGGAAAGCCCGAATCGCCTGGGCAAATATCGTTTCGGAAAGCTTTAGCGCGATCAGGTTGGCCCCCATCGCCTGCGCGCCGGTCTCGGCCCCGATCATGCGTAGCGTTGCCTCCATCCACTGCCCTGCCTGCGCGCCGTAATCAGGGATATGCACGAAAGGCGGCAATCGGTCGAAAATCGGATGTTCTTGGCCTTCGGCTATGGAAAAATGCCCGCAGATCAACTGCGTTTCCCTGTCTTCCAGCTTGTCGTCCCCAGGATAAAACAACACGCCCTCTCCGTCGTAGCCCGCGCGCTCCAGCACCGTCTCAAGTGGTAGCGCATCAAGTTCGGTTTCCGGCTGACAATAGAGCGAATGGCCCGCGCCCCCCGGAATGATCACCAGATCCCCCTGCGCCAGACGCAAGGGATCACCGCCCTTTTCATGCCTGATCATGCATTCGCCGCGATGCACAAAATGAAACCGCGCCACGTTGGAATAGCTTGGCACCCGAACCCCCCAAGGTGGTCGGAAAGACGCACGGAAATACAGCGTCCCCTTCATGGACAGGCGCATCAGGATATCGCTTAGCAAATCGGTCATGGCCTAAATGTACAGAAATTTCCTATCAGGTCCATGCGTTTGAACGAATGGGCATGAATTCTGAACTTTACGCCATTCAAAGTTCAGCCCACCTGCTCTCTATTTGAAACATCGAAACCAATTCAAATGGGAGAACCTCATGAAAAGCCTGCTCGCTGCCACCCTGATGCTTGCCATCAGCACCCCGGCATTTGCAAATGACCCCGCGCAACTGAGCGATACTGAAATTGCCCATGTGGCTTATGTTGCCGACACGATCGACATCCGTTACGCCCACCTCGCGCTCGCCATCAGCACCACGCCCGAGATCCACGAATTTGCCAAAACCATGATCCGGGACCACGAGGCCGTAAATGCTGCCGCCCTTGAGCTGCTGGCAAAGCTGGGCGCCGAAGCCCAGGATAACTTCCTGTCGCAAAAACTTGCGAGCGACTCGGAAGAGATCATCAACCGGCTGTCACAGCTGCGCGGCGCCGAATTTGACCGCGCCTACGCCGAAAACGAGCTGGGCTATCATCAAGCGGTCAACAACCTGGTCGAAACCGCCTTTATTCCCAATATTGACCATCCCGAGGTCAAAGCGCTTTTTGAGCAGGGGCTTGAGATCTTCAAGGCGCATGAAGGCCATGCCGAAATGATGGTCAAGGCGGTTCAATAACTATGGATCGTCGTACATTTGTCAGGGGGGCACTGGGAGGTGCCCTCATTCCTTTGTCCCCGGGGCCAATCGCCGCTCAGGGCGAGCTCCGCGAGGTCAGCATTCGCAACTTTGTGTATGAGCCCGAGACATTAGCGGTGAAGCCCGGGGATCAGATAAGGTTCACCAACCATGACCTCGCGCCCCATACCGCCACTGCCGACGATGGCAGTTGGGATACCGGGACGCTGGAAAAGGGCCAGAGCGTCGAACTAACCGTGACCGAAGAGTGGACCGGCGATTATTTCTGCGCCCATCACCCGGCGATGACGGCCAAACTGATCATCGGTTAGAAAGTCAGTTCCGCACCGACAATAAAGGTATGGGATTCAACGCTGCGATCACCGGTTATGGTGGGTAAGATCAGCGGCACGAAACCGGCATTGTACATATATTCTGCTCCCAGCTTCACATGCGGCGTTGGTTCGACCTCTAGCCCAAAGATTACCTGCTCCATCCGCTCCCACTCGAACCCGTCATTGCCTTGCACGCCACGGCTGGCGCTTACCGATTAAACTGCCGGCTTGCCGAGGATTTTCGATCTGTAGCGCGCCTGCAATGTCGTGGCCGAGACCTTGTGGCCGGTCGCAGGCCAGCGGTCCGCTGTCTGGGTGAACTCGGCCATGATATCGTAGTTCGAGGCGCTGTAGATTGCGTTGATGTTGTAAGCATTGTTCCACGAGCGGTTGATCCCGACACCGGGTGGATGATGCGCGATGGTGCTGTCATAGATGGTGCCGCGCAGATATCCACCGCCAACAGTCAGGCTGCGAGCGCCCTGCAGATCAAACCGGTGCGACCCGTTTATCGCGAAATTCGACAGATCACCGTCATTGTCGGGGCTGCTGATCACCCGCAGCCCGCGATGTTCCGGAATGAGCGAAAAGGCAATCTGCGTCTTGTTGGTGATATACCCCACCTCCAGCAGCGGATCGTCGGTCTGTGACCAGAAATAGTGACTGCTATGGTTATGAGTGAATGGGGCGTAGGTGGCGAAATTACCAAAATTCACAGTTTTGCGCCCGACGCCCACGTAGAAGGGCGAGTGGTCCAGATCACCGACGGTTACCCAGTATTTCCTCAGCTGCAGGTCGTCCTGACCGGGATATTCCACCTCGGTATATTCACCCTGCGCAAACGCCGTGACCCAGGGTAGTGTGATGGTCGCATTCAGTGACGCTTCATTGAGCACGCCATAGGAATCGGACTTACCCGAGGTATGAGTCGGCGGCAGTCGTGACAGGATCGGAAACTTGCCCGCTGTGTTCGATTTCTCCGCAATATAGGTCAGCACCAGCCGCCCGCCAAAGTAAAAGCTCTGCGGGTCAAGCGCGCCGGACTGACGAGCTCTGAGTGCAACGGCGATCTTGTCGGTGACATGATCCTGCCGGTCGAACATCTGTTCGGAATAGCGCAGGTCGGTTTTGACGGCACCACCAAACGAGTATGCGCCGACACGTTCCTCTGCCGTAGCTGAAGTCACATAAAGTGCTGAAATAACACCGAAAGACAAAAGCGCGCGCGCCAGAACTCGTACCATGATCACTACTCCGTGAATAATTCTCTCGATTTCGTGATCAGTAGGTGCCGCCATCCCCGCATGTCAAAGGCATTATGGTTAAGGACGGGTTAATCTTGGTCGAGTGGCTAAAATGCCCTTGGGTGCGCGGCGCCTATTCTCCGGGCGCCCATCCGGGTTTGCGCTTGTCAAAAAAAGCACCGATGCCCTCGGGTGCTTCATCCCCGGCCCAGCAGGCGCTCAACTCGGCAATGGAATGGGCGATGACATCCTCGTCGATCTTCGGCCCAAACGCGCGCAAAAGCGCCTTGGCACGGCTCACGGCCCCCGGGGCACAGGCCAGATAGGGCGCAGCTTCTGCTTCAATCGCAGCATCCAGATCAGCCTCGGGCACGACACGGGCCAATAGGTTCAGACCTAACGCCTCGGTCGCCCCGAACAACCGTCCCGACATAAACACCCGTCGTGCCTTGGCTTCGCCCATCCGAGCGCAAACATACGGGCCGATGGTAGCCGGGATCAGACCCAGCCTGGTCTCGGTAAGGCCCATCCGGATATGGTCTGCCCCGATCACGACATCGCAGACACTGGCCATGCCGACACCACCACCAAAGGCATTTCCATGCACGCGCCCGATCAGCGGCTTGGGCAGCGTATTGAGCGCATTCAACATCATCGCCAGCTTGGTCGCTTCAACCGCGCGGGTCTCCGGCGTGGCATCGAACTGCTCGCGCATCCAGCCCAGATCACCGCCGGCGCAGAATGATTTGCCGCGCGCCGCCAACACTACCACGCGCACGCTTTCATCTGCCGTCAGATCCGACGCCGCTTGGGTCAGCTCTGCAATCATTTGCGCCGACAGCGCATTGTGCTTTTCGGGCCGGTTCAGCCACAGCGTCGCAACGCCCCGCAGATCCGTTTCTATAGTCAGTGTCTCATACATCCTTTGGCTCCTTCAGCCCCGCCGCATGGCGCGCGCCATATCTGCAGCGTCATGCAGTATTTCGGCGTCTAATCCGGTTTCATAGCCCAGTTCGGTCGCCCGCACATGCACGGCCTCGGTCGCGACGTTTCCAGCGGCTCCGGGCGCGTAGGGACACCCGCCCAACCCGCCCACAGCCGCATCAAACACCCGCACGCCGTACGCCAAAGATACCTCGATGTTGGCCAAAGCCCGACCGCTCGTATCATGATAATGCCCGGCAAGCTGCGCTACCGGAACCACGTCCGCCACAGCTGCCAGCATTGCCTCGATCCGCTCGGGCGTACCCTGCCCGATCGTGTCACCCAGCGAAATCTCGTAGCAACCCATCTCGAAGAGCTGCCCGGCCACCCACGCCACCCGTGCCGGATCGGTCGGCCCATCGTACGGACAATCGCTGACGCACGAGACGTAGCCCCGCACCGGCATCTCCGCCGTCTTTGCCGCAGCAACCACCGGCGCAAACCGCTCCAGGCTCTCGGCAATGGACGCATTTATGTTGGCGCGCGAAAACCCTTCCGAGGCCGACCCAAAGATCGCCACCTCATCGGCCCGCGCTGCCACCGCGCCCTCAAACCCGCGCAAATTCGGCGTCAGTGCCGCATAGCGCACACCGTCAGCCCGTGTGATACCAGCGAGAACCTTGGCTGAATCGGCCATCTGTGGCACCCATTTCGGACTGACAAAACTTGCCACTTCAATCCGGCGGAACCCGGCGCGGCTCAGGCAATCGACCAGCGCGATTTTTTCCGCCGTCGGGATCTGGCGCTTTTCGTTTTGCAGCCCGTCGCGCGGCCCCACTTCGAATATCTCTACAAAATCGCCCATCTCACGCCTCCGGCACCGGATAGAAATCCTTAACGTAGAAATCCTGTGCGCCGTCCCGGGCCCGCGCCCGGACATAGGCTGGTCGTTGCGCTAACCGGTCACGATAGGAATGCAGCTTTGGAAACGCCTCCATCTTCACGTAATACGGCGCCGCAAAAAGGTTGAACCCCATCATCACATCCGCCGAGGAAAACCCGGCCCCAAGCAGGAAATCCTGATCTCCCAGCAAGGTCTCCAGGCCCGCGAGCGATACTTTCAAGCGCCCGGTCGTCAATTTGATGACGGTCGGCGAGGCCTGAGACGGATCGCGCAGGAAAACACGTTGCAGGTTCAGGTTTTCAATCAGGCTCGCCATGGTCTCGGCATAGCCCAACAGCTCCAGATATCGCGCGCGTTCTGCGCCCCGCCCCACGGGGGCCAACCCGGCATCGGCATATTGCTCGCACAGCGTCTGCAGGATCGCGCCGCTTTCGAACAGAATATCTCCGTTCAGCTCAAGCGCGGGCACCCGCCCGGCGGGAGATATTGCCAGAAAAGCCGGATCGCGCAAGCTGCCATCGCGAATGGAATAATGGGCGACCTCATAATCAAGGCCCAGCTCCTCCAGCAGCCACAGCACCCGAAACGAGCGTGAGAACGGGACATGATGCAAGCGAATCATACGGTACCTCCTGTTGCGGTAAGCTGGGGCCGGGTTTCAACCACCGAGGCGCGCCGGCCCATCCAATGCATCCAGGTGCTCAGCGCGTCACGCCGCGACAGTAACTCGCGTCCCTCGGGCACCATGTCGAAATAGTCCAGCATCGGGTAGAGATGACATGACGCGAGGCACATCTGTTCCGGACACAAGGTCAGCCCTTCTCTCGCGATTTCCTCGAGCGCATCCAGCACCCGCGGGGCGGCGTCCAAACCGGCCCTGAGCGTACCGGTATCTGCCGACTCTGCCATTAGCGGCCGGTAGACACCGTGCGAAAATGCCTGCCGTACATGAGGTTGGTACACATAGCTGTCTGTAAGGGAAATCACCTGCTGCATCCGCGCGGCTTTTCGTATCTCACTCGGGGTAAGCGACGGCCCTTCAAACGCGGCGTCGACATACGCCAGAATGGCAGATGTTTCGTACACGCGAAAACCATCGTCACTCAGCACCGGGACCCGCCCGAAGGGATGAACCAGCATCAGGTCCAGAAGATCCGACGGGTCAAAGGGGTTACGTTCCACGTAGGTATAGTGCTGGCCCTTCTCGGCCAGAGCAATCCGAACACTGCGTGTGTAAACGCTGTGGTCGTAGCCTGTCAGGATCAGCTCTGCACCGGCATCGGACATTACGCTGCCTCGGCCTCTTCTTCCAACCGCACCAGGGCCGCGCCTGCGGTCACCTGATCGCCCTCTGCCACCAGCACTTCGGCAACGATACCATCCCGCGCGGCCAGCAGGCTGTGCTCCATTTTCATCGCCTCCAATACGGCCAAGCGGTCCCCTTGCACCACCCGCTGTCCGGGTCTTGCCTCGATCGATTTCACCAAACCCGGCATTGGCGCTTCGATCACGGCGGCATCACCTGCGGCGGTGCTGTCGCGATCCAGCGGATCGACAATTTCAAAACTCAGCCCATATTGCGCAAACACCGTGACCTGGCCATCTTTCACCACCGTTTCGGGCGCGACATTGTCCGCAACCTGCCAGCGACCGCCGATCCTGCGGGCCTCGATCACCTGATCGTACAGCACGATGTCATGAGCGTCACGCGACAAGGTCCTGATCCGCATCTCGTAGGTATCCCCACCATGCCGCAACGCCTGCAGGCGCCCGACAGGAGCCCAAAGGGCAAAGCCCGTCTCTGCTCCGGCAAGATCCAGCACGCCCGACGCCGCAAGCCCCGCCAGCGCGATCTCGGGCGGGCCCGGCACCGGTTCTTTCACCAACATATCGAGATCCCGCGCGATCAGGCCGGTATCGACCTCGCCTGCCGCAAAACCCTGATGATCGGCCAACGCCCCCAGAAAACTGAGGTTGGTGACAGTTCCGGCCACCTGACACTCTGCCAGCGCCGTCGAAAGCCGCCGCAGCGCCACTGCCCGCGTTGGCCCGTGGGTGGTCAGCTTCGCAATCATCGGATCATAGAAAGGGCTGATCTCGTCACCGCTACCTACGCCGGTATCAGCGCGGGCACCTTCGGGGAATTTCAGATGCGCCAGCGTCCCGGTTGCGGGTAGAAAACCCTTGGGCACGTCCTCGGCATAAAGCCGGGCCTCAAAGGAATGGCCGTTGATCGTCAGATCTTCCTGTGTCGCGGGCAGCGCCTCGCCACTGGCAACACGCAATTGCCATTCCACCAGATCGACACCGGTGATTGCCTCGGTCACCGGATGCTCGACCTGCAACCGCGTGTTCATCTCCATGAACCAGAACCCGTCGGGGCGCAGACCATCCGAGCCGTCCACGATAAATTCCACCGTTCCGGCACCGGCATAGCCAATCGCCTCGGCCGCGCGCACCGCCGCCTGGCCCATTGCTATGCGCACCTCTTCAGTCATGCCCGGCGCGGGGGCTTCTTCGATCACCTTCTGATGGCGGCGCTGCAGCGAACAATCGCGTTCAAAAAGATGTACCGCGCGAGTGCCGTCGCCAAAGACCTGAAGCTCGATATGGCGCGGCTTTTCGACGAATTTCTCGATCAGCACCGCATCATTGCCAAACGCCTTGGCGGCCTCACTGCGCGCACTTTCCAGCCCATCGGCGAAATCCTTGGGCTGCTCAACCAGCCGCATACCTTTACCGCCGCCGCCCGCAACGGCCTTTATGAGCACTGGGTAGCCGATCTTGCCAGCTTCGGCCGCCAGATGCGCCGCGTCCTGATTGTCACCATGATAGCCGGGCACGACGGGCACGCCCGCCTCTTCCATCAGCGCCTTGGCCGCGTCCTTCAGGCCCATCGCACGGATCGCGCTAGCTGACGGGCCGATGAATACCAGCCCGGCCTTTTCCACCGCCTCGACGAAATCCGGGTTCTCGGACAGGAACCCATAGCCCGGATGGATTGCCTGCGCGCCTGTATCCAGCGCCGCCTGAATGATCACATCGCCCTTCAGATAGCTTTCCGCAGGCGCCGATGCCCCGATATGCACAGCCTCATCCGCCAGCATCACGTGGCGCGCGGCGCTATCGGCATCGGAATACACCGCGACCGTGCGTACCCCCGTCTTGTGGGCAGTTTCCATGACCCGGCAGGCAATCTCACCCCGGTTCGCTATCAATATCTTGTCAAACATCCCGGCCTCTTTCCATCATCCAAAAGCAGCGATGACCCCTAGCTTCATCTTGTCCCAAATTCCCATTCAGCGCCAAGCACGGCGGCAGGCGACGCTATGGTTTGTCGTCACATGCGGAACACGCCAAAGCGTGTCTCTTCAATCGGTGCACAAAGTGCGGCACTCAGTGACAGCGCCAGCACATCGCGCGATTTGCGCGGGTCCACGATACCGTCATCCCATAGCCGCGCCGAGGCGTAGAGAGGATGCGACTGGCGCTCGAACATCTCAATCGTCGGGCGCTTGAACTCTGCCTCTTCCTCGGCGGACCAGCTGCCGCCCTTGCGTTCAATCGCATCGCGTTTGACGGTTGCCAACACCCCTGCCGCCTGTTCGCCGCCCATGACGGAAATGCGTGAATTCGGCCAGCTCCACATGAAACGCGGCTGATAGGCGCGGCCCGACATTCCATAATTCCCGGCGCCGAACGATCCGCCGACAACCATCGTGACCTTGGGCACGTTCGTCGTCGCCACCGCTGTCACCATCTTGGCACCATGCCGGGCAATACCCTCATTCTCGTATTTCCGTCCAACCATGAAGCCGGTGATATTCTGAAGAAATAACAGCGGAATATTGCGCTGACTGCACAGTTCGACAAAATGTGCCCCCTTCTGTGCCGCCTCGGAAAAGAGCACACCGTTGTTGGCGATAATCCCCACCGGACAGCCTTTCAGGTGGGCGAAGCCGCATACAAGTGTCTCGCCAAACCTTGCCTTGAACTCGTCAAAGCGCGACCCATCAACCAGACGCGCAATCACCTCGCGAATGTCGTAGGGCGTGCGCAGATCGGCAGGCACGACGCCCAACAGTTCCTCGGGGTCATAGGCAGGCTCTTCCGGCGTGGCCCAGTTGACCGTCGCAGATTTGGAGCGGTTCAGGTTGCCCACCGCACGGCGCGCCAGCGCCAACGCATGGGCATCATCTTCCGCCAAATAATCAGCCACGCCGGAAAGCCGCGTATGCACGTCGCCGCCGCCCAGATCCTCAGACGTCACTTCCTCGCCCGTCGCGGCCTTTACCAAGGGTGGGCCAGCCAGAAAAATCGTGCCCTGATCTTTGACGATAATCGTGACGTCGGACATGGCCGGCACATAGGCGCCGCCCGCGGTACACGAGCCCATGACAACGGCAATCTGCGGAATTCCCTTCGCGCTCATCTGCGCCTGATTATAGAAAATCCGGCCAAAGTGATCGCGGTCGGGAAAGACCTCATCCTGATTGGGCAGGTTCGCTCCGCCGCTATCGACCAGATAGATGCAGGGCAGATGGCACTCCTCGGCAATCTCCTGTGCGCGCAGGTGTTTCTTGACCGTCATCGGATAATATGTGCCGCCCTTCACGGTGGCATCATTGCAGACGATCATGCACTCAACGCCCATCACCCGGCCAATCCCGGCAATCACACCCGCACAGGGGGCGGCACCGTCATACATGCCATGTGCCGCCGTCGCACCCACCTCGAGAAAGGCCGAACCCGGATCCAAAAGCCCCGCCACGCGGTTGCGCGGCAACATCTTGCCTCGACTCAGATGGCGCTCGCGCGACGCCTCGCCACCACCGATGGCCGCCTGTGCCGCCGCCTCTTCGACAATAGCCAAAGCCTCCAGGTGCCCCTGGCGATTGGCCTGAAAGCTCTCAGATGACGGGATCGCCTGCGATTTTATTCTCATATTTCCTCACACATGATCATTGCCTGGCTCGCTGCGTTGCAGAAAGGCATCATCAGGCGAATTGCTCTGCAAATTGACACACATCAAAGCTGATTGCCGCACTGCGGCATATTCCGGGGCCATTCGATAAGGAATGGAATGATGAAAACGAAACTCACCACACTCACCCTCGCCGCCGCGCTGGCCTGCTCTGCGGCACCCGTCCTCGCCCAATCTCAGGGCGACATCACCGTCGGCCTCGGCGTCGCAGGCGTCTTTCCCACTAGTAACAACGGCGTCCTTGCCGGACCAACCCCGATTGATGTCCAGGACGGTTACAGCCTGACCATCACCGGCGAATATTTCATCGCCGATAATCTCGGCATCGAACTGCTTGCGGCCTGGCCGTTCGAGCATGACATCAAAAGCGGCGGCACCAAGATCGGCGAGGTCAAGCATCTGCCGCCTACGTTGTCGCTGCAATACCACTTCACCAACAACTCGCCCGTCACACCCTTCATTGGTGCAGGCATCAACTACACCACTTTCACCGAGGACAAGGCCGTTGGCCCGCTTGCTGGCAGCACGCTCAGCCTGGACGATTCCTGGGGTGTCGCCCTGCATGCAGGGCTCGACTATGAAATCAGCGCCAAGGGGTCGTTGCGCGCCGATCTGCGCTGGATCGACATCGAATCCGATGTCAAACTCAACGGCATCAATATCGGCAAGGCCAAGATCGACCCGTGGATCTTTGGTGTCGCCTACGTGCATAAATTCTGAGTTGCATCTCATTGGATCAGGCCCTTCCACGGCCCGATCCAGAACCATCGCAGAGGTATCAACCGTCATTGTCCTGCCCCTGTTTCCGCCGCTGCCATAGCCTTCAACTCGCGGCGTATCACCTTGCCGGTGACGGTCATCGGCAAGGCATCCAGAAATCCGATTTCCCTTGGATATGAGTATCTTGCAAGTCTCTCCTTGACGAAATCCTGCAGCGCGGTCGCAAGATCGCCAGACGGTTCGACCCCGGGCTTTGTGACCACGTAAGCCTTGACCACCTCGGTGCGCAATGCGTCGGGCTTGCCAACCACGCCCACGGTCCCCACCGCCGGGTGTTGCAGCAGGCAGTCCTCCACCTCTGCGGGACCAATGCGGTATCCGGCGGAGGTAATCACATCATCCTCTCGACCCACGAAGCGCAGATATTCACCCTCCCAGATGCCGCGATCGCCCGTCAGCATCCAGTCGCCTTTGAACTTCTCTGCCGTCTGTTCCGGGCGGTTCCAGTATTCCAGCATCATTGAGGCCGAGCCGCGTTTGACCGCCACATCGCCCTCGCCTTCCGTTGGCCTTCCCTCCACGTCCAGCACAGCCACCTCGTGTCCCGGCACGACACGCCCGATACAACCGGGTTTCGGGTCGAAAAGCGTTTGAGAACTACAGGCCACCAGATTGCATTCGGTCTGGCCATAGAATTCGTTGATCGTCAGCCCAAAGGCCCCCCGACCCCAATCCAGCATTTCCGCACCCAACGGCTCTCCGCCACTGGCCACCGTGCGCAGACCGTCGATCGTGGCATCTGCCGCCTTGAGCATCCTGAGTGCAGTGGGCGGAAAGAAGATGTTCCGCACGCTGGCCTCGCGAATGATCGCACTGCACTCCTCGACATTGAATTTCGTCATTCGCGCAGCCACCACCGGCACGCCGAGCGCGAGCCCTGGCATCAGGATGTTAAAGAGCCCACCGATCCACGCCCAGTCCGCCGGGGTCCAGAGGCAATCGCCCTCCTGCCCCAGAAAATCATGCGGCAGTTCCACGCCGGGCAGATGCCCTGTCAGCACCCGGTGACCGTGCAGCGCGCCCTTGGCGCTGCCGGTGGTGCCGCTGGTGTAGATCAGAACCGCTGGTGTTTCCGGCCCGGTCTCGGCGGTCTCGAACGGAGCGTCGCTCAGGTCCATATCCTCGGGAAAAAGCGCTGTCTGCCCGTCCAGCAGCGCCGCACCCTGCGTGTCGGTGATGATCAGATCGGCACCCGCATCCGCGACCCGGCTCAGCAACGCGTCGCGCATGAAAAGTTTGAAGAGCGGGATCGAAATCGCCCCGATCTTCCAGATCGCGATATGCGCCGCCGCCGTCCACACACCTTGCGAGCGCAGCACCCCCACCCGGTCGCCGCGCTTGACACCGCGCGCCACAAGCGCATGCGCCAGCCCATCTGAAAGTCGCCGCAGCTCGGCGTAAGAGACATCCCGCCGCCCGTCCGTCAGATCAATGATCGCCACCCGGTCCGGGTCGCGCGCCGCCCAGTCGTCACAGACCTGCGCCGCCATGTTCAGCCGCGCAGGCAGGTTCCATTGAAACCCGTCGCTCAGCGCTTCGTATGATGCGGCTTGTTCCAGCATTTACCCCGTAACTCCACAGACTTGCCGCAGCCGAATTGATGACCTTAGAAGTAGAACCGTGGTTGGAAGAAAAGTTGCGGTAAAAAACGTTATAAAACAGGCAATTGAGACCGTGGCACCCAAAATTTCTCCGGTCCAGACTTCTGACCCGATGCATAACGGCACAACCAATCGCGTGATTTCAGACGATAAGAACCCACTTGCAATCATTACTGCAAACAAGATCAGAGAGATGACTACTGCGTAGGGCAATTCGGCTTTCAGATCGCTCTCACAGTTTGGGCAGTCTATTATTCGACCTCGCGACAATAGCCAGCTCGGGTGTTGTTCGGCAGCACTTGCGACGGCAAGATAGCCAAGCAAATGTCCGCAAACAGGACAGGGAAACTTAGCTTTACGAAACACGTTCACCCCATCGCCCCCATCAACTCGCGACCTACCAGCATGCGGCGTATTTCACTTGTCCCCGCCCCGATCTCCATCAGCTTGGCATCGCGGAAGATGCGTGCGACCGGCGCGTCATTCAGAAACCCGGCCCCGCCCATCGCCTGCACCGCCTGATGCGCCTGCGTCATGCCCTGCTCGGAGGCATAAAGGCAGCAGGCCGCCGCGTCCTGACGGGTCACGTCACCCCGGTCGCAGGCCTTGGCGACCTCATAGACATAGGCCCGCGCCGAGTTCATCGCCGTGTACATGTCGGCGATCTTGCCCTGCATCAGCTGGAAATTCCCGACCGGCTGGCCGAACTGCTTGCGCTCGGCCAGATATGGCATGACCTCATCCAGACAGGCCGCCATGATCCCCAAGCCGATGCCGGCAAGCACAACGCGCTCGTAGTCCAGCCCTGACATCAGCACGCGCACGCCCTTGCCTTCCTCACCCAACACGTTTTCAAACGGCACTTCGACATCGTCAAAGATCAGTTCGGCGGTGTTGCTGCCCCGCATGCCCAGCTTGTCGAAATGCGGGCTGGTCGAAAACCCGGTCATGGATTTTTCGATGATGAAGGCGGTGATGCCTTTCGATCCGGCTTCGGGGTCTGTTTTCGCGTAAACCACCAGCGTGCTCGCGTCCGGCCCGTTGGTGATCCAGTATTTGTTACCACTCAAACGATAGTGATCGTTCCGCTTCTCCGCTTTCAGCTTCATGCTGACTACATCGCTGCCCGCCCCCGCCTCGGACATAGCAAGGGCGCCGACATTTTCGCCCGAGATCAGTCCCGGCAGGTATTTGTGCCGCTGTTCATCGGTGCCATTGAGCTTGATCTGGTTGACGCACAGGTTCGAATGCGCCCCGTAGCTGAGCGATACCGAGGCGCTGGCCCGCGCGATTTCCTCGACCGCCACCACATGCGCCAAGTATGACATGCCCGCGCCGCCGAATTCCTCGGGCACGGTGATGCCCAGCAGGCCCAATTCGCCCATTTCGGCCCAAAGCGCGTTCGGGAATGTGTTCGAGGTATCGATCTCAGCCGCCATCGGCTTGACCCGCTCCTGCGCCCAGCGATGCACCATTTCCTGTAGCGCGTTCACATCTTCACCCAGATCGAATTGCATCACGGCATTGAACATATCCGTCGCGTCCTCAGCATTTTATTGAACAGTTGTTCATTTATAGAATGCAAAAGTGAGTCGGGTCAATCCCGCAAAATCATGAGGCGTTTTGAAACGGCTTCAGGTCGCCTGAAATACCGCGCCCACCTCAGCCCGGATGATCCGCGCAATCAGGGCGCAATCGTCAAGGCTGAAAGTCAGCGGCAGGCGCATATCGATGATCCCTTTGAGGATACGGTCGCTCTTGGGCATGCGCTCGGACGGGGCATAGCGCCAGCTGTCGTAGCGGCTGGTAAAGCCCGACGGCTCCGCCCCACCGAACCACTTCAACTCCACGCCGCGGGATTTGCAACGCTGCAATACCTCGTCGATGGCCTCATTGCTCCAGTCCAGCAACAGAAACTGGATTGACGAGCCGACATAGGTTTCTGCCTCGGGACGGTTAATCGCAGTCAGACCCGGCGTACCGCGCAGCCCATCCTCGACAACCTCGTAACGCGCATTCCACGCCGCGCACTGACTATCCAGCTTGCGCAGTTGCGGCCTCAGAATCGCTGCGCGCAGATGATCCATCCGGCCCGAAACATTAGGGGTCTCATATTTCACCCGCTCGAACACCTCTGGCGGCGGCACAGTACCGTTGCGGCCATAGAGCATGTACGATCCCGACAGGATGATTGCCCTCGCCATCACCTCATCATCGTCGGTGACAAAAAACCCGCCCTCGCCGGAATTCATGTGCTTATAGGTCTGGGTCGAATAGCACCCGATCAGCCCGTCGCGCCCCGACGCCCGTCCGTTCCACGCAGCTCCCATCGTATGAGCGCAATCTTCGATCACGATCAGCCCGGCCTCATCCGCGATCTCCATCAGCCGGTCCATGTCGGCCAGATGCCCGCGCATATGGCTCAGCATAAGCACCTTGGATTGGCCTGCCCTGGCTGCCAGATCGTCGAGATCGATTGTGAGATCCTCGGTGACACCCACAAAAACCGGCACAGCACCGATGCTGGCAATCGATCCCGGCACCGGCGCCAGGGTAAATGCATTGGTAAGCACCTTGTCACCCGGCTTGACGCCCACCGCGCGCAACGCCGTTGCCAAGGCATATCCGCCCGAGGCCACGGCCAAAGCATATTTCGCCCCGACATAGGCCGCGAATTCCTGCTCTAGCAGGCCGGTTTCTCCGACCTCGTCCTGTTGCAGATTATAGCGGTGCAATCGCCCGCTCTGCATCACCTCGAGCGCCGCTTTGATCCCCTCATCGGGAATCGGCTCCTGCTGGGTGAAGTTGCCTGAAAATACTTCTGTCATGACATATTTCTGAGGCCAGCTTACCGACAGGTCAATGCCTGACCCGCTGCGTCGCGCCCCGCATCACGTTTCCTGTAAGCTCATTACGATTTTCATAAACAATAGTTGCCTCACGAATGCAGAGCATCCGGCGCTCAGCCAATCAGGCGTCGCACCACCCCGGAGAGCTGATCGTAAGCATCAATCATGGCCTCGGGCGCGAGGGCCGCAACATCTTCGCCATTGGGCCCAAAGGTGACCAGAATCGACGGCACCCCGGCCCGGCGCGAGGTTTCGCGATCAGTCACCGTATCCCCCACCAGCAGGCACCGGCCGGTGTCCCCGCCTGCGCGCCGCACCGTCTCGAACAAGGTTTCCGGGTCGGGTTTTCGCGTGGGCAGACTGTCGGCGCCGATCAGCGCGCCAAATGCCTCCAACACACCCAAGCGGGTCATCAGAAGGCGCGCCAAGTATTCAGGTTTGTTGGTGCAAATCGCCACCGCATAGCCATCGTTTCGCAGCAATTCAACCGCGTCCATCGCCCCGGGATAGAGCATGGTATACGTATCAATCGCCCCCTCATACGCGTCCAGAAGTACTGGGTAATAGCGGTCAATATCGGCTTCTTCATCGGCCCGGCCCAGACGCTCGAACCCCAGACGCAACATTGCCCGCCCGCCCCGCAACGCCGTACCCGCATCCCTGGCCGGATCAAGCTGATTGCCCACGCCCATATCCTGAAAACAGGCATTTGCGGCAGCGATCAGATCACCGCTGGTATCCGCTAAAGTGCCGTCCAGGTCAAAAACCACTGTTCGCATCAGCCTTGTTTTCCCTTCAATTCAATAAGATAGGCGGTTTTCTGCACATCACTGTCACATCCCGCAACCTAGTTTGATCCCGCACGACCTTGCGCCGGGTTGGTATCCGGATAAAACGGGCGGATTGTAATTACAAAGAGAAACCTCATGGGCACAGCGCTGATCATCCTGGCGGCAGGAAAAGGCACCCGCATGAAATCGGACAAGGCCAAGGTGCTGCATCAGATTGCCGGCGCCCCGATGCTGGTGCATGCCATGCGTGCGGGTCAGGTGCTTGAACCGGATGCATCGGTGGTCGTAGTGGGCCACGATGGCGACGCCGTGGCCAGAGCCGCGCAAGCCTATGACGAAGATGTCCAGATCGCCCGCCAGACCGAGCAACTGGGCACGGCCCATGCGGTGGCGCAGGCCGCCCCGGCACTGGCAGAGCATGACGGCGATGCCATCGTGCTCTACGGCGATACGCCCTTTATCAGCGAAGCCACGCTGCTCAGAATGGCCGAGGCCCGCAAGAGCCATGACGTGGTGGTGCTTGGCTTCGACGCGGCCGATCCGGGGCGCTATGGCCGTCTGGTGATGCAAGGCGACACGCTGGAAAAGATTGTCGAATTCAAGGACGCCGATGACGCCACCCGCGCAATTACGCTCTGCAATTCCGGCGTGATCGCGGCGCAGTCCAAAGAGTTGTTCGCGCTGATCGACGCAGTTGGCAACGATAATGCCTCGGGCGAGTTCTACCTGACCGATATCGTTGAGATCGCGCGCTCCCGCGGGCTTTCAGCAACGGCCATAGCCTGTGACGAAGCCGAGACGATGGGCATCAATTCCCGAGCCGAACTTGCAACAGCCGAAGCTGCCTTTCAGGAACGTGCCCGTGCGCAGGCGCTTGAAGAAGGCATCACGATGCCGGCCCCTGAAACCGTACATTTCGCTTATGACACTGTGATCGGGCGCGATGCGGTGATTGAACAGAATGTCGTCTTCGGCGCCGGTGTGACAGTCGAATCCGGTGCGCACATCCGCGCCTTTTCGCATCTTGAGGGGTGCCATGTCTCGCGCGGGTCCACCGTTGGGCCATACGCTCGCCTGCGCCCCGGAACCGAACTGGCCGAAGACACCCGCATCGGTAATTTTGTCGAGATCAAGAATGCCATCATCGACGAAGGGGCGAAGGTCAATCACCTGAGTTACATCGGCGACGCCCATCTGGGCGAGGCCACCAATGTGGGCGCCGGAACAATCACCTGCAATTATGACGGCGTGATGAAACACCACACCGACGTGGGCAAACACGCCTTTATCGGCTCCAACACCATGCTAATTGCGCCGGTGAACGTAGGTGACAACGCCATGACCGCGTCGGGATCGGTGATCAACAAGGACGTGCCCGAGGGGGCGATGGCCGTCGCACGCGCCAGCCAGGTCAACAAGCCGGGATTTGCAGTTAAGCTGTTTGAAATACTACGAAACAAGAAACTAAAACGCGATAAAGGGGCAGAATAATGTGCGGTATTGTAGGGGTACTGAGTCATCACGAAGCCGCGCCGACCTTGGTTGAGGCGCTCAAACGGCTTGAATATCGCGGCTATGACAGCGCGGGAATCGCCACCATAAACAACGATCAACTCGACCGCCGCCGCGCGGTAGGCAAACTGGTCAATCTCAGCGATCTTCTGGTACACGAGCCGCTCGCCGGCAAATCCGGTATCGGCCACACCCGATGGGCCACCCACGGCGCGCCGAATGTCTCGAACGCCCACCCCCACCGTGCGGGCCGTGTCGCCGTGGTCCATAACGGTATCATCGAAAACTATCGCGAGCTGCGCGAAGAACTGGCCAGCCACGGGATTGGATTTGAAACAGACACCGATACCGAAACCGTAGCCCTGACCGTGCAGTATTTCCTTTCAGAGGGTCTGACACCAGTCGACGCCGCCCGCAAAACCATCGCCAAGCTGGAAGGCGCCTATGCGCTCTGTTTCCTGTTCGATGGCGAGGCCGATCTGCTGATCGCCGCCCGCAAGGGCAGTCCGCTGGCGGTGGGGCACGGCGATGGCGAGATGTTCGTAGGCTCGGATGCCATCGCGCTTGCCCCGCTAACCAACCAGATCACCTATCTTGAAGAAGGCGACATGGCGGTGATCACCCGCACCAGCCTTGAGGTGACAGATTCCAACGGCAACATCGCCAATCGCGAGATCAAAACCGTCCAGATTGACAGCGCCCGCGTTGACAAGGCCGGGCACAAGCATTTCATGTCCAAGGAAATCTCAGAGCAGCCGATGGTGATCTCGAATGCACTGAATTTCTACCTCAACAAAGAGGGCACCGATATCGTGCTGCCCGGCAAGGGGCTGGATTTCAGCAAGATCGACCGGATGGTGATGGTGGCTTGCGGTACCGCCTCTTACGCCTGCCTTACTGCCAAATACTGGTTCGAACAGATCGCAAACCTGCCGGTCGAAGTCGATGTAGCGTCAGAGTTCCGGTATCGCGAACCGCCAATCGAACCCGGCACTGCAGCTCTATTCGTCAGCCAGTCGGGCGAAACGGCCGATACGCTGGCCGCCCTGCGCTATTGCGAAGGCAAGGCCGACAAGATCGTCTCGGTGGTCAATGTCGACGAAAGTTCGATCTCGCGCGAAAGCGATCTTGCCTTGCCGATCCACGCCGGCACCGAAATCGGCGTCGCCTCGACCAAGGCCTTCACCTGCCAGTTGACGGTGCTTTTGCTGCTGGCGCTCAAGGCGGCCCGCGCTCGCGGCGCCATCAGTGCAGAGGATTTCGCCGACAAGCTTTCATCGCTACGCGCCTTGCCCGGCATCTTTAATCATGCGTTTGAAAACAACGCAGATTTCAAGAAATCCGCGCGCCGCCTGGCCGAGGCTGAGAGCGTGCTGTTTCTGGGACGCGGGCTGATGTATCCCCTAGCCTTAGAAGGTGCCCTTAAACTAAAAGAAATCAGTTATATACACGCCGAAGCTTATGCGTCCGGAGAACTGAAGCACGGCCCAATCGCGCTGATCGACAAGAAGATGCCTGTTGTTGTGATGGCCCCGCGTGACGGGCTTTTCGACAAGACCGTCTCGAACATGCAAGAGGTCATGGCGCGCGGCGGCAAAGTCATGCTGATCACCGATACCGCTGGCGCTGAGGAGGCAGGCGACGGGGTTTGGCAGAGCCTTATCCTGCCGCAGGTCGATCCGATTCTGACACCGATTCTCTATGCCCTGCCCGCACAACTTTTGGCCTATCATACCGCCATCGCCAAAGGGACCGATGTAGACCAGCCTCGCAACCTAGCCAAATCCGTGACGGTGGAGTGAAATATGGGCACCCAGTATGACAGCCTGAGCGATCAGCACATCAAATTCATCGGCCAGCAACACCTGTTCTTCTCAGGTTCCGCTGGCCCGGAAGGCAAGGTCAACGTCTCACCCAAGGGCATGGACAGCCTGCGGGTTCTGGGACCGAACCGCATTCTGTGGCGTAATTTCACCGGCAGCGGCAATGAAACCGCCGGGCATCTGGCGCAGAACAACCGGATGACTCTGATGTGGTGCTCCTTCAGCAAGCAGCCGATGATCCTGCGCGCCTATGGCACCGCCCGCGCCATTCATCCGCGCGATGCCGACTGGCCTGAACTGGCGGCAAATTTCCCCGAAGAGCTGGGCATGCGGCAGATCTATGACATGAAGATCGAGATGGTGCAGAAATCCTGCGGTTATGCGGTGCCCTATTTTGAGCACGCCGGGGAACGTGACACGTTGAAACACTGGGCTGCAGACAAGGGTAGCGATAGCATTCCCGCCTACTGGGCAGAACGAAACGCGTTGACCTTGGATGGTGCGCCAACCGGTATTGTCGAAAAATGACTCCAGATCAGGCTCTTGATGCACTGGGCACCCATATCGAACCTGGGCGATCCGACGGGATGGCAGCTTATCATAAGGTGCCACGCCGCTATCTCGGCATTCCAAACCCGGCGATCAACGATCTCGCGAAAGAGTGGCGCGGGCAGCTTACGATAGAGGGCCGTGTCGCGCTGGCCGACGGCCTTTGGCAAACAGATGTCTTCGAGGCCCGACTGGCCGCCGCAAAACTGCTGACACAGGCCCGCATCCGCCCCGATGAAAGCTGTTGGGAGCTGATCAAATCCTGGGTACCCGATTTCGACAGCTGGGCGATTGCCGATCACGCCTGCGTGGCCGGACAGAAACGCCTGCAGGCCGATCCGTCACGATTGGACGAGGTCGAGAGCTGGACCAGATCCGACAGCCACTGGACCCGCCGGGCGGCAATGGTCATCACCCTGCCCTGGACCAAACAGAACCACCCAAAGCCCGCCGATGCCGCCATTCGCGACCGGGTGCTGGGTTGGGCGAACAACTATGTACGGGACGAAAACTGGTTCATCCAGAAATCCGTCGCCTGGTGGCTGCGCGACCTCAGCAAACATGACCCGGACCGCGTCCGCGCCTTTATGGCCGCCAACGGAAAACACATGAAACCGTTTGCCCGCCGCGAGGCTGAAAAATACCTGTCACAAGGCTGACGCTCGTCTCGGCGATGCCCGATAGCCCGCGACCAAGCGCATTCGATTTAAATCCGGTTTAAACGCCTATTTCGCGCCGCATTTTCAGGCCTTTTCTGCCAACCCTCGTCGGCATTCTTCTGTAATGTTTCCGGTTTTGACAGAGCAAGCGGCCTTAAGAATGAGGAAGATGCTATTTGCAACCGCCCTTACCCTGATTGCATTCTGCGGTACCGCAGCCGCGGCAGGCGGTTACGATATTATGCAGCAACGGGGGGCCAGCACCGCCTCTTGAATCCCGTTCGCCCGATGTCATGCGCTGATCCAGCTTTTTTCCTGTCCTAAAGCTGGCCATCCTGCATGATCATCCCAATCGGGTGACCGGTGTGCAGCGCCACGCGGTGATCTATGCCAATCTGTCCTATGGCATCTTGATCACCGCGTGGGGTTCCAGACAGGGAGGCGCAAACAGGTTTTAGATTAACAAACCGCCTGAAATGCTAAATGCTGTGCCGAACGACCCACGACACTTGAACAGTGGTGCGGTACTCTCGGAGATTCGGATGCACAGCTACGTAAATTCGCAACCTACGCCGCCCATCATGCAGGGCAGCCCACCGCCGCCGGACTGGCGTGTGCCCCGGATTGACTGGGATCGTCCACCTTGGAACCGCTGGAGCTTTCAGCACATCCAGGAACTGCTGCCCACGGCGCCGGTGCGTCGGGGAACGACAGTCTCCCCACTGGCGGACGCACATGAATCCATCGAAGATATAACGTTCGAGGCGCAGCATGGTCCCGCCACCATCGCCGAATGGATCGATTATAGCTATTCTGACGGGCTGCTGATCCTGAAGGACGGCAAGATCGCTCATGAAAGCTATTGGAACGGGATGCAGCCGCACACGCTGCACCTGGTGCAATCGGTATCGAAATCCATCACCGCGACCGCCGCCGCCCCCCTGATCGAAGAGGGGTTACTGGATCCGTCTGCCCCGGTGACCGAGCCACTGCCGGAACTGGCCCATACCGCCTGGGCGGGGGCGAGCCTGCAACAGGTCATGGATATGACCTCGGGTGTGCGCTTCGACGAGACCGACTATGCCAACCGCGCCAGCGATATCGGCAAGATGGACGTGGCCAGCGGCTGGAAGCCGGTGCCGGAAGGGTACGATCATGAATACTGGCCCAGCAACATCTGGGATCAGATCCTCTCGATGCAGGTGAAAGACGCCGAGCATGGCGCGCGGTTCCAATACCGTTCAATCGAAACCGATGTTCTGGCCCATGCCATGGAACGTGTCACCGGAAAGCGGTTGCCCCAGATCGTGTCCGAGCATCTCTGGGCCCCGATCGGTGCCGAAGAACATGCCAATTTCACCGTCGACACATCAGGTTACGGACTGTCCTGTGGCGGGTTCAGCGCAACGCTGCGCGATCTCGGGCGTGTCGGACTGGCCTATCTGAACGACGGCAAGGTGGGCCGTAAACAGGTCATCCCCAAAGCATGGGTCGATGACATCCGCAGCGGCGATCACGGCCTTTTCAACGACTATGGTCAGAATTACTTTCCCAATGGCCGGTATCGCAATCAGTTCTGGATCGAGGATAGTGACCGGACGGGTCATCTTTGCCTCGGCGTATTCGGGCAGACGATCTATGTCTCCCCGGAACGCGGCATGGTTTTCGTCAAACTTTCAACCTGGCCCGAATTCACCAACCCCAGCCGGGTGAGGGATTGCATGGCAGCCTTTCACGCCATCGCAAGGGCGTTGGGCCGCGACCTGTAGATTAAGCTGAAGGACGACCAGGTATTAACCTTGAGCGGGCATTAACGCTGACAGCGACAAGCTGCGCTATTGCCAGACCGCGGGATAGCGGCCAACGTCAATGGCGTGCACTTTATCTCGGCAAAGTCAGAAGAACCTCAAAACCTTACGCCAACGCCAGCCAATCGCCAGCCCGGGGGGGCGGTCTGGCGATCGCGCGGCGGCCTTCGGCCTTGGTTCCGCGCGGGGCGTCCGTCGTCAACGTCCGCTCAAGCCCAAAATCAGCCCTATTTCTTCCGCCTGAGGTTTAGTCGCTCTGCCGCTCCTAAATCGGGTCTATCGTGCTGATCAGCCGCATTTCGAATGACCGCAACTGGGGCAGGTCATGCACCCCTCGACCATGCGCATCCCGAATTCACCACAGGCCGCGCAGGCCGGCCCCCGGGGCGCGTCGCCCAGATTGACAACCTCGGCCTGCGGGTCTGACTTAAGACCCATCCCCTCACCCGCCAGAAACCCGGTCTGGATCATATGTTTTTCAAGGATGCCGCCGATCGCGGCCAGAATAGACGGCACATATTTTCCCTGCATCCAGGCACCGCCGCGCGGGTCGAACACAGCCTTGAGCTCCTCGACCACAAAAGACACATCCCCACCACGCCGGAACACCGCCGAGATCATCCGGGTCAGGGCGACCGTCCAGGCGAAATGCTCCATATTCTTGGAGTTGATGAATACCTCGAACGGGCGGCGATGGCCGCCCAACACCACATCGTTGACGGTGATATAGATCGCGTGGTTGCTGTCAGGCCATTTCAGCTTGTAGGTATTGCCTTCCAGCGCATTGGGCCTGTCCAGGGGCTCGGACATGTAAATCACGTCACCATGGGGGGTGAGCGGTTCGGCGTCACTATCGGCGACAACTTCCGGCGCAGTCCCGCTAGGCGCATTCGTGTCTTTCTCGGAGACGCTCAACACGCTGCCGGTCACATCATTGGGCCGGTAGGTGGTGCACCCCTTACAGCCCGTATCCCAGGCTTGCAGGTAGACATCCTTGAACGCCTCAAAGGAAATATCCTCTGGGCAGTTGATGGTCTTCGAGATGCTGCTATCGACCCATCGTTGCGCCGCAGCTTGCATCTTCACATGATCAGAAGGGGCCAGCGTCTGGGCGTTGACGAAATAATCCGGCAGCGGCGCATCCCCGAATTTTTCCCGCCAGAGCGCCACGGCGTAATCGACCACCTCTTCTTCGGTGCGGCTGCCATCCTTCTGCAGAACCTTGCGGGTATAGGAATAGGCAAAGACCGGCTCGATGCCCGAACTGACATTGCCCGCGTAAAGGCTGATGGTGCCGGTGGGCGCGATGGAGGTCAAAAGCGCATTGCGGATACCATGTTCGGCCGCGGCCTTGCGCACATCCTCGTCCATCCCCTGCATCGTACCGCTGGCCAGATAAGCCTCGGCGTCGAACAAAGGAAACGCGCCTTTCTCCTTCGCGAGTGCCACCGACGCCAGATACGCTGCGCGGGCAATCGCGTGCAGCCAGTCCGACGTCTGACGCGCCGCCTCGTCCGAACCATAGCGCAGGCCCACCATCAACAGCGCATCGGCAAGCCCTGTCACGCCCAGCCCGATCCGGCGCTTGGCCTGCGCCTCGCGCGCCTGTGCCTCCAGCGGGAAGCGCGATACATCGACCACATTGTCCATCATCCGCACGGCGGTGCTGACCAGTTCGTTCAGTTGTTCTTTGTCCAGCGCGGCGGTATCTCCGAACGGGTCGCTGACCAGCCGCGCCAGGTTGACCGACCCCAGAAGACAGGCACCATAGGGCGGCAAAGGCTGTTCGCCACAAGGGTTGGTGGCGGCAATATCCTCGCAATAATTCAGATTGTTGGCCTGATTGATCCGATCGATGAAGATCACCCCCGGCTCGGCGAAATCATAGGTCGCCTGCATGATTTTGTTCCAAAGATCACGCGCCTGGATCGTATGATAGACCTTGCCGTCGAAAGTCAGCTCCCACGGGCCATCGGCCTTGACAGCCTCCATGAAGGCATCGGTCACAAGCACCGACAGGTTGAACATGCGCAGCCGCGCTGCATCGGCCTTGGCGCTGATGAATTCCTCGATATCCGGATGATCGCAGCGCATCGTCGCCATCATTGCCCCGCGGCGGCTGCCCGCGCTCATGATAGTGCGGCACATCGCGTCCCAGACATCCATGAAACTCAGCGGCCCGCTTGCATCGGCACCAACACCTTTAACCTCGGCGCCCTTGGGTCGGATGGTGCTGAAATCATAGCCGATCCCGCCACCCTGTTGCATGGTCAGCGCGGCTTCGCGCAACCCATCGAATATCCCGCTCATGTCGTCAGGGATCGTGCCCATGACGAAACAGTTGAACAGCGTCACGGCACGTCCGGTCCCGGCCCCCGAGGTGATCCGCCCGGCTGGCAGAAACTTGAAATCTTCAAGCGCTGCGTAAAATCTATCTTCCCACAGCTCCGGTGCCTCTTCGACCGCTGCCAACGCCCGCGCGATTCGCCGCCAGCTATCCTCGACCGACTGATCGCCATCCGCCCCGTTTGAGGGCGTATAGCGGTATTTCATATTCCAGATCTGTTCGGCGATCGGGGCAGCGAAACGAGTCATCAATCGATTCCTTAAAAGGCGGCAGGCAACCACAATAGCTTGAAGCCTGCGGCATTTCCACTACTCTATGTGGCCCAAGGGGGGATTCTGTGGCGATGATGCATCTGCTCAAACTCAGCGTCGGCACCGAAAGCGTCGACGGGCTGGCCGAGTGGTATAAAACCAAACGGGCACAAGGCCCCGATGGGCTGCCGCGCCATGTCACCCGCATGTGGCCCAAGCGCGAGGCGGAAATCCTCGAAGGCGGTAGCATCTTCTGGGTGATCCAGGGCTTCATCCGCTGCCGCCAGCGCGTTCTGCGGTTTGACGAGGTGATCGGCAGCGACGGCATCCGGCGTTGCGCTTTCGTGCTTGCGCCAGAGCTGATCCGCACCACGAGCGTCAAACGCCGTCCGTTCCAGGGCTGGCGCTATCTCGATCCGGGTGATGCCCCGGCTGACCTGCCACGCACGCGGCTGAGTGATGACACGCTGCCAGACGATCTTTCGGCGGCACTGGCAGATATCGGCGTGCTCTGACACATTGGTACGCCGCCCAAATCGCCCCGTGAGGGCGGACAGGGAGGGTGGGCGGGCGCCCGAATGGGGCGATCCTCACCGAGTAAATCCCGCAAAACCGTGTCAGATGGGAAACCTCGCCTTTAGATCCAGTGGTCACGCACGAATACCACTAGAATGTTGCGCAAACGCCTCAATTTCCTGCGGAAACCCGCCGGTCAAACAGCCATTTTCCGCGCAGATCTGACCACAAAATTTTGTGATCGGAACTTTTACCGACCCGCTCTTGTTTTACCTCATGGGCACATCAAATACCGCCTTATCAGACACGGCACAAAAGACCGGCGATCCTGCCGGATGCCGCGCAAAACCGCCCTGCGAGGGGCACCGAAATCAAGAGGACGTTAACATGTTCAAGAAGATTACACTCGCCACCGCCGCCTTGGCCCTGGCAACCGCACCGGCCCTTGCGGGTTCGCCTGAACCCGTCGCGACGGAACCTGTCATCGCTGCACCCGCTCCGGCTCCGGCGTCGCCCGACTGGACTGGCTTCTACGGCGGTGTCGAGCTGGGCTACGGCAACTTTAACGCGTCGCCCGGTGGTGACGAAGACGAATTCATCGGCGGTATCATCGGCGGCTATGATTGGGATCTGGGAAACTGGGTTGTGGGCGTTGGTGCTGACTACGATTTCGCCGGTGGCGACATCGAACAGATTGGCCGCCTGAAAGGACGGGCCGGTTACAAGATTGGTCAGGGCCTGCTTTACGGTACCGCTGGCTACGCCTATGCAGATTCCGATACCATCGGTGACGACGACGGTTACGTCATCGGCGCAGGTTACGAGCACCTGATCGCTCAGAACTTCAGCCTGGGTGGTGAGGTTCTTTACCACGAGTTCGACAATTTCAACTCCACCGGCGTTGATGTTGATGCCACCACGGTTCAACTGCGCGGCACCTTCCGCTTCTGATCGCCTCACCGCAGGCAAACATCGCGCCCCCGGCAATCACCGGGGGCGTTCTTGTGTGAGCACGTCATCTAGACCAATATTACATCGTAAGTATTTGTTATAAATATATAAACATGAAAATATTATACTGCACCGAAGCGCTCTCGTTTACGCAGTTCACCGAATTTTCACTATCTGTTGAAGAAACCAGACCCAGGTGACGATTATATGCTACACTGGTTTGGTGTTGAATAGGTTTCCATCCAGAGCCTCGGCGCACTGCCCGTTTACGGGCTTGCGCGCGTTTTAAGAAGGTCGCCGGATATGAAAAAGATTGCCGCTTTTCTCGTTTTGTCCGTGTTGCCGGCAGCATCGGCTTTTGCGCAATCCAATGATTGGACAGGTGCCTATGCCGGGATTCAGTTGGGATTCGCAGATGTCGAGACCAACCTGGCCGGTGTAAACGGCGAAGGCAGCATCGGGGGCATCACCGCAGGCTTTGATTGGGATCTGGGCGCTTGGGTTGTCGGGCTGGGTGCCGATTACGACTTTGCCGACATCAGTCTGGGCACCACCGCCGATCTTGAAGAGGTCTGGCGGATCAAATTCCGCGGCGGCTACAAGATCGGCCAGGGGTTGGCCTATGGGACGGCAGGATATGCCAACGCCGATACGGACACCCTGGGCGACGATGACGGCTACTTTATCGGCGCGGGATATGAACAGCCGCTGACGCCGAATTTCAGCCTCGGCGGCGAATTGCTGTATCATGAATTTGATAACTTCAATTCAACCGCGACCGACGTTGACGCCACAACTGTACAGGTTCGCGGCACCTTCCGGTTTTGACCGCGGTAGCCTGACAGCTGCGAAAACACATTATCGCTTCAGAAAGCTACCGCCATAATGCGCGGACGTGCTCTCTGCTGGAAAGGCGCCCTCATCACGGTAGCGTTCGTGGCAGCGCATCAGGGCTTTATGGTCAAGCACCACCCCCAGCCCGGGCCCGTCCGGCACAGATAAGCCGCCGGATTTCGGCTGCATTGGTCCGCCCTCGACCACATCATCCGCATACCAGCGCTGCAATGTCTGGCTGGCGTCATGCACATGCCGGGCAGCGGCGGAAACCTGAAGGTAGGCGGCGCTCCCAACACCACTCTCGCCACTGTGAAACCGAAAACCGACATTAAACGTCTCGCATGATCGGATGAATGCCATTGTCGCCGCAATCCCACCCAGCTCATTCAGATTAGTCACGATAGTGTCTGGCGCGCCCAGTTCAACGGCGCGGCGCAGATCAATCCGGTGGCTTGACAGGTTCATGTCGGTAAATTCGCGCAAAGCCGCCATTTCCTCATAACTTTCAACCGGCTCCTCAATCCAGCTGATGTCGTAGGGTGCCACACGCGTCAAAGCCCGCTTCGCTGTCGGCAGCGTCCAGACACCATTGGCATCCATCCGCAACTCGCGATTTCCAATCGCCGCGCGAACCTCACGCATCATCTCAACCTCGGTGTCCAGGTCCACGGTCGCCAGCTTGCCCTCGAAAATCCGCGCGTCATGCTCGTCGATCATTCGGGTGCAAAACCGCGCGATCTCCAGCGGGGTCGCCTCACCGGGGTGCGACGGTCCGGGCAACCGAAAGGCGAAATATTCGGTCAGCGGTACAAAGTCGCGATGCTTGCCGCCCAGCAGATGCCAGATCGGCAGGTTCTCGGACTTGCCGCGCGCATCCCATAGCGCCATTTCGATACCCCCAAAGGCGCGCCGCTTTGCCAGCAGGTTATCCCAGGGCGTGCAGGCCATGCCCGGCACGACCCTGCGCTCGATCTCGGAAATAAGCCGAATATCCAGACCAATAAGACGCTCGGCCAGTGTCAGCACGTCGGCGCTGCGGTCGCCATCGGCACATTCGCCTAATCCCACCACTCCCTCGGTGGTTTCCACCTCGATAATGGTCTTGGTCAGCGAAGCAATTGCACCATAGCTGAACCTGTATGGTGCCACGAAAGGGATGTTCACGGGGGTGGCCCGGATGGTCCTGATCTTCATGGCAACAGCATTGCAAAAGACTGGTTAGAAGGCAAATCCGCGCCGTCAGGCGCATCGTCCCGCTAGGACGGACAGGGAGGGGTGGGCGGGCGTCCGAGCGGGACGATCCACTCTCGCATCAATCAATGCCCAACAGGCGTCTCATGGCGCGCATGGTCTCGCGGTTCTCCTGTCCCAACGGCGCTGCGACCGACTGATACAGCGTCGCCTGGGATTTCAGCACCAGCCCATCCTCAAGCAGCTTAAGGTGATTGGCCCGTAACGTATCGCCGGTCGATGTGATATCGGCAACCGCCTCGGCCGTCTCGAACTTGACCGTCCCTTCGGTCGCCCCCTGACTGTCGACTAGCTGGTAATCGGCCACGCCGTGATCGCGCAGGAAATCCCGCACCAGCCGATGGTACTTGGTCGCAATCCGCATCCGGAACCCGTGCGCCTGACGGAACGCCGCCGCCACCGCATCGAGATCATCAAGCGTATTGACATCAACCCAGGCCGCGGGCACCGCCAGCACCAGATCTGCATGACCAAACCCCAACGGCGCCAGTTCCTTGACGCTCGTATTCCACTGCCCCAGCTTTTCACGTATCAGATCGGTGCCGGTCACACCCAGATGAATGCGCCCGGCAGCCAGTTCGCGCGGCACCTCACCGGCCGACAACAGCACCAGTTCGACATTCCCAATCCCCTTGACAAAGCCTGCATATTCCCGATCTGACCCGCTGCGCCCCAGCACCACGCCGCGATCACCGAACCAGCCGAATGTCTTTTCCATCAACCGCCCCTTCGAGGGCACGCCCAGCTTGATACTCATGACGCCCCCCCGAGGGCCACGACCAGCCCGGGGCGGATCACACCACCCACGGCCGGGATCTCGCGCCCCTGCCCCAACTGTCTGGTCAGCGCATCATAGCGCCCGCCACTGGCTACCGGCGGCAATTCCGGACGCGAGGCCGCGTAAAACCCAAACACGAACCCGTCGTAATACTCCATCTGGGTGCGTCCGTAAGAGGCCTCGAAATCCAGCGCCTCGACATCAACGCCCCGCGCAGCCAGAGCCTCAAGCCGCCCTGCCAGACGATCGACCGCGCCTGAAATCGCGGGTAGGTCGACAGCGATATCGCGCAGCCGCTCCAGGGCATAGCCGCTGGTTTCACGCACGCCCAGTACCGCGTCGATCAACGCCACTTCGTTTGCCGAGATCGGCGGCGTCACTGCATCCTCGCGCAGCACCTTGATCCGCGCGGCAATCTCTGCCTTGCTGCGCAGCCCGATCACCGGCGCCAGCCCGGCCATCGGATCATCTGCGGCCAGCAGCGCGGCCCGGCTTTCGGGCACCGTCGCACGGCCAGAAAACCTGTCGATCAGCGCCCTGAACCGGCGCGGACGCCAGATATGACGCCGCAGTGCCGCCTTGCGCCGGTCACTGGTCTGCAACCCGTCCACAGCGGCCATCAGGATACCGATATCCCCGGTCGCCGCCCGCAGGCCCAGCGGTGCCAGCATCTGATGAAACAGCGCAAAGACCTCGGCATCGGACGCCGCAGGCGCGTCGCGCTCGAAAATCTCATAGCCAACCTGGATGTATTCGCTGGCCCGCTCGGGATCATCCTCCTGCCGGCGAAACACCTCGCCCGCATAGGTGTAACGCGCCGGTTCGGCCCCGTGGGCCATATGCATCTGCACGACCGGCACGGTGAAATCCGGCCGCAACATCTGCTCGCCTCTAAGGACATCCGACGTCACATAGGCACGTCCGCGAATGTCTTCGCCATAAAGGTCCAAAAGCACCTCTGCAGGCTGCAGGATCGAGGCTTCGACCGGCATCGCCCCCGCCGCCTCAAAAAGCCCGCGCAGCCGTGCGGCTTCGGCCTTGATCGCCGCGCGTTCCGGCATCAGCCCTGCCCGTCCAGAATTTCTTTTACCTTCGCCACAAGCTGATCGCGCGGCACTTCGAACTGGCTGGGGCGTTGCTTCCACTCCTCCAGCGTCGCGTTCTCGGCAATCTGTGCCCCAAGGATCAGATCCTTGATCTGGACAACATCGCGATCGAATTCATCGCTGCCCGCAATCACCGCAAGCGGGCTGCCACGCCGATCGGCATATTTCATCTGGTTGCCAAAATTCTTCGGATTGCCCAGATAAATCTCGGCCCTGATATTCGCCTTACGCAGCTTGCCCACCATGTCCTGATAATCCGCCATCCGGTCGCGATCCATGACCGTGACCACGACAGGCCCCACGACCGTGCCGCCGATCCGGCCCTTTTCACGCAGCGCGGCCAACAGGCGGTCAACGCCGATGGAGACACCGGTCGCAGGAACCGCCTGCCCGGTGAACCGCTTGACCAGATCATCGTAACGCCCCCCGCCCGCGACCGAGCCAAACTGCCGCTTGCGTCCCTTCTCGTCGAAAATCTCGAAGGTCAGTTCGGCCTCAAAAACCGGACCGGTGTAATAGCCGAGGCCGCGTACGACAGAGGGATCAATTACAATACGGTCGAGACCATAGCCGCCCGCCTCCAACAAACCAGCGATTTGCTCAAGCTCGTTTACGCCTTCTACTCCTAAATCACTGTGGGCAACAACTTCGCGAAGTCGCTGAATTGTTTCTTCGTTGCTCTCACCCCTAGCGTTAATAAATGCTAAAAAACCGTCGATAATGTATGTTGGCAGATCTAGGCCCGGAATAAACGCACCAGATTGGTCTTTACGCCCCCCACCTAAGAGTTCTGCCACGCCCTCATCGCCGATTTTGTCGTGCTTATCCAACGTTCTAAGCACGTCATCTGTCAACGAAGCCATTCTCTCTTGCAGGAGAGTTGCAGATTGATTTCCCATAGGTGAAAGACCATCAGGAAACGCATTGTCCAGCTGAATGGAAAAGACACTCTCGATAATTCCGTTCAGCACCTTCCGGTTATTCACCCGCACCAGATAGTCGCCGCGCGGTATACCGACCTCTTCCAGCGTGTCGGCGAGCATGGCGCACACCTCGGCATCCGCCGCCATCGAGGTCGTGCCGACCGTATCCGCATCGCATTGATAAAACTGGCGAAACCGTCCCGGGCCGGGTTTTTCGTTGCGCCAGACCGGACCCATCGCGTAGCGTCGATAGGGTATCGGCAGATCGTTGCGGTGCTGGGCATAGACGCGCGCCAGCGGTGCGGTCAGATCATAGCGCAACGCCAGCCAGTCTCCGGGCATTTCGCCAGATTTCTCGTCCGCGGCATCCTCTTGCCATGCGAACACGCCCTCATTCGGGCGGTCCACATCGGGCAGGAACTTACCCAAAGCCTCGACCGTCTCAACCGCCGAGCTTTCCAGCGCGTCAAAGCCATAGCGATGATAGACCCCGGCGATCTTTTGCAGCATCTCGGCGCGCTCCGACACCTCGGCACCGAAATAATCGCGGAACCCCTTGGGCGTCTCGGCCTTGGGGCGGGGCTGTTTTTTATCCTTTGCCATGAGGCATTTTCCTTGCGGCTGGTCTTTGCGGCGCGGTCTATCGGATGGGCCGCGCGGGGGCAAGCGGCGGCGTTATTGCCAGTGCGCCGATAAAACGCTAGATCGGGGCCATGAAACGGCTTGAAGAACAGATTGCCCACCTAACCCGCTCGGTCGACGAGCTGTCGGACGTTATCGCGCGTCAGGAAACGGAATTGGCAATCCTCACCCGTCGCGTACAGATGCTGATGGAACGCGAGGCCGAGCGAGAGGCCAATGTGGGCGGTCAGGTCGTGCTGGGCGGCGATGAACGCCCACCGCACTGGTAGAGCCAAGCAGATCCGGCCGCGCTAGCCCTTGATATCCTGCGCCATCAGTTTTCCGCTATGCAACAGCAGGTTCGACCAGCGCTGATTGTCGCCAAAATTTTCATAGATGCTCAGGAAAACCGTATCGTTTTCAAGTCTGCCCAGCTTGTTTCCACAGGGTTTCCTGCGCGGCACGCCGCACACCCGCGCCTTGACCTTTTCGTAGGCCCTGTCGGTATCGCTATAGGGCTGCACCTCGGCGGGCAGGCCATAGCGAAGCTGCTCATGCATGCCGACCGATCCGAACACCGCCAGCGACGCGGTAAACTGCCGGGCACAGCCATCGGCAAAGCCGGTCAGATAGAACGTGTGCGGCACCGTATTGCCCGGGTCGCTGTCGTAGAGTTTATGGCGCGGGCGGCGTTCGGGGTATTGCGCCACCTTCTTACCCATGCTGCGTTCCGATAATTCGCAGACGCTGGCAATGCGGCCATAAGGAAGCCGTATGTTCTGGCTGTTTCCGGGCGCGATCCGGGGGGCAGTGTCATCGTTGCGGTCAGGCGCAAACAGCGCGGCGAGGATGCCGCCCGGTTTCCTGGGTACCTCGGGTAGTTCGGCGGTAACGCCGTAAGCCTCTGGCGGAAACTCCTTGTCGGCAGGGGCGGGTTCCTCCACGGCTGCCGGGGTGGCCTTGGAATCCTCAGAACGCTCATCGTTCACGTTGCTGCCGAAGAGGCGCGAGAAAAGACCCGTACCTTCCGCCGTTTCACGCTGGCCATCCGGGATCGCGCTTAGCGTGGTGGTGTCCTCTGGAATATCAGCGTCAGACAGGCGCGGCATGGTCGCCATCGGATCCCCACAGGCAACGAGCAGCATAACCGCAGACAAAGCAATAAAATGTCTCACCAGTCCCCCCCCAAACAAACCGTTAACCTTTTACACCCGCGCTCCATAGCGCAGGCGGGGGTCGCAGGTCTAGTCTGAGGAAAAGACAAGGACTACGGTACGACTTGAGCTAGGGCCGCGATGCGGATCAGACTTCTTCGACCGTGACAACGCCATCCAGGCTTTTGATGGCGCCTTTAATCTGTGGGTTAACCGGAAATTCCTGTCCGGAATCAACTTCAACTTCACCCGGCAAGCCCCTATCCAACAAGCAAAATAAGATTGGTCCTCGGCCTACATTCTTTACCGTATCGGCTGCCCCTTGCAGCACCGACGCGACCGATGGGATTACCTCGGGCGTCTCCACGAAGATGCGCAAGCCGACCGCACCGGCATCGGCGACAATCCCGTCAATCGGCTGTACCGAGCGGGCCAGAAGCTTGAGTTGTTCGCTTTCCATCGTCGCCTCGACGGTGATCACCACCTGCGATCCGGTGTCCAGATATTCGCGCGATTTCTCAAGCGTTTCCGAAAACATCGTCACTTCATACCCGCCGGTCGTGTCACTAAGCTGCACAAAGGCAAACCGGTTGCCGCGGGCTGATTTACGCTCCTGCCGTCCCGCCACGACACCCGCCATCTTGGTTACTGCAGCCCCGCGTTCGGCCTGCGCCATGACCTCATCCAGCGTTTTTACATCCTTGCGTCGGAGCACAGTCATGTAGTCGTCCAGCGGATGGCCCGAAAGATAGAACCCAACCGCTTTGAATTCTTCGGTCAACCGTTCGGCAGGCAACCAGTCGTCAATCGGTGACAGGCGCGGATCCGGCAGGTCGTCGCCCGCCTCTCCAAAAAGCGACACCTGATTGGAATTCCGCTGTTCATGGATCGCGGCGGAATAGTTCATCAGCCGCTCGACAGAATCAAACACACGGCGGCGGTTGCGATCCAGCTCGTCAAACCCGCCTGCCCGTGCCAGCATTTCCAGCGGGCGCTTGCCGATGCGCTTCAGGTCCACCCGCCGGGCGAAGTCGTAGAGCGTGACGAAAGGTTTGTCAGTGGCCTCGCCAGCGTGCGCTCCGGCACGACGCGCCTCGGTGATCAGCCGCATGGCGTCTGCCCCGACGTTCTTGAGCGCGCCCAGCGCGTAATGCAAAGAGCCCTGCTTGACGCTGAACGTCGCCTCGGACCGGTTCACGCAGGGCGGCACGTAGGGCAGATCGAGGCCCTTTTTCACTTCCTCGAAGTAAACAGCCAGCTTGTCGGTCAGGTGGATATCGCAGTTCATCACCCCGGCCATGAATTCGACCGGATGATTGGTCTTCAGCCAGGCGGTCTGATAGCTGACCACCGCATAGGCCGCCGCGTGGGATTTGTTGAAGCCGTAATTGGCGAATTTGTCCAGGAGGTTCCAGACCTCTAGCGCAGTCTTGTCATCGACGTCGTTTTCCTTGGCGCCCTTGATGAATTTGGGCCGTTCCGCATCCATCGCTTCCTGGATTTTCTTGCCCATCGCCCGGCGCAACAGGTCCGCACCACCAAGTGAATAACCCGCCATCTCCTGCGCGATCTGCATCACCTGTTCTTGATAGACGATGATGCCCTGCGTCTCGTCCAGAATATGGTCAATCGATGGGTGCAGCGTTTCGCGGTCCGAAAGATCGTTCTTCACCTCGCAGAATTTCGGAATATTCTCCATCGGACCCGGACGATAGAGCGCCACCAGCGCGATGATATCTTCGATGCAGTCAGGCTTCATCCGCTTGAGCGCATCCATCATGCCCGAGCTTTCGACCTGGAACACTGCCACCGTCTGGGCGCGCGAATAAAGCTCGTAAGTCTTGGGATCATCCAGCGGGATCGCGTTGATCTGGTTCTCAGCCCCCGGCGCCGGCTGATAGATCGTGCTGCCATCGGCAGCTATATGCAGGTCCCGACCCTCGCCATGGATCTGTTCGATGGCGTTCTGGATCACAGTCAGGGTTTTCAGCCCCAGAAAGTCGAATTTGACCAGTCCCGCCTGTTCGACCCATTTCATGTTGAACTGGGTGGCAGGCATGTCCGAGCGCGGATCCTGATAGAGCGGCACCAGCGCATCGAGCGGTCGGTCGCCGATCACCACGCCCGCCGCATGGGTCGAGGCGTTGCGCAAAAGTCCTTCGACCTGCATGCCGTATTTCAGCAGCCGATCCACGACCTCTTCGTTTCTCGCCTCTTCACGCAGGCGATCTTCCTGCGCCAGCGCTTGTTCGATGCTGACCGGTTTGACGCCTTCCACCGGGATCATCTTAGACAGACGGTCGACCTGCCCGTATGGCATCTGCAACACGCGTCCGATATCGCGCACCGCCGCTTTACTCAGAAGCGCACCGAAGGTGATGATCTGCCCCACCCTGTCGCGGCCGTATTTCTCTTGCACGTATTGGATCACCTCCTCGCGGCGATCCATGCAGAAGTCGATGTCAAAGTCGGGCATGCTAACCCGCTCGGGGTTCAGGAACCGTTCGAATAGGAGCGAATAACGCAGCGGATCAAGGTCGGTGATCGTCAGCGCGTAGGCCACGAGGCTGCCCGCGCCCGACCCCCTGCCCGGCCCCACCGGGATGTCACGATCCTTGGCCCATTTGATAAAGTCGGCAACGATCAGGAAATAGCCGGGAAAGCCCATGCCCTCGATGATCCCCAGCTCAAACTCCAGCCGTTTCTCGTATTCCTCGACCGAGGTCGCATGGGGGATGACCGCCAGCCTTTCTTTCAGCCCCGCCTCGGCCTGACGGCGCAGCTCGTCCACCTCGTCATCGGCAAATTTCGGCAGGATCGGATCGCGGCGATAGGTGCCAAAGGCGCAGCGCCTGGCGATTTCCACCGTGTTTTCAATTGCTTCCGGCAGGTCGGCGAACAGCGTCGCCATTTCCTGCGGCGATTTGAAGTAATGCTGATTAGTCAGCCGTCGGCGCGGCTGAGATTGATCCACATAGGCGCCCTCGGCGACGCAGATCATCGCATCGTGCGCCTCATACATCTCGGCCTTGGGGAAATAAACGTCGTTGGTGGCCACCAGCGGCAGACCCATGCCATAGGCCATCTCGACGAACCCACGCTCGGTCAACCGCTCAGTCTCGGGCGCGCCATCCTCGCCGGGATGCCGTTGCAATTCCACATAAAACCGGTCGCCGAAGGCCGCGTGCAACTCGCGCATCAGCGCCTCTGCCGCCGGGGACTGACCCGCCTGCAAAAGTCGCCCCACCGGGCCATCTGGCCCGCCGCTAAGGCAAATCACCCCCTCGGCATGGCCCTCAAGATCGGTCAGCGTGACATGAGGCAATTGCCCGTCATCGCGCAGATAGAGCGCCGAGTTGAGTTTCATCAGGTTTTCATACCCGCGCTCGTTCTGCGCCAGCAAAACCAGCGGCGCGGGCGGCTGGGTCTTTTCACCGGGGGCCGCCTGAGCAGAGCCGAAATCGACCTGGCAGCCCATGATCGGCTGAATGCCCGCACCGCTGGCCGTGACGGAAAACTCCAGCGCCGAGAACATGTTGTTGGTGTCGGTCACCGCCACTGCGGGCATGCCGACATCGGCACAAAGCTTGGGCAGCTTTTTCAGCCGTACAGCCCCTTCCAGCAGGGAATATTCAGTGTGAACACGAAGGTGGATGAATCGGGTCTGACAGCTCATGACTGGCATCCTATGACAGCCCCGGGCCTGCCACCATCCCCTCTCTTCGGCATTTTTCACCAGGCTGACTAAGGATATTTTCAGGCTCAAGTTTAAAGACCTGCAAACGGATCAGATTAATCGAAGCAATCAGCTCAAATCGGCTTGAACTTGCTCGATTTATCGGCGGCGACCGCCTCTCACAAAAGGAGGTCATGCACTCAAACGCGCGATTGATCCAATGCTTGCCAAAAGGGGATGTGCCCGCGTAGCCTGACAGACGGGAAAGCCCGCGATCCTCTGCGCCGCATCGAGGATCGCAGATAAAGAGGCGGAGGTAAGGCGGCGGAATACGCGTGATGAAAGACTTCTTTCTACTGCGGGGGAAAACAGTGGAAATATGCGCCATCCTGCTGGCAAGGCCGGGCACATGAGCACACCGCTCCTGACGATCAGCGGGCTGACCAAGGCTTATCCGGGCGTTGTTGCCAACGACAATGTGTCTTTTGAGATTGGCGCGGGTGAAGTGCACGCGCTTCTAGGCGAAAACGGTGCGGGCAAATCCACCCTGGTCAAGATGATCTACGGGCTGGTCAAGCCCGACAGTGGTACAATGACGTTTAAGGGGGCGGGCTTTGCCCCGTCCGAGCCGCGCGCCGCCCGCGCTGCTGGCGTGGCGATGGTGTTCCAGCATTTCTCACTTTTTGACGCGCTCAACGTAGCCGAAAACGTAGCACTTGGTATGGAAACTCCACCCAAGCAAAGCGATCTGGCCACGCGCATTCGCGAGGTCAGCGAAACCTACGGGCTGCCACTTGATCCCACTCGCATGGTGGGCGACCTTTCCGCCGGAGAGCGCCAGCGGGTCGAGATCATTCGCTGTCTTTTGCAGGATCCCAGTCTGTTGATCATGGACGAACCCACCAGCGTTTTGACCCCGCAAGAGGTTGAAATCCTCTTTGCCACCCTGCGCAAACTAACCGCCGAGGGGGTAGCTATCCTTTATATCTCCCACAAGCTCGAAGAAATCCGTGCGCTTTGTGATGCCGCGACGATCCTACGGTTGGGTAAGAATGTCGGTACCTGTATACCGCGTGACACCTCGGCGCGGGAAATGGCCGAGATGATGGTCGGCAGCGCCTTCGAAGCCCCTGCCCGCGCTGGTCGTGAACTGGGCGAAGTGGCGCTTGAGGTGGCGGATTTGTCGCTGGTCTCCCCCGGCGCTTTTGGCACCTCGCTGAAGGGGGTCAGCTTTTCGGTGCAGGCGGGCGAGATCTTGGGCATTGGCGGGGTGGCGGGCAACGGACAGGACGAATTGCTCGGCGCGCTTTCCGGTGAATTGCTGAGTGACGCGGAAGCGGTGAAACTGAAAGGCCAGCCGATCGGCCGCATGAGCCCGACCGCGCGGCGCGAGATGGGGTTGCTCAGC
The DNA here is from genome assembly GCF_019966515.1 of Roseovarius aestuarii. Taxonomy (GTDB): domain Bacteria; phylum Pseudomonadota; class Alphaproteobacteria; order Rhodobacterales; family Rhodobacteraceae; genus Roseovarius; species Roseovarius aestuarii. The sequence continues at coordinate 25,228 of NZ_JAIMIB010000002.1, read as the reverse complement.
GCGCCCGAGGAACGGCTGGGCCATGCCGCCGCGCCAGATATGAGCCTGATTGAAAACGCGCTGCTGACCGGGGCGCAACGTGAGAACCTGATGACACGCGGCTTTCTGAAATGGGCCGACACGCGCGGGTTTGCCGAGAAGATCATCAAGGAATTCGATGTCCGCACCCCGGGGCCGGAAAATGCCGCGCGCTCGCTGTCGGGAGGCAACCTGCAGAAATTCGTGATCGGCCGCGAGGTGCTGCAACGCCCCGAGGTGCTGGTGGTGAACCAGCCGACCTGGGGCGTGGATGCCGCCGCCGTCGCCTCGATCCGGCAGGCGCTGCTGGATCTGGCCGCAGGCGGGACGGCGGTGATCTGCATCTCACAGGATCTGGATGAGCTGATGGAAATCTCCGACCGGTTCTGCGCGTTGAACGAGGGGCGGCTGTCGGGCATCCGCCCGGCACAGGGGCTGAGCGTCGATGAGATCGGCCTGATGATGGGCGGCGCCCACGGGATGGAGGTCGCGCATGTCTGATCGTGCGGATTTTGACTATTTTTGCCCAGAAGAAGCAGGAGCGCGGCTATGCTGAAGCTGGAGAAACGTCCCCAGCCCTCGGGTTTCTGGTCCTGGCTGACGCCGCTGATTGCGGTTGTGGTGACGATGATCGCGGGCGGCTTGCTGTTCGGCCTTCTGGGCAAGCCGCCGCTGGAAGCCATCCGCACGATCTTCTGGGAGCCGATATTTGGCGAGTTTTCCTTTTATTATCGCCCGCAATTGCTGGTCAAAGGCGCGCCGCTTGTTCTGATCGCCATCGGCCTCAGCCTGGGGTTCCGCGCCGGCATCTGGAACATTGGCGCCGAGGGCCAGTATATCATCGGCGCGATCTGCGGCGCCGCCGTGGGCCTTGCGTTTTATCCCACGGAAAGCTTTATTATTTTCCCGCTGATGGTGTTGGCGGGCCTGCTTGGCGGCTGCGCCTGGGCGATGATCCCGGCGCTGCTGAAAGTGCGCTTTGGCACCAATGAAATCCTGGTCTCGCTGATGCTGGTCTATGTGGCCGAGCAGCTTCTGGCCGCAATGGCGCTTGGGCCGCTGAAAAACCCCGAGGGTTTCGGTTTTCCGGGCAGCCGCAACCTGCAGCAATACCCCTCGGCGCATAATGCCGAGATCATTGCCGGATCGGGCATGCATTGGGGGGTCGTCGCCGCATTTATCGCGGTGATCTTCGCCTATATCCTGCTCAATCGGCACATTCTGGGCTATCATATCCGGCTCACCGGGCAGGCGCCCCGCGCCGCGCGTTTTGCCGGGGTGCGCCCGCGCCTGCTGATCCTTTTCTGCCTCGGCACCTCCGGTGCATTGGCCGGGTTGGCGGGGCTTTTCGAGGTCGCTGGCCCCTCGGGACAGATCAGTATCGATTTCAATGTGGGCTACGGCTTTACCGCGATTATCGTGGCGTTTCTGGGCCGGTTGCATCCGGTAGGCATTCTGCTGGCAGGTCTGCTGATGGCGCTGACCTATATCGGGGGTGAGATTGCGCAGTCGAACATGGGCCTGCCCGCCGCCGCGATCCAGCTCTTTCAGGGCATGCTGCTGTTCTTCCTGCTGGCGGTGGACGTGCTGACCAATTTCCGTGTTCGGTTCAAAAAGGTGGAGGTGGCGCAGTGAGCAATATCGTCCTTGCCGCGTTAGTCATCATGGCCGCCACTTCGACATCTGCGGGATACATATGCATGGGGTTTGACGCGCAAATTGGTGACAGGGACAGCTACATCGCGTCAGAAGCGGTTTTCCGGCTGTCTCTTAGAAAGACCGAAACAGGAGAGCATATCGTGAATGCCCGTGGCAAGTGGTTTGACGGGGCGGGCTTCGAAGCGAACGGTGATTGGACCTAGGCAGCGAACAAAATGCTTCATGTTAAGCTTGGCAACACACCTGATAAGACCAAATGGTTGGGCAGCGCTACACAGGGCGACCCCATTGACTTCATCATGAGACCTCAACCCAAGAACGATCAAGACCGCTTTGTTCGCTGTTTACCCACGGAACTGTATTGATGGATCTTTCCTCGATCAACCCGATCCTGCTACTGGCCTCGCTGATGGTCGCCGCCACGCCGATCCTGATCGCCGCATTGGGCGAACTTGTAGCCGAACGCGCGGGCGTGCTGAACCTTGGCGTCGAGGGGATGATGATCACCGGCGCGATCTGCGGCTTTGCGGTGGCGGTCGAGACCGGATCACCGCTGCTGGGCTTTCTCGCCGCCGCCGTCGGCGGCGCACTCCTTTCGTCCCTCTTTGCCCTGCTCACCCAGTTTGCGCTGGCCAATCAGGTGGCCTCGGGCCTTGCATTGACGCTGTTCGGGCTGGGGCTGAGTTCACTGATGGGACAGGGCTATGTCGGGGTCAAACCGCCGCCGACGGCCAAGCTCGATATCCCGCTGCTGGGCGATATCCCGGTGCTGGGCCCAATCCTTTTTGCCCATGACCTGATGGTCTATGTCGGCCTGGCGCTGGTGCTCGCAGTCTGGGCGTTCCTGAAATACAGCCGCGGCGGGCTGATCCTGCGCGCGGTCGGGGAAAACCACGAGGCCGCCCATGCGCTTGGCTACAAGGTGGTGCGGGTGCGGGTCATGGCAATCCTTTTCGGCGGCGCCTGTGCGGGGTTGGGCGGCGCCTATATCAGCCTCGTCCGGGTGCCGCAATGGACCGAAGGCATGACCGCCGGGGCGGGCTGGATCGCGCTTGCCCTCGTGGTCTTTGCCAGCTGGAAGGCGGGGCGCGTGCTGCTTGGCGCCTATCTTTTCGGCGGCGTCACCGTGCTGCAGCTCAACCTGCAGGCGGCGGGGGTTGATATTCCGGTCGAGTATCTTTCAATGTCGCCCTATCTGATCACCATTCTGGTGCTGGTCATCATGTCGGCGGACCGCGCCCGCGCACCCGCCTCGCTTGGCCGCATCTTCCACGCTTCGGGCTGACGCCCCAACAAGACAAAACAGGGAGAGAACCATATGAAACTGACGAACCTTCTGACCGGCGCTGCGCTGGCCCTTGGGCTGGCGACAAGTGCCGGCGCCCAGGACAAGACCAAGGTAGGCTTCATCTATGTCGGCCCCATCGGCGATGGCGGCTGGACCTATGAACATGACAAGGGCCGCCTTGCGGTCGAGCAACATTTCGGTGACGCGGTAGAAACCGTCTATCAGGAAAGCGTGCCCGAAGGCGCCGACGCCGAACGCGCAATCACCCAAATGGCGCTGCAAGGCGCGGACCTGATCTTTACCACCTCGTTTGGCTATATGGAGCCGACCTTGAGCGTGGCGGGCAAATTTCCCGACGTGAAGTTCGAACACGCCACCGGCTACAAGACCGCGCCCAACATGTCGGTCTATTCCGCGCGCTTCTACGAAGGCCGGGCCGTGCAGGGCCATATCGCAGGCAAGATGACCAAGTCGAACGTGATCGGCTATATCGCCTCCTTCCCGATCCCCGAGGTGATCCGTGGCATCAACTCCGCGTATATCCACGCCAAACGCGTCAATCCGGATGTCGAGTTCAAGATCATCTGGGCCTATACATGGTTCGATCCCGCGAAAGAGGCCGATGCCGCCACCGCGCTCATTGAACAGGGTGCCGACGTGATCCTGCAGCATACGGATTCGACTGCCCCGCAGGCGGCGGCCGAGAAAGCCGGCGGCGTGATCACCTTTGGCCAGGCCTCGGACATGGGTGAATATGCGCCCTTGCCGCGCGTCAGCTCGATCATCGACAACTGGGCGCCTTATTATATCGCCCGCACACAGGCGGTGATGGACGGCACATGGGAAAGCGTGAACACCTGGGACGGCATCGCCCCCGGCATGGTTGAAATCGGCGAGATCAGCGATGCCGTGCCTGCCGACGTGAAGTCCGAGGCGCTGGCAATGAAAGACGCGATCGCGTCGGGCGATTACCACCCTTTCACCGGCCCGCTGAAAAAGCAGGACGGCAGCGACTGGCTGGCCGATGGCGAAGCGGCAGACGACGCCACGCTCGCAGGCATGAATTTCTATGTCGAAGGGCTGGAAGGCGACATTCCACAATAACCCCCGACGCGCCATCACCCAAACCCCCGCTCAAGCGGGGGTTTTCTGATGCGTATGAATTTCTGCAAAGAGCCCGAATTACAGAATGCTGCAGCCTGCGCGTATGTCGGCTTCGTATCATTCGCTGCTTTCGAAAACGGCCCTCATACGTGAGATGTCGTATTCGAGCAGCCATGATTTATGGGTCTCATACAGGTCGGAGAGATATTCTTATCCATCGAGACAACATCCATTCCACGATCGTCATATGGATGGAGCGCAATGTTCCTCTCAAAATCAACGATGTATATCTTCGCTTGAACAGTTGGCCTGACCCCGAGTTCTGAGCCCAGAGCGAGCCAAAGGACCTCTCGAAGCCTATCCCGTCCATCGAGTTCCGCAGCGTCCCAATGGCGATAAAGGTCTGAGCCTAACTCCTTGCTTTGGTTTTCGTCCTGTTGAGGAGTAGCCCCAAGGTATCTAAATGAAGCGCTACGAATCCCACAAAGTTTAAAGGGCTTAAGACGCTTCTTTTTTGGCAAGTCATCACTATACGAAGAGGACAGTAGCCAAAGGGACTTTGATTTCTCAAACAGCTCTGAAGAGACAGCATCAGCTCGTTCAAAGGCTTGGATGAAGCGTTTAATCGGACGAGAGGTCGAAACTTCCTCGCCACCCAACTCGAAGCGGAGGCCGATCTCGAATTCGTAGAACATCGCATGCGGAAATTCATCACATGTGAATGCGCTTTCGAACTGTTGAATGACATTTACCATGCACGTTGTCTAAGAGCTTGGAATACCGTGCGCAACAATGACCTACGCCAGCTAAGTCTGCGCCCCAGATATTGATGTGATTTCAGTGTACGCAATCTGAAGCAGGAATTGGGTTGTCGAAGGCCAATGGCAGCTATGTCCGCGACGCGGAAAAGCGGTGACCGACGTTTCTGTCCAACGGATATTGTAGACTAACATACAACAGGTGGCCTGTTCCGCGTCCTTCGCGGTCAGCGTCGTTGGTCACCACCCAAGATCGGTACCGCTTTGGGGAATGCTAGCGAAGGGCGGCGATCCTAAACCCGGCAAAATCACCTGTGGTCGCTGTGAGCCCTTGGCGTATTTCGCACTCCGGCCCGGAATCAAGGCGCTTGCACCGCCGGGCAGAGCCCGGTCGCCCCATGGGCGGGCTCCTTCAAGACGTAATGCAACCTTCATTTGTTGGATGAGTACCTCGCAATAAAGCAGCAGATTTAGGCGTCCCGATGCCTACCCGCGGCCGGGCACCTCCCTCTGTTGTGCCAAATGTTGACGGTGGCTTTCTACGCTTAACCACCTTTCGCGCGGCGCCCTGCTTCCAGCGGATAAACATGCGCCCGCCGCCGTACTGCCCTTATGGTTGCCCTGTTAACAACCCGCGCAAACTGGCCCGTTATACGGCTCAAATCCATACGTAAGCCATACATGAGTCAGCCAAGAAATTCCATGATGATTCAGGAGATTAACTCGATTCTTGGTGATTTCGAAGCTGAGCGGTATTCCGGCCCGAAAACCGGCCTTAGCGATCGCAATACCGGGAAAGCCCGGAAACGAACCTGGGCCTCTAGCTCGGGCGGTTCTTGCTCAGGCGCAATCGGGCCGGTAGGCGCGCGCCTGGGCAGTGGGATGCGGCAAGCCGGGATAGGCGCAGCGCTTGGGCGAGATATGAGGAAATATCTCCATCAACTCATCGCGCGCCGCCACGTCCATTTCGGCGATCGACTTGGGAGACGGTCGGAAACTTTCGACCGGCAACCCCTCAGCGCAGAATACTTCCTGATTGTCGAAGATCAAGTTGTAGTAGGTCACGGTTTCCTCGCCCATATCGACGAAGGCGTCATCACTGACCTCAGCCAGGGCGCCAACACGCATCAGGCAGGATTGCACATCGGCGACGCCGGAAATCCGGTAGCCGGGGATCAGGGCGCGGTGGCCGCAGGCGATCCGCAGATCGCGCATCGGCATCATCGGACCCACGGCGCGCGGTTTGAGACGGATGGGCGCCAGATCAGGCCGTTCGCGCATTTCAGCGGCATTCACGGTGCGGCGCCAGATCATGCGCACGGGTTGCAATCCATTGTCGCGGGTGACGACCATGTCACCGGGATGCAGGATCTCAACATGGCGTGCGCCCAGCGGGGTGCGTACGTTCGCCTCGCCGCATAAACCGGTCAAATAACGTTTATCTGTTCTTGTTGCAGTCGGCAGTTCCGCGACAAAGCCCATCGTCCGCTCCTCCAATACCCTTCAAGTAATAACATTTCAGGGTTAATACGCCGGAAATTAGGTACGAGTGTGGACAGATTGTGACAGGGCATGCAAACCCGGCATTCGATACGAAAAATCCTCAAAAAAACATGCGTACTCTTACATTTGGGCAACGCATTCAAATTCAGGCTCACGGGATCACCGCGGGTTTCTGAAAAAAAATTTCGTAAATTGCAGGTTAATACCCTGGAACATCGCCAGCTGGAGAGAAGTCGCTGAAAGCCTGAAAACGGCCTTTTCCTTCGGGCGCCTCCGTGACAGTCTGAAGCCTCGCATCTGGGACAACAAGGCCATGAACCAAAGTCGGCAAGTACCACCCAATGCGTCGGTCGCGGAAAAGATCGACAGCGACCGGCTGCACGCCCCGTCGGCCGAACGCAACATGCAGGCCCTCTGTGATGTGGTCGTTAGGTTCGCACCCAAACGCGGGAACGCGATCGAGATTGCCAGCGGTACCGGCCAGCATGTGGCGCATTGGGCACCGCTCCTGCCCGGCCTGATCTGGCAGCCCAGCGATGTGGACGGGCAAAGGCGCGCCAGCATTGATGCCTGGGCGACGGATGCGCCTAACATTCTGCCCGCGACCCATCTTGACGCCACCAAGGTCGGATGGGCCAACCAGCACGCAGCGCAGACCCTGATCGTGCTTGTTAACCTCTTGCATCTGATCAGCACGCCCGAGGCCCGCACGCTTATCTCAGAGGTAGGCCAAGCGCTTACCCCAAACGGGCGCTTCGTCCTTTATGGCCCTTTCTTGCGGAACGGCATAGCCATCTCCGATGGTGATGCCAGCTTTGACGCCAGCCTGCGGGCGTCAGACCCCGCAATCGGTTACAAGGATCTGGATGACATTCGGCACTGGTTGGCCGACGCAGGGCTTACGCTCATCGCAACAGTTGACATGCCTGCCAACAACCTGACCCTGATCAGTGAGCGCCCAGCGGAGACACCCTGATGCCACGACTTGCACATTTGCTTCTTCCCTTCCTGCTTGCCTGCGCCTCCGCGCTGCCGGCCTATGCCCAGACCAGAGCCGACGCAGGCACGCCCGCAACCGTCCGCTTTGGGGATAGCAAGCCGGTCAACTGGACCGGGCGCGCGCCAGACCGCTACCAGATACACGGCATTGATGTCGCGCGTTTTCAGGGCGAGATCGACTGGCGCAAGGCCCGTCGCGCCGGGGTCAGCTTTGTCTTCATGAAAGCAACAGAGGGTGGCGACCTGCTGGACCCGCTGTTCAAGGATCACTGGCGCGGCGCCAAACGGGCGGGCATTCCGCGCGGGGCCTATCATTTCTACTATTTCTGCACCCCGCCCGAAGTGCAGGCCCGCTGGTTCATCCGCAATGTTCCCAAAAACAAGGGCACCCTGCCCCCGGTGCTCGACATGGAATGGAACCCGTTTTCGCCCACCTGCGCCAAGGTCCGCCCCCCGGGGCATGAGGTGCGGCGCCAGATGAAAGTGTTCATGGACATGGTTGAGCGTCGCTATGGCCAACGCCCGATCATCTACACCACACCGCAATTCTACCGCGATGCGGGCCTCGACCGCCTCAAGAACGAGGAATTCTGGCTGCGCAGCACCGCGAAAACACCGGCACAGGCCTATCCCCAGCAGCGCTGGAGCTTCTGGCAATATAGCGGTACCGGCCTCATCGACGGAATCGGCAAAGAAGTTGATCTGAACGTCTTTGCCGGAAGCCCAAACAACTGGTCCGCTTGGCTGAAAGCACGCCAGCGATAAAGTCAGCCGTCAGACAAGCAGTAATTTAGTTACGACAAATGTACGTGACGACATAATACGAGATTTTCGCTAACCTTTTGCGATCCGACAAAAAAGGGAGTGAATTATGAAATATTTGTTAAGTGCCACCGCTTTGATCGGTCTTCTTGCTGCCCCCGCTGTTTCACAATCCAATCTGGAAAAGCTTGGGGCGTTCAAGGTTACCGGGACAAAGGACCATACCTATATCGACCAGAAAGCACCTGAAGCCGACAGCATCCGCGAGGTGCTCAAAGGCATTTCCTTACCCGCGGGCTTCAAGATCGAGCTTTATGCGCTGGTGCCAGACGCCCGCCACATGGCGATGGCCCCACAAGGAACCGTGCTTTTTGTCGGCACCAAGAAATCCAAGGTCTGGGCGGTCATGGACCGCAATCGCGACCGGGTTGCCGATGAGGTCAAGGACTTCGCCCCCAGCCTCGAATTCGATATCCCCAACGGCGTCGCCTTCACCAAGGACGGTTTTCTCTATATCGCCGAGCGCAATCGTCTGATGCTCTATCCGGCGGCAGAGTTTTTCCACGAAAGCCCGGATGTGGTGGCCGTGCCGATCGTGCCGCAGGGAGAACTGATCCCGGTCGAGGAGGAAAGCTATAACCACACCGCGCGGGTGATCAAGGTTGGCCCCGACGACAAGCTGTATGTGTCGCTGGGTCAGCCCTTCAATGTCGCACCGGAGGAAAAGGCCGAGCTCTACAAAGAGACCGGCATCGGCGGCATCATCCGTATGGACCGCGATGGGTCAAACCGCGAAGTCTACACCTATGGCGTGCGCAACTCGGTCGGCCATGACTTCCACCCCGAAACCGGAGAGCTCTGGTGGACCGACAATCAGGTTGACGGCATGGGCGATGATATTCCGCCCGGCGAGCTTAACCGCCAGACCGAGAAGGGCCAGCATTTCGGCCATCCATGGTTTGGTGGCGGCACCGTGCGTACCAACGAATATGCCGGTCAGGAAGTCCCTGTCGACGTTGTTCATCCGGCGGTGGAAACCATCGCCCACGCCGCCGATCTGGGCATGACCTTCTACACCGGCAAGATGTTCCCGGCGAAATACAAGAACGCCATATTCTCGGCTCAGCATGGGTCGTGGAACCGGACAGAGCCCGCCGGGGCGCGGGTCATGGTGACCTTCATCGACGATGAGGGCAATGCTACGATGGAACCCTTCGCCGAAGGCTGGATCGACGAAAACGGTGAATATGATGGCCGCCCTGTCGATGTCGCCCAGATGAAGGACGGATCGCTCCTGGTCTCGGACGATTTTGCCAATGCGATCTACCGGATCAGCTATTCTGAATAAATGAACAGGCTGGCCGGGGCGATGTCCCGGCCAGCCTCCCGCATCGGAGCCGCCATGTACCGCTTGTTTATCTGTCTTTTCCTGTTTGCGTCACTGACATTTCCGGCCAGTGCGGCTGATGTGGAAAACGGTCGAAAACTTGCCCGTCAATGTTCCGCCTGCCATGGCAAGTTCGGCCTTTCAAAAGACCCCGAAGTGCCAAACCTCGCAGGCCAACCGTCGCTCTATCTTGAGAAAAGCCTCAAGGATTACCGCGACGGCGCCCGCGAGGACCGGCGCATGACACTGATTTCCGAGCCGCTGACAGATGACGACGTGCGAGATCTCGCCGCATGGTTCGCGTCAATCGAATTCAACGTTGTCACACCGGACTAGGCTGCACGTGTCCGCCGCTAGAACGGAATATCATCCGAACTGCTGACAAAGCGGGCCACGACCTTCTTGGTGCCCGCTTTCTCAAACGCGATCTCAAGCTTGTCGCCTTCAATCCCGATAATTGCCCCATAGCCGAATTTCTGGTGGAACACCCGCTCTCCTACGGTGTGCGAACTGACCGCTTCCGCGTCGATCACCGAATGGCGGCTCTCGGCGGGCTGCGCAACAGGCCGCTGGCCCGCGCGCGATTGCAGGCGCTTCCAGCCGGGAGAGTTATAGACATTGGCCTCGGCGGCCCGGGTCTCGATCGTGCTTTCCATCCCCGCCGCGCCGTATCCGCCACCGTATAGCCCAGGTGGCGTCAGCACATCGACATGGGCTTCGGGCAGCTCGTCAATAAACCGCGAAGGCATTTGCGATTGCCACTGCCCAAAGACCCGGCGATTGCCGGCAAAGCTGATCGTGCAGACCTCCTGGGCGCGGGTGATGCCGACATAGGCCAGCCGGCGTTCTTCCTCGACGCCCTTGAGCCCGCTTTCATCCATCGAGCGTTGCGAGGGAAAAAGCCCGTCCTCCCATCCCGGCAGGAAGACGGCGGGAAACTCCAGCCCCTTGGCGGCATGCAGCGTCATGATCGAGACTTTCTCGCCCGCCTCCTGGCTGTCATTATCCATGATCAGGCTGACATGTTCGAGAAAGCCCTGCAGATTCTCGAACTGCTCCAGCGCCTTGATCAACTCCTTGAGGTTCTCTAGTCGCCCCGGGGCCTCGGGCGTCTTGTCATTCTGCCACATCTCGGTGTAGCCGCTTTCATCCAGGATGATCTCGGCCAGTTCCATATGGGTTATCTGCTTGTCACCGGTCATGCGGCCCCAGCGAGTCAGGCCCTCCAGCAGCTTGGCCAGTTCGGACGCCCCCTTGCCGGTCAGGCCCTTTTCATCAAGCAATATCCGCGCGCCATCAATCAGCGGCACCCCGTTCTGCCGCGCCACCATCTGGATTTTCTGCTGCGCCTTATCACCCAGACCGCGTTTCGGCGTGTTCACGATCCGCTCGAACGCGAGATCATCCGAGGGCGACGTCACCAGCCGGAAATAGGCCATGGCATCGCGGATTTCCATCCGCTCGTAAAAGCGCGGCCCGCCAATCACGCGGTAGGGCAATCCGATGGTCAGGAACCGATCCTCAAACGCGCGCATCTGGTGCGAGGCACGCACGAGGATCGCCATTTGATTGAGACCGAAGGCGCACAAACCACGGGTGCCGCGCTGCATCGCCTCAACCTCTTCCCCGATCCAACGCGCCTCCTCCTCGCCATCCCAATGGCCAATCAGCCTGACCTTTTCTCCGTCTTCCACATCGGTCCAAAGCTCCTTGCCCAGACGTCCCTTGTTGCCCGCGATCACACCAGAGGCGGCCGCCAGAATATGCGGGGTCGAGCGGTAGTTCTGCTCCAACCGCACCACATGCGCGCCGGGAAAATCCTTTTCAAACCGCAGGATATTGCCCACTTCGGCGCCGCGCCAGCCATAGATCGACTGATCGTCGTCCCCCACGCAACAAATGTTCTTGTGCCCCCCCGCCAGCAACCGAAGCCACAGATACTGCGCGACGTTGGTGTCCTGATACTCGTCCACCAGAATATAGCGGAACCAGCGCTGATATTGCTGCAACACGTCGTCATGGGTCTGAAAAATCGTCACCACATGCAAAAGAAGATCGCCGAAATCAACGGCGTTCAGCTCTTTCAGCCGGGTCTGGTAAAGCTTGTAGAGAGCGGGGGCCTTGCCGTCATAAGCCCCGGCCTCGGATGCGGGCACATTATCGGGCGTCCAGGCGCGGTTTTTCCAATTGTCTATGACGGAGGCTAGCGCCCGTGCGGGCCAGCGCTTGTCGTCGATATTCGCCGCCGAAACCAATTGTTTCAGCAGCCGCAACTGATCATCGGTATCCAGAATGGTGAAGTTAGATTTCAGACCCGCAAGTTCGGCATGGCGACGCAGCAGCTTCACGCAAATCGAGTGAAAAGTACCTAGCCAGGGCATGCCTTCAACCGCCTCCCCCAGCATCCGTCCGACACGCTCTTTCATCTCGCGCGCGGCCTTGTTGGTGAAAGTCACCGCCAGGATCTCATTGGGTCGCGCCGTGCCGGTATTCAACAGATGCACGATTCGGCTGGTCAGTGCCTTGGTCTTGCCGGTCCCTGCCCCCGCCAGCATCAGAACCGGGCCCTCCAATGTCTCGACCGCCTTGCGCTGCTCCGGGTTCAGCCCGTCCAGATAAGGCATCGGGCGCGCCGCCATCGCCCGGGCGGCCAGTGAAGCGCCTTCAAAGGCGTCGGAATCGTCAAAACTGCTCATGTCGGCAAGAATAGCGCCACCCGCTGCGAAGGGAAAGAGACGTTCGCAGAATGTTCCGCATGATGAATACTTTGCAAAATTGCATCGAATGCAACCGATCAATCATATGATTGCCCGATTTCGTTAAGCCTATGCACACAGAGCATTGGCATTCTGCCCCCTTGCGGACATGCGCAGGAGAATACGATGAACACAGATGCAGGCACGGGTCGCTCATGGTTTCGGCCCGCCTTTTTGGCAGCATTCTTGCTGGCAAGCCTGGGCGCTTCGTTCGTCGTTGTCCGGCATGCGCCAGAACCGATCGTCTGCTGGCTCTTGGAAACGGAATTCCGGTCGCTGGCGGAAAAGTGGCGCACGCGCACATTATCGCAGCTGGAAAACAGCACCCGCACCTTTGAAAACCAGATCCTGACCGATACCGATATCCAACTGCTTTCGATGATCCCGAAAGTGTCAGACTACTATCGGTTCACATTCATCGACACCGAAGGAAACACCTTCTGGTCCAGCCATCCCGATGACATCGGCAAATCGGACATGTCGCATGAAACCGGTCAGGCGCTCGCGCGCGGTGAGGTGGTTCTTTTGCATCTGCATGTCAATCACGGTGAGAATGAAGAGATGGACGGGCACGGGGTGCATTTATACGATGGCGACCATCGTACCGTCTATGAAATCTATGTGCCGGTCATGGATGGAGATACCCGGTTGGGCGCCGTGAAATTCCATACGGACGTCTCGTCGATTCACGACATATTCCTTGATCGCGTCAGCCGCTGGATATCCGTCGCGGTCGGCATCATCCTGTCGCTCATGCTGATCGCCATCGGGCTGATCATCCGGTCGTCACGCATCCAGCTGAAAAACCTGGAAAACCGCACTCGCGAAGAACGCGAAATGATGCAACGTCAGATGCGACTTGCGCGCGAAGTGCGGCTGTTGGGCGAATTGAACGAATGGCTGCAATCGAGCCGGTCGCTGAGCGAGCTTTTTGACATGGTTGCCCGGTTCATGCTGCACATTCTGCCGGAGAGCGAGGGATCGCTCTATGTCTACTCAAACTCGCGCGATGTGCTGGATGGCTCCGCCTCGTGGAACGGTGGCTCGCATCGTGATCATATTCACCCCGAAGCGTGCTGGGGTTTGCGGCGCGGGCGTTCCTATCACTACGGACAAAGCGAAGTGGATTTCGCCTGCGAACATACCGAGCCGAACGATGGGCGGCCCTATTTCTGCTTTCCCATCCTCGCTCTGGGGGAAACTGTTGGCCTCATGCATCTCAAGAGACACGCGGATGCCACGGAAGAGGCGTTCGAGGACAGCCGCCGCCTGGCGCAGATGTGTGCCGAGCAGATTTCGATGGCAATCGCCAATGTGCGCATGCGCGACCAGTTGGAGGACCGCTCCATCCGGGACCCTCTGACCGGACTTTTCAACCGCCGCCACATGCTTGACAGCATGCGTCGCTTGATCGCGCAGGCGGATGGCAACGGGTCAGCTCTCCACACGGTCTATATCGATGTGGACCACTTCAAGAAATTCAACGACAACCACGGGCATGATGCAGGCGATATGGTGCTGCGGGCGGTGGGCGACCTGCTGATCAAGCAGTGCGATGGCGATGAAGTTGCCTGCCGGATGGGGGGCGAGGAGTTCATGCTGCTATTGCCGAACCTGACCCTCGACAACTTGAAGGAACGTATTGAAACCCTGCGCCGCGAAGTCACTGCGATATCGGTTCGCTATGGTGAGAAAGCCTTGCCCAAAATCACCATTTCCGCTGGTATTGCCAGCTATCCGGCACATGGGCGTATGCCGCAGGATCTGTTGCGGGTCGCAGATGAGGCGCTCTATAAAGCCAAGGATAACGGGCGTAACCAGGTGGTTGTCGCAGAGCTTTCAGAGCCCACCGAAGCCACGCCCCAGAACCCGCCACCGAAAAAGCCGCACAGCCTGGGCGCGGAATAGCGAACCTGCCGTAAAATTCCATATGGACAAGCCCCGTTTCTGCACGGACAACAGGGCATGGACCTCATGTCAAGATACCCGGCACTAGACGATTTGCGCCAGAAGGCGAAACAGCGACTGCCGCATTTTGTCTGGGAGTTTCTCGATAGCGGCACCGGCGCTGAAAAGGCCCGCGACCGGAACCGGACGGCACTGGATGCGCGACTACTCATGCCATCCATCCTGCATGGCGAGTTTGAGCCGGAGTTGAGCGTAGATTTCCTCGGGCAGAGACTACCGCTGCCTTTTGGCATCGCCCCGGTCGGAATGTCCGGCCTGATCTGGCCGGATGCCGAGCGTATTCTGGCGCGCAGCGCAGCCGATGCCGGCATACCTTATTGCCTGTCGACCGTGGCCAGCCGCACGCCCGAAGATGTTGGGCCTGTGATGGGCGATCATGGCTGGTTCCAGATGTACCCGCCGCGCGATCCCGACATCCGAACCGATATGTTGAACCGCGCCCGCGCTGCAGGGTTTCGGACGCTCATACTGACCGTCGATGTGCCGGTGGCATCCAGACGTGAACGGCAGGTACGATCGGGCCTGATGACACCGCCACGCCTGACCCCGCGCATTTTGGCGCAGATCGCACTGCGCCCCGCCTGGACCATGGGAATGGCGCGAATGGGGATGCCCCGCATGCGGTTGATTGACAGCTATGCAGGTGAAACCAAAGGCCTGCCCTCCAACAGCCACGCAGGCTATATGCTGCGCACCTCGCCTGACTGGGACTATTTGCGCTGGCTACGCGATGCGTGGAAGGGCCCGATGATCATCAAGGGTGTCTTGCGCGCCGAGGACGCGGAAAGCCTTGAAGCCGAAGACATTGACGCAATCTGGATCTCAAACCACGCCGGTCGCCAGTTTGATGCCGTGCCGGCGACGATTGACGTTCTGGGCGGCATTCGGGCAGCCACAAAACTGCCGATCATCCTTGATGGCGGCCTCTCGGGCGGGCTTGATATCTTGCGTGCCGTCGCATTGGGGGCAAATTTTGTTATGCTGGGCCGCGCGTGGCACTATGCGCTGGCCGCGCTTGGTGACAAAGGCCCCGCGCATCTGATCAACATTCTGCGCGCCGATCTGCAATCCAATATGGGGCAGTTGGGGACAAAGACACTGGCAGATGCCCGTAATCGGGTGATCGAGAGCGAGTAGTCCGCTCCACCCTATAAACATTAACTTTGATACTCATATATTTGATGTTAAATATTTTTGATCAACACTCTTGTGACTTTTTACACCGCACTTTCGGGTAAGTTCTGTCGCGAACGGGTTACCCGCTAACGCTGGGGCATTGCGCAAAGCTTTCACAAATCTTACAAGGCGGCAGGAATGGCGCTGCAACGCAGCAAATCTCAGCCCGCGCCAGCCCCGTTCCTAACGCGAAAATTTGGGACAACAGGGGACCGGCCAGTGGCAGAATTCAAGAAAATCCTGATTGCCAACCGCGGCGAGATTGCCATCCGCATCATGCGCGCCGCCAACGAAATGGGTAAACGCACCGTCGCGGTCTTCGCCGAAGAAGACAAGCTGGGCTTGCACCGTTTCAAAGCGGACGAGGCCTATCGCATCGGCGAAGGCATGGGGCCTGTTGCCGCCTATCTCTCGATTGACGAGATCATCCGCGTCGCCAAGGAATGTGGTGCGGACGCGATCCACCCGGGCTATGGCCTTTTGTCGGAAAACCCTGATTTCGTTGATGCCTGTGTCGCCAACGGCATTACATTCATCGGCCCCAAGGCCGAAACCATGCGCGCGCTCGGCGACAAGGCCAGTGCGCGCAAAGTCGCGGTCGAGGCTGGCGTACCCGTGATCCCCGCCACAGACGTTCTCGGCGACGATATGGACGTTATCCGCCAGCAGGCGGACGAGGTCGGATATCCCTTCATGCTCAAGGCCAGTTGGGGCGGTGGTGGACGCGGCATGCGCCCGATCATGAAGCCTGAAGAGCTGGAAGAAAAAGTGCTGGAAGGCCGCCGCGAGGCTGAAGCTGCCTTTGGCAATGGTGAGGGTTATCTGGAAAAGATGATCCTGAAAGCGCGCCATGTCGAGGTGCAGATTCTCGGTGACAAGCACGGCAACATGTACCACCTCTTTGAGCGTGACTGCTCGGTCCAGCGCCGTAACCAAAAGGTGGTTGAACGCGCACCCGCCCCATACTTAAGCGAATTGCAGCGCAAAGAAATCTGCGAGCTTGGCTACAAGATCTGCAAGCACGTGAACTATGAGTGCGCGGGCACTGTCGAGTTCCTGATGGATATGGACAGCGGCCAGTTCTACTTCATCGAGGTGAACCCGCGTGTGCAGGTCGAACACACCGTCACCGAAGAGGTGACCGATGTGGACATCGTGCAGGCCCAAATCCTGATCGCCGAAGGAAAGACCCTGGCCGAGGCGACCGGCAAACCGACGCAGGATGATGTGCGCCTCAACGGTCACGCCCTGCAGACCCGGATCACCACTGAAGACCCTCAAAACAACTTCATACCGGATTATGGCCGCATCACCGCCTTCCGCGAGGCAACGGGCATGGGCATCCGGCTGGATGGCGGCACCGCCTATTCCGGCGGTGTGATCACACGCTACTATGACAGCCTGCTGGTCAAGATCACCGCCCACGCCCAGACCCCCGGCGCGGCGATTGCCCGGATGGACCGCGCCTTACGCGAGTTCCGTATTCGCGGGGTCAGCACCAATATCGCCTTCGTCGAGAACCTGCTGAAACACCCAACGTTTCTGGACAACACCTATACCACCAAGTTTATCGACCAGACGCCGGAACTTTTTAATTTCGGCAAGCGCCGCGATCGCGGCACCAAGGTGCTGACCTATATCGCCGACATCACTGTGAACGGACACCCCGAAACCCAGGGGCGCGCCGGCACAGCGGCGGACGTGAAACTGCCCAAACCCCCTGCCCCACAAGGCGAGGTACCGGTTGGTACCAAGACGCTGCTGGAGGAAAAAGGCGCCAAGGCGGTTGCCGACTGGATGCTTGGTGAAAAACGCCTGCTGCTGACCGATACCACCATGCGCGACGGGCACCAGTCGCTGCTCGCCACCCGCATGCGGTCAATCGACATGGTGAAAGCCGCGCCCAGCTATGCCGCCAACCTTCCGCAGCTTTTCAGCGTCGAATGCTGGGGCGGAGCAACCTTTGACGTGGCCTACCGATTTCTTCAGGAATGCCCGTGGCAGCGCCTGCGCGACCTGCGTCGCGCCATGCCCAACCTGTTGACCCAAATGCTGCTCAGGGCCTCGAACGGCGTCGGGTACACCAACTATCCCGATAACGTCGTGCAGGAATTCGTCCGGCAAGCGGCAGAAACCGGTATTGATGTCTTCCGCGTGTTCGATAGTCTCAACTGGGTGGAAAACATGCGCGTCGCGATGGATGCGGTGAATGATACCGGTCGTATCTGTGAAGGGACAATCTGCTACACTGGCGATATCCTCGACCCGGACCGCGCCAAGTATGACCTGAAATACTATGTCAAAATGGCCAAGGAGATGCAGGATGCCGGCGCGCATATTCTAGGCCTGAAAGACATGGCTGGATTGCTGAAACCCGCCGCCGCGCGCGTGCTGGTTAAGGCGCTCAAGGACGACATCGAAATCCCCGTCCATTTCCACACCCACGACACCTCGGGCATTGCCGGCGCCTCTGTTCTGGCGGCAGCGGATGCAGGGGTTGATGCGGCCGATGTGGCGATGGACGCGTTCTCGGGTGGCACAAGCCAGCCCTGTCTCGGCTCGATTGTCGAGGCGCTCGCCCATACCGAGCGTGACACCGGCCTCGACATGGCACATGTGCGCGAAATGTCCGACTACTGGGAACAGGTCCGCGCGCAGTATGTGGCGTTCGAATCGGGCCTCGCTGCGCCTGCCTCGGAGGTCTATTCGCACGAAATGCCCGGTGGCCAGTTTACCAACCTCAAGGCGCAGGCGCGTTCGGTCGGACTGGAAGAACGCTGGCCCGAGGTCGCCAGCACCTATGCCGACGTCAACCAGATGTTCGGCGATATCGTCAAGGTAACGCCCTCTTCGAAGGTCGTGGGCGACATGGCCCTGATGATGGTCAGCCAGAACCTGACCCGCGCCGAGGTCGAGGACGCCAACGTCGACGTGGCCTTCCCCGACTCGGTCGTCGACATGATGCGTGGCAATCTGGGCCAGCCTCCAGGCGGTTTCCCCGACACCATCGTCAACAAGGTGCTCAAGGGCGACAAGCCCAATACCGAACGTCCCGGCAAGCATCTGCAACCGATCGATCTGGAGGCCACCCGCGCCGCGCTCAGCAAGGAACTGGAGGGCAAGCCCGTCGATGACGAGGACCTCAACGGCTACCTGATGTATCCCAAGGTGTTTCTTGACTACATGGGACGCCACCGAACCTATGGGCCGGTCCGCACCCTACCCACCCGCACTTTCTTCTACGGCATGGAGCCGGGCGAGGAGATCAGCGTCGAGATCGACCCCGGCAAGATCCTCGAAATCCGACTGCAAGCTGTGGGCGAAACCCAGGACGATGGCGAAGTGCGTGTGTTTTTTGAGCTCAACGGCCAGCCCCGCGTGATCCGCGTGCCCAACCGTCTGGTCAAATCGCAGACCGCACAGCGACCCAAGGCCGAGCCGGGCAATGCCAACCACGTGGGCGCGCCGATGCCTGGCGTGGTGGCCAGCGTCGCCGTGACCGCAGGGCAAGAGGTCAAGACCGACGACCTGCTCTTGACCATCGAGGCGATGAAGATGGAAACCGGCATCTACGCCGAACGTGACGCGGTGGTCAAAGCCGTGCACGTTCAGGCCAGCGGCCAGATTGATGCCAAGGATCTGCTGATCGAACTGGAATAAGCGCGTTCAGCTTTCCCTAACGTCAAAACTTTCGAAGATGCGCGAATCCGCTATGGTTCGCGCATCTCTTCTTTTCGAAAGGTCGTTGACATGAGCCTCACCATCACCCCCCTTTACGGCGGTCTGATCGGCCTGTTGCTGGTTTTCCTCAGCGCACGTGTCATTTTGCGCATGCGCGCCGCCCATGTCTCACTTGGTGATGGCGAAGACAAAAACCTGCTCAAACGCATGCGCGTTCAGGCCAATTGCGCAGAATATGCGCCCATCGGGCTGATCCTGCTGGCGATGGCCGAATTGCAGGGCGCACCGGTATGGGTTTTGCATCTGTTAGGCGTCATGCTGCTGGCAGGCCGCCTGATCCATGCCTTCGGATTGGGGTCGACACCGCAGGTGATGCCCATGCGCCAAGTGGGCATGGTACTGACTTTCCTGATGTTGCTGCTCACCGCACTGGCGAATATCGGCCACGCTCTTAGTTAAGGAAGGCCTGCACCATGTTGGAATTAATGAATGATCCGGCGGTCTGGGCCTCGTTCCTGACCCTGACGATACTCGAGATAGTTCTGGGTGTGGATAACGTGATTTTCATTTCCATCGCCGCGTCCAAACTGCCGGAGCATCAGCGCCGACAGGCGCGGTTTCTGGGATTGATGGGTGCGCTCGTCCTGCGCATTGCTCTGCTGTTTTCGATCTCGTGGATTGTTGGGCTGTCCGCCCCCATCGTAACAATCATGGGGTGGGAGATGTCCTGGCGCGACCTGATCCTGATCGCGGGCGGGTTGTTCCTGATCTACAAGGCCAGCACCGAGATATTCGATGAGGTAGAAGGAGACGAGATTGACACCGCCGAAGAGCGCGTTGTCGAGGCTGTCTTTCTGGGGATCATCTTCCAGATCATGATTCTGGATCTGGTGTTTTCGGTTGATTCAGTCATCACCGCGGTCGGGATCGCCGACCACCTTGAAGTGATGATTGCAGCGGTCTGTGTGGCAATCGTCGTAATGATGATAGCCGCAACCCCGATTGCCGATTTCGTCGAGGCCCATCCCAGCACGAAAATGCTGGCGCTTGCCTTCCTGGTCATGGTCGGCATGGCGCTGGTGGCTGACGGCTTTCACTATCATGTCGAACGCGGTTTTATCTATGCTGCGATGGTCTTTGGCGGTGCGGTCGAGGGGTTGAATCTGCTGCGCCAGAAGCGTCGGCGTGCAGGCGGCTAAAGCCGCACCGGGTTTTCCGGGTGAAATTTTCTGCCAGCATGCTATTTTCTATCTCAGCCACGGCGCCCGGATCACCGGACCGTTACGCCACAGGAGTAGAGACCATATGTGCCAAATATTTGCCGGACAGGACCCGGAACGTTACGCGCTTGAAACCCGCCGTATGCGGCTGAACGGCCAAAGCACAAGCATCCGGCTGGAAAAGTCCTTTTGGGGGATCATTGACGAAATCGCCAGCAGCGAAGACCTGACAACCCCGGCATTTGTATCGAAACTGCACTCGGAAGTGCTTGAATTACATGGTGAACCCAAAAATTTCACATCATTGCTGCGATGCACCTGCCTGGTCCATCGCGAAGCAAACGAAGCATCCGACACCGCACAGATCGCCGCTGAGTAGCTGAATTCCCCCACGTAGTAATCATTTACTACCCGGCAAGCTGAGGCGTTGGTAATCTTTCCGGACCAATAGCAGTCCGGAGGGAGGATATGGCCAAAGCCATCCACAGCATGATTCGTGTGCTCGATGAAGCGCGATCGCTGGATTTCTATCACCGCGCATTCGGCCTTGATGTCGCCGACCGGCTGGATTTCGAAAACTTCACGCTGGTTTACCTGAGCAACTCCGAAAGCAGTTTCGAGCTGGAGCTGACCGTCAACAAGGGGCAGTCCGATCCCTACGATCTTGGCAATGGTTACGGCCATTTCGCTGTTCTGGTCGAAGATCTGGAAGCCGAGCATGCACGGTTTGTTGCCGGAGGTCTGAACCCCAGAAAAATCGTGGAATTCGCACCCGATGGAGAACTCGTCGGAAAGTTCTTTTTCGTCGCCGATCCAGATGGTTACGAGATCGAAGTGTTGCAACGCGGGGGGCGCTTCAAATGACAAAACATAAGGGAGGAAACGATATGAAAGATATGGCAGACCCGAAAGGGCTGACACGGCGAGAGCTGCTGTCGCGCTCGATAACGGCAGGCGCCAGCTTTGTGGTGGGCGGCGGTTTTGTGGCTGGTGCCGATGCGGCCTGGGCGATGGAAACGGCCGCGTTGAAGCCTGAAACCATGGCCACGCTGATCCAGATGGCGCGCGACATCTACCCGCATGATCAAGTGGCAGATGAATACTACGCGGCAGCCGTCAAGGGCTATGACACCGCCGAGGCCGCTGAGGGGATCGAGGCCGGGATCGCCGCACTTAATGCGGCGGCGCGCGGCAAAGGGCATGCCGATTACCTCTCGATCGGGTGGGAACGTGATCGTGTCGACATCCTGCGCGACATGGAAAACAGCGCGTTCTTCCAGCAGATTCGCGGCGGGTTGGTGACCGGCCTTTATAACCAAAAGGCTGTTTGGCCACTCTTTGGGTATGAGGGCGAATCCTATTCCCAGGGCGGTTACATCGATCGCGGATTTGACGACATCAACTGGCTTTAAGCCATAGCCAACGAAGGAGACTAAGACTATGGCTGCACCATTTGATATGAACGACGACAATGTAATTGTCGTGATCGGAACAGGCGCCGGTGGCGGCGTTCTGGCCAACGAGCTGGCGCAACGCGGCGTAAGCGTCGTCGCGCTTGAGGCGGGCGGCAGATACCTGCCCGAGGATTACGTAAACGACGAGTGGGAGAGCTTCGGGCAACTGGCCTGGCTTGACCCGCGCACCACCTCCGGCGACTGGCGCGTCGCCAAGGACTTTTCCGGCCTGCCCGCCTGGATCGTCAAGGCGGTCGGTGGCACCACCACCCACTGGGCTGGTGCCTCGCTGCGCTTTCAGGAGCATGAGTGGAAGGCGAAAACGACCTATGGCGAGGTTCAGGGCGCAAACCTGCTCGATTGGCCAATAGATGGCGCTGAAATGGCGCCTTGGTACGATCTGGCCGAGAAAAAGCTGGGTGTCACGCGAACCCACGGCATGCCCGGCCTGCCCGGGAACAACAACTACAAGGTTTTCGAGGCCGGCGCCAAAAAGCTTGGGTATGAAGAGGTTCACACCGGTCGCATGGCGATCAACAGCCAGGACAATGATGGCCGCCCCGCCTGTCAGCAAACCGGCTTCTGTTTCCAGGGATGTAAATGGGGCGCCAAATGGTCTGCGGCCTACACGGACATCCCCAACGGCGAGGCCACCGGTAACCTGGAAGTACGCGAGAAAGCGCATGTTCTCAGGATCGAGCATGGGGATGATGGCAAAGTCAACGGCGTTATCTATGCCGATGCCGATGGCAATGAACACAAACAGATGGCGCGGGCTGTCTGCGTTGCAGGTAACTCGTATGAGAGCCCGCGCATTCTGCTGAACTCGGCGACGTCAATGTATCCCGACGGGCTGGCAAACAGCTCTGGCCAGGTTGGGCGCAATTACATGCGTCACATGACCGGGTCGGTTTACGGTGTTTTCGACAAACCGGTCCGGATGTGGCGCGGCACGACGATGGCGGGCATCATCCAGGACGAGGCGCGACATGATCCGTCACGTGGCTTTGTGGGTGGCTACGAGTTGGAAACACTGGGCCTTGGTCTACCCTTCATGGCCGCTTTCCTTGATCCGGGCGGTTGGGGGCGCGAGTTCACCACTGCACTCGACAGCTATGAAAATATGGCAGGCATGTGGATCGTCGGCGAAGACATGCCCCAGGAAACCAACCGCGTGACGCTGAACCATGACGTCAAGGATCAGTTCGGCATGCCGGTGGCGAATGTGCATTTCGACGATCACCCCAACGATATCGCCATGCGCAACCATGCCTACAAACAAGGCGCTGCGGTCTACGATGCGGTGGGTGCTACACGCACATTCCCGACACCGCCCTACCCGTCCACACATAACCTGGGTACCAACCGGATGTCGGAAAACCCGAGGGACGGCGTGGTCAACAGCAACGGTCGGACCCATGATATTGATAACCTGTTCGTCTCGGATGGCTCTCAATTCACCACCGGGGCCGCCGAGAATCCGACCTTGACGATTGTCGCCCTGGCAATCCGCCAAGCCGAACATATCGCTGGCGAGGTGTCGCGCGGCAATCTCTGATCGGGGTAAATCACATCAAGCTGACCGGCGCCCCGTTGCGGGCGCCGGTTTTCTTTGTCTCAGGTGGCGCCTGATGGAAGATATGGAATACCACCAGTCGCATCAGTATCATCCACCACGAAAAGGCTGCTGACAGTCCCGTCTTGCCGGGCCTTGGCAAAGGGGGCGTATTCAGGGTCTGCGGCGAAAGCCTGTGCGGCGTCCACGGATGGAAACTCGATCAGGGCAACCACGTCTGCATCAGGCGCATCGCCCTCCAAAGGCGTGATATTGGCACTACGGCTCAGATATTCCCCGCCGTGCTTGGCGGCAATGTCGTGCACTTTCGCGGCGTAGTCCGGTATCCACGCATCATCCGTAACTTTGACCTGTGCAATTAGGTAAACGGCCATAGTTCTCTCCCTTATGTCCATACCGCGCCTTCCCGGCGCCTCTGACTGTCAGCGTAGCGCGTTTCCACCCTCTTCAGAAGTCAGATATCGCCTAGCCCGCTGCGACTTTGGTATTGCCGGGACACGGCCGCTTTCGGCGATTTTTGTAAGAGCCATGCCGTATCGCACCGCGCGTATCGAAAAATTTCCACCCCGGATGCGATTTTCGCTTGCAGGGAACCGCCAGAGTTTATATCTCACGCCTCACCCAAGGACGCGGGTGTAGCTCAGGGGTAGAGCGTTACCTTGCCAAGGTAAATGTCGTGAGTTCGAATCTCATCACCCGCTCCAATTAAATCAAAGACTTACGGGTCTTTGTGTAGCTCCAATTGCCACCGAAATCAACGACGTTCACACAAATGGGTGTGAACGCCTAATCTAGATTTTGACCAAATCACTATTCATTTCGAATCCTAGAGACATGGCAAGGTGCTCAGAGCATGCTGCTCTGGCGAGGACTTTGGTGCTTTTGCACCTAAAGTCTCTTATTCTACCCCTGAGCTACACCCGCGTCCTTAGGTGAGACGTCAGACATAATGACGGTAGGTTTCAGCTTCTAAAAACGCTCTCACGATGAAAGGCTAGATAACACAATTGCTCCGTCCGAAAGTCACTAAACTTGACGGAAACGTCGATATTCCAGAGTGCCAATGTCTCTTTGTCTGTTTCGTTTGAAATCAAGATTTCACCCTGGTCTGTGAAACTGATGTACCCCTGATCAAATAGGTGGTCGACATGTGGGCTCAGAAGAAGGCCGTTGTTGCCGTCGAGCTTTTCGAAGTTTGTAGATGCTCGCCAAGGTTTGATATGGCTAGCTCTCAAATGCCTGAGATTTGAAACTCCCGTAACGCGACATTCACTTTCTAAGCTTTCCAGGTTCCGACGAAATATTCCTTGCCCTATACGCGATCGTACAAGTTGAATTTTCTCGGTTTCAGTAATGTCAGTTTTATTCCTGATTACATTCTCGACTGTCTTTTCTGCCCGTTCCAGAGCAAGTTCTTCAGTCTCGAGGCAATCTTTGGACAGCGACGCTAAGGCGGACCACTGCTCTCCCAATAGAGAAATTATGACATCTGCCATTGCCTGAGGAACGGATGCCAAATATGCGCCCTGGTTACCGTCGCCGGTTGAGCGAATTGGCGAGTACTTTTGAGGTAATACGGGGGCGAGAATGCTCATGTGCTTCTTGGGATGCAACGGCTTCGCCAAGCGATCGAAAGCCACAGCCACGCGCCACCCTTCATCACTCCATGCATCGCCAGCAGCTCCAAATTCATTTGGTTTCGGTGCAAATATTGCCGGAGCTGAGCACACGCCCACCGCTTGAATTTTTGTGTTAGCAAATGAGAAAACGATGTCTCCGACACGTACTCTGCGCATGTTCTCGTAGAATTCGTTTTTGCCGCCATCAGATCGGTGAATAGGTTGTCTGACGTCAGCGCTCATGGGACATTTTGAGGCGATTTGATAAGGGAGGGTTTCTGGCTCATCGTAACCACCAAG
>NZ_JAIMIB010000029.1 GCF_019966515.1 Roseovarius aestuarii | reverse complement strand
GCGGCGCATAAACGACCGCTTCAGGGCGCTTGGAGGGTCGGAATCTTTGAACGCTCGAATGTCGGCAAAGGGCCGTCGTGTCTGCAGAGTCTTTTGCAGCGCATTGCAGGTCTGCGTCGCTATATGCCGCTCGGCTGTTGACTTGCATCAATAACACCGGGTTCCAAATCACGCATGCTTTCCAGCATAGAGAGAAGGATTCTGAAAATGCTGAACGTTTCGAAACCATCGGCCAACCGTGTAGATATCGAGCTTTCTGGTGCCCTCGATGCAGAAGCAATGCGGTCAGCTCTCGATCACCTTATTGAGAAATCCGAAGGCATCACCCACGGGAAGATGCTCTACAAAATCTCCGACTTCGAGATGCCGACGTTGGGTGCGATGGCCGTTGAGTTTTATCGGATGCCAAAGCTGTTCAGCTTAACCAGCAAGTTCGACAAATGCGCGGTGCTCTCGGATACTGCATGGATCCGAACCGCGGCAGAGATCGAGGGCGCCGTAATTCCGTCACTCGCAATAAAGAGCTTCGCACTTGCCGATACCAAGGCTGCCGAAGCTTGGCTCGATGGCCGTGTAGAGGAAAAAAGCAGCGAAGAGGAAGAGGAGAACTTCCCTGTCTAAAACGGAACTCCGCGCGTTGTGTGAGTTCACCCGTCACACGATTTCGCAGATTCAGCGAATGGCCGCGATGACAGGCCGCGCCTCAGCATTGGAGGTGGCGGCTGGATGTCGGGATTGGGCCGACTTTAAAGTGAAACCCGCCTAATGCAGGCAGACATCACTTAGAACGAAACCAGCTGGACGGCCCATTGAGCCGTCCAGACGAGACACTTGCGAAACTAATCATGCGGAAGCCGCCTGGATCCTGCTCCGGCTCATCAGTCGAGTGAAGATCATCACATGCGTCACCAGAAGCATGGGCACAAGGAAGGTCGGGATAAACCATGTTGGCCCGAAATAGTCGATCGCCTCGGCTTGACGAAGGGCGTTAACTAGATCGATCGATCCTACGATGTTGAAAACCCAGATTAGGGGCAGCGCAATCACTGAACGCCAGCGCAACGCTAACAGCGCACCGATCGCCAGAAGCGCCGCAAGGAGATCACCGTAGCTTGCGCTAGTGGCAAACGTTTCAGGCAGACCGCCGCTGTTCAGATTTGGCACCATGAAGCTCATGCCGATGTATCGAAATGCATGGGGCAAGAGAAGTACCGACAATGCGGCCTGCGCTGACAGTCTTGCCAACCAAGGTGCGACGTACCAGGTGGCGATCAGCGCGAAGACGAGAAGGCTCATCGCAAACTGAAGAAGAAAGATGGCAGTTGGGGTCATTGGGATTATCCTTTCCTGGATTTGGCGGGCTCGCCCTGAATTGCAATCTCATGCAACCCGCGCCGGTGTATCCTGCGACACGTAAGGTTGGTGGCCGCTCCTCCACGCCGCATCGTCCTGGCTGTAGGACGGAGACGACAGCCGCACATAATCGCGTTGCGCCTGAGCGCGGTCGAGATCGAAGTGCCGGGTTGCGAGTATCTTCAGAAATCCGACCGTCGCCCCCATGCTTTTGACGAAGCTGCCCTTCAGATTTGGATCCGCTTCCACCCGTCGACGCACAATATTTTCGAAAACTTCCGGTTCACGCCCACCGACACGGAGCACATCCTCGGTCGGGGCGTTCACGGCGAATGTTCCCCGCCGATACTCCTCCGCGTAGATCGCGAGCTGGGTTACTGCAGCTTCCGAGTAGTTCGCAGGGGGGATGGCCTTCAGCGCCTTGACCATCATGCGTTCGGAGATGTTCATGTAACGCACGGTTCTCCCAAGGGCGCGGCCCATCGCCTCTGCAATTTCGTTGGGCGAGATCAGGTAAGGACCGGTAGGGCGGTAGGTTTTCCCGGCATGCAGGGCCGGGTCAATCAGCGCGGCAACGACAACGCTCGCGATGTCTTCGTTCGACGGCGCGGCGTTCTTTTTCACATCACCCTGGCCCAACGGCATCGTGAAAAGGCCCAGATGGGCTGCCATGTCCAGAACCATGAGATAGTTCTCGGCGAACCAGCCCACATTCACCGTGGTCACAGACATCTCAGAGCGCATTCCGATCAGGATGTCGCTCAGATAGACCTCCCGGGTGAACAGCGACGGGTGATCGACGCTTGAAAGCCACTGGCTGAGCGTTACGACGTGCTCCAGCTGGGCCTCATAAGCGGCGGCGGTAAAAACGGCATTGAAATGCAGCCCATTGGGGGCGGTCGGCGCGCATTGATAGGCGCGCTGCACACCCTGCATGGCCTTGCGCATATCGGTCAGCGAGTATTGATCGCCCATGAAAATCTCGGCGCCCGCGCGTTCCAGCGCGTCAGTGCGGCGATCCTTCCGCCGCACAAAGGCACGGACCGGAATCCTCTTGGCTCTGAGTTGAAGGGCGGTTTGCAGCCCTGTCTTCCCGCTTGCGCTGGTGACCAGGATCTTGGGTTTGAGTGGCACTGTTAACCTCCATTAGATGATGCTTGTAATCTATAAATAAGATGATAGTTATAATCTTAACTGTCAACCCTTTTGGAAATTTAGCCATGCCAAGAATGTCCGACGCAGAAAAACAACGCAGTCACAACAGGATACTGGATGCCGCGGCGCAGTTGTTCAGGCAAAACGGGATCGGGTCTACCAGCGTCGCCGATGTGATGAAAACCGCCGGTATGACCCATGGCGGGTTCTACCGGCATTTCGATTCGAAGGAGGATCTGGTTGCGGCCGCGTTTCGTCACGCGGTCGACGACGTTGTCTCAGACCTGGAAAAGGAGACATCACCGAGAGGGCGCGATCGGGAACGTGAAAACTATATCAAGAAGTACCTTTCCCAGGCACATGCCAAGGACGGAGGTCAGGGTTGCCCGCTTGCGGCGATGGGGACCGAGCTCGCCCGAACTGGAGGAGCGCCTCAACAGGCCGGTGCGGCGGCGTCCGCCCGTATGGCGGCTCTCCTGCAAAAAGGATCAGAAACCGGCATGGAACAAGGATTGGCGTCGATGGCCTTACTGTTAGGCGCCGTTACCCTTGCCCGTTTGGCGGAAACTGTCGAGGATTCAGATCTTGCTCTGGCAGCCGGGCGCACCGGTCTCGAATTGCTGCAGGATCATTGGCCGATGGACAAACTCTAGGATGCAGCGAAGGCAATGGGCCGCGAATGCAACGGTTCACCAGAAAGACCTTTCTGCAGCGCTCAATTTATCGGTAGGAGCCCGAAAAAGACGCCGAAAATCTTTCGCCAAAAATGCTATTGTTTACCTATCGACTCGACGTGTTAGTCTTGTTTCGAGTGATTATGAAAACGAGGAACTCACAAGGTGTTTTGGCTCGAAGCATTGAGCTACATTGTAACGATATTGGGTTTTCCAGCCGCAGTATTTGTGATCTGGCGGGAAGAACGGCTGCGCCGAAAAAATGAAATGAGC
Organism: Roseovarius aestuarii; assembly: GCF_019966515.1. Taxonomy (GTDB): domain Bacteria; phylum Pseudomonadota; class Alphaproteobacteria; order Rhodobacterales; family Rhodobacteraceae; genus Roseovarius; species Roseovarius aestuarii. Next base: position 26,238 of record NZ_JAIMIB010000029.1, on the reverse strand, counting down.
GAGCTTCACCGAAACCTTTCTGAGGAATACGACAATTTCCTAAGACTGGTTATGGACAATTCCGACCTCCTGCTCTTGAGCCGCTCAAGTTTGCCAGAACCTGTTTCGGATGAGCAGCGTGAACGGACGGAAGTAATTTTCCGGATGTTGGTCTCTTTGTTTGAGAAAGCGTTTATCATTCTGCATACAGACGATATGGAAGGTGATGCCAGACGGCGCTGGTCGTCTTGGGACGATGACATGAACGAATGGTGTCGTCGGGCGGACTTCCGGCAATCTTTACCCGACTTGCTTGAGGGTGAAGATGAAGAGTTCACTCGATACCTGCTGAATTTGTCCGAAACGAATGCCAAATGATTTTTTGGTTTGAGTTTTGACTTTGTTATATTGCAGTTTTGTCCGCTTTGAGCCCATTCTGCATTATGGTGCGAGACGAACGAATGGCAGGAGGCGATGTGAACTCACCGCATTAATCGCATCGACCCCAAGGCTCCCTCACTTAAAACGAGAGTGTGCGGGTTTGGGGGAGCTTTACATCAAAAAGAGGGAAGTTCCGGTGAGGCCGGGTCTGCAACTAAACCGACAATCTGCGCGAACCGTCTGACCTCGCACTGGTGAAAGTCTTTCGTGCAATTGTGCCGGTGAGAAAACTCCGATTGACCGATTGGATGATGGAAGAAATCTCTGAATGAGTATTGAAAAAAGTAGGTTAGGGATCGAGAACTTTGACGCCAATCTGTTCCCTTCAGTCGAATGCGAGCGCTCCTGCAAGAAATTTCCTTACGACCAAAGTCTATATTCGCAAAAATGGAAAGTACGCGATGGTTCTTGTAGTGTTAACTCCAGCGACTCGAGTAGGGCGAGACCTGTAGATTTCCCAGTGTGCTGGTTCTTTTTGCTGTTGATTTTTCCACGCATGGGTGCGGTGCTGACAAGGCGTTCGGTGAAATCAGATATACGACTTGCGTTAATTGCGACGGCAAGCCGGATAAGGTGCCGCCAGGTATCCAAAGATTTCTGGCAACGACGTTTCATTTACGACGGAAAAGTCAAAAGCCTGAAGAGACGGCATTTAACAAGATCCGAATTCACCTCTGATGATTTGATGGCGAAGCCATTGACTGATGAGGAAATTGGTAACTTGACTGCGGATTTGACGAAAGAAAAAGACAAAGTTCGATAACGAAATAGGGAGGAAAAAATGAAGAAAACAAAGAGTGGAGTCTTTGCAGTAATCATGGCCGGTGCCTTGAGTCTTGGACTGCCGTTTGCCGCTCAGGCTGATGGTCACCAAGGCATGGATGTACCCAAGATAACTTCGTCCGTTGTTCTAGGAGGACTCGAGAGTCCCTGGGATATGGCGTTCTTGCCAGACGGGACAATGTTTTTCACCGAAAAATGCAAAGGTCTCTCGGTAAGAACGGCCGATGGAACCGTGCGTGCATTGTACGGAATGGAGGACACTACGGGCTACGCCGACAGCGGCAGCGACCTGTTCTGCGAGGGTCAAGCCGGTATGCTTGGCGTGGTCGCAGATCGACACTTCGCAGAGAACCGGATCCTTTTCGTTTATTCGACATCGAACAAATATCATGGCGATGGCTGCAAAACCAATTTTGAAAAATGCGACGGCAACATTGTCATGCGGTTTAAGGTCAGTGACGACCTCATGAGCGTCTCTGACCGGACCGATATCGTGACGGACATTCAGTATAAGCCATTCGATTCAAATCAGCCTTTTGGGGGCCCTGGCGCACATAACGGCGGTCGCATCCGCATTGGGCCGGGAGGCTACCTATGGGTCGCTGGAGGTGACCGCCACCGTGGAATCTGTCCTCAGGATGGAGAGCTGTTGTGCGGTAAAGTTCTGCGGATCGATATGAACGGGGAGGCGCACCCGGACAACAATCCGCCCGAGGGCTTTGACAATCGCATCTACACCTACGGACATAGAAATGTCCAAGGCATCGATTTTCGCCCAAGCGACGGCAAAGCTTTTACGGCTGAACATGGCCCGTGGCACAACGATGAGATCACCGCGCTTGTAAACGGTGGCAATGCCGGCTGGGACCCCGCGGAAAAAACAGCGGGTCGAGGCGAATGCCCGGATCAGTACTGTGGATACGAACCAAATCAGATGGACGGCATGGACCCGGCGGTGCGTGCAGCCTACACCCCAATGAGCGACACTCGCTTTGACGATTTGATGCCCGCAACCTGGAACAATAATGGTTTCTCGCAAGGCACCGGATCCGCCGCTTTCCTGAAAGGCAGCAATTGGGGCATCTACGAGGGACGTATGGCAGTCGGCATCATGGGTATCGCTTTTGGTGACACGCCAGAGGGTTCCCGGATCGATATGATCAGCATCACCCCCGATGGTTTGGGCATCAATGGAATCACGCGAATGCCTCTTGGGTTCTCGAAGCGATTCCGTGGCTTGGTCATGGGGCCGGATAACGCGCTTTACGTTGCTACGGATGCCGGTGAGATTTACCAGGTCACAGCGGAAAGCATGAAGTAAATCTCAAAGCCTGAGGAAAGTCTCTCGAACGAAGTGCCCGTATTACCTCGGTAGCGCGGGCATTTTTTCTTCGGACATTTAAAGATCTTGGTGCAAAGTTCTAAGCGCTCGAACTCTCTATCAATCGCAAACAATCTCGATCAGGCGTTCTGTCGTCGAACCAACCGCGATCTGCTTCTTTGGCTTTTCGGACATATCCGTCTTCATGGCAGCTTTTTCCCAATATTTGTCTGTGAAAAAAGTGCTCTGCAATGTTTGCTCTGTCCGCTCGGTACAGTCGATTTCCAACAGGCTTAAGAAACTGGACGCACCCATGACGGAGGTTTTGTACCGGACGCCATTCCAAACGTGACGTACTGTATCGATCCTTTCCACGCGTGACGGATCATAAAAATGGACGTCACCATTCGCTTCCTGGGCGTACATGACCCATTCGCCTTCTCCGGCACTGGTGGTTGCAGCGGCGCTCGTTGTAACGATCGATGCCGCAGAAAAAATAAATAATGCCGCTGACCTGTTTCTGTTCATAAGGAACAGTCTTCGACAATTTTTTCGGTCTGGCCAGCAAAAATTCTTGGCTTGCCAGCGACACTAATCTACATCTGTCCGACACATCGGTTACCACTGATGTCGAAGTGTTCAGCTTGAAGATGCGGGAACCGTTATCTTTCAATGCCTAAATAGCAGGCCGAGTATATTTTTCGTAAATGGAGCAATTCGCTCAAGATGAACAAGTTTTTTTTGAGGACGATTTTCAATCGATGGCCGAAGTCAAAAGGCTCGCAATGATCAGGAAAGTGGACCTTCATTTCGCAAGGCCGAATGGCAGGTCGGTCCGCCTTGTGTGAATTTATCCACGCTATCGCGAATGGCGGCAATGCCACGACGAACACAAGATCATTTCAGCCACTCTGCCTGATGATTCAGAAACAATGTCCCGCTGTCACTCATCTCGATGCGATGGGCTTGCTCAGGTTCAATCCCCTGCCCCGCCTCAACGGGATACCTGTCAAGAACACGGTCGTAGTCCCGCGCGGCCACTGTCGCCTCCTGCCGTATCCGCGCTGTAGCCTGGTTGTAGCAGTTCAGGTAGTTTTCGACGTCCGAGAAGTAGCTCCGATAGGCCGATCGAATTTCACCCGCCCCGTACCCCGCATCCGCCAGGTAGCCTGCATCCGGGCGAACGGGTTCGATACAGGCCTCCTGCGCCGCTGAATTCGAGGCGGCGAGCATAACAATCACCAAAATCAGACGGCACATTCTTCATCTCCATTTATCGGTTGTCGTAATGCGATCTGCGCCAGCGCAATTTACCGCTCTCTGCCTGGCCCGTCGTCCCGGTCTGGGGCCCCTTTCGCCGCACCCTGTTCTCGTTTCGAGGCACGATCGCCGAGCCGCGCCGGTCCTGGCTTGTTGCGCGTCGCGGATTGTTCAACGGCGAGCTCGCGCGCCAGGGTCGTCCGTTCGGTCGTAACGTCGGTCAGACCCGCGGCGAACTGCTCAGTGGCGCGCGCCAGCGCGCGATCATCAGGATTGGGTGATTGTGCTAGGATCGCGGCAGCCGCTGAATAAGTAGTCATCACGCGATTTCGGCGCGCGACAATTGCAGTATCCCACGGGCGATCCGGAAGCAGACCGCCGTGATCCGCTACGTCCCTTTGCACTTCGCGTTGTTTTGCCTTGTCGACGGCGACCGCCTCGCCACGCTGGCGGATTTTGTAGACCGGCGTCCGCTCTCCTCTACGCGTTACTCCCCGTGCGGAGCGCGGCGTGGATTCCGCCTCGATACCGCATTGGCGCAGTTTGGCTGCAAAGGTATCGCGCAGATGCTGCAGATCGGCCTTACGCAGGTTGAGCTTCACGCCGTCATTTCCAACGGTGCGCACGGTCAGATGCACATGCGGATGTTTCGTATCGGTATGCAGCGCCATGACATAGTCGTGACGCCCGCCAAACTCCTGCTGTGCCAGGGCGCGGACGGCGTCTTTCACGGCGCTGGCATTGGTGTTTCCCGGCATCGAAAACACGATGCTGGTGGTGATCCGGGTGCGGTCTGACGCCAGACCATTGGCCCGATCCTCGTCATGGTTCTGCATCCATTCGGCATAAAGCGCGGCCGTAGCGGCCTTGCCGGTCAGCACATCGCCAAGACTGGTCTCCAGCTCGAGCCTGCCATTGCGGCTGATGTAGTCGAAATGCGCGGCGACGCGCGTGCCTTCGGTCTGGCGATTGACCCGGATCGGGTTGCCATGCTTGTCCATCTTGGCCGGTTTGGACACTTTTACCATGACCTCCGGCGCCCCGCGCACGACACGGGACAGCCGCGCCTTATCCGCGGCGCTGATCGATGCGACCTGGGCCTCCGACCGCCCTGCCCCATTCGACGAAGAGAAGCCTGCGGATTTCTTGCGGGGACTAGCATCTTCCTGCTCGTCCCGGCCTGTCCTGCCCGTCGAAAAATTCCCCGATGCTGGCGATCGAACCGACCGACCGCTTCTGGGATTGGACCAGCAGTCCTCGAACCCGAGCGTGGTATTGAAATCACTCACTGCCTGCGCCCTCTCCGGTCTGGAACGTGAACCGCCCACTGGCATATTTCGCCAGCTCTGTTCTCAATGCCTGGACCTCCAGACGCATGGCCTGCATCTCGTCCTTCGTCGGCGCGTAGCTGTCGCCGGTGAACACGCCCCGGTTCATGACCGTTGCCATCTGGTTGAGATTGGTTGCCATGCCCCGCAACTGACGAAACGCCGCCTGGATGACCTTGCGCTCGCCCGTCACCGGCTGTGGTGCGGATCTGACGCGTGCCGTCAGAAGCCGGGACGCCCAGGTCGAGACTGGAACATGCTGGGACTTGGCCTCGCGCTCCAGCGCCTGCCGGACTTCCTGACCAAGCCGGACCGTCACCTTGCCTTCGCGTCGGGCTTTGGTTGGACGCGGACTCTTATCTTCCTCTAGGCCGACCACGGCTTCGATCATCAATCGCACGAAAGAAGAAGCTGAAAGGCCTTCCCGCTCGGCAGCCGCGTTCAAGCGGTCTGCAAGCTCAGGGGGAATGTAGGCTTTCACAAGTTTCTTCTTTTGTGTCATTCAATCAATGGTCCCATTTGCTGGCGCTTCGCCTATCCTGCATTAGTCTCTTCCTTCATCGGTTTTGTGCTCCGGGAGCACATTTCTTCGGTTCAATCATTTTGCCTGAGAGGCGCTCTTGTCTTCGGGACTTTCTTCTTCTGAGAGGTCAAAACAGGATCAGTTACCCACACCCCCTTCGCTCCGATATTTGATGTCTTCGCTCCGGGGGCGCAGGGGTTGGATGTTTTCTCCCAAGGTCGAAAACACCCAACCTGGATAACTGATCCTGTTTTGACGTCTGCTTTGCGGGCGTGGTTTCCGGAGCGGGAGCGCTGGCGGAGCACAACTTCACCTCACGCGTCGATGACGTCGACCAGCTCGATTTCGGACAGGGGAATTTCTTCCAGCCGCGCGCCATCGTCGAAGCTCACCAGAAGGGCCTTGTTTGTGCTGGGTTTGCGGTCGGTCAGAATTCTGCCGATAGCAACGCCATGTCTGCAAAGAATGGCGACCGGGCCGGGTTGGGAACGAGTCATTTCTGACTGTTGATCGGGGGCAGTCTCATCGGAAGGCGACGATAACATGGTCGGCCTGGCGACGATCTGTTCCGGCTGATCAGTGTTGTCGTTTGAATGCGCGTCCTGCCGCGCGTCGATCTCAGCTCGCAGGGCCGCGACCGTGACGCGCGTAATATCCTCTACCGGTGTACCAGCGAGAAACGCGCGCACGGCACCTTCGTCCTTCTTCCACAGCGAGCCGAGATCAGACAATGCGAGAACAGGCGCATTCGCGCGTGCCAGCGCCTGCAATTCATCAGGCATTTTCGCGATACCGGCGTATCTGGAAACCGCAGACTCGCTCCACCCCAGGGCCTTGGCGATCTCTTGGCGTTTCTTTCCGACCGCACGCATCTGCCCGACGGCCTGCGCAATCTCCATCGTCGTCAGATCGGCGCGCTGTACGTTTTCAGTGAGCTGAATGGCGCGCAGCTCAACCGTCGCCTCCCGCACGATCGCCGGAATGTGCGTCAGCCTGGCAAGTTGTGCTGCCCGCCAGCGGCGTTCCCCCATGATGATCAGATGCTTGCCATCGGCATTCTTCGGCCGCACTGTGATCGGTTGCAGCACGCCCTGGACCGCGATGCTTTCGCTCAGCGATCTGAGCTTGTCCTTGTCGAACACCCGTCGCGGCTGATCCGGGTCGGGTTCGATCTCCGAGATAACAATCTGTTGGGCGCCGCCCTCGGTCGCTTGTTCGCCTTTGGAAAACTTGTCCAGTTTGCCCGAGGCCGCCAATCTATCCAGCGTGTCTGTAAGGCTGCGCGCCATGGCATGTCTCTCCTGTGATTTTTGCATAGAACCAGTCAAAGAAAGCGCCGAACTCCGCAGCCGCCTCCCGGCCGCTGCGGGTCTTGATATCGGCTAGGGACACCCCCGCGTCCTGGGCCTGCACATAGGCCGTGCGGTTGCGGATCGCATGGGGCACGAGCAGGCGTTCAAACGCCTCTGCGACGGTGACGAGCGCGTCGCGCTCCACCTGCTTCACCGCGTCGAACCGTGAGGGCAGCAGCCCCAAAAGCTCCAGTCCAGGATTGTGCTCCTGGGCCGCGATGAAGGCTTCCAGCACGCCTTCGATGCCATCGAGCGAAAACCGCTTCAGCTCGATCGGCACCAGCAGATAATCCGAACCCAGCAAAGCGCCATAAACCACTTCGGAGAAGCTGGGCGGCGCGTCAATCACGCAGAAATCGGCACCGCGACTATGCATAAGCGCGTTGCGCACATTGACCAGAACGTCATCGCTATTCTGCGCCAGCAGGTCTTTGTGGCCGGAGAGAATACCGATCTCCCCGGCGCTCAAATCGGCCTCGATGGCAGTGCCATTGGTCACCAGATCAATGGCGCTACCCAGGTCCTTGCCGGTTTCAAACGATCCAGTGAAGTTCCGCTGGCTGTCGAGATCGACGCCGATCACTGAATGACCTTTGTCTGCCAGCGCATAGACAATCTGGCTGGCAATCGTGGTCTTGCCCACCCCGCCCTTGTTGTTGGCAATGATGATGTTCTTCATTGCCCACTTGTTCCGTAATGCGGGCACGATTCATACCTGTTCGACACTTGCTCGAATTCCCTGTTTGTTGAATGTTCTACTCAGAGGCGAAGGCTTCGCGAACCACGCTCTCAGGTTGTATTCTGAGTGCCGCATTCACCGCTGCGCTGCAACGGGAAATTGCTTCGATTCAATGCATTGACCGAAATTCGCCTAGGGGTTTGAGATGGCTGTCAGCAGCCTCAATCAGGTGCAGCGCGCGGTCAGGTTCTGGCCGCCCCAGCGGGAGCGCAAGTCCCTGCTGGTCGGGGCATTGTCCCGACCAGCAGGGACAACAAAGACCGGTCTCGGGCCGATCGCTGTTTGGAAAATCAACGGCAGTTCTTCGCTGACTTCGATATGGATGCTTTAGATGGTTTGCTGTCTAAAACGATCAGACGACGACAAAAGACGCAGCAGCATGCGCCGCTGGTGATCCTGCCCGCCGAAGAAGATGGCTAAAACCCGGACAAGCTCTTCGCTGTCATCCACGTCGAAATAGAAAATGGCGCGGCCCTTGGTGACGCTGCGCAGCCCGTCAGTGATAACCGGGTGAAGCGTGCCCTGATGCGGCACGTCGCCCAGGGCCTCCATCGCGTCTTCGATCTCGAGAATACGTGTTGAGGCGCGCTCAATGGCGGTGGCCTCGTCCTCGCCAAAGCCAAGCGCGGCCTCAAAGAGAAAATCAAAGATGGTTTCCAGATCGCGATCCGAATCCTCGGAGCGCTCGACCCTATAGGCCATGCTGGGATTTCTTGCGCGACAGCATGGCGCGCGTTCTTGCCCGGCTATCATTCATATCCACAAACGGCCCGTCCCGACGTTCATGGATGAGCGCGCGCAATGCCTCCGTTTCGAGCTCTTTCGCTTCGGTCTGTTCGCGCAGCAACTCGAGCCCCTGCTGAAGCACCGCACTCAGGCTGGGATACCGGCCCTGCCCCACGAGATCGCGCGCAAAGGCGTCCTGCGTTTCCGTCAGGGAAATGGATGCTTTGACGCTCATGGCGGACCTCCGTCTTCTTTGGGTAGAATATATGCTACTCAGTAGTATATTGCAAGCTCACTGCCTGTTTCGGCAATAGTTCCGCAGTCAAATCACCTGCACAACATGAGACTTTACTCCCGCGATTTCGCCAAAACCCCATCCTCGCGGATCGCGGCGATCGTGGTCGGCGTCCGGCGTGACAGTTCGACCCCGTCGCCGGACATCATCGCCTCGACGAATTCGGTCTTCTTCAGAATGGCCCCGTCGGATTCGACATAGGTCATATCCCCGTCGCGCTCATGGGCAACGGAGCCATCGGATTTGATCCGCACCCAGGCCCCATTCACCTGAACCGATATCAAACCGTCCTCGACCACGATCCCTTCCCAGCTGATGCCCGGGTCGCGGCGCAACACGATCTTGTCGGGCCGGAACTTGATCTGCACGTCGCGGGGCTCGGTCTTGTCTGCTGCCTTCACGACGAGGAAGGCTTCCTGTTCCTCGGGGTTGGCATGAATGGTGGCATTGCCATTCTTGGGCGGCCAGACCTTGGCCTCGGATCGCATGTTGCCCTGCCGGTCCCGGTGAAACCCGATATAGAGTTGCGCCGATTTCCAGACCCGCAAGGCTGCTTGTTTCATCTCACCCATCGTATCGCCTTTCAAACCAAATTCGTTTTCCGGAAACTGTTGTCGCCATCAAACAAGTCATACGACCATGCACAAGCGGGTTTCGTAACTGGGCGGCTCCCCGAAGGGAGCCGCGCTGTTTTTTGCTCAGAAACACTCAGGCACCCAAGCATCGATCCGGGCTTTTTGCTCGGCGGTCACACCAAGCGCATTCTGATGATCCGGGTCATTGAAGAGCTTGTGCAGCGCCGCGTTCTTCTCGCCCTTCTTCGATTTAGCAAAACCCTTGTAGGCGGCGCTGTCGTCGGCCAGATCCAGCATGGACAGATAGAGCACGTCAAGCTGCGGGCCTTTAAGGCGCTTGAAACAGTTCTCGGCAGACGGCGTCCAGATCGCCCTGATATCCGCACCAATCTCGGCCTCAATCTCCGCCATGAACTCCGGGCCCTGCATCTTGAAGGCGCGCGCAAGGAAGGCGGTGATTTCCCCGTTGCGCAGCTTCTTGCCCGCATCGCGGAAGGCGGCGAAGGCATCCACCTTGCCCTGCCCCGCTATGTCCCGGAACGCCTCAAACTCGTTCTCCGCATCCTCGTCACGCTCTCCGCCAAGCCGCGGATCAAGCGCAAACTGATCGTCAATCTCCGGCGCGTTGCGCTCGGTGGCGTTGTAACCGAACCCGAAGAGGTCGTTGCCATAGCCTGACGCAGGCGAGACGGCAAAGGCAAAGAGACTTAGCAGATAATCGGGTTTTTCCAGAAGGGCTGTCTGCACCGCCGCCAGACGGATCGCGGTCATGTCCTCGACGAATTTCTGCGAATACGCGGGCTTTTCCTTTGGCGCCTTGCCCGCATCACTATGCTTGCTGTCCTCGATGATGCCCTGTGCGATGGCCTCGGCCTGATCATCCTGCCGGACCAGCCCGCGCATGACCTCGACCGATCCGCTATGCGAGACATGCACCAGAATGCCTGACAGGGATTTTTGCGCATCGCTATAGTAGCCCTCGATAATCTCCTGCAGCGCATCAAGTTCGTTCTGTCCTTCCTCGTCCAGCACGTCCACTGCCCCTCTCAGTGAATGCTCCGCATTCACTGAGAGGGGGCCATTGGCGAGGTCGGCCAGCTCGTCATAGCGCTCGGTTTGCTCTTCGCTCAGAATGCCCTCGATCCGGTAGGTGCGCGCAAATCCGTGGTCGCGCTGCAACTCGTACCAGAACGGGTTGCTGTCCTCCGTGGTCATGACCCATGCCCAGCCCTCGGCCTCCTGCAGCCGGGTTGCTTCATCGTCCAGCTTCTCGGCAAAGAGACGGTCCAGAATATCGGGGTTGTTGAACAGAACCTCATCCTCGAAGAGGTTCTGCGTGACGCTGCCGCCAGCGGCTTCGTAAGATCCCTGCCCGACAAATCTGGCTTTTCGGTTGTCGCTGTCGAACGCATCAGGTTTGAGGGCGGATTTGATCTGGTATTCATTGAACCAGCCGCGCTTGGCTCGCTCCAGCACCTCGAGGATTTTCTTCTCATCCTCGCTGACGGTCATGGCCTTGGCCTGACCCATGCTGATCTCGCCCGCTTTTAGCGCATCGAGAACAGGATCAGGCAGACCTGCAAGCGCAAGGCGGCGGCGCACATGCGCCTCGGTCACACCAAAGGCCTGACTGATCTTGGCCGTGGAAAGTGCTTTTTCCGCCATCCGGTGATAGGCGCGCACTTCGTCCACCGGGTCCAGTTCCTCCCGCGAGGTGTTTTCCGCGTTGGCCCATTCTTCGGCCACAAAGGCAGACGGTGCCATGCGCACCGGCACCTGCGCCAGATCGGGGCGCTCGGCCACCGCGATGTTCAAAGCCCGCAGGCGGCGGCCCCCGGCTACGACACCAACCTTGCCCGCCTCATCGCGCAACCCGGCAATGTTCTGGATCAGCCCGCAGGCCACAAGGCTGTCCGCCAGAAGATCAATGCCTTCGTCGGCCACCTCCTGACGCGGGTTCAGGTCGGAAAGGTAAAGGTCCGTGAGAGGCACGTATTCAATCACGTCGGTGGCGGCGGCGGTGTCGATATTGGCTTGGTTGGTCATAGGGTCATTCCTTGATTTTAGGTACTGTGTTTGGTTAAGGTTGCCCTACCCCTGACGGGGTAGAGCGAAGGGTTCAGGTCCCGGCGTTTGATTTCAGGAAGGCGTGGCCGATCTTCGCGGAGAGACCGCCCTTCCTGATTAACGCGACAGCTTGCGCGCGCAGGACTTGCAGACGTTCCTTGCTCATGTTCTCACCTCCTTTCCGGTCTGCTATTGAGATCAGTATTCGCTGGGGCACATGATGGTCAGAACCCGCCGCGTGACGCACGGATCAAACGGGCGCTCGGAGCCGTAGGTGAAATCCGTGTCGTAGAGGTCCACCTTCCAAAAGAGTTTCTGGCGACTGACCGTCACGGTCCCGAATGTGTGATCGCCGTAAGGGTCGTTGTCCTCGGTGAAGCGCGTATCCGTAGCCACAGCCGCCAGTGCCGCCGCCTGAAACTCTGCCCCCTCACCCGACACGCCGGGGGTGACGAGCACCTGCCCCTGAATGCCTTTGGACTGCATCTCAATGGCTGCGACCGGGTCGATCAGTGCCTTCCGGAACAGGTCATTCTGCGCCGCGATCTCTGCCGCCTGCAGGGTGGTGTCATTCTCGACGTCTTTTACTGTTTCAGTTTCCAAAACCGTCTCTCCTTTTCGTGGTGTGACCTCTGGGGTTGATCCCCAATCGGTGCTGGTTTTGAGCCGAGCCCTGAAAGGGCGTCGTCTCTAAAACCTGCCACGTGGCGAACGCGGTGAGGGGCGAGACAGGACAAATAGACAAGAGTGGTGCGGCCCGCAGCGCGGCAGCGCGAGGACACGGTCTTGTCTATTTGTCTTGTCCGAGGGGGGAGGCCGCGCCTTCCCCCTGACGGGAAGGCGGCGTTTGGCTTGCCCAAATCCCGCCTGACCCATCAAGGAATGGCAAAGGATCTTCGATCCTGCGCGCAAAAGGGACCGTCACCCGAAGGGCAGATCACCGCGACCTGAAGCGACCATGGCACAAAGCCCCTGCTCCGGCTCGGTAGAGACGGTGCTGGGGCTATTGAGGCAGGGAGATCAGGGTGCGGGGTTCTGGGTGAAAGCCGGCCTGCTGGCTGGAACCTAGGGCCCGGTCACGAGCGGATAAGCTCGAGATTTGCCAATAGATCTTCCTGTCATCGGACCACGAAACTGAGGCTTACGCCCGGCTTTCAGGAAGTCGGCACATAAGATCGGCAACCCATATCGGCAAAACCTTGCCTTATTCAGAACAAACATCTTATAAATACTTAACTTTCTGAGAAACAAAGATCGGCAAGAAATGCTCGAAACTCCCGGCAGAATAGAACCCTGTTTCTTCGAAGAACACATCCCGGCCGAACTGGCAGACCTGTCAGTGGAGATCCAACGAGAAGCCAGCGGTCTTGGCAAGGGCCTGCATCCGGACAGCGCAGCGGAGCTGGCCGACCTCGTTCGCATGATGAACTGCTACTATTCGAACCTGATCGAAGGCCACAACACCCGACCTCGCGATATCGAAAAAGCGCTCGCAGGCGCCGAACTGGAAGAAGAAACACGACCCCTTGCACTGGAGGCACGCGCCCATGTCATCGTGCAACGCGAGATCGACGAAATGCACCGAGCGGGCGCCCTGCCCCGCCCGACATCTGCCGAGTTCCTGACCTGGGTCCACAAAATCTTCTACGACGAAATGCCGGAAGAGTTCCGCGTGATAGAGCACCCGGACGGTTCACGGGAACCGATCATTCCCGGTCGCATGCGTCGGGAGGGCGACCCTGAAGTCGCTGTTGGGCGTCACCATCCGCCATCGTCCGGCCGGGTGGCCACCTTCATGGAGCACTTCGACAAGCGGTTCCATATTGCCGCGCGCTCGGCAAGCGGGCGTATCATTGCAATTGCCTCCGCCCATCATCGTCTGAACTACATACACCCTTTTCCTGACGGCAACGGACGCGTCAGTCGCCTGATGTCCCATGCCATGGCCCTGGAAGCGAGCATCGGTGGTGACGGCCTCTGGTCAATTTCCCGCGGACTTGCGCGAGGGCTGAAGGATAGAGGCGAGTACAAGCAGATGATGGATCACGCAGACAGCCCCCGCCTCGGGGACCGAGACGGCCGCGGCAATCTCTCGGAGGCCGCCCTGAAAACCTATTGCGCGTGGTTTCTGAACGTGGCCCTGGATCAGATCACCTTCTCGGCAAAGCTGTTCGACCTCGACGGCCTGGACAAACGCTACCGGCGCCTGGTGGCCGACACGATCGACGACAAGCGCGCGCCGGACCTGGTCTCCGCCGTCCTGCGGCATGGCACCCTGGAACGCGGGGAAGCGCAGTTTGTGCTCAAGACCTCCGAGCGCACGGCACGGAACACGCTCAAGCAACTCACCACGGCGGGTTTCCTGGTTTCCGCTTCGCCCAAGACACCGGTGCGCCTTGCGTTCCCACTGGAATACCGGGAGCGCCTGTTCCCCAATCTGTTCGCGGATGCCGATCTGCCGGAGTGAGGCGCGAGGCATGGCGAAAAGGGCAGCTTGCGCCGCCCTTTCCGAGGTTAGATCTCTTCAGTGACATCGTCACGTTTCGGAAAGGCAACCATGTCGACGCCAGGGAACATGTTGTGCTTGACATTGATCGACGTGATGTTGCCCCGGTCGTCGGTGTTGACGAAGAGAACCCCGCAGCGATCCCAGAAATTCTTGCCTTCTTTCTCACCGGTTTTGACGTTCAGTTTCAGAGTTTGAGTAGTCATTGTTTGATCCTCGCTTTTCAGTGTTTCGATGAACATGCGAAAAGCGGGCATCAAGGACATGTCAGCAGGAAAATTGATCCGCGAGGAATGCGCGTTCAGCGCAGGGGAATTTTCCTGTTGAAGCGCAGCGCCAGGTCCGGCTGCCCGCTTATGATGGTGTGGATACCCCCGCCTTAAGGCATCACCTCGTGCCAGATTGCGTTTAGGTAAACGCCGACAACAACAAAACAGGGAGAATATCCAAATGCCAGACGTGAACATCATTGGTGTTGATATCGCTAAGCAAGTATTTCAGGTGCATGGCGCCAGCAAAGATGGATCAGTTGTTTTCCGGAAGAAACTCAATCGCGCGCAGTTTTTACCATTCATAGCATCACAACCTTCATGCGTTGTCGCTATGGAATCATGTGCTACGGCGCATGGGTGAGGTCGCGAAATTCGCAAACTCAAGCATGAAGTAAAGCTGATCCCTCCTCAGTATGTTAAACCATTCGTCAAACGCCAGAAAAATGACCGATCGGATGCGGAGGCAATCACGGAAGCCGCGTCACGCCCTACCATGCGTTTTGTCGAGGTAAAGACTGTCGAACAGCAATCCAGGGCGATGCTTTTTAGGTCCCGTAAGATGTTTTTGGTTCAACGCACCCAAACTATCAATGCACTGCGCGGACACCTTGCAGAATACGGCGTGATCGGTCCAAAAAGTCAGGTCGGATTCAAAGCATTGAAGGCCGCATTGGTGGATAAAGAAACCGATCTTCCCGATATCGTACGTGCCACTGCGCTGATTTACGTTGAGCATATCGACACGCTGGCCGACAGAATTAGCGTTTTTACGAAGCAGCTGGAAGCTACAGCAAAATCATCTGATAAGGTACGCAGGCTAACATCGATGCCGGGTGTCGGTTTGCAGACAGCTCTGGCAATCGAGGCATTTGCTCCGGATATGAGTTGTTTCAAACGCGGTCGGGACTTCTCGGCCTGGCTCGGTCTCGTACCACTGCAAAACTCGACGGGAGGAAGAACCCGGCTCGGAAAGGTTTCGAAAATGGGCCAAAACGACATTCGAAGTCTACTGATTGTGGGTGCCATGTCGGTGATTAATGCTGCAAACCGATACGGCGTTAAATGTGGCAGTTGGCTGGCCAGAATGCTGGATCGCAAGCCTAGGTTGCTGGTTGCAATCACGTTGGCCAACAGAATGGCGCGCGGCATCTGGGCTATGCTTACAAAAAACGAAGATTACCGGAATCCTGAGGCGGCGACATAGGCAGCTGCCTTGCTCCTCATCTCAAACCTCGGGACGTGTGAAGAGGTCAACGAATAGCATGGGAGATTGATCGGAGAGATCCAGAATGGGAAAACCGTGGATGAACTACAGACTAAAAGTCTTCGCTTATGATTTGGACCCATCTCTGCGCATCACCATACCGGCCCGCAGCCCTTAAGTCGCTGCACAACGAGGCCTTATAAATGACCGCATCCGATCGCACGTTCTCACGCCAGTCGAAAACCGCTTGACACTGGGGGTATCCATAAATGTTCATCTTGAAGAAACACGTGAGTGAGGATCGTCACTGGCTACGTCCTGAAACCACGCCATGACCGAAAAGGAGGTCAGAATTTCGGCGGCACTGCGCGGGTCGAATTGTTCGGAACGCTGATCGGCCAAGCCACTCACGATCAGTCCGTCACCGCAACATATCCACGGCGGCGTTTCTGTTTGTCGAGTTTCAGGAGCGCCTCGGCGGCTTGGGCTGAATCCTCGTAAGTCACCATCATACCCCGCCCTTTCGTACCTATGCGCCCCCAGCTGCGCAGCACTGACATCTCTCCGAACAGCGTGGGCTGAATGTCGATCCCGTAGAACCGCGCCATGTTGAGCTCTGGGTTCATATGGATCAGATGGACAGGATTGGCCTCTGTCGGTTTCATGGCAAGATTATCGTCCGGCACGAACAACCTGTCCAATGACATTGCGAGATCCGGACGTGGGTAATGATTCATATCCGTGATGGGGGCTGACGAACTTTTCAGCCCACCGTGTCGATAATCCCGCCCATTATCATTACCGTTTTGGGAGCCAAGGAATCTCAGGCGCGAGGACCACAACTTGCCTTGCCAGCAGACACTCAATGCCGCGTCGCAGGTTTCAGAACGTTGTCCGTCTCAAGTTTCAGCGCCGACCGCCAAAGCGGTGTTTTGAAGCACATGTGGGCGGGCTGCCCCGCGGCCTTGGCATCCTGAGTTGCAATCAAACCCGACCATTCCAAGGGTGTGAGAACATAGTGGGAAAACGCCGCAATCTCCCGCCAGTTGGCATCGTCCCCATCACGGCCGTCTTCATAGAAGGTGTTATAAAGCTCGCGTTCACTAGCGCCGTTCTCTAATTCAACATTGGTTACATTCAGCCAGACATCCCATGTGCCGACGGGAGCCTGCTTGAGTCGCCCGTAAGCTGCGTGATCAAGTCTCAGTATGTAAAACGGGATCAATTCATGAAAGAGCTTGCCGGGGGATCGAGATAGTGCCTCGCCTTTCCTGCTCGCGCGGAATTCGCCCTTGTAGTGGCGCCCCATTTTGAGAGTGGTCAGCAGGAAATGCAGCAATTCGAGTGGCGCGAAATCGTATTCGTTCAGGACCTTGTTGTACCGAAACAGTTCTTCGGAACTGCTGCCAGGCCACTCGAAATGCTCTGCCGCCCAATGCACAAAGGACCGTTTGAACGCTTTGGTTTTGGTCAGCCCGATCGGGCCTTCTTCGACGGCATATCTCAAGGTGAGACGCGCCGCGCGTATCAGCGGCGAATATCTCAGATCAGGATGATCATCTGAAAGGCGGCGAAATTCATACATTGCAATTTCCCGAGCCCCCTAGTCTCGAGACGCCAATGAGAGAACGGATGCGCATCACGCCTGATCTTTGCCGAACAGTTCCAACAAGAGCTGCTCCGACCTTTGCAGACCCTCATCGGTAAAGACGATGGATCGCGCCTTGCTAACAGGATCAGAGATCCATCCCTTTTCATGCAAGCGCGCCAGGACATCCCAGTCAAAACCCTTCCAGGCCCGCCGCTCGTCGTGAAGCGTCAATCGCAAAAGCGCCATGGTGGCGTCATCAATCTTGTCATCATCAAGCTGCATGTCACCATGCGAAAACAACTACACCAAAGTGTCAAGGGCGCCGGCAACTATGTACAGAGTATGCTTTGAGAGATGCCGACCCCACGAGACATTCATCGGATCGGGTCACGCCGCGGAGCACTTCGCATTCCTGCCATTCGTGTATCACGCAGCATTTTCGATACCTGGATGACGGCAACGCGGACAAAGCCATCCTTCGCGGCATTTGTCCCAATGTCAGCTTTAAGAAAGTCAGGAGATGTCAACAACGATGGCTTTGGTCACCTATCAGTCTGAATTTGAAGACAAGAACAATATCAGCGGGTTTACGTGCTCATCTTCGGTTAGGTATGTCAAATCACCAACATCGTCGAAGCAGATACCCATGGAAACAGGATTAGCTTCGACTGGGTAGACGCTTTCACATAGTTCACTGCGTGCCCTGATACCGCAGACCATGCCGAGTTCCTGAACAGTGGCGATGTATTTCTCTGTTATTGTCGCATCAGTCTCAGGACCTTCGAACCAGCCTCTGCAGGCGCAATAGTTGGCGCGCGCTATTTCGAAGAATGCCGACTTGATTGCGGGTTTGGGTTCCAGCACAGTGCCAATGAAGGTTATTTGGCGGCACGCGTACCCGGCACCTTGGTGTTGGAAGGCCATCCAATTCCTCGTGATAGGTAGTACCGGCACAAGGTTCGTGAACGCAAGCATTGCGACGACACCATGATCGACACGTTCGGACAGCTCCTCGAAGTAGTCCCAAGTGAATACGGTCTTAAGAGAACCGTCTCGCATCAAGTTTGGCCGCTTTGCAGATTCCACCAGCTCCGCCAACAGTTTGGGGTAATCTGAGTATTTACGCGGGCCACCGTATTCTGGCTTCAAACGGCAGAGGCCGTCTTCACCACGAAATTCCGCCAACATGCTTTCGTCGATCAACATGCCGGTTAGATAACTTGAAACTCAGGCTCTGTCGAACACGCAGGAGCGGACATTCGTTCCGCGCGCAGCGTCCGTCAAATTTGGCTCTTTGCCGTCATCGGAGCAAGCGCAGCATCTGATCCTTAGTCCCAACTGGCTCGGATGGGGACGGCCCTTACCAGACATTCGCACAAGTCTTAATCTGACCTAGCCGCTTCCCGAGACCGGACCTTCATGCACAGCGCAGCAATTTCGGAATATCGAGCCTCGCGGATGGGTGGATGACGTCTGCACCTAACTGTCGCGCAATGCGGCATGGTACAGAAGTCATCTTCTGTTAGGAAAGGAGCACCACCATGGAAGTTACGACAATAGGATTGGATCTCGGCAAGGATGTTTTCCAGGCCCACGGCGTCACTGCTGACGGCACAGTTGTCTTCAATCGTTCGATCCGACGCAGATAGCTATTAAGGTTTTTCAATACGGTCGCTTGAATTTGGATTGGCACCTTATTGTTAGATTTTAGAGCGCTGGATTCTCAAATTGGCTGCCAAGCGACAGATTGATCACTTTGCGTAGTCATGAAATGCAGATCTGATGTCCTTCACGCCAGTCTTCAGGCGATCATCATATTTCTGCGATAGGTCGGATTCGTAGGTTTCAAGATCCTTGCGGTCTGCCGGCTCTTTTTCCGGTCGGATTTCCCAGCGCATGCTGCGCACGACTGCGTCCATCTGGGTACGCATATCCGGCCAGAGCCGCATCAGGAAGTCGAACAGCAGATCGAAAGAGACCTCGGTTTCATCCTCATAGGCCATGATGAACGCCCTGGTCGCCGTGTTCAGTTTGCGGGTGCGTTCGTCCTGCGTGTTCCGAAATTCCTCCAGTTTTTCGCGATTGGCCTCGTCCTGAAGGCGTCCCTCGCGTTCGGACATCTCTGCACTGACCTTCTTCTCGCGCTCCCCTTCGGCGATTCTTTTGGCCTCGCTTAATTTGAATGCTTCGGGTGCGACCATACCGCGACCATGCAGGGTCTTGCGAAGCTCGTCGGCTTCTTCTTGCTTGCCCACCATCACCAATTGCTTGTGCCGGGCGGCTTCCTCGTCGGTGATCGGATATCTGGCGGCATTTCTCTTTGGTGTCTTGCGCTTGCTGTACGCCGTTTTCGTTCTTGGCAGTTCCGTCTTCGGCTTGTAGTCCGGCAACGTCCCGAGGATTGCCGCTTCGCGCTCCTTGTCGATCGGGATACTTTCGTCCAACGCCCGGGTTTCTTCTTTGCCCAGGGCCTGTTTTGCAACGCCCAGCAGCGGTATCACGCGGGTGACGTCGGCGTGCGGCTCAAGCCCGAATACCGGCAAATTCTTGATCTTGTTATCTGTATCGTTTTTTTCCCTGAAAGCCACCACGTATTCCATCGCCCGCAACCAGAGATTGTGATCCACGCGGATTCTGTTCCCCGGATAGAATTTGTGCTTCAGGCCCGTCGTAACGCCGGTACCTGGCGCGGTCACCAAGACCTGCATCGCTTTGGTCATCTGATTATATCGTTGAAGCACGCCCTTCTTGCGGACAAGATCGGGCCCGGCCTGTTTCGCCAAGGCCAGCAATTCACCGTCGGTGTTGATGAGCTGTTCGAACTTCCTCTTCTTTGCTACGATCAACTCGGTGCGCGCCTTGAACTTTTCGTTCTGGAATTCATCCAGAACATGGCCACGAACAAAGGACGGGCGTTTATGGATCGCTGCATGAAAAAGCCCTTTCAGGTCGGCGCCGATCTGGTCCTCGTGCAGGGTAATCAAAGGGACGGCCAATTCCTGACGTTCGGGTGAGCTCTTGTCCTTGTAGTCGTTATAGGCAACCAGGGTTGCATTCTTGTGGGCGGTTTTGCGCATCAACTCCTTCTGCGGGCCGTCGGCGGTGCTGTCGGGGCATTCGTCGATAAATTGCACCAATACCTCCAGCGGGATATGCCATGTCGAGGGGTTCGAATAGCTTTTCTGGCTGGCCTTGCCTTCGCGCTCCCGGGCAAGGCCCTGCAGCCGGCGGGTCAACTCGCCCGGGTCGATGGCGGTGTCCTTGCCAACCGCACCTTCGACACCTTCGCTGAACGGCGTACGCGTGCCGGTTTCGTCGAAGTTGGGATCTGTAAAGTCGTTGCCCGGGTCGCCAATCCGCGCGCTGGCCGACGGGCCCAGGCGCACCAGCAGGCGGTTGCTGGCCAGCCCGCGATCGGTCAGCCGCGACTGCGGCGCGATATGGTGCCAGGTGTAGTCGGAGGAATCTTCAAAGCCCGGCAGGCCCTGCCACTTCTTCATTTCCTCGACTTTCAGACTGTCGAGTTTGCTGCGGTCATAATCGACACCGCCTGTCGGGCCGATCAACCGGACCCGCTGGAGGACCGCGCCGGCTGCCGCGAGCCGGTGCGATCGCAGCTGCTTCACCTGCGCACTTTGATCTGCCAGCGCCTGCAGCTTTCGCTGAATCACCATCTCCGGACGCTTGATCGCCACGCCAAGCGCATCGACCTTCGGCGCGGCCTGTGACGCGGGATCATGGGCCGCGTGGGTCGGCGTGGCGTTTTTCTGATGAGCTTGGCTGGCCGTGGCTTTCATTATTCAGAATGATCAATCGAGTTTCGTTGCCATGTAGCGACAACGCTATGAGAGATAGCGGGGCGAAATGAACGAAATCGTTCTATCCAGTTCGATAAATCGATCACTGCGAACCTCCGATTAAAGTGGGAAATATCTTGATAGCAATCCGGTCCAATCTGTCATTCGGTAATCTTTATGTCACGGTATAGGAAGCTTTTTCTACCCATCTCTGAATGACGCTTTCATCTGACTTTCAGGCCCCAGAGGTGCCGGAGAACAGAATTCGCCTGAACCTCCCCTGTCAACGGCGGCGTAAAAGTCGGCCACTGTGACGGAGCAAAAGTCGGAATTCATGGCGTGACGCCTGAAAACAAGCGCGTGCAATTGCGTTTGGCGGGGCTCGCCACCTGATGCGGGCCCAAGGCCGCCGGCGAAATTTCAGTGGCCAGTCCCCCGGTTGCGACAGCTCAGTTGCAGCCGAAATTCTCCGATTGGTCTGCCAGTTTACGGCAAGTTCGCCTGGTTTCGCCCTCTGATCAAGCTTTCCGCACGGCGGGCGGTGTCCGTGTTGTTCATCCTGCCCAAGCACGACGACCATCATGTCTAGGCGATCTTAGCAAAGCTGGGGGCCTCGTCACGAGGTGAATGGGAGGAAAAACGCGGCGTCTGAGCTTGATCCGATCTTCAACATGACACAGCTTTTCCCGAGGTGGCCACCGGACATAAGACTGGCATCTTATTGGCATTGGACCGGATTTTTTGGCACCACAGTGCATGGCCGATGGGACTCACTGCCGACCTCTGGGGTAGCGCACCATCCTGTTCCGATGAAGTTGTTGGCGCTGACAGGGCGGCCCTTAGCTGTCATTGGCAATTGAGGTCAGATGCTGCAATCGCAGCTCGCATTGCGGACCTTCGCTGCGACCGCTTCTTCGAATTGAGCATGTGCTCACGCAATGCGGACAAAGCAAGCTTTGGCTTTTCAATCGCAGCATGCACCGCAGCGAGAGTGCGAAATCACAGTCCCGCAGCTTGTTTTAGGATCACGGCGGTAAAGACATCCTGATGCGCGCCACCGATATTCTTGTAAACGGTGATCTGATCTTCTGAAGTCCGTCCGGCAGTGCGCCCCTGTACGAGGCCGAAGGCATCGCCCCGAATGTCATCCCAGCTCAAAGCACCGGAGGCCACAGGTAGGATCAGCTCACCCACCTCATCGCGGCCACGGTCGCAGCAGGTATAAACCGCTGCTCGCCGCATCGCGTCATCATCCGTCTCGCGCATGTCCGGCAGGTATGATCCAACCAGATCGAGATGTGCGCCGGGTTTCAGCAGCGCGCCTTTGACGAGCGGCGCGCGCGACATGGTCACGCTGCTGATCACATCCGCCTCTGTCACCGCCGCATCAAGATCCGACGCGGCTTTGGCGTTGATACCTTGCATACGCAGCGTGGTCGCCAGAGCCTCGGCCCGGGATGCGGTACGATTCCAGATCTGTACGCGGGTAATTGACGGGCGTGCAGCAATATGTGCCATCGCCACATGCGGGCCCAACCCGCCTGCACCAACAACCAACAGTTCTTGCGGTTCAGGCGGGGCCAGCAGCGCTGTGCCAAGCCCCGAGACCGCAGCGGTCTTGCGATAGGTCATCGCCTCCCCATCGGCCACCAGCACCGGCGCGCCGGTTTCCGAATCAAACGCAGCGACAGCGCCAAGGACCGACCCGATGGGCGGATCACGGTCGCGGTTGGCGGGAAAGACTCCAACCATCTTGACCACGATCAACCGCTCCCCCAGCCAGCCGGGCAGAGTGACGAACATGTTTCCCGTCCCTGCCGGATCATTGGTGTAGACACCATCCCCCGCAGGCATCTCCCCTTCGTGTAGCTTTTGTAGGGCCGGGATCAGTTCGTCGTAGGGAAGCAGCCGGTGAACAGCTTCGGCATCAAACATCTGCATGGCGCGACTCCTTCAGGCAGATCCCGGGTTCCCCCACCATACCGCCCTGCAATGAAATACCAAATTTACCTTTGACCGGACCGCGCGATTTGATCAGACTTACCCGAGCCAATTCCGAATTAGGAACGCCGCCATGAATGCCGCTGCCGATACCTCCAGCACCGACCCGCTTCTTCAACCCTTTCAATTGGGGCATCTGAAGCTGCGCAACCGGATCATGAGCACCTCGCATGCCATTGGTTTTGGCGAGGACGGCATGCCCACAGGGCGTTACCAGCGCTATCACGAAGCCAAGGCGCAAGGGGGGATCGGTCTTACTATGTTTGGCGGATCGACCAATGTGTCGCGCGACAGCGCGAACACCTTCGGCCAGCTCAGCGCTAGCAATGACCGCATCATCCCTTATTTTCAGAAATTCGCGGATCGCATACACAAACACGGCGCTGCGCTGATGTGCCAACTAACCCATCTGGGCGGGCGGAGCCAGTGGCGCGGAGATAACTGGCTGCCCACCATTTCGCCCAGCAGGTTCCGCGAGCCACTACATCGTGGCTTTACCAAGGAGATGCAGGCCGACGATATCGCTCGTGTGATCAAAGATTTCGGTCAAGCCGCGCAGCGCTGCTATGAAGGTGGGCTCGACGGGTGCGAACTGCACATAGCCGGGCACCTCATTGGGCAATTCTGGTCACCCGCCACGAACCAACGCAGAGATGACTTCGGCGGCAGCCTTGAGAACCGCGCTCGGTTCGGCCTCATGGTGCTGGAGGAGATTCGCCGTGTGGTTCCGCAGCCCTATCTCGTCGGTGTGCGCATGGCCGTAGGAGAAGGTGATGGCGGTGTCATGCCGGATGAAGACTATCTGATGATGGCCGAAATTCTCGAACGTTCCGGCCTGATCGACTTCTTCAATTTCACGTACGGACGCATCGACACAGAGGTGGGCCTCGCCCGTTACATGCCCGGCATGGCGCTTGGACTGGCACCCCAGCTGCGCCCGGTGGCGAATTTCCAGCAAAATGTGGGACTGCCGGTGTTTCACGCAGCGCGCATCAATGACATGGCCACCGCCCGATACGCCGTGAGAGAAGGGCATGTGGATCTCATTGGCATGACCCGCGCGCATATCGCCGATCCGCATATCGCGCGAAAACTTTCGGAAGGGGCGGAGGAGACGATCCGCCCATGCGTCGGCGCAACCTATTGCTCCTGGCATGGGAGTTGTATTCACAACCCCGCCATCGGCCGTGAGGACGTACTGCCGCATGTTATCGAAAATGTTGAAGCGCCAAAACGTGTCACCGTGGTCGGTGCAGGCCCCGGTGGGCTGGAGGCCGCGCGCGTCGCCGCTGAAAGGGGCCATACCGTCACGCTAATGGAGGCCGCGCCCAAAGCGGGCGGTCAGATTCTGCTGGCTTCGAAGCTCGACTTGCGGCGCGATCTGATCGGCATTGTCGACTGGCGGGTCAGCGAGTTGGAGCGCCTCGGCGCGACGGTGCGCTACAATGTCTTGGCGGGTCCCGATGAGGTCGCCGAGACAGAGCCCGATACCGTTATCATCGCCACGGGCGGAGTGCCCGACCGGCTGGAGGACATCTCCGGCGCGGAGCTTGGGATGCCCCTCTGGGAAGCGCTTGAGGCCGCCATACCGCCCGAGGGTAACGTGATCTTTTACGACGGGACAGGCACAGCTGCGGGCTTGAACGGCGCGCATACGCTAGCAACTGCAGGAGCGTCGCTGACTTATGTGACCCCCGACAGAACCGCTGGTGTGGAGGTCAGCGAAATCGAACGACCACTGCAAATGCGCGCGTTCTACAAATCTGGCGCGACGCTTCGCCCCGACCTTACGCTGCGTTGTGTGGAGCGTGACGAAAACCGTCTGCGCCTGATTTTTGAGAACAGCTATAGCGGTGAGACGGTCGAGATGCGCTGCGATACGCTGATCTACGAACATGGGACGCTACCGGTTGACACCCTCTATCTTGAACTAGCAGGCGTGGCGCGCAATCACGGGCTGCCGGATTTGTCGGCTCTGACCGCAGCCCAGCCGCAGCCTGAGAATGATGGCGAGGGTTTCGATGTCTACCGAATAGGGGATGCTACTTCGTCGCGCGACATCCACGCTGCGATTCTCGACGCTGCACGACTCTGCGCGCGACTCTAGCTTGGCTCACTGCGGAAGTAGGAGCAATTGCGGCATCAGGCCCCCATCGAGTTCGACCGCGGACGGCCCTTAGCCGACATTCGGCGACTTCCAGAATTCACCTATCGGTTTCCTGAAAGCAGTCATTGGTGCGCTGCGCAGCATTTTTGAATACGCCGATAACACTTAGAACGTTATCCGAAACCGACATATCCAGTCGCAGACCTTGGTATTATGGGCATCATCCTGTGGTACTGCTGCTCAAGATGATGTTCCTTTCGACCGCCCGAAACTATCGGCTCGTGCGCCGATGACTGCCCTACCCGAAACCCTGCCGCAACCCTCGCGACGCGCTTGGGCAATGGGGCTTATGATCATCAGTTCGCTAGGCATCAGTTTCGGCGGACTGGTAATCCGCTCGATTGAGGCAGCGGACGTCTGGCAGATCAATTTCTATCGTTCAATTGCTCTGGTCGGCATGGTCGCACTGATCATGGCGCTGCGGCACGGCCGCGCCGCTATGATTCAAACCCGTGGCATCGGGCGCCCCGGCCTGCTGGCTGGTGTTATGCTCGCAGGCGCGGGCATATGCTTTCTGCAATCGGTTACAAACACGACCGTTGCGAACACGCTATTCATGCTGAGTGCCATCCCGTTCTTCACAGCCGCGCTTGCTCGGATATTCCTGGGCGAGAGGCTGATGCCGGCTACCATGCTAACAATGTGCGCCGCCGCCGTTGGAATTTTGGTGATGGTATCGGGCGGGATCGGAGCAGGATCGCTCTATGGAAACATAATGGGTCTTCTGACAGCGCTCTGTTTCTCGTGCTACACGATCATCTTGCGCCGCCACCGCGGGATCGAGATGCTACCGGCGCTCATGGTGTCGGGCTGTATTATCATCGTGATCTCACTGGCGCTAAGTTGGGGCGATCTGGCAATCCCTCTACGCGACATACTGCTTTGCTTTCTGTTAGGTGGCATCCTCTCGGGGCTGGCCAACGCGCTGTTTATCGCCGCCTCAAAACATCTCGTCGCCGCAGAGTTAACATTGTTCATGTTGCTGGAGTTTGCCCTCGGCCCTGTCTGGGTCTGGCTTTTCATCGCCGAAACTCCGACAAGAGCGACGATTGCCGGTGGCGCCATCGTAATCGGCTCGGTGGCGGTACGAGCCGGGCTGGAACTGATTCAAAATCGCAAGCGCCACAAACGCGGCGTTCAACCGCCGCTCTGAATTCTACAACGGGCTCTCGATTACGGCCCACAGCTGACCTGCATCCACAATTGTTTTTGCCGCGGCGCAGCCCCTCATAGGAGATGGGGTGGATGGCTCCTGCTCCCCCGGCGTCGCAATGCGCCATACTGCATTTGTCTATCACTGCTAGGAAAGGA
>NZ_JAIMIB010000028.1 GCF_019966515.1 Roseovarius aestuarii | reverse complement strand
CTTGTCAGATTTGTCAACGCGGGCCATCCCGCCCCGCACAACCCTAACACCTTGGCCCGCATCAAAAAATCTTAGACAAAGGAGCCTTTTAATTCGAACGCCCAATTATTGTTGCGCGCATATTTCAATGCCTGCACCAGAGCGAAACCACACTCCAAGTTCCTCGAATGCTGGGGCTTCTTGACGAAGCGCAGCATCTATGCGTTGTGGAATTGCCCTTATCTCGAATTCAGAAATTTCTGCAAATTCGATGAAGGATATCTTTGCAAAACGAGCCTCTGCATAGTCAAGAGCGTTCAATGCCGCCTTTCGAACTCTGGGGACAACAACTGCCTCTCGACCTATGATATGGAACTTTTCCAAATCGGAAATACGCCAGTAAACTGATATTTTGACTATGCATCCGCCATCAAACCATGAGCTCTCAACCTCCTCGTTCCGTGTTGAAAAAGTGTTTTCGATCGAAACAGTGTCAAGGAAGGGCACGCAACTGTGTAGTCCGGGACCTACCTTGCGTTTTATGTTTCCGCTTCTATCAAAAACAAGAGCTTCATTCTCTGGGTGAACAACGAAGAAACCGCATTTATCAGATGCTGTTTGCGCCGCAGCAAACAATGGAAGCGCCGTCAATACCGCCATCAAGACAAGAATGCGCAAAACCTTATACTCCCGCAGTTTCTCTTTCTCAGAAATTGCTCTCTATGCAGCACAGAGGGGAAGCAGCCGCAATGTCGAAAGGCCAAATTAGATGAATTTCCATCTCGCCTAAGCTACCGACCAATTTCTGCTTTGGGCTCAAAACGGACGCTGAGATAGCATCTCCCTGTCAATTCACTTTGCCCGACTGAATCAAGTGTGTTGACACTGTGCTGCAGTGCAGTATAAGCGTGCATTCATTGGTGTTGGTGGCCCCCGCGAGGGGATGCCTGTCAGGAAAAATCCAGAGGACAACGCCCTTCATATGTTGCGGTTTGACCGGAACAGGGGATCACCCAAGGGTCATTCATATCGCAGGCGCGATTGCAGCCCGAAAAGTGGGAACCGGTTTTCGGAAAAAGCTGCAATGCCACTAAAGAAGGAGATCAGCCGTGACAAAACGCACGTCTGCCAAGTACAAAATCGACCGCCGGATGGGCGAAAACATCTGGGGTCGTCCGAAATCCCCGGTCAACCGTCGTGAATATGGCCCCGGCCAGCATGGTCAGCGCCGCAAGGGCAAAATCAGCGACTTCGGTCTGCAGCTGCGCGCCAAGCAGAAGCTGAAAGGCTACTACGGTGACCTGACCGAGAAGCAGTTCAAGCGCGTCTATGCCGAAGCCGCCCGGGTAAAAGGTGATACCGGCGAGAACCTGATTGGCCTGCTCGAGCGTCGTCTAGATGCGGTTGTCTACCGCGCCAAATTCGTCGCCACCATGTTTGCCGCACGTCAGTTCGTGAACCACGGCCATGTCCGTGTGAATGGCAAGAAGGTCAATATCCCCTCCTACCGCGTGAAAGAGGGTGACGTGATCGAAGTGCGCGACCGCTCGAAGCAAATGGCAGTTCTGCTTGAAGCCACGCAACTGGCCGAGCGTGACGTGCCTGACTACATCGACGCCGATCATTCGAAGATGGTTGCAACTTTCGTCCGCACTCCGGGTCTGAGCGACGTGCCCTATCCGGTGATGATGGAACCGAACCTCGTCATCGAATTCTACGCGCAGAACTAAGCTTAGCCACATTCTGCCAGGGGCCGCGACGGGAAACCGCCGCGGCCCTTTTCGTTTGGTGCTGGTCAAGTCCAGACGCCATCGCTAGAAAACGCCACGGGAGGCCGATTAATGACTGTCATCACGCCCCAGCCGGGCATCATGGATATCGAACTGTACCAGGGTGGTGCGGCGCATATTGACGGCGTCAGCAACGTGGTCAAGCTCAGCTCGAACGAGAACCCCTTTGGGCCGTCTGACGCGGTAAAAGAAGCCTTCCGCAAAGTGGCGTTCGATCTACACCGCTATCCGTCGACTGATCACGCAGCGTTGCGCGAGGCGATTGGCGAGGTGCAGGGCGTTGATCCTGCGAGGGTTGTATGCGGTGTGGGTAGCGACGAGATTATCGCTTTTCTGTGTCAGGCCTATGCCGGTCCGGGTGACGAGGTGATCCACACCGAGCACGGCTTTGCCATGTACCGGATTTCGACGCTGGCCAATGGCGGTACGCCGGTTGAAGTGCCCGAGAGGGGCCGCGTTACCGATGTGGATGCGATCCTGTCGGCCTGTAACGACGCGACCCGTCTGGTCTTCATCGCCAACCCCAACAACCCCACCGGCACGATGATTGGCGAGGCCGAGATGGCGCGTCTGGCAGACGGTCTGCCGCCGCAGGCGCTGCTGGTGATTGACGGGGCCTATGCGGAATATGTCGAAGGCTATGATGGCGGGGCAGGGCTGGTGGATAGCCGCCAGAACGTCGTGATGACGCGCACCTTTTCCAAACTCTATGGTCTGGGTGGTTTGCGCGTAGGCTGGGGATACGGGCCACAACATGTGGTTGATGTCCTCAACCGGATGCGGGGGCCGTTCAACCTCTCGAACGCGGCGCTGGCTGCCGCCGAAGCCGCCGTGCGCGATACCGCCTGGGCGGATAAATGCCGCAACGAGAACACACGTATGCGCCATTGGCTGGCCGAGGCGCTTGCCGGCCATGGGGTCGTATCCGACACATCGCTTGCCAACTTCATCCTCGCGCGTTTCGCGGATCAGGCCGAGGCCGAAGCCTGCGACGCGCATCTGAAATCTCAGGGGCTGATCGTGCGCAAGGTGGCGGGCTACAACCTGCCCAACTGCTTGCGTATCACCGTGGGCGACGAACCAAGCTGCCGCCGCGTTGCCCACGCTGTTGGTCAGTTCATGGGGGATGAGGTATGAGCGTGATCTACGGCCGCGTGGCGCTGATCGGGCTGGGCCTGATAGCTTCGTCCATGTTCTGGGCGATGAAACGTGGCGGGCTGGCGGGCGAAGTGACCGGTTATGCGCGCTCGGCCGAGACCCGCGAAACGGCCCGTGAGATCGGGTTGTGTGATCGCGTGTGCGACAGCGCCGCCGAGGCCGTCGACGGCGCCGATCTGGTGGTGCTTTGTGTGCCAGTGGGCGCCATGGGCGCGGTGGCGCAAGAGATCGCCCCGGCGCTGAAACCCGGCGCTACGGTCAGTGATGTCGGATCGGTCAAGAAAGCCGTGATCAGCGCAGTTGCGCCGCATCTGCCCCAAGGCGTGCATTTCGTGCCCGCTCACCCGATGGCCGGGACCGAACATTCCGGCCCCACCTCGGGGTTTGCCGAACTGTTCGACAATAAATACTGCCTGATTGTGCCCGTCACCGGCAGCGATCGTGCCGCTGTAAACCGGCTTGAAAGCCTGTGGCACGCCCTGGGATCGAAAACCGATGAGATGGACGCGGATCACCATGATCTGGTCTGTGCCGTCACCAGCCACGCACCCCATCTGATTGCCTACACGATGGTGGGGGTCGCTGATGACATTCGCCGGGTAACAGACAGCGAGGTGATCAAATATTCCGCCGCAGGATTTCGCGATTTTACGCGGATCGCCGCCAGTGACCCAACCATGTGGCGCGATGTGTTTCTGTCGAACAAGGATGCGACGCTGGAAATTCTGGGTCGGTTCACCGAGGAGTTGTTTGCCCTGCAAAAAGCCATTCGCGATGGCGATGGCGATCACTTGCATGAGTATTTCACCCGGACCCGCGCGATCCGTAAAGGTATCATCGATGCGGGTCAGGATACCGATGCCCCCGATTTTGGCCGTGGAAAGGTTTGACCGATGCGTTTGTTGGTGCTGATCACTCTGGTTCTTGCGTCCTGTTCTTCCTCAAGCCATGCGCCGGGCACGCCGACGCGCGGCGCGGTCTGCGGCGATCCGGCCATTCAGGGCATGTCGGTTGGCCGGGTACCGGGCAAGATCAGAGGCTGCGGTCTGGACAATGCCGTCCAGATCAGTGCAATCGGAGGTGTGGCGCTGAGCCAGCAATCGGTGATGGATTGCCGGACCGCCAAGACGCTGAAATCCTGGATCAATGGCGGTATGAAGCCAGCGGTCGGCAAGCAGGGCGGCGGTGTCGTGCGCCTGCAGGTTGCCGCGCACTATGCCTGCCGGACGCGCAACAGCCGCAAGGGCGCCAGGATATCGGAACATGGCAAGGGGCGAGCGATTGATATTTCCGCCTTTACGCTGCGTGACGGCAGCAAGATCTCAGTGTTGAAACATTGGGGCAGCGGTAAAAAAGGGCGCATCCTGAAGAAGATGCACCGGAGCGCCTGTGGTAAGTTCGGCACGGTTTTGGGCCCGAATTCTGATCGGCACCATCGCGATCATTTCCATTTTGATACAGCGCGGCATCGT
Organism: Roseovarius aestuarii; assembly: GCF_019966515.1. Classification (GTDB taxonomy): domain Bacteria; phylum Pseudomonadota; class Alphaproteobacteria; order Rhodobacterales; family Rhodobacteraceae; genus Roseovarius; species Roseovarius aestuarii. Next base: position 26,946 of record NZ_JAIMIB010000028.1, on the reverse strand, counting down.
GGCGGGTCGTATTGCAGATAAACTATTTGCGGTGCAGCATTTGGCCTAAAGCGGACCTTGTGCCTTTGAAATACTGAGCCGCGCGATTGCCAGACCGCGGGGTGGTGACCAGACCTTTGTGGAATGCGCTTTATCACAGCCAAGTCATTGAAAGATAAGAACGTTGCACAACCTCTCCAAATCGCCATCCCTTGCGGGCGGTCTGGCAATCGCGCGGCGGCCCTGCGGGCCTTGATTCCGCGCGCGGTTGGCACTCGAATGGCAGCTCAAGGCCATCATCTGATCAAATCACTTTTCAATGTACTTCGGATTTACTAGCGGATTACCAGCACCGGTGCCGGGCCGATGGGCACCGGTCCGAGGAGCATTCGACCGTTGCGGAAATCCAGCGGAATATCCAGCGTCTTGGCGCTGCCCGACAGGCTGGCGACAAGTCCAAGCGCATCTTCCAGCGTGTCACCAAGGCTCGCAGGAATGGCACCCGAGCTGACCGCGAGCTGCAGGATCTCGCGCCAGTTCTTCGCCTTGACGGTGATCTGGCCCCGGGGCTGCCCGCCATCGCCCACCGTCAGTTCTCCGGCCAGTTGCAGATCAAGCTGACCCCAGCGGGCCTGCGCCAGCTTCAGGTGGATCTGGCGTGGTTGCGGACGGGCAATCTCGATCGCGGACCGGTTCCAAGGCTTGTCGAATGTGACGGTCAGGTCGGCGCTCAGCGCTTCAAACGTGTCGGGCAATGTGCCACCCGGATCAATCCGCTGGACCCAGGGGGTCGAAGGCTTCAGCCCGTCTGCCGAGAGACCAAGACGATAGGTGGCCTCCGTGTCCTCAATCCGTTCGACGGCAAGCGCGAGCGCTTCAATACTGCTCGGGTCCGGAGTGTCAGATGGGGTGACGACCAGCTTGTCGGCCGTCAGGGTGGTGCGTGTCAGCGCAAGCTGCGGATCGGGTTCCAGCACCAGGCTGGCGCGCATGTCTTGGCTGCGCAGACGATACTTGCCCAGCGGTGTTGCGATCATTTGCTGTTTTGGCCAGACCGCGATGACGTGGTTGGGCTGATAGCTCAGAGCGAGGATCTGGAAAAACGGCGCCTGCCAGGCCAGCCCGGTATTCGGGTCGGCCAGCGACAGATCGGTGAAACTTGCATCAAACCGGTTGGGAAAACCCTGAACACTTAGATCGCCGTAATCCGCGGCCCATCCTTCGGTGCGCCGCGCGTCAAACCAGCTCTCGAAGCCACGTTTCGACCCCTCTGACCCGACCAGCCAATAACCCGACCAACCAATCGCGGCCAGCAAGATAAGCGTCAGCAGAAATCTCATGTTTACAGAGCCCCTTTCATGCCCGTTGGCTTTGGTGTTTATAGGGTAAAAAGCACGAGGAACAACGATATGACAATGTGGGTTTTCGGCTATGGCTCGCTGGTGTGGAACCCCGGTTTCGACCTGCGTGAAAAGGTCATCGCCACGCTGCCCGGATATCATCGCAGTTTCTGTATGCGATCCATTCACCACCGTGGCACCGATGAAAACCCCGGCCTGGTGCTGGCCTTGGACGAGGACGCGCATTCGACCTGCCTAGGGGTTGCGCTGGCCGTTGCCGACGGGGCCGAGGACGCCACGCTTGACTATCTGCGCGAGCGCGAGCTGATCTCCTCGGCCTATCTTGAGAAACATCTGGAAATCCGGCTGGCCGATGGCCGCCATGTCGAGGCGGTGACCTATGTGGTCGATCCCCATCATGTGCAATATTGCGGCGGCTTGGCGCTGGAGGAGCAGGCGCGGATCATATCGCAGGCGACGGGCGGGCGCGGGCCGAATGACGAATATCTCTACAATACCGCCGCACATCTGAGCGAGCTTGGCATTCATGACAACGACCTTGAGTGGCTGACCGCCCGGGTGCGTGCCCTACGCGCATAAATCCTTGGCTTGATTGTCGCATGCCGGTAGGGTGCGGACCAACAAGAACCAGTGTCGGGAGCGTCCAGATGGACCAGCCGGACCGCGAGGTCGAGCCGCAGTTTTCACATCCCGTCCGCCAGATCATCTTGATGCTGGTGGTTCTGGGCCTCACTGGGGCGGGTGCGTTTCTGGCCCTGCCACGGGTGCTGCCCGTTTTCCAGGCCAACCCGTGGCTGAACGGATTTATCATCTTTGTCTTCGTGATTGGGGTTCTGGCTTGTTTTTGGCAGGTGTTCCAGCTGATCGGCTCGGTTCGCTGGATCGAAGGCTTTGCCGCGCAACGCCCGGGGCATCAGTTTATAAAGGCACCGCTATTGCTGGCGCCGCTTGCGGCGTTGCTGGGTCAGCGCGGCAAGCGCATGCAGGTTGCATCAACCTCCGCACGCTCGATCCTGGATTCGGTTGCACAGCGGATCGACGAGGCGCGCGAAATCACGCGATATATCGTCAACATGCTGATTTTTCTTGGCCTTTTGGGCACGTTCTACGGCCTGGCCACCACGGTTCCGGCTGTTGTCGACACCATCCGCTCGCTTGCCCCGCAAGAGGGCGAAGGCGGTGTCGAGGTCTTCAACCGCCTGATGACCGGGCTTGAGGCGCAGCTTGGCGGCATGGGCGTCGCCTTTGCCTCGTCACTGCTGGGACTTGCCGGCTCGCTTGTCGTCGGCCTGCTGGAGCTTTTTGCAGGGCACGGGCAGAACCGGTTTTACCGCGAGCTTGAGGAATGGATGTCGACCATTACGCGGGTCGGGTTTACCGCGGGCGATGGCGAAGGCAGCCTGGAACAGCACATGCTGGTAAATGTTGTCGATCACATGGCCGAGCAGATGGAATCGCTGCAAATGGTGATAACGCAGTCGGATGTCAGCCGGTCGATGATCGACGACAAACTGGGTGTCCTGGCGGATTCCATCGGACGTTTGACCGAGAAGCTGGAGACGCAGGCAGATGGCAATACAGGCGATACGGCACTGTTGCGTCTGGCCGAAAGTCAGGAGCGGCTGATCGAGAAACTGGTCGAGCGTGGCGACGAAGGAATTGATGCCGAAAGCCGGATGCGGTTGCGCTCGATCGACGTGCAGATGTTGCGCATTCTCGAAGAAATCAGCGCCGGACGCCAGGAAAGCATGACCGAGTTGCGCACCGATCTGGCGGCGCTGACGCGCGTACTGGAACAGACCCGAGGCGGCAACAGCGGGTCGGGGGAGGGCTAGGCAATGGCCCTCTCGCGGCGTACCGGTGCGCGGTTTCAGGCGTCGATTTGGCCCGGTTTCGTAGATGCTATGACGGGCCTTCTGCTGGTTCTGATGTTCGTGCTGACCATCTTCATGGTGGTGCAGTTCGTGCTGCGCGAAACCATCAGTGGGCAGGAGTCAAAGCTGGACGCACTCTCTGCTGAGGTTGCGGCGCTGGCGCAGGCGTTGGGGCTAGAGCAGGATCGTAGCGCTTCGTTTGAAACCCGCGTTGGCGAGTTGACGGCGACGCTAAGCGCGGCGCGCCAGCAGGAAGAAGCGCAGGCGGCTCAGATCGCCTCTTTCGAAGAACAGGTGGCCGGGCTTCTGGCTCAACGCGATAAGTCAATTGGCCAGATAGCAGACCTTGAAGGGGCACGCGACGCGTTGATCTCCGAGAGGGAGGCGCTGCAACTGGCATTGGCCGGTTTACGCGACGAAGTCGATGCCCAGGCCGAAGCGGCGCGGCTGTCAGCTGCGCGGCGGGCGGCGCTTGACGCGCTGGTAGCCGATCTGCGCCGCCGCAACACTGAGACGCAGGAGGCACTTGGCGGACAGGTCGCCGCGCTTGAGGCGGAGTTGAGTGAAGCAGAAAAGACCCGGCTGGCCGAGGCGGCAGCGGCTCAGGCCCTGCGCGAAAAGCTGCAGAGCGCCGAGGCGGAGCTGACCGCAATGACGCTGGCGCTGGAGGAACAACGGCGTCAGGCCGAAGAGACCCTGGCCATGCTGGCGGCGGCCCGGACGGCGGGCGACGATCTGGATATTCAACTTGCTGCGGCACTGCTGGCTCAGGAAGGCGCGCAGACCTCCCTGATTGCGGCGCAGGATGCGCTGAATCTGCGCGAATCTGAACTTACCGAACTGCGCGGACGGCTGAGCGCGCTTGAGGCAGAGGCGGTCGCAAATGATACGGCTGCTGCTGACCAAGCGGCGGCAAATGAAGTGCGGATCGCCGAGCTTGACGCGTCATTGACGGCCTCGCAGGCCGAGTTGAAAGCGACACAGAAACGTCTGGCCGAAGCCCTTGCTGCCCAACAATCGGTGCAGGCGGAGGCCTTGGACGCTGAAGAGGTCCGCAAGCAACTGGCGGCGGCACTGGCGGCGAAACTGGCCGCGGAGAGTGAGGCCGGGGCCAATCTGACCAGGGCTGAGGAGCGCGCCGCGCTGCTGGCGCAGACGCAGGCGGAACTTTCTGACCAGCAGGAGATTGCAACCGAAGCACAGCGCCAGCAGGCGCTTCTGAACCGCCAGGTGGCGGCGCTACGCGAGCAGTTGTCGGGGTTGCAGGGATTGCTGGACGATGCCAAGGCGCGCGAGGCCGCAGCGGATATCCAGTTGCAGACCCTGGGGCGTGACCTGAATACCGCGCTGGCACGGGTGGCTGCCGAAGAGCGGCGCGCGCGCGAGCTGGAAGAGGAAAAGCGGCTGCTCCAGGAAGAACGGCTCAGGCTGCTGGAGGCCGAGAAGCAGGATCTTGAGCGCTACCGGTCCGAGTTCTTCGGGCGTCTGCGCGATGTACTGGGCGCGCAGGAAGGCGTGCGGATCGTGGGCGACAGGTTCGTCTTTTCCTCTGAAGTTCTGTTTCCGCCCGGAGAGGCACGCCTGTCGTCCGAGGGACAGATCGAGATCGCCAAGGTCACCGATATTCTTGGCAATGTGGCGAATGAAATCCCCCAGGAAATCGACTGGGTGCTGCAGGTGGATGGGCATACTGATGACGTGCCGGTGGGTGTGAATGCCCGCTTCCGGGACAATTGGGAGCTAAGCCAGGCACGCGCGCTTTCGGTAGTGCGGTACATGATTGACGTCCTGGGCATGCCGCCGGATCGCCTGTCGGCCAACGGCTTCGGACAGTATCAACCCATAAACCCAGCAGATTCAGATGAGGCACGGGCGCAGAACCGGCGGATTGAACTGAAGTTCACGGGAAAATAATCATAATTGAAACGCTATAAGGCTTTGCTTCTTTGTAGGCGCCGGGCGTGAGAACGGTAACACGCCACGCCTTCCAGATAGCGCGTCGCCCGTGTTTTTCACACTCACGGGCGACGCTTATCATGTAGATTTGGCGCGATGCTCTAGTCTGCGGTCAGCAGCGGTGGCTTCTTGCCGGAAATGCGCCGACGATCCGGGCCTTCGATTTTCAGGTCGATCTTTCCGGCCCGGACGCCCACCTTGACGATCCCGCCCTTGGCCAGCTTGCCAAACAGCAGCTCTTCGGCGAGGGGTTTCTTGATGTGCTCCTGAATGACCCGGCCCAGCGGTCGGGCACCCATCTTGTCGTCATAGCCTTTCTCGGCTAGCCACTCGGCGGCGGGCGTTGTCAATTCAATGGTGACATTGCGATCCATCAGTTGCGCCTCAAGCTGCAACACGAATTTCTCGACCACCTGCAGGATAACCTCTTTGCCCAGCGGCGCAAAAGAGATCACCGCGTCAAGACGATTGCGGAATTCCGGCGTAAACGTGCGTTCGATCGCGGCGGTATCTTCGCCTTCGCGGCGATCCCGGCCAAAGCCAATGGCGGATTTTGCCATCTCTGATGCGCCCGCGTTCGAGGTCATGATCAACACCACATTGCGGAAATCGACCGTTCGGCCGTTATGATCGGTCAGGCTGCCGTGATCCATGACCTGCAACAGGATATTGAAGACATCCGGATGCGCTTTTTCCAGCTCATCCAGCAGCAGCACACAATGCGGATGCTGATCGACACCGTCGGTCAGCAACCCGCCCTGATCAAAGCCGACATAGCCCGGAGGCGCCCCGATCAGACGGGAAACGGCGTGTTTCTCCATATATTCCGACATGTCGAAGCGTAGCAGTTCCACACCCAGCGTATCCGCCAGCTGCTTGGCCACCTCGGTCTTGCCCACACCGGTTGGCCCGGCGAAGAGATAGTTGCCGATGGGTTTTTCTGGCTCGCGCAGGCCCGCCCGCGCCAGCTTGATGGAGGAGCCGAGCGCTTCGATCGCCTTGTCCTGACCGAACACCACCCGCTTGAGCGACTTTTCCAGATCCTTGAGAACCTCGGCATCGTCCTTCGAGACGTTTTTGGGTGGGATGCGTGCGATCTTGGCGACGACCTCTTCGATCTCTTTGGTGCCGATATTCGTGCGCCGCTTGGATGCCTTCAGAAGGTGTTGCGCAGCCCCGGCCTCGTCGATCACGTCGATGGCTTTGTCTGGTAGTTTGCGGTCATTGATGTAGCGCGCTGAAAGCTCCACCGCCGATTTGATCGCATCGGCGGAATATTTGACGCTGTGATGCTCTTCGAAATAGGGTTTCAGCCCTTTGAGGATTTTTACCGTGTCCTCGATATTGGGTTCCACCACGTCGATCTTCTGGAACCGGCGGCTGAGCGCGCGATCCTTTTCGAAATGCTGGCGGAATTCCTTGAATGTGGTCGAGCCCATGCAACGCAGCTTGCCGCCCTGTAGTGCGGGCTTCAGCAGGTTCGATGCATCCATCGCCCCGCCCGATGTGGCACCTGCGCCGATCACGGTGTGAATCTCATCGATGAAAAGCACCGCATCGGGGTGGTCTTCAAGCTCGGTTACCACCGCTTTCAGACGCTCTTCAAAATCGCCGCGATAGCGGGTTCCCGCCAGCAGCGCGCCCATATCAAGTGAATAGATCGTCGTGTGCGAGAGAACCTCGGGGGTCTCACCCTGTACAACCTTGTGCGCGAGCCCTTCGGCGATGGCGGTCTTGCCAACCCCGGGATCACCGACCAGAAGCGGGTTGTTCTTGCGCCGACGGCACAGCACCTGAATGCAGCGTTCAACCTCGTGACTGCGGCCGATCAGCGGATCAACATCGCCTCGGCGGGATTTTTCGTTCAGATCGACACAGTATTTTGCCAGGGCAGATTCGCCCGCTTCAACGGCATCGGTCTCGCTTGCAGGCTGGGAATGATCTTGATCTTCGTCCGACGCGCCGGAGACCGGGCGTGTTTCGCCAAAGGCCGGATCTTTTGCGACGCCGTGGGCAATGAAATTAACCGCGTCGTAGCGGGTCATGTCTTGTGCTTGCAGGAAATACGCCGCGTTCGATTCGCGCTCGGCGAAAAGCGCGACCAACACGTTGGCGCCCGTCACCTCGGTTCTGCCCGATGACTGCACATGGATGGCAGCGCGCTGAATGACGCGTTGAAACGCGGCGGTTGGCACAGCCTCGGATCCGTCGATATCAGTCACGAGATTTGAAAGATCTTCGTCGATAAACTCAACCAGTGTCGTGCGCAAATCTTCGGTGTCAACACTACAGGCCTTGAGGACGCGCGCGGCGTCGGGTTCATCAATCAACGCGAGCAGCAGATGCTCCAACGTGGCAAATTCGTGTTGCCTCGCGTTGGCCAGGGCCAAAGCTGCGTGAATTGCCTGTTCCAGCGTATTCGAGAATGAAGGCACGTTGGGTGCTCCTTCTGATCTGGGTCCGGTTCTATGAACCTAACCATGGCCTCATAACATTAAAGTTTGGTCGATATCGTGGGCGCTTCAAGGCTTTTTTGGCGCAACACGGTCACTTTTCCTGACATTGTTGAGGATTCACACTGGTTTACAACGTCAGAAACAATCTTTGCGTGTGCGAATTTCTGCAAATACATCGGCGGGGTCTGCCCCTGTCATACCCAGATTGGCCTGAATATCGGGATCGGTGGCGCGCAGGAACGGATTGGTCGCCAGCTCTTCTGCGAGGGTTGAGGGGATTGTGGGTTGACCCTTGGCGCGGGCGGCATCCACTGCTTCTGCTCTGGATATAAGCGCGGGATTGCTCGGGTCAACACTCAGGGCGAATTTGGCGTTGGATTGCGTATACTCATGGCCGGAATATATGGCCGTCTCGGCGGGCAGGGCCGCTAGTTTTTGCAGGCTGGCCCACATCTGAGGTTTGGTGCCCTCGAACACCCGGCCACAGCCAAGTCCCATAAGGCTGTCGGCCGTAAAGGCGGCACGGCTTTCGGGAAAGTGAAAGGCGATATGGCCGATCGTGTGCCCTGAGACGTCCATCACATACCCGACCTGATCACCAATTGTGACAGTATCGCCTTCCGAGACGGTGATATCCAATGGTGGCAGACGGTGCGCATCGGCGGCAGCGCCAATCACCTGCGCCGGGGCTGTGGCCAGCAACTCGGCCAACCCATCGATATGATCACCGTGGTGATGAGTGATCAGGACATGGCTGAGGGTCCAATCCTTGTCGGCAAGCGCCCGCAGCAGCGGCCCGGCCTCGGGTACGTCCACGGCGGCGGTCTGACCGGTGGCGGGATCATGCGCAAGATAGGCATAATTGTCGCTAAGGCAGGGGATGGTCAGGATTTGCAACGTCATGGTGTTTTCCCTTTGGCAAGAAATTGTTAACGTCAGAGTGACGGATCACAGGCCGGGCCGCAATGCATCTTGATGTCCAGGATCTTCGCAATTTCTACTACCGCAGTGCCCTGGGCCGTGCGGCGCAGAAAACCGTACGCGCAGAACTGGCGCGAATCTGGCCTGAGGCGAAGGGGCAGACGGTGGTCGGATATGGCTTTGCCGTGCCCTTCCTGCGGTCCTATCTAACAGATGCAAGGCGCGTCGTTGCGCTGATGCCCGCGCCGCAGGGCGTGATCGGCTGGCCTTCGAACGGCCGGAACGTATCGGTGCTATGCGAAGAGACATGGTGGCCGCTGGAAACCGGACATGTGGACAAGCTGCTGATCATGCACGGGCTGGAGACCAGCGAACAGCCCGCCGCGTTGCTCAAGGAATGCTGGCGCGTGCTGGGGCCGGGGGGATCGGTGCTTTTTGTCGTGCCCAACCGGGCGGGCCTATGGTCGCGCAGCGACAAGACACCCTTTGGTTTCGGGCGCCCTTACAGCCAAGGACAATTGGAAAATCAGCTGAAATCGCATGATTTCATGCCGGTGGGTCATGCCACCGCCCTCTATCAGCCACCGTCGGAACGACGGTTCTGGCGCAAGACGGCGGGCATGTGGGAAAGCATGGGCGGTAAATTGTCGATGGTGATTGCTGGTGGTGTTCTGATGGTTGAAGCGACCAAACGCGTTCAGGCCTCAACCGGATCGGGACTGCGCGAAAAGGTTCGTAAACCGCTTGAGGTACTGCGCCCGAAACCTGAGGCAAAGCCGGTTTAACGACGCCCTTAGCCGAAGGTGATCATTGAGGGTACAATTATCCGGCAATGCCAGGCGATCCTGGCTCGGCAGCAGGGCGTTAGGTTGCCAGAATGTCTTTCGTGCAGGTCACCGCAGCGATCTCGCCCTCAAGCGTTGCCATGCTGACGGAATGGATCTGGTCGGCACTGTGAAAGATCCCATCGGGCCCGGTTATGCCATATGTCCAGACCGCGTCAGATGCATAGACAGGTTGAAACCCCAGATCCGCTGCGCTGCGGGTTGTCGATTCCACGCAATGATTGGCGGTTGCCCCGCACAGGACCACACGTTCGATGCCGGCATCCTGCAGTATCGTCTGCAAGGGCGTTCCGACAAACCCGCTGCTGCCGGATTTGATGACGACAGGTTCACCATCGACGGGGGCTGCAACAGGCTGCACCGCAGAACCGGGGGCATCGGGGTGAAAGGGATCATCCGGATCGGTGCCATGATGGTGGATATGCACCACATGATTGCCTGATGCTCGGAACTTCTTTAGCAGCGACGCAATGTTATCTTCCGCCTCCGGGCACGATCGCTCCGCGCCTGCGGCGTCTTCATTCGCCAATGCCATCTGGACGTCAATGACCAGTAATGCTGTTTTCATTTTGAACTGCTCCTATGCGTTTGCTTCAGCCCTGCGGCGGGCCAGTATGTTTTCCACGCGTTTGCCATATATGCGGATGTTGATGTCGTCATCAATCACGCGGCCCGGCTCTTCGTCATAGGTCAAGATGGCCGAGATGCGCGGGTGGTTGCCCTCGACTTTGGTCACACCGTGCAGCGAATATCCGCCGCGGAACAAGGTAAACGTGCCCGCGCCGCGCGAAAATGTCTGGGCTTCCGACATGTCTCCGGCCAGCAATCGGTCAACGGCTGCGTGATCTTCCGTCTCGTCGGTGCGCGAATTGGGCAAAAAGGTGAACTCGCCCCCCGACTCCGCCGCCTGCAGCAGAAGGGTCACCGTGCATTCGGTGGTGTCATAGTGCCACGCATGCCAGCTATCCGGATGCAGGGCTACGATATTTAGTGCCTGAAATTCATCCGCACATCGGTAGAGCTGTGCCTTGCGTTGAACACGGCGCACGAATTCTGTCAGGATGTCGGAGCGATAAAGCTGCTTGAGGGCCGTTTCACCGGGGATCTGATCATCGGCGAGCTGGTTGGCGATATGGGTAAATTCCATGCGGCGCGGGTCGTCTTTGGGCAGCGACGGGTCGATGGCGCCCTGATAGATGTTGCGTTTGACATGCAGGATCTCGGCTTTGGGCAGCAGATCATGGGCTTCGCCGTTCAGCCGGGTCAGTGCATCTGGACGAATGAAACCATCCAGATTGCACCATCCGTTTTGGTCCATGCTGTGCTGGCAATCCGACAGAAAATCAGCGCCCGGGCCGTGATCGAGATCGTCAATCGGATACCGATCCAGATCGACAAGATCCAGGGCGATATCACGCCGAGCTGTCATTGGGGTGCCGTTCATGATGTTACCTCCGACGTTGATTTGCCGCGTGTTCAGATGCGCAGCAGTGAGTCCTCAGCACTATGAGGGCTTTTCAAGGACATATAAAATGAAATAAAAATGCCCCATGAACATAATATTTTTATACCAAATATGCGCCACAATCTGAACCTGAACTGGCTTCGCAGTTTTGAGGCCGCCGCGCGGCTGCTCAGTTTCACCGGGGCCAGCCAGGAAATAGGGCTGACACAAACTGCCGTCAGCCTGCATATCAAGGCGCTGGAGGCGCAGCTGGGCGACAAGCTTTTCGTGCGTCGGCCCAAAAGCCTGCAACTGACCGATGTCGGCAAGGCCTATCTGCTTTCGGTGCGCGAGGCACTGGATACCATCGAGATGTCGACCACCGGATTATTCGGTCCCCGCCGCGCCAGCACCATCACAGTGCGGGCCTCAATGGCGTTCATCATCTGGCTGTCGCCAAGGCTGGGCGCGTTTCACCATGACCACCCCGAGGTCGGGGTCAAGCTCGTCACTTCGATCTGGAAGGGCCCGGCGGACCAGCAGCCGGTTGATGTCGATGTCATCCTCGCTCCACAAGACCTCGCCCGATCGGACCTTGATAGGTTGTCGGACGAATATATCGTGCCGGTCTGTGGCGCGCTTGATGCCGGAAACGTCACCGCGCCGCGTGATTTGCTGTTGCAAAAACCGATCCACATCCTTGGCTTCGACGATCATTGGGCAAGGTATCTCGCGGCCTATTCACTGACACCCGAGTTATCAGAGACACGCCTGATGACAGATACATCGGTTGCCGCGATGGAAATGGCCGCAGCCGGGCTTGGATGTGCGATGGTGATCGAAAGGTTTGCCGATCAGGCGGTAAAGTCAGGCCGCAATATATGCGTCGTGGGTGATCCGGTGGCGTTGGGGCAGTCACATTATCTTGTACGCGCTCAGGCGCAACGCAGCAGGCAGCCTGCCGTCGAAACTTTCGAAGCATGGCTGCGGCAGCAGTTCTGAGAAGGTCCCTGGCACGGATTGCGCGGGCACATGTGATTGGCGTGGCGCTTTGGTTATTGCAGATCAGAAAAGGCCTGCTGTAGCCGGTCGACCGCTTCCACGATCCGGGCGCGGGGGGTGCCGATGTTGAATCGCAGGAAGTTTTCGCCGCCCGTGCCGAAATCAGCACCGATGGAAGGCGCGATACGGGCGTCTTGCCGGACGCGACGGACGACCTCATCCATCTCCATGCCGGTATTGGTGAAGTCCATCCAGGTCAGATAGGTCGATTGCATCGGCATAGGCGTGACGCCGGGAATCTCGGCCATGCCGTCCAGAAAGATGCGCGCGTTTTCGGCCAGATAGGGTCTGAGCTGATCCAGCCAGACGGCACCGCTTTCGGAATAGGCGGCCTCGGTCAGCACCAACCCAAGCAGGTTGGGTTTTACATCGAGCGCGTTCAGCATCGCCGCGAAGCGGTTGCGCAGTTCTTCCCCTGGAATCGAGATTGTGCCGAGGCGACTGCCGGCGATGTTGAACGTCTTGGAGGCCGAGGTGAGCATCACCAGTCGCTCTGCAACCTCGGGTGCGGCAACGGGCAGGGGGGTGTAGGTCTGGCCCGGATAAGTCAGATCGTGGTGAATATCGTCCGACAGCAGGATCAGGTCGTGGCGGGCGCAGAATTCCACCAATGCGCGCATCTCGTCCGGCGTCCAGATCCGGCCCGCGGGATTGTGCGGAGAGCAGAAGATCAACAGGCTTTCGCGACCGGTCATCGACGCTTCCAGCGCCTCAAGGTCCATGTGGTAGACACCATCGCGAATGACCAGCGGGCTTTCCTTCAGACCCCGGCCCGATTTCCTGATCTTGGCGGTGAACTCGTGATAGACCGGAGTGAAGATGATCACTTCATCCTCGGGTTGGGTTAGGGCCTGCAGGCAGATACCGATGCCGTTGCCCAGACCAAAGGTCGAAAACATCGTGGCTGGGTCCACAGCCCAGCCGTGGCGGGTCTGCATCCACCAGGCGACCTGCTCTTTCATCCCGTCTTCACCGATGAAATAGCCGTAATTGGCCTTGTCGATCAGCCCTTGCGTGGCCTCCTGCAGGAAATCGGGTGCCTCGAAATCCATATCGGCGATCCACATCGCCAGTCCATCCTCGTCGGGAACGCCAATCGATCGCGCGCCCATCATGTCCCATTTGGTCGAGTTGGTGCCGCGGCGGTCGATGATCTTGTCGAAATTCATGGGGGGCTCCTCATTCAGCGACGCGCACGCTAGCGGATTGAGTTTTGAGCGCAAGGGGCGTTGCAGAACACCGGGTCTTGGCCTAAATCAAGCGCCATGAAGCTGCCGATACTCATCCATCCCGATCCACGCCTGAAAAAGGTCTGCGCCCCCGTCGATGATCTGTCGGACGAGCTGCGCACGCTGGCCGAGAACATGCTTGAAACCATGTATGACGCGCCGGGCATCGGGCTGGCGGCACCTCAGATCGGTGTGCTGAGTCGTCTCATCGTGCTCGATTGCGTCAAGGACGAGGAAGAGACACCGCGCCCGGTGGTGATGTTCAACCCCGAGGTCGTGGCATCGTCGGATGACAAAAACACCTATGAGGAAGGGTGCCTGTCGATCCCCGATCAGTTTGCCGAGGTGACACGGCCTAAGGTGGTCGATGTGCGCTGGATGGGGCTCGATGGAAACGAGCATTCCGAGACGTTCGACGGGCTCTGGGCCACCTGCGTCCAGCACGAGATCGACCATCTGAACGGCAAGCTCTTTATCGACTATCTGGGCGCGATGAAACGGCAGCTGATTACCCGCAGAATGCAGAAACTGAAGCGTGAAAAGGCGCGGGCTTGACTGTTCGCCCTTGCCTGCCGTGGCCCGATAGGCGGCTGCGAGAGCCTGCGGCCGAGGTGACGGAGATTACCGATGAGTCCCGCGCTATCTGGGATGACATGATCGACACGATGGAAGCGATGCCCGGCGTTGGCCTTGCCGCAGTGCAGATCGGGGTGATGCAGCGCCTTGCGGTGGTCGATGCCAGCGAGGCGCGCGGCGAGGCGGTGCGCATGGCCAATCCCGAGGTGCTGCATGCCAGCGCGCAGTTGCGGGAGCATACAGAAGCCAGCCCCAACCTGCCGGGCGTGTCGGCCACCATCAAGCGGCCCCGGGCGGTGACGGTGCGCTATCTGAATGCAGAGGGTGAGGTCGAGGAGCGCGACTTTGTCGGTCTCTGGGCGACCTCCGTGCAGCACCAGATCGACCATCTGGCCGGGCGGATGTATTTCGATCATCTGAGCAAGGTCAAACGCGACATGCTGCTGCGCAAGGCGCGGAAGGTCTAGACGATGCGGATCATTTTCATGGGCAGCCCCGATTTCTCGGTACCGGTGCTTGATGCGCTGGTTGAAGCGGGACACGAGATTGCCTGCGTCTATTGCCAGCCGCCGCGCCCTGCCGGGCGGGGCAAGAAAGATCGGCCCACGCCGGTGCAGGCGCGGGCCGAGGCGTTGGGCCTGGAGATACGTCACCCGATCAGCCTGAAGACGCCGTCGGAACAGGCGGCCTTTGCCGCGCTTGGAGCTGATGTGGCGGTGGTGGTGGCCTACGGGCTGATCCTGCCGCAAGCCGTGCTTGATGCGCCCGCGCGGGGGTGCCTGAACATACACGCCTCGCTTCTGCCGCGCTGGCGCGGGGCGGCGCCGATCCACCGCGCGATCATGGCCGGCGATGACAGCACGGGTGTCTGTATCATGCAGATGGAGGCGGGGCTGGATACCGGGCCTGTCCTGATGCGCCGGGCCGTGGATATCGGCGCAGAAGAGACCACCGGCGAATTGCATGATCGGTTGTCGAACCTTGGGGCGGGCGCAATTGTTGCGGCGCTGGCGCAGCTCGATGATCTGACACCAGAGCTGCAATCGGGTGAGGGCGTGAGCTATGCCGTCAAAATCGAAAAGGGCGAGACGCGGGTGGACTGGAGCTGGACCGCTGCTGAAGTGGACCGGCACATCCGGGGGCTTTCCCCGTTTCCCGGGGCCTGGACGGAGATTGCCGGGCAACGGGTAAAGCTTCTGGCGTCGGGGCTGGGGCAGGGCTGTGGCGCACCGGGGCAGGTGCTGGATGATCGGCTGAGTGTGGCCTGCGGACGTGGCGCGGTGCGGCTTTTGCGCTTGCAACGGGCAGGGAAGGCCGCGCAGGATGCGGAAGAGTTTCTGCGCGGGATGCCCCTGCCCAGAGGCACCAGGCTGTAGGAGAACGCCGATGTTTCCCGTCCTGATCGGTACCGTCGTGATTGCCGGCATCGTAGGTTATGTCAGCGAGAAAACCGGGTTCACCCGCAACGGATATCTGCAATCGATCATCATCTGCGTGGGCGGCGCATTTCTGTTTTATTTCGTGCGAATCATGTTTGGCATCCGGCTTGGGACGCCGGGGGTGGATGCGATCCTTTCTTCCATCGGAGCGCTGATCATCGTGCCGACCCATTGGCGCAAGCGGCGGTAGGGAGATCGCCCCCCTCAGGCGCCTCCCGCCCACCCTCCCCGGTGCCCTCGGGGGGCGATTTGGGCGTTACGCCTCTTGGAATGGCAATGCCGGGTGCCGGTGATATAAGCAGCCATGGCGCATAGAAAACAGCAGAAACCAGTCAAGGCCAGGATCGCCCGCGATCATCCGTTTTTCGACATCATCGAAGACGCCTATCGCGTATTTGGCTACGCAAAACCGACCAGTATCGGCGTCTGCGAAAACTGTTGCATGTACGCGGAAATCGAGGCCGATTTCTTTACGCCTTCTATCCGCGACCTGCCGTTGCACTATCTCCAGGACTGGTATTTTGCCGCCTATGACCCGTCAGGCGTTCCCAAAAGAACCTGGGGGTATCTGCTGCCCCGCGTACTGGAAGTGTTGGCGGCAGACGAAGAACTCGCACGCGTTGCGCTGGAAGTCAGCCTGAACAGGTTTCAGACCGGCAGTCGCGATAACTGGAGCGCCGCCGAATGGGAGGTGCTGGATCGGTTTCAGCGCACCTATCTGGAGCGTGAGATGCGACGCGAGAGCGGGTATCTGGACGACACGCTTTGCATGTTCGGGCTTGCCGGATGGCCATTGGGCGATTTGCTGGATCAGGTGTCAGCTTTCCCTGACGATGTGCTGGCGCGGCGTTTCTGGCATGACTGGTGTCTCGGTCGCCCTTCAATATGGATCACTGCCTTCTGGGAAAACGGCGGCAACACCGAAGTGTTCAACTTCTGCACGTCACGTGCCCTTTATGATCGGATGGAGGCGCTGGCGCTGTCGCCTGCAACCGATCCGGCGCTTGCCGAGAAAGCGCTGTCCGTGGCGTCAGTCATCCAATCACATGCAGCCTGGGCGAGAAGCCACAAGGGCTAGATGATAGAACGCTTTGGCTGGTTTCTTACTGTCGGGGCGGCCGGCTTTTGTAGACAGGTAATTGCCAGCCAAAAAGCAGCGATCCGGCCCGAAGGCCCCAGGTTGTCGCGGCGCAGGCAATCAGCACCGGCATGGTCAGGTGCGTCATCTGCATGACAGCAAGCCCTGCTAATGCGCCCCCAAGGGCAGCGGTGGCATAGAGTTCACCCTGTTTCAGCACCAGCGGCACCTCGTTGCAGACCACATCGCGCATCAGCCCGCCAAGGCACCCGGTGGCCACACCCATCAATACTATGATCGGCCCCGGTTGCAGCATCACCATCGCCGCGGCCATGCCGGCAGGAACAGCGACGGCCAGCGCGAAACTGTCCAGCCAGAGCAGCCAGCGATAGCGGCTTTCGACCTTGTGGGCGGTGAAATAGATAAAGACCGCGGCCCCAAGCGCGATGAAGATATAGGTCAGATTACCGACCCAGAAGACCGGGTTTCGATCCAGCAGCACGTCACGCACGGTGCCGCCGCCGACCGCGGTGATACAGGCCATGAAGGCAAAACCCACGATATCAAGCTGGGCCCGGCTGGCCACCAGCGCGCCGGTCAGGGCAAATATCAGCACAGAGGCATAATCAAGCAGAGTAAGGGCGGTCATTCGTCTGTCTTTGCTGGCTTTTTCGGTTTGAACGGTGCCATCCCGGCGCGAGCCAACTCGTCAGCGCGTTCGTTTTCAGGGTGGCCTGCATGGCCCTTGACCCATTCCCAACTAACGTCATGGCGGGCCTGCGCTGCGTCGAGCCGCTGCCACAGTTCCACATTCTTGACCGGCTTCTTGTTCGAGGTCTTCCAGCCATTGCGTTTCCAGCCGAAGATCCAGCCGGTGACACCGTTTTTCACGTAGGCCGAATCTGTCACGATGGTGATGGTGCTGGCACGCTCAAGGGTCTCAAGCGCGTGGATGGCGGCCAAAAGCTCCATCTTGTTATTGGTGGTCTCGGCCTCGCCGCCCTGCAACGCGCGCTCCTTGACGATCTGCTCGCCCTCCATGGCGCGCAGCAGCACACCCCAGCCACCGGGGCCGGGATTGCCCGAACAGGCCCCGTCTGTATAGGCGAAAAGCTCAGGCATGGGCGATGATCGTCACCCAATCGGCCCATTCACCATCAAGCCCCTTATCGCGGCCCGTGGTGCTGGAAAAGGGTGTCAGCCGCGCGTCCCGCAGCAACTGCTCCAGCTCCGGCCCGGTGTAATAGGTGTAGAGGCGGCCCAGGGCATCGCGCCGCTCGCCGGTGCCGGTTTTCATGCCGATATGGAACATCCCGCCGGTCTTGAGCATCTCGCGCAGGGTGCCCAGATAACGCGGCATGTCCCCGCGCGAGGCGTGCAGCAGGCTGAAATTGGCCCAGATGCCATCATAGAGATTGGTGCCTGTCAGGTCATCGAACGTGGCGGTCCAGGCGTTGACGCCCGGATGCTTGTCGGCCAGTTCGACCATCGCCGGGGTCGCGTCGGTGGCATCAACGCTCAGGCCCTCGCGTGCCATCCGGGCAGCGGCGAACCCGGGCCCGCAGCCCAGATCAAGCACATGGCTCCCCTTCGGCAACGCGCCGATGAAGGTGGTCAATGCCTTGTCCTCGGTGGCCTCGGTCGTGATCGCCGCATAGTCATCGGCCATATCGCCGTAGACCTTGAGGGTTTCGATATCACTGCTCATCCGGTTGCTCCGATCATCAGGCACACTAGCACAACAGCAGCCGGTAGAAGGCGCATTCACCGGGCCGTTGCCAGACCTGCAGTTACATATACACGCCTAGGCGTCAACAATTGCGGGGCTCCCAAGATCAGCGCCAAAAGGCCGCCGTTTCGAGGTTGGCAAATTCTCAGACTTTCTGAGGAGCGAGTTGCAGACCGCAGGCGGCGGAGGTCAGACAGAAAAACTCTGATGGCGGCTGTGAGCCCAATGTTTCGTATGCTGCAAGCTGGCTGAATGGCGGAATAGTGCGGGAAACGGACGCCGGTTTAATCTCTAGCCAGAAACCGTATCTCCTTCAGGTCACATCGAACTGTTGCATAACTTGGTCAGCCATACGACCATGAAATGAGTGTTATCTACTCAAGCTAAGTGGCCAGGGAATTGGGAACAGCAACTGCCGGAACCGTCTGCTATCCACTCTCATTTTCCGAAAAAGCGCTCAGAAGCCGAAACAATTCATTCTGCGAAGTTATATTTAGTTTCTTGTACAACGAGCGCCGATGAACCTTCACCGTATGTATTGAAATTCCAAGATTCAGGCCAATTGCCCGACTGGAATGCCCCTGAACGATCAGAGCTGCAACCTCGGCCTCTCGTAGTGATATTTCATTTCCGTGATGCTTGGATACGGCGCAGAATCTGTGCTCCAGAGACAACGCATCCGTTGAGAATGTCGGAGTTTGAGGCAGCAAGACAGATTTCAGCTTTGGTGCCAGCACCCGCGATAGCTGCTTGAACTTTGTGATTTCTCCCGACCTGTAACGCCGCTGTCCGGCATTGCGCCCTAAGGACAGGTGGACCGAAGAATTGTCGTCTATCTTTGCGACGAACCCAATTTCATCCACCATTTTTGTTGATCCATAATAGTTGGAAAAATACTCGCTGGTCTCAAATCGATCCGGCGCAATATCCCGCAATGGGTAGGCCGCCCAATCGTTTGTGCTCATGGAAATTTGAAAAAAGGGATCTAGCAGGTAACCCAGCAAATCATAGCGCCGGTCAAAGATATTGCGAAGCTGGTCATCGGGGATCCAACGAAACAGCACTGTTGGTCCTGAATTGCGAAAAAACAGCATTGCTACAACACTTTGCGCTGAAAAAGTAGCGCTACAGTAGGGGACAACGGCCTGTTCGTAGGCTTCCACATTCGCTGAAATCGCAATCGCGCTCAGAAAATCATACTCCGCGTTGTCACTCTCATTCTTTGCCATATCACTAATAACATAAATCGGGTTTTTGAGAAAACGATACCACGCTGGTGGTATTGTCAAGGTTTTCCAAAAATCGAACACTCGCTTTCGGAGGGGCCATGATTCACAAAAACTCGACTTGCAAGAGAACAACAGGACTTGTCGCATCGGAACTTTACTTCTGGCATGACACGATGAACTGGTGCGGCTTTTTCGAGCCGACGATGACATTGCAGCCAGGCGAACATTTTGAAAATCCTGAAACCAAGCGCAGGATGCAGAACCTGCTACAGGCAACGGGGTTATGGGATCACCTGCAATTGATGGCCCCCGACGCAGCAAGTAATGACGTGATTGGCTTGGTTCATCCTCAATCGCATATCGACCATCTGGCTGCGGTTTGCGCAAGTGGTGGTGGAGACACCGGTGCGCTGACCCCGGCAGGGCCCGCCAGCCTAGATATCGCGCGAATGGCGGTGGGTGGTGTGATTGTGGCGGTTGATGCGGTTATGGCCGGGGATGTGGACAACGCTTATGTTTTGTGTCGCCCGCCGGGGCACCATGCATTGCCGGAACTTGCCATGGGGTTTTGCCTTTTTGCCAACGCGGCCATTGGTATTAGACATGCACAGAAACAACATGGTGTCACTCGCGTGGCCACGGTGGATTGGGATGTGCATCACGGTAACGGAACCGAGGCGATATTTCTGGATGATCCATCGGTTCTGACGATTTCACTACATCAGACCAACCTATTCCCGCCAGACTCAGGCGGGACCGACGTGAAAGGTGCGGGCAATTCAAACCTCAATATTCCTCTCCCGCCGGGGTCAGGTTCGGGCGCGTATCGGGAAGCGTTTGAACGAGTTGTCATCCCCGCGCTTGAAACCTTTGAGCCTGAGCTGATCGTTATACCCTGCGGTTTTGACGCGTCGGCACTGGATCCGCTTGGCATTCAGATGCTGGCATCTGAGGATTTCAGGTGGATGACACGGCAAGTAATGGCTGTTGCTGACAAACACTGTTCGGGCCGTATCGTAGCGACGCACGAGGGTGGGTATTCCGCGACCTATGTTCCGTATTGCGGATTAGCGGTTGTTGAAGAGCTTTCCGGGGCGTCCAACCAATTTGAAGACCCGTTTCAGGACTTTGTCGAAAACTATGGCGGTCAGGCATTGAGCAACGATCAGGCCGCTGCGATCGAGCAAGCGCACAAAGCGTATTTTCCAAGATAACAAATCCAGGGAGGATGGAATGAGTAATCATTCGAAAAATAATCAAACACGGCGCGGTTTTCTAAAAGGTGCTGGCGTCACTGCCGGATCCGCCGCGATGTTATCCGGTCTCAACCAAAGTGCCCAGGCGCAATCATCGGATCCGGTCGTGATCGGATGCCCGGCACCGCTGACCGGCATTGTCGCCGCTGACGGGATCGAGTTTCAACGCGGTCTTGAAATGGCGCGCGATGAGATCAATGAGATGGGGGGCATTCTGGGCCGCCCGGTTGAGGTTGTCACGGTCGATACGGAAAGCAAGGGTGATGATGTGGTCATACAGGCCGCACAACGCCTGATCGACAAGGATAACGCCAGTGCGATCATCACGGGCTACAACCTTGAGACGGGCACGGCTTTGCATGATGTGGTCGCGGATGCAGGAGTGATTGCGATGCACTCGAACACTGTCGCCGTTCATGACGAATTGGTAAAATCCGATCCGGACAGGTTTTGGGGAACGATCCAGTATGATCCACCTGAAACAATGTATGGCGAAGGTTTTCTGAAATTCATCAAAGATCTTGAAGATAACGGTGAATTCAAGCGCCCGAACAACAAGATTGCGATTGTGACCGGGCCAGGCACCTATTCCATCAATATTGCCAATGCGATGAACGGCGGGGCCGCTGCGTTCGGCTACGAAGTGTCGCTCTTTGAGACGGTGAAAGTACCGGTCACTGATTGGGGGCCTACGTTGGCCAAACTACGGGCTGACCCGCCTGCGATCATCGCGATTACGCATTTCTACACGCAAGATCAGGCGCAGTTCATGAATCAATTCATGACAGATCCGACCGACAGTCTTGTCTATCTGCAATATGGTGCGTCTCTGGCGGCGTTCCGCGACATTGCTGGCGATAATTCAGTCGGTTCGATCTACGCCACCGTTATCGGTGCGTTGCAGGATGAGATTGGCACCGGTTTTGCGGATGCCTACAAGGGTCGTTTCGGCGACAATGCCTCTCCCAATGGTGGCGGTCAGACATATCAGGCGCTTCATGCCTATGCTCTGGCCGCTGCTTTGGCAGGGGGGGCCGGTGCGCCTTATGAAGAAGATCAGAATCGCGTGGTCGCAGATCGCCTGAAATCGCTGATCTACCGCGGCCCGATGGGAACCATGCGAATCCGGCCCGACACATTGTCGGCCTACAGCTATCCGACGGAAACCAACGATCCATCGCTGGGTATGCCGCATATCTTCAGTCAGGTTCACGACAAGGCAAAAGACGGTGTTCTCATCGCGCCGTCGCCCTATGAGCGTGGCAATTTCCAACTGCCGCCCTGGATGAAGAGCTGAGGGTCTGGTGGTTACTGACACCACTACAATTCTGGAGTGCCGGGGCGTTGTAAAACGCTTCGGCGCGCTGGCCGCCGTGGATGGCGTTGATTTCACTGTCCAGCGCGGTGAAGTTGTTGGTGTTGGCGGCCCGAACGGGGCCGGCAAGACCACTTTTTTTGATCTGATCAGCGGGCTGACCCCAACCACCGAAGGGGCCATCAAGCTTCTTGGCCAAGACATTACCGGCACCGCCCCGCACAAGTTATGCCATTTGGGGATGGCACGGACATTCCAGTTAAATTCTGGGTTTGATCATATGAGCGTTTTTGAGAACGTGCTGGTAGCCCGCGCATTTGGCCGCCGCAGCTCTGGCGGCTTGGTTCTGACCAAGCAGCAGGACAAGGAAATGGCAAGGGCATTGCTGTCCGAGATCGGGCTGGACGACATTGCCGCCGAAAAAGTGGCGGGGATCCCGATCCTTGCCCGCAAGAAACTGATGGTCGCGACAGCCTTGATGAACGAGCCTGAAATTTTGTTGTTGGATGAACCTGTTGGTGGACTGACCCCACCGGAGATCGACGAATTCATCGATCTCATGCTCTCATTGAAGTCTCGTGGCATGACCCTTGTTTTTATCGAACACGTGATGCGGTTCCTGACCACTGTGGCCGATCGGGCCGTGATGATGCATCAGGGCAAAGTTATCTACGATGGCGCGCCAGACGGACTGGCATCGGACAAAACCGTGTCCGAGGTGTACCTGGGAAGTTCCGGTTTGGGAGATGCAGCGTGAGCGCTGTTCTGTCTTGTAGCGGTCTGGTTTCGGGCTATCTGAACCGTCCTGTGCTGCATGGCGTGTCGCTCGACATCCCGCAGCAAGGTGTTATGGCCCTGATCGGCCCAAACGGGCACGGCAAAACCACGCTACTACGTACGCTGTCGGGATTTTTGACGCTGCGTGCTGGGCACATATCCCTCAACGGGACTGACATAAACCGCGCGTCGGTACACGCCCGTGTCGAGTCTGGTCTGATCCATGTGCCACAAGGCGATCAATTGTTCACCGAAATGACCGTCGAAGAAAACCTGTTGATGGGTGCCTACCTGTGCGTCGACGGGGCCGAGGTTTCAAACCGACTGAACGAGGTGTTCGCCTTGTTCCCCAAACTTAAAGACCGTCGCAACCAGATGGCTTCGGGATTGTCAGGAGGTGAGCGCAGGATGGTCGGGATCGGGCGCGGCCTGATGGCAGACGCCAAGCTTTTGATGCTGGACGAGCCTTCGTTAGGGTTGGCCCCTTTGGTAATCGAACAGATCTACGAGGCTTTGGGCCACCTTCGGCAAAGCGGGATGGCGTTTTTGGTGGTCGAAGAAAACCCAAGCCGCCTGCTCAGCTTTGCTGACAGTCTGTGCCTGATGGATGCCGGTCACATCGTCTGGCGCGGCACTGCGGAAGAGGCGAAAAGCTCCGGCGATATCCTCAAGACCTATCTGGGAGGGCAGTAAGACATGGATGTAGTTATCCAGATAGTAATTACCGGGCTGACGCTGGGATCAATGTATGCGCTGGCTTCGGTGGGGTTGTCGCTGATTTACGGAACGTTGGGCATGTTCAATATGGCTCACGGCTTGTTCATGACGCTGGGGGCATACGTGGCCTATTCGGTCGCGGTGGCGTTTGGCATTCCACTGGTTCTTGGCATTGTCGTCGCTATGGCAGCCGGAGCGCTGATCGGCATTATCACCCATCTTGTCATGGTCCGGTTCATGTTGGGAACCGCCGATTTCGGCACCAATGTTCTGGTTGCCACCGCTGGCCTGGGCATTTTGATCGAGGATCTGCTGCTGAAGGTTTATGGCGGCTATCCTTATCCGCAACCTCTGGCCGTCGAAGGGTTCACGCGGATCGGAAGGGTTACTGTGACCTATCAGGCGGTGATCATCTTTGCGGTTGCACTGATCCTGATCCTGGGCGTGGCGTGGTTGTTGCTGAAAACCCGGTTTGGTCGGGCGATCCGTGCCACAGCCCTGAACCGCGAGGCCGCGATGCTGATGGGGGTGAAGGCCGATACCGTTTTCCTGCAGGTCATGGCGCTTGCAGGCATGCTGGCAGGGGTGGCGGGGCTGATGATTTCAACGCAGGCCACCCTGTCGCCACAGATGGGGGGTGATCCGCTGCTCAAGGCGTTCGTCATCTGCGTTGTGGCGGGATTGGGCAATGTCTGGGGGGCCGGTCTGTGTGCCTTTGGTCTGGCACTGCTGGAAGCCGCAATAGGGTTCTACATCGGCGTCCGATTTGGATTCCCTGCCATGTTGATTCTGGTGATCCTCGTGCTGATATGGCGTCCTCAGGGGCTGTTTGGCAGTGAAAAGGTGGTGCGCCTGTGACCCAGCTGGATGATCTGACACGCCACCTTCTGATTGGTGTACTGGTGATAGCAACCTTTGCTGTCTTGCCTGTATTCATCACTCAGCGATATTTGCTGGGCGAGGTGATCGTCTTTTTCATCTGGGCGATGGTGGCGATGAACTGGAACCTGTTGATGGGCCATGCAGGCGTGTTTTCGCTGGCTCAGATGCTGTTCTTTGCCGTCGGAGCCTACGGAATGGCCATGGGGGTCACCTTCACCGGCATGTCCGTTTGGGTGGCCATTCCGATAGCGGCAGTATCTTCAGCCTTACTTGCCTTGATTATCGGAATGGCCTGCTTGCGCTTGACAGGGGCGTATGTGGCGCTTTTGACCTATGCCATCGCCGAGATGATCCATGTGCTGATCATCACAGATACCGAATGTTTCACACTGGTGCGCAACAACTGCCAGCAGCTTTTTGGGGGATCAACCGGGTTTTCCCGCTTTGACGATTTCGGGTTCCGACCTTTGTTGAAAAAGCACTGGATCCTGGGAAACTATTATACGGTCCTTGCTGCGTTTGGTCTGACCATCTTTGGTGTGATCGTTATCATTCACGGCCGCCTTGGCTTGGCCTTTCGTGCGATCCGTGACAATGTCGGCTATGCCAGCAGCCGCGGTATTGACCGCAAGAAATATCAGGTTGTGGCTTTTGCATTATCGGCCTTGCTGACAGGTCTGGCTGGCGGGGTCTATGCCGCACATTACCGGTTTGCCGGTCCCAGCCTGTTTGAGTTTTCCACCCTGATGTTCATCCTCGCCATGGTGGTCGTTGGTGGGCTTGGGTCCACCTGGGGGCCGCTTATCGGCACCGGCATCATGATGATCGTGGTTGAATTTTCCAAAGAAATGGGAGACGCCCGCAATTTGGTTCTGGGTCTCGCCTTGATCATCTTTGTTGTCGTCATGCCCAAAGGGTTGGTTCATCTGGCAAGTAACGCTTGGCGAAAAGTAAGCCATGACCGGCAGGAGACGAAAGCTGACTCATGACCACCGCCGAAACTATCATCCTGAACGGGCGGGTTTTGACCATGGTGCCAGAGGTGCCACGGGCTTCGGCCTTGGCGATGGCGAATGGAAAGATCTTGGCGGTTGGCTCGGATGCCGACATCCGCGTGTTTGCCACTCCCCAAACCCGCGTGATTGACGCAGGCGGGCGCAGCGTCTTGCCGGGATTTATCGACAGCCATGTCCACCTGTTTCAAGGCTCGGCGGAATTGGATTTCCTGCCAGTCGGAGGGCTAACGCAGCTTGAGCAGGTGCGCCCGAAAGCGCTGGCTTACGCCAGTGCCCGCCCGGATGAGCCTTTGATTCAAGGGGTTGGCGCATTTTACGACTTGTTTTGCTCAGCCACCGAAGCACCACGGCTGATGCTGGACAAGATTATCTCTGACCGGCCCTTTGCCCTGTTGGCCGCTGATCTACACACTGTTTGGGCCAATACCGCCGCATTGAAGCAACGCGGAATGCTCAATGGGGCAGAAATGCCCGAGGGCAGCACCGTTGTTATGGGCGATGATGGCTTTGCCACCGGAACGTTGCTCGAAACCGGCGCCTTTGGACCGGTACTTGCATTGTCGCGGACCGGTGGCAGGGACATGCTTGGCTATGTGACCGGAAGCGACCCTGAACCACCGGCGACCGCAGCCGAGCGCGAGGCAGACAAAGCGATGCTGCTGAAAGGTCTCGATCACGTTGCCGCGCACGGAATTACCACGCTTCACAATATGGATGGGAATATTTATCAGCTCGAACTTCTAAGTGAACTTGAAACCGAAGATCGCTTGAAAGCACGGGTTCAGGTTCCTTTCCATCTCAAGAATTTCGACCCCTTGGAGCGTATTGAAGAAGCCGCAGACATGCACCGCCAGTATCAAAGCGATATGGTCTGGTCTGGTCGGGTCAAGATGTTCATGGACGGCGTTCTGGAAAGCAGAACCGGGTTGAAAATCCGCGCCTATCCGGACGATCCTGACAATCATGGTGAGGCCGTATTTGACCCATCCCATTTCAACGAAGCTTGCCGCCAGATCGATGCACTCGGCCTGCAAATAAGCGTTCATGCCGTGGGCGACATGGCCGTGCAACTTGTGTTGGATGGCTACGAATGCGCCCAAACGGCAAATGGCAAACGTGATGCACGCCACCGTGTGGAGCATATTGAATTGATCACTGAGGCCGACATAGCACGGATGAAACGGCTTGACGCGGTCGCATCTATGCAGCCCCGGCACGCTGCCTTTGCGGGTTTTTTTGAGCCACCTAAACCTGACACGGTGTTTTTTGCCGATGAATGCGCCCGTGCTTATCCATGGGAAATGCTCCGACGGGCAGGGATCCCATTGGCGTTCTCCACTGACTGGCCTGTCGTTCCGATTGACGTGCTGGCCAATATTCAATGCGCGGTTACGCCGCGCAATCTCGGCGTTGACTGGCCTGATCAAAGCCAATCGCTTTTGAATTCACTGAAGGCCTATACTGCAACCAATGCCTGGATGGCGTTCAAAGAGAACCACACCGGGAGTTTGAGGGCGGGATTAGCCGCAGATGTCGTCATCCTTGATGCCGACATAGAGCAATCTGCGCCGCACTCCGTTGAGGCTGTTTCAATCGCCATGACATTCTGCGCAGGAGAGGTAACATCTGAACTACGTAGCCTTTAAAGAAACTGACGGAAATGCGGATATCCAATGGTCATTTTTTCAATAAGCAGTCGTTGTCACAGTTGCAGCGAAAGTCTGAAAAGTCTAAGATTTTTTGATGCGGGCCAAGGTGTTAGGGTTGTGCGGGGCGGGATGGCCCGCGTTGACAAATCTGACAAG
>NZ_JAIMIB010000027.1 GCF_019966515.1 Roseovarius aestuarii | reverse complement strand
AAGCGCGTGCTTAGTGCGAAGAGGACTTGGCACTGGGGCAAAGCCTATCGCGAAGTTGGTGTTCGCCGCGCCTACGGAGCCGCTGCCGCTGAAGTCGAAAGCATTGAACATCAAGTCGGTCGCACCGGGCTGATGGAGCTTATTGCCCGGGCTGAAGCGGGTGAGGATTTCAACGCCGTTCTGGCAGACCTTCTTAGCTGATATGCGATTGATGGTTCATCTGATTCAACTTCACTGGAAAAGCCGTTATTCGACAGCCTTGCCAGCTGCTCTGCGGACAAAGGATAAATTTGCACGAATTGTCCGCTGAGTCAGTACGGAATTTGCTCGGAAATAGATATGATTGGGCTTACACCTGCAAACAACCCAAGCGAGATAATTCACTTGAGTGATCTCGCTCAGGTCAGAGCGCTATTGTCCAATAGGAGATGTCGGATGCCGAAACATTTGCTCAGTGCTACCGCCAAATCCGCCCAGGCGACAAACCAATTGCAGCGTCGTGTTAAGTCAAACGAACGTACAGACATTGCGCAGGGCCTGGAAGAACCCAATCTGGCAAACCTTCAGATGAAAGCTGAAGACAGTAGTGCAGTTCGACAACTGAAAGCTCTGCAGCGAAATGCAGACGCGTCTGCGACAATACAAGGCGCTAGAAACCACCTGATCTCCAAGAGCACACCTCATCCGGTGATCCAACCCCGTTGGATTGCAACTAAGGGCGGCTTTGTGTGGAATCAGGCCATTACCGGCGTCCGTTGGCATGCGAATTCCGAAGGATTGATGTGGTATGATGTCGTCAATGAAGATGATATCAAATTTGCGGATCGTGAGACTGTACTAGCCGAAGCTGGCCGACGAGAGCCGCGCACGTACTGGCTTGCCCACAGTGCCGCTGGCTTCGATATTCTTTCAAATCTCGATGCGACAGTTGAGAAGCAGGATTCTGGTAAAGATGTGGTTTCGACAGCGAAACTGAAGAAATTCAAAAGCAGTCAATTCAAAGAAATATTCCATCTTCCAGACGGGCGACTCTTGGCGGTGTTCAAAAGCGGAAGTGACGCAGACGCGCTTTCCGAAGTCACCATGCTTCATCGGATCGCTGAGCATGGTTTCACAACGGCATCACCAGAAATCATACAGGTAGATTTTGGAGGAAAGCGCACTCTTGGTATAGCGATGGATGAGGTGAAGGGCGTATTCGTGGATACCAAGGTCGATAACACCGACCTAGTTGGCTATTTGCTGCAACAAGCCGCTTTAGGTAATTCGCCTCCGACATCGGAATTTGGACTTGTGAATACAATGAGAGCCATGATGGCCGCAGAGGAAGGGAAAGGTGCCACGCCAGATAAGGCCGTGATTGCTAAACTTCTCAGTGATCTCAAACAGATTCTTGAAAGCAAGGAAGAGTTCATTATCAATGACCTTCAGTTCATCGTACAACCAAACGGCGCTATTGTGATTATCGATCCTCAGTCCGCAGGCGTTCCGGCGCTTTTCGGAGAGTCCGAGCTAGGTTTTGCCAAAGACCTTTATCGTAAACTTGGTGAAGCCCGTGATTGGCTCGAAGAACACGGCGGTGGAAAGTAATCTGAAGTCAGCTCTATTTGCTCTCATCGTCCCGAATGGCAACTTTGTCCGCATTGCTGTCGTTTGGCGATGAAATGGCCAACTGAAAACGTCGAATGTCTGGTATGAGCCCTGAGCGGAAGTGTCAAAATCTTGCTGCACGTGCACCCTGCGCAGATTTTTTTGCATACGCGCAAATTCTCATGTTGCGGCGCGGCGGCGATTCCGGCCATTCGCGCATAGCGCAGCATTTTTTGAGGTGGGAATTTACAGGTCGCGGACCTTTCAGACTTTCGCTGCGAGTTCTCAAACGGCTGCTATTTGCACATTGCGCCCGACATAAAACGCGGCGTGGGAACAAAAAGACTTTCACAGATGCCAGGTTGTCAATGTCGCAGCCAGGTAACTCTTGGTCTGAATTCATTTCAGCAGGGTCAGGCGACTTCGAACAACGCTGCGGCCCCCATGCCTCCGCCAACACACATAGAGGTCACCACGTATTTTACGCCACGACGCCTCCCCTCAAGCAGAGCGTGCCCGACTTGTCTCGCGCCTGTCATACCATAGGGATGGCCAATCGATATGGCACCGCCGTTCACGTTGTAGATTTCGGGATCGATCCCAAGGTGGTCGCGGCAATAGAGAACCTGGCAGGCAAAGGCTTCGTTAAGCTCCCAAAGGCCGATGTCTTCGATGCGAAGACCTGCATTCTTCAGCAGCTTTGGAATTGCAAAGATCGGGCCGACCCCCATCTCTTCCGGTGCGTTTCCTGCAACAGCCATGCCGCGATAGATACCTAGCGGTGTGAGGCCCCGCTGCTCAGCCATTTTGCCTTCCATGAGCACACAAGCCGCGGCACCGTCAGAAAGCTGGCTTGCGTTTCCGGCAGTAATCACGCCTCCTTCGACAACCGGATTCAGCTGGCCAAGTGTTTCGGCCGTCGTACCCGGCCTGTTGCCTTCGTCTTTTGACAAGGTCACTTCTTCCAGGGTTTCCTCTCCGGTTTCGCGGTTCTTGACCCGCTTAATCGCTGTGATCGGGACGATCTCGTCATCAAAGGCGCCAGCGGCCTGAGCCCGGGCGGTCCGGCCTTGGGAAAGTGCGGCGTATTCATCCTGCACCTCGCGGCTGATCCCATAGGTCCGGGCCACATTTTCCGCCGTCATCAGCATCGGCATGTAGGCATGCTCGGACCTCGCGATAACGTTTGGATCTTTCTCATCGCCCGCCCATTTCAGATAGGCATTCTGAATGGCGGAAATATTTTCCTGCCCGCCTGCCACGGCGACATTCTGACCATCCACAATGACCTGCTTTGCAGCCGTCGCAATGGCCATCAACCCGGAGGAGCATTGCCTGTCGATCGTCTGTCCTGCCACCGTATTGGGAAGGCCCGCCGCCAGCGCCGACAAACGGGCGACATTCATGCCTGCGGTTCCCGCAGTCAGGACCGATCCGATGACGACATCTTCGATCGAACCGGGGTCCACACCTGCACGTTCAACCGCGCGCTGAATGGCGTGCCCCATCATGGTGGGGGATTTGATGTTGTTTAACGCACCTTTGAAGGCCACCCCAATAGGGGTTCGTGCGGTTGAGACGATAACGGCTTCTCTCATGATTTTTCCTTTTTGGCATCAAAATGTGCGGCAAGTGTCACACCCGAGGTTGCAAGTTGTTCCAGCAAAGGCGCAGGCGTGAACCACATCTCGCCATAGGTACCAAGCGACTGCTGATAGTGGGTCATGCGTTCCAAAATCTGGCTTAATCCAATCTCGTCGGCATATTGCATTGGGCCGCCGCGCCAGTTTGGAAAGCCATAGCCATTGACCCAGATCAGGTCGCAATCACCCGGGCGCGTTGCAATGCCCTCTTCAAGGATCAAGAAGCCCTCGTTGATCAGGGGGAACAGACAACGCTCAAGGATTTCCTGATCGTCGATTTCCCTGCGCTTCACGCCATGCAAGTCCGCCAGCTCGGAACTGATTTGAACTATCTCAGGGTCTTCGACCCGTGTCCGCCCCTCGTAGACATAGCTTCCACGCCCGGTTTTCTGACCCAGTCGGCCCAGTTCAAACAACCTGTCCTGCACAGCCTGGTATGTCGGGTCATGTGCGATTTCACTACGCCGTTCCTGACGCACGCGTGCGCCCACATCGACACCGGCCAGATCCGCCATTGCGTGAATACCCATGGCCATGCCGAAGTTCTCCAGGACGGCATCCACCTGTTTCGGCGTCGCCCCCTCAAGAAGCAGACGGGACCCTTCGCGGAAGTATGGCTCTAGCATCCGGTTTCCAACAAAACCGTAGCAGACGCCAACCGTGACAGGGAGCTTTCGGATCTTCTTTGCGACTGTGATTGCCGTCGCAATGACATCGGGAGCGGTCTTGGCGCCGCGCACCACCTCCAGTAAGCGCATGACATTCGCCGGACTGAAGAAATGGAGACCAATCACATCCTCCGGGCGTGACGTGACTGCGGCGATTTTATCAAGATCCAATGTCGATGTGTTCGAGGCCAGTATCGCGCCAGGCTTTGCGTGTCGGTCCAGGGCTTCAAAAATCTGGCGTTTGACATCCATGCTTTCAAACGCCGCTTCAATGATCAGGTCGGCCTCTGCAAGGTCGCCGTAGCTGAGCGTACCGGTGGCGTTGGCGGCGATTGCCTCTGCCCGATCGGCACTGAGCCGCCCTTTTTGGGTCGCGCGCTGGAAATGCTCCCGGACCTTTTCCAGCCCCAGTTCGAGCGCGCCTTGCGTAGTTTCAAGAAGCGTGACCGGATACCCCGCCTGCAGAAAGGCGATGGCAATGCCGCGCCCCATTGTTCCTGCGCCGATCACGGCGACCGATGAAATGTCACGTGGTCGGTCAGCACGAGTGACACCCGGAACCTTGGTGCATTCACGTTCTGCAAAGAACAGATGCCGCCCGGCGCGCGACTGCGGTGTGTCGAGCAGTTCGGCGAAACCTGCCTTCTCTTGTGCCAACCCCTCGGCCAGCGGCAGTTCGCATGCGGCCTCGATGGATACCAAACATCGTTCAGGGGCGACAAGGTTCTTGGACTTTGGTGCAATCTGATCTCGGAAACCCGCGAGAAATCCCTTTGGATCAGGGTGTGTGACGGTCATATCCGCGCAACTGCGTTTCGGATCGCCCTCATGGCTGACACGGGTGGCAAAACCCAAAACATGCGTGCGAAAATCCTCGTCGTTCTCAAACAGTGCGTCGACCAGCCCGCAAGACAGGGCATATTCGCCCTTCACAGAATCCCCCGACAGGATCATTCGCGTTGCCGCTTCCAGCCCGGCAATCCGGGGTAGTCGCTGGGTGCCCCCGGCGCCTGGCAGCAGCCCCAGTTTGATCTCAGGTAGGCCCATCACGGCATTCGGCGTGGCGACACGGTAATCACAGGCAAGCGCGATCTCCAGCGCACCCCCCATCGCAGGGCCTGCTATCGCGGCGATAATGGGTTTTTTGCTGGTTTCAATCGTTTCACACAGGTCTGGCAGGTCCGGCTTGTCCCAAACTGCCCCGGTACGGAACTCGACGATGTCAGCGCCGCCGCAGAAGAGCGGCAGAGCCGAGCATAGAACGATAGCTTTGACCTGTTCATCGGCGTCCAACTCGTGGATGGCCGAGGAAAGCGCCTGCCGCATCTTCAGGCCAAGAGCGTTCACCGGTGGGGCATTCAGCTCAATGAAAACGACACCCTCGGTGTGTTTAATGGAAATCATGTTCGGAAACCTCAATCAGGCTGTTTGGAAAGATCCTGTTCGACCTCGGCCCAGTCGTCGAAATGGATCACATTGCAGGGTGAATGCACGTTCTCGAGCCAGACAAAGACGGAGATGAATGGCTGGTCATAGACCCGGGTGGCGTGGGGATCGCCCGCCGCGTTCCAGATAAGTGATCCAGCCGGATAATCCTGCCAGTCACGGGTGCCAAACCGCCAACCAGATTTCTCGGACAGGTTCAGGTACAGCTCTGGCGCGTCGTGGTTGTGGTCGCGATACAGCGTCCTTGGACCCAGCATGAAAATGCCAAGGTTGAAATCGGGATGGTGATGTCCACATGCGTCTGGCCCAATCAGCAGAGTATGTAGGTTACACTTTGTGTATCCCTCGCCCAATTCGGCACCAGGGGGATAGAATTGGGCGTTGTCTTCGCGCCAGATCAGATCATCCTTGGCCGCTTTCAGACAACCTGCGATTTCCTGCAATTCGGGGGCGACAATCCCGGCGATGGCGTTCTTCAGAACCTCATCGTGCCGGGTTCCTTGGGGAGGTAAATCAATGAGCCTCTCACCCTTCAGGTCCATGGCTGCCAGCTTGTCCAACGTCAGGTCAACGCCGCGCGTGGCAGCTCTGTGAGCCTGCAGATAGGTGACAATGGACCCGATAAGCGCCTGAATACGGCGTTGCTTGTCTGTCATGATTTAAAGTCCGAGCGCGTTGAAATATCTTTCCGCACGAGTTTCTTGTCGAGCTTGCCGACGCTGGTTTTAGGTAGGCGGTCGACAAAGACTATCTCGTCTGGAACCGCCCATTTTGAGATCTCGCCTGCACCGACACGCGACTGGATTTCTTCAATGACTCTCAAGCGCACAAGATCCGGATCGGCATCCTTTGCGGCTTGAGCGACCAACACTGGCCTTTCGCCCCATTTCGCGTGCGGCAGCCCGATTGCTGCGACGTCCTCAACGCCGCTGCAAGACGATGCTATGTTTTCCAGTGCCAGCGAGGAAATCCATTCGCCGCCGGTCTTGATCACATCCTTGAGGCGATCCGTAATCTGCAAAGACCCATTCTCGCGGACATACCCAACATCTCCGGTATGAAGATACCCACCGTCCCAAAGCTCATCAGAGGCTTGCGCGTTATCCAGATAGCCTTGTGTCAACCAGGGAGCCCGAGCAACAACTTCACCGGTAGTTTCGCCGTCATGCGGGACGTCTTTCATATCCGGTGTCACAACGCGAAGGTCAACAAGAGGGCCGGAGAAGCCGGTTTGCGCCTGCACCTCTGGATCGTCGCTGGACAAATCGGCCACCGTCAGAAACGGACAGGTCTCGGACATACCATATGCCGCATGCAAGGATATGCCTGCCGCCGCCGCCCGGTCCTGCAGACTGCGCGGCAAAGCGGCCCCGCCAATGATGACCTTCCATTGGCTCAGGTCAGTTTGCGGGCAGCCCGGATGGTCAAGCACCATTGACAGAACCGTGGGAACGCAATGGGAAAAGGTGACGCCTTCGGCTGCAACCAATCCCAAGATTGTGTCAGGGTCATATCGACCGGGATAGACCTGACGCAGCCCCAGCATCGTTGCGGCATAGGGAAACCCCCAGCCGTGGACGTGAAACAAGGGCGTCAGAGGCATGTAAACGTCGCCGCGATGAAACCCGGCGTTTCCGGGCCACGCACCAAAGCCGGCGATCAGGCCCAAGGTGTGAAGGACCAACTGCCGATGTGAATAACTCACCCCTTTGGGATTGCCGGTTGTCCCGGTCGTATAAAACAGGGTTGCGGTTTGGTTTTCATCGAAGTCAGGGAAGTCAAAGCTGTCTGGGGTCTCGCCTATCCACTTTTCATACCCTTCACCGTCTCCAATCGGCATGATTATGATGTCCCGATCGAAGCCCGATTTGATATCCTCAACGAGCGGCATGAAGTCCTGATGCACGATGATCAGGTCCGGCTGCCCATGGTTGATTGTATAAAGAACCTGGGCAGGAGATAGACGGACGTTGATCGTGAAAAGGGACGCGCCCATCATCGGGATCGCAAAAAAACACTCAAGATAACGGTGCGTATCCCAATCCATGACACCGACGCGCATGCCCTCATGTATCTCACTGGCCTTTAGAGAATTGGCAAGTTGGCGCACGCGTTTGCCCAACTCCGCGTAGCTCAGCCGCATTTCGGTGCCGCTGACGATTTCCTGGCAAACGGACGCAATGTTCGATCTGGTTAACAAGTGTTTGATCAGCAACGGATAGCCATATGCGTTTGTCGAAGGCGTTATTGATGGCATAAAGGCGGAATCCCTGAGCTTCTTTACTTGCCAGTCTGGCATTTCTCACCCAGTTGAAGAATTGAAAGAATTTTCCCTTCATCAAGATTTTCTAACCAATGCCAAAGCGCTGAGAATTGCGTGTGACCAGCTGAAAAGCTATGAGAAAATCTATGAAGACTCAGGAATTCCCGATTCTGTCGTCGGTTATCCCCGCTCAGTGATGAGCAGACTGCAATCATCGAGGTGGCCAACCGGTGAAGACCCAAATGCCAACATTGGTTTCGCTACGCGCGTTTGAGGCAGTGGCGCGCCATAGGAGCTTCCGCAAGGCAGCTGACGAGATTTGTGTGACGCATGCGGCAGTCAGCCACCAGGTCAAAGCGCTGGAAACATCAATCGGTGTCAAACTGCTGGAACGCACAAGTCGTTCGGTCGAACTGACACCGGCCGGAGAGCAATATTACCCGCCGATCCGCGAACATATTCAGGGTATTGTCAAAGCCACGCGGCGCATCCAGACACCTGAGGAACCGGACGTGTTGCTCGTTCAGTCCTACGCAAGTTTCAATACGATGTGGCTCCAGCCCAGATTGGCTGAATTTCTTCAGGATAATCCGGATACGCGCGTGCGCATTGTCTCTACTTTTGAAGACGGTGATTATGATATGCACCGGTTCGATGTTGGCGTGTTCAACGCGCCACCGTTTGACAAGAGATTTGATTACAGCCCATTGTTCGAAACGGATATCTACCCGGTTTGCGCGCCAGAGGCCTTGAATTCCTCAAACGGTGGAATGCCGCTGGAAGAGCTAAGCAATTTCTTGCTGCTGAGTATCCCAAACACATGGAATGAGCCGGATGACTGGGATTGTTGGTTGGATGCGGCAGGCTTGGACCGCGGCACTATGAAATTTGGCTCGATTTTCGACAATTACCCGCTGGTCCGTGAGGCTGTTCTGAACAATCACGGGATCAGCGTCGCGAGGGCACCATTTTGCGCGCGTGATCTTGAGAGGGGGCGCCTGGTCAGACCGTTCGACATTTCGGTGCCGGAGCCAGGCCGCTGGTATCTGGCGACGCAAAAAGAACGTGCACCCAACCCGAAGCTCGACACGTTTGTTGACTGGCTGTTCGAACAGATCGAGGCCGACCCAACCATGCGGCTATTTCGGGCCTGACTGTAAAGCATTTTGAATTGGGATTAGGGTGTCGGGTCCACCGACACCCCGGTTTTCATGAGGTTAGGCGAACCACCAGCGCTCCATGAAGCGGTTGCCGTCGAGATCCCAGTCAGATCCCATGACTTCGGGCAGACCCAACTTGTCGTTGACTGCAAAAACCCAGTCGTTGAACATTGGAATGATCGCGCCACCATCGGTCGCGCAGATTTCCTGCATTTCCCAATACATCTCGCGGCGCTTGGCATTGTCGAGTTCGGCACGCGCCTGGATCAAGAGGTCGTCAAACCGCTCGTTGCACCAGAAACTCTCGTTCCAGGACGCGCCGCACTGATAGGCCGTCGAGAACATTTGGTCCGGAACCGGACGGCCGGCCCAGTATGAGAAAGTAAATTCCTTTTTCATCCAGACATCAGACCAGTAGCCGTCATTCGGTTCACGGATCACGTTGATATCGATACTAGCCGCCTTGGCCGAGGCCTGGAAAAGCACCGCAGCGTCCACCGCACCGCCAAAGGCCGCGTCCGCAGCCGACAAATTCACCTGCAAATTGTCTATGCCGGACTGCTGCAAATACCACTTGGCCTTATCTGGATCGTATTGTTTCTGCTCGAGTTCAGAGTTGAAGTACTGTTCGCCAGCACCGACCGGATGATCGTTGCCAATCGAGCCGAAGCCGAACAGGATCTTGTCCACCATCTCTTGACGGTTGACGCCGTATTTCAGAGCTTGGCGGACATTGTTGTCGTCATAAGGCGCCCGGCGCACATCCATCGGGATCGAGTAATGCGCCTTGCCCGAGATTGAGTGGACATTGACACCCGGCTTGCGCCCCAAAAGCCCGGCAGTTTTCAAATCTACCCGGTCAATCACATCTACATCGCCCGAAACAAGCGCCGTGGTCCGGGCGTTCAGGTCGATCAGCGCCAGAAATTCGACGGAATCGAAGAAAGCCACGTCATCGCGCCAGTGGTTTTCATGCCGCTCCAAATTGGCCGAAACGCCTAAGTCGATGGAGGCACTCTTATACGTTCCGCAGCCATTTCCCGACTGCCAGTCAATCGAGTCGCCATCTGCTTTGCAGATCGGCAGGTGGTAATCAGTGAGAAGGAATGGGAAGTCGGCATTGCCACCGCTCAGTTTGAAGACAACGGTGTCGTCGCCCTCGATAGTGATATCCCGTACCGGCTCGACGAGCGGCGCTGCCGCCGAGGTCGAGCCTTCGCCACGGTGGAAGTTGATCGAATTGACAACGTCCTGAACGGTAAGCTCTTGCCCATCGTGGAACTGAACGCCCTTGCGGATCTTGAAACGCCATTCTGCGGCGTCCTCTGATGCTTCCCAGCTTTCCGCCAGTTCTGGCGTAAGTGAACCGTCAGGACCGACTTGGGTCAGACGGCCATGCACAGCATGTGTCCACGCAATCATAAAGCCAGAATCATACAGGCCGGGGTTCAGCGTGTCGGTTGTCTGGCCATGCCCAAGGCCAACCCGCAAATGACCACCTCGTTTGGGCGCGGCTCGGGCCGCACCTAATGGCAACGACGCGGCAGCAACTGTCGCTGCAGTGGTTTTCAAGAATCCGCGGCGATCGAGAAGGCCGCCTTTGATAAGAGTCATGTTCGTTCTCCCTGAATGTTCCGATTTGCGACCGCACGCCCGTCAGCAGGGGCCGCTGTTTGAGCCGACGTTTCACCGGATTGGACACTCGAGTTGTATCGGCAGGTCTATGCGCAAAAGAACTGAAAAATTTTTTGGATCATGTACAAATTCTAACCAGTTGCATATTGAAGTTGAGCTCAGTCTCGGCAGTTTTCCCGCCAAAGAAGGC
Source organism: Roseovarius aestuarii (assembly GCF_019966515.1). Taxonomy (GTDB): domain Bacteria; phylum Pseudomonadota; class Alphaproteobacteria; order Rhodobacterales; family Rhodobacteraceae; genus Roseovarius; species Roseovarius aestuarii. The sequence continues at coordinate 22,224 of NZ_JAIMIB010000027.1, read as the reverse complement.
GTCTCCGGTGAATGGCTCTATCAATTGCGCATGCGGGTGGCTGCACGAATCTTCTCAAGAGGCGATCGGAGGAGTCACCCCACCAGAGGATGACCGCTCTGTGCTCATCACGCCCATTCGAGCGCGATGCAGCATCGGTAGATTTGGGCTCTGAACGGCCTGATGCCCATGCGGCAATGCCATTGCGGCAGGCTGAACGAGACCGGCCATTTGCCAATCTCGCCAAAACCATGATTTTACAGTGGCTCGGACGGTGCGCTGCCGTTGGATGTCTATGAGCCGATGTTCAGGACGTAGGCGGCGAAATCCGAGAAAGAGCCCACAGCCGACATGCTGATTTCGTGCTGCGCGCGCTCGCAGCACGAAAATCGCCGCGTCCGCATCATTCTCGGCGCCGCTTCGCGGCGTGAAAACCAGCCATTCAAACATGCTGCAGCGAGATTGGTTTTCCAAATTTACAGGTCGCGGACAAACTGTACAAGCTCAGACGGCAACCATACCGCCGTGTCAGAGATCAGGTCACGGCCTTTGACCCAGAAGATTGGCTTTCGTGGGTCAAACCTCGTCCCGTCAAGGAAGGCGAGCCCGCCGATATCGATGACACGGGTCTGCCGCGCCAAATCCGCATAGCTGCTTTCGACATGTTCAAGTGCGACCTCTTCGGCATGAAAGCTTTCAATGGCTTCCATGATGGCAGAGGCCTTGGCCGCCATGAGATCAAGCCCCCTTCCTTGCGATACCGAAAGGGACCGCGAATTTGGGCGGAATGCGTTGATCACCGGAATGCCAATCCGGTCCAGCCCGGTCACATTGGCAACACGTGTGATGCCCATGTTCTTCAAGTGTGGGCTGGCGGCCTGCACTGTCTGCTTGTGGGACACGACGCGTTGCGTTCCGCTATAATAGCGCTTTGTGGTGGGTTTCATATCAGTTGCCATGCAAACACCAAAATAGCCTTCAGAGCAAAGTGAAAGAGGTGACAGCCTGTCTTACTTCAGCACCTACCGAGTAGATGCAATCGATAGCATTTGCGGGCGAAGAACTGCCTGAGCCTCCCCATTTGAATGGGTCCATCGTTAAGATTAGGAAACGGAGGATCAGAAATGGCGAACAGAAGACCGAAGCCGGAAGAGATTGTCTCGAAGCTACGGCAGGTTGAAGTTCTGATGGGGCAAGGCATGCCCCGTCTGGATGCAATCAGGCAGATTGGGGTTGTCGAACAAACCTATTACCGCTGGCGCAAGCACGGAGCCTTGTTGCGCCATTGGTCCGAGCGACAATGGCGACGGGCGGAATGGGTGTAGATCAACTGAAAGAACTGAAGCGGCTTCAGAAGGAAAATGAACGGCTAAGACGCGCCGTATCAGACTTGACGCTGGACAAGCTCATCCTGAATGAAGCTGCACGGGGAAACTTCTAAGCCCCGCTCGTCGCCGTGCCTGTATCGATCATGTTCGCAGCCAGTTCAAAGTCTCCGAGCGCCGTGCATGCCGCGTGTTGGGGCAACACCGATCCACGCAAAGACGTATTCCGCGGGGCAGCGTTCATAATTTCACGATATTCACTCGATAGTAAGAGAATACGCTTAGCTGGGTGATCTGTGAGGTTCCGCCGTATGCTGATCAGCGCGCGTGCCCTAATTCCGCCGCAAATCATCTGAAAAAACAACCTAAAGGTGAGAAATTCATCCGCCTGGCGGATGTGGAAGGGAAAATCCTGAGCGTATCGTGACACATTGCTGCCGGAATTCAGTATCGGGTGGCAGTTTCAAAAATTGCCGTGTTCCTCGGCAAGTCAATACAAACAGGAGTCCATAATGAAGGATTTTCTCAAAAAACCATTCGCACGCTTTGGTCGCGATGAATCAGGCGTGACACTGGTCGAATACGGTATCGCTATCGCGCTTGCGATCACGGTTGGCACTGTGGCCCTGACTGGCCTTGCTACTAACATCAGTGGTTCGATGGGTGCCGCTGGTGCGCAAATGCCGCAGGGTGGTGGCGGCGGTTAAGGCACGCCTCGACGATCTTCAGATCGACGTATCAAAATCTGCTGTGGTCACACAAATTGGTCACAGCAGGTTTCCTCCCAACACTATCTCGGGTGCCTGACATGAAATTCATTGTTCCTCAAATTTTCAAGAATCTCGTTGTTGACGAAAGCGGTGTCACCCTTGTCGAATACGGGATCGCACTGTCATTGGCGCTGTTGGTTGGCACCGTTGCGCTGACGGCACTTGGCGGAAACATCACCGGCGCGATTAATGCCGCAGCCGCCCTGATGCCGTAACCACCGCCCTTCAACCATTCTGTTCTTATTCAGAAAAGGAAACTCTAAATGCGACTTAGTTCACTCTTTACATTTGTGGCCGGTCTCGCAGTCGCGGGCGGCTCTGCCTATATGGCGCGGGAGTTTCTTGAAAGCAAATATGCGCATGCCGCACCCTCGCAGGAAGAGGTTTTGGTGGACGTCATCGTCGCTGGCCGCGACATCGCACTAGGCCAGACGATCGAATCCCATCTGCTGACAACGGTGGCCTGGCCGGTCAAGGCAGCACCCAGCGGATCGGTGACCGACTTTAACGAGTTGATACCACAAGCCGGGCAACCGCCGCGCCGCGCACGCCGGGCAATCAGCCAGGGCGAACCAATCCTGATTTCCAAGATTTCCGACTTTGGCGAGAAGGTCACAATTGTCCAATCGCTGAGCCACAACCACCGGGCTATGGCAATCAAAGTCAATGCGGTCACCGCGGTTGGAGGCTTTGTCACGCCGGGTGACCATGTTGATGTTTTGTTGACCCAGGGCCGGGATGAAAGTCTGCGGACGGTCACGATCCTTCAGAACACGCGCGTGATCGGTGTGGATCAGGACGCCGATGAGAACTCGGATGCGCCCGAGGTTGCCCGTACCGTGACGGTCGAAGTTCTGCCTGAGGATGGTCAGAAGCTGGCACTTGCGCAGAAGGCCGGAACACTCAGCCTGGCGCTGCGGACGGTTGATGCGTCAAATGACGAACCACTTGAGGCAGTCAAGCTGAGCGATGTCATGCGAGAGCTGTCGCCCGTGCCTGATCAGGCGCCTTCGACAACGATCAAAGTGCGCCGCGGTGTTGAAGTCACGTTCACAGAAATCAACTGATCCTCAGTCAATTTCCGGAGCAAATCGATGAAAACCAAACGCCTCATAAGCAAATTCAAGTCAGACGAATGCGGCGCGATGCTGGTCTTCTGGGGCGTGTCCTTCGCGGTCATTCTGGGGATCGTTGCGTTGTCATTTGACATGGGGCGTATCGCGGTGACACGGACCGAACTGCAATCTTTCGCAGACAGTGTCGCCCTTGCATCCGCCGGAGAGCTGGATGGACGCGCGGATGCGATTACCCGTGCAACGGCGGCGGCGGCCAACATGATTTCCGACAACAAGACCTATGGGTCAGGCAACGCGACCCTGCAGGGGGCCGCGGACTATACGCTGACCTTTCTGTCCAGCCTTCCGGCCAGCGATACCTCTGCCATCACGGCGGTCACAAATGACCCGGCAGAGGCGCGATATGTTCGGGTGACAACAACCCCCAGCACCGTCAATCTGACCTTCGCCGCGGCGTTTTCCGCACTGATGGGCGTGCCGGGACCAGATAATCAGGCAGGCGCATCGGCCGTGGCCGGATTTACGCAGTTTGCTTGTGATGTAACGCCGCTGATGTTCTGCATACCCAATTCGTCGTTCAACGCAGATAATAATATCGGCGATATGGTTCGCCTGCGTGCCGGGGGCAACGGTGCCGCGTGGGGACCGGGTGATTTTGGATTTCTTGATCCGAACAACGTGAAGGTAGATCAAAGCGGACCTTGTGCTGGCCTTTCTGGGGTGCAGCTGGATGCCTGTCTGTTGGGGGCGATTGACGTAATCACCCAATGCTTTGATCAGCGCGGTGTCGATATGGAGCCGGGTCAGAAGGTCGGGATCGAAGACGCGATCTTTAACATCCGGTTCGACATCTACAAATCGACCCAGCAGGGTAAGAAAAACGATCCCGATTATGCCCCAGCCCCCAACGTGATCAAGGGAATTGTTCCGCAGGGTGGCGGGACTTGCATTGGTCAGAACGAACAAATCTCACCCGATACGGTCGGCATGCCGCGCGATGATTGTTTTGGCAGCGGATCCTGTGCGCGATTTGGCGATGGCAACTGGAGTGGCGGACGAGTGACTTACGTCAATACCAATTATGCCGGTACCGACCCTCATCCAGGGGCAACTACGCGGTATCAATATTACAAGGCCGAGATCGCAGCCGCAGGCACAGGTGACATTCTGTCCGGCCTCGCTGAAACCGGGCGCCCACAATGTTCATCCAATCAGTCTGCTGACCCTGATCGGCGGGTTGTGATTGCGGCAGGCATCGATTGCGCGGCCAACAGCATCAAAGGTTCGGCGACCAACGTTCCGGTCAAGGAATTCGTTAAAATCTTCCTGACCGAGCCCGTTGGCGATGATGGTACCTCGCCGCCGACACTGGATATCTGGGGCGAAGTTATCGGCAGCGCAGGAGGGCAGGGCGCCGGGGGCAGCGGCGGCGTCTTCAAAGACGTTGTGCAGTTGTACCGGTGAGCATGATGAAAAACCCATTCTCCCGCAAATTCATCCAAGGTTTCCTTTGGGACACGTCGGGTGTTGCCCTTGTGGAATTCGCCATCATGCTGCCGATGATGCTGCTTCTGTTTGCGGTGATCATCGAAGGCGGGCGCTTGATGTGGTCTTATCAAAGCGTGAATGCCGGCGTTCGCGATGCCGCGCGATATCTGGCGCGGGTCGCGCCGGGTGACATCTGTACCGCAGGTGGATCGGTTGCGTCGTACAAACCCAATGTTGAAACGATCGTTCGCAATACGATCAGCGGCAACTCGTTCCTGCCGAGCCAGATATCGGTGAATTCTGTCACCCCCAGCCTGAACTGCGTTGCCGGAGTTTACCGGGTATCGCCGGCACCAATTGTCACCGTGACGGCCACGATGACGATACAGTTTCCTTTCGCCGGCATATTCACCCTGAACGGGCAAAACCTGGGCACGGTAAACACGGCGATTTCTGACCAGAACAAGGTGTACGGATCATGAGTATAAATTTGTTCAATATCGGGTTTCCTACGGCCGTTTTTCGCCGGTTCCGGCAGAACGAAGACGGCGCGACCCTGGTGGAAATGGCGTTTGTCTTACCGATTTTCCTGCTGTTGTTTTTCGGGATGATCGACTTTGGCCGCATGGCGTTTCACTACGTGACGGTCGAAAAGGCAATGTATAATGCGGCGCGGCTGGCCACGGTTCGCCCGCCTGCCTGCCCCGGTGTTCCGGTTTTCAATGCGCGCGGCACAACGACGGTGACGCCGCCGCCTGACTTTGGATCATCCTGCAGTGCTGGCGCGAATATATGTGCCAATCCGGGCACAATCACCTGTTCGGGAAGTGCGGCGAACCAGACGGCAAGTGAAATCTGGACAATGGTGCAGGGTGCATTTCCAAACGATGCCACCATCGCGAATTTGTCGTTCCGCTATGATTATGACAGCAATCTCGGCTTTCTGGGCGGGCCTTACGTTCCGGTCGTGACGATCGAAGTGCAGAACCTTGATTTCAACTTTGTGTCGCCACTCGGCAACCTTGCGGCGCTAGCGGGGGGTAACGCACCTCCCGGGCTGGGCGCAGATGTCATCTTTCCGGCCATGAGTGTCTCGATGCCGGGTGAGGATCTGGCCATGGGCAATAACGGCTGAGACAATGGGAAGGAAATTACGATGAAAAGCGATCCTACCTCGATTGTTCTGATTACGCAGGACACGAAGAAAACCGCCGAACTCAGCCAAATGCTGAAAGCCAATGCGGCGTATAAGTTCAGCGAATGCAAGTCCACGCTGTCTGAAATGAACGGTCGCGCAACCAAGCTTGCTGCAGCGCATGATCTGGTCATCTTTCAGACCGAAACCGCCACCGACAACGATATCGCGGCCATCGAAGCGCTGCGCAAGAGCAATTCAGACGACGCCGTTATTCTGGCGCTGTCCGACGGCAATATGACCCTGGCGGATGTGCAGCGGCTGACACGCTCGGGCGTCAACGACGTGGTCGCAGACACAATCTCGCCCGATGAACTGACGCAGAAAATCGAACAATGGTCGCGGCCATCAATCGGCGCCGCAGAATCGGATGCAGGCACCCCCGGGCCTGGTGGCAAGGTGATCACAGTGGCCCAGGCGCGGGGCGGTATCGGCGCGACGATGCTGGCGGTCAATCTCGCCGACCAACTTTTGGGCAAGACCGGTTGGATGAAAAAATCGAACACGCAAACTGTGGCCCTGGTCGATCTGGATCTGCAATTTGGCGCCGTCAGCGGATTTCTGGACATTCGCCGGAACGAGGCGTTGTTTCAGATGGCAATGGAAGGCATCGAACCCGATGCCACCTTTGTCGCCCAGTCAATCGAGAAAATGCCCTCGGGCCTGTCGGTTCTGGCCGGTCCGTCGCAGATTGCACCGTTGGATTCTCTGAAAAACAAGCAGGTTGAAAAACTTCTGCACACGTTCCGCCGCGAATATGACTTTGTTGTCCTCAACCTGCCACGCGCGCTGGTTGAATGGATCGCGCCGGTATTGGAAAGCAGCGACCTGATGTTGCTGGTCACCGACAGTTCGGTACCCGCAATTCATCAAGCGCGCAGGCTGATCGATTTTTATACCGAAGACAATCTGACGCTTCCGATCGAAATCGTTGTCAATCACGAAGCGAAGCCGCTTGTCAAAGGCCGTCACCACAGCGAGGCCGCCAAAGTGTTGGAGCGTCCGTTACAGCATTGGGTGCCGTTTCATCGCAAGGCGGCGAAAGAGGCGGTCGACCGCGGTGTGCCGCTGTCGCAGGTTTCACGCAATTCACCACTCACAAAAAGCATCGCCCGTCTGGCACGCACGGTCACCACCGGCCTTGCTGACGGCCACGCTGCAGCCAAACAATAATCCGAGGAACAAAGCCAAATGTTTAAGAGTTTTACCAAGACAAGTGCCGCGGCTTCGCCCGATGACAACGTCATTGTTCTGAACAATGACCAGCTGGAAGCCGACGCGCTGGCCGAGCGGCAAACCCAGGAAGAACGCGAACTGGTTGAATTTCTGGAGCTGAAAAGCCGACTGCACGAAGCGCTGCTGGATCGCCTGAATTTTTCGGTAATCGAAAAGGTTGAACCGCAGGAATTGCGCCGGGAAGTTGCCACGCTGGTTGGTGAGGTTCTGACAGCCGAAAACAAACCCACGCGCACGGATGAATTCAAGCGGATCGTGGATGAGTTGATGCACGAGGTGCTGGGACTCGGGCCGCTGGAGCCACTACTGGCCGATCCCACTGTCAACGATATCCTTGTGAATGGTCACACCAATGTTTTTGTCGAGCGTTTCGGCGTTCTGGAAAAAACACGTATTCGCTTCCGCAATGAAAAACATCTGATGCGTATCATCGACAAGATCGTATCGCGTATTGGGCGTCGCGTGGACGAAAGCAACCCCTGGGTCGATGCGCGCCTCGAAGATGGTAGCCGTGTGAATGCTATTGTCCGGCCCTGCGCCATCGACGGCCCGTCGGTCTCAATCCGGAAATTTGCACGCAAGCCGCTGACCATGGAGCGCATGATCGAAATCGGCACAGTCACCGGAAATGCCTCGAAATTCCTGCAAGGACTGGTCGAGGCCCGAAAAAATATACTGATCTCGGGCGGGACCGGTTCAGGCAAGACAACCATGTTGAACGCGATGTCGTCCGGTATCGATCCGAACACGCGTATTGTCACGATCGAGGATGCCGCGGAACTACAGTTGCAACAGGAACATGTTGTGCGCCTTGAAACCCGGCCTGCGAACCCTTCGGGCACAGGCGTGGTCAACCAGCGCGATCTCGTGCGCAACGCGCTCCGCATGCGGCCCGACAGGATCATCGTGGGCGAGGTTCGCGGCTCGGAGTCATTCGACATGCTTCAGGCCATGAACACCGGGCATGACGGCTCAATGACGACGGTGCACGCCAATTCGGCACGGGACGCGCTTGGCCGCGTCGAACAGATGGTCTCGATGATCGGAATGGACCTGCCGCTTAGTGCGATCCGCTCCCAGATCGCCTCTGGTCTGCATTTTGTTATCCAGCTGGCACGTCTTGCGGACGGCAAACGCCGCATCATCAGCATTTCGGAACTGACCGGGATGGAAGGAGATGTCATCACATTGCAGGACATCTTTGTCTTCCGAAAGACGGGCAAGACCGAAGATGGTGAAATCATCGGCGAATTCATCCCGACGGGTATACGCCCTCGCTGCGCCGACGAGTTGATCGCCGCGGGCATTGAAATCACACCCGAAACCTTCATGGCCGAGGAGGCGTAAGCGATGTATTTCGGATTGCAAGAGCAGGACGTGATGTATGTCGTCTATTCGGCGCTGGCGGTCGGTGTGCTGCTCGTATTCTCCGGACTGGTGCAGATGGTCAGCCGGCGCGAGAATACCGGTGAAGCCAAAAGCCGCCGTATGCGTATGATAGCGCGCGGTTCCACAACCGAGGAGCTGCTGGCAATCCTCAAGCCCAAAGAACAAAGTGGATATCTGGGCAAACTGCCACTGGTCGGAAACCTTCCCAAGACATTGCAGCAGGCCGGATTCAATATCCGACCCGCAGCGTTTATGTTCTTGTGCTTTGTTCTTTTCATTGTCGTTCTGGTGGTTGGTATCAGTCTAACCAGCCCGTCGCTCGCGATTGCCGCGGCGGCGACACTTGGGTTTCTTCTGCCGTTGCTGGTTGTGCGCAGCCGCCGAAACCAGAAGCTTGACGGGCTTGTCCGCCAGCTTCCCGATGCACTTGACCTCATGGCGCGTGGTCTGCGCGTCGGTCATCCGCTGAACACTTCCATCGCCGCAGTCGCCAAAGAGATGCCCGATCCGATCGGGACGGAGTTTGGTATCATTTTCGATCAGGTCAATTTTGGCGATGATCTTACGGACGCCTTTCAGGAATTTGCCGATCGGGTTGATCTTGAAGATGTGCATTACCTATCGGCCAGCATCGGTATTCAGCACGGCACCGGCGGTGATCTTGCCGCCGTTGTCCAGACGCTTGCGACGGTGATCCGCAACAGGATTTCCATGCGTCGGAAAATCCGCGCGATCTCGTCTGAGGGGCGGTTGACGGGTTGGTTCCTGTCACTGCTTCCGGTGTTCATCTTCGTGGCGACGTCGATCATGACACCGGGTTATTACGGCGGCGTTTCAGGCGACGCGCTGTTCATGCCGATGGCCGCCGCCGTTGTCGGTTTCACGTTGTTGAACGCGCTGGTCCTGCGGCACCTCGTGAATTTCCGCATTTAACACTGGAGCCTCGTTATGCTTGAACATTTGGATAAGATTGCACTTGGCCTCGGGATTACGCCGGAAACGCTTGTTATGGTGGGGTTTGGCTTTGGCGCGATTCTGATCTTTCTGGGGTTTGCGACGCTGGTCACAAGCCGGAACCCGGCGGCCGAGAGAATGTCGGCGGCCTCGGCGGGCGACCGCTATACGGCGCGGCTGAACAAGGGGCTGTTGCGTCCACTTTCCGACAAACCGGGACGCATCATGAAAGCGTTCGTTCCAGACGATGATGCGAAGCGTTCACAGCTACAGGATAAACTTGCCCAAGCGGGTTACGCTGGGGCTGGCGCGCTTTGGAAATTCACCCTGGTGCGCACGGTTCTGGCGTTGGTTTTACCAGCCCTGTTTCTGGCAGTGCTATTCGTCGGCAAGATGCCGGGCCTGATGCTGCCGATCGAATTGCCAGATGCCATCACGCAGCTGACCACCTTACAGATCTTTCAGGTTCTCACCCTGCTAGTCGGTATGGGATACTTTGCTCCGCTCTATTGGTTGCGTGGTCGTGTCAGTGAACGTCAACTTCGTGTTCAGGAGGCTTTTCCCAACGCCCTGGATCTGATGCAGATCTCGGTGGACGCGGGAATGGGCTTTGATGCTGCGATGACGCGGGTGGGCAATGAACTGGTTAATGTTTCGCCTGATATCGCCTTTGAGTTTCTGACGGTTCAGATGCAGGTTCAGGCGGGCAGATCCCGTGATGTCGCCATGCATGACATGGCCACGCGAACCGGCGTGGAAACGGTTCGGTCCTTTGCCAACGTCGTGCAGCAATCAATGCAGTTTGGTACCAGCATGTCTGACGCCCTGAATACCTATTCAAAGGAAATGCGTGATTATCGCGAAATGCAGGCCCAGGAGATGGCGAACAAGCTTCCTGTGAAAATGTCCGCGGTCCTAGCATCGCTGATGTTGCCCGCCCTGGTCTTGCTGACACTAGGCCCGGTAGTGATTCGATACATCCGGTTCTACGGTGGTTAAAGGATTGGTATAGGAAACAATCCGTTCTCCTGAGCTGGATAATCCATCGATCACCCAAGATTCTTGAACCGGCCCACACCTTTTAGTTGAATTATTAACTATTTCCCAAATGCAATGGCCAAATTGTTGAAAAAATACGGATATCGCACACAATGGTACGGCTCATTTAGAAAGCAGATTTTTTGAGGCAGGCGGCGCTTAGAACGGCAGCTTGTATGTGTAATGGTTTTTGGGGTGTTTGGTGCGACATAGTGGATTGGTTTGTGATACGTCTGGCGGTCGTGGCGCCAGAGAAGTAGGAATGGTGGGCGCGATCGCGCATTGGTGTGAGTTTCTTCACAAGAAGGCCACACCGATAGATGCCCTGAATATGATGGCAGAAGGACTTGGCGCCGAGGCCATCGCGTTGTCGCGGGTGTCGCGCGAGCCTGATGGTAAAAACAAAATTCTTGTATTTGACAAGACGCCTGGAAAGTCCGGAATGTCGGTGCTTGATCGATCGTTTGCGCGTGCGGTTCTGGGGACGTACTTTGACAAACCCAAGCCCGGTTCAATGTGGTTCAAGTCGATGCTTGAACACGACATCGACCCGGCTTTGTTGCGATTTCACAAGCTGAGGAACTTTGCCGAACTGGTCATCATTCCACTGCCCTCTGATGCCAAGAGAATGGATTTCATCGAAATTCATTACCCGTTCAAGCTGAATTTCGAGCATCATGCGCTACTGAATATGGTCGCCTCAACCGTTTCTGAAACATGGAAGAACCGGGCCCAGGGATTGGTTACAGACTATGTTTTCCGTGCGTCCGCCCAGCCTACGGGCAAACTCGACTCTGCTCCGATCCTGAGCGTCGAGAACCCGGCCAGATTAAGCCGGGCTGAATACCGGGTCTGTCTGATGCTCTGCCGTGGTCAAACATTGGAAAAGGTCCAGGAAGGACTGCACGTTTCAATGTCGACGCTACGAACGCATCTCAGGAACATATATGCGAAGACGGGTACCCGCGGCCATGCGGAGCTAATGTTTCATTTGCTGACATTCTCAGATGCAGCCGATGAATATATCGACAACAAGAAATCGGCCTGACCGATGGTTGCGCTTCCTCTCTTTCTTGCTCTTCCGATCATGATCGCTGCCGGTTTCACCGATCTCAGACAACTTAGAATACCGAACTTTTTGGTCATGCTTGCGTTGATACTGTTTGTCCTGACCTGCCCATTACTGCCGCTGGCAGAAATACAGACACGGTTACTTGCGGGAATTGTCACTCTTGCGGTTGGGTTCGGGTTGTTTTGTCTTGGTGTTTGGGGCGGTGGAGATGCAAAATTACTGCCGGCCCTGGTCATTTTCATTCCGGGCCAGAGCTTGACCTTGTTTGCCTATATCCTGTCCGCTTCCATCCTGATCGGCACGTTGTCGATAATCACCTACCGAAAGGTCGGATTGAACGGGCCAGCCGAATGGGTTGGCGCACATGCCAGCGGCAGGTTTCCCATGGGCATCTCAATTGCAATGGCGGGCATCGCACACGCGGTCGCACTGACATTCTTCTGGTAACTGAAACCTGCAGAGCCGAACCCCCGACAAAAGAAGGAAATTCGAATGACAGACGTTATTGTAAATGCTGGTACGGTCGTTGAACGCGATGAAATGGAATACCATGCCAAGGATGATTACTCGCTCCCGGCGATGATTATTCAGGCGTCGCGCAACAGCGGTCGCAGTCAATTCGCAATCGCCCGAGAAATGATGAAATATGCGCGCGGTAAATCGAAACTGAAGTTCGCCGAATATGTTCAGTATGGATTTCACCATCTGGATCGCCACACGGACGCGCAGAAACAGGAATTCATCTCGGCCTACCAGCACGATCACATCGTCACGGAATGTATCGATACGCGGTGGTCCGCTGTTGCCGATGACAAATGGCTAAGCTCGGTGTTTCTGGCGGCTGATGGAACCCCTCAGCCAGAGACCTTAGCGGTCGTGGATATGGGCGAGCGAGCGTATCAAAACGCCAACACGATCAGTACACCCGGGGCTTTGCAAGCGCTTCTCACCGATAGTCTGCCTTTTCCGTTGTTCTGCAAGTACAACAACGGCATCTGGAGCCTGGGTGCGACTGTAATCGAGGCAGCGGATAGCACACATATTCACCTGCGGGGCAAAGAACCGATCAGCTATCAGGATTTCTTTCGTAACTATGTCGGCGAGCATGTTTTCCTGATCCAGAAATTTGTGCAAAACCACGCATTTCTGCGGCAATACACGCCGACCACTGCTACCGTGCGGATGGTGAATATGTGGACGGATGAAGGGCTTTGGACGCCCCACGCTATTCTGAAAATGCCTTCGGCGCAGAACGACGCAGACAACTTTTGGCGCACCGGCAATCTGGTATGTAACCTGGACGTCGAGACCGGAGAAGTTCTTACAATCGTGGGTAAAAAAGGACCTGAACTGGTCCGGCACGAACTGCATCCCGAGACCGGCTTGCCGTTAATCGGGGAAATCCTGCCGTATTGGCAGCAGATACAGGCTCTGAATGAGCGTGTGGCAGCACTTCATCAACCAATACGTTATTCGACACAGGATATAGCGATTACTGATGACGGTCCCGTCGAGATCGAATTCAACTATGGTGGTGCTTTCGAGTTGCCTCAAATCGCAACAAGTCGTGGTTTCATGACACAGAGGGTACTAGATTTTTTCCGTAGCTGCGGCTCAACGAGAGTCTAAGTAAACAAATCTGATCATATTCTACTTACAGCCAAACCGGTCGATCGAATCCACGTAGGGATGAAGTTGAGCATATGAACTTCGCTACCATACCAAGCTGGGTGCCTTGGGCCCAACTAAGCTAAGGCATTCGGTGTCGTTGCCAAGGGGCCGCGTTAGAGGCGGTGTTCCGAACTTACCGTCACCTCACTGCTGGCCGAAGGTAATGGGTGGTCACCAGTCGCAACGGGCCTCGCCCAGTACTTACACCCGTCACGTTGGGAGTATTTGTTGCCATGGGCTCTTCTATCGAAGATGCGCCGGAATAACAATTGTTTCAACCGGACATCTGAACGTGAAACCACGTTTGGCAAATTCACCTCACACACTGGTGTGACCCAAGCTGTGCCATCAAGCTGATGAGGGTCCAACGGCGGGTGTGTAGACAGCGTCGCTATGAATGTAGCAAACAGCCGGATTTACGCGCGTTTGAGCCATTCTGACGGTTTGCAGCATCACGCAATTGGGCTCAAGCAGCCCGATGTCGGTGCAGCGTAATCGAGGTTGAGGGCGCTTTGGAACCTGCCGTTCGCCTCGCAGGCTATGTAGCTGAGAAACTGCAACTTTGTTCGATGCGCTGACATTGGCGCTTCGATAGCCAGCGTTCAGGCAAAACGCCGCGAAAGTGGGTGCAGAGCCCCTCCTGTGAATTTGAAATTCTCGCTGCGTGCGCACGCGGCACTAATTTTGCTGCAAGAGCGTGATAAATTGCGCCGCTCTGCGGCTGGAAAAACTGCCGTTCATGCGGCGCGCAGCAAATCGAAAGCGACCAATTCACACAGCGCGGGACAATTAGGACGACATTTTCTCAAAGGTCTTGCCAAGATGTAAGCTCATCCTACAAAAAATCGAATTGGGAAGTTGAAAGACGCGTCCGGTACCGGTAGAAATTGTACCGTGACAAATTGGATCCCCGATAGAAACGAACTTTCGCCGCCGCTTCATGAGAGCCTAGCGAAGGCGATTGTGCAGGCGATTGATGCCGGAAATCTGAAGGAGGGCGACAAGTTGCCGCCGCACCGGACGCTGGCCGACGAACTGGGGTTGAGCGTGCATACGGTCAGCAAGGCCTATGACAATCTGCGCCGCCAGAACCTGATCGACGGACAGATCGGGCGAGGCAGCTATGTGCTGCATCCGGCGAAGGCCGATGACCAGCCCTTTGATATCGAGGAGCGGCAGCAAGGTACGTTTGATCTATCAATATCGCGGCCGGTCTACAGCGCGTTGCATGTCAATCGCATGCAGGCCTTGCTGCGGGGGCTGGAGAAGGAACTCGACCCCCGGACTTACCTGGCCTGCCGCCCAAATGCGGGGCTGCCGGAGCACCGGAAGGCGGGAAAAATCTGGTTGTCGAAGATGGGCATGAATGTCGATGAAGAGGCGGTGATCGTGACCAATGGCGTGTCGCATGGCATGTCCGCGGCTCTCTCGGCGTTGGCGCGGCAGGGGGACGTGGTGCTGACCGACATGGTGGCGCATCACCTGTTGGTCTCGGCCTCGGCCTATTTCGGGCTGCAGCTTGTCGGGGTTACCTCGGACGAGTATGGTATTTTGCCGGAAGCGTTAGAGGCGGCCTGCCGCGAGAAGAAGCCAAAAGTGTTGTTTTTACTTGTAAACGCGACCAACCCGCGCGCCTATATCATGCCCGAGGACAGGCGCCAGAAAATCGCGGATATTGCCGAGAAATACGACCTCCACATCATTGAAAACGATGCGTTTGGACCGATTATCGAGGGGTGTCCGCCTCCGGTTTCGACGCTGGTGCCGCAGCGGTCCGTCTACCTGACTACCCTGTCGAAATGCACCGTCATGGGGCTACGCATCGGCTACATGGTTGCACCGCCACACCTGTTCCCGACCCTGATCGGGCGGCTGATGGTGTTTGGCTGGATGGCCTCGCCCCTGCTGGGTGAAATTGCGTCGCGGTGGGTGGCCGATGGCACCGCGATGGAGCTGGCGCTGTGGCAACGCGAGCAAATGCGCGAACGCCATGACATTCTGCGCGAGGGACTGCAGGGTTTTGAGTGGGTGGGCTGCCCGACCGGGCTGCATGTCTGGCTGAGGCTGCCAGCGGCGTGGACCTCGGACCATTTCGTGCGATACGCCAGCCAGTTCAATGTCTCAGTGGCGCCCGAACGGCCGTTTCTGTCTCCGAATGCCACCCCCCGAAACGCGGTGCGCCTGTCCAAGGGCAGCACGATCGAGATCGACCGTTTCCGGCAGGCGGTGTTCAATATCGCACGGCTGCTGGAGCGGCCGAATGACCCGCTGCCACAGGTGCTCTACTGACATTTTCCAAAATTGTACTGCGTCAATAAAATAATTGACTCGCAGGGCAAAGCCTTTAGGGCTTCGTCATCCGCTTGGATGATTGCCAAAAAAACTGGGAGGAAAATGATGAGATATTTCACGAAACGCGCTGTTGGAACACTGGCACTGGCAAGCGCCATCGCCCTGGGCGCATCCGGCGCGCAGGCTGACAACTGGCGTTATGCCATGGAAGAGGGGCTGACTGATCCGCAGGGGCTCTACGCCACAAAGTTCAAGGAAGAAATCGAGGCGAATTCGGACCACACGGTGCAGATCTACCCCGTTGGGTCGCTGGGTGAATCGGCGGATGCGATGGAGCAGGCCCAGGCCGGGTTGCTGCAGTTCATCGACCAGTCCCCGGGATTTACCGGCGCACTGATCCCCGAGGCCGAAGCCTTTTTGGTGCCCTATGTGCAGCCGACCGATCCGGAAGTGGTGCGCAAGTTCTTCAAAGAAAGCGTGGCGATCAACGAGATGTTCCACGATATCTATCGCGAACAGGGCCTGGAGCTTCTGTCGGTCTTTCCGGAAGGTGAAATGGTTGTCACCACGATGGAGGAATTCCGCACACCCGAAGATCTGGCCGGGATGAAAATCCGCACCATGACCTCGCCACTCTTGCTCGAGACCTACACGGCCTTCGGGGCCTCGCCAATTGCCATGCCCTGGGGCGAGCTGATCGGGGGGCTGAAGACTAAGATGGTTGACGGGCAGGAAAACCCCACCATCTGGATCGAGGCCTACGATCTGGATAACCTGACCAATGTCATGACCTATACCGGCCACGGCCAGTACACCACGGCGGTGATGGCCAATGCCGACTTCTACGATGCGTTGAGCGATGAGGATAAGGCCCTTGTGCAGAGCGCCTCGCAGGCCGCGCTGGACTATATCTTAGATGTCGCGGTCGAGTTGGATGCGACCGGGCTGGCGAAGATCAAGGAAACCAACCCAACCTACACGATCAACCGTCTGACTGAAGAAGAGCGCGCGCCGTTCAAGGAACGCGCCAAGGCGGTCGAAGCGGCGTTCATCGAACGTGCCGGTGAGCGTGGGGCGGCGATCCTCGAACAGATGAAAAAGGATCTGGTTGCGGCGCAGCAGTAACCAGCGATTTCGGGCGGCCTGCGCGATTGTGACCGGGCCGCCCGACCCTGCAATTTACGGATTGAGGATCAGCAATCCGGCAAATCTGCGCAGTCCCGGGGGGAGAGATCATGGGCGAAGCGACGCAACAGAAATCGGGCCTGACAGGGCTGATTGACGGCATCGATCGGGGCATCGGCGCGCTGGAGCGCGTGATCATGGCTGTTGGCGTGATCCTGATGGCAGTGAATACCATCACGAATGTAATCAGCCGGTTCATCTTCAACCATTCGATCATTTTCGCCGAAGAACTGAACAGCATTTTCATCCTGCTAGTGACCTTCGCGGGCATCGGCTATGCCGCGCGGCACGGCAGGCATATCCGGATGTCGGCGATCTCGGACGCGCTGCCGGAAAAGGCCCGCAAGATTCTGATGATCGTGATCACCGCGGTCACCGCCGCCCTGATGCTGCTGCTGGCCTGGTACGCGGTGCAGTACATTCTCAGCATGTATGCCAAGGGGCGGGTCTATCCGGCGCTCGGGATCCCGGTCTATGTCAGCTACCTCTGGGTGCCGATCGGGCTGTTTGTCACCGGTATTCAATACGCGCTGACCTTCCTCAAGAACCTGCAGGAACGCGAAATCTACCTGTCCACCGATCTGCGCGAAGCCGAGGCGCGGGAACTGGAACTGGAGCTCTGATCATGGCCCTTGTGATGTTTTCCGTGATGGTCGTCCTGCTGCTTCTGGGCTTTCCGATGATGGTGCCGCTGATTGCCGGGGCGTTTATCGGGGTGATGGAGCTCTTTGGCACAATCGAAAAGACCGAGTTCATGATCCAGCAGATGCTGGGCGGCATCCGCCCCTCGTCGCTGATCGCGGTGCCGATGTTCATTCTGGCTGCCGATATCATGACGCGCGGGCAATCCGCCGGGCGGCTGATCGACATGGTCATGGCCTTCGTGCGCCATGTACGCGGCGGGCTGGCAGTCAGCACCGCCTCGGCCTGCGCACTTTTCGGCGCGGTCTCTGGCTCGACCCAGGCGACGGTGGTTGCGGTGGGCACGCCGCTCAGGCCACGCATGCTGAAGGGCGGCTATAAGGACAGTTTCGTGCTGGCGCTGATCGTCAATTCCAGCGATATCGCCTTCCTGATCCCGCCCAGCATCGGCATGATCATTTACGGCGTGGTGGCCAAGGCCTCGATCCCCGAGCTTTTCATCGCCGGTCTGGGGCCCGGTCTGCTGATCTTGGTCATGTTCTCGATCTACTCGATGATCTACGCCAAGATCAAAGACGTGCCGACCGAGCCCGCCGCCACATGGTGCGAACGCGCAGAGGCGGTCAAACGCGCGCTCTGGCCGCTTGGGTTTCCGGTGCTGATCATCGGCGGCATTTTCTTCGGCATCTTCAGCCCGACCGAGGCGGCGGCGATCAGCGTGGCCTATGCGGTCTTTCTGGAAACCGTGGTGTTCCGGACGATGAAGATCACCGATCTTTATCAGGTGGCGCTGTCGACCGGCATGGTCACGGCGGTCGTCTTCATCCTTGTCGGTGCCGGGGCGGCCTTTGCCTGGGTGCTGTCGTTTGCGCAGATCCCGCAGCAGATCCTGGGTGCGCTCGGCATTGATGAGATGGGGCAGGTCGGGGTGCTCTTCACCATCGCCATCGCCTTTTTCATTGGCTGCATGTTCGTGGACCCGATCGTGGTGATACTGATCTTCGTGCCGATCTTTGCGCCGGTGGTGGAAAAGACCGGGCTCGATCCGATCCTGGTGGGCACGCTGGTGACGTTGCAGGCCGCGATCGGCTCGGCCACGCCGCCCTTCGGCTGCGATATCTTCACTGCGGTGGCGGTGTTCAAACGGCCCTATCTGGACGTAATCCGGGGCACGCCGCCTTTCGTGATCATGCTGCTGATGGTGTCGGTCCTGCTGATCTTCTTCCCGCAGGTGGCGCTGTTCCTGCGTGACGTCGCCTTCCCCAAGTAAAGGAGCGAAGCCATGTTCACATCGATACTTGCTGCCTTCGACGGCTCGGACGGGGCGGTCAACGCGCTGCGCACGGCCGCCGGGCTGGCCGCGCTTTGTGACGCGGAGCTGACGGTGTTGACGCTCTACCGGCATCATTCCGTGCTGGAGGGCTCGATGTACACGTTGCACGCGGGAGACCCTGATAATATTGACGAAATCATGCGCAATCACGCCAAGGAGGTCGCCGAACACGGTGCCGCCATCGCCCGCGAGGCCGGATGCGAGAAGATCCGCGCCTTCGTCAAGGGTGGACCCACCGCGCGCACCATCGTCAGCTTTTCCGAAGAGCATGGCAACGATTTGATCGTTGTCGGCAGTCGCGGGCTGGGATCGCTCGAGGGCGTGCTTCTGGGCAGCGTCTCGCATAAGGTCACGAGCCTGGCAAAAGCGCCGGTTCTGGTGGTGTAGGTGATGCATGGCGCTTGATATCCAATCCACCCTGTCACCCTGCCCGGTGCAGCTTGACCCCCGTCCGGTGCCCTTCCGCGTCGGGCTGGTGGCGCTGGCAACGGATCACACCACCGAGCGGGATTATTCGCGGCTCATAGACCCGGCTCAGGTCGGCGTCTATGCCACCCGCATCGCCTTCGAGAATCCGACGACACCGGCGAGCCTGCTGAAAACCGGGCCGCGATTGACCGAGGCGGCGGCGCAGATATTTCCCGGCGAAGCGCTCGATGTGATCGCCTATGCCTGTACCGCGGCGTCGGTGGTTTTGGGTAATGACGTGGTGGAAAAGCACCTGAACGCGGCCAAACCCAGCACGCCTTGCGTAACACCGAGCTCTGCCGCTTTTGATGCCTTTGCCGCGCTCGGCGTGCGCCGGATCAGCGTACTGACGCCCTACACCGTGGACGTAACCGACGAGCTGGTCGGGTTCTTCGAGGCCAACGGGCTCGAGGTCGTCTCCTCCGCCTGTCTGGGCATGAATGACGACCGGGAAATGGCGCGGGTGTCTGAGGAGTGCGTTATTGCCGCCGGCGCCGAGGCGATGCACCCGCAGGCCGAAGCGCTCTTTATCTCCTGCACTGCGCTCAGGGCGGCACAATGCGCGGGGCGGATCGAAGGACAGATAGGCGTGCCGGTTGTGACCTCGAACCAGGCCATGGTCTGGCGCACCCTGCGCCACCTGTCCCTGACCACCACGATCACTGGCGAAGGCCGAATTTTCGACCTATAGACAACAAGAAACGGATCACGACCTTGAGCACGACTATTACCGTTCAGGACATTGCCGCTGCGCGCGGCTGCATCCGGGGCCGGGTACGCGAGACGATGACCGTCGCCTCGCCCGCACTGTCCGAGATCACCGGGGGCGATATCCATCTGAAGCTGGAGCAGATGCAGATCACCGGCAGTTTCAAGCTGCGCGGCGCGACCAACGCGGTGCTCTCGCTGACCGACGAGCAGAAAGCCGCGGGTGTGGTCGGTGTGTCCACCGGCAATCACGGGCGCGGGCTGGCCTACGCGGCGTCACAGGCCGGGGTGCGCTGCATCGTGGCGATGTCGGAACTGGTACCGCAGAACAAGATCGACGGGATCAAGGCGCAGGGCGCCGAGGTGCGCATCATAGGGCGCTCGCAAGACGATGCACAGGTCGAGGTGGACCGGCTGGTCGCCGAGGAAGGCATGACCATGATCCCGCCTTTCGATCACCCCGATATCATCGCCGGTCAGGGCACGCTGGGGCTGGAACTGCTGGATCAGATGCCGGAGGTCGAGACCGTTCTGGTGCCGCTCTCGGGCGGCGGGCTGATCTCGGGCGTGGCGGCGGCGCTCAAGGCGCGGCGGCCCGGCATAAGGGTCATCGGCATCTCAATGGAGCGCGGCGCGGCGATGTACGAGTGCCTGCAGGCGGGCAAGCCCGTTCTGGTGCCGGAACTGGCAACGCTTGCGGACAGTCTGGGCGGCGGCATCGGGCTGGAAAATGCATATACATTCGCCATGACCCGCGACCTGGTGGACGAGGTCGTGCTGGTCAACGAGGCCGAGATCGCACAAGCCATTCGCCACGCCTATTGGCAGGAGCGGCAGGTGATCGAGGGTTCGGGCAGTGTGGGCATCGCCGCGCTGATGAGCGGCAAGATCGAGACCCCGGGGAAATGCGTGGTGCTGGTGAGCGGGCAGAATATCGACATGAAGCTGCATCACCGGATCATCTCCGGCGAGGATGTGGACGTGACACAGGCGACTTCGGGGGAGGGGTAAATGCCGGATATCAAGATACTGACCGAAGCTGAATTGCGCGAACTGGTGCCGCTGGATCTCGACGCGGTGGAGTGTGTCGAACAGGGGTTCACCACGCTGGCCGGGGGCAAGGTGGTGATGCCGCCGATCATGACGCTGCTGGTGCCCGATCATAACGGCGAGGTTTGCGTAAAATCCGCCTATGTGCCCGGCATCGACAGTTTTGCAATGAAGATGAGCCCCGGCTTTTTTGACAACCCAAAGCTGGGCCTGCCCAGCACCTCCGGTCTGATGGTGCTGTTTTCCAGCACTACGGGCGTGCTCGAGGCGCTGCTTCTGGACAATGGATACCTAACGGATGTGCGCACGGCTGCGGCAGGGGCGGTTTCAGCACGCCATCTGGCGCGGCAGGATGCGAGCCGCGTCTGTGTGCTCGGCGCGGGCGTGCAGGCGCGGCTGCAACTCAAGGCGCTGATGCTCGTGCGGGGGATCACAAGCGCGGTGATCTGGGCGCGCGATGTCGCCAGGGCCGAAGTAACTGCGGCGCAGCTCCGCGATGAGTTGGGCATTGACGTGACCGCCAGCGCCGATGCGGCGGATGCCGTGGGTTCGGCCGATATCGTCGTCACCACGACGCCCTCGTCCACGCCGCTGGTCCAAAGCGACTGGGTGCAGCCCGGACAGCTTGTCATCGCCATGGGCTCGGATCAGGAACATAAGGTCGAGCTGGACCCGGCCTGTCTTGGCCGGGCGGATATCTACGTGCCGGACAGCCAGTTGCAATGCGCCGTCAAGGGCGAGCTGCGCAGCGCCATCGAGGCGGGTATTGTTTCCGCTGATCAGGTATTTGCCGAACTGGGTGACATCACTGCGGGCAAGGCCTCCGGCCGCCAGTCCGATAGTGACCTCATCATCGCCGACCTGACCGGTACCGGTGTGCAGGACACTGCGATTGCCACGCTTGCACGTCAGCGGGCCGGGGCTGTAGGCCTCGGCGCCACTTTTACCAGCTAAGAATACGGGACATATCTCCATGCCAGAACCGAAGCTCTATTTCTCCCGCGTTGAGTTCGAGAGCCGCATCGCCAAAACCCGCGCCGCCATGTCCGAGCGCGAGCTCGACCTGCTGATTGTCTCTGATCCGTCCAACATGAACTGGCTGACCGGCTATGACGGCTGGTCCTTCTATGTACATCAATGCGTCGTGCTGGGAATGGACGGCGAGCCGATCTGGTACGGGCGTGGGCAGGATGCCAATGGCGCTCTCAGGACCTGTTTCATGGACCCCGCCAACATCATCGGCTACCCGGACCACTACGTGCAATCGACCGAGCGTCACCCGATGGATTACCTCTCGGCACAGCTTGCTGACCGCAAGCTCGACCGCGGCACCATCGGGGTCGAGATGGACAA